>JAMPEJ010000010.1 GCA_023665205.1 Corallococcus sp.
ACAGACAGACAGACAGACAGACAGACAGACAGACAGACAGACAGACAGACAGACGCAGAATCACGCCGTACTTCCGAATTATCGTCAAGCGCAAGATGTAACGGAGTTATGGGCGTGCTAATCACCTTCCTTGATAAGTACAACCCCGAACAGTTCGAACTTGTCGGAGCGACGGAAAGTGAAGGGAAAGGATTCTCAAAAGGATTGTGGGATAGTACAAGCAGTGTTGCGCAAGGAACAGTCAACGGAGAACGTAAGTATAAACGTTTATTTGTCAAGCGCAAAATGTAACGGCATAATGGGGGTACCTATAACTTTTTTAGATAAGTATAATCCGCAACAATTTGAACTTGTAGGGAACGAATATATGCTTAATATAGAAAAGGGCAGAGGATATATTAACGGTAAACGGATGTACAGTAGAATTTTTATTAAACGCAAATTTTGGTAATATACACGCTAAAAACAGAGGTAAATATGCAAATAAAATTACACGAAATAACTATACGAGAAGTTGTTGACGGCTACGTAGACAATGCAGAAAACGGTGTAATTGGGTATGGTGGCAAACTGAATATTCGTCCTGCATTTCAGCGTGAATTTGTCTATAAGGATAAACAACGTGATGCTGTAATTGAAACAGTGTTGAAGGGGTTTCCTCTTAATTCCATGTATTGGACGGAATCCGAAGACGGGCATTACGAACTTTTGGACGGACAACAACGTACCGTAAGTATTTGCCAATATATTAATAATGATTTTCCCATTAAATGTGCCGTAACGGATAATATGCCAAAGCAATTCGGAAATTTAACCGAAACGGAACGAGAAAAAATTTATAATTATAAATTATTTATTTATATTTGCAATGGTAATGATAAAGAACGTTTAGATTGGTTCAAGGTTATAAATATCGCCGGTGAAAAGCTGACAGATCAGGAATTGCGTAATGCAGTATGTACGGGAGAATGGCTAACCGATGCTAAAAGATATTTCAGCAAAAATAATTGCGCCGCTTATAACTTGGCAAACAAATATGTAAGTGGAACCATAAATCGGCAAGATTATTTGGAAACGGCACTTAAATGGATTTCTGATAAAGAAGGTATAACAATAGACGATTACATGTTTGCGCATCAACACGACACGCATGCAACGCCTTTATGGCAATACTTTCAAAATGTTATCAATTGGGTTATGACTACGTTTGTTCACTATCGTAAAGAAATGAAGGGCGTAGAATGGGGTATTCTTTACAACAAGTACGCAGGTATTAACTATAATCCAAATGAATTAGAGCAGCGCATTGCCGAGCTTATGCAAGATGATGACGTGGAAAAGCGGTCGGGTATATATGAATATTTGCTGAGTGGAAAAGAAAAGTGTTTGAACATTCGCACTTTTACGGATAACGACAGGCGAGCCGTTTATGAGCAGCAGCAAGGCAAGTGCAACGATTGCGGAAAGGAATTCGATATATCTATTATGGAAGCGCACCATAAGAAGCGGTGGGTTGACGGAGGTCATACGACAAGGGACAATTGCGTAATGCTGTGTCGTGAATGTCATGATAAAAGGCACGGCAGAGATTAGAAAATTTTTTATATATCTACAACACAAAAGCGACTTGAATACAAGTCGCTTTTTTTGTATAAACTGTGTTAGTTTTCGACAACTGATTTTGCAGTCTTCTCTTTTTTCTGTTTGGGTAGCAACAAGGCACGCATAGAATTGAGTATGGCCAGTACGCACACGCCGACGTCTGCAAGTATAGCTATGATCATGCCGAAACTTATCAGATCCAATAATCCCGTTGCCGAAAGTATAAGTACGATTATTTTAATAGCAATGGAAAAGACGATATTTTCTTTTACAATTCCCAGCGTCTTTTTTGATATACGTTTTGCAGTATGAATAGCAGTGGGATTGTCTTGCATCAGTACAATGTCGGCGGCTTCTATTGCCGCGTCGCTTCCAACGCCGCCCATTGCGATACCTACGTCCGCCGTTGCAAGTACCGGTGCGTCGTTTATTCCGTCGCCGACAAAGGCCACTTTTTTACCGGAAGATTTAAGCAGGGATACTTGCTCCACTTTGTCTTGCGGCAGCAGTTGTGCAACAAACTTATCTACGCCTACTTTGTTTGCAACGTTTTGTGCCGTCAGTTGATTATCGCCGGTGAGCATAACCGTTTGACAGCCTTCTTGTTTTAACAGTCGGATTGCCTGCGACGAATCGTCCTTCAATTGATCGGCAATAACGATTGCGCCGAGGTAAGTTCCGTCTTTTGCTACGTGTACTACGGTGCCCGCTTCGTCAGGATCGATACATTCTATACCGTTTTCGCTCATCAAAGCAAGGTTTCCGCACAAAATCTTGTAGTCGTCGTTTTGTGCAACTACTCCGCGTCCTGCAATTTCTTGAACGCGGCATTCGGATTTTTGTCCGTCGTATTCTTTGCAGATAGAAACGGCAATCGGATGGTTGCTGTATTGTTCTGCGGTGGCTGCCGCGCTCAGAATATCTTCGCGTTTTTCTTTCGGATATACGTTGGTCACTGCAAAGTTTCCAAGCGTTAAAGTTCCGGTTTTGTCAAAAGCAAAAATTTCCGTTTTGGAAAGCACTTCGAGGTAGTTGCTGCCCTTTACCAATATGCCGCGTTTGCTTGCCGCGGCAATTCCTCCAAAGAATCCCATTGGTACGGATATTACCAACGCGCACGGGCAGGATACGAACAAAAACATCATTGCTCGGCGCAGCCATATTGCCCAAGTGCCTAAAAACAGCGGAGGAATGATTCCGATAAGCAGCGCACACACGGTAACTACGGGCGTGTAAAACTTGCTGAATTTCGTAATGAAATTTTCTGCAGGAGCCTTCTGTTCGGTTGCGTTTTCCACAAGGTTCAAAATTTTTGCAACGGTGGTGTCGTCGTAGGAAGACGTTGCGGTAACGTAAATTACGCCGTCAGTATTTATACATCCGGAAATAACTTTGCTGCCGACATCCACTTGTCTAGGACGGCTCTCGCCGGTTATAGCGCTAGTGTCCAAATGGCATGCGCCTTGACAGACAATCCCGTCCAAAGGCAGTTTTTCGCCTGCTTTCACTACAAACGTTTCGCCTAACGATATTTCCGAAGGGTGTACTTCGGTTTCCGTTCCGTCCCGTACCACGGTCGCCGTCTCAGGGCGAATATCCAAAAGTGCGGCAATATTTTTGCGACTTTTACCAACAGCGTAGCGCTGAAACAGTTCTCCCGTTTGGTACAATAGCAAGACGGCGACAGCATCGTGATATTCGCCGATGGCAAAAGCGCCGATGGTGGCAACCGTCATCAAAAAGTTTTCATCAAACAGTTTGCCGTGGAACAGGTTGGTTATCGCGCGCCATAAAACGTCGTATCCTATTGCCAAGTATATTGCCGCATAAACGACGATCTCTATCCAAAAGTACGGTATGGAAACCGTATGCATTACTACAAGCGCCGCTATCCATAATGCTAAGCAAACTAATATTCTTATCAGTGTTTTTTTATTTTTAGTCATAATACTTTATAATTTCAACACGCAATCGGGCTCAACCTTTTTGCATACCTTTTTTGCTTCTGCAACTATTTTGTCATAGCAATCGTCGTCTGCTTCCAGCGTCATTCTTTGCAACATAAAGTTGACGTTTACGCTTGTTACGCCGTCTATTTTTCTTATTGCGCTTTCCATTTTTGCCGCGCAGTTTGCGCAGTCTAAGTTTTCCAATTTGATAACTTTTTTCATAATTACTCCTTTACGTGATCTAAGGCTAATGCCATTATAGACGATACGTGATCGTCGTCCAAACTGTAATATACTTCCTTTCCGCTGCGCCTGTTTTTTACAAGTTTCGTTTGCCTTAAAATGCGCAATTGATGTGATACGGCTGATTTTGTCATGTTCAGAACCGAGCATATATCGCAAACGCACAATTCGTTTTGCGACAAAGCGGACAGGATTCTGATACGCGTAGAATCTCCGAAAATTTTGAACAGTTCCGCAGCGTCGTACAAAACGTCTTCCTCCGGCATTGCATTCAATACCTTTTCAACGGCGCTTTCGTGAATTATCGTATTTTCACAGCAAAGTTCTTCCGTCATAAGTGCCTCCTTTTCCTAACGTGATTAAGTAGATAACAATTGAATAATTGTTCAACTGTTTATATAATATGCTTTGTTCAAAAAAAAGTCAAGCGATTTTTGTAATATTTTGTAAAAAAAATAATTTTGGATTGATCGGTGCGATAGTGCAATTATTGTCAGAAAAAGCAGTTGAAAAGGATTCACCAAAAACGGTAACTAACCATAGTATGTAAATAGAAACGATTGCGTCACTTGGTGAGGCATGCGTTTATAAAAGTACAAGGAGATAGAATATGTTAAACAATTGTTGCAGACATCACTCGGATTGTTGTCATAACGAAAGTTACGGGACAAGACTTGTAATTATCGAGCGCGGCCCTCGCGGCCCGAGAGGTTTTACCGGTCCTCAGGGGCTAATGGGAGCAATCGGTCCTGTCGGTCCGCAAGGACCTCGCGGTTTTACTGGTGCGACCGGCGCCACCGGAGCCGTAGGTCCTCAAGGTCCTGTTGGTCCCCAAGGCCCGCAAGGTCCGGTAGGTGCAACCGGTGCTGTCGGTCCACAAGGTCCTATCGGTTTGACCGGAGCAACAGGTCCTGCCGGCGCAACCGGAGCAACGGGCGCTACAGGTCCTGCCGGAGCGGACGGAACTCCGGCCACAGTTACGGTAGGTACGACAACGACCGGTGAACCCGGAACGGATGCTATCGTTACAAATAGCGGAACAACGCAAAACGCAGTGTTCGATTTTGTTATTCCGCGCGGCGCTACAGGAGCAACCGGACCACAGGGACCCGCCGGTCCCGCAGGAGCCACAGGTGCAACGGGTGCCACCGGAGCCGTAGGTCCTCAAGGCCCCGCAGGAGCAACCGGTCCGGCAGGTCCTGCAGGCGAAAACGGTTTGGCAAGCTACGGCGGCTTGTATTCCACTGCGACAAATACGCTTGCACTTACTCCGACCGATCTTACGGTTACTCTCGGTTCCGGAATGCCCGCAAAGAGCGTGACTTACGGAACAAACTCGATAACCGTGCAAAACGCCGGCGATTACGAACTGAATTACGGAATTATCGGCAGCACCGATCCTGCCGCTACGATAACATTATCAGTTGCTCAAAACGGCACCGCAATACCGTCCAGTGTTCGTACACGCGTTTTCGATCAGGCTCAGAACATTTCGCAAACGGGCAGCGTGATAGTGACGCTTGCTGCAGGCGATACGTTGACGCTGGTGGTTTCTTCGTCGGTAGACAACACAACTTTTACTCCTAACGACAATGCAAACGCCTATCTGTCCGTCAAACAACTTAGTGCTTGACGATGCGGCTAAAATTTAGCGTTAGCGGCATTGTGTTGTAATACGTTTAAGGAAGCACTGTTATATCACGATTAATAACGTTAAAAATTACTAACGAAAAGCAAGAAAAAGGCACGGATTTTTATCCGTGCCTAAATAATTTAATTCTAAATTATTGAATGGGAGTAACGTTAGCGGCTCTCAATTTACCGTTGCTTGCGTCCTCAACAACGTCGAAGGAAACTTTTTGTCCGTCTTGCAACGTTTTGAATCCGTCAACTTGAATTGCCGAGAAATGAACAAATACGTCCTCTCCGCCCTCGTCGTTGGAAATAAATCCATATCCCTTGCCTGCATTGAACCATTTTACTGTACCGGTCATTCCTGTGGTACCTCCAAATATATTTGTAACCGATAGGCTAGAATGTCTCAAACTTTGCCAACTGCCGAAAAACTTCTAACAACCACAACGAAACACTATCTAAAACTTCCGTTACGATATTAGTATATCCGTTTTTTAGCAAAAAGTCAATGCAATTTGCAAAAATAAAATCGTCGCATTACTTTTGTTTTTTATCTATTTGGGCAATGCAGGCGCAAATTTTTTTGCCTTGCGCGGCAAATTTTATCTCGTATTCCGTGGGGACGTTTTCCCTGCTGCTTGCATGCAGATCTCGCGTTATTTCCCGCACGGAAAAACCGCATTGTAAGTATTGCTCCAATGAATATTCAAAAAATGCCGCGTCGTCGGTTTTTTGAAATATTAGTCCGCCGTCTTTTAGCAAACGTTTGTATTTTTCTAAAAAGGAGCGGTGGGTCAGGCGCCTGTTTGCATAAGTTTTTTTAGGGAAAGGGCAGGAAAAATTAAGTACGATTTCATTGACGCTTTTTTCAGGTAAAAAGCACAAAAGGTTTTCCGCTCCGCAGTTAATGAATTTAAGGTTGGGCAAATTGTATTCCAAGGCTTGTTCGCAAGCGACCACTATAACGTTAGAAAGTTTTTCTACGGCGACGTAATTTTTTTCGGGATGAAGTTTTGCATTTGCTGTTACCCATCCGCCTTTTCCGCAGCCTATTTCCAAAACAATCTCGTTGGCATTACCGAAATGTTCAGTCAAGTTCACGGTGAAATTCCGTTCCGTAACCGGCACTCGGTAAAAATTTTCGCTTTCTCTGGCAATCAAGACGTCCGCGCAGTTTTCTAGCCGTTCGTCAAGATGTTTTTTGTGTCTCATACGCATGTCGCTACCTCTCGGGATTTACTCTTTCGAGGTCTGCTAACCAACTGGCACAGCATGCGTCGCTTGGCATACGCCATCCGTTTTTGGAAAGATCCACCGTGCCAAGTTTTACGCCGTCAGGCAAACACGAGCGCTTAAATTGCTGCGAGAAAAACCGCCTTATAAATTTATCTAGCCATTTGTAAATTGTTTTCGCGTCGTAAGTCCCCTTAAATGATATTTGTGCCAAAGTAAATACTTTCGACGGCGAAAATCCTTTGCGAACCAACATATATATAAAGTAGTCGTGCAGTTCGTAAGGTCCTACGATGTCTTCAGTAATTTGCGCCTCGCCTGGTTTGGCCGGCAGCAATTCGGGGCTTATCGGTGTCGCCAAAACGTCGCAAATCGTGCTTTTAAGCGGTTCGTCCGCGCCGTTGGCAACGTGTGCAAGCAAAGCTTTTACCATTGTCTTAGGTACGGAACCGTTTACTGAGTACATCGACATATGGTCGCCGTTAAAGGTACTCCATCCAAGCGCTAATTCGGACATATCTCCCGTGCCTATCACCAAACCGTTTTCCGAATTGGCTATATCCATCAAAACTTGCGTGCGTTCTCTGGCCTGTGCGTTTTCAAACGTGACGTCGTGTTTCGTTATACTGTGGCCGATGTCCGAAAGGTGCTGCGTTACCGCTTTGGTTATGTCGATTTTTTGTACGCTTGCACCTATTGCTTTGGCAAGGGCAACGGAATTGTTCAGCGTGCGAGCGGTGGTGCCGAAGCACGGCATCGATACCGCGATAATGTCTTTTGCGTCTTTTCCCAAAAGGTCCAATGCGCGCTTGCATACGATAAGCGCCAACGTACTGTCGCTGCCCCCGCTGACACCTATAACAAGTTTGCCTGCGTTCACGTGCTGAACTCGCTTTTTCAGTGCGTGCGCTTGCAAATTCAAGATCTCCTCGCAGCGTTCGGCGCGAACTTTTTTGTCGGCCGGCACAAACGGGTGTCTGTCGTAATTGCGCGTCGTTTTGTCAAAAATCGGCAAATCGAACGGGATGATTTTGTAGTTGTCTTCCGCGTTGGATTTCGATAATCTTACTCGCTCGTTGTCGATAAATTCAAAGTCCGCTTCTGCAATTGCGTAGCCTTTGCCAAAAGGTTTGCTTTCGGCTATTACGGCGCCGTTTTCGCAAATTATATTATGTCCGCCGAATACTACTTCGGACGTCGACTCTCCGTCGTTGCACGAGCAATACGCGTAAATTACTCCGGCTTTGGCGGATTGGATTTCTACCATCTTGCGGCGGTATATATCCTTTGTTACTATCTCGTCGCTGGCGGAAAGGTTAAGTATCAGGTTGGCTCCTGCGTTGGCATGTCTAAAAGACGGCGAATTTGCCACCCAAATGTCTTCGCATATCTCAATGGAAAATCTAACGGAACTGTGCGCGCTGTCTGCAAAAATTATGTCCGTAGCAAGCGGCACTTGTTTGCCGAAAAATTCCGCCGTTGTTTCAAATTGCGGAGCCGGCGCAAACAAACGTTTTTCGTAAAATTCGTTATAGTTGGGAAGATTGCTTTTGGGAACAAACGCAAGCACTTCTCCGCGGAAGACGACTGCCGCAACGTTGTAAAGTTTGCCGCTGACGTCGGCAATAGGCAGTCCGACGACTACTACGGCAGGCAGGTCGCGCAGACTGTCGCAAATTTCGGCAAGTCCGCGTTTGGCCGCTTCGCGTAATGCGGATTGGAAAAACAGATCTCCGCAGGAATACGCCGTTATGCACAGTTCTGGAAAGAGTATTATTTTTGCGCCGTCTTGCGAAGCATGCTTGGCGCTTTCAACAATTTTTATTACGTTAAATTCGCAATCGGCAACTCGTACTTCCGGCGATACGCAGGCAATTTTGACAAGCCCCAAAAAGTTTGTTTCGGCGGTGGTGCGCGCGTTGTCAGGTTCGGCGTCGCCCAAAACGTCCTTTGGCAAAACTCCCAAAGCGGTGCACAGTTTTTGCAGTTTGTCCGCTTTGATGTCAAGCAATGCGCCGCTCATTATCTTGTTTACAGTGCCCAAAGTCAGGCCGCTTTTGTTGGCCAATTGCGCAAGAGTCAGTCTTTGTTGCTTTTTCAGCGCGTTCAGTTTTTTTACCAATTTTTCATTGTTCATATCGTACCTCTTAACTATATTTTACCATTTTTTACAAATAAATCAATCGTTTTTATACGCTTTCCAAAGTCGGTCAAAACAGTGGATTTCAAGCACAATAACTAATTATAATACTATTCCGATTTTTGCCGTTTTGACACAGCATTTTGTCGAAATTTGCTACGTTGATGCCCTTTCCGTCAAGCGCCTCAAAAACCCAAAAAACACACAATGTCTTTTCGAGCGCAGCCGAGAAAACCGGCAAAGCGCGCCGAACCCCCTGTCTGAAAGCGCCGTTCTAACAGAATTTTACACTTCAAATGAATTGTGCCTCATCAAAATTTTCCAACATACATAAAAAAAGAAACGATACTTTCGTATCGTTTCACGTGGTCTACCCGTAGCGGCGAGGAGGCGAAGGCTCCGACCCTCAGCGGGCTTGCAAAGCAAACCGCGCGGACTCGTCCGTCCGCATAGCGGCGGTAAGCGCAGTGTAACGCAGCGCTACATAATTCGAACTGTCACAGGCGGAAAAAGCAAAGGCGCCAAGCCCAAGCAAGAGATGAAAAAAGGGAAAGGCTGTATAGCATTTCCCTGTTAGTCGCGCAGCCAAGGCTAGTGCGCCGACGTGGTCTACCCGTCGGGACTCGAACCCGAAACGATGCCGTCGGAGGGCATTGTTTTATCCAATTAGACTACGGATAGGCGTTGCAACAAGTGTAGCATATCGCGGCAAAAATTGCAATGATATTGCGTAACCTCGTCGATTTTCTTTCTAAAAAAAATTTGTAAAAGTGGTGCAAAACTGTTGATAAATGCGCAAGAGTGTGATATAGTGAATAGGCTAAATCAACCGCGCTGGTGTGGTGGAATGGCAGACGCGTCGGACTCAAAATCCGATGTTGGTGACAACGTGTGGGTTCAAGTCCCACCACCAGCACCATACAAAAGCAGACCTGTTTCGGGGCTGCTTTTTGTTTTAGTGCGGAGGTGGTGGAATACTACGCTAACGCTCTCCGGCATTTGTTTTACTGTGTTTTGCTCTGGTAATGGCAGACGTTGTTTCTGTCAAGAAACAACGAATATATGTTCAAGTCCCACCACCAGCACCATACAAAAGCAGACCTGTTTCGGGGCTGCTTTTTGTTTTAGTGCGGAGGTGGTGGAATACTACGCTGACGCTTTTCGGATTCGTTTCACTGCGTTTGCTCGGGCAAGGGCAGACGTTGCTTCTGTCAAGAAACAACGAATATATGTTCAAGTCTCACCACCAGCACCAAGGAAGAAGCGACCTTTGTAACGGTCGCTTTTTTTGTTTTGCAGGCGCGCTTTGCAGTGGAATGATCGCCTGTGCGATTGGCGTTCGTTCACTGTGTTTTGCTCTGGTAATGGCAGACGCGTCGGAGTCAAAATCCGATGTTGGTGTTTGCTGTAAGCCGCCGCAGTGGGGCAACGTTTGGAGCAAGTTCGGCCGCCGGCACTACGAAAAAGCAACTCTGTTTTCGGGTTGCTTTTTCTCTTTGTTCATTTGTTTTTTTTGTACGTCCGCTGCGATGTTTGCGCCGGCAGCAATCACTTTATTTTTCCCTGCTTTTTTATATCCGGTAGTCAAGCGCAGGCGGTAGGCGCTGTCCCCAAAACAGTCCTCAAAATCACCCGTTATTTTGCCGTAAAATTTTGCGTAAAAGTTCCTTAAAATTCTTCTTAAATTTTCCCCTTGATTTGCCTTGAAATTTGCCCCGAAATCGGGCTTTGAAAACTGCCTGAAATTCGCCGTAAAACGACGGCTTTTTTTCTTTACAAAAAGTGCCGAAATTTGCTCGAAATTTTGCCTCGAAAATTGTTCCGCAAATTACCCCGAAAAAACAACTTTTTTTGACCAAAATTTCACTCAACAAAAGTAAAAAATTGTTTTCAAAAAATGTCAAAAATTCATACAATATTTTTGTAGTAAATTGCCCAAAAAACGGTGTCAAAATTTTTCAATTTTGCGGCGTTTTCAAAAGCGGTTCACTTCTCAATTCGGTCTAATTTTTGCAAGTTCAGCATACCGTTATGTATCAAATGCGCAAAAAACCGCCTTATTGATAAATTTGCACCGCGCTATCGTTCATTTTTGATTTTGCAAAAATATAGCACTTTTTTGCACAATTTTTCTTGACGGAAATTTTTGTCAAAAAAAATAGAAATTTTCAAAAAAAGTTTGTCAAAAATTGTTGCAAAAAAAATTCGGAGTGATATAATAGGTCACACATAGGATCCCAAGGGGTAATTTGCCCCTTTTCACAAACGGGGCCTTCCGAACTTTGAAAATCGAATACGGAATTGACAGTTCTCCTCTCTTGCCGCGGCAAGCAAAAACTTGCCGAAAAATCAAGCAAAAAAACTTGTTTTTATCGGGGCAAAATCGTAACGCCGAAGCGCCTTAAAATCAGCGCAAAAAACGGCTTGAAAATTCACCCCGAAAACGGCTTAGAAAAACGGTCCTGATTTGGCGGAAATCGACGCTCGAAAAATGCTTGTCAAACGCTTGCAAAATCGGCTTCGTCGGGCGGTGTAAAAACGCTCCTGTTTCAGCGTAAAAAACGCTTGCTCCGCAAGCCCGAAAAACGGCGCAAAATTCAAGGCTCGTTTTCTTCAAAACAGAGGTGCAAAATTTTGCTTAATGCAATCGCCGTTGTACAAAAAAACGCAACGCGCATTCTTGAAATCCGCAGCAGCGGTTTTCGGTCTGCCTGACAAATTGCCAACGCAAACAACAAATTTTTTCCTCCTTCGTTTTTATTCAACAGAACAAAACGTTGGCAAGTTTGGGCAGGGCAGCGCGGGCTTCTTCCCGCGGGCAAAATTTTTTCTCTTGGCTGATACAGCCGTTCTCGCAGAATACGGGATAGGAAATGAATTGCACCTCATTAAAAAATGTCCGTGCTAAACTTCACTTGGCGCGGAATGGGAACGGCTCCGATACGGCGCTCGGTCAAACCGCATTACGGTTTTCAAAATTATTTCGGTTGTAACTTGCAAGGTTCCAAGCAAACCAAAACAAGCGTAAGCAACGGTGTAGCAAAACCAAGCAAGCAACAAATAAATTCCGCGCTGATGCGCGGCAACACAGAAGTTTGACTTTTTCAATCTACGGTAAAAAAAAGTACGGCGGTATAATCGCCATGTGCATTGTCGCCTCGCTCTAAGGTTAGCCGACGCTAACTTGCAAATGCAGCGTTGTCGGTTGCAAAACCGTTGGCTGCGGCAAAACAAAAAAGCGACGTGCTCCTCAACTTTACGACCTTTAATATATAGGGGCTCTTGAAACAAGTCGCCGAACTTCCGCTTTCTAAGTAAGGGCGCAGCGCTTTCTTTCTCGACCCGAGAAAGAGAAAAACGCGCCATTCAAAAAAGCGTTCGGTAGTTTCTTTTTTTTGGGACTCTCCCATCGGTAACACAAAACCCCATCCTCACCCAACCATAGATAAGTAAGTGAAAAAGGCGTTGGTGAGAGGATC
>JAMPEJ010000011.1 GCA_023665205.1 Corallococcus sp.
CATTCACGCTGCGCATTTCCGCCAAGATGTTCAACGCAGATTGACGAGCGGCAGTAATTAAATAGCTCATGACACTCTTAGCGCCAAGATAATATATATCTCCAAGCATACGGCGCCGCAGCGCTTTCAAAAAAATACGCGCCTACCTCCGTCTCTCTTTTTCTGTACACATCTTCTCTCTCTTACTAACTTGTTATCAGCAATTTTTTGTTTTCAAGGCATCCGCCGTCTTGCTTTCGTACTCCCGGTTATTAGCGCCTAATTTATCTGCCGCATCATATACACTAACCTTCTCCCTTCCCTTCCTTTACAATAACAAAGGGACGGTTTTTCACCGTCCCTCCGTTTCTTGCTCTTTGTTTTGTCAGAAGCCTTTGAGTCCCCTTCCTACTCCTCTATTATCTGCTCATATGCCAAGTGGATCATATCCACCGCCGCTCGCAACGTGTCCAGTTCCGTTACCGCCAAAACCGTAGGTCTTATCTTTATCTTAGACTTTCCCTTCTTGTTCTGGCTGCTCAGTCTGTACTCTTTCAACGCGTCGTTCTCCAATATGAACTCCGCTACCGTTACCCCGCGCCTTATAAGCAACTTGATGATCGAACGCTTTCCTATCTTCACGTTCTCGTAGTTCTTCGTTATACTCAACACCGCATTCGGCTTCGCCAACGCCGTGTTCTTCAACTCGTCAAAGAAACTCTTCTGCTCTATCGACAACTCTTCGTACAACTCTTCTATCGTCTTACTCTCGGTAAACTTTACCGCGTTAGGATCCTCTACCTGTACTTCTACTATCTCTTTCTCTACTACAGGCGCCGGTGCAGGCTCTTCGCTCTTGCCTTCTTCCTTATTGTTGTACACGTTGATGATGATCGGCTGAGCTTTCTTATCTTCTTTCTCCGCTTTCTCTTCTTCCGGAGCAGGCGCCGGAGTCGGCGTCTCCGCCTTCTCCTCGCCCATATTTACCGGTACGTACACGGTATTGATCTCCCGTATCACTTGCACCGGACTCTCGTCCGCTACAACCGCTACAGGCTCTCCTTCTACCGTTACCAATGCCGAACTCTGCGCATCCGTCGTGCTCTGCACTTTCTCTCTCTTGGCAAACACGTTCGCCAATAACAGTACCAACAACACGCCGGCTATCAACGCTATCGCCGCTTCCACGCCTAACCCTATAGCATATCCGTTGAAAGAGAGTAGATTTACCATTTCATTGATCATTCTTCAGCCCCCTTTCTTTTCTTCATGAATATCACTACTACGGCTATTACCAACGCCAAAGCAATTATTCCGCCTATCGCTACGCCTGCTATCCATCCCGCGTTACTCGGAGCCGGTGTCGTTATTACGAAGGTCGAGAATTCCTCTACTTCGAATACCATATAGTCTCCGTCGCGTTCCGCTTTCATATCTACCGCGTTTCCGTCGGCGTCTACGCTGTACACCTTAAGATCCTTATTGCTTCTCAATTCCTCCGCAATAAGCAGTCTCACAGTCAACTTGCCCTTGAATACGACGTCGCTGCCGTCGGCATACTTGAAGCTTACTTCGTACGCCTCTCCGTAGATCTGTCCGGCTTTATCCAAGTCGCCCGTCAACTTCTCAACTTCCGCTGCGTCTTCTACTTTCTCTACTTTGAAGATTCCGTCCGGATCCAGTCCCGTTCCCGGTTCGCTCGGCGTCAACGTTCCGATCTCCGAACCCGTCTCCGGATCCTTTGCGGACGCGCTGTCCGTATTAACTTTTACAAAGCACTTCGCGCTTACTTCGCCGTAGTTGCCGTCTGCGCTCGCAGGCATTGTAACTTTCAGCCAATACGTTTCGCCGGCTGCCCATGCTCTCGCCGCTTCGATCGTGTACTCGGAAGAATATCCGCCGTTCTCTTCACTGTCGAACCATACTTTCAAACCTTCGATCTCGCCGAACTTGGCGTCGATCACAGGCATATTGGGCGTAGCGCCCGCCATCCAACTGTCGATGCTTATGCTCAACTCGTTTTCTACAGGTCTAATAATGATCGTGTACTTTATGGACGCTTGCTCGTTGTTTCCGCCTTCCAGTTTGAAGTTGACCAAGCACTCTACGTTGTACGTGCCTGCGTTTATCATTGCATAGTTGCTGCCTGCATCCGCGTTATTGATCTTGTACGTCAACGTCACGTCGCCTTCTATAGCTACGTCTTTGCCGTCCAACGTTATGCGGATACTGCTCTTGTCTACGCCGTAAGGTACTTTCTCTCCGGTATAATCTTTTACAAGGTCCGTAGGATCGCTTCCCAAGTTGGGAGTTCCCGTTACTTCGTACGGAAGTTTGTCTACTACTTCGAACGTTACGTCGATGCTTGCAGGCAAGTTATACTTCTTGGCAAACTCGCTCTCGCCGTCAATATACTGGAATTCCACCGTTACTTTGTAACTTCTGCATTCCGTAATTTCCGTTACGATCGATCCGTCGGCATACTTAATGACCGCAGTCAATCCGTACTCCGCCAAATCGCTCAAGCTGCCGTCGCTGTTTCTAATTTGCGGCACCGGCAACGTCGTGCTGCCGCTCTCCGGCAATACGATCCTGTCCGCTACTTCGAATACCGCGTCCAAATCTTCCTTAGCGCTTACCGTCACTATGAACGACGTGTGAGCGTTGCTGTAATCGATGCCGATCGTGTAAGTTCCCGCGCTTTCGAATCTCAAAACGCCGTTACTTACCGTTACGTTATTGCAAGTTACGGTAAACATTCCGCTCAATACGAACGTGTCGGGATCTTCCGTCTTGTAGTTGACTTGGATGTTAATAGGCGTGCCTTCTCCAAGCAAATCGTACAAATCGTAATTGAACTTTTCGTACAGCGTCAGGTTCTCCAACTCGCTCTTATTCAAGATCTCGATGGAGTCCACGTCGTCCTTCAATACGCTTACTTCGAATTCGCCCGTCAACGTCTGAGAATTCAACGTGTAATTCATCTGTACGGTTTGGTTGGTTCCCTTTTCGCTGTCCAAGAAACGGTATCCCGCTCCCATAGCCGTGTTCACGCCGTTTATTACCATCGTTACGTCGTTTACGTTGCTAATAAGGTCGCGCTTTCCGAAGTATCTGTTCAGATCTTTATCGTAATAGCAGCTTTCGTAATTTACGTACACTTTGATGCCGTCGCGGATAAACTTGACGCCTACCGGATACGCTTTCGTAGCGTTATCCAGATCCGCTTCCAGATTCAAAGCTTTTTGGTCTTCCAACGTGATGGTCAACGCTCCGGTCCTTACTTCGTAGTTCTCCGTATCGTCCGGCGTAAATACCCATCTTACGCTTACGCTGTTAGCGCTCGTTGCCAATACGTTCTCCGCATTCTCAAACGCCAACGTTCCTTTTACGGCGCCTGCTACGTTCGTGTTGTAACTCAGTTTGTCGTCGCGCAACGTCGTGTTATTCTTGTAACTCTTGTTCGCAACGCTGTACTCGTTGTACGTAACGTCCGTAACTACAGGGTTCGCTTTTTCGATCTCGAATTCCTTCATAGCCGTCAGACTTCCGTTCAACGTGTAGTTTCCGTTGGTCTTGACGCATTCGATCTTGTACTCGCCTACGGTTATGGCTCCGGAAACTTTCTCCCATTCCGTGCCGACCTTTCTGTACACTTCGAATTGAGCGCCCGTGTCGTCGCCTGCTACCGCAGCGTTAGGAGTTACGGTAGGCGCAATTTCCGAACCGGTATACTTGAAGGTCGTTCCGCCCGTCCACGTGAAGTCCAAAGTAGCGGGTCTGATCCTCCAACTTAAACTCAACTCCGCGTCCGCTGCAAACTCGTAGTTCACCGCAGCTTCAGCCGTCAGTTGCGCATTGGCAACGTAAGGCGTTGCGCTTACGTTTATTCTCGTAATGAGCATAGCCTCTTTGTCCAACAGTTCCTTGTTCGCGTCTTCCCCTATACCCTTAGAGGTGACGTTTACCGTCTGCTCGCGGCCGTTGTACACAAAGTGGTTTACAGAGTCGTAAGTCCAAGTTATGCCTGCTTTCGCTTTCTCTACGGACAGCAATTTCGCTACCGTAGCGTCTTCGAATGCATAGTTACCTGCCGCCACAGCCGTCAAAGTGTACGGATGTCCGTTGGTTGCGTTTCTGACAGCCAAACCTTCGCCTGCAGTTACCGCAGCCGTCATAGTGCCGTCGCTGCCAAGTCCGGCATACTGCAGTCTTACTTCGTAGTCGCTTCCCTTATACGTCAGGTTGCCGTCTATCTCTTTCCAGCTGCCGTCGGTATCCTTATACTGCCATACCAGATTACGGTCGCCGTCGTTTCCTTTGACTACAAACGGATTTACCGTAATATCCCAAGTCTTTGCTACTCCCGCTTTTACAACGTAGTTTTTGTCCGCAGGTTCGCCTATACTCAACGTGTAGTCGCCTGCAGCAATAATGCTTCCGCCGTTCGTAGTAGTAAGGCCTTCGATCTTAACGTATGCGCCGTTTACGTCGCGGTACCATACGCTAATATTTCCCAACTGCTCCGCTCCCGTGTACGTAAACACGGTTGCATCCAACGTCGTTCCGTCGCTGCCGTTTGTGCTGTCGGCTTTCCATATAAGTTCTACTTCTTTTTGGTTGACCGTTACGTTAGTCGTCTTTGTAAACGAGTAGTCGTCCAAATTGTCGCCGGTGGCCGTTATAGTGTAGGTTCCTTGTCCTTTCACTTCGCTTATCACCGCAACGCCAAGTTTGTACGAAGGCGTTACTTCGTGCGCGCCGTCTCTGCCTACTCCGTCAAATGCAAGACGGAATTCGTACGCTTTGTCAATAAAGTCGAACGCGTTCTTCTCGCCAAGATCGATCCAAGCGCTGTCGCCGGCAACTCTGTATTGCCATTTCAGCTCTACTTTGCTGTTATCCACAACTTGCAACGGCGTGATCGTTACCAGTGCGAATACGCTGTCGGGTACGGTTATATTGTTGTAGTACGGGTGATCCTGAGATACCGTTACGTATACTCTGTATTCGCCTACGTGCATCAACAATTCGTGCAACGCGTCTTCGTTAGGTACGCTTACTCTCTCGCTCCAACTGTTGTTGGCTTGCTTCTTGCTTACCCAATACGTTACTTTAAGGTTTGCGCCTTCTACGGCTTTCTTGCTTTCCGCTCCTACGATTCCGTAGTTGCCGTCGGCATTTGCCAATACCGGCAGGTGGTTCTCGCCGTCAAACTGCGTGCTTACGCTGGTCTCGGCAAATCCAAGTCCGCTGATGTTATACGACGCTTTGCCTACGGATACCGTGATCTCTCCGCTGAATCCGTAATACTCTACCAACAACTTGTAGTTCTCGTCGCTGCGGTTAAAGGTATCAAACTTCGCTCCCTTTACTCCGCCTTGGTATTCGTAAACCATTACCGACGAGAATTCGTCCAGTTTCTTGCTAGGATTGTTGTCTCCCGCATAGAATACCGTTACCGTCAGGAATCTTTCCATATCCAGCTTATCGCCGTATACGTACATATATCCGTTGGTTGCGTGGCTTACTTCTATTCTCGTTACTACTCCGTCCGCTACGTCGCGCAATACTACTACGTCTGCAATCGCTCCGTAGTTGTTGCTCATCTCCGGACTGTTTACAAACTTCAACATCGCGGTTATTCTGTACATTCCGCCTTCGTTAAAGCCGCCTTTCTTTTCTACCGTCTCCGTGATGTCCGCCCAAGAACTCGTGTCGCCGCGTATCGCTTGCTTCTCGTACTTGTACGTCACTTCGAAGTGGCTTGCCAACGTTCCCATCGTGGGTTTGTACATGGCTTCCGTATCGTACGCCACGCCTTCCCACGCTATCATGCCGTTGACGCCTTTGCTTGCGCCCAATTCCGCTTCGCTAAATTCGTACGCCTTTTGCGTTATCGTAAGCGTCGCGCTCATGTCCGCTATCGCGTTGTAGTTCTCGTCCGCGTCAATAAATCTTGCCGTAACTACGTACGTTCCAGCACTTTGTCCGCCGTTGTTGTGCGAAGCCAATACGTTACCCGTCCAACTGCTGTCAAACGGCGTATACGCTACGCTGTACTCAACGGTGATGTCCTCTTCGTCAGGCAACGTTCCGCTTATTGTTATTACGTGCTCCGCTTCGTCAAACTCTACGGCCATATCCGTAAAGCCGACGTTACTCATGTCGCGCGTTCCCGGTGTGATGCTCCAACTGCGCGTGGGCATATTAAGTCCCAGTACGTAGTTATCCGCATTCTCTCCTGCAAGGTTCTCCAACATCGCTTCGTAGTTGCCTACTTCTGTAGCTTCCCCTTTCGCGCTGCCGCTGGTCGCTTGCGTCAATACTATCGTCACTACGTCGCCGCTTACAATATCCGTAGACTTAGCAACAATTCTGAACTTGCTTTCGTCATACTTCGCCGTAAACACGCCCGTATTCAACGCTACCCAATCCGTTCCGTCAAACGTCTGCATCTCGAAACTGATGCTGTTGGCTCTTAACGTCTTCGGCGTGATCGTCAAAAACGCATTGATCGGATCCGGCAAATTGTAGTTGCCTCTGTCTCCGCCGTCCGCATACAAGAACGTCGCTCTTACAGTGTAGTTGCCTACGTTCTTTACGCTGTTGCCGCCGATGATCGCTACTTCGTTCAGGTAGTACGTAAACGCTACCGTAGCAATACTTCCGTCAGGTAACTCGAACTCGCCGTTATCGTTTACCGTAACGCCGCTAAGCGCCAACTTGTGCATTCCGCCGTCATATACTATGCTGTCGTTCTTGAGGCTTACTCCCGTGAAGTCCGCTTTGCGCATGCTGATCTCTATCGCGCCGTGTCCTTCCGTCGTGTGCACGCCGTCCGTAGAAATGGCCTGGCATACGTATATTCCGCTTTCGTTTACTTTCGTTACGTCCATAGTGGGCAAGTAATTCAGTCCCAATCCGTTGGGAGATCCCGCGCCTACTACTATCGGGCTGCCTACAAGCGTAGCCCCGCTAAGATCGTACAATCCCGCTTTGTCTTCCGCATCCTCAGGGAATTGTACCAACGTGTCTACTTTATACCATCTGTAAGTGATCGTTACGTTCGTCGCGTCAATGTACATCTTGTGCGGCGTTCCCGTCATCTTGATCGTGTTGCCGTACAGGCAGTTGTTATTGCCCGCGCTGATGCTGATGAATCCGATGTTCGCCAACACCCACTTCGCATACAAAGTGATGTCGCCGCTTACTTCCGGTATTGTGTATTTTACAGGTCCCGCAACAAGGTCGGTGCCTTGCTCCGTGTATCCTTCCGGTGCAAACTCTACCGCGCCGTCCGCCGTCGTCGACCATCCAATAAAGGTATAGTCCTCGCGCGAAGGAGACGTGATCTCTATCTCCTCGCCCGTAAGTCCGTTCGCAACGCCGCTGTCGCTTGTGCCCGTATAATTGTAGTTAAGGTGTATCTGATGGTTTGCAGGGTTCCATATTGCGTACAGCGTCATGTCCTTTGCAAACGCTTTGAATTGCTCCCAACTCGTCTCTTCCGTTAGGTCGATCATGTACATACTTTCGTGATCCGGATCGTTGTCCTCGTCGTAGTATGCCCATCCGCCAAACTCGTAACCCGTTCTTGCAAGGTCTCTTTCGTCCGGCAAATTCATAGCGCTCATTTCAGTTGCGATCGTAAACTTCTTCGTGTAACTGTTGTAGTCGCCGTCCAACGTCAGTCTGCCGCCTTGGTTGTACAACGTAATATTGTACTCCGCGTATCCTCTTTCAAACTTAACGGGTATGGTGCTGCCCGTTCTTGCCTGCACCGTGTAAGTAATCGTAGATCCCGTGTAGTTGCTGCTGCCGATCGACACGCGTTTTACTACGTATCCCGCGTCCGGAGTCAACGTCATCACGATCTTGTCGCCTACCGTTACTTTCTGTCCGGCTGCCATAGGACTTCCGTTCTTCGTCAACGTCAATCCCGTCCAGTCCGCATAGTCCTCCGGGAACTCGAACGTGTACTCCAACGCTCTCCAGTGCGCATACAACGTCTGGCTCTCCGTAAGTCTTACCGGATCCCCCGCTTTAACGAGCGCGCCCGCGTCTTTGTCCGTATACCAGCCTACAAACGTGTAGCCTATTCTGCTCTGCGGATTAGGCAACGTCGGATATACTCCGAAGTTCTCCACCGCAACAGAACGCCATACCGCGTCGCCTTTGCCGTTGTTCTGTTTCAGTTCCAACGTCATCGTTGCGTGCGACCAAATAGCCGTCAACACGATATCTCCCGTGAAACTGTTGTCTATATAGTCTACTATTACTTTCTCGCCGTCTGCGTTCGTGTACTGCCATCCGGCAAAATCGAACCCGGGCGCAGTAGGCCTCGGCAACGTTATTACTTTGCCGCCTTTGAAACTGTCTATGCTGTACTCCAACGGCATCTCTACAGCTACAAAGTTGTAGCCGTGCAGCGTTCCTTCCGCTCCGTCGTCTTCGTAGCCTTGGTTGTACAACGTTCCTATACTGTATTTGATCGCTTCCCACTTCGCATAGAAGTTCAAGTCTTTGTCGATCATCGTTACCGGCCAGTCAGCAGCTACCGTCAACGCCATGTCCTCGTACCAGCCTACAAACTTGTATCCGTTTCTCGTAGGTCTGATGTTCGTTCCGTTGATCTCCGCTCCGCTGTACATTATCTGTACGTTGTCGCGGTCCAGTTTACCGCCGTTCAACTGCCAATATACGCTGTGTCTCTCTCTTGCATAGTAAATGTACAGTTCACTCGAACCGTCGCCTTTTACGTCAATATTTACGTAACGGCTGCGGCAGTCGTCGTTCAAACTGTCCGTAGGCGTAAAGCCCGCTTTGTCTACAAATCCCGCAGTAATCCTGTCGTCCGCTTTCGTGGTCAACTTCTGCATCGTGATGACGTCGTTCAAGCCCTCTACGTACCAATTGCCTTCACTGTCCTGCAACTTCCTTGCAAGCGCTATCTCCGCAGCCGTCGGCGCTCCGCCGCTACTACGTTGGTAAATATGGTACACGTTGTACGTCACGTCTTCCGCTACATAACCTACGTATATGGTTATGTTCATCGTACGCTCGTCTACTTCCCTCATCAACACGTGACTGTCCGTCACCGTCAACGCCGTCATTACGTTTGCGCCGTCGTACAGTTCGCCGTCGCCTACGTTATTGGGAGTTAAATATCTTTGGTAATAATGGATACTGTATCCCGCGTACTTCTTCAATACAGAGTTTTTATCGCAATCAGTTGCAAAGGTAAACACCGTGCCGTAGTCTACGTCGTACGTGTTATCGCTGATGATCGATCCGTTATACGCCGCTTGGAAAGGCAGGTTCTTGTCTATCTCTTTTACTACTACTTGCAATTGCGTCGTTACTACGTCAAGTTCTACCGTCTCCGAAGTGTAATTCATCGGATCGTCCGGTACGTATGTAACAGACGCCTTTGTTTGGTTCTTTACAAGTTTGTCGCTCGGTACCGTCCACTCCCAGTGTCCCGCTACCGGTACGCTTGTGTAGCTTGCGTTTACCGCAGCTCCGCCGCGGAAACTCTCCTCGCTTCCCGCATTGCCGAATCCGTATACGTCAAGACTGCGTCCTACGTATATTCTTCCGTTCTGCGTGGGCGTCGTCACTACTTTGATGCCCGCTTTGGTTATGCTCCAATCGATCAGGATGTCTCCCGTCTCCGGATTGTCCGCATCGAACACCATTCCGTCCGCAACCGTCAATTCCCAACGGTTGTTCGCGGGGTCGTTAAGCCTTGCAACCGCCGTATACGTGGTCGCATTGGTTCCTTTGTTGCTGGCGTTTACAAACGTGTACTTATCTGCATCGTCCGGATGCGCGTTTACTTTCGTTTGCTCGCTCTCGTTGTATATAAAGTTGCCTTCTACTATCTGCGGAAGTTTTACCAGTCTGCGAATGATCTTCCATTCCACTGTAAACGGATCGCTCTCGTTATCCCCCGTTACGTCGCTCCAACGGTAGTTGTACTTGGTGTTGCCGTCGGTATCTTCGTAACTCAAAAGATAAAACTCCGCGTTGTACGTGTTTACGTTTATTCCTTGGTTACTGCCGCTAGTTACAAACGTTACCCCCGCAGTCATGCCTTGAGCATTGTTCGTCAGCGTCTCGCCCGTGTAACTCATCTCAGTGTTGGCAAGCGTCGGCTTCAACACCGCTTTCTTGGTGATCGTCCACTCTACGTCAAAGTTTGCAACTTCCGCATCCGCAGCCCCTTCCGGTATGCTTGCCCACTTGTAGTTGGCAGCGTCTACCAAACTGAACGTTACCGAATACGTTCCCGCATTGGTCGCAGCCGTCGTTCCGCTTGTGTTTACCAACTTCTCGTTGGTGGTTATTGTAAGTTTACGCTCCGTCGCTCCGTACTCGAAAGTCTTGGTCAGTATTGTGGGCAGCGCAACGGATTCCTTGGCTATGTTCCAAGCGATCTTCTTCGTTGCAGCGTCGCTTGCCTCAACTCCCGTGCTGTCTTTCCATACGTAGTTGATCGTATCTTTCAATACGGCCGTAGTTGTGTGCTCGCCGGCCTTTGTGTACGTGGTAGTGCCTGCGGTAAAGTCGTAACGGTTGGCGTCCGCTGTGCTTGCATACGTTACCGTAAACGCAGTCTCTACTCCCGTATCCAAGTCCTTATGGTAAACGGCGTTGGAAGGCAATACAGGGTTTTCTACCTTGTATTTATTTACTGTAAAGGTTACTTCCTTCTCTATTGTCTTGGCCTTTGCCGTTTCGTTACTTCCGCCGTTGGGCGTCAACGTTACCGTAAGTTTGTACTTACCGTTCTGCGTCGTTGCAGGCGTAGTAAACGTTATAGTTCCGTTATTTACTACCGCTACGTTCTTTCCGCCTACTCCCGTAGTTCCGGTGTAGTTGACGTTATCTTTCTTCCAGGCATAGCTCGCCGTAACGTCCGTGCCCGTTGCTAACGTAACGTTCCATCCGATCAGGCCGTTCTCTTCGTACGTTATGGTATTCTTTACGTTGGCTACCTCAGTAACCGTAGGCTCTGCTATCTCCCAGATTGCATACACCGTGATGTTACTGTTCGTCTCGCCTTTAAGTTGGTTACCGGTGCCGTTCAAGCTTGCCCCCGTTCCGTCTTTAGAACGGTTCCAACCCTTAAACGTGTAGCCCGGACGACTGGGTGCCGTTGCCAAAGGCGCTATTACTACGCCCGTGTTCGTCACCGTTTCAGTAAACGACGTCTGCGGATTGCTTACGTTCCAAGTCACTCCGCTGTCCGCACCGAGGTTGTAGGTGATGTTATATGTCCGGTATTTGCCCG
>JAMPEJ010000012.1 GCA_023665205.1 Corallococcus sp.
AGCTTGTCACGTCCTTCTTCGGCGCTTAGTGCCAAGGCATCCTCCATACGCTCTTCGTAGCTTGATCGTATAATTACGATACGCTTGCTTTCGCAAGCAATTTTAGATCCTTGAATAAATTTCTCTTATTAACTCTGCGCTATTGCAGCAAAAATCGTTTGTTTGATTTTGCATATTAACACTCGATTAATATTTGATTACTCTAAACTTATATTGTTTTATGCAGTTATCAATGTTCCTTTCTGCCACAACAGTGGCCTGCCTTTGGTTTTGCGACACAAAAAATTGTGCCGAACCCTAGTTGACAGCCTATTTATAATATCACAGCGTTTCAATAGTGTCAACTGTTTTTACAAACTTTTTTTGGGGAATTTTTAGCGGTATTTACGCTCGTTTTCACGCCGTACTCCGTTCAAAAAAAGTGACGCTTTTGCAGATTTTGCGCCGATAATTTTCCGCTTGCTAACAACCGCCGCTTTTTACCGTAATACGTCGATAAAACATAAGCGGTATTGCACGCCGAAACGGGTTTTGCAACGGAAAACTTAACATATAATACAACGGAGCAAAATTTATGTCAAACAAAACCGAGCCGCTTGCAAAAACTCTCTTCGATTGCCAATGCGGAAAAGTTTACAAAATTATTACGTGCAACCTAAACGGACAAATAAAAGAACGCCTTTACGAAATGGGTCTGGTTCCCGGCACTTTTCTGAGCGTGGTAAAACGCGCGCCTCTCGGGGATCCGCTGCAAGTTGCCGTGAGGGGATATTATCTGTGCGTAAGAGGAAGCGTGGCCAAACGGTTCGTAGTGGAGGAACAACAAAATTGAAAAACAAAACGCGCGGCAACTCGGGCACAAAGCATACAGCCCAGAAAAATCAACAGCAGATAAAGCGCGCAGTAATAGCCTTGTGCGGCAACCCTAACAGCGGCAAAACCACACTGTTCAACGCCCTTACAGGAGCCAATCAAAAAGTAGGCAATTGGCCGGGAGTTACCGTAGAACGAAAAACTGGCGTCTGCAAAAATTACAACCGAGCGGAAATAGTCGATACTCCCGGCGTATATTCGCTTTCGCCGTTTACTCCGGAAGAACGGGTAACTCAGGAATTTTTGCAAAGCGGAAACGCCGATCTTGTAATAAACATAGTAGACGTAACGGCTCTTACGCGCAGTTTATTTTTGACCGACCAATTGCTTGCGACCGGAGTACCGACGGTAGTGGCGCTGAATATGCAAGACGAAGCCGAAGCAAAAGGCATAGTCGTAGACGCTCAAAAACTGGAAAAACTGCTGAATTGCAAAATCTTTCCAATATCTGCGGCGAAAAAACGGGGGATCGACGAACTGTGCGCGTACTGCGCCGAAGCGGCCGTCGACAACGCGAAAAACAAAAAAGATTTGCAAAACGCGCCGCAGCAAATCCGCGTTGCAAACGAAAACGCCTCAGCAGCGGAAAAGCGTTACAAAAAAATAGACGACTTAGTCGCCGAAGTTAAAACGGAAACACCTTCCGACAAACATACTCTGCGCGCGCGAACCGTAACGCAAAAAATCGACGCCGTAGTTCTGAATAAGTGGCTGGCGTTTCCAATTTTTGCGCTGGTGATGACTGCGGTATTTTTCCTGTCGGTAGACGGTTTGGGAGGCTTTCTTACAAGATTGATTTCCGACAGATTGACGCCGCTGCTTCAAGACGCCGTGCGCGGCGCCGTCAATGATAATCCGGCTTGGCTAGGTTCGCTGCTTGCAGACGGAGTAATTGCGGGTGTTATGAGCGTAGTCGGATTCGTTCCTCAAATAATGCTGCTGTTCGGTTGCATTGCCGTGTTAGAAGCAAGCGGATATATGTCGCGAATCGCCTTTATTACCGACCGATTGCTAAATAAAATCGGATTGGGCGGAAGAAGTTTCGTCTCGATGATACTGGGATGCGGCTGTTCCGTCCCCGCGATAATGTCCTGCCGCACGATAAAAAACGAAAACGAACGCGCCGCCACCGCTACTCTCGCACCGTTTATGCCATGCTCGGCAAAGTTGGCCGTAATATCGTATTTTTGCACGTACGTGTTAGACGGCAACGCACTTTTTGCCATAAGTTTTTATTTTTTGAGTATCGGCGCGGTGATCTTCGGCGGACTGGTTTGGAAACTGTTTTTCGGAAATAAAAGCGAAGACGCGTTTTTTATGGAATTGCCCGAATACCGCGCGCCTATGCCGAGTAATGTGTTGAGACAGATGTGGGAAAGAGGCAAAGCGTTTTTGGCTAAGGCCGGTACGATTATTTTTGCCGCGTCGGCAATACTTTGGATCACGACAAACTTTTCTTGGACGTTTGCGCCAGTCTCGGCGGAAAACAGCATACTGGCTTCCGTCGGCAAAGCGCTTGCGCCGTTGTTTTATCCGCTGGGGTGGAACGATAAAGGCTGCGGCTGGCAGTTTACCATTTCCGCTCTTAGCGGAGCGGCGGCAAAAGAAACCGTCGTAACCACTCTACAAATATTGCTTCCGGATGGAGTAAACGGAGCGATAAGCGCCGTTGGAGCGTACAGTTTCGTAACTTACAATTTGCTTACGGTGCCGTGCGTTGCGGCAGTATCTGCAAGTTTTGCAGAACAAGGCGCAAAGGGCGGATTGATTTCCGCGGCGTTTCAGACAGTTACGGCATACTGCACGTCGACGATAATTTACCAACTGGGAACGCTTGCGCAAATGCACACTTCGGCATTTGTTGCCGTACTCGTTTGCGCGGCGTTGGCGTTTGCAATATTTTTTGCAATAAGATATGCTTGGCGACACCGCGGCTGCACGGGGTGCAACGCTTGCATAAGGCGTGACGGAAAATGCAAAAAATAACCGGTTGCCAAACAGCCGTTCCGTAAATGATTTATGCGCTAACCGCACGGTCAAATATAATAAGGATTATATATATAATAAATATATAGATATAATAGGTAGAAACGACGAATCTGTCGCCGGATTAAAGTAAAGAGTTACCTACTACAAAAATTTCCGCAAAGCAGATTGAAACCATAACCGACAAACAGAACAAAAGGACGCCGCTTACCGCATTTCCCATAGGTAAATTTACCACAGGAACACAGTAAGTATAGCGCACTATACCTTGCAAACAAGGCAAGACCGCTTATTTATTTTACTTTTTAAGTTATTTGTTATATAATAACGAAACGATAAACAGTAATTTTGAGTGGGAATCGAGTATGAATATAAGAGAAATGTCGATAGAAGATATAGAGAATGTTTTACCTCTTTATATCTCATATTACAACGAGCGTGAGAAATCTTGCTGGACCGAGCAAACAGCAAGGAAACGTATTAATCAGGTGCTAAATATAGAAGAATCCTATTCTCTAATTTTGGAAGAAAATAACTTTGTACTTGGATTTGCAATGGGATATTTCAAACAATACGATGATATTGTTGGATACACATTAGAAGAAATTATTGTTTTATATGAGCAACAAAACAAAGGACTTGGCAGTGTTTTGTTGCAAGAGCTTGAAAAGCGCGTAAAAGAGAAAGGTGCGGCTTGTGTAGAACTGCAAGCAGTCAATGACGACCATCGCGAAAGATACTATCGAAAAAATGGTTACAAAAACGCTGAAAACTTTATAATGAAAGTTAAGTGGTTCAATTAAATTACAATTTATTGTGCAATTAAAAAAGCGAAGAAATTCAAGTTCTTCGCTTTTAATAATCCCTACGGAAAGTGCTCTTTTCGAACGTCCTTTTTTGACACTTTACACATGCACGCATTTCGCCACAATACGACTTGCACTATTGCGTTCCCTATTTTACCGCCGTCGGATTTCTTGAAGCAATCGCAAAACCGCACAAAACTACCTACGCATAAAATCTTCCGCCAAAATATTGCGGTCCACCAAAGACATACGCTCGCGCTTGGCGTAATCTAACGCCGTGCGGTCGAAATACATATTAGTCAACGTCATTACGTTGCTTGCGTGATAATAACGGCTACCCTCTACTACGCAATGAATATCATTTTCGCATAACACTTTGTTGGAAAGGATACACCCCACCGCAATCGTAACGCCCATCTTTTCCACCAGCAAATCTATATTATGATTGTTGAATACCGGAGTAAACTTTACCTGATAACCTTTACGGCTGAACAGGCGCGCAACGTAAATTACAAATTGGGTCTTGTCCATTTTTTGAATTTCGTTAAATTTCTCGTCCAACGTTTGACGGTCGCCCATGTTGACAAACTGGTAAACGCTTTCGCTGGGTATATAACGCACGGACTCTCCGGAGCCTACGCTGTCCAAATCGGCTTGCACGTTTTGTTCCGCAACGTCGTTGACTAACTTGGATTTTTTGTTGCGGCCTACACAACTTACAAGACATATAATCAAAAACAGCAGCCCGAACGACGCAAGCGCAACGCCTGCGTACTTGACTATATCCGCCACCAATCCTTCGGGGATAACGTTTGTAAAAAAGCCTATCGCCGCCATTGCCGCGCCCACAATCAACAGCAACGCGGAAATCAGCGCCAAACCGGCATAGCCGCCCTTTTTCTTACCCATAATTTTGCACCTTTCGGTCCACGACCGTTACGATTATTTTACCACACCAAACGCAATATGTAAATAACATTTTACGCGGAGAGAAACCGAAAAAAAGTTTAGCCGCAAAAGTAACCTCACGCCGTCCAGAACGTGCCGACGAACCTACCGTAGCACGAGACAGAGTTGCAAAAGCGCATGAACAATCCGTAATATGCTAAAAACCCTCATGCGCCCCCCCCCTCAAAAATTGGGTATTGCAAAACGCAAACTCAAATGATATAATTGCAATATAAACGAAGGAGGGCAAAAGTTATGCGATCCGCTTTGAGTTTGCTTGCCGATAACGCCTTGCAAAAAGGTTACAAAGTTATTTCGGAATACTTTGACGTTATCGTGCAATACCTGATATTGATAGTGGAATTTATCGGAATTGCCATATTGGTGTACGCGATAGTCTCCGCTGTAATCGGTTTGTTCAAACGGCAAGAACACGTGCGTTTGAAACTGGCGGAAGGCATTGCCCTATCGTTGGAATTCAAAATGGGCGGGGAACTGTTGCGCACCGTTATAGTGCGCGAATGGAACGAATTGCTGATACTGGGTGCCATCATTTTGTTGCGCGCGGCGCTTACTTTCCTTATCCAATGGGAAATAAAGATAGAGCGCAAAAGCGGAACGATGTCCGACTTGCAGCTTAAAGATATCAAAACTCCGTTGACGCAAGACTTACCAAACAAAAAGAAACGCAAAAAAGATACGGCCGACGACGCTGCGCCTGCAATCGACGAAACCGCAGAAAAATAAATTGCGCATAACTAAATAAACGCAACAGCCTCTCGACGAAAAATCGAGAGGCTGTTTTTTTGCATAATATTTATCTTGGGGGACGGCCGCCGCCGGGCATTCCTCCGGGATTACCGCTTTGCTGAGAAGAACCCACCGTAGTGATCACAGAGTTGACGGTAAACTTTGCCAACTCAGTATCGCCGCCGTATATACTGTAACTCGCGTCTTTTTTTACGCCCGCTACGCTTAGTATCAACGATTGACAATTCTTTTGGACAGCAACGGTAAGTAAAGTCGTGCCGGAAGAATCCACCAAAGAAATATTCGTACCGGCGATTATGCTAGTACGCTGCGCATAAGATATAACGTACTGCGTAGAATTTGTCGACGGAGTTTCCACCATTCCGAGCGTAGAAGTTGCAAACAACGTACCGCCCGTAACAACAATGCCGCGGTCTGCGTCCAATCCGGCATCGCCGCCGTTTGACGGACCGTGCACAACAACGACTCCGCCGCTGATCAATATGCTGCCGTTAGAATCAAGACCGTCGCCGGAAGCATTTACGGTAACGGTTCCTCCGCTGATAATGATATGTTCGACCACTGCACTATCGTCGCTTGCCGCATTTATTCCGTCGTCGCTTGCCCAAACGCTGACTGTGCCTCCGCCGATTTCTACGTAAGCGCCTTCTATTCCTTCGTAACTGTCTACAACTTGCACGTCACCTCCGCTTATTTTAGACAATCCGTCCGCCGTGATACCGTCGTCAAACGTAGAAATTGTAAACGTGCCGCCGGTAATTATCACGTCTCCGCTGTTGGCATGGATGGCGTCGTCCGTGCAATCAAAATCGAAAGTGCCGTCGATAACTTTGATACAGTAGTTTCCTTCTGTCACGACGACTTCTTCGTTGGTTCCGGAATCAACATATTTAATTTCCCCGACCTTGAAACCTTTTGCGCTTTGCACAAGACCGTAACGCGTAGAATATCTGTTTGTCTCGTCGCTTGCTATCTTTTTGTAAGAGCTGCCGCTTTTTATATAGCGGAAGTCGTCGTTGGTCATTCCGTACTCTTGCATATTCGCCGTAGTATTTGCAACAAACGTACCGTTAGTGGTAACGTTGTAATTGCCGCCGTCAACAAACAACCAAGTGTCGGCTTGCACGCCGTCGCCGTTGACGACGCAGTTGTAATCGACATTGTCAAGATAAACATAGCCGTCGTTTGATACGTATTCAGTAACGTCGTCACACTCGGCGTTTATACCGTCTTTGCCTGCAGACGTAACGTTTATCGTGCAATTTGATGCGGCGACGTTTGCACCCGCAATACCGTGATTAACTGCGAAAAGACTCATATTGACGTCAACGATTTCAATGTTCTTACTTGCTTTCAAAGCGCTTTTTCCGTTGGAATTTACAGACAAACTGCCTCTCCCGTTTACGGTAAGCGCACCTTTTATATGCACTGCATTGAAGCCGTCTCCGGAGTTTTCTATCGTGTTTTCCGTACCTTGAACCGCCGTCAGCGTAACCGATAACTTTTTGACGGAGGTCCCGTCAATAGCAACGCCGTTATCGTTGCCGATCGTCGCTCCGTTTAATATAAAAACGACGTTTATGCCCGCAGTGCCTATCACGATCTGTTTATAAACGCCGGAAAGAAGATAAGTTCCGCTTTCTGTAACGGTCACGACGCCGTCGACGGCAACGGGCGAAACGGCATTACTCAAAGATTCGTCTCCGCTAACTAAGCTTAAACCCGAAATCACATCGTTCATTTCCTTCTCGACCCGAGATGTATCCGTAGCGTACGCGACTTCGCCGACGCCGCCTCCGCCCAATTTATCGCCAGGATTAACGAAAGGATCGGACGGCGCGCAGGATGTAAAAACACAAATAAGAATCAACAAAGTTGCGATCGCTAATGCCGTAAGTGATTTTTTCATAATAACCTCGAATATATGTTATATCGATACAACGTCGCTAAACGGCAAAATATTGCAGTGCATACAGGAATTTACAAATACTTACAAAAATTTTTACCGTGCGAGACAAATAATTTGAAAAATGCAGCGAAAATAAACGCAAATTACCGCCTGTTAAAGTCGGCACGCAAAAAAACTTGCAACCGACGACATAAAAACAACAATTCTTTTTTGCTGAGCAAACATATAAAAATACCGAGCGAAAATAAATATGCGCTCGGTATTTCCGGTTATTGCTTAAAAGTTTTTATCATGGTGACAAGAGCCTGTTTCTGCTCGGCAGTAAGCGTCACCCAATCGCGGAAAAGTGCAGCGAGTTCGTCGTCAACTTCTACAAGATTGCCTTCGGCGAAAAACTGTGCAAGAGTAATGCCGAATGCGTTGCAAATTTTTTGCAAAGTTTCGATAGTTGGAGTTGAGCCGTATTTATACCAGTTGTATATACCCTTTGCTGATATTTCTGCCTGTTCCGCCAAGTGATAAACACTCCAACCTCTCTCATGTCTTATTTCATCTATTCTTTTCAATACATTCATATGGTAACTCCTGTTCATAAAATATAGAACAACTGTTGAATAAATTATAAATACGAATGCAATTTTACATAATGGATATTTATTCACAATTTATGGGTGTTTAATTGACAAATAGAAAATATTTTTTATATAATATAAATAGGAAATGCAAATCATGAAAAATTTTTCACAACCGTACGACGAGAAAATAATGTACGAATATATGGAAGAACCTTTAAGTATCAACCGAGAATACGCAAAGAACTGCTGGATAATCCCGCTTGCCCGTTCAAATGCGGTTTGCACGAATATCTGTTAAGTCTGACGCCGTTATTTTTGGAAATATTGCAGACGCCTGTGCCAAACGACGAAACGCTAAACGAGGAATTGACGCGCGAACAAAAAGACCTGCTAACAAAGTTTTTGAAAAGATATTGCACCACACGTTTTCGCCCTCACGCTTTGGTCAACGGACATTTCAAGGGTTTTACGCAAGTACCGAGATATTTTGACAAACTTGTACGTTTGCAAAAAGGTAAATTTTGGGTAATAGACAACGACAAGAACACGCCGCACTACAAAATCGCACTGCTGTCCGTGATACGGTTTCCCAATGCTGCGGACGAAACGTTGTACAATGCAAAACTGCGCATATGGACAAATAAACAAGGCGACTGCTGAAAACGCAATCGCCCTTCTTATTATCGATCTTAATAAACGCTAGTTTTTTAATTATTCGTGATTTTTATTCTTTCAGTTTATGCCGGCCGCCTGTTTCTCTCCGTCGCGTTACGGCGAAAACTCACCGGATGTAGCAGGGAAAAATACTTATGCCTTTCCCCGTATTATATTAAGTTTGCTTTTCGCTTGCTTTCCACGATTGTGGAAAGCATTACAAATATACGTTTATTCTTATTCGGAGTAAAAAAATAAACACCTATTCTAAGTAGGTGTCTGCTTTTGATGCTTTTAGACAGAA
>JAMPEJ010000013.1 GCA_023665205.1 Corallococcus sp.
GGACTTGGCGACATCGCAAAGCGCTAGGCGCCTAAGCCGTATGCCCGAGCGCCACACTAGTCTAACTCAACCACCGATTGGGCTCTCGCAGAGCAAAGAGCCGAGGGGGTTCGAACTTGGAGACATATCGAACAGAGTGAGATCGAGGCTTCCAAGTCGAACCACCGAACGCCTAATTGAACATTACCCTTACGATATCTCGGCGCACTCCTCCCACGCTGTCATAGTAGATTTTGAAAGCGACGCAAGGCGCGTATAGGCTGAAAGCAAAGAAGAACAGCGAATACAACGCCACCGTTAGCGCGCGTAAATCGACCCAAGCACAAAGCGCCGTCAACGCCAATTGTAAAAGCGGGTAGATAAGCGACACTGCGATAAGAAAATTGCGTTTGTCCAAGGCCAGACGCACGGAGTACGACAGCGCAGAAGTAAATCTGTAATTTTCCTCAAACATAATTGGAAAAGCAAGAAGCAAAGCGGACGCTCCAAAAACAGTAATTGCTTTTACGGCAAACAGCAATATTGCACAAATAACCGTGGATGCAATCAACCCCGCAGGACGTATAAGATAGGCGATGCCAACAACGGCCAAATTGAGCAGTTCCAAAAACAACGCCACTCCCAGCGTGAACAAAAGAGCCCTCGGCAACACGGAAACTGCGCTGCGCAGCGGAAAACGCTGCATTTCTCCAATACGCATATGACGGGCAACTTTGACAAGCAATACGCATTCCGCAAAAACAAACAGCAAAACAGTGATAAGAGCGCACCACCAATATTTGCCGAAACGCAATACCGTTACGGCGTTTGCCAAATTTTGCAAAAAGTTTTGCAGAGTAATTTCTCCCGCAGCGTAACCGTGTACAAAGTCGATGACAGGTTGATCTGTCAGAAAAAAGCCGGACAAAACGGCAACCGCAAACGTCCAAGGCATCAGCCGCCAAAAATTCCGCATAACGTATGAAATTGTGGATTTACTTTGGTACCTCACTGCACGCCTCGCCGATACAAAAATTATTAAAGTATCCTAGAGTAATTATACACCGAGCCGCCCGTTTTTGCAAGTATTTGCGATACAATGCTCCTTCGAGCAAAACTTAATACAAATACTCTTCTACCCAATTGACCAAAGTATTGTAGTAATCCGCCAGTTCCTTTTGCAAAAAGTTGTCCAAACTCAAAACAAATTTTGCTTCTTCTTTTCGGTATTCGTAGAACTTTTGACGCACTACCTGATACTTTTCCGTCTTTTTGCGGAGTTCCAAACCGCTTTCGCCCAATTCGTTGTAAATACGAGTGGCGGCAAGCGCCCTGTCCCTTTCCGCTTGACGGGCGTATTCTGTAGCGCGTTTGCAACTGAATTGGTACTTTGCCTCCTTTTCGTCTACGTTATTGTTGTATTTTTCTACGGCCAACGCTTGTTTCAAATCTTTTTCGCGCAGACTTTGCTCCACCGTCTTATAGAGCGACGCGCGTTGTTCGTCAAGCAATGCAGTTTGACGCTCGTAGTTAAGTTTATCGGCTTCGGCTTTTTGTGAAAACGCCTCGTTCTGCGCTTCGTAGCGGGCAGTTTGCTCTTTAAGTTCCGAGTTATGCTTTTCCAAAAGTTTTTGTAAAGCATTGACGTATATGCTGGAATACAGCAAATTGGCGTTTGCTGCCTTGTGCAAAGCCGCTTCGCATTCTTTTGAATAATCGGAAACAAGTTGAGCGGTTTTTTGTCTGTGCGACTCGTCTGCGGCAAGTTGTTTCTGCAGCAATGCAGCGCGGGCATCGTCAAAAGATTTTTCGATGCTTGCCTGTTTAGTCGCGCACTTCTGCTGCACCGACAGGGTTGTAAGAGCAGCTATTTCCTCCTCTGTTTTGGGGATAAATTCCAATTTTTGCAGACCCAAATCCGGCGGAAATCCTAAGTCGACCTCGTATGCGACCAAACTGTATTTGTGCTCCACTTCGCCAACCGCTTCTTTAAGTTTGGCGTAATCGGCGGCAAGTTCCTCAGCACGCTGTTGCGTGATAGCCATTTCAGTTCACCTCCTCGATGACTCTTGCGGCAATCCCCACGCAACTTACGTCGACGTCTTGCTTACCGTCCGTTTCTAACGTAAGCGTAAAGGTGTAAAAGCCGCCGTGCAATGGTATTTTTTGCATTTTTTTTCCACCCTTTACGTGTAAAATACGCGTTTCGCTCTCCGAACGTAACGTTACGGTGACGTCGCACGCAGTATCTATAAACAACGTTTCAAAAGTCTTTGGCGTCATGTCGCTTCCGAAAGAATACGGGCGGCTTTGCCAAAACAACGGAATAAACTCGTTGCCTGCTAAGTAAACGGAGTTATTTACTACTATAAACAAATCGGAATCCAGCGATCCGACACAGTGTACGGACAAGTCGTAGACTGTGCGTATTTTCTGCGCAGATACGTCCACGGCCATAACGTAATTTCTGCCAGAATCTTTGCGCGATAAGTAAGACACGTAATAACACCCTTTACACACGGCAGCAGATGCCGACGAATCCAAAACAGCGTCCGCATAAGCGACGGTTTTTACGTTAGAACCGTTAAAATACCGCACACCGGAGGAACTTAGAAACATAAAGCCTTTGCCGACGCCTCTGAGACTTCTGCCGTAAATTTCGCCAACATTGCGGTATACTAATTTCAACTTGCTTTCCTGTTCGTTATCGTCGAAGGCAAGCAGATATACGTCCGAACCGACAACGTAAATTCCGTCGCTTGTTTCCGCAAGAGCAAACGCTTCCTGCGGCAAATCTATGCTGCCCGACCAATCGAAAACGTCGCCCCTTTCGGTAAAATACAACTTATCGCGACGCAAACCGAAACACCTGTCGCAATAGGTCGCTATATCGTCAAAATCCGTGTCGCACACCTTTACGTAAGAGTCGTCCTTATAAGCGTAGGTGGCCGCCCTGCGAGAGGAAACAAGCAAAGCGGCGCTAGACTTGTGATAGGCAAATCTAGCGCCGTAGAAGCGAACGTCGGATATTTTAGTCACATTGCCCGCAAACCATCTATATACTCCGTCCGTCGTCAGAAAAATTATTTTGCCGTCGGGAGTAGCCGTCACCGCATTGATAAATTCGGAGTGATCAAAGATTTTGGTCAAGCCGTGGGCCGAACGCAATTTATTTTCTGCTACGACTCCGTTGTAAAGCGTCTGCCGCAAAATGCCCTTACCGCTATCCGTCAAATCCGCATAGGCGATTTTGCGTTTGCAGTTTGAAGGGGCGTATTTTTTGTTGAAAAACATTAAATCCACCTCCCAACGGGCATAGTTTTACGCCGCTTACATAAACGCAGATTTTCCAGAGCCGACTCGTATCGGTCGTTCCATACGCTGTAACGCGGCAAGTCTTCTATTTGCAAGAAATATTCCGCAAGAACGCCGAAGCAAAACGTTTCCTCGGAAAGGGCCTTATCGGGCAGCGGCACACTGTCGTTAAAAGCTTCGAAACGCACTGCCGGCGGTTCTTTACCGAATTTGCGGTACAAGTCGCAAACAAGCAAATTGCAGCAAAAACGCAAACGAACGTATTCCGCGACCGGATTGCCGTCAGTTTCTCCGCCGATAACCTCGTCGGAAATTTCAATTCTGCCTAGACCGCAACATTTTTTAATTATCTCGCTAAGCACCATAAGCGCGTCTTACCTCCTCCGCCTTTGACAGCAAATTTTGCCTTGCGACATAGGCTTGTTCTCGCTGCAATTTGCAATTGTGATCCTCCACTTCACGAAAGACCTTTCGCGCGTTTTCCACCCGTGTGAACATGGCAAAATCTACCGTGCGGGCATCCAACTCGTTGTAAGGCACAACAAAAGCCAGCGTGTTACCGGCGCCGCGCGACACGTCGTGCACTTCGAACTTGTCCGTTTGAGGATTGTGAAAAATCTTGTAACAAGGATTGACTCCTTTAAGCCGCGAGGCGATACCGAACAGATCGTCGGTGATTTCCGTCAGTTTAGTTGTTGACATATTTGTATAAACCTCCCTTGTTTAATGCGGAACTAAAAGGCAGCCAAATAGCAGGCTGCCTTTGTTACCGCATCGTTTTTGCGCATAATTGCCGCAAGCACGATGTTTTCGGCTTCGCAAAAAGATCAGGCTTCGGTTATGCCGCTGATCATTGCCTGTCCTATAGGACGGTCGCAGATCATATCGGCGTACTTGACGAGAGTTGCCGTGTAAACGGGCTTATTGGCGACCTGTTTGATTACGCGGCCTTCGTTATCCTCTAACCAACGCCAATCGCACAATTGGTGAAGATGGAAATCGGCAGTGTTCAAAACGTACATAGTGCCCTCGGGAGCAAAGCGATCGGATACGACGGGAATTCCGTTGTAAGAAATGGCTTTGTAACCGCCGGTAAGATTCATCACGTCTATATTTGTACGATTGGTTACGAGATACTCTTGGTAAGCGCGCTTTACCCCGCCGCTACAAACGATGAAATCCGCCGTGGAACCGGCCACCTCGTCCAACGTGTCGATAGCCTTTTGTATTACCGTATCGGTAAGAGTAGACGCGGTCGCTTTGTAAGGGGCAAGCCACTTATTGCTTGCTCGACTGAGTCCGTACAGCGTGGAAGAATCTCCGAAAATTGCTTTGAGGCCGGTAAGCTCGTTGCCGTAACTGCCTTGTACTGTCAGGTAGTCGCCAGCGTTTACGCTTGCTGCGCCGATATTGCCGGAAAGGGTAATTTTTTTGCTTGCGCGATCCACGTCCACGATGCGCAGGCCGGAAGCTACGACCGTCTTAGTTGCGGCGGAAATAACGTCCACAACCATGCCTTCCATCAGATTTTTGACGGAATCTACGCCTACGGAGTTGCCCGTTTGATCGGATACTGTCGCCAAAACGCCGCTGCCGTCACCGAACAGCATACGGCCGAAGTTGAATTTGGACGCTTTTACAAGCCCCTCCATTTCCGCTTCCAAAAGGTTGACGAAAGCTCCGCTGCTGTTTTGGCTGGCGCGAATCGCTTTGTCGGAAATTTCGATAGTTCCGTACAGGTTTTTGAGAGTAAGCACGAACTGCGCGTAGTTGTTGGATGCAGCCGCAGGCAAAGTACCGTCCTCGGTGCCGGCGCCGATACCGCCGTTGATACCGAAAGGCGCAAGTTTGCGTATTTCTTTGCCCCATACGTCGTTTTCCGTTTGCGAAATTTTAGCAAGCAAAGGGTTTACGTTTGTGTTAAGTTGATCAGCCACTACGCCGAGATACAACGTTTTGAGTGCGTTTTCGGCACTTGTCAATGTTACCATAACTTTTTTGTTTCTCCTTTTTAATTTGTAGTTTTATTCCGTTTTTTTGCGCAACGGAAAACGCCGACCTAGTGTGACGAAAACAGGTCTTTTGCCATAAGGGACGCCTCCTTGATGGACTTTGGGCGGCTAGGGGGAGCCAAAGGCACGTTGCCGCCGCCGCACATTACGGACGGCGCGAACTCCGCGGAACCGCTTTGCAACAGCTTTTGCGCAAACTCGGGGTTTTTCAAAAGGTATTGTTGCAGTTGCTCATCCGACGGTGTCGCTTCGACAGGCGCAAGGTCGCTCAAGTCCGACGCGGCATCTGCGTCGGCATCTAGGGGGACGGATTCGACTCTCTCAACCGTCGTTGAGTGCACACTGTCGCTGCCGTCGCCGCTCGGTGGCGTTGGCGCGTTTGTACCGAGCGTGATATGAGTTTTCAAAAACTCCGCGCCGTCCGCAGTCGCGCCAATAGGCGCAGTCGGTTCTTTGACCGCAGTCTCATCGGATGCGCTGTAAGTTTTGTCAAACGTTTGTGCCAGTTGCTGCGAAAGATCGCGGTTTTGCCGCTGAGTTTCCGCCAATTGTTGGCACTTTTGAGTAAACGATTTTTCCAAATTATTATAGCCTTTCACGAGTTCGTCGAGAGAGGCGAATTTTCCGTAATCCATAATTTACTACTCCTTTTTTGTATGTAATAAGCGGGGCTTGTCTATTCTACTGCAACGCTCGATTGAGTTGTGCCGAAAGAGACTGCAAGCGCGGCCTTGTGGGCACGTATGTGCGCAAGCACTTTTTCGCGGTAGTCCGGCCTTTCGTCCGTTTGACCGGATACTACGAAACGCGTATGTTCCTCTACGTGCAACTGATGATCGTCCACCTCTAAAATTTCCGCAGAGTCTATATCGACGTTTTCTTTTTCGGCGCGCGCAACGTGCATTTGAGCAAGATCTTGAGCGTTTTCCCAATTGCCGAAGCCCATCATCGTAAGAATTTTTACTTTCGCGCCCTGAGAAAGTTTACCGTCGGCGTCGTACAAAATGCCGGCGTTCAACAAGTCCATTAGCATTGTGCGACGCGTTGCGGGAGTATCGGTAAGTTCGTTTTCCGTCTCGAAAACTACGTCGTCGCTGCCTATGTCGCTTCCGGTAAAATAGAACAGTTGCGCCGTATTGCCCTCCGCAAGACGCATGAGCCGGCTTTTGGATACAAACTGTTTATAGAGGCGCAAAATATATTTTGCCAATTTTTTGATACACAATTTTACACTGTCGATACTGCTTGCCAGACGGATGTCGTCCTGTTCGGCTATCAGTTGCAGAGCCACACCGCTCGTAATAGTTGCCGGAGTGCTGCTGTTACGGGCAAACTCCGACACGCCGGAAACGGTAACGAATTCCTGTAACAAATAATCTTCTTCCTTGCTGAACTCGGCGGGCACGCTTCCCGCATCCATAAGCGAAGGCTTTTGCGATCCTTGACGGTAAACCAGAATCTTGCCCGGCGAAAGCCCCTCTTCTTCCAAACTGTCGGTGTCCACCGAACCGTCCTCTACTGTCAAAACGCCCATAGACAAACGATTCAGGAATTCGTGTTTGCGGTTTTTGACGGCATTGTACGCGCGCTGAACAGGAATAACGCGTTCCACCACGCCCGTTCCCCAAAAACATCCGGCTTGTTCGGAAGAGGTCTGACGAACAAACGGATAGGCGCGAGCGCCGTTGTCTCCCACTTTGTACGGAAGATCTCCCGCGTACAACAAAGCGTCGCCGGCCACTATTTCCAGTCTGCCGCGAGGATATTCCAAGGTGGGCTTGGAATAGCGCTCGATAACCAATACTTGATCGTTCTTAGCCTCCTGCGTAACGCTTGGCACCGTAGAATTGTATCCCAATCCGCCAACGCCGAGAGCTGCTCCCAACGAGTAAACTTTGTACGTTTGCCCTTTAAGTTCTACGCCCCATTTTGCCGCAACTTCCGACCGCGGATAGACCTTTGCGTGAATAACCGACGTACATTCGTCCAAAGTCGGCGTAACGTTGCTATCCGGATATATCTCAAACGGAGAACAAACCGAGACGGATACGTCGCCG
>JAMPEJ010000014.1 GCA_023665205.1 Corallococcus sp.
AACTTTTAATTGATTCGCCAACTCATTATCAGCCATAGAAATAAGCAACACGCCATCATCACTCAACAAATCTTTTGCAAGGCGCAAACGCGGATAAATCATATTTAGCCAATCGGTATGGAATCTGCCGTTACTTTCAGGATTGGGAACAAGACGATTGCCGTAATCGTCATACTGTCCGCTGTTATCCGCATACTCGTCGCTGTCTTGCACAAAATCATCGTTATATACAAAATCGTTGCCCGTATTATACGGCGGATCTATGTATATCATTTTGATTTTTCCAAGATACGTTTCCTGCAACAACTTGAGTACATCAAGATTGTCGCCTTCGATATACAAGTTTTGTGTGTTGTCGAAGTCAACGCTTTCTTCCTTGCAAGGGCGAAGCGTAGCAGATATGGGCGTATTTGCGAGCAAAATGGCTTTTTGCTTATCCGGCCAAGTGAATTGATAGCGCAGTTCCTTGTCGTCAATCAACGTATCGGCAAGTTCCTGCTTGAGCACGTCAAAGTCAACAGCAAGCGTAGATTTGCCATCACGCAACACTTCCGTAACCGCATTTGGGAACAGTTGTTGTATTTTGATTATATTTTCTTGTATCTTATCTTTCGACATCATCTTAAGTTTTTCCATTATAATTACTCCTTCGCGAGTTTTAACACTAAGTAATTTCTTATTAGATACAAATTTGCTTTTATTGTATCATCATCTAACATATAAAACGGTTTAACGTTGGGATTTAGCGGCGAATTGAATGCACCCACCACTTCGTCCGTAGTATTGTGTTTTCGTATAATGCTTTCCGCCTTGCTTCTATCGAAAAATTGCGCATTAAACACCTTGTCAATTTCATTAATATCTTTTTCAATCCGCATCTTTTCAATTTCGTTATTGCGCATACATTTCTAGTTCCTTTTTCAATTCCTTTAATTCCGCGTTAAATTCAAAACGCTTTTTCGATTGTTTTTCGTTATCGACTGCACGCTGTAGTTTTTCTATCTCTTTTTGCAAGCGCAATATCTCACCGTAACGATTGACAAAGTCTTTTGTGCTTTCGCCTTTACGCGCGGTGATAGGTATAAGTTCGTCTATAATTGCGATATATATATCTTCAAGGCAAGCAACGGTTAGCGGAAGTTGCGTCAACTGGTATTCCGTCCAATCGGTAGAGTAGTATTTGCCGACTTTCATTCCATGGTCGCCGTATTCCTTGTACGCGCCGTAAAGAACACTCTTGCTGCCGTTACGCAACACAAATATCGTGTGAAAGTTTGTTGCCTTGTCTAACGCGGATATAAACATGGTCGGAACGGTTTTACTGTTTAATGCAATCTCGAACACGTATATTTCTTTTACGTCGCCCTTTGCCGAAAAATTAAGCGTATCCTCGTTAAGAACGTTTGTAAGCGTAACGGAAAGAATGTTTGCCGCATCCGCCTTGATTGCCTTGTCCGCGCCAACGACTTTGTATAGTTCGGTAAATTTGAACTTTTTGTTGACTTGCGTTTTGCTGCTTAATTCAAACATTACTTTATCACCACGAAAGATATTAGTTCAAAGTCGTCAAGCCCTGTGATACGCTGTTGGAAAAGGACCTTGCTGCCCGACTTGAACAGCGATTGCAGGTCGTTTTCTTCCTTGACTTGCAATATGCTTGCAACGGCATCATCCAGCAAGGCGTTGTACTTGTCCATCTTGAAGCCGTCCTTTGTTTCGCGGTTGAACGCGCGAAACAAGTTTGCAATGGGTTCTGTCCTGCCCTTGGAAGTTGTGCGCAAAACGTCCAGCGTAGATTTTACGTCCAAATGGTTGCACAGCACCTCGCCGTCCTCCTTGAGATACACAAGATAGAATGGGTGCAAACGATTTTGTTTGTTGATATTTACGCCGTTGTTACGGTTGCACAAAACGAATATAATGCCCGGTTCTATGCCTTTACTTGCATCTGCTGCAACAACGGAGTGAAGTCCTGTTGTTATACCTTTGGGATCGCCTTGCTCCTTGCGGTAGGCCACCAAGTCCATTACAAAATCGTTAAGCCCCAAGTCGGTTATTGAGATATTGCCGTCCACGTCCTCAAGGTCTTGCAAAGTACCTTCCTGCAACTTCTTTAACTGCTCCTTGCGGTAATCCATTTCCTCTTCGTCCTCGGCAATAATATTGTCGTCCGCAGTTGCCGTGGCGTTTACTATCGTCATACGGGCAGATACGCGCTTGTTGAGATTGATATATTCGTCAAGCGAGATGTCCGGCCAAAAATTTACAAGTTGAATTTGCTCGTTTTTGCTGCCGATACGGTCGATACGTCCAAAACGCTGAACTATGCGCACGGGATTCCAATGGATATCGTAGTTGATGCATATATCGCAGTCTTGCAGGTTTTGACCTTCGGAAATGCAGTCCGTGCCGATAAGCACGTCAATCTCTTTGTGTTCGTTGGGGAAGATTACGTCCTTTTGTTTTGACAGCGGCGAAAACAGCGTAAGTATTCTATCTGTGTAAGGACTTCCGCCAATGTTTGTTTTGTTATTATTGCCGCCTGCTACTTTTGCAGAATACAAGCCGTACTTTTCCTGCATATAAGGCGCAAGCGTTTGATACAAGTAATCTGCCGTATCTGCAAATGCAGAAAATATCAAAAACTTTTTGTTGCCTGCGTTGATGGAGTTAGATATTTTTTGCTCGATAAGTTTTTTAAGTTCTCCAAGTTTTTTATCTTCTTCGGGCGTTACGCGCAGCATTTCCGCATAGATATCCGTAAGCAATTCTACGTCCTTTTCGATATCGCGCTTCCAAGTGAGAACGTCAATATCTTCAAGGTCGATATCTATGGTTTTGCCGGAAGATATCTTGCTGAACGAATACATTTCGTCTTCGTCGGGATCCTCTACAACAAAGGCGTCGACGTCCTTTTTGATAGATAGCGTTTTGTTGCCTGCAAGATAGTCTTCGATAATCTTTAACGTATCTTTGTTGAGATGAATTAGACTGCCGAGCGTAAGTCTAAATGCGTGCACGCTGCTTTCAAGGCGTTTAAGCAGGTTTATCGTCATCAACTTTTTGATACCGCTCTCGCGGTTCATTTGACGAGTTAAACCTTGACCTAACGAATTGGCGTTTTGATCCTCGCTGGACAAGTCTATTTGATACTTTGTTTCGTACTTCTCAATCTTGGACGGGAACAACATTGCAAGCGGAGCATACACGCTCATAGTGGTTGCTAACAGCTTGTCGTAAATCTGCTTGTAACTCATTACAGAGGAATTGTCCGTAAGTTTTGGCGAACGCGATAATGTCGGCAAACGAGTTGGAAACTTGCCGATGTCGTTTGTGTCGTAGAACTTTTGGATGTGCTTGCGGCTACGCGCGATTGTAACGCTGTCGAGTATGACGGAAAAGTCAATGTCGAGTTTGTCTATCAAGTCTTTTGCGTGGCGTTGCTTTATAGGCAGTTTGCTCCAAGCGTTAAATACTTTTTGAGCATTGTTGAATACCACTTGAACGGACTTGCCCAATTCCAGCGATTGACTCATTTCGTCAAGGTCGCCGCAGTAAGCCAGCATAAGTTGATTTTTGAGATCGTTATAACGATTATTGACTGGCGTTGCGGAAAGCATAAGCACTTTTGTTTTGACGCCGTCTTGCATTATGCGTTTCATCAAAAAGTCGTAACGGGTATCCTTGCCTTTGTGTACCGCCTTGTTGTTGCGGAAATTGTGGCTTTCGTCTATTACCACCAAATCGTAGTTACCCCAATTTACCGTTGCTAAATCAGTATTGCCGCTTTTGCCATGTTCGCGCCCTAGGTCTGTGTGGAAAAGTACGTCGTAACGAATACGATCTTTGTAAAAAATGTTCGTTGTTTTGTTGCCTTGATACTGCGTCCAGTTTTGTTCCAAACGTTTAGGGCAAAGAACAAGAATGGATTTGTTGCGCAGCGAGTAGTATTGCATAACGGCAAGCGCGGTAAAAGTTTTGCCTAAGCCGACGCTATCTGCCAAGATGCAACCGTTGTAACGTTCGAGTTTGTTAATAACGCCTACTGCCCCGTCCTTTTGGAAGTTGTACAACTTGTTCCATATAAGGCTATTTTTAAATCCGGTAGCCTCGTTGGGCATATGGTCTTCGTCGAGGTCCTGCAAAAATTCCTTGAAAATATTGTAAAGAATTATGTAGTAAATAAACTCCGGCGAATTTTCTTTGTAACAACTTGAAATGTAATCTACAACCGCTTCGGTGATATCTTCCAACTTTGCTTCATCTTGCCACAAGCGATCAAATTCACGAATAAAAAATTGGCTTTGAGCGGCATCGTCCATTTTCATTATGCCGACAAGATTGCTGTTGTTCCTTTCGTATCCAAGATCGGCAGTAGTAAAACCGTTTACAGGCATATAATGGATACTACCATCGCCCGATGCAAGATTTATCATACTTTGCGTGGCAACGGGCTCTTTGAGTGTTTTGATTTTGACTTTGTTGCGTATCCACTCTGCGCACTCGCGAGCAATAGCCTTTT
>JAMPEJ010000015.1 GCA_023665205.1 Corallococcus sp.
GATACTTGACTGTAAACTGCTGTTCGCAGTTATGTAAGTATTCGTCTATATTGGGTAATTCGTTCCTCTTGTGCGTTATTACCGAAATTGTAGCGTGTTTATCCCGTACCCTATTGCCGTCCTGCTTCGGCAATAGAACATACTTGTTCCTGTAATACTTCGGTGCTTGATATATTCTGTTTCACCTCCTTTGTATGTATTTGCAAGGATAAAGCAAAATCGGTCCCGTAAGGAAACCGACTTTTGATCTTAGTCTATTATGTTGTAAAAAAATATCCCTACAAGAGGTATACCAATTTTCACCCATAAATTTGACAAATATAAATATTTTGTATTGAAAAATTATTTCTTGTGGTAAAACTTATCTTTCTTGGCTTGCTGCTCGGCTTTCATTTTTTTGACGATTTCTCCTTGAAATTGAATATCCTGTTTGGAAAACTTCTCGTCGTAGTAGCCCGGAATGAATTTGTATAACGACCAGTCCCAATCGCGAAAACCGCAAGGGTTATCCGGATCGTAGAGTTTTTCTATTGTAAGCGCCGTATCTTCTAAGGGAGTATTTTCTCCGTTGTAGGAATATTTATTACGCTTTTGTTTGCCCGTTGGTGTGAATACGGGCTCGCGGATAATTAGTTGCTTGTTTTCCAAATTACGTAAATGCGTTTGAATTGTGCGGACGGATACGTTAAGAAGTTTGGCGAGTATTTGCATATTAAGGGGTTGACCGTTATTGGCGCGAATGTAATTGAGAATCATCTCCTCGCGATCGGAAGGAGTAGGTTTTCTGTACTCCGGCTCTATCTGATCGTCCCAACCGTCGTTCTTTATTTTACGTTTGTCTACAAATTCTACTATGCCGTATCCTTTACGTTTCATAACGATATTTTAACATAAAACCTATTAAAATTCAATTGAAATACACCTACCGCTGCCTGTGGCAAAAATGGGCATTTTTTCGATGCCTAAGCAGGATAAGGAAGGTGGTACTTTCCGCACCACCTTCGTCTCTTAACAAGCGGGAAACCCGCCTGTATTGTTGTTAAAAATTTGAGTTTTTACCTATTCATAATATTCATTAAATCGTTATAAGTTGTTGTGACGTCGTAGCGGACGGTACCGTTGTTGATACTTGCAAACAACTTCTTTGCGCAACTTATCTTTGCTGATTCTACTTTCTTTAATTGCAAACTCTCCATGCTGCCTTTTGTTTCGGCAATAAAGTAAATGTACTTCACCGCGCCTTCGTAAAACGCTATAGCCCAGTCCGGCGAATAGTCTCCAACGGGCGTTGGGATCTTAAACGAGTGCGGCAGTTTGGCGTACACACAAACTTTGCCTTCGTCACGTTCTAAGTCAATAGCAAAATCTTTCTCCGTCTTGCTGTCAATTACTACATACGGCGTAATGTGCTTGTCCGCTTTCACTACCCTGTCAAAATCTATTACGCCCTTTTCCGCCGTGAAGATATCGCTTGTATACGGTTCCTCGTCTGTAACGTTGTATTTTATTTCATCGACAATCATCGTTGCCTTTTGTTCGTTAATGTAATTTGTGGCTTTGTTGATAAACTCCTCGGGATTGTTCTTAAACATTGCAAACACTTCGCGGCTGATACCTTTCAAAATCCTTGCAACAGTCTTTCGTGTAAGCGTTGTTCCCTGACTGATTTTACCAATCAAATCGTACGTAACGTTGGATCGACCGGTATTACGTAGCGTTGTGGTACGAGTTTTGCCTTCCGTAAAGTCAACGGAATCCTTGCCTTGACTACCTACTGTGCGAACGTATGTTACTTCCGTAACGTACATTTTTTCGTCAAGCGCACTAATTGCCTTTTCGACAAGTTCATCACTGTCAAACGATACGGTATAGGCGTATTTATGGTTGATTCGCTTCCAAAGCGCTTGAAATTCCTTCTTGGCAAAGTTTTCGTTCAACTTGTTTTGCGTAATCTTGGGATTGTTTGCAGGAACGATAATTTCCGCAAGTACCTTTTCATCAAATACGCCCTGAACAAGTTTGTGCACGCCGTCCGCAATTTCGGCAATTTCCGGCGGAAGCGTTGCAAAAGCGCCGCTTTCCTGCGCGTATCTATACTTATCCGTTACGTTGCCGTCGTAGTCTATGTAACCGTTGTAACCTAAATAGCGTTCGATAATAACCGCTTCCTCCTTGGTTATTTCGTGCGGCTCGCCGTTCAATTTGACAACCTTACCCACAAAGTATTCTCTCGTAGCCTTTGTCGGGCGTTCATAAAGCGTTTCTTTAATTTCCTTTTGCAAGCCGCCGACAAACGTTTTGTAACTGTCGCTTGCAATTACCGTAAGTACGTTTATGTCGTGTACTTTTAGTCCGTGCACCGATCCGTCAATCCTATCGCCATAACGGTTGACGCACAATCTCATACCGCGCCCGACTTCCTGACGTTTGTTAACTTCACTGTTGGATTGCTTGAGAGTGCAAATTTGGAATACGTTGGGGTTATCCCAACCTTCACGCAATGCCGAATGCGAAAAGATAAAGCGCGTAGGCTCTTCGAAGGACAATAACCGTTCCTTGTTTTTAAGTATCAAATCGTAAGCTGATATATCGTCGCAAATGCCGCGTTTTTCCACCGAGTTAACTGCGCGGTTGGTCTTTTTATCTATCGAGAAGTAGCCCTTGTGTACGTCGTGAACGCTGAACTTCTTGAGATAATTTATATACGGACTTTCGTAAACTGTTATATAGCCGTTGAGAATATCCACATATTCCTGCTCGAACATCTGCCCAAAGTCGCCCAACAACTCCTTGCCGTCCTCATCATACTGTCTGTAATGCGCAACTTCGTCAATAAAGAACAACGACAAACACTTGATGCCCAAGTTAAACAACTTTTCTTCCTTTTCGAAGTGCGACAATATAGTTTCGCGAATTTGAATACGACGCATATCGCGCTCGGATATATCTCCGCGCACTTCGCCAACAGCAAGCGTAATTCCGTTTAGGAAAGTTACCGTGTTGTTTATTGGATTGATTTCCTTGACGACGTAACCGTTCTTGTACTGTTCAAGCGGCGGCATATTACCGCCTGCAGATAATTCATACAAATTGTCGTTTACGCCGACTATACGCGTTTCACGATTGATACTCTTGCTGTAATTTATTTCGAAAGTCATACGCGCCATAGGCGGCTTTTTAGGATCGAGCAAGATTTGCGAAAGATACACGAATCCGTCCGTGCCGCGCAAATTACGCAATTCGAAGCCTTTTACTTCTATTCTTTTAACAAGTTTCTTTTGATAAGCGTCTAACGCATCCAAAACATAAACAAGGTTGTGTACGTCCTTGTGCGTTGCCGAATAATTAAGCGCAAACAACGGCTTAAATAACTTGATGCTTGCTTGCGTTGCGTCGCCGCCGAGTTTTTGCGGTTCATCGAGTATCACAATAGGACGGTTTGC
>JAMPEJ010000016.1 GCA_023665205.1 Corallococcus sp.
GTTGAGTTTGACTATTTTGTCATGCACTTCGCCGAGGCGCACCGATACTTCCTCTACCTGCTGCTCGGTGACGTTTGCAGCGCCGTCTTGCGCAAGTTTTACAAGTTTGTTTTTGGCCTTTTGCCCTCTTTGACGGATTTCCTCGTTTGTTTGTTTGATGTTGTCGGAAATATCGAGCAGCACCTTTATTTCGTGGAACAACGAAACGTCTCCGTGGAATCCGCTTACGGCACGGTCGCTTACAAAATCGTTTGCCATAAGTTCGTCAAGAGATTCGCCCAACTGCTCCTCTACGTAAGGACGCACGTTTTTGCCCGTGGCAACGGTTTGCAGTTTGCCGTTTTCGTTGGACTGCCGCAACGTCTGTCTGACGGTACCGTCGGACGCGTGATTTTTTGTCCAACGGAATTTGTCGTCGCCTATCGAAAAATTTACGACTACGTTTTCGCTTACGTCTTCCGTGTCGACAAAACAGTATTCCAAATACTTTTTCAGTTTGCCGCCTTTTGACGTAACTACTTTTTTGCCGCCGACGGCTGTATCGAACGTGAATGTCTGCTTTTCGTTTGTCGATGTGTTTGTGGCTTCAAGACTGTGTAATATCATTCCGCAACCTCTCTTTGTAATACTTCTTATACGTCATAGATTTTTGCCGCACAGTTGTTGCATTTGGCGGCGGGTTATGTTAAAATCTAATGGCGTAGGTTTAGAGTTTCATCTCGGTTTCGAGCAATTAGATGCACCATAACATTCTAAACATAGTTTATTATAAACCATTATTACAAAATACGCAAGAGTTTATTTGAAGGTGGAACGTAATTTATGCCATTTTTCCACAAAGACAAACCGTTTGTTACAAACAGTTACACCGTATTGGAAAACAAATTTGTAATAGAATACCTCCCCAATGCCCCCGAAAACGCGCTCAAAGCGTATATTTTGGGTTTGACGCTTGCAGAGGAAACAAGCGACGCAAACACCTGCGCGTCCGTAGCAAAAAAATTAGATATCTCCGAAGACCGACTTTTGGATATCTTTAAGTATTGGGAAGAAATGGGTTTGGTGGAAGTTATACCTTCCGCACCGCCGCAAGTGGTATACTTGCCTTTGCGCGACGGCAGCAAGGAAATAACACGTAATATAAGCGCAAAAAAATACAAAAAATTCAGCGCGGAAATTCAAAAGGAATTTCACCGTATGATAGAACCCGAAGAATACAACTCGTACTACGGGTTTTTGGAAGACAATATGTTCGATTGGGACGCATTGGTTCTTGTTGCAAGGTATTGCGTAGATTGGAAGGGCGACGACATAGGCGCAAATTACATACTTACGGTTGCGCGCTCGCAAATGAAACGCAGCGCGACGTCCACCATGGCAGTTGCCGAAAATCTGGGTCAAAAGAGCAAATACGACGCCGACTTGGAAGCGATTTTCAAAGTATTGAAAATTTTCCGCAAAGCAGAATACACCGACCGCGAAATGTACGAAAAGTGGACGCAGGATTACGGTTTTTCTTTCGATACGATTGTAAAAGTGGCAAAAAAATGTAACGGCGGTATTTACAATTTGGACGCGCTGCTTGCTACGTATTACGGCAAAGGCAAACTGGACGCAAAAGCCATTGCGGAATACGACAAAATGCAAGAACAAATGCGCTGCGTGGCAAAGGCGGTTGTCAAAAATTTGGGGTTGTACTACCAAACTTACGACGCCGTAATAGACGAATACATAGTACGTTGGCAGCAAATGGGGTTTGAACCGGATACCGTCGAATTGCTTTCCAAATACTGCTTCCGCAACGGTATACGCACGCTCAAAGGTTTGAACGACGTTGTAAACAAATTTCACAAATTGGGTTGCATAAACACACAAAGTATAGACGCTTACCTAAACGGCATAATAGTTACCGACGCCAAAATAAAAGAAATTTTGGAACAGACGGGTACTTCACGAAACGTAATACAAAGCGACCGCAACTTCTACGGCGTTTGGACGGAAACTTGGGGACTGCCGCAAAGTTTGATTTTGTATGCCGCGCAAAAGTCCGCGGGAACGCAAAACCCGATGCGCTACCTAAACAAAATACTTAGCGAATACAAAACCAACGGAATAACTACCGTATCGCAAGCCGAACAGTCAATGACTGCGGCAACCGTAGCAAAACCCCAAGCGGCAGCAACGCACTCATTTGAACAGCACAAATATACAGACGAACAGTTAAACGCACTGTTTACCAACCTTGAAGATTTGGAGATTTAATATATGGCAAACACACCGCTTACAAAAGCACAATCCGTAATTGCCGATTACAGAGATGAGGCTTTGTATATGCACGAACAAACGCTAAAACGTCTTGACTTGAATTCCGACTGGAAGGATTGTCAGGCACGCCTGCGCCGTGCGCGCGTAAACTTGGGTAAATACATGGAAACGGACAAGGAATCGGAAATGCGCGACGCTTTGAATGCGGAATTAAAAACGCAATCCGCATTGATGAAAAAGTACGGCATAACAAAAGACGACTTGACGCCGCACTACCACTGCCCAATCTGCAAAGACCAAGGATATATAGACGGCAAACGGTGCAAATGTTTGGACGACGAACTGCGCAAAATTCTTTTTGCCGAAAGCAACCTCGTAAACGGCGATTATACTTTTGAAAATGCAAAATACTCCAACAAACAAAACAAAATGATTGCGGAAAAATGTAAGGAAATCTGCGCCAAAGCAGATACAAGCAAGGTGCGAAACATATTGCTGCTCGGCAAAACCGGCACCGGCAAAACTTACCTGTGCACCGCAATTGCAAACAAGTTGATTGAAAGCGGTCACAGCGTGCTGTTTACTACGGCATATGCTCTTAACAAAACTTTTTTGCAGTACCATCTGGCAAATTTGGCGCAAAAATCCGTTATTATGGAAAATCTCGTAAATGCTGACGCTCTTATTATAGACGACCTCGGCACGGAAAACGTGCTGAAAAACGTCACAATGGAATATCTGTTTTTGCTTGTAAACGAACGCACGGTGAACGGCAAAATAAACATCGTGTGCAGCAATCTAAATTTGGAACAGTTGCACGACAGATACGAGGACAGGATTTTCGGCAGACTTACAAATACCCAAAACTCCGTTGTGGCGCAACTTGTCGGAAACGATATACGCACCGAAAAAACAAAGTAAACGCAACTTTGCGCAAATTATATTTATACGTTTGACAACGTCGGTAAAACAATATATAATGTTTAAGCGATGTCGACAAATATATAAATGCTACTATGGCTCAGCAGGTAGAGCACGTCCTTGGTAAGGACGGGGTCACCGG
>JAMPEJ010000001.1:0-291439 GCA_023665205.1 Corallococcus sp.
CTTTATGATCGTTACTTCCTCGCCGTCGATTTTGAACTGACTTCCGGCGTACTTTCCGTAAACGACTTTGTCGCCTACTTTGACAACCATTTTTACTTCTTTTCCGTCAATAAGTCCGCCGTCGCCAACGGCAATTACCGTTGCTATCTCTTGTTTTTCTTTTGCCGCGCTGGGGAGAAAAATCCCGCCGACTTGATCTTCTTTTTCTTCCACTTCCTTTACTACGATTCTGTCAAAAAGCGGTTTCAATTTCATTTTTATGCCTCCGTTAATTTTAGTATTTCAGAAATTTAGCACTCTAAACTCCCGACTGCTAATTATATTATACACCCAATTTGCCGTTTGTCAACACAAAAAGCGCTTCTTTTCTCACGTTTTGAAAGATTTTTTTGCCGCAAAGCGTCGATTTTTATTCCGGAGGCAATTTGCAACGCCTTTTAATATGGTAATAGACGCTCGTTACCGTTAAATTTGCAAAAATTTTGAGTCAATTTGGTGCAAAAAGTTCTTGTCTAAAAAAGTTAAAGATGCTATAATTTATTTAATAAATAAAATACGTATGCGCGCATAGAGGCAAAGACTGCTAAAACGTTTTTGCACGGCACGGCTGCGTGTTTCTCGGAGGAATTTTTAATGAACGAACCGCTTTTTAATATCGGCAGTTTTACCGTCGAAGTGTGGCATTTGCTAGTAGTCGTACTGGCAATTCTGATAGTGATTTTGGTTGTGTGCGCCATCGTTTCTGCGCGTAAACCCAAAAAAGGCAAGGGTGAAAACGCACCCGTAACGGAACAGCCTAAGACGGATACGGCACCCGCGCGGGAAACTGCGACGGAACAAAATACCGCCGCGCAACAAACCGAGCCCGAGCCTCAGTCTGCTCAACCGGCGAAAGAAACCGTTGCAACTCAAGCTGACGCAGAAAAGACCGAGGTAAAACCTGTCGCTTCTAAAAACGCCGGCGATACCAAAAAATCCGCATCGACTTCCGCAAGCGCAAAATCTGCGTCTGAAAAGAAGCCTACCGCAAAATCTGCGGAAAAACCTGCGGCCCAAAAGTCCGAGGCAAAAAAAAAGGAAAAGTCTGAAGCGAAAAAGTCCGCCGAACCCAAGTCGGAAACAAAGAAAACGACTTCGTCTGCGGCTAAATCGACTGCTTCTAAGAAAACGGAAAAGTCCGACGATGAGAAAAAGTCTGTAAAATCCGTTGAATCAAAAAAAGCCGAACCTAAAAAGGCGGAGGAAAAGCCCGCAAAAACTTCGGCTTCTAAGTCTGCGGCAAAAACGGAAAAGTCCGATGACAAAACGGAACAAAAAAAGTCCGCTGCAAAGCCTGCGGCTAAGACAGAGGAAACTCCCGCCAAAAAGCGCGCTCCCAAAAAGGAAGTGGAGGTGGAAGAAGTCGAAGACGACGATTTTGCCGACAACGACGAATTGGACGTTGACGAATCTGAAGAAAAAGGCGCAACCGGTCCTAAAATTTACCATATCGCATTGCGCAAGGATAATCGTTGGCAAGTTAAATTGGGTAAGGGTGCAAAAGCGCTGAAACTCTTTAATACTCAGGCGGAAGCAATTGCTTTTGCCAAGGAAAAAGCCAAAAATCAAGACGGCCACATCATGATCCACAAGGTAAACGGAAAGATTCGTAAACAACGCTACTAAGATGAATAAATGGGATAAACGTTTTATGGAACTGACGCAGCAAGTTGCGTCTTGGTCCAGTTGTTTCAAAAGCGACCGCCAAGTCGGCGCGGTCATAGTCAAGAACAAGCGTATACTGACAACGGGATATAACGGCGCTCCGCAGGGGGTGCAAAGCTGTAAGGACCGCGGAGAGTGTCTGCGCGTCAAACTCGGTATCGAAAGCGGTACAAGGCACGAACTGTGTTATGCCGTACACGCCGAGCAAAACGCAATTATTCAGGCGGCGCGTCTGGGCGTAGTGCTCGAAGGCGCAACCTTGTATTGCACTCATCAGCCTTGCGTTATATGCGCCAAAATGATAATCAACGCCGGCATTACGCGTATCGTTTACAAACAGGGCTATCCGGATGAATTTGCCATGCAATTGCTTACGGAAGCGGGCGTAACGGTGGACGTGTACGACAAACTGTAACGGCACTTCTGTTTAATATATTTTCATATAAAAGACGCGATTTTGTTCGCGTCTTTTTGTATTTATATCAATCGTTCAGATGCTACGTATTTCATCGGTATATCAAAAGGCGTAAGGGCTCCGCGGTAACCGTCGCGTCGTAATGAGGCAATAGCTTTTGCATAGGTAAGCATAATTCGTGCGGTGTAGTCGGTATTGCTTTCAAGCGTCAATCGGGTTTCTGCAAAATAGCCGTTGCCTACGGTGATAACGTCTCCGCCGTGGTCGGTGCTCTTTTTTAATTCCGACACTTTGCTTTGACTGCAAAACTCTATTTTAACTTCCTGCCCGCAAAAATAGTTGGGCATATTTACAATTTGCTGAGCAATTTTATTTTCCGATCCTTTTTCGCAGGCAACGTAGCACAATCGGCAATGGCGGAGATTTTCCGGTATTTCCTTTCCATGCCGTGCTTGAAGTACGGCGTCGTTTTTCGGCACGGTAATTTCTACCGCATCGTACACTCCCCGTATTTGTCTCAGCGCGTTGGAATGGCCTTGCGAAATTCCGCGTCCCCAAAATGTCGTAGCTGTGCCTCCGGCAGCGGTCAATGCTCCGCGAATAAGGCTCAACACTCCGGGGTCCCATCCTACGCAACAGAGGGAAACGGTATCGGGTTTAACTTGGTTCAGGCGTGTTTTGTATCTGTCTGTTTCTGCGTGCGTGTCAAAACTGTCTACGGTATCAAAGGCGGAAAAATATTTTACGTTGCGTTCTATATCGTCAAAACTTCCCATCGCCAAAAGCACGACGTCGATTTTCCCGGCAAATTTTTTTGCATCATCGAATTTCGTTGCAAGAGTATGTTGAATGTCTCGCCTTGAAAATACTGCCGCAAGGCGCATGTCCGAAGTTTCCGCCGCAATTTTTTCCAAACTTTTTCCTAAATTTCCGTATCCTGCAATTGCTATATTCATAAATCGATTCTCCTTTTTAGCTATGGTAATAATTTATGTTACGAATGTTTCCGTTTTGCGAAATTACGCTGTTATTTTATTATTTCTTATGTAGTAATGTAATTCGCGACGTAAAATATCCTCTTTATTTTGTTGCGGTCTTCGGCGTAGCCGCTTTGCTCAAAGGGAAACGCTAAAAAAGCAGTCTGTCGTTAAACGGCAAAAAAAACGTTTTATTACTCAAAATCTTGGGCAAAATAGGTAAAATTCAGCGTTCTTTTGCGTATAATGCGGCAATAGAGGCAAATTTTTGCTTTATTTTTTTTGAAAAGTATTGTATTATATATTATATAAAACAAAACTGTTTGCAGTATTTTGCAGACGAAGTAGGTTTTTATGAACAAAATGATAAAGGCAATAGTAGATTATTTCACCGAAGGGGGCATTATCAATATCGTTGCCAAAGTGTTGCTTATTTTGGCGGTTACGGTAATGTTTGCCGTGGTGTTTTGCTATGCCAAAAAGCGCAATTTGGAAATTTTTGTAAGTTTGGTGTGTGCCGCAATGGTGGTGTTGTTTGCATTTTCATTTGTGGATATTCCCAACTATCAGGTGTTAGTCATCGTCGTTCTCATCACCGTTATAGTATCCAGTTTGTTGCTTTTTGCGCAGGATTTTCGGCGCGATCTTTTCCGTAAGTCCCACAAACGTAAGTTGGCGGAGCAAAGCGGCGGAGAGGCTTTAAGCCGCGAGGATCTGCAAACTTCCGTCGAGGAAATAATCAAGGCTTGTCAGCGCCTAAGCAAAACGGATACGGGTGCGCTGATTTTGGTCGCCGATAATATCAGCGACAATATTTTGGACAGCGGCACCTACGTCAACGCTAAGATAACGTCCGACTTGCTGCGCACGTTGTTTTTCCCGAAGACGCCTTTGCACGACGGAGCGGTTGTCATCATGCATAACAAGGTAGTGGCCGCAGGTTGCTATTTGCCACTTACGCAGGAGGATATCTATCCGCGCGAGTTCGGCACGCGTCACCGCGCGGCAATAGGCGTAACGGAAGCGTTCCCAAGTCTTACTGCGATCGTCGTCAGCGAGGAAACGGGTATTATTTCCGCTATGCACGACAGAAAAATCAAACGGTACCTCGACGCCGAACAATTGCGCGAGATTTTGTATTGCGCTGTCGGATTGTCCGACGAAGGCGAAGAAGAGCGTATTTGGGGGTGGACGATAGATGAAAAAGCATAACCGCAAAAAAGAAGTTTCTGCAGGAAAAAGATTTTCGCATTTTGTAAAGCATTATTTCGGTTACGTTTTGTTAGCGTTTTTGTGCGCAGTCGTAACCGTGTTGGTCATTGCCGTTTGCGCATAGTTCCAAGTGCGTTTTCTCTTACGATGTTATTTTTCAAATACGTTATAAGTGTTTACGCTTAAAATTTAATAAGTACACGAGAGCGATTGCATATACGCAGTCGCTTTTTTTGTTGCATATAATTTACGTTTATCAACTTACTGACTTTTTACAATTGCGGTTGTTGCGCACGCTAATTATTGCTGCCCGCAAAAATTCACCAGCTCGAATTCAAACTCTGTTTTCAAACGTTTTATCTTGTCCTATAATCAAATAATTTTCAATAATATAAATATTATGATAACCGCAAAATTCGGCGGTACTGCAGTAACCGCGCAAAACCTGCACTGCATAAAAAGTATTATTACGTCTCATCACAAATGCGTAGTTGTCAGTGCCGTAGGACGCGAGCATGCTGCAGACGTCAAAACTACCGATTTGTTGCAACGTCATTTCTACGGAGATGCGCATGCTTGGCCGGAAGTTTGCCGCAAGTATCGTCGCCTTGCGGAAGTAAACGGCGTACAACTAGACGTAGATAAACTCTTGTTTGACGCTGAACGTCGAAGCCGCGCTTACGACTTGGCGTATTGCATGTCCTTAGGAGAGGAACTGTCCGCACGCATAGTTGCAAAATTTCTCAACGCACAGTATTTGGAAGCGCAAGAACTTTTGGTGTTTCGAGGCAAACGCTTGGCACGGTCCGCAACGTTTGCAAATATTTCAAGCGCATTTACGGGGCTTTCCTGCGGCGTTGTGGGCGGTTTTTACGGCGGCCTAACGCAAGACTTGTATCGGATAACAAAGCCGCGTTATGCCCAAACAGGCGGTGTTTGCAGAACAGTCGTCGATAAAGTTTGCGGGACATCTCCGTATTCCAAAGATTTTCCCAGACAAGTTTTTTCTCGGGGAGGAGGCGACGTTACCGGCGCGGTTTGCGCTGCCGCTACAAACAGCACTCTGTACGAAAACTGGACCGACGTTTACGGCGTATGTCTGGCCGATCCCAAAAGAGTCGGCGGAGTATCGACTGCGCAAAACTTGTCCTATGCGGAAATGCGTTTGCTTGCTCAGTGCGGAGCGGAGGTATTGCATCCTCAGGCAGTCGGTTACGTAGCCAAGCGTGCAATACCCATAAAGATAGGCAACTATCTCAATCCTCAGGGGGCAAGTACGCTTGTGTCCAATTGCCCGTCGGGTTTGCCTTTGCTGCTTGCTACGGAATCGCTTGCAAACGGCGTTTACAGTACTACGGTATTGCACGGACTGTCTGCGCAGAAAGCGGTGCGGATTTTGGCAAACTCTTTCGGTTCGCTGTCTCCTTGCTCCGCTTGCGACTCTCATTTCAGCGTGGGCGGCGTATGCGATTCCCCCTCGCTCCTGATACATTCCTGCCGCGTCACTCAAAACCGCGTCGATATTCTCTCCTCGCGTTCGGTGCTTAAAGAAATCTACGCAGCTTTTTCCGCTTTGATCTGATGCATTCAGGTCATCGGGTATGCTCCGACTTGGCGTTTGTACCGTATTTCGGCAATTGTGAGGTAGAGGTTGAATTCGCCGTTTGTTAAATTAGATAACCGACGACGTCTTTCGAAATTGTGTCGTATGTATGAAAGCGGTTGCATTTTCGGTCAATTTTCCGCGCCAAGTCTGTTTGAGAGATGATTGTGCTCGTCCTAATAAAGAACTGCGCGAGAGTTAAATTTGTTTTTCTATCTAAAACAGTTCGTTCGACAGCGTTTCTGCAAATTGCTTTTATTTCCTGTTCTCTTGACTATTTTTTTGCTTTCGTCTACAATATTTATAATAAAGGCGGTGCAAATTTTGAAAGTTCTCGTCATAGGCGGCGGAATGTCCGGACTTACTTACGGCATACTGTGCGCTCAAAACAAAATGGACGTAACCGTTTGCGAACAAAATTCCCGCGTGGGCAAAAAGTTGTCGCAGACGGGTAACGGCAAGTGCAATTTGGGAAACGAGCGCATTTTTGAAGGCTGTTTTAACGAAAGCGAAATTGCAGGGTTAATTACGCAAGCAGTTTCGGTTGTCGACTACGTCGGTTTTTTGCGTTCTTGCGGCATCTATACGCACGCCGACGCATTCGGGCGTCTTTATCCCGTGTCGGATTCCGCTGCAAACGTGGTGGATTGCTTTCGACACGCTTTTGCCTTTTTCGGGGGCAAATTGCAAACGGATACGAAAGTCAATTCTGTAATGCGCAAGTCCGACGGCTTGTTTTCGGTAACCGACGACTTGGGTAACGTATGCGAATACGACGTTGTTGTATTGTCTTGCGGCAGCGGAAGCAGTTGTATTGCGCCGGATATGTCTAAAATCGTCCCCAAACGGTATTTTACCCGACTGTCGCCCTCTCTCGTGCCGGTCAAGGTGGCCGATGCTGAAAAATCGCTCGACGGTATCCGCGCCCGCGCATGGGTAACGCTCTATGCCGACGGTGTTCCCGTTGCAAACGAAAAAGGTGAAGTACAATTCAAGGATTACGGACTTTCCGGTATATGTGTTTTCAATTTGTCCGCATATATTGCCCGTAACGCGGTTCGCGGAATTGCGGCCGATTATGTGTTTTCCGTGGACGTCGTACCGGATTTTGCCGAAAACGATTTGGCGGAAATTATTCGGAGTCGCCTAAACGACAACTTTCCGCGCGAACGTCTGTTTTTGGGAATTTTGCACAACAAACTTGCCGAATGTATCGTTAAACGCTCAAAAAATTTTTCTCCGCAGTGTATAGCACACACGGCAAAAAACTTACAATTCTCTTTTTCCAAACTTTTGGACTTTTCCAAAAGTCAGGTCACTGCGGGCGGAATTGACGAACGCTTTGTCGATCCTGTTACGCTTCAACTGGACAACGGCATTGTGGTGATAGGGGAAGTATTGAACGTGGACGGATTGTGCGGCGGATACAATCTATATTTTGCCGCTGCGTCGGCAATTTACGCTTTCAAAAACGGCATTAAACCCAAATTTATCGACTGACCGATAAACGGAAAACTGAAGGAACTGATGCTGCGTTCCGCAACTTTCTGCTTATTTACGATTTTCAAAACGGCCTATATATTGCCGTCGTTTTTTATTGTGGCGGTCGGTCGCGTCGCGCACGGCAATCGTTTGAGCTGAAATTTGCGAAAGTGACTCAGTATTTAACTATCTGTCAATTTATATTGGAACTAAAACAGAGTAACTAATGAATAATTTTTTTCTTACAAAACCTATCAAAATTCCGCTTGGGCAGCCGTCTGACGCGGAACATATCTTGGAGCGCTTGGCGAAACTGATGGGAACGTCGCGTGCGCACGTAATTAACGCCGAATTACACAAGCAAAGCATAGATGCCCGCGATAAAAGCGACGTGCATTTCGTATGTTCGTACGTGGTGGAAAGCGACAAAAAGTTTCTTAAAAACTCAACGCCCTATTTGCCTCCGCAGGATATTTTTCTTGACAAATCTCTGCCGCGGGTCAAGGGACGTTGCGTTGTAGTCGGCGCGGGACCGTCGGGGTTGTTTTTGGCTAGGTATTTGACTTTGTGCGGACTTTCCGTTACGGTGGTGGAACGCGGCGGCGATATTTCTTCCCGTACGGAAAAAGTGCAAAACTTTTTTCACGGCGGCGAATTGGACGAAAACTGTAACGTACAGTTCGGTTTGGGCGGAGCGGGCACCTTTTCTGACGGCAAATTGACCACAGGTATTTCGTCGCCGCTGTTGCATTCCGTTTTTCTGGAATTTGTCCGTGCAGGCGCGCCTAAGCAAATTCTTACTTCCGCAATGCCTCATATCGGTACGGACAATTTGGTCGCGGTGGCAGACGCTATGCGCTCCTCGATACAAGAGCTAGGCGGGCAATTTTTGTTTGATACTACCGTTACCGACATTCTGATCAAGGACGGCAGGGCGGTCGGTGTAGAAGTTAGTCAAAACGGAAGTAAAACAACGCAAAAAATATTTGCAGATTGCGTTGCGCTTTGCGTAGGGAACGGCGCGCGTCAAATGTTTCACGGCCTTGTGAAACACGGCGTAGATATGGAATTTAAGCCCTTTGCCGTAGGTTTAAGAATAGAGCATCCGCGCAAGTTTATCGATCTTGCGCAATACGGAGCGATGTTCGCAACGCACAGAGATTTGGGCGCTGCAACTTACAAATTGACCTACAATATCGAAGACCGCGCCTGTTACTCTTTTTGCATGTGTCCCGGCGGGGTCGTTGTTCCCGCAACTTCGAAAAACGGCGCAGTGGTGGTAAACGGAATGAGCAATTATGCCCGCGACGGGCTGAACAGCAACAGCGCGTTGGTCGTCGGAGTAACCGGGCGCGACGTCGCCCGTTACGGCTTTGCCGATCCGATATTCGGCGGCATCGATTTTCAGGAAAGTTTGGAACGTTCTGCATACAAAATGGGCGGCAGCGATTTTTCGGCGCCGTGTCAAAACGTTACTGATTTTCTTTCCGAAAACTTGTCCTCGGGTTTTGACGTTAATCCGACGTATTGTCGCGGCGTCCGTTCCGCAAATTTGTGCGATCTGTTTCCGCAAGATATTACGCGATTTTTACAGCGGTCGTTGGAATATTTTGATACTAAAATAAAAGGCTTTTCAAGGTGCGGCGTTCTTACCGGCGTAGAAACGCGCACGTCCTCGCCGATAAAAATTTTGCGTGACAAAATCACGTTTCAAAGCAACGTCAACGGACTTTACCCTGTGGGCGAGGGCGCAGGACATGCCGGCGGAATAGTGTCGTCTGCCGTGGACGGGTTGAAAGCTGCTCAGGCGATTGTTTCCGCACTCGCAGCGCTATAGAGTATCAAGTGCGCAATTTGTGCGCGCTTGGTTGCATTTTTTTACGTATTTAACGCTTGCACCTTTTTTTGCAAGCGTTATTATTGTTTTAGGAGAATTAGCGTATATTGGCATTTGTTCATCGGCGGATTGCCGCCACATCTTGGTCTCGCTTATCCAAAGTGCTTGTTGTGTATGTGATAAAGGTGCGGCAAAAGTCTTTGCTTTGCTAAAATTATGTGCCACAATGCTTATAAATCGCGCTTTATATAATACTATGTCTAACATATATAACAAAAGTCTCACATTTAATCACCTATCAGGTGCATTTCCGTCGTTAGATAGCAAATCGACTTTTTTGTGTCCTATCGTGTCGGTTTTACAGGTTTAAGCGCCGCGTAGTATCTAGAAAGGTGTCGCTTACTTTGCGCAGCGGTGCAAAAAGCGGAACTTTACTCAATAAAGTTCCGCTAAATATTCGTGCGTTTACGTATTAAAAGTTTTTCGTTTTCAAACAAAGAGGCTTGTAGTTTTTGCCGAGTCCTTGTGCCTTAACTGCTTTCTTGTAAGGAGAGTAATATTCATAATCTTCCCCAAACAGCGTCGATTGACAACAAGCTGCTTTCGCAGTACTATTTCAATTTTGCTAAGTCGCGCCTTTCGGGTACAAATCCGTCAAAAATTATATTGTCAAAGTAGGGTTCCAATTTGTTTAATTCTTCTTGACTGCGTATCGTCCAGCATAAAATAGGTATTCTTTTTCCAAAGCGTTTTACTGCTTTGTTGGATTTCAAAGTTGTTGCGTCAAAAGCGATAAATTGGCTGCCGTTCCATTTGCAAAGTTTTAATTCTCTCAATATCCATTTTTTTATTCTGCCGAACCCCGACCCCTCGTAAGCGCAGGATAGCGTACCTTTTATAACTTCGGGAGCATTCTTTTTGAACCATCTTATTACAAACGGATCAAAGGATTCTATACAATAATTTCCCTTATAATTTTTCAGCATTTCGTATGTTTTTTCTTCTACGTAGCCGGTTTTTCCGTGCGGTTTTATCTCCACTACAAGATTTGCTCCGTTTGCCGCTTGCAAAAATTCTTCAAAAGTAGGTATAACGCAGTCTGTATCGAGCAGTCGTAGTTTGCGCAATTCTTCAAAAGTATGTTCACCAATTTGTCCGCTTGTCCCCGTCATCCGTTCCAAAGAATAGTCGTGGAAAACTACCAAAACACCGTCTTTTGTGCTTTGTACGTCCGTTTCTATGCCGAAACCCATGGCCGAAGCTTTCTCGAATGCCGGTATTGAATTTTCCGGCAGCGTTTGGTTGTCGAACAATCCGCGGTGCGCCACGTAAATATCGGTCAACCATTTATATTCTTTTCTGATCATATTTCCACCTCCGTAGTAGGGTAAAGTAATGCAATTTATTTTGGATTTTACCGTTTTGCAACAAAATTATTTGCGCATATGCATTATTCCGCATATGGCGGGCGCCGTTTTCTAAACGTTTCTTCCTATGTTTTGGTATAATTTGACGTCTTGTCAGCAGCACTTAGTTATGGATATCGCAAACGCGCAAAGGGCGCACGTTTCGGTATGCGGTCGGCGTACTATCGCGTTTTTTAAGTATTTCAATATAACTGTGCGCCGCAAACCGTTCCGTATAATTATATATTTTCTTTTGTAAAAAATCAAGAGACGGCGCAACAAATGTTTTTCAATTGCAAAAACTTTCTAGACAAAAAACGCCGTTTCGGGTATAATTTAAGCAAAACATTTTTTTACAATTTCGCGGAGACTACAATGTCAAAACAAAACGTTCGCAATTTTTGCATAATCGCTCATATCGATCACGGTAAAAGCACGTTGGCGGATCGCCTTATGGAATTTACCGGACAGGTTGCCAAGCGTGATTTGTCAGCTCAAATGTTGGACAGCATGGATATCGAGCGCGAGCGCGGTATAACGATAAAACTTACTCCCGTCAAGATGACTTACGTTAAGGACGGCGAGGAATATCAACTCAATTTGATAGATACGCCGGGTCACGTGGACTTCAACTACGAAGTTTCCCGTTCTCTTGCTGCGTGCGAAGGCGCGTTGCTTGTTGTCGACGCGTCACAGGGCGTAGAGGCGCAAACCTTGGCAAATTGCTATTTGGCATTGGAAAACGACTTGGAAATTATCCCCGTTATCAACAAAATCGATTTACCTTCTGCGGACGTAGACGGCTGTAAAAAAGAAATAGAAGACGCGATCGGGCTGGATGCCTCCGACGCTCCGCTGGTTTCCGCCAAAGAAGGCCTCAATATACAGGACGTTTTGGACGCGGTAGTGCGGCGCGTGCCCGCTCCAAGGGGTAGCGACGATGCTCCGCTAAAAGCGCTTATTTTCGATTGCCAGTACGACAACTACAAAGGCGTCATAATATTTGTGCGAATTGTGGACGGCGCCGTGAAGGTGGGGGATAAAATCAAAATGTTCGAAACGCGCGGAAAGGTATTCGACGTGACGGAAGTGGGGATTTTTGCACCTGCAATGCAGCCTGTTGCGCTTCTTTCTTCCGGCGACGTCGGTTACGTGTGCGCCAGCATCAAGACTGTGTCCGATACCAAAGTCGGCGACACTTTGACCAATGCGGAATTTCCCTGTGCCGATCCTCTAAAAGGATACAAAGAAGTGAAACCGATGGTGTTTTGCGGTATTTTTCCGGCGGACGGCAGTAAATACAACGACCTTAAAGACGCTTTGGAAAAGTTGAAACTTAACGACGCGTCTTTGGTGTACGAACCGGATACGTCCGTAGCGCTCGGATTCGGTTTCCGCTGCGGATTTTTGGGTCTGTTGCATATGGAAATAATTCAGGAACGTTTGGAACGCGAATTCGATTTGGATCTCGTAACGACTGCGCCTAGCGTCAGTTACAAAGTTTATACTACGCAAGGGGAAATGATGCTTATCGACAACCCGACAAAATTGCCGCCGGCAACCTCTATCGAACATATGGAAGAACCTATAGTTGCTGCGGAAGTGTTTTGTCCGCCGGAGTACGTCGGCGACGTGATGGGGTTGTGTCAGGAAAAACGCGGTACGTTTTTGGACATGACGTATTTAGATACCAAACGCGTCAAGTTATCCTACGATATTCCGTTAAACGAAATTATCTACAATTTTTTCGATACGTTAAAGTCGCGTACGCGCGGCTACGCAAGTTTGGATTACGAACTTAAAGGTTACGTTACGGGTAAATTGGTACGGCTGGATATGCTCTTAAACGGCGAAATGTGCGACGCGCTGTCAATTATTGTCAACGAAGAACGCGCTTATGCGCGTGGACGTCAAATCGCCGAAAAATTGAAAGAAGCCATACCGCGTCAAATGTTCGAAATTCCCGTACAGGCGGCTGTGGGTAACAAAATTATCGCACGCGAAACTGTCAAGGCTTTGAGAAAGGACGTTTTGGCAAAGTGTTATGGCGGTGATATTACGCGCAAAAAGAAATTATTGGAAAAGCAAAAGGAAGGGAAAAAGCGTATGCGGCAGGTTGGGTCGGTCAGCGTCCCCAGCGAGGCATTTATGTCGATACTCAAAATCGACGATTAATGGTGATAAATCGTATCGCTATTCCGAATTTCGCCGAACTATAAAATACTATGTGTAACATAATACGGTAAATTCATTTGAAATGACATTATTATTCGGGATAGAAGGGTTATTATTTGTTTAATTTACGTTCAAAGAGGAACGGTGCAGAAGGGTTTATGAAAAAAGATATTTTTAACGGAAAAATCAAGAAAGAATACGTACGTACGGCATTATTCAGTGCTGTTTTTGCCGCACTTATCTATCTGGCTTGCGCAATTTTGTTCTTGTGCCTGGGTTTATTTTACGACAACGCAGAACAATCCGCTCGCGCCGTCTTGTACGTTGTGTGCGGCGTGTGCTTTGTGCTCTCGGTGTTTTACCCGCTTGCAACCGTTTTGTGCGCACGTTCCTATCCTAAACACAAAAAGTTTGCGCACGTCTTTCTAAAACCGTATTTATTTGTCGAAGAGGAGCGATCGTCGGATGCAGACGCCAACTGATTACGGTATCTACGTTCATTTCCCTTTTTGCAAGGCGCGGTGCGGCTACTGCGCTTTTTCTTCTTGCACCGATTTTGCCTTACAGGGCGAATACTTCGACGCGCTTTGTCGTGAGATAGCAAATGCCGACGTACCTTTTAATGCGCGTATTGTAACGATGTATTGGGGCGGTGGCACGCCGTCTGCTGTGGAATTCAGCTATTTGGAAAAGGTTTACCGCGCCCTTTCGGAAAAATTCGATTTATCCTCGCTTAAGGAATTTACGGTTGAATGCAATCCGGAAAGCGTCACGATAGATTTGTTGCGGCTTCTGCGCGATTTCGGCGTCAACCGTTTGAGTTTCGGTTTGCAAAGTGCAAACGACCCTACTCTTAAAAAAATCGGGCGCATACATACTTACGGTGAGTTTTTGCGTTCGCTTAAACTTGCGCACGAATGCGGTTTTAGCAACGTCAGCTCCGATTTGATTCTTGGTTTGCCGGAAGACCCGTCAGATTTTCGGCACACGATAGAACACGTTGTATCTTTACCTCTTAATCATGTCAGTTTGTATGCTTTGGAAATTCATCCTCATGCGCCGATCGCTAAACTTTGCGCTGAATATGCTTATGCCGACGACGACCTTGCCGATATGTATGATTACGCTTTGTCGCGTTTCGCTCAAAACGGACTTTTTCGTTACGAGGTTTCCAATTTTGCCCGCACCGGCTTTGAATGTCTGCATAATCTGGGCTATTGGACGGAGCGGCGGTACTTCGCATTTGGCGCTGCGGCAAGCGGATTTGTCAATGACGCACGCTATACGAATTTATTTGCCGTATCGGAATACGTCAAAAGCGGCGGTGTGGATTCTAAAGCCGACTTCGAGCGGATTTCGCTTGACGAGGAGTCTCGCGAGTACGTTATGCTGGGTTTGCGGTTGGAACGCGGAATTTCACTGGAGGACTTTGTGCGCCGTTTTGGCACAAACTTTTTTCTGCGGTTTTCTGCTGCAAATAAACTTGTATCCGACGGCTTTTTGTGCAGTGAGGATGGACGTGTCTTCGTTCGTCGCGACAAATTTTACGTGCTGAATTCAATATTGACGGAGTTGCTTTAATTGTTTGATTTTGCTGAGCAAAAATCGGTAACGTAATTATATTTTGTCTTTTTTTTTTGTGTGTAAACAAGTAAAGCAAGCGGTGTTTTTCTGCTACGTTATGTTTGCTTGTCTTTCTTGCTTTTATATGTTTGATTTGGGATTTTTTTATTAGTTTTGCTTTTGTATTAGGCACTTTTGCTGTCGGCATTTTGTTATCAAACGGAATCGCGTAGGTCGTTTTCTTGTCCATTTTGTTTGCAAACCCAGCTATGCTACTATTACTTTTTGACTTTTGTATAATACTATTGCAGGCATAATAACGATTTTTTCGCTTTTTCAGCGACTTTAGTCTGCAATATCCTCGAAAGGAGAAACAGATGTTTTTCTTTTGATTGATTGCGTTCTGCCGTGCAAATTTCTTGCCAGACGCGCTTTTTTTTGCTATAATACATAAGTAAATTTTGCGTCGGGCTTATATTTGTAAACAAAATCTATGCTTTACGGAGGCTCAATAGCGCAGCGGAGAAGAATTGTATGAAACTTGCACAGTTAAAATATTTTCAAACGGTATGTCGCTACGAAAGCATTACCAAAGCGGCGGAAAAACTTTTTGTCAGTCAGCCAACTATTTCTTTTTGCATAAAGGAATTGGAGGACGAATTCGGCGTTAAACTTTTTCATCGCAAACACAACAGATTGCAATTGACGGTAGAGGGACAGTTCTTTTACGAAAAGGTCTGTTGCATTCTGCAAACCGTCGAGGCTCTCGAGCGGCAAATGCACGAAATCAACAGCAGCCGCAATCAAGTCAAAATCGCCGTTCCCGCAATGATATCGACTTTCCTTTTCCCTCAAATGTTCAACGGGTATAAACAGGCGTTTCCGTCCGTCAAATTAGAAATGTTGGAAACAGGTTCTTTGCAAACGCGCAAACTCATCGATACCAACGCAGTGGACTTGGGTATCACTATTTTGGATAATGCCGTCAATGACGACTACAATATTTTACCTCTCGTCACGACGGAATTGGTCTTTTGCGTAAGCAAACAACATCCTCTCGCTTCGCTCAACAGCGTTTCTTTCAAGCAACTTGCCGACGAGCGCCTTATCTTGTTCAAAGCCGACAGTTACCAGAACGTAATTATAAAGAGCGCCTTTGCCGAGGCCGGCGTAGAGCAGCCGAACGTTTTGCTGCATTCTTCTCAACTTTACACAATTAAAAAATTTCTTTCCTATGGCAACGTTGGCGCTTTCTTGTATCGTCAGGTCGCGGAAATGGATTCGGATTTGGTTTGTATTCCGCTGGAAACTCCCATAATGCAGCAAATAGTGCTTATTTGGCAAAAAAGCGGCAGTCTTTATTCCGACGCGGAAAACTTCATTCAGTTCGCCAAGCAGTTCAAGTACGAGCCCACCATCTAGATTTTGGGACGTATTTTTTCTTGAATTTTTGTGTAGCAATCTTATTCGCCGCCTAATTTATGGCGGCTTTTTCTTTTCTTGCGTTTGTGTCTAGCATCCTTTTTGCGGGTTTTAGTCCGATTTTTGCGTTCTTTTGCTTTTTTTACGTTCCGTTTTTTTATTGTAATGCGTATTTTTGCAAAAAATTTGTATATGCGATCCTCTAGGTGCGGCATTTTGCGCCGAAGAGCTATCGTTGCTTTTTACCGCATAGAAATTTTTTTTCTTGTCGCGGTTTTTGTTTGATTTGGGCAGTATATTCTGTTTTTATTAAAATTACAAAATATTTATTAATTATCTAATAAATACGCCTTTTTGCCTTGCCTTGCGTAAAAAATAATGTTATACTTATACCTATGTCACAGTACGAACAAAATTCTATTTTTCAACAGGAAAAAACACAAAACATCCCCTTGGCGGAACGAATGAGACCGCGCGTCTTGTCGGAGTTTATCGGGCAGTCGCATATCATATACGACGGTTCGCTTCTTTGCCGCGCGATCAAGGCGGATAAACTGGGCAGTTGCATATTTTGGGGCGCTCCGGGAACCGGCAAAACGTCGCTGGCCAACGTAATAGCAAACACAACCGGCAGCAAATTTGAAAAACTCAACGCAGTCAGCAGCGGTGTTGCGGACGCCAAGAAAATTATTGACGAAGCAACGCGCCGTTTTAACGCTTACGGACAAAAAACGTATCTTCTTTTGGATGAATGCCACCGCTGGAGTAAGGCTCAAAGCGATTGCGTCTTACCGGCTATCGAGCGCGGAGTGATCACTCTCATTGGGTCTACTACGGAAAATCCCTACGTATCAATGACTCGCGCCATCGTATCGCGTTGCCGAGTGTTCGAATTTTTGCCTTTGACCAAACAGGATATCAAAAAAGGGCTTACTACTGCGCTTTCTAGAGACACCGTACTTTCGCGCAATAAAGTTGCGGTAGACGACGACGCCTTGGAATATATTGCGGAAACCGCCGCAGGAGACCTGCGCAGCGCTTACAATGCGTTGGAACTTGCCGCTCTTACAACCGATATGGACGCCGACGGCAGGGTGCGCGTAACCCGTCTTGCCGCTTCGCAGTCTATGCAAAAGAAAGCTCTTTCGGTGGATACCGGTACCTACTACGATATGATAAGCGCCTTTATCAAAAGCATGCGCGGCAGTGATGCAAACGCCGCGATGTTTTGGTTTGCTCGTCTGATTGAAGCGGGCACGGATCCTTTGCTGCTTGCCCGACGCATTGTTATTCATGCGGCGGAAGACGTCGGGTTAGCCGATCCTATGGCTCTTCCGGTTGCAACTGCGGCGCTTACGGCTTTTCAAAACTTGGGCTTGCCGGAAGGACGCATACCTTTGACGGAAGCGATATTGTATATTTGCAACTGTCCAAAATCCAACTCGGTGGTGGAAACTCTCGGAGCCGCAACTGAAAGCGCCAGACAGCATACGACGGCTCAAGTGCCGTACTACCTAATGGACGGCAATCATCCGCGCACGACCGAACAAGTAGACGCTCCCGCATATAAATACCCGCACAACTACGGCGGATGGGTAAAGCAACAGTACTTGCCTGACGAGGTAAAAGACGAGGTTTACTTCTCTCCTAGCGGCAACGGTCAAGACGTCGGCTGTCGTCAAAAGAAGGAATAATTTAACCATCTCGGCGTCTTTAAGTCTTTGCAGTATTGGTAAACTGCCTGATGTTGCTAAGCAATATTCGTAAGGAGTAGAAACAGGCACATGACTGACAAAACGTTTCTTACAGATTTGATCGCAAAACTGTCCGCAATCGGCGACGTAACCGTGCGTCCCATGATGGGTGAATATTTGCTGTATCTAAACGGTCGCTACGTTGCCGTAATTTGCGACAACGCGCTGTTTGTCAAAAGCAACAAACAAAACGCGGAATCTGTCGCAAATTTACCGTCGCGTCCGCCGTATGAAGGAGCAAAACCTTGTTTCGTTGTGCCTACCGACGACGTTGCGTTTTTGCGCGAAGTCGTGCACTCAACCTACCTGGGCGCGCCGGAACGCAAGAACAAAAAATAAAAGTTTTTGTTGCTACAAGTCCATTTTTTATTGCGCTATATTTGCGCAACGTAAGAATTATACCGAAAATTTGCTAACGTATTTTTGTAAGCGGTTACAAATTCCGCTTTGACAGTATTGCGTAAATTACAACAGTTTTAATCTACGCATTGTAATGCAGAAGGAGTGTTTTTTTATGATAAAACTCACCAACGTATCCAAGTCCTATGCCCGTTCCGCCAAAAAAGCGGTTGCCGATCTTTCTTTGGAAGTAAAAGGCGGTGAAATTTTCGGTTTTATCGGGCCTAACGGCGCAGGAAAGTCCACAACGATCAAAATGATAACAGGTATTCTTGCCCCGTCCGAAGGCACAGTGGAGATCGACGGCGTCAATATGGCGCAAAACCCCACTTTGGCAAAAAGTTACGTGGGTTTCGTGCCCGATAACCACGAAACTTACGAGACGTTGAAAGGGATAGAGTACCTCAATTTTATCGGCACTATGTACAACGTGGAAAGCGCTTTGTTGAAGTCTAGAATAGACGAATATGCGCGTCTTTTTGCGCTTACCGATGCGCTGCCTAATATGATCGCGTCCTATTCACACGGAATGAAGCAAAAACTTATGGTGATTGCAGCGCTTATTCATGCGCCGAAAGTATGGGTTTTGGACGAACCTATGACGGGGTTGGATCCGCAATCGGCGTTTCAACTTAAACAACTGATGCGCAAGTACGCCGACGAAGGTAACACTGTTTTTTTCAGTTCTCACGTAATCGACGTCGTTGAAAAAGTCTGCGACCGCATAGGAATTATCAATCACGGCGAACTTGTGGCTGTGGATACTCTTGATAATATCCGCGCTGACAGCAGTTTGTCCTTAGAAAGTATCTTCCTTACAATGACTTCCGACGCTACGGCGACGATTGCAGAACCGTCCGATAATGACTTGGGCGAGCCCGAAAATTTTGAATCGCCTGACGTGCTGCCCGATTCGGAGCAAGAGCAAAGCGAATGCCAAAACGATAAAAATAACGGGGATAAAAAGTAATGAAACGTTTTTTGTCTTTGGCTAAATTGCTGTTCGTTCAGCAATACAGAATGAAACCTTTTGAAAGTAAACGTCGCAAGATAAGTACTATAGTGCTTTTATGCATTGTGGCGCTGTGCTTTTTGCCTCTGATTATCGGTGTTGCCATAGTTACGTACTACATGGGCAAATTGGGCGGTCCCGACGAAGGCGTATGCGCAATGCTTGTTTTGATGTGTCAGGGCTTGGTTGTGCTGTTCGGTCTGCCTTCCGTCATGACCAATATTTTTAACGGCAAAGACGCCGACAAACTGTTGTGCCTGCCCGTAAAGGCAAATACAATATTTCTTGCAAAACTTTTGGTTGTATACGTCAACGAAGTGATAACTTCGGTTTTTTCCATACTGATTATTTTGTTGCCGTATGCAATAGGCGCGCAAGCTTCTTTCGGTTTCTACCTTATGATGCCGTTTGCCGTATTGCTTATTCCTATGTTGCCGTTATTTGTTGGATGTTTGGTTGCTATGCCCTTTTCGGCGCTGTTTTCCAGACTTAAGAACGGCAGTGTATGGAAAACTGTTATTCAAGTGGTATTTTACCTTCTTGTAATGGGTTTGTATATTTGGGTAATGTATCAATTGGGATTTATGACGGATAACGGCGGCGACAGTTATTTCCCGTCGCAAGATCTGGCGCAGCAAATGATAGCGCAACTAAAATCCGTTGCAAAAAATATGGTGTACGTCCATCCGGATATGATGTTGGCAACAAGTATGCTGTCCGTCACTTTCGGCACGGGAGCTATCACGTTTTTTCTGTCTTTTTTGGAAAACTTTGCGCTTTTCGGTTTGGTCGTTTTGGTGGCGTATCCGTTTTACAAATGGATATTGGCTTCTTCCTTGGAAAGTGCCGGCGGATCGTCGCGCCGTAAAAAAGCAACAGACGGTCAGTTGCAGGTAAAAAATCGCGGAGTGCTAAAGGAACTTATCTATACCGATTTCAAGCGGGTGGTTCGCAACGCGCAAATGGGCTTTCAAGCGTTTGCAGGAATAATTATGATGCCGTTATTGGTAGTAATCATGTATTTTATCATGAACCGAGATTTGGAAAGCGGACTTACCACAATCGAAGCTTTGTCAAGCAATGCGTCGTATCATATTATCGCGCCTCTTGCGATCGTTGCATATATGTCGCTTATCGGGCTGGGCACCAACTCGCTCGGTTTGTATCCGATTTCTCGTGAAAACAAATCTTTGTACCTGCTCAAAAGTTTGCCGATAAGTTTTTCTAAAATACTGTTGGCAAAAGTGGTTTTGGCAACCGGAGTAATGCTTGTTTGCGACTTGCTTACCTGTATAATGGCGGTGTTACTGTTCCGAATCGAATGGTATTTCGGCATCATTATGATGTGCGCGATGGCTTTGTTGGGGTTCGGCGGCATGTGCGTAACTACACTGTTGGATCTCAAAGCGCCGCGTTTGGGTTGGACTAACTTTAATCAAGGTCTAAAAAACGCCCGTAACAGCTGGATAGCAATGCTCATAGGGCTAATTTGCGCGGCAGTTATGGCCGCCGTTGCCACACTGTTTGTGATTTGGTTTGTCAAGACTTTATCTTGGGTAGCAATAGTGTTGATGTGGGTAATGCTATTGGGTCTGGCATTTGCTTTTGCCGCCGTCGCTTACCATGTAATGGTTACTCGTGCTCAACAGTGTTTTGAAAAAATAGAACCCTGACAATTGCGGTTGAAGTACCGGTAATATTTGAAATGCCCTAGTTACTTAAAAATATTTATTGTAGCATTTTGCTAAATCTAATACGCGAAAAAAAGGAGTTTACCTAACGATGAAAAACGTTTTGGATGTATTGAAAGAACGCGGATACCTGAAGCAAACCGTCTACGGCGACGAACTGTACGACCTTTTGGGGAAGGAAAAAGTTACTTTCTATATAGGCTACGATCCTACGGCCGACAGCCTTACCGCAGGACATTTCGTAACGCTTATGGCAATGGCTCATATGCAACGCGCAGGTCACCGTCCGATAGTGCTTATCGGCGGCGGTACCGCTATGGTAGGCGACCCCAGCGGCCGCACCGATATGCGCCAAATGATGACGAAAGAAACCGTCAATCACAACGTAGAGTGCTTCAAAAAACAGATGTCCAGATTTATCGACGTTTCGGACGGTAAGGCTATTTTTGCAAACAACGCCGATTGGCTTTGCAAACTCAATTACGTCGATTTCTTGCGCGACGTAGGAGCATGCTTTTCCGTCAACAAAATGCTTACTGCAGAGTGCTACAAACAGCGCTTGGAAAAGGGGCTTACGTTTTTGGAATTTAACTACATGCTGATGCAAGCCTATGACTTTTTGCATCTCAACAGGGAATACGGCTGCGTGTTGGAATTGGGCGGAGACGATCAATGGAGCAATATGCTTGCAGGCGTAGACTTGGTGCGCCGTAAAGAGCAAAAGGTTGCATATGCCGCAACGTTTTCTTTGCTTACAACGTCTGACGGCAAAAAAATGGGCAAAACCGCAAAAGGCGCAGTTTGGCTTGATCCCAACAAAACTACTCCGTACGACTTTTTCCAATATTGGCGTAACGTAGAGGACGACCGCACGGAGACCTGCCTGAAGTTGCTTACATTTTTACCTTTGGACGAAATAGCGGAACTTACGGCTCATAACGACGAGCGAATGAATGCCGCAAAAGAACGTTTGGCCTATGAAGTGACGGCGATAGTTCACGGCAAGGAAAAAGCGGACGAAGTGTTAAAGCAAGTCAAAGCGTCTTTCAGCTTGGACGTCAACAATATGCCGGAAGTTAAAATATCCGATCCGCAAAACATAGTTGATATATTGGTCAAATGCGGTCAATGTAAGTCCAACGGAGAAGCCCGTCGTCTTGTGGAAGGCGGAGGCGTTTCCGTCAATGATCAAAAAATTACTGATTTTGCCTGGATGTTACCTGCGGAAATTTCGGCAAAAGGCGAGTTTGTCTTGCACAAAGGTAAAAAAGTACACGTAAAAGTAATTTTCTAACTTTATTTGAATGATGATTGCCGGATGTCGGAATAGAAATTAAAAGCGCTAAATTTTTGTCGCAACAAAATTTTGACGCTATGCTCTGCAGAGTTATGATAGAGGTGTGATGAAAGAATACGTAACCATTCCTAGTACCGAATGCGAGGCGGAAGTCGTGATAGAAAAGTCGCGTTTCATTGCTTCGGCAATAGGCATTGAAAGTGCTGAGCATGCAATGCGGTATATTGCTGAAAAACGCAAAAAGTATTTTGACGCCACGCACAATTGCTACGCATACGTTGCCGGCGACAAAGCCAAGTTCAGCGACGACGGCGAGCCCCAAGGCACGGCAGGTTTGCCAATATTGGAATGTATCAAAAACAACGGTTTGGATTTCGTCTGCGTTGTTGTAACGCGTTACTTCGGCGGTATCAAACTAGGCGCAGGCGGTCTTGTGCGTGCATACGGCGGCAGTTGTGCCGAGATTCTGCATAAGTGCGACAGATTGCGAATGACAAATTGCACAGATATGAACGTTGAGATAGAATATGCGTTGTTATCGTCTTTGCGTCGTGCCGTTGCGCCGTATGCTCAAGAAATCAAAGTTGAGTACGCAGATAACGTGCATTTATTGCTTCGTTTTCCTACAAGACTGCAGAATACTATTACAGACATACTAATGGAAAATACGCTTGGCAAAGCCAAGATAGCAGTCGCATCTCAACTTTTGTGCCCGCTTGAACAAACAAAGATTTGTTAGTTGCTCACGTGCATTTGGCTTAGTTTAATCGACGGACGCAGGGTTTGTTGCAAATTTTTTTTGTCGTCTTTCCGGAAGTATGAAACAAATGAGAGGTTTTTTATGTCCAAAATTCAATTAAAAGGCGGTACGTTGCTCGCTCCTTTGCCTGCGGTCATGGTAACTGTGGGCAATATGCAGAATGCCAATATAATTACCGTCGCTTGGACGGGAGTGATTTGTTCCGTGCCGCCGCGCGTTTACGTATCCGTGCGCCGCGATAGGTTCTCATACGATATACTAAACGGTAACAAACAATTCGTCATCAATCTTACTGGTGCCGACCTGTTGCCTGCGTGCGATTGGTGCGGTATTTTAAGCGGTCGAGATCACGATAAGTTCGCGGAAATGAAACTCACCAAGACGCCTGCGTCTTTTGTGGAGCCGCCGCTTATCGACGAGTCTCCGATAAATTTGGAGTGTCAGGTATTCGACGTTATTAATCTCGGCTCGCACGATATGTTTCTTGCCGACGTTTTGTCCGTGCATGCCGACGAGCGTGTGGTAGATGAAAACGGAAAAATAGATTACGCGTTGGCGCGCCTAGTTGCCTACGAGCACGGCGAATATTACGCTACGGGCAAACACTTGGGCAGATTCGGTTTTGCCGCTCAGCGCAAATTTATAGCCAAACACGGCAAAGGTACGGACGTGGATATGTCACGCGCTACGCTTACGCACCGTAAGCCTAGAAAAAAACAATAAATATTCTGTAATTTATATATACGGTTGCGTAAGGACTGACAAAACAAATAACGCTCAACCGTTTGATAGTGTATACAGAGTTTGTATATAACCCTTGTAGCCATACAACTTTCTCGCAAAAATATCAGGAGTAATATTTTGTCACTGCAAAATCTCAACGACGCGCAAATACGGGCCGTCACCGCCCCTCTAAAACCTACGTTGGTTCTTGCGGGGGCCGGCACGGGCAAAACGCGCGTACTAACTAACAGAATACTGTATTTAGTCTCCGAGTGCGGTGTCGATCCGTCGGAAATTCTTGCAATAACGTTTACCAATAAAGCCGCCGCGGAAATGAAACGCCGTTTGTTCGACTTTGATTGTAATGCGCAATTTATGCACGTTTCTACTATTCACTCGTTTTGCGCAAGCGTTTTGCGCGTGGAAGCGCAGGCGTTCAACCGTACCGGCAACTTTTCTATATATGCCGAAGACGAAAAGCGCAGTCTCTTAAAAAAAATAGTTAAGGACTTATCCGATGACGCCGATGCAAAAACTGTGGACGATATTTGCGAAGGTATTTCGGAACTTAAAAACAACTCTCCGGAATTGTTGACGGGTTCTCTCGCTGCACACGACGGCACTTTTGACGACGTATTGGAAAATACGCTTGATAAAATGCAACACTCTGCGCAGGTGCAGGACAGAGAAAAACTTATAAAAATAATCGACGAATATTCGGCAAAGATGGCGGAAAGCAACGCTTTGGACTTTGACGATTTGCTTTTTTACGTTCACAAACTGTTTAGCGAATTTCCGGATGTTTTGGATAAATACCGCGAACGCTACAAATATATTTTGATCGACGAATTTCAGGATACCAATCGAGTCCAGTACCGCATATTTAAGATGCTTGGCGAAAAGTACGGCAATATTTTTGTGGTGGGTGACGACGATCAGTCCATATACAGTTGGCGCGGCGCGGAGTCGCACAACTTGCTAAAATTTTCGCAGGATTTTGCCGATTGTCAAATTTTCAAACTGGAACAGAACTACCGTTCTACGAAAAAAATACTGAACGTTGCAAACGACATAATAGCTAAGAATATCAACCGTTTTGATAAAGTCCTATGGACGGAAAACGAAGAAGGGGTCAAAACTCAACTTTTCAGTGGTTACAGCGAACAGGACGAAGCCTATTTTGTGTGCGAACAGATAAAAAATTTGCTTTTCCGCAGTGACGGAATGCGCCTAAAGGACTTTGCTATTCTTATGCGAATCAATGCGCTTTCCCGCAGTTTCGAGCAGGAGTTGCAACGTAACCGCATAGCATACAAGGTGTTCGGCGGATTTAAGTTTTACGAACGAAAAGAAATAAAGGACATTTTGGCGTATTTACGACTAATTGTCAATCCTTGCGATTCGGAAGCTTTTTTGCGTGCCGTCAACGTTCCCAGAAAGCGCGGTATAGGCGAAACTACTTTGAGTAGACTGCGTAATTTTTCCGCAGATTACGGTATCAGCCTTGTCGAGGTCATTTCCGACGAGCGCAATATGGAAGATCTCAATCGTCCCACACGCGCAAAACTTTCGGATTTTTACCAATTGTACACAGATTTATGTTCTCTTGCGCAAAAACTTTCCTTGAAAGCCTTTGTGCATACTATGTTGGATGTTTTGGAGTTTCGTAAAGTGTATTCAGATGCTGGCGAAGACGACCGCGTATTGAACGTGGACGAGTTCGAGGAGTCTGTCAACGAGTTTTGCCATTCTCAACCCTACGCAACGTTATCCGACTTTTTGCAAACGGTCAGTCTTTCTTCCGACATCGACGAAGCGGACGATACCGATTACGTAACGATTGCAACCATTCACGCCGTAAAAGGTTTGGAGTTCAAAGTAGTGTTTATAGTAGGTATGGAAGACGGTATTTTCCCAACTTCACGTGCCACATATCAGGCGGAAACAATGCAAGAAGAACGCCGGCTTATGTACGTTGCCGCCACTCGGGCGGAAAAGCGCCTGTATCTGACTCGCGCTAATTCACGTTTTTTGTGGGGACAACGTAAGCAAACGATTGCCAGCCGCTATTTTGCAGAAGTTCAACGCTTTCTGCAACCTGAGCGCCCGCCTGCAAGCGAATGGCAGTTATCCAACGATGCTTTTTTGGACAAACTGATAAATAGTGAACCTAGTAAAACGGCTGTCAGCAACGGAAAGTCTTCAGCAGAAATTTCAAAATTCAAAGTCGGGCAAATCGTGGAGCATTCTACTTTCGGCAAAGGTATAATTTTACGAATCAGCGGTGAAACGGCAGACGTTGCCTTTGATACTGCCGGCAAAAAGTCGCTAAACGTTCGTTTTGCCCCAATGACAATAATCAAGTAAACACAGGGGAGGGATTTTGTTTTATATGACAATGCAACAAATGGTTAATCAATTAAACGTTTGGGCACACGAGTATTACGTTTTAGATACCCCTTCCGTTCCCGACACCGAGTACGACGCTTTGTACGATCAACTTGTGCAGTTGGAAAAACAAACCGGCATAGTGTTGCCGGACAGTCCCACCCGTCGCGTCGGCGGCGAACCGCTTAAGAATTTTGCGCAGCATATTCACAAAAAAAGATTGTACAGTTTGGACAAGGTGCAAAGTTTCGGAGAACTGTCCGAATGGGTGCAAAAAGTAAATAAGGCTGTAGGGGAAGTGGAATTTACAGTCGAACTTAAATACGACGGGCTTACTATAAATGTTACTTATCAAAACGGAGCGTTTGTAGGCGCATCTACGCGTGGCAACGGTATTGTAGGCGAAGATGTGACGGAGCAGGTAAAAACTGTCAAAACAGTGCCGCTTACAATTCCTTTCGACGGTGAGTGCGAATTGCAAGGCGAAGGCATAATGAAACTTTCGCAATTGGACAGGTATAACCGAACGCACGAAAAAGAACCGTTAAAAAACGCGCGTAACGCAGCTGCGGGGGCTATACGCAATTTAGACCCGAAAGTGACTGCCTCGCGCAACTTGGACGTAGTGTTTTACAGCGTTGGGTATCAACAGGGGCTTGTTTGCCGCACACAGACCGAACTTGTGGATTTTTTGCACAATTGCGGCATGCTTACCAACAGCGTGTTTCAAAAGGCTAAAACGTTTGAGGAAATAAGAAGCATAATCGAGCAAATAGGGGAAGCACGTTCTTCATACGATTTTCTTATAGACGGAGTAGTAATAAAAGTAAACGACTTTCAACTTCGTGAACAATTAGGATACACTGATAAATTCCCTAAATGGGCGGTTGCATACAAGTTTGATGCCGAACAGGTTACGACAAAACTGTTGGAAGTCGATTGGCAGGTGGGTCGCACCGGCAAACTTACGCCAATAGGTAAATTGCAAGCTGTAGAACTGTGCGGAGCAACTATCAAACGCGCTACGTTAAACAATTTCGGAGATATAGAGCGCAAACGGCTTAAAACAAATGCCGCCGTTTTTGTACGGCGCAGCAACGACGTTATTCCGGAAGTTTTGGGCGCGGCGGAGGATGGGGGCGATCCGATTGTTAAACCTGCGCTCTGTCCTGCTTGCGGTTGCTCGCTTGTGGAAGACGGCGCAAACTTATATTGCGTCAATGCGGAGAATTGTCGTCCGCAGATTATCGCGAGGCTCTCTCACTATTGCAGTAAAAGCGCTTGCGATATCGACGGAATTAGCGACAAAACCGTAGAACTTCTTGTTGACAATTTGGAGGTGCGATCCGTTGCCGATCTGTACGATCTAACCGCTGACAAACTTGTTGCATTGGAAGAATTCCGTTACAAAGATACAAATCTTTTCAATAAAAAGGGACAAAACGTTTTGGATGCGTTGGAAAAAAGTAAACGCGTGCCTTTGCCTCAATTTATTTATGCGCTCGGTTTGGATAATGTCGGCACGGTCACTGCCAAGGACCTTGCCCGAGCATTCGGCAACGTACAAAATCTTTCTAACGCTACTCGCGAACAGCTTACGGCAATCGACGGAGTGGGCGACGTGGTCGCGGAAGGAATAGTGCAATATTTCAACGAAGCACAGAACTTGGAAATAATAAATAAACTTGCCAAAATAGGCATTGTGCCGCAGTATGAGCAAAACGTGGCGACGGGTGCGTTTGTTGGCAAAAAAGTAGTGCTTACGGGCAGCCTTTCAAGATATACTCGTGGAGAGGCCGGTAAACTTATAGAAAGTTTAGGCGGTGAAATTTCATCCGGCGTTAGCAAAAGCGTAAATCTTGTAATAGCGGGAGAAGAAGCGGGAAGTAAACTGGACAAAGCCCGAGCCCTTGGTATTGAGATAATAGATGAACAAATCTTTATTGAGATGCTGGGCGGCAAAGCATAATTTCCAGTATTAAATTTAATTTTGAAACGGGCCATATGTAAGTTGGTATTATAATTTTATGTATTTGCCTATTTCTAATTGAAAAACTCGTATTGATGTGTTATAATACAATGTTGAAAAGTCCTTTCAAAGTAAATCGTTTATTTTGAAAACTTGGGAGTTATTTGATTATGAAAAGTATGACAGGCTACGGTAAAGGAGTATCTAAAACCGACAATCGAGAACTAACCGTAGAACTCAAAAGCGTCAATCACCGTTTTTTGGATATATCCGCTAAAATGCCGCGCGCATTTATCGCTTACGAGGAAGCGATACGCTCGACAATCGCAAAGTTCGTTGCACGCGGTCACATAGACGTCTTTATCAACTATCGTTTGACGAACGAATCGGACAAGACGGTTTCGTTGGATTCGTCAATTGCAAAAAGTTACGTCGATGCTGTCGGCAAAATAAAAGCGGATTTTCCGGAATTGAGAGATGATTTTTCCGTATCGGCGTTGCTTAAATGTCCGGAAGTTTTAACTCTGGAACAAACTGATGACGACGCCGAAATTATCAAAAAAATGCTTACGGACAGTCTTGCAGAAGCAATTTATAACTTAAACGCAATGCGGGAAGCCGAGGGCAATAGGCTTAAAACCGACGTTTTACAAAAAATTGGAGTCATTGAAAATTTATTGCAACAAATCGATGCGCTTGCGCCGACGGTTGTAAATGCATATCGCGACAAATTGCGTCAACGGGTTACTGCAGCTCTCGAAAACGTTCAGATCGACGAAGCGAAACTTGCAAACGAAGTGTGTTTTTTTGCTGACAAATGCTGTATCGACGAAGAAACGACTCGCCTTGCTGCGCATGTTGCAAGCGCGCGCAAAATTTTGCAAAGCGCAGAGCCTGTCGGACGTCAATTAGACTTTTTGTTGCAGGAATTTAATCGTGAGACCAATACGATATGCAGTAAATCTGCCGACGTCAAATTAACAGACGTAGCTTTGCAAATGAAAAACGAATTGGAAAAAATACGCGAACAAATACAAAATTTGGAATAAACACATACGAGGTACGTTATGGAAGAAACAAAAAAAGGTAAACTAATTATTCTGTCCGGTCCCAGCGGAGCCGGCAAAGGAACAATCTGCGCTGAACTTCTGCGTCATATGCCGGATTTAGTTATTTCCCGTTCGGCAACGACGCGCGCGCCTCGTCCAAACGAGCGCAAAGATCGCAGTTATTTTTTCGTGTCTACAGATACTTTTTTGGAAATGGTCAAAAATAACGAACTGTTGGAGTACGATCAGCATTTTGAAAACTACTACGGGACTCCAAAAAAGTTTGTTGTCGATATGCTCAATTTCGGGAAGGACGTTATTTTGGAAATTGACGTCAAGGGCGCATTGCAAGTAAAGCAAAACTATCCGGACAGTATTTTGTTCTTTATCGAGGCCCCGAGCGAGGAGGCTCTTTTGGAACGTCTGATAAAACGCGGATCGGAAACTCCCGACAAAATTCAAATCCGCATGGCACGCAACAAGTTGGAACTTGCTCAACGCAGCAAATACGATTATTGCATAATGAATGACGACGTAGATCGCGCCGTAAACGAAATTATCGAAATTTTGAAAGAAAGGAGAATAGAAAAATGATTACAAAACCGCCTATTGACGAACTTACTGAAAAAGCCGGCGACAAATATGCTCTTTGCTGTGTTGTAGCCAAGCGCGCAAAAGAACTTAATAATAACCCTGATTTGCCGCAGAGCAGCAAACCTATTTCCTACGCTGCCGACGAATTTGACGAAGGCATAACGGAAATCAAAAAATAATCTGATTATGCTTAAACTTCAAGGCAAAAACGTTATAGTCGGCATAAGCGGCGGCATTGCGGTATACAAAGTGTGTCAGGTGGTGCGCTCATTCAGAAAAATGGGAGCGAACGTTGACGTAATTATGACCGAAAACGCCGCCCGTTTCGTTACGCCGTTAACCTTTGAAACGCTGTCCAACAATCCGGTAACTACCGATATGTTTGCCGAAAAATCTCATTGGGAAGTCGAACACGTTTCCCTTGCAAAAAAGGCGGATTTATTCGTAATTTGTCCCGCAACGGCAAACATAGTAGGCAAGATAGCTTGCGGTATTGCCGACGACATGTTATCGACAACCGTAATGGCAACGACCGCGCCTGTTGTCATATGTCCGGCAATGAACGTCAATATGTACCGTAGCGCCGCTTTCCAGAGCAATCTGCAAACGCTGCGCGACAGAGGTGTACACGTAGTTGGAGTCGGAAGCGGATTTTTGGCTTGCGGTGACCACGGCGAAGGACGTATGGCTGAGCCGGACGAAATCGTGGAGTATTGTGCGAATTTACTTGTTCCGTTACAAGATTTTGTCGGCAAGAAAGTGCTTGTTACATGCGGCGCCACTTTGGAAAAACTTGACGACGTGCGTTTTGTCACCAACTTTTCCAGCGGTAAAATGGGCTCGGCCGTTGTAACGGCAGCGCTCAAGCGCGGAGCGGAAGTAACGGTGGTTTTGGGGCGCCATACGGCGATTGTGGACGATTCTGCAACTGTTGTAAACGTAGAAACAACGCAGGAAATGTTTGACGAAACGTTACGTTTAGCGCCGCATCATGACGTTATAGTTATGGCCGCCGCTCCATGCGACTACAGGCCGGAACGTTTTTCTTCAAGTAAGATAAAATCGGCATCTCTAACAGTAAATTTTATAAAAAATCCGGATATAGCAAAAGCCGTCGGCGAAATTAAGCAAGATAGATTTTTATGCGTTTTTGCTGCGGAAACAGACGACAACACGGATAATGCGCGCAAAAAGTTGACTGAAAAACATGCCGATTTGGCGGTATTAAACGACGTCAAGCATAATAACGTGTTTGGTAGCGACACAAATACCGTAACTTTTGTGACACCCGACGGCGCGCTGCAATCATTTGCGGAAATGAAAAAGATCGACGTCGCCGATATGATATTGAACAAGGTTCTCGGCAAATGATTTATTCGGTAATTGTAGACGTTTCAGCTAGCGAAGTAGACAAAATTTTTCACTACAAAGGAGAAAATTATCAAATCGGCACTCGCGTTTTGGTAAATTTTGCTAACCGATTTATAGAAGGGTTTATTGTTGACGAACAGCAGACTACCGATTGTCCGCCGGAGAAACTCAAAGAGATAGTAAAGCCATTGGACGATTTCCCCGCAATAAGCGCAGATTTGTTGGAACTTGGCGCTTTTATGAAAAAGGAATACAACCTACGTTGGGTAGACGTATTACGCCTTTTTATTCCTGCTGAAATGCGCAAAAACAGGGTCAAACCTCTAACCAAAAGGTGTGCGCAACTTATACCTGATCGTACGCTCAATCAACTTTTGTCCTCACTGAAACCTAATGCTTTGCGGCAAAAGGATTTGGTGAACTTTTTATTCGTAAACGGCGCAACATTTACCGATCAATTGAATGATCGATTCGGCGCCGCGGCATTAAAGTCTTTGGAGCAAAAAGGACTGGTGCAGATTTACGGAGTGGAAGTGCGTAGAACTCCGTATAAACAAATGGTCTTATCCGCTCCTCAAAAGCGAGTATTGACCGACGTACAGCAGTCGGCAGTTGACGCAATTTTGTCGGGAAAAGACGGCAGAAGATTTTTACTGCACGGAGTGACCGGCAGCGGCAAAACAGAAGTCTATTTAACAGTCATCGAACAAATTGTCTCGCAAGGCAAAACGGCAATAATGTTGGTGCCGGAAATTTCTCTTACTCCTAATATGCTGCGTCAACTTCGTGAACGTTTCGGTAATGCTGTTGCTCTTTTGCACAGCGGTTTGTCTGTTGGAGAGCGCTACGATGAATGGCTACGTCTAAAAACAGGCGAAGCGAAAATTGCCGTTGGCGCGCGTAGCGCAGTGTTTGCGCCGCTTGCCAATATAGGCGCAATAATAATAGACGAGGAACACGACTCCAGTTATGTGTCGGATTTTAATCCGCGTTACGATACCTTGTCCGTAGCAAAATTCCGTGCCGCGCAAAACGGCGCAGTCTTAGTTTTGGGCAGCGCGACTCCGAGTTTGGACAGTTTTTACGAGGCAAAACATGGCGGATTGCAGCTTATTTCTATGCCTGAACGTATCAATAAGCAACCGTTGCCAAACGTGGAAATTGTGGATATGCGTAAGGAAGTTGCCGACGGACATAAAGGGATTTTTTCACGACTGTTGCAGCAACGTCTTGCCGAAACCATTAAAAACGGCAATCAAGCAATGATTTTTCTAAATCGCAGAGGATATTCGTCTTTTTTAATGTGTACTAAGTGCGGGTACGTGGCAAAATGTTCCGATTGTGACGTCAGTTTGACGGTGCATCGCGAAGACAATATGCTAAAATGCCATTACTGCGGCAAAAAATACTACATGCTAACAAAATGCCCCGAGTGTCACGAAGACAGTTTTCGTCAGGGGCGTATCGGAACACAGCAAATAGTGCAAATGCTTAATCAAGCCTATCCTGACGTCAAAGTGTTGCGCATGGATGCCGACACAACTCAAACTAAGGAAAGTCACGGTAAAATTTTAGAAGCGTTTGCCCGTGAAGATGCGCAAATACTTGTCGGCACGCAAATGATAGCAAAAGGACACGATTTCCCTAAAGTGACTCTGGTTTGCATTTTAGACGGCGACCAAAGTTTGCATCACGACGATTATTTGGCAAGCGAGCGTACGTTTCAATTGCTTACTCAGGTGGCTGGACGTAGCGGACGCAACCGCGAAACTGGCACTGTGGTGCTGCAAACGTACACACCGGAACATTACTGTCTAAAACTTGCTGCCAACCAGGACTATCTCGGATTTTACAGACACGAAATAAATCTGCGCGAAGCGGCAGGGTTTCCGCCATTTACGGAGATTGTCCGTATACTGTATCAAGGCGAAAACGAACAGGATTGTATAGATGAACTGACTGTACAATTTGCCGATTTTGCAAACTTAAAGTCGCAATACCCAAACGTTTTTTTCTACTTGGACAAAATGCGTTGCCCATTGAAGCGCGCGGAAAAGAAGTATCGTTTTCAGGCGTTGATGAAGTTGGATAAATCGGCATGCGACGAAATTATCCCTAAGATTTATTACATATGCAACAATCGCAAAAACATGGACGTATCCGTATTTGCGGAGCGTAATCCTCAAAATCTTACGTAAAGCATTCGTGCGCAATCGCTGCATTGTTGGGTGCTTAAAGTTTTTGCATTTTTTTGCGTAGCGGTAACAATGTGAGGCATAGCAAATTTTGTAAAATTAAATTTTTGCTGTGGTGGATACGAATAGTAGGCGCAATACAGCAAAAATACAACAACTGCAGATATTGAATACAAAGTTCAGCAAATAAATTTTGAATAATATTCGGCGTAGGTACAATTTTATCTTTCGCAGAATACACCAAGGAGAACCGATGGCTCGTAGAAATATAATAAAAATGGGAGATCCGCTACTTCGAAAAATATCCAAACCTGTAACGGTTTTTGATACTAAACTACATCAACTGCTTGACGATCTTGCAGATACTTTGCACTACGCGGAAGGATTGGGACTAGCCGCGCCTCAGGTGGGCATACTCAAGCGTGTTTGCATAGTAGAGTATGACGACGTATTGTACGAACTTGTTAATCCCGAATTGGTTAAGTCCAGCGGCAAGTGCGTCGATAACGAAGGCTGCCTGTCAGTGGTGGGGTTTCGAGGGCTAGTAGAGCGCCCAGAGAAGATAGATATAACTTATTTTAACCGTAACGGAGAAAAACAGAGTTTGCACGCCGAAGGTTATTTTGCGCGTGTGTTTCTGCACGAAATGGATCATTTGGACGGTATACTTTTTGCCGACAAAATGAAGAAAAAAATTCCGGATTAAACGCTTTTGTCGACCGATAAAACAGCTGTAGGTAGATGTTTTGCCATATTGCAGAATTAGTACGCTTTGCGCTTTGTTTTTGCGACATATTCGGTCGTAACTAGTAAAGCAAGTGTTTGCAATTTAATTAAATTTCCGTTTATGCGTGTTAATTGCAAAACTAACTTTGAGGATTGTATATTATGAAAGTGATTTTTTTGGGTACTCCCGACTTCGGTATTCCCGCTTTGACCAAGATAATGCAAAACCACCAGTTGTTAGCCTGTGTCGCTCAACCGGACAAAGCGGGTGCGCGCGGAAAAGTAGAGTTTTCTCCCGTTAAAAAATTTGCGATAGAACACGGTATTCCGTTGTATCAATTTGAGAAAATTTCCCGCGACGGAGTAGAAATATTGCAATCTTTGGCTCCGGATATTATGGTAACTGCGGCATACGGACAAATTTTGTCACAGCAAGTTATCGATATTCCGCGATACGGTATAATAAATATTCACGGTTCTCTTTTGCCTGAGTTGCGCGGCGCAGCCCCCATTCAGTATGCCGTATTGAAGGGCTTTAAGCAAACCGGCGTAACGATTCTCAATACCGTGCGTCAAGTCGATGCGGGCGACATTATTTTGCAAAAATCGTTGGATATTTTACCTTATGAAAACAGCGGACATTTGTTCGATCGTCTTGCTGAATTAGGCGCAGAGGCTGTTACGGAGGCTTTGTCGCAGATAGAAAACGGCACTGCTATATATACTCCGCAATCGGAGGAGAAAGCAACTTTTTCCGCAAAAATTTCTGCAGAACAGGAACAAATAGATTGGAACGAATCTGCCGAAAACGTAGTAAATTTGATTCGAGCCTTATCCCCCAATATAGGCGCACATACGTATTGGAACGGAACTTTGCTTAAAATTTTTGACGCTCGTTTTTCGGATAGAGTATTTGACTCTTCCGCCGGAACGGTAGTGGAATGCGGCAAGAAAACACTAGCTGTCATGTGCGGCGACGGTAAAGCGGTAGAAATCAAAGTTTTGCAATTGGAAAATTCCAAACGCCTTGACGTTTCGGCATTTTTGTGCGGCAAAAAGATTGACGTGGGTACGGTGCTCGGTAACTGATGAATAATGCGTTTCTTAAAAGTTTTCAAACCTTAAAAAGCGTCTATACCGAACGTGCTTTTTCGGCGATCGCGCTCAACAAAACGTTAGAGTTTTGCACAGCGCAGGACAAGGCGCTTGTCACCAAATTGGTGTACGGCGTACTGGACAATGATATGCTTTTGCAGTATATTTTATCTAAATATGTTAGAAAAGTGCCCAAGGGCGACGTGCTTATTATTTTGAAAATGGGCGTCTATTGTCTCAAAAATCTGTCGATTCCCTCTTATGCCGTAGTAGACGGTTTGGCAGAACTAACTAAAATAACCGAAGACGTGCGTCAAGTCGGCTTTGTAAACGCCACACTCAAAAACGTTTCTAAAACCATTACAAATTTTAACGATTATCCTGATGACGAATTTTTACGCGTTAGCGTGGTCAATTCTTATCCGCAATGGGCGCTTAAAAAATTGATCAAGGATTACGGCAAAGAAGGCGCCTACAAAATCGCTTCTTTTCGCGCAAGCGACGCCACATGCGTTCGTATTGCTAACGGCGCTAAGACAGCGGATTTGCTCAAAAACTTTTCATCAATCGCGCCTACAGTATTTCCCGACGCTTACGCTGTCAACGGAAAAATTCCGCCGTTAAACGGGGATTTTACATTGCAAAGTCTCTCGTCAATGGCGGTTGCACGTGCGGCGGCCTCTCTTGTGAAGCGCAACTTTTTGGATTGCTGCGCGGCACCCGGTGGAAAGAGTGTTTACGTAAAACAATTGTGTCCTTCTGCAAACGTCACGGCGTGCGATATTCACCCGCATCGAGAACAGCTTATACAATCGTATGCCCGCCGAATGGGCGCAAACGTTCAAACTTACTGTTTGGATATGTCAACTTCTCACAGTAGATTTTACTCCGCATTCGATACTGTGTTGTGCGACGTACCGTGTAGCGGTTTCGGAGTATTGGACAATCGTCCGGATATAAAACTTTTTCGCGAAAGTTTGGATATTTCCAATCTGATGAAGTTGCAATATTCGATATTAAGAAATGCTGCCGACTACGTTGAATTAGGCGGACATATCGTTTATTCTACGTGTACTGTTTTCGATAACGAAAACGGACAAAACGTACGCAAATTTCTTGCAGAATACCCAAATTTCGTCTACGGTACTATTATAATAGACGAATTGCCTCAAACGCACAACAAATCATTTTATCAATTTTTGCCCCACAGGAACGGCATGCAAGGCTTCTATTTGGCCGTACTAAAACGTATAAAATAACCGAAGTGGTGGAATTTTCGTATGGCAACAATCTTACACGATTTTACATTAGAAGAACTAACTCAATTTATTACGGCCAATTACGAAGTTAAGCCGTTTGTTGCCAAACAAATATTCGGGTGGCTCACAAAAAACGTCGATTTTGACGGTATGACTAATGTTCCGAAAAACTTGCGTGAGGCGCTTTTACAGGACGGTTGCATAGCCGTTTCCGCAAGGATAATTCAAACAAAAACTTCAATGGACGGCACTCAAAAATTTTTGTTCCAACTGTATGACGGCAACATTGTGGAAGGCGTACTTATGCGTTACAAGTACGGAAATACTTTGTGCGTTTCCACACAGGTTGGATGCAGAATGGGTTGCAAATTTTGTGCAAGCACTTTGGGAGGTTTGATACGCAATCTTTCCGCAGGAGAAATTTTGGGGCAAGTTCTTGCCGCGAATGCATTGGACACAGACGGTAAATCTCGTTATGTTACCAATATCGTGCTGATGGGTAGCGGCGAACCGTTGGATAACTTCGATAACGTAACGAAATTTTTGCGACTGGTATCTTCTCCGCAAGGAATAAACGTTTCAGAACGTAATATTTCTCTTTCCACTTGTGGACTTGTTCCGCAAATTAGAAATCTAGCCGATATGGGCTTTTCTGTCAATCTTACGCTCAGTTTGCACAATCCGAGCACAGCGGAACGCAAGCAAATTATGCCGATAACCAACGCATATTCCGTACAAGAAGCGATGGATGCGTGCAGATATTATTTCAACAAAACCGGCCGACGCGTCATATTTGAATACACGCTTATCGACGGGCAAAACGATTCTTATTCTCACGCCTTAAAACTGGCCTCGTTGTTATCCGGTATGTCCGCGCACGTCAACGTGATTTCGCTTAATCCGGTAAAAGAAACCTACCTGAAAGGCACAAGCGAACGCAATTTGCAAAAATTTTTGCAATATCTGCAAAAACTAGGCGTTTCCGCTACGCGTCGGCGCACTATGGGACAAGATATAGAAGGTGCCTGCGGACAATTGCGCCGCAGATTTATCAGCGAGGGCAATGCCGATGATTGAACTTTTGCAAGGTATTGTAACTAAAACTGTAGGCGGTGTATTTTTTGTAGAAAGTAACAGTAAAAAATACGAGTGCTTTGCTCCGAAAAAATTGCGTCACAACAACTTTGAAGTTTTGGTTGGAGATAAAGTAAAATTTTCCGATTTACACAAAGGCAAAGGTAGCATAGAGCAAGTTTTACCGCGCAAAAACCGTCTTAACCGTCCTGAAGTCGCCAACGTCGACGTCTGTTTTTTGGTATTGGCAGCTGAGCCTCAACCGGATTTTTATTTGGCTGATAAGGTGCTTATCAATTGTTTCCAAGAAAAAATCGAACCCGTAGTGGTAGTGAACAAAACGGATTTAGACGGAAACGTATTCAATCAAGCTTGCGAAAATTATCAAGATATCTGCGACGTTATTTCTCTTTCGGCGTTTGTTGGCAATACGTTGAGACAACTCGATCAATATCTTACAAACGGAGTCGTCGCATGCTTTGCGGGGCAGTCGGCAGTGGGGAAAACTTCGTTGCTAAATGCACTTTTACCGACTTTTAAGGGTAAAACCGGCGATATTTCGCAAAAATCCGGACGTGGGATGCACACGACTCGTCATATCAGCTTGCAAAAACTTTCAGACGGATATATCATTGATACTTGCGGTTTTTCCTTGTGCAGTTTACAAAATATCAAAAGCAGCGAGTTGCGTTTGTATTTAGACGATTTTGTTGCACTTGCACACGGCTGTAAATATCCGTCCTGTACGCATACTGCGGAACCGGATTGTGCCGTTAAAGCGGCGGTCCGTGACGGTACTCTCAACGCCGATCGCTATGCGCGTTATTTGGAAGAATACGCAGAACTTGTTGAGGCGGAAAAAAATCGCTACTAAATATTGTGACAGATTCTTCTCTGCGTTCGTCAAATACGTAGAATACGATTGAAAATAGTTTGAAATAAAAAAGTTTCGGCAGCCGTTATAACGTTGCCGATGAAAGGAATTTAGAATGAAAAATATTTTGGTAAGTCCCTCTATACTGAATGCCGATTTTGATAATTTACAAGCGGAGTGCATTTCTTTACAGAATGCAGGTGCCGATTGGTTGCATTGCGACGTCATGGACGGCATTTTTGTGCCGCCTACATCCTTTGGATCGCAAACAGTTCGTCAAATTTCACAGTGGGTAACTTTGCCTCTCGACGTTCACTTGATGGTGCAAGAACCGCATCTGTATATAGACGAGTTTTCCAATGCCGGCGCACAATTTATAACTTTCCACTTTGAGTCGGCTTCCGATATAGTTTCGACTGTAAATTTAATAAAAGAACACGGAATAAAAGTTGGGATTTCCGTCAAACCGGAAACTCCTGTGCAAAGTCTACTGCCGTACAAAGATTTATTGGATATGGTACTTGTCATGTCTGTAAATCCCGGGTGGGGAGGGCAAAAATTTATGCCGCACGCTTTGCAAAAAATTGCAGAAGCAAAGCGTTTGTTCCCGGATGCGCTTGTACAAGTGGACGGCGGCGTAAACTTAGAAACGGCTGCGCAAGCGGTGGCGGCTGGAGCGGACGTGTTAGTTGCCGGCAGTTATATCGTAAATGCATCAAACCGTGCAGATACAATTACAAAGTTAAAAAATTTGTAACGTTTTGTATTCTCCGCGCATATAATTGAACAAAAACCCATGCGCGGAGAAATCGTATGAAAAACAAAATAGTATGTTGTAAATTACCTAACTTCATCGGTAAAGTGCTTAAAGTTTTATTGGGCAAACTTGTGATAGGCAAAAAGTAAAGCGCCTATGAAGAAGAGTCTTTTTATGCATCTTGCCGTCAATTTGTGTTTGGCAACAGTGGTGCTTTGCATTTCGGCTGTAGGGTTGTTTACGGCAACCGCAAACGTGTACAACCCTAACGGCTCGTCTCCCATTTACCGCGGAAACGGCAAAAATAAAGTAAGTTTGATGATAAACGTGTACTGGGGAACGGAATATTTGGACGGCTTTTTGGACATCTTCAAAAAGTACGACGTTCACGCTACGTTTTTTGTTGGCGGTTGCTGGGTTGCTCAAAACCCCGATTATCTAAGAAAGATAGTGGACTCCGGGCACGAAGTCGGAAACCATGGCTATTTTCATAAGGAACACGGCAAATTGAACTATCAACAAAACGCAGACGAAATAATTACGTGCGGCAAAGTCGTATTCGAATACGTGGGAATCCAGCCGAAGCTTTTTGCCCCGCCTTCAGGAGATTTTTCCTCCGATACTTTGAAAGCCGCAGACGACAACGGTTACAAAACTATTATGTGGTCTCGCGATACTATTGATTGGAGGGATAAAAGCGCCGAAATTGTTTATACTCGCGCAACAAAAAACACGACCGAGGGCGAGTTGATTTTAATGCATCCTACGGCACATACTCTTGCAGCATTAGAGAAAATAGTGCAGTACTTTTTAGATAACAATTTGCAACCTGTCACGGTTAGCGAAAATATAGGAGATCAATGGAATTTTTCAAACAGTACCCCAGCGGGTTAAAAATTATTGCTAAACGGTTGGATAACTTCCATACCGTTTGCTTCGGCATCTATGTCAACGTCGGTTCCGTGCGAGAGGACGTTACTACAAACGGAATGTCTCACTTGATCGAACATATGCTTTTCAAGGGAACGGATCGTCGCACGGCTTTGCAAATATCGGAAGAGATGGACGATATCGGAGCCAACGTCAACGCATTTACTGCCAAAGACTGTACCTGTTTTTATACAAAGAGTGTTTCCGACGATTTGGAAAAATGTATGGACATTCTATCCGATATGTATTTTGATGCATCATTTCCGGTGGATGAGTTGCAGCGCGAGAAACAAGTGATATTGGAAGAGATCAAAATGTGCGAAGATACTCCTGATGACGTTAGTCAGGATTTGATCTCTCAAGCAATTTTTAATAAGCAGCCACTTGGACAAACTATACTTGGAAACGCTCAAGTTGTAGAATACTCTGACAGACATAATATTGAAAATTTCAAAGATTTACATTATATTCCTAAGAATACCGTGCTTTCAGTTGCAGGCGACTTTAATTTTGAGACGTTGGACAAGTTAGTGATGCAGTACTTCGAGTCAGAATTCAAGGTTAAATACGCTGAGACTACGCCGGAACCGGTTTCAAGATACACGTCGCAATTTATCGCGAAATTCAAGGATATAGAACAAGTACATTTAGAATATGCGGTGCCTACCTGTTCCGCCACAAACGACGAACGTCACGCAGTAAGTCTTCTTGCAAGCATATTGGGAGGAGGTTCCTCAAGCAGACTATTTCAGTCGATTCGCGAACAAAACGGCTTGGCTTACAATGTATACGCATATCCTTCCTTTTATTCTTCCTGCGGTATGTTGGAAATTTATGCTGCGCTGGGACAAGAAAACGTAACTAAGGTTTGCCAACTTTTGCAAAAAGATATTTGTACACTCTTGAATGACGGTGTTACACATCGCGAATTGGAACGGGCTAAAACGCAGGCGGTCAACGGGCTTTATATGGGCACAGAGGGAAATATGACTCTCATGCGTCTTTACGGCAGAAATATGCTTAAATTCGGGAGAGTTTTTAATGTAGAGGAAGAAGTCGAGCGTTATAGGTCGGTTACACTAAACGACGTAAACTCTGTGGCTCAGCGTCTTTTTGCGCAGAAAGCGGCATCTTCGTATTTAGGTAAGAAGATCAAAGGGTACGAATTGATATCACAATTGGATTTTTCCAAGCGTTGATTTTTTAACATACAATTTTTTCAAATATTACAGTCGTTTCTGCAACAAAAGTTTGATACTTTTGCTCAGTAATACGAAACTTTCCTCGTGCCGGTCTCACGAAATGATTCCGTCCCTGAGATATTAATGCTATTCAATAAAATACGGTTAAACTCCTTATAATTTTGAAGCAAGCTTAAATGCTTGCTTTTTCTAAATTATATCGATATTTTCCGTTCTGATTTTACAAAATGTGTTTTAAGCGATACGAGCTAAATCGCTACGTAGGGGCAAATCGAAGCATGTATCTGATATAAAAAATTTTAGTTGCTTCTTATGGTTCCTTGCTAAAAAAGTGAAAAAAATCTCTAAGTCTTTGATTTTGAATTGTTGATTATTTGTATAAGATATTGTATAATATATAAAATACTGGAAGTTTGGGCGTTTGCTGCACTTTCCCAAACAAAAAGTAGGGGGTTTACTAATGGCGAAAGAAAAAGTTTCAATCCGCAAAAAGGTAGGTTGTTCTATAGGAATATCCGTTGCGGCGCTACTTATAATCTTTGCTTTTTGCGGAAGATTTTTTAATTCCGCTCTTAAATATGTTGCAAACTTTTTTGTAGGCAGTTTCGGAATGGCTTTTTACGGTATCATGATTGCCGTAATCGTCATTTGTTCCTTTGTTCTTGCCGGCAAAAAAATCCGAGTCCCCAAAAAATATGCCGCGCATTTTATTTTGATGTTTGTCGAGATAGTAATGTTGGTGCATATGTTTACTACTATTTATCTGTTAGACGCAGATTATGCAACGTACGCGCATTACGTCTACAATTACTATTTGCGTTTACCTACGTTTGGCGGCATAGTTTTCGGTATCACCGTTTTCAGTCTTACTAAAATTATTACCATTTATGCCACAGCAGTATTATTGTTTGCACTTCTGGGTTGGTCGGTATATATGGTGGGGGAATTCTTTTACAGTTATTTTACAGGCAAACTAAATTTGGCGAAAACCAAAAACGAGAAAGAGGATATACTCCCGTCCGAGCAGTCGGAAGCCGTACAGGAAATCGATGACGAACGAGCTCGCGCTTACCGGATTTTATTTCCGGACGAACATTCCTTACACCCTGAAGAAGTAGGTACGGATTCTTTTGACGCATCGCGTGAGGAAACTTTACCTCATACGCGTACGGACGCGGAAAATTTCTTGTTTCGTTCCGAGCCGCAACCTTCTAAACCTGCAGGTAATTCTTATTTTGACAGACCTGCCGAAAAAATCAAACAAGAGCCTAGCGACGAATTAGGTGTGAGAGGTTTCCGGAACGTGACTACGCAAATGGAAACTTTTAACCCCGTTACGGACGAAACTTCCGATTGGCGCGTGCCCACGCATACGACTGAAGACGATTACGTTGCTCCGGCTATCACTCCCGTTCAAACCGAAGCGGAAAAACCTGCTCCTCAGCCGCAAAATACCGTATCTAATACAACGTCCGTGTTTTCTACTGTCGAGGACGACGTTGACGATTGGCGGACGTCTGCAGATACGGAAATACCGGACATCGTAGATATAGTGCAGGACAGCGAACGCGTGCCCACGGAAGAGAAGTCTCTGGAAAATATGGATTTCGATTTGTACGAGTCCGAAGACGATTTGGATCTTCCTTCGGAATTGAATGATACTGACGGTGTGCAGGTAGAAGAACAAATAGACAGACCCCGTACGACCGACAACGAACTTATTCCAGTAGAAACTGAGGTACCTTTGGAGGGCGGCGGCAAACAAGTACGGTTGGACTTCTTTACAGATACCGAAATCAAAAAGAAAGAAGAAAAGGTGCACAAGTATCCGCGCTATGTTGCTCCTCCTATCGAGTTATTTAACGATGCAGTTATAGTTGAGGACGACGATGAGGATTTCCGCGCTCAAGCCACTTTCAACATTATGAACAAGTTGTCCGTTTTCGGCATCAAAGTGGAAGCTGCAGGGCAAGTAGTAGGACCGTCCGTCACACGCTATATGTTCAAAGTTTTATCGCTCAAAACCAAAATGAGCGAGTTCAACCAATACGCGCAAGACCTCAAAGCCTGTTTGCAGGCAACCGGCGAAATCCGTATAGAAGCGCCTATTCCGGGCACAAATTTGGTTGGTATCGAAGTTGCTAACAAAACGCGCACCCCCGTTTGTTTGCGCACCGTTTTGGAATCCAAGTCCTACCGTGAAAAGAAGGGGGCATTAGTATTCGTCGTCGGTCAACAAATTTCCGGTGAAATGATTATTGCCGACCTTGCAAAATTGCCGCACCTTTTGGTCGCCGGCACCACCGGATCAGGCAAAAGCGTATTTTTGCACTCTCTTATAGCAAGTTTGATTTACCGTTACGGACCAGAGTATTTGCGCTTCATAATGGTCGACCCGAAACTTGTCGAGTTCGGTCATTACAACGGCATACCTCATATGCTAACCACTGAAACTATAACCGACGCAACCGACGCTCTTGCGGCAATGGATTATCTGATTGCTGAAATGGAAGCACGCTATCAATTGTTCCGTCAAGTAGGTGCGACAAATATTATTGATTACAACTCAAAAATTAATCCGAAGTTGGTGCAGAAACTGCCGTATTTGGTTTTGGTAGTGGACGAATTGGCTGATTTGATGTCCGTTTCCAAAAAGTCCTTTGAGGCAAAATTGCAGCGTTTGGCGCAGAAAGCGCGCGCTGCAGGTATCCACTTGGTATTGGCAACACAACGGCCGGATACGCAAGTCATTTCCGGCACGATCAAAACAAACTTTGCATGCCGTGTTGCGCTTAAAGTTGCGTCTGCTGTGGATAGCGGTACAATTTTGGGCGGCGGCGGAGCGGAAAAACTGCTAGGTAACGGCGACATGCTGTATATGAATCCCAGCACTTCTGATCTGCAACGTATTCAAGGAACGTATCTTACCGACGAAGAACGCGACGGATTGGTTGACTTTGTTAAAGCGCAAAACGAAACTTTCTACGATCCCAAGGTTTCCGACGAAATATTTGTTACTAAACGTCAAAACGATCCCGACGAAGCATCCGAAAGCGACGCTAAAGAAGCAAAAGAGACCAAGGTGGATCCATATTGTAAAAAAGCCTTGCGCTTTTGGTTGGAAAAACAGGGCGGTCGCGCATCTATTGCCTCCATTCAACGCACATTGCAAATAGGATTTAACCGCGCTGGACGTATAATGGACACTTTGCAAAAATTGCATTACGTAGAGCAGTTGGCTCCGAGCGATCCCAGTTCCAAACCGCTGAAAGTCCTCGTTTCAATAGACGAGTTAGACAAACTTTTCCCCGATTTAGAGGATTAAATCCTTAGTTGCTGCGTATTCAAAACTATTGTGTGGCGGCTAGGTAAGTCAGACTTATACAAAAACATTTTGCAGCTCTTGCTACGCAAAGTTAACGGTAAGCGGCAATTAAGACAATAAACGCTCAAATACACATCCATAATGAACAGAAAGTGAGAACAGCTGCTAGGGCTGTGTAGTAGCAAATAATTTTGACAGTCAATCAACTGATAAATCTAAATTTATGGCGCCGTTTTGCAACACAGTTGCGGATGCCGCAGTTACAACAGACAATGAACGCTCAATCGCTAAAATCGACAACAAACATAAAAATAGGAGTAATTTCTCTTGGTTGTGATAAAAACCGTTTAGATACCGAAATGATGCTTGCCAATCTGCAAGCCGGCGGATATCAAATCACTTCAGATGCAAAAGATGCCGACGTAATCATCGTCAATACTTGCGCATTTTTGCAATCGGCTAGACAGGAAGCGATCGACACGGTTTTGGAAATGTCTCATTTGAAGCAGTTAGGACGTTGCAAAAAAATTATCGTTACAGGCTGCCTCGGACAAAAATTCGGCCAGGAGGTTTTGGACGGCTTGACGGAAGCAGACGCCGTTGTAGGAACCAACGAATACCAAAGCATTTGCCAAATAGTGCAAAATACTTTGGAGGGCGAAAGGAAACTATATAACGGATCCAACCCGTGTATGCAGATTTCCGAACGGATACTGACCACTCCGAAACACTATGCTTATCTGAAAATAGCCGACGGTTGCAACAACTTTTGTAGCTACTGCCTTATTCCATATATACGTGGACGGTTCCGTTCTGTACCGCAAGATCAGCTTGTTTTACAAGCAAAGCAATTGGCAGAATGCGGTGTACGAGAACTTATATTGGTTGCGCAGGATACAACAAAATACGGCACTGACATTTACGGAGAGCCGCGTTTAGTGCAACTGATTAAAGATTTGTCTGCTATAGATGGGTTACACTGGATACGCTTGTTGTATTGCTATCCGGAGTTGTGCACTGAGGAACTGATTACCGAAATAGAGTGCAATCCAAAGGTTGCAAAATACATAGACATACCTTTACAACACGTTGACGACGGTATTTTGAAGGCAATGAACCGCAAATCTAATAGGGCAGGTGTGGACAAGCTGTTTGCACGCCTTGCAAAGACTGAGCCAAAGATCGAGGTTCGTTCCACGTTTATATGCGGTTTTCCGGGCGAAACTGAACAAACCGTTATTGGTATTCAAGATTTTTTGCAGCGCAACCGTTTGCGTAATGTAGGGTTCTTTGCTTATTCTCAAGAGGACGGCACTGCGGCGGCAAAGCTACCAAACCAAGTTTCTCAACGTGCCAAGCAAAAGTACGTAAAACAAATGTATAAAACGCAATACAAAATAATGCAAAAACTTTCTCTCGGCGACGTAGGTAAAATTTACGAATGTGTAATTGACGAATTTGTCGAGCAAGACGGTCAAACGTTCGTGTACCGCGGACGCACGCAGTTTATGGCGCCGGAAATAGACGGAGTCGTGTACGTACATTCTGCGAAACCAATTGAAATGGGACAATTTGTCAACGTCAAGATAACCAATTCTTTAGATTACGATTTAATAGGCGAGGTGATATAATGAATTTGCCCAACAAACTCACCATTTTACGTATCTGTATGATACCTTTGTTCATTGCCGCTTATTTTTTGCCGTTTTCTTGGGCGCCGTGGGTTGCAGTAGGCATATTTGTTCTTGCTGCTTTTACTGATTTTTTAGACGGATTCATTGCCCGCAAATACCATTTGGTAACAGATTTAGGCAAATTATTGGACCCGATTGCAGACAAAATCTTGGTGACGTCTGCTTTGTTTTGCATAACTGCGACAAATCCTTTGCAGTGGTTAAGCGGTTACTCTATGAATACACTTTCGCAATTCGATTGGTCAACCTTCGGCACGATTTTCTTTTCCGTGTGCGCAACTTTCATTTTATCACGCGAGTTGCTTATAGACGCAGTGCGCATGATAGCCGCATCCAAAGGTAAAGTAGTACAAGCAAACGTGTTTGGCAAAGTTAAGACGGTTTTGCAGGACGTTGCGATCCCCGTTCTTGTAGTGTGCAACGTCACACAATATTCCGTTCAAGAACTAATGCATATATCGTATCGTTCTGCAAGCGAAGGCACGTTGATGTTTGCTCTTAATATCGTCGGAGTTTGTCTGTTGTTTTTAGCAACAGTAATGACCGTAGTTTCGGGCATTATTTACTTGGTACAAAACCGAAGCGTATTTTCCGCAACACAGAATGAAGACGCCTCTGCAAAAACAGAAAGGTCCTCTCTCGCCGGCACTTCCGAAAACTGAAAACTGGATCGTTCTAAACAAACCATATCATATTGTAAAGGTAAACAATGATACGTATTTTAGCAAAAGATTACACGCAAGCGTTAGAAACGCTCTGCAACAAATTGGATCGCGAGGCATCTCAATACGATTTGTATATTTCACGTGATTCAAAATTGCTTTCCAAGCATTTAGTAGAATCTGTCAAATTCGATACGCTGATTTTAGTCGGAGATACCGGTAATTGGTGCGCAACCTTTGCCGAAGCATTCGGACTTGCGCTTGTATATGATAAAAAATTTGCTGAAAAACATATCAAAGAGTTTTGTAAGCTATCAAATACTCCCGTACCGGCGCAATACGTTTTGGACAAGTATTGTATGTTGCCGGAGTCTTTCATTCACTACGCCTCTGTGTACGGTTTTCAATGCGGATGCGGCGGTGTGTACGACAAATGTCACGTCTACGTTTTGCCTGACGACAATCGTGAGTGCGCGCTTTTATTTGACAATTATATTGCAAAAGACCTCTATAAAATCCGGGGCAATGCACAGCACTTCTGTTACAAATTATTCGGACTTTCTAAGCGTGATTTGGAAGAAAAACTTTCAAAACTTGCCGCAAAATTTGTTTCACAACACTGTGAAACAAACAATTTGGATAGTAAGGTCATCTTGACTTTCCCGCGCAATTGTCCTAAAAAGGCCGTTTGTGATTACGTGGACAAATTTACAAAGCAGTTTGCCAATTATATATACGCTACGGCAGAAACTTCTTTGCAAAAAGTGGCGGTAGAGGCTTTATCCGAGCGTTACAAAACTGTTGCTACGGCAGAATCCATAACAGGAGGACAAATAGCCTCATCAATTGTAGACGTCGCAGGTGCAAGCGCCGTACTTTACGAAGGCGCTGTAACTTATTCAATCAACTCAAAATGCAACCGCTTAGGTATCAATCCACACTTTATAGACGAATACGGCGTAGTTTCCGCACAAGTCGCCAAAGAAATGGCCTTGTCTCAACTTCAAAATGCCGATTATTCCATTGCAACCACGGGCTTTGCCGGACCTACGGCCGACGGTAAAAATCCGGTCGGTTTGTGTTTTGTGGCAATCGGAGCCAAAATCCACGGAAAAAATCACGTCAAAGTTTACAAAAACGTCTATAGCGGAGATCGCAGTTCTATTCGCAATCAAGTAACAAATACGGCGCTTTACCTTTTGATTAACACAGTAAAACAAAACTGAAAATTTTTTTAGGAGATATACAGATATGACAGACGACAAGAAAAAAGCACTAGAGCAGACAATTTTGCAAATTGAAAAGGAATTCGGCAAAGGTTCAATCATGAAATTGGGCAGTTATGCCGCAAACCGCAGCATTGAAGTTATTCCCACAGGTTGTTTGCCTTTGGATATAGCTCTCGGCGTCGGAGGTTTGCCCAAAGGACGCATTATCGAAATCTACGGACCCGAAGCCTCTGGTAAAACTACAGTAACTTTGCACGTTATTGCACAAGTACAAAAGATGGGCGGCACTGCGGCGTTTATCGATGCCGAGCAAGCGCTTGATCCTGTATATGCCGCTAATCTAGGCATCAACTTGGATGAACTTTACATATCTCAACCCGATAGCGGTGAGCAGGCGTTGGATATTTTGGAATATTTAGTTCGCAGTAACGCAGTAGACTTGATCGTTGTCGACTCGGTTGCTGCGCTGACCCCCAAAGCGGAATTGGAAGGCGATATGGGCGACAGTCACATGGGCGTTCAAGCGCGTTTGATGTCACAATGCTTACGCAAAATTATAGCAATCGGCAACAAATCCAACACTTGTATAATTTTTATCAACCAATTGCGCGACAAAATCGGAGTTATGTTCGGCAATCCGGAAACCACAACTGGCGGCAAAGCGCTTAAATTCTATTCCAGCGTGCGCTTAGACGTCAGAAAAGTAGATCAAGTCAAAGACGGAAGCGACATCGTAGGTAGTAAAACGCGTGTAAAAGTAGTCAAAAATAAAGTTGCGCCTCCGTTCAAAACCGCAGAATTTGAAATTATCTTTGGAAAAGGTATTTCCAACAGCGGCTGTGTTTTAGATATGGCAGTTATGCACAATATTGTAGAAAAGAGCGGTTCTTGGTTTGCATACAACGGTGAAAAAGTCGGTCAAGGGCGTGAAAATGCAAAGCAATGGTTGGAAAAGAATCCGGAAATAATGGCGGATATCGAAAACAAAATCAAGCAAAAGTTGCACCCTGTTTCTGATGCTGAAGAAGATGTTGCTGAAACGGCAGAAGAGGCATAAGAGTAAAGTCTTTGAAGCAATAAGCCGCTTGGCAATTTTGTCGCGCGGCTATTGCTTTATTTAAGGCTTTCTTTGTTTTCAATGTCGATAATATGCATCAAAATTTATGTAATCGCACACACATTTACTAAATTCTTTTTTTGCTTTCCAAAGATTTATATTTATTTGCTCAAAATATTGTTAATATTGCATTAATTTTGACTGTTTGCGATAATACTATTGCAGACATAATATAGTTTATGTAAGAAAATTTAATTTATAGTATGAAAATATGATATCGGAAGATAGTTAGTGCACAATCCTACGAGCCTTCTGTTTAATGCAGCTTACTGCAATACATTCATTAACGATTATAATACAAAATATTTTGTTTATTTTCGTACTGACTTTAGGTCAACTCTTTTGTTATTTCCGATTCTTAATTTGCAAACTAAAAGCGCTTAAAAGAGCGGTTTATTATTTTTGCGTCAGGTGTTGACATATCAGGCAAAATTGGTTAAAATATTATTGGTGAAAATTATGCGTTCACCGTAACCAAATATCAGGAGGAATAAACAATGAATTTGTTATCATTCTTCCTTGCCGAACCCGATTTACTTTCTTGGTTGATTCCCCTTTTGGTGGGCTTGGTGTGTTTAGCAGCAGGCGGCGCCACAGGTGCATTGATTTACAGAAACTACCGTAATAAAAAAGTTGGCACAACACAGGCACAGGCAAACTCTATCATAGATTTCGCAAAAGAAGAAGCGAAAACTATCAAAAAGGATGCCATAGCCGAGGCAAGAGAAGAAACCCACAAAATTAAAAGCGAGCAGGAACGTCAGTTCCGCGAACGCAACAACGAACTGTTAAAGCAAGAGAATCGCATGAATCAAAAAGAGGAGGCCTTAGATAAAAAGGAAGAACTCTTTTTGAAAAAACTCGATCAAATCGACGTACAGCAAAAACAAATTTCCGATAAACAGACGGAACTCAATAAACGTCAGCAGGAACTTGAAAAATCGGAGGAAAAAAAGCAACAAGAGTTGGAACGCGTTGCGGGACTTTCACGAGAGGAAGCAAAACAACTTTTGGTGGACTCGATGGTATCCGACGCCCGCAAAGAAGCTGCCGGTTTAGTTCGTAAGATAGAAGCCGAAGCAAAAGAGGACGGGGAACGTCGTGCGAAGGAAATTGTAGCAACCGCTATACAGCGTTGCGCAAGCGATCAAGTGAGCGAAACCACTGTTACAACCATTCCTATCCCCAACGATGAAATGAAAGGACGACTAATAGGTCGCGAAGGACGCAATATTCGCGCACTTGAAAATGCAACCGGCGTAGAACTCATTATCGACGATACTCCGGAAGTAGTTATACTTTCAGGTTTCGATCCTGTGCGTCGCCAAATTGCCCGCATAGCAATTGAAAAACTCGTTGCCGACGGTCGTATCCATCCCGCCCGTATAGAGGAAATGGTGGAAAAGGTCAAGAGAGATATGGACGTCACAATCAAAGATGCAGGCGAAGCGGCATCGTTCGATACGGGCGTATTCGGATTACATCCGGAAATTATCAAGTTGTTGGGACGTCTGAAATACCGTACAAGTTACGGGCAAAACGTACTCAATCACTCGATAGAAGTCAGTTATATTGCAGGCATAATGGCTTCGGAACTGGGCTTAGACGTTACGCTCGCAAAACGCGGCGCATTGTTGCATGACATAGGCAAAGCCTTAGATCAGGAACTCGAAGGTACGCATATGCAAATCGGCGCCGATATTGCCAAAAAGTACAAGGAAAGCAAAGAAGTCGTCAACTGCATAGCATCTCACCATGGCGACGTAGAACCAATGACGGTCGAAGCGGTTATTGTTGCCGCGGCAGACGCAATCAGCGGTGCGCGTCCGGGTGCTCGTCGCGAATCTGTGGAAAACTACATCAAACGTTTGGAAAAATTAGAGGAAATCGCCAATTCGTTTGACGGTGTACAAAAGTCTTACGCAGTGCAAGCAGGGCGTGAAATTCGCATCATCGTAAAGCCTGAAGTCGTAAACGATGAAACCACCGTGCTTTTAGCACACGACATTGCTCGCAAAATCGAGGGAGAATTGGAATACCCCGGACAAATCAAAGTCAACGTTATCCGTGAAACGCGTAGCGTGGACATAGCTAAGTAGAGCAGCGAACAAGGATAATTGAATTAAAAAGGGCTTGCGCTTATGCGTCAAGCCCTTTTCATATATTGTTAAAAATAAGTAGGTTCAAACGGCCGCAGTGTATTTGTGTCAATAAAATCCGCAGCAATTTATTGCTTGCTGAACATTATCGAATACGCTAGGTCCGCCTTCGCAATTTTCATACCGTCCCAAAAGTTCGTAAGGGTTGTTATCTATATCGGCAGGAAAATCTATTGTAGCGTCCTGATTAAGAACGTAACACTGTTTTTGTACTTTGACAAATCCGTCGCCTTTTTCTATTTTCAACCTTGCGGAGTTATCATTGGAATACACGTAGGTAACATCGACTTCATCTTCTTCGCGAGCATGTTCTATTGCAAATTTGCGTAAATTCAAATGATTCATTTCTCTGCTTTTTGCGTCGTTTGCTTTTACACTTTTGCTAAAGTCGAGCAAAGAAATATACGAAATAATGTGTATATCTTTTGCTATCTCGACAATAACAATCCTAAAGTGATTTTTTTTAACATTAATGCGAAATAATTGAGCGTTATGGTTAATAAAGTTCGGAGACTTTTTAACACAGAGATGCGGCGAAATGACTGTGACTTTTTCTTTTATAAGCGTTCGATTTTCTTCCGACAAAATATCTATGCCGCCGATATAATAATGCTCGCCGAACCATATTTCTTCAAAGTATGCGTTTCTAGGCAATATAACAAACTCCTTTAACGTTGATAGTGGTGCTTGCACTCTTAATAATTTTATGCATAATTTGCTAGAAGTAATTGACATTGCAACTTTCTTACATTATAATATTAGAGCAAAGATGTTGCAAGCTTTTTTGCAACAAATAACAATTTAGGGGAGTGGCTCAACGGTAGAGCAACGGTCTCCAAAACCGTCGGTTGCGTGTTCGAATCGCGTCTCCCCTGCCAAAAGTCTTGTAGTATTACAAGACTTTTTGATTAGAAAGTGTTTTTTTGCAAGATCATTCCGCTGCGCCTGATAAATTTTGACTCAATAACAGTGGCGTCAAAACGTTTCAAATTTCATTGCCGAAAAAACTTGCCGCATTTCAAATTGCTTGCGGTTATGCAGCGCGAAATTACGATTTGGAGAAATAAATGAAAAGCAAAGTTACGATTTATACTGACGGCGCTTGTTCGGGTAATCCGGGGGCAGGAGGTTGGGCTGCAGTGCTAACGTACAATGGCAAAATAAAGGAAATCAGCGGTTTTGAGCCTCAAACCACCAATAATCGAATGGAACTCCGCGCTGTAATAGAAGCGCTTTGTGCCGTCAAACAAGGCTTTGATTGCGATGTATTTTCCGATTCTGCATATGTTGTCAACGCCGTAAATAACAACTGGATTACCTCTTGGAAACTGCGCGGTTGGAAGACGTCTGATAATAAACAGGTAAAAAACGTCGATCTTTGGGAGCAGCTGACTCAAGAACTTGCTCGTCACAAGGTTTCTTTTATCAAAGTTAAAGGACACGCTTTAATAGAATTGAACGAGCGGTGCGACTTGCTAGCCAGACAGCAAATTGAACAAAACTTCACATAAACACCGTAAACGAAACTTGATTTACAAAATTCCTGAATAACAAACTGGGACGCATCAATTTGCGTCCCAGTTTATCAATTATATTTCGTTATTATTTTGCTAGTCTCAATATTTCTTGTAAAATGCGTTGTATATCAGCACAAATATCGGCATAAGTATCGCGACGCCCGTAGGCAATAATATTTGAGTAGAAACGGCGGTGTAACTGGAAAGTTCAATATCTTTTAGTATGCTTATTCCCAGCGATAACAATATAACTATTGCAGCAAGCGTTGCTGTAGCTATCAATATTCTGCTAAACATAAATCGCGGCTTTTCTTTTCTGGAGGGATCGTACAGCGCGTACATTGTAACTGCAATTGGTGCAAGCAACAATACGCTTATTGTTATCAAAAACGGCTGCCAATTGCCGTTGTTTATCGACGTAAACAGTAACGCGCCGAAATATACGAAAGCCACTGCAAAAGTTATCCAAGCCGTTTTCATCAAGACCATAGCGTTAGGCATCAGCGTTTTGGATTTGAAATTTGCCGAAGCATGATTGTATATGCGCAAACGTATTCCTTGTTTTGCCATACCGTCGGCAACGTCTTCCAAGGCCACAGGATGATCGGTATAGTACTTTTGTGCTCCGTCAGATTGTTCGCTGTCGTATTCCCGCATATCGTCCAATTGGTCGCCCAGCATGCGCATCAGTACGTGTTGATAATTCTCGTTGGATTCGGTGGTGGTATCAAAATTTTCCGCAACAACGCGCGCTCGTTCATCAAACTTTTGTAAAAATTCGTCGGCGTCGTCTTGATTCACTTCAAATTTTGCAAGAATATCCTCATCCGACATCTGCGCTTGACTTTGCGCTGCAGTGGCAACGACCGGTTCTTCAACTATTTCAACAACGTCCGGATCTTCTTCGGCAACGGTTGCGACAATTTCTTCCGACGATTGCTCAGGCTCCTCAGTTTGTTGATATGCGTAGTCGAATGCCTCAAATAAAGACGTCTGCTGCGCAGATTTGTCAGCAAATTCTTCTTCCTTAGCAGGCTTTCCTATCAATTCGTCCAATTTACGCGAAAGTTCGTCTTGCTCGTCAAGTTCTTTGCTGCGTATAGGTGCACTTTTTTTAACTCGTCTCTGTTTTTCTCCAAATAACGGAGTGACGTCCGCTTGCGAAATCTCAATAGGCTCTGACGGAGCATCGACAAGCGTGCTCAAAACGCTTTTATGATATTCCCATTCTGCCATAAAAGATTTACAATCGTTACGGCCTTTGGGCGTCAGTTTATAGTAACGTCTGCGTCCACCGTTAGATTCCGTTCCCCAGTAAGATTCGATCAAATCCTGCTGTTCTAATTTTTTAAGATACGAGTACAAGGTCGGTTGTTTGATCTCGTATTTATTGTCCGTGCGTTCCTTTATTTCTTTAGCAATTTCATAGCCGTATTTATCTCCGTTCGCACCGTCTTTTCCGTAAAGCGAACACAAAATAATGGTATAAATATTGCCTTTCAAAAAGGAAAAATCACCATTCATATGTACGCGCCCTCCTTTATATAAAATTGTAACGGATTAGTCGAAAATTGTCAATAATTTAGAATACTATTACTGACATAATATTGCATAAAATGTATTTATGACAAAAAAATACGTCAGTTTTCCATATTTTACATTTTTGTCAGATTTATTTATGATACAAATTTTGTTATGAGAGTGGTAGTCAGTCGAACGCATAAAAAAATTGTTTCTTTACACCTTGGCGATAACGGAGTTTTATATGTTTTAGCCAACCGAAAACTTTCTCTTGCGAAGGTCAAACAAATAGTAGAAAGTAAGCGCGAATGGATTAACGAACAAATCAAACTAAACACGTGTCGAAATGCGAACGACGCTGTATCCTCTTGCAATAAAGAAGCTTGTGCCGTATATGCGGTAGACACGCAACAACAATCATCTAAGATCAAATGTACATCTAAAGAATCGTCGACTTCGCAAAGCAATATCCGTTTCAGTACAGAAACTCTGGCCCCAACACAAAACGCTTACTACGGAGAAATGTTCTCCGGCAAAAAATGCCTGCTGTGCGGCCGAATTCATAAGGTTATGCCCACTGCGGAAAGTAAATGTCATTTGGACGCAAACTGTATATACGTGCCGCAAAAGTATTTTTCCGATAAAGCGTCCCGTATCAAGGCTCTAAAAGGTTATATAAAAAAACTTTCCACACAAAACGTTTCCAACCAAATTTCTAAATTCGGAAGTCATGCATCGTTATGTCCGACAAAAATCGAGTTCAGAAATCTATCAGTCGGTTGGACAAAGTGTACTACTCCGACAGAGCGAGTCATTGCATTAGATTACCGAATTTGTCAACTTCCACCCAATTTGCAACACTATATCATAGTGCACGCTTTTGCACATTTTACCAATGCTACTCACGACGATGATTTTTGGAATACTGTATCCAATCATTTGCCGTATTACAAAGATTGCTTAGACGAACTGGCAGGATACGAATTTTTGAAAGATATTTGAATAAAAGGTCGATTACAAGAACACTGCCTCGACCTTATACTTTTTTTGAATTTATTTTGAAACGTATTTACTAAACTCTCAAACCAACAAACGCGCATCGTTGCTTATACGTTTTACCTGTCTTCCCGTAAATTCTTATATCAATAGCGCGTGTCAAAATGTGGAGATTTTGACAAACGGTGCATTTTTATGCGCTTACAAAAAAAATGCATCACATTGTCGAATAACAATGCAACGCAGATTTCAACGAATAATAACAGAGTTTAGCTATATTTTCTGCAGATTCTTGCATATCCGTATCCACCCAATGCAACGTCGCATTTACCATTCCTCCGGTCCAAATCAATCTGACCAACTTTTGTTCTTCGCTAAGCGGCCGCGTAAACATCACCACAGAGTTTATTGCAGAATAATATCTATTCCTGTCAGCACCGATAACCGTTTTTACTGTTTCAAAATTTTCCGCCATAAGCGCAAAAAAATTTTCATACCACTCCAAGCCCACAGTTTTTGTAAACGGACTGCCGACAACGTCAATCATATCTTTGTTTAATGTGTGCACGATCTGTTCGTATAATTCGGCTTTACTTTTGTAGTTACTGTAAAACGCCATACGCGACACTCCGGCCTTATTGCATAATTCGGTTATAGAAATTTCCTCAAGCGACTTTTTTTCCAATAGAAGTATAAGTGCCTGCTGCAGATATTCGGTAATTTGTTTATTTAAGTTTTGGTTATGTTCTATCAAACCCTTTGTGTCCCTGACAGTCATTACAAAATACGCTCCTTTGTAAGCATTGAACAAAATTTTATTGTAAAATTTGTTGATTTTAAGTACAATGTATCAGATATTACAACTGTAATGTCCGTATGATAACACAGTTTAGCACAAAAGTAAAGCAATGGAGGAGATTTCACTTATGACAAACAAATACGCTCTATTTATGGACGTTTCCGGAGACTTGGATCAAAATATTGCGGATCAAGCCGGTGTAAAACTGTTGCCCATGGATTTTATTATCGGCGGCAACGTTTATACTTACACCGATCGCCCGGACGGTATCGATCCGATAGATTTCTATCGTCACGTTAAAAACCGTGAGGCAATTTCAACCACACAAATAACGCCGGCATTTTACGAAGAATACTTCGAGCCAATATTGTCAGAGGGCATTTCTGCACTTTATTTATGCCTATCCAGCGGTCTTTCTTCTACGTTCCAGTCTGCATGTCTCGCGGCAAAGACTCTAAAGCAAAAGTATCCTGATGTCGATCTCGTACCAATCGATTCGCTGCAAGCGACGGTGGGAATGGGGCTGTTGGGCGAACGCATGATACAAAACAAAAATGACGGATTGGATATTTTTGCAAACAAACAGGACGTCGAATCTGCCCGCTCCAGCCTCACTGTTACGGGCGTTGTTGACGACTTAGACGCACTAAAACGTGGCGGCAGAATAAGCGCAGCAGTTGCAGTCATCGGCGGTCTACTAAACTTCAAACCGGTTATTTTGGTAAAAGAAGACGGAACACTTAAAATGTCTGCGACAATGCACGGCATAAAAAAAGCTTTGAAATACTTTGTGGATTTATTTTCCGAAACACACGACGCAAAACACAAAACCGTCTACGTTATGCATGCAGACGAAGACAAAAATTCAGCGCTTCTTGTGGAAATGCTGTTGGAGAAATTTCCGGATTTGGAAATTCGCCGTCGCCTTTTATCGCCGATTATCGGAGCGCATTTAGGTAGTGGATTGGTAGGACTTGGATTCTATAAAAAAGCCGAATGATAATTATTTAATGGAGACCACCGTCTATATCGGTGGTCTTTTGTAAAAATGTACTCAAGTGTTATAGCGACTAATAATTCTGCATCAATATAGTTTAACAAACGCAAAAAACTCACCTCAAATCAGCTCGATTTGTTAGCATAAGAATTATAATCAAACGAAATGTGAAATATTATTTCAGGTTCAAAATTCCCAGAATTTACAAAAACTTACCAAAACAAGATAAAATAAAAGCGCAGAAATTTTTAACATAACTGCGCTTATTTAATAAAATCTATTTAATTCAAAAGAAGAAAAAGTGGACAATACTCATTTAGAACTTTTTAAGACAGCCGATAACTTTACCGATAATGGTAGGATTATCCTCAGGTACTATAATAATATCAGCCATAGTATCGTTTTCCGGATGCAGAACAAGGTTAGGGGTAATTGCTTTCAGTCGCTTGATCGTAGCCTGACCCTGCCACAACGCCACAGCGATTTCTCCTATCTCGGCATTGTCCTGTTTACGCACAACTACGTAATCTCCGTCAAATATTCCTGCATTGACCATACTGTCGCCTTCAACGCGCAACATGTATAAGTCGCTGCCCACAAACAAATTTTGCGGTAAAGGAAATTCTCCTTCCACGTTTTCCTGAGCCAATATGCCTTGTCCGGCACTGACGTTGCCTACCAAAGGAACGTAATTGGTAACCATACGGTTTTTTCCGTTGACTACAACTGCGCGCTTTTTATTTTGAGAGTGAGCAATAAGTCCGCTCGCTTTCAATTTTTCCAGGTAGTAGTGCACGGTCGAAGTCGATTTTATGTCAAACTTCTCGGCAATTTCACGCACCGAAGGTGGAAAACCGTTGTCGTCGATAAATTGTTGTAAGTAATTGTAGATACAGTTAAGTTTTTCATCACCTTTTTTCATAGTAGTATTGTACCACGTTTTAATTTTTTATGCAACACATTTACAAACTTTTGTTCCAATTTTATACAAAAGTTTTATATTTTTATAAAAATTATACTATATTTTCCTGTTATGTAAAATACTATGTCTGTAATAATTAGTATTAATCAAGAATTTTAGTTATGTTTCATAAATAACAGATAATCCATTTATTTTCCAAAAGACAACTATGCACATAATACTTAAAATGTTTGCTTACAGCAAAGTAGTGTAGTATAAACGATCATTGCCAAACTAAAACAGCAGAATTCAGTATTGCAGGAATATTTGATGGAGATTACGTAGTTGTGCGTAAACAGGACAATGCCGAGATAAGAGAAATCGCTGTGGCGTTGCAGCATGGGCAGGGCACGATCAAGCGACTGAAAGCAATTACACTAACCTTGTGTTTATAAGAAAAATTATAATTTATATCACCATATATTGTGCAAAACTATTCAAATATTTACGTTGTATACTTGCCGTATAAAAAGCATATTCATCACCATATTCTACCGTCAATTCTGACGCATATTTTTTTAGTAAAGAAGCAACTGTACCGTTGTCGCAGTAAGGCACTTTCAACTTTATCGTTACAAAATTTCGTTTGGCATTCTTTTCCACAATGTCTTTTAATACGTCAATGTTTTTCCCTGTCACTGCAGAAACGTAAACGCAAGGAGCATCGCCTGCAAAATACGGCAATGCCGCAGATTTTTCCAATTTATCGCACTTATTGAATACTCTAACTACGGGACTGTTAGCGTTAAGTTCCGCTAAAACACGTTCGGTTACTTCTTTTTGATTTTCCACGTTCGGATCGGAAACGTCGCATACATTTAATATTAAATCGGCAAAACTTACCTCTTCCAAGGTGGATTTGAAAGCATCCACAAGTAACGTTGGTAAATTACGGATAAATCCTACCGTATCGCAAAACAATATTTCTATTCCGTCAAGTTTAACTTTTCGTATAGTGGTGTCCAAAGTTGCAAATAGCCGATCATCGGCATATACGTTATTATCAGTAAGTAAATTAAACAACGTTGATTTCCCTGCATTTGTATATCCTGCTAACGCCACTGTATAAACGTTGTTTTCCAAACGTTTTTTTCGCGTAGTTGCACGTTGTTTTGCAATTTGCTGCAATTCTAAGCGCAAGCGGTGCATTTTATTGCGAGCAACGCGTTTATCTGTTTCTAATTGTGTTTCACCGGGACCTCTAGTACCTATTCCGGCGCCTTGGCGAGAATAATCTTTTTCCGGTCTTGTGGCCAAGCTGTACGAAAGTTGGGCCAGTTCCACCTGTTTTTTTCCTTCCGCAGTGGTGGCGCGCAATGCAAAAATATCCAAAATAAGATCTACGTAATCAATGACTGCTATATCCAGTTCTTTTTGCAAATTCTTACGTTGCAAAGCGTTTAATTTATCAGAGAAAATAACCACGTCAATTTTGCAATCCAATGTTTCCAACGCCGCTTTCAATTCCGTCACTTTTCCGCTGCCGATTAGAGTTTTGGGATCGGCAAAATTGCGGTTCTGTCTAACCAAAAGTCGAACTTCCCCCATAGCGGAACGTATCAATTCTTTAAGTTCGGAAATTTCTTCCTCAGCAGAGGAATCGGGACGTTCTAAAAACACCAACGCCACGTTTTGTAAGCGGATTTTATCATTAGACGTCATCTTTATCCTCCTCTGCGCCGTTTCCGCCGGTACGCAAACTAACTTGCGTAGAGGCTTTTCTCCTTATGTCGTCGGTAATAGCGGCATAGTGCCTCTTGGTGGTGTTCACGTCTTTGTGTCCCAAGACGTCTGCAACTACGTAAATATCACCCGTATTTCGATACAGCTGCGTACCGAAAGTGGAACGCAATTTGTGCGGGGTAATATGTTTCAGTGGTGTGGCAATTTGACTGTACTTTTTAACAACGTTTTCTACGGCTCGCGTAGTAATACGCTTTTTCTGCAGTGACAAAAACAACGCCGGCTCGTTTTTCAAAGTTTCGTCGGCCTGCCGCATATAGTAATAGTCGTACAAATATCCAGCAACCTCATCAGAGAAGTATAATATTACACGAGCGCCGCCTTTTCGAGTCACAACAAAACTTTTATCTTCAAAATTTATGTCGTCAAGGTCCAATCCAACAAGTTCGCTTACACGAATTCCCGTGCCCAAAAGTAAACTTACCATGGCCAAATCGCGTATTTTTGTATTTTCTTGATATTTCAGTTGCCTTTCACTCAATCCTGCGCCCGTTTCGACGACATCCATCATAGTATCGATTTCAGCACTGTTCAAACGGATAATTTCCTTTTCATGCAATTTCGGAGTATCGACGGATGCGGTAGGGTTGTATCTAATCAATTGTTTTTTTTCAAAGTATTTAACCAAAGACCTGATTGCCGCTAATTTACGGCTTTTTCCGCGCTCGCCGTTTTTAACAATGCTTCCGTCAGCCCCCTTATATATTTCTATATAATTAAGATAGGCTTCAATTTCAAACGGTGAAAGAGTTTCAATATCCGCCGGAGTAATTTCCTTTGGCCTGCGACCTTTGAAACGCGAGATTCGTCCAACCATATACTTAAAGAAAGTTCTTAAATCGTAAGCGTAATTCAAACGTGTAAGGGGCGTAGTATTTGCGGAGATACCCACAAAATAGTCTTGACAAAATTCCGGCAAATCAACCTCTAAAATTCGGTTGAGCTTGTTGACGTTTTCCATATCTCTCTTATTAAAATATGTTTTAGACATAAGTGGTGTTTTCCTTTCAATTAAAGTTTGCAGCAATACAGATTTTTATCAACACAACCGTTTTGACAATATTATGATACGGTTTACAAAAGAGAGCAAAGCAGTGGAAACTAAAAAGCTTCCTGTTTAATAGCATAATTTTTCAATCATCCGGCCTACCCGTGCCATCCATATATCTATTCGCAAAAGGCAACTTTTGCGAATAGATAGCTGTATTTTTTTATAAAATTCGGCAGCGATGTTCGCATCAAGGGCTCAAATAAGCCTATTTGAAATTATCACAAAATGTTATAATTTACTCAATACCTGTTCAAGTGCTAAAATACCGTGTTCAAGCGTCAATCCGCCTTGCAAATACACCGTGTAAGGCTCTCTAATCGGTCCGTCGCAGCTTAATTCTATTGACGCACCTTGAACAAAACATCCTGCGGCCATTATTACTTTGTCGATATAGCCCGGCTGCTCCCAAGGTTCCGGCAAAACAAACCCGTCAACGGGTGAAACTGATTGAATTGCCTGACAAAAACTCACCATTTTTTGCGCGTCGCCTAATTTTATTGCGCACACAATATCCCCGAAATGTTCCGAAGGAGCCGGAGAAACCTCGTATCCGCGGTTTGTAAGTGCTTGAGAAAACAATACTGCAGTTTTTATCGCCTGATTTACTGTATGCGGCGCCATAAATAATCCTTGATAAAACAATCTGTATCCCGCGGCATACGATCCGATTTCGTCTCCGATTGACGGCGCTGTAAGTCTGCCTGCGACCAAATCGACTAATTTTGTGCGCCCGACAATATATCCGCCGGTTGGAGTCAAGCCTCCGCCAATATTCTTTATAAACGATCCGGCACACAAATCAACGCCAACTTGCGTGGGCTCAAGCGTTTCCACAAACTCACCGTAGCAATTATCGCAAAAAATCACAGCATCAGGCACAATTTTTCGCACAAATCTGCAAACTTCTTCAATCTGTTCGATTTTCAAAGCAAGCCGCCAATCGTAACCGCGCGAACGCTGCAAATAAATCATTTTAACTCTACGATTATCTTGCAAATATTTTTCCAAAGAAACATAGTCTATTTTTCCGTTCAACAACGGAATATTTTCAAATTTAACGCCAAAATCCGCCAAACTGCCATTGTTTTTACCGTAAATAACACCAGCCAAAGTATCGTAAGGCTTTCCGCAAACAGATAAAACGGTATCTCCCGGACGCAATACGCCAAACAAAGATAAACTGAGCGCATGCGTTCCGGAGGCAATCAGCGGACTCGCTAAAGCTTTTTCAGTGCCGAATATTTTTGCAACGACGTTATTCAACGTTTCTCGCCCTATATCTCCGTTGCCGTAGCCGTTCGTTGACGCAAAATGTCTCAACGCAACGCGGCAATCCGAGAAAACATCCAAGACCTTTTTTTGATTAAATAAAGACGTTGCATCTAATTGCTCAAATTTATTTTTTGTTTGCTCTAATGCGTATTCAATTTCCCTATTCATACTTTATTTTCCTATTATGCCTATCATAGTATTATACAAATCGACGTTTTGCACTATTATTTTGACGAAATGTGTGTAATTTCAATTACATATCCATCCGATTTCTTGATTGTATTTATGTAGATATAAATGCCCACATACGTTATCAAAAACAAATTTTCGAATATTCTTGATAAATATGCTCCGCCACTTGTTTGCAGGTCACCCCATCCACATTTATAAATTCGGTTACGTCCATCTTTTTGAAATACGTTATTTGCCTTTTAGCATAGTGCCTAGTATTCAGTTTGATTTTTGCAATCGCCTCATCAAACGTTGCACGACCTGACAAATAATCAATAACCTCTTTGTAACCTATGGCGAAAAATGCTGCAGTTTCGCAAATTCCGTAATTCTCCACTATCCCGCGTACTTCATCGATCAAACCGCTTGAAACCATTTCGTCGACTCGTTTGTCTATGGCCCCGTACAATTGTTGTCTATCGCGCTCCAATACAAACAAAATCAATTTATATTTTGGATCGCTTTTGCCCTTGCCGCTTGAAATACTTTGCCCCGACTCGGCAATTTCTAAAGCACGCAATACTCTGACAGGATTTTTCAAATCTACGCGAGAATACGCCTCATTGTCCAAATTCTTCAACCTTTCGCAAAGACTTTCCAAACCTTCTTGTTCCAATATCTTTCGTAACTGTTTACGCCTTTCCATAGAAACAACGCCGAATTCTGGTGGATACAGCAAGCTATCGAAATAAAAACCTGTGCCGCCGACCACAATAGGTACAGAAAACATTCCGTCTATTATTTTCGATGCTTTTTCGCCGTATTCGTACGACGAAAAACTTTCGCAAGGCTCCACAATATCTAGCATATGGTGTCTTATACCATCCATTTTAGAAGAGCTTATCTTAGCCGTTCCCACGTTCATTCCTTTGTAAATTTGCGCTGAATCTGCTGAAATAATTTCCGTTCCTAGCATTTTAGCTAAATTGACGGCTACTTCGCTTTTACCGACGCAAGTTGTTCCGCCTATCCCCAACAGCGTTTTCATCACACAATCCTCTTAAACATCTTTTCCAATTGTGTTTTTGTAAACACCGCCGTAACCGGTCTACCATGCGGACATTGTAAAACTTTATTTTCGTATATAGATTTGAGTATATATTTTATTTCCGTTTCGTTTAGAGGCTCGCCGGCTTTAACTGCAGCTTTACACGCTTTTTTTGCAATTTTTTCTACCGCAAGAGCATTTTCGTCTACCGCAAATTCTTCAATAGAAGCAAGCAAATAATTGACGAATTCGTCCATTTTGGTATCGGAAAGCAAAGTATTTACTGCGCAAATTCTAAACGTATTGATACCAAACGGCTCGATTTCAATTCCCGCTCGCGCGATATTTTCCAAATTGGCGGAAATAAAATCCGCTTCGTCGCCTTTTACGCTGAACACATATGGAAACATCATGGACTGCATCGAACGGTCTTTTTGCGCCATAAATTTGTCAAACAAAATTCTTTCGTGCGCAGCGTGCTGATCTACAAATACGATTTTGTCGTCAATCTCAAAAATCAAATAGGTTCCAAATGCCGTACCCAAAATTTTTGTACGCGAAATCAACAAGTCTCCGATATCCACAGACGCTATACTTGCCGCCGCAAGATCGGTAACATCCACAATATTTTCTATCGGCAACGTAGTGCCACGCACACCGTCTGGTCTATCCAAGCCCATCTCTTTTCGAGCGGTTTCAACCGACAGCGCACAATTCATCTCGTTTGCAAAGTCGTCAAAAGACTGTTGTTCACTTTGGCTGCCGCCTAAATTTTGTCCGGCGCCATAAGAGCCGTTTACCGGATACAATTTCCTCAAGATATCGCCGCTCTCAGTCGCATTAGTAATCGGGCCGTATGCAGAGTTTTCAACATTCAAATCGTCAACAATAGGCGATTCTGCAATCGAAACGTTTAATATTTCATCAACTTTAACCGATGAAGATTCTCTCAAAGTTTCTCCTACTGCATGGTAAAACCTTCCGCATACGGAATGCAAATTTGTAAACCGCACTTCACTCTTACGCGGGTGAACGTTAACGTCCACCATGTCGCAAGGAATTTCTAAATCCAATACGTAAAACGGATATTGCCGTTGCATCAAATACGGCTTATACGCTTGCATAATCGAACTTTGGATCGATTTATCAGCGATACACCGTCCATTGACCGAAAGCGTCTGGTAGGTAGTATTCGCTTTAGTATAAGTAGGAACTCCGATAAATCCGCTGATTCTCAAAAATTCTCCAGTGTATTGCACCGGCACGCAATTAGACAAACAATCCGCACCATACACGGCAAATATAGCCTCGCCAAGCCCTTGTCCTTGCGTTTTGAATACTAATTTACCGTCTAAAAAGTAACTCATTTCCAAATTGGGATTTGTCAAGATCAGTTTGGAAACGTATTTTGATATTTCCGTAGATTCTCTGGACGGCGACTTCAAAAATTTCTTCCGTGCCGGCACGTTGTAAAACAAATCTCGTACTTCCACCCTGGTGCCGAAATTTGCAGTCACGTATTTTTTATCGATTATTTCCCCGTTATGGGCTAAAACGCGAATCGCGACGTCTGAATCGGCTCTGCGCGTAGTCAACTGAACTTTAGATACGGCGCAAATACTGGACATTGCTTCGCCGCGAAATCCTAGCGTTTGAACAAGCCCCAAATCGTCGGCGGTTTCAACCTTGCTCGTGGCGTGCTTAATGAATACCGCCTCTAAATCGTCTTCAAAAATTCCGCAACCGTTGTCCGTTACGGAAATTAAATCGAATCCGCCGTTTTCTACTTCGATAACAATGCGGCGAGCACCGGCATCAACGCTGTTTTCAACAATTTCTTTCAATGCGGATGACGGCCTTTCCACAACCTCGCCGGCAGATATTTTATTGTAAACTTCCGGAGAAAGAATATTTATCCTGTTGTTACTCATTTTCTTTTACCCTTTTAACCAAGTTGTTCAAAATATCGAACGCCTCTATTGGAGAAACGCGCTCCAAGTCTATATCCTTCAAAATACAAGCGACTTCCCGCGCGGCTTTGTCACTCTTTTTGCTGACCGAGTCTGCAGAAATTCCTTCCAAACTGTAATCGATATCACTGTTTTCCAACAACGTTACAATTTCCTTTGCACGCTCGCAAACGTTTTGAGGAACCCCCGCCAATTTTGCAACTTCAATACCGAAACTTTTATTGGCTCCTCCTCGTACAATTTTGTGCAAAAATATCACGGAACCGTTATATTCCTTTACGTTTACTCGATAGTTTTTAAGTCCAGAGACTTTCCCTTCCAATTCTGTCAACTCGTGATAATGCGTTGCAAATAAGGTCTTAGCGCAAATATTTTTGGAAACGTACTCCATGACCGCCCATGCTATGGACAGACCGTCAAAAGTAGACGTTCCGCGCCCAACCTCGTCCAAAATAATCAGACTATCCTTTGTGGCGTTGTTCAAGATGTTAGCAACTTCTACCATTTCTACCATAAACGTACTTTGATTAAACGCCAAATCGTCGCTCGCGCCCACTCTGGTAAATATTTTATCTACAATTGGTACTACCGCGCTTTTTGCCGGCACAAAACTTCCTATATGAGCCATAAGCGTGATCAAAGCCACTTGACGCATAAAAGTGCTTTTTCCCGCCATATTCGGACCCGTTATTACCATTGTACGGTTTTCTTCTGTGTCAAGCAAGGTGTCGTTAGGCTCAAAATTATCCCGTTTGACGTAAGTTTCCACAATCGGATGACGCCCGTCTGTTATGCAAAGCGTAGTATTTTTAGTATTGATTTGCGGACGACAATAATCGTTGTTTTGTGCGACGACGGCAAGAGAGATCAAACAATCCAAGCATGCCAAAGCTTGGGCCGTTTGCTGCATAACAGGGATATACGGAAGCATTTTTCCGCGAATTTCCGCAAACAATTGCTTTTGCAATTTGTTTTTATCTTCAAAAGCGGACATCATTTTTTCTTCTAACGCTTTCAATTCTTCAGTCACAAAGCGTTCGCCGGTAGTCAAAGTTTGTTTGCGGATAAAATGCGACGGGGCTTGATCTTTAAGCGAATTACTTATTTCAAAATAATATCCGAATATTTTGTTGTATCCAAGTTTTAACGTACGTATTCCTGTTGCCGCGCGCTCTTTTTCTTCCAATTCGGACAGTTTTTTTCCGCCGTTACCGGACAATTCAAAAAGTTCGTCCAATTGGGCGTTATAACCTTTTTTTATGTAGTCGGTATCCTTGATTACCATAGGAGCGCTATCTTCGCGAATAGAACGTTCCAACAAATCGGCCACGTCCGTCATCAAATCGATACGCGAAAAGATTTCTTTCAAAATCTTGCTTTGGCATTTTCCGACTATTCGCTTTATCTCGGGCAGTTTAAGTAGAGTGTTTTTCAACGTGATACAATCTTTAGGCGAAAAAGCGTCGTACGCTAATTTTGAAGATAATCGTTCTATATCGTACACTCCGTGCAACGCTTTTACCAACTCGCTTCTCGTCAAAAATTCTTTGTAAAGTTCCTCAACGCCGTCCAAACGTGTATTTATTTGAGCAGATTTTTGCAACGGACGGTCAACCCAATCGGAAAGCATGCGTGCTCCCATCGCCGTTTCCGTTTTATCAAGCAACCACAACAAACTTCCCACGCGTTTGTTTTCGCGATACGACACCGTTAGTTCCAAATTTCTGCGTGTTTTCACGTCTATCGACATGTACTTTGATTTATCTACAAAGCGTATATTGGTCAGATGCGTTAATTTTCGTTTTTGTGTTTCGTCAAGATAACACAGTAATGCACCGCAAGCGTTCACGGCAAAATTTTTACCGCCTAAACCAAATCCTTCCAACGTATTTACACCAAAATAATTCAAAGTCTTTTCTTTGGCGCGTTTTTTATCAAAGGCTGTTTCGTCGTATTTAGAAAAAGCAGGAACGTATCCAGCCTTGACGCATTCCAGATTTGCCGACAATTCAAACGCATCGGAATCGCAGATTATTTCCGCAGGTTTGTATGACACCAATATTTCTTGCAAATCTCGCGCCGCAAGAGTACCCGCCAGCTCGCTGGCGCAAAATTCTCCGGTGGAAATATCGCAAAACGCTATGCCTATTTTATCACCCGCACACACAGAAGCAATATAATTACTCCTTTTTTCTTCAAGTATATCGCTCTCGATAACTGTTCCGGGGGTTATCACCCGCACCACGTCGCGTTCCACAAGTTTGCCTTTTTCAGGCTCGCTCAATTGTTCGCAAATAGCAACTTTTTGCCCTGCGGCAATAAGCTTTGCAACGTATGTATCCACCGCGTGATAAGGGACTCCGCACATTGGTGCACGCTCGGTAAGTCCGCAATTTTTACCGGTCAAAGTCAAATCAAGAAGTTTGCTGGCTTTTTCGGCGTCTTCAAAAAACATTTCGTAAAAGTCGCCCAAACGGTACAGCAATATACAATCCTCGTATTGCTCTTTTGTTTTCAAATACAGTTTCATCATCGGTGAAATTTCTTTTGCCATCATTCCTCCGTTACGACTCTGCCCCAAAGAGTTGCAGAGGTCGCCCTTTCAATCTCAACCGTCACAAATTCGCCAATCAAAGTCTTATCGCACTTAAAGTTTACCAATCTGCCGCTTTCGGTTCTTCCGCACATCGTATTTTGGTAGCGGAAATTCTCCCCCTCTACCAAGACTTCGTATCTGTTACCCACCATTTTCGCGGATATTTTTTTAGTAACCTCGTTCTGACATGCCAACAAACGCGTAATACGGTCCTTTTTTACAGCGTAAGGAATCTGGTTCATCGAATACGCAGGAGTACCTTTTCGACGCGAGTACACAAAACAGAATGCCGAACTGAACTCAACACGGCGAACCAAATCCAATGTGTCGGCGAAGTCTTCCTCCGTTTCTTCAGGGAAACCCACCATTATGTCGGTAGTAATGCCCACGTCAGGTAATTTTTTACGAATTTTTTCTATCAACGTCAGATAGTCTTCGCGCGTGTAACGCCTGTTCATTCTACGCAAAACTTCGGTACTGCCGCTTTGCACCGGCAAGTGGATATTATTGCAAATATTTTTATGCGCGCATACGGCGTTTATAATCTCGTCTGAAAAATCTTTTGGGTGCGACGTCATAAACCGTAATCTAAACTTACCGTCCAACTTACCTATTTCGTCGAGTAAATTTGCAAAGGTAACTTTCGGTTCCAAATCTTTGCCGTACGAATTAACGTTCTGACCGAGCAAAGTAATTTCTTTATAACCTTCCTCAAGCAGACTTTTTACTTCTGCAAGTACGTCGTCAAGGGCTCTGCTGCGCTCGCGCCCACGCACGTAGGGAACGATACAGTACGTGCAAAAATTGTTGCAACCGTAATTGATATTTACCCAAGCGTTTGGAAAACTCGATCTGTATTGTTCGAATTGCTCCTCGCTGTAATTGCAAAATTCCGTATTGACCGTTTTTTTGCGTTTGCGGGCAGATATTATAGCGTCTTTTAACATTGCCAAATTGCCGGTTCCCAATACGATATCTACAAAAGGGTAACTTTTCCGTATACTTTCGGCAACCCCCTCTTGCTGAGACATACAACCGCATACCGCTACGATCATTTCAGGTTTTCTTTGTTTCAGTTTTTTAATTTGGCCTATATGTCCGTAAATTTTTTGTTCGGCAGTCTCGCGTATACAACAAGTGTTAAACACCACTGCGTCGGCAGTTTCCGCACTGTCGCACTCGGAATAACCTAACGATTGGAAAATCCCCGCGATTTTTTCCGAATCGTGTACGTTCATTTGGCATCCGTAGGTGTGTATAAAATAGTTCAATTACGTTCTCCTTTGCAAAAGTATGTAAACTTCCACATATAAAAACATAATACTACTTTTTTCTTTTTTTTTCAAGGAAATATATAAATAAAATAATATAACTTAATTACGGGGCGTTTAATTTCTATTTAAGTACAAAACCTCAGACCGTACCGGTCAATTTTCGACTCGTCCGCAAGTAAAGAAAATTGAAGTTAATTATCAGTGCTTGATACAGTTTTTTATTTGAAAACTAAATCGTTTATTGCGTAATCTAATCAGGTCGATATGATTCCGTGTATTTTCAAAACAAATTAAAGGTTTTTTCAAATATGTAAATATAAAATCACAAACGACAGAAACTATAAGTATTATGGCAAAAAAGATAACAAAAATAATCGCTATCGTATTGGCTGCGGTAATCCTTGCCGCAATTTTAGGCTCGCTTCTGTTCGTAAGTCACCTACGTCACAGCAGCGGCTACGTTAATTTCGACAGAGATAAACTCAATCAAGTCTGTGCTGCAGTTACTTTATTGGACGATAACGGTCAGGAAATAAAAGAATCGTTACCTTCGCAAAACGGCAAACAAATCCCCTTATCTGCACTAAACAAATACACCTACATGGCTTTCGTAGCCGTGGAAGACAAACGTTTCTTCAGTCACAGCGGATTAGATTACAAACGAATTTTGGGCGCACTTGCACACAACGTGGCAGGAGGAGGATTCAAAGAAGGTGCTTCAACAATCAGCCAACAGTTGATCAAAAATACGCATCTTAATAACAGTAAAAATCTAAACCGAAAGGTAAACGAAATGCTCTTGGCCATTGAATTGGAAAATGCTTATTCAAAACAAGAAATTCTGGAAATGTATCTCAACACTATCTATTTCGGACGCAGCGCCTACGGCATAGAAACGGCGGCAAACGTCTATTTCGATAAGAGTGCGGCAGAATTATCCGTAGCCGAAAGCGCTATGCTTGCCGGTATGATAAAGGCGCCCAATACCTACGCGCCGGATAAAGACGCCGAAAAATGCAAACAACGGCGCGACACCGTACTTAAACTAATGGCGGAACAAAAGGTTATAGATCAAACACAGTACCGCGAAGCACTGGAAGAAGAAATATATTTTGCGCCATACCACGCCAGAAGAGAAAAAACTTATACTGAAAAAGTAATCGAAGAAGCTTGTTTATTGCTCAATATGACTCGCAAACAGTTGTTGGATTCGGGCTTTATCATAGAAACTTATTGCGACCAAAACGTGCTCTCTGCCCTGTATAAGCACGCAAAACAAGACGAAACGTTAAATAACGACGGCACGCTAGCAGATTTGTCATGCGTTGTTTGCCGGCAAGACGGAGGCGTTGCCGCATGTTACTTTCGCGGAGAGAATGCCGAAATGAGTAAACAAATAGGCAGTACCGCCAAACCGATTGCGGTATACACTCCCGCTCTTTGCGAAAAACTTATTTCGCAAGCATCTCCGGTACTGGACGAACCGACGGATTTCGGTGGGTACAAGCCTGCAAATGCAGGCGGCTACAACGGATGGACCACGGTCAAAAACGCAGTAGTAAAAAGCTTAAACGTACCTGCGGTAAAAACGCTTAACACTTTGGGTCTAAATAAAGCGCAAAAGTATCTGCAAAAACTGGGTTTTACCGGCGAACAAAACCTTTCGCTTGCACTCGGTAACGTCAACGGTGGCATGACCCCTCAGGAGCTTACTGCTTGCTACAATACACTGCAAAACGGCGGCACAAAAAACGAATTGACGTACATTAAGCATATTTACAGCGAAAAAGGCGAAATATATTCTCGCACCGTTAAACAAACTCAGGTATACGACGCAAAATCGGCATATCTTATGACAGATATGCTTTGCGAAGCAGCAAAAAGCGGCACAGCCAAACGCCTAGCATCGGCAAACGTCACTGTCGCAGCAAAGACAGGTACTGTAGGAAATTCAAAAGGAAACAGCGAAGCGATCCTCGCCGGATACACTACCGAACACACGTTTGTATTTTGGTATAGCGGAAACTTACCAAACGCCATAAACGGCGCAACATCTCCGTGCTATTTGGCTACAAACGTACTTGCAGATATGTACAAATACGGTAAACCCAGTCCGTTTCTTCCTCCGGAAGGTACAACGCGGTTGACAGTAGACATAAGCAGTTTGTACCGAGACCAACTTGTAAAGATATCCGACGTCGGCGAAACGTTTTGGTTCGATACAGCAAATACGCCAAACGCGCATTTAGTTAATTGCGATCCGCGCTGAATTATCGAACGTAATAAACTGGCACGTCTTAAACTTTACAGAGTAGTCTATCAGTTGATTTGGAAAATTAAGTTATTGCAAAAAATTCTGCAAAATTCATGCCGATTAGTTTAACCTACAAAATGAAAATATTATGCTAAATTACTTTCATTTATGCATTTTTGATGGAAAAGCACTAAATTTAATAAAAAACAACGTCAAATTATAATAAAATATCAAAGAATGCTCCCGCAATACTTGCGGGAGCATTCTTTATTTTGTTCTAACGTAATTAATACTGTACCAAAAATCAGGTCCCTGCTCGCCGTATTCAAACGCCAAAGTTTTGCCGCTTTTCATAACCGTGTACAAAGTATCCTCGTCGCCGTCGTAAATGCTGTACCATGCCTCGTTTTTAGTGGAGGTTTTCAGTTTATATTTGAAAGTCTTGACTGTGTCTGCGTTTACGTTATAAGCAACGCTTCCGCCTACGACAGGGGAAATGGCGCCGTGCACAGTCATTTGTCCATCTTTCAATTCTATCCAGAAATCGGATGGGTTAAAGTCGCCGCCAATTATATTCGTGTAAGCTCCGTTCTCGTCCTTATGCAGTAAAGAACAAAGCGGACCTCCATTTTGCGCACTACCTCCGGAAAGATAGTACTTGCCTTCCACTTCCGCATCTTCACTGCAACCAAACATACAGCAAAGCGTAATACACATCATAAGCGTAAGAAGAATTGCTCTAAAAATCTTTTTCATAGCTAACCTCCGTTTTACAAAATAGTACAAAAAATTTATTCTATAACTACCGTTTCAACATTTTGTAGAGCATTCTCAACTAACGTGTCGACGTCAAGCGCGCTTTCCACCTTTTCAACGGCAGAAAGTTTGGGTTTAGTTACGGGACGTTTCGGCAAAAAGATAGTACAGCAATCTTCGTAAGGCAAAATTGACGTTTCATAAGCGCCTATCTTTTGAGAAATTTCAATTATGTCGTCCTTATCAAACCCGATAAGCGGCCTGAATACGGGGATAGTTGCAACAGAATTTGTGCTTGTAATACTTTCCAATGTCTGACTTGCAACTTGTCCCAAACTTTCACCTGTTATCACCGCGCCCGCACCGTTTTGACGAGCTAAACGTTCCGCTAGCCGCATCATAAAACGCCGCATTATGGTAATCATATATTCTTCGGGACATTTTTCGTGTATCTGCGTCTGTATTTCCGTAAAACTCACCACGTCAACTGACATATGCAAGGCGTACTTCTTCAATATCTTTGCAAGATCTAATACCTTTTGGCGAGCCTGCATACTTGTGTACGGAAAACTGTGGAAATGCACCGCACGCAACGTCATTCCGCGTTTTGCCATCATATATGCGGCAACGGGACTGTCTATGCCGCCGCTCAACATCACAATGCCTTTACCGCCTGTTCCAACAGGCATCCCGTTTACGGCTTTTATTACGTGAGAATACACAAACGTTTTTCCGTTTTCCCGAATGTCTATATAAACTATACTTTCGGGATTATGTAAATTTACTGTCAAATTTGGGTTGGCGCCCAATATGTCGCCGCCGATTTCTGCCGATACCTGCATTGATTTTACGGGAAAACGTTTGTCGGCACGATTGGTTTCCACCTTAAAACTTCCTTTCTTCGGAGCAAATTTCAATGCAGACTCGCGTATATTATCAAGTTTTGTATCTACGTAATCAGCAACGCTTAACGAATGCACACCAAAAACGTTTTTAATGGAATCAATCATTTGCGATAATACGCTTTCGTCAAAATTACTAATAATATATCTGGCATTGCTTTTAGAAAATTCATACTGAAACCCGCGCAAAGAGTATTTCAAATTAGATATCAATGCGCTTTCAAAAAAACCCTTATTATTACCTTTCAAATGTATTTCGGAATATCTTACAATTATTACTTTCACATTTCACCTCAATATCTTGTTGAAGCATATTTCAACTTCTGTATAAAACTTCTCAACTTGTTGTAGTTTTTTCTGTATAATCTCAATGAAAACATATATTATGTTTGACATATTATTCTACATTTCGATAGTTTTCGCTATAGTTACCGCAAGCTAACGCCCCGACATCACTTTCCGTAAACTCAAAACACATTCGCGCAATTTCTCAGCAAGCAATCGAACGTCATCAACGGAATTATACTTACTAAAGCTTATGCGTAATACACCTTCCGAATATTCCCGCGGCATACCGATTGCTTTAACAATGCGGCTTTGCTTATTTTTTGAACTGCATGCAGAGCCAGTGCCCACTACAATATCAAATGCTTCCAACATGTGCAGCAAAACTTCGCTCTTAATGTTCTCAAACGCTAGCGACATAATAGCAGGAGAGCAATTTTCCGTACAATTTTCTCGCCAGCCCTGCACATCCATAAGAGCGGAACGAATAATTTCTTTATATTGAAGATACTTTTTAGAATTTAGTTCTATATTTTCGACGGCTTTTTCTAAAGCGCGCGACATAGAGATTATACCGCCAACATATTCCGTACCGGAACGTAACCCTTTTTCTTGTCCGCCTCCGCGAACAATGGGAGAAAGACGCAAGCCGTTTCGTACAATCAAAGCGCCAATGCCTTTACTTGCATGAAACTTATGCCCAGACAAAGCGTACAAATCTACGCCCAAATCCGCAAAATTTACAGGGATCTTTCCGACAGCCTGAACTCCGTCGCACAAAGTAACAGCATTACTGTTCACGTTTTTTACAGCTTGGTTCAAGATTTTGACGTCATTTATAGCCCCAGTTTCATTATTTACGTGCATAAAACAAGCCAGTAATGTATTTTCGTCTACTCTTGACGTAAAATCGTCTCGATCGATACTGCCGTCCGATGCAACTTTTGCAACACGTATTTCTATTCCTTTATTCTCATATTCCGAAACCGGAGCAAAAACTGCCGAATGTTCCGCAGCGGTCAATACGATATTTCCGCGTTTATTTTTTAGAACTCCAGATATCGCAATATTGTCGCTTTCCGTTCCTCCGGAAGTAAAATACACGTCGCCTACCGTATTTGAACCCAACAACGTTGAAATTTTTTCTCTTGCTGCGGCAATATCGTTGGCAATATGCAGACTTAAACTGCTGCGCGCCGAAGGATTGAAATATTGCTCGACGTTATATTTATTTAATATTTCCATGACCTCGTCGTCAATTCGCGTTGTTGCGCAGTTATCAAAATATCGTATCATTTTCACGGTTCTTCCCTATTTTTATTCAATTTCCAATTTGTTTTAAGAAAATACAATACATACAACAAATACACAAGCGACCTTTCATTTTTGATATTTACCGAACGCATCGTATCCTATCAACATTCAAAAAACGCGTACAACTTGCGATTATTTCCGATTGTTTCGTCCTGTTTTACAATGTTATGTCTGACATAATATTCTACAAAATCCGATTTTTAGTCTATATTTGCATTGATTTGGCAATATTCGATTACAAATACAATGTTCTATTTCAAAGTAACCACTGTTACGCCGCTTTCGCCTTCACCGTACTTACCAAGCCTAAATTCCAATACATTTGGATGCGCACGCAAATGCGCGTGCAATCCGGCACGCAAACGCCCCGTCCCCATGCCGTGGATGATCCAAATTTTATTCATCCCAGCAAGCACCGCCTGATCGATAAAAATATCTACGTTACCTATCGCTTCGTCAACAGTCTGCCCCAATACGTTAATTTCATTATTGAAACTGCGCGTGTTTATCTCCGTTTTGGGTTTACTTTTTGATCCGCCGAAACGTGACGTTTTTTTGTTCGTCTCTGCCACACAATAATACAAGTCGTCAGCAGAAACTTCCGTAGCAAGAGCCCCGCATCTAACTCCAATGCGCTTGCAGTTTTTAATTTCTACAACTTTAACTTGCACCGCCAATTTTTGAGAATATACAAAGTCGCCGACCTTTAATTTCGCAAAATCGACTTTGTCTCCGGTAAAGATCATTTCTTCGCCGTCTACGTCTTTTTCTATTTTAATATTTTTAAGTTCTTTAGCCTTTGCGCGGGCTGCGAATAATTCCTTGTCTGAAATTTCTTCCGCGCTCAAAATATGCTTCAACTCGGCGATGATTTCTTCCGCTTGCGCTTTGGCTTTTTCCACAATTTTATCAGCGTCCCGCCGGCTACCGGACAACATTTTTTCGCGATCTTTCTGTAAACTTCCGTTCAATTGCTCAGCACGCAATCGCTCGTTTTCCAAACGACGTTTTTCCTCTTCTACGGCATGCAACTCCTCTTCATACTGCTTGCGAATTTTTTCGGCATTCTGCAACACTTTTTCAAACGCCAACTTTTCATCAGAAACGTTGTCTCTGGCAAAATCGATAACGTCTTGTCTTAGTCCCAGTTTTTTTGCAATTGCCAGAGCATTAGAACTCCCGGGCACACCCATTATCAGTCTGTAAGTAGGTTCTAAAGTTTCCAGGTCAAATTCCATCGAAGCGTTTTCTACTCTTGCGGTAGTCAGCGAATATTCTTTTAATTTGCCGTAGTGAGTTGTAATAACGCATTTTGCACCGCTTTTACGCAAAAATTCAGTTACAGCTAACGCCAATGCCGTACCCTCGTTAGGCTCTGTACCTGCACCGACCTCGTCGATCAATACTAAATCCTTGCATGAACATTTATTCAAAATATCCCGCAAATTTACGATATGTCCGGAAAACGTCGACAGATTTTGTTCAATACTCTGTTCGTCGCCTATATCGCAAAAGATATCCGCAAAAAACGCAGCTGAGCTTTCCTCTGCACACGGCAAAAACATACCGCTCATTGCAAGCAAACACATCAATCCTACGGTTTTAAGCGTAACAGTTTTTCCGCCGGTGTTTGGACCCGTCACCACGATTATGTCGTAATCTTTGCCAAGTTTGACAGAAACCGGTACAACTTTTCTTTTATCCAACAAAGGGTGCCTCGCTTTTTTTAGTTCCAATATACCTTCGTCATTCAAAATTGGCAGCGTACACTTGTTTTCTATGGCATATTTAACTTTTGCAAAAATCACGTCTATATCGCTAACCGTTTCTTCCGAAACTAATATTCTATCCGCTGCAGGAGAAATTCTGTCTGTAAACGCTTGTAAAATACGCTGTATTTCCGCGCGTTCCTCCAATACTTCCTCACGCAAAGCATTGTTAAGCTGAACTATTGCCGCAGGCTCGATGAACAATGTAGCGCCAGTTGACGACTGATCGTGAACAATGCCGTTGACAAACGCCTTGTATTCTTGTTTGACGGGAATCACGTATCTGTCGCCGCGCAAAGTAACTATGCTGTCCTGCAAATATTTGCTCAGTTCTCCGTTTTTAGTATAGCTTTGCAATTTTTGTTTAATATCTGCGTTTATATCCTTTATTTTTTTACGGATAGAAAACAGTTCATCACTGGCTTTATCATTCATTTCCTCTTCGGAAATCACTGCAAAATCTATATCTTCTTCCAATTGTTTATCGGCATACAGTGCATACGCGCGCGTTTGCAACGTCCCGATATCTATTCCATAATCGGCCAAAATCGACGTCTGCAAATTACGCGAAGTACGCAACGTACGCATAACTTGCAACAGTTGTCCCATAGACAGACAAGAGCCCACTCGCGCCAACGCGCAAGTTTCCTTAACGTCGTCAACAGACAAATCGAAGGAAGTCTCGTATTGAAACAAATCGAATGCCTGTTTAGTCTCCAAAAGCAAATTTTGTGCTTCTTCAAATGTTTGCGCAGGCAAAACGTTCAACACTTTATTTTTGGCCACAGAACTTATCGCAAAAGAGGAAACCTGCTGCAAAATATCTTTATATTGAAGTTTTTTCAGTGTTTTTTCGTTGATCATAATTACTAATTGATTTTATTGTAAAGCCGCCCCTTTGTGTACGGCTCAGTTTCGCAGAATCCGTCATCTATACCGTTGTTAAGCCGCAAATAATGCTGAACAACCGTTTCGTCGCAGTCAATTAAATATCTTCCGCCTACGCGCAATTTATTTGCTATGGAAAGTTTTTTACCGTTGATAACTTCAAATGAGCAACGAGCGTCTTTGCGTTTTTTGATTGTAAACTGATTTCCTTGCTCATCTACATACTTCAAGGATTTGTATGAATCGCAACGCCGGCAGTCGCAGCCGAAATTAAGCTTATACGGGCAATGCGTCACTTTCATCAACACCAACTCACCGTCAACAAATACAAGTCCGCTTTTGTTTTCAAAATCGGCAATCTCTGCGAGAGATAATTCTTGAGAATAAACAAACGTATCCGCATCGGCAAATTCGTTAGCCATCACGTCGTTAAAAATATTCAGCCCGGCACCGGCAACGTAAGAAAGATTTTCCCGTCTTGCAAATTCCACATGACCGATATTATGACACACTAATCCCATATTTTCCGGCAAAATATTTCGAATAAATTCACAATTGCACAGCGGAGGTAAGTCCAAATAACACCGTGTGTCCCCCACTTTTTCAAGAGTTTTGCGAGATATTTCGCTTGGTTTATAAAAGATGTAATCAACTTTGTCACAAAACGATTTCATTTCATCTGCATTAGAACAAATTACAGCAAGACAATTGTTCAATGCCGCACTGCGCACTCCGCACGCAGGAAGAAAGATATCTTTTTCAGGCGTATTAGCCTGTAACCGTGCGTCAAATTTACTATTGTAATCGTTTACGATTTTTTCAGAAAGCATGCGCAAGGCGCTTCGACGCAAAGCATTCAATTGAGATTTTGCAAGAAAAATTCCGTCCGCTTCTATTGCTACGTCAGTAATAGTATAGTAGAAATCGCCCGTCTTGCTTAATTGTGATCTTATTTCATCTTCAGATAAAGAGAATCTCTGCGCTTTTTGAACTATAAAATCGCTTTTAATTTGCACAGATGAATTTTCTGAGTTTGCCGTCAAAACAGCAGTTTTGTCGGGAAAAGCAACAAATTTCAAGGAAACCCTTCTCGTGCGTTTAGAAGATAAAGAATCTTTTCCCTGAACAACGCTTGCGGTTCTACAAACGGTAAATCCGTCACGCACAAATCCTGAAAACTCTGCCTTGATGTTGTCGCCTGATACCCCGCCGGTTATGGCCAATCCGCCGCACACCTCTCGATTACCGTCAAATATCTTAAGTCCGTCGCCTTTTTCTATCGGCGCCTCGCAAAATATGCAATCGCCGCGAACAACGCCTACTCGTCTGCCAATATGATTTTGTGCATAAGGATAAATTATATTGTCGTTTTTACCGAATAAATAGTTATTAGAAGGCAGTCCTCCGCGATTGTACGCTTCCAAGAGATCGGTTCTATCTGCGGGGTCATAGCAAAAAGCATCGATAAATAATTTAGAATACGTACGCGATGTAACTGCTGCGTATTCGGCACGTCTATTACGCCCCTCTATTTTAAATACGGTTGCACCTGCGTCGATAAGACTTCCAGCAGTGTCCAAACTGCAAATATCGCTTGCCGATAGCAGGTAGCCGCCCTTTACAAAACGGCCTTCGTTTGCCTTATAAAGTTTCCTGCATGGCTGTGCGCACAATCCGCGATTTCCGCTGTTGCCTCCAACCATTGACGAAAACAGGCACTGTCCAGATTGACAGACACACACGGCGCCGTGTACAAAACATTCTACGTTCACGCCAGTCTCGGCAATTTCTCTTATTTCATCAAGCGTAGATTCCCTCGCGCAAACCACCGTTGACGCACCGAGTCTTTTCAAAAATTCTGCACCATACTTGTCGTGTACGTTAAGTTGAGTACTGGCAACCACTTCAAAAGGTTTGGGCAAACTTGACGCATATCTAATAAGCGCCAAATCTGTCACTATAACACCGTCGGCATTATTTTTATATGCGCAAAATATCGCCTGCTTAGCAGCTAAAACTTCATTATTCTTAACTGAAGTGTTTACAGCAACGTAAACTTTTACTCCGAAAAAATGGCAAAAATCTATCCAATATCCCAAATTGTCGGCATTGAAATTAGGTGCTCTCATACGCGCATTAAAACAGTCCAATCCCAAATATACCGAGTCGCACCCGTTATGCACCGCTGCCGTCAATTGTTCAATACTACCAGCAGGAGCCAATATTTCCCAATTTTTGATTTTCGGTTTCATCTGTCAGCGTAACGTAGCATCGTATTTATCTTTGATATTTTTAAGCGCTCTACCCACCTGTTTTTCGATGTCGGCATCTTGCAAAGTTCTGTTATTGTCCCTGAACTCAACGGATATTGCCAAACTTTTTTTATCCGCGCCCAGTTGTTCTCCGCGATAAACGTCAAATAAATGCGCGTCGCACACGTATGAAAGCGCCAAAAATTCATTCAAAATTTCCTGCGCTGGAACGCTCTCATCACATACAAATGCAAAGTCGCGCGATATTGACGGAAATTTTCCAAAGTTTTCAAATTTGATTTCTTCGCTCTTATTAGCAGTCAATTTGTCAAAATCCAATTCTGCATACGCCACTTCAACATTAATACCAAAGTTTTTGGCTATTTGCGGATGTATCTTACCAAATGCACCGCAACATTCGCCATTGATCAAGACCTCGGCAGATATTCCAGGATGCAGTAATTCACTGTTTTCCGAACGAACCAATTTAATATCTCCGCATGCAAACGCGTGTACCAGGCGGAGTACAGTCTTGCGGAACTCGTCAAAATCAATATCAGTAGCGCATACGGAAACCTTTTGCACTTCTTTAGGTAAACTACGCAAAGGCAAGATTTCCGCTTCGTATGTTTTTCCTATTTCGAAAAATTTAAGTCCCATGACTTTACGCGAAAGATTCAGCGCAACACATTGCAACATATTTGGAGCAAGAGACAAATTCATCAACGACAGTTCCTCTCCGATAGGATTTTTTATACGGATGTATTTATTTTCCTCCACAGATACAAGCGACGCTTTTTCAAACAAAGATTTACCACCGAACGGATAGAAAATGCACTCGCTGTATCCCATTCCGGAAAGTATTTCGCGCACGGTATCGCATTTCTTCGCCTTCTCAGTTTTTCCTCCACAAGTGATTTGACAATTATCCAACAAAGTCCCATTTATGTTGTCGTATCCGTAAACTCGTATCAATTCTTCAACAATATCGCAATCGCGAACAAGGTCGTCGCGATACGGCGGAACAATGCAAATTACTGTATTTTTTTCAATTTTTGCATCGATATTAAGCAATTTCAAAATGCTTAATATCTTATCGTCGGCAATTTCTATACCCAATAAACGCTTGATTCGCTCTTTGCCAAACTTAACGTTGCGTTCTCTTGCGACCTCCCCTACGGATATACGGCCCTTTGTTACTTTGCCGCAACCGATTTGCTCTGCAAGATGCAACGCCCGGCTCAATCCCAAATTGTTTGTATACGTTTCTATACCCTTTTCAAACCGCGCAGAAGAATCGCTCCTAAGTCCCAGTCTACGGCTTGTACGCCTGACGTTGCCGCGGGCAAACGTTGCCGATTCCAACATAACACAATTCGTAGTGTTTTTGACGCCGGAATTTGCTCCGCCCATTATTCCAGCCAAACCTACCACACGGGTTTTATCTGCAATTACAATGTCGTCGTTACCCAGCGCGTATTCTTTACCGTCTAAAGGTACTATTTTTTCTCCGTCTTGGGCTCTACGCACCACAATTGTTTTATCCGTCAAATCGTCGCAATCGAACGAGTGCATAGGCTGACCTATTTCAAACAAGACATAATTTGTAATATCCACAATGTTATTTATGCCGTGCAGCCCAACTTTCGCTAAACGTCGCGTCATCCAAACGGGCGACGGAGCAATTTTTACGTCCGTAAGCCCTTGCATAAAGTAGCCCGAGCAAACGTCATTTGCCGCAACGTCTACCTTAACAAGAGACGTCGTGTCAACTCCGATTTCACGGTATGAAACGTCAGGTTCCCTACAAGTTTTACCAAGGGCAACAGCCACTTCGCGTGCCAATCCTAACACGCTGTTGCAATCTTGACGGTTACTTGTAACGCATACGTCCAAAACGTAATCGTCTAATCCTACTTCGGCACACACGTTTCCGCCGATTTCAGCGTCAGGCGACAACACCAATACGCCGTCAGCATCCGCTCCCGCATAGAAATCTTTAGTTATGCCTAACTCCTCGGCGCCGCAAAACATACCCCAAGATTCCTCACCGCGCATTTTTCCCTTAGTAATATGCAATCCGTTTGCCAAATTGGCATTGTGCAACGCGACAGGCACTTTATCACCGATTTTGACTCGGTGGTCGTTTGTTACGATAGGAATAATTTCCCCACCGATATCCACTTTGCAACAAAGCAAGCGCTCGGCATTCGGATGCTGCGCAATTTCCGTAATGCGGCATATTTTAACGTTGGTAACGTTTTCTCCTAAATATTTTACTTCTTCTATCTCAAGGCCGATAGCGACCATTTTTTCGCAAAGAGTTTCTATACTCTCATCAATGTCAACAAAGTCTTTCAACCAAGAAAGAGGTACTTTCATAGTAATCTTTCACACTCCTATTTGCTAAATTGTTTCAAAAAGCGCTTGTCGTTTTCGTAAAACAATCTAATATCCGGAATTCCGTATTTTATCATAGCCACACGTTCCAACCCCCAACCGAATGCGTAGCCGGTATATTTTTTACTGTCGATTCCGCAGTTTTCCAAAACGGCAGGGTTGACCATCCCCGCGCCAAGCACTTCTATCCAACCGGTACCTTTGCAAAGCGAACAGCCTTTCCCCCCACAATTGCTGCACGAAAGGTCGACTTCAACGCTCGGTTCGGTAAAAGGAAAATAGGACGGACGGAATCGAACTTTCGTATCTTTGCCAAATAAATTTTTCGCAAGATATTCCAACGTTCCTTTTAAGTCGCGCAGAGTAACGTTCTCATCAACAACCAACCCCTCTATTTGATGGAATACAGGCGAGTGAGACGAATCGCTATCCGAACGGAACACCTTGCCGGGACAAATCATCTTGATGGGCGGTTGACTTTTCTCCATCAAACGCGCCTGCATAGGAGAAGTGTGCGTGCGCAACAAAATACTGTCGGTAATATAGAAAGTATCTTGCATATCTCGCGCGGGGTGATCCGCAGGTATGTTCAGCGCCTCAAAGTTGTAACGATCAGTTTCTATTTCCGGTCCGGAAAGTACTTCAAAACCCAAAGTAGTAAGCAAATCGCAAATTTGATTTTCCACAATTGTGATCGGATGCAAAGCACCGCGCGGCTCGAAATCCAACAGACTGACGTCCACACGTTCGTTTTGCAAACGTGCCTGCATTTCCTGTTCGGAAAGGGTTTGAGATTTTTGATTGAAACAGTCTTCCAACAGATTACGTAAAACGTTGACTTTAGCGCCGAAACCGGGACGCTCTTCTACAGGCAAATCCTTTATTCCCTTCAATAACGCTGTCAACAATCCGCTTTTTCCAAGATATTTTACCTTCAATTCCTGCAAATTAAAAAGCGTATCGCAACTACCAATTTCTTGCAAACAATCTTGCTTTATTTGTTCCAACTTATCCATAGATCTCTCCTTTATATAAAAAACGTCCCTTGCAAATTTTGCATAAGCAAAAATTACATAGGACGAAATAAATTCCGTGGTACCACCTATTTTCAAAAAGCACCGAAGTGCTTTTCCTCCTACGTTCTCTAACGGAAACGACTCGCAAACGACTACTTGTTTTCACCGTTCAAACTCCAAAGCGAATATCTTTTTGCGCAAGGTCGGGGCTTGCACCGTCCCCCGCTCGCTAAAACCAAGCTGATCGCAAACTCTTACACTTTTTCACAGTTTTTATAAGTATAGCAAAAAAACGTAATATTGACAACGGTTTTTCTAAACATTGTCGAAAACAAATTATTTACTCTCATCTCACGCACCCTCAACAATACATATAAGATTTGACTAAGAAATTTAATCGCACTATAAAAAAGCCTCTATTTTCCTGTTCAAATGCAAGATTTCTGCATCGCAACTTAGAAAATACAGACTTTTTAGAATACTATTACAGACATATAATATATTATTGCTACACGCTGCCGCTCAAAACCACGCCACCTTGCAAAAAAGTATCGGGAATTTTGCCGACGATAATCGTTTCACACACCAATATTGGAGTATTTATTTCTAAAATTTTATGCATAGTAGGCACAATAACATCAACACGGCTTTCCACATGCAGATATATACGGTGCAAAGTTTGATTTATACCGGCAGATTCGAAATGTGAAACAAATTTGCATGTCACAGCGCCGACTGGCGATACAGATATGCTCACGTTCGGCCCGACTTCATTCAAAAGCGGAATACCCGTAAGCGTTCCGAAAGGTATATCTATCGATTCGCCAAATAACGACGTTATTTTATTTTGCGTAACGATAGACGTATCTCGCGCAAGTTCGTTCACTACGGCTTGATTTGCGGTAAGCATTACTATTTCGTTTGCCGAGTTACGCTCCACCGCAACCATATCGTCATATTTTACTCCGCCGGCAAAAACTGATAATACTGCTTCGTTTGCCGCTCGTGTGGCTTCCGATTGAACGCGCACTTCGACTATTTCCAGGATAGTGGGCGTCATGGATTTCCAATAAATCCACATAGCAACGCCAAGCGCGCAAAACAATGCCACAAGCAGAACGGCAATACACTTCCTGCACACACGTTTACGTTTTTTTCGTTTTTCTGCGTGGTTCACCACAACGTAGCTAGACATAATGCACCTTTTGCCACATTATATTCCGTTAGCCGATAAAGTGTTACGCTTTTGATCAAATTTATTTCTTTTTGGTACGAGGTCTAAATACTACGGATACCAAATATCCGGAAATAATCGCTATGCTTATTCCAGTTGCACATGCAGCCAAACCGCCTTTCAAAGCGCCGTAAAAACCTTCGCTTTTGGCAGATTCCACTGCACCTTTGACAAGCGCACAGCCAAATCCCGATATAGGTACGCTAGCGCCTGCGCCCGCAAACTCCACCAACGGACTATAAAGTCCGAAACCTTCCAAAACGGCGCCTGCAATCAAAAATAATACCAAAATTTTACCGTTAGTCAAGTGAGTCCAATTGATTATTATTTGTCCTACAAGACAAATGCCCCCACCTACCAAAAAAGCTTTTATAAACATCAAAAACGTTTCCATTACGCAGTTACCTCCACCAAGTGAGTTATCGCAGGAATACTGTCGCCTTGAAACGACGTAGTAGGGCTCATCAATGCGCCCGTGCCTGCAAGCAAAATTTTCTTATAATCGCCGCGTCTAAGCTTGCCGAGCAAATAACTGTTGAACACCAAAGCAGAACATGCCGCACCGCTGCCGCCCTGATACGTTTGTTGCTCTTCAAAAAACAAAGAACCTCCGCAGTCGCAAAGTTTGCGTTCAAAATCATACCCCCGCTGCTTAGTAAGGTCCAACAATATTTCCGTACCCAATTTTCCCAAGTCGCCGGTATATATAGCGTCGTAGTCATCCACGCTTGCCATAGTATCTTCAAAAAAGGTTACCAAAGTATCGCAGGCGGAAGGAGCCATTGCCGCTCCCATATTGTTTACATCCATAATACCGTAGTCAATAACTCTCCCCAAGGTGGCGCGTGTTATCTTGGGGACTTTTTCTTCGCTATCGCGCGACAGCACCGTTGCGCCAACCCCTGTCGCCGTCCACTGCGTCACGGGCGAGCGCAAAACTCCCAACTCTAACGGATATCTGTATTGCCTTTCAGCCGTCGAAAAATGACTTCCGGCAACGCATATTACATTTTCCATACCGGCATTCAAAGCGGTTGCGCCCAAAATCAAACTTTCTGCAAACGTTGCGCAAGCGTTATATAAGCCTAAAAACGCAGAGTGCTGCTTGCGCGCGGCAAAAGACGCAGAAACACACTGATTAAGTAAATCGCCGCCTAAAATGGCGTCTACGTCGCGATTTGTCATATTAGCCTTCCCTATTACGCCGTCAATTGCATGTTCAAACATTTTACGTTCGGCGCGCTCGAAAGTCTGTTGCCCAAACATATCGTCCGGCAACGCAAGGTCAAACAATCCGCGGTAACGTCCGTCGTTCTCCTTGGGGCCTGCGACGGTATACCCCTCGATCACGTGGCAATCATTAAACGTCAGGGTGCGCTTTTTATAATATTCCATTTATCACAGACCTCCCAAAATTAAAGTGATAACTGCAACTATAACGGAAATAGCCACTCCGTTTACGATTACGGGACCTGCGACTTGAAACATCCTTGCCCCCACCCCGTAAACGTATCCTTCGGAGCGAAATTCCAATGCAGGGGACACCACTGCATTGGAAAAACCCGTTATTGGTATCGTAGAACCGGCTCCGGCAAAACGACCGACATTGTCGTATACGCCGAATCCGGTTAAAACTGCCGCCAAAAATACCAACGTACCGCTCGCCAATATCGACGCATCCTCAGTGCTGAACCACAATTTATACAATTCTATAAATGCCTGCCCGATAATGCAAATAACGCCGCCTATCAAAAATGCCCAAAACATATTTTTCCAGTGAGAGCTTTTAGGCATTTTTTCAAAGACGTATTGTTTGTAATTTTCTTTTGTTATTGTCTTGTTTTCGACAATCGCAGTTTCTTCTTTCATAACTTCTCCTTTCTTACAGAGTTATCTACGTCTATTTCTTGCGGACAAACGCCGTTTGGTAAAAAACTTTCTCTTTCATCTGAATTTGCCCCGTATTTAACGCTATTTTTCCTTTTCATACAACAATTATTGCCCCGCAACACAAAAAAATACAAAACGGCAGATAATATTATACTTTCATGCAGCAAAAAAGGCAGAGCGTTTTTCGTTCTGCCTCAGTTGATTATTCAAAAATCGACTATGCTATTAATCCTCTTACAAATAATTTCAAAAGCCAATCGCCGAAGAAATTATTGGCATATACGTTGTTTATGATCCAACTATCTGTAAGTTGGTTGCCCAACAATTCGCGCACTTTCACAACCAAAGATATGTCGACGTTAAGCAGTACGGTTACAACAACAGCGATAACGGCATATACGCTAACTATTCCAATAAGCATACCGAATATCCTGCTAATCACGGACGGAAATTTTATTTTCAAAAACGGTTTTTTAAGGAAATGCGCCACTACCGCGTACACTACAGATACTACGATCAAAGTTGCGGCAAGAGCCGCGCAAGCCCTCCACGCGACGGAAGAAATAAAACCAAACCACTGCATTGGAAAACGAGACAAATATGCCGTGCCGATAGTTACCGCCGCGATACCTATAAGATCAAACAGCGATTTACAAAACTTTTTGAAAAAACCTATAAGCGCACCTATAACTACTATACCTATAATCACGTAATCGGATATTTGCATTTCTTATTCCCCTTTTTCTGTATTGTATATAGTGGTATGCAAATCCAAACCGTCTATATAAACGGCACCTTGTACCGCATATGCCGTAACTTTTACGTTTTCAAAAGCGTCGGTTTTGGGCAATTCTACCACCACAAAATATTTCAAGTAATCCCCACTCCAAATTCTTTGCAACAAATCGGAGGGATTTTCTATTGTCTGAGTTATTTTAAGCGTTTTATTCTCATAAGTCGCATTTATTTCTATGCCATCGGGCAAACTTGAAAGATATTTGACATTTACTTTCTCAGCGTCATGAGATTGTACCAAATACACGCAAAACTGATTTGTACTAACCTCTACCTGCTCCAAATCTTGTAGATCAGATGCTGCAAATTCTTTTACTTCATCTGCTTTATTCAAATCGTGGAAGGACAAATTTTCCCCGCCGGAAAAACCTTTCGCACCGCCGTAAACGCCTACTATTACTATTCCCGCAATAACGAGAATAATTCCCAAAGATACAAATACTTTTTTCATTGTTTACGCCTCCTTTCCAAAGCAAGCGGAAATACTTTTCCCAAATCCGTTACTCATCTTAGCGCAATACTTAAATACTCCCGCCATACCGAAGGTCATTACAAATCCAAGCCCCAAGGCAACAAGGGATCCACCCAAAACAATCATTGCTGTAGTCATTGCAAGAGACATTGAACGTAAAGCCCAAATAAGCGCGACTATTCCGCCGCCAATCATACCTATGCCTGCAATAAACAACGCAATTACGGTCGCCCATACAACAAGAAGCAACGCCACTAAAGCAATCGTAAGCAATACTCCGGCAATTTTTCTGCTTATTCCGATACGTTGCTTTTTCTTTTTGCCTTTCTTATCTTCCCTTTCCGGAATCGGCACACTTCTCTCGTTATCAAACCGATCCTCATCTTCCGCTTTTTTTGCCGCAGTGCCCTTGGATATATACGTACCCAATGAGTAGTAAATAGGAATAGTTATAAACAATACCCAAGTCGGGTGCCAAATTCCGCCGTAAAATCCGACGGCAAGGTAAATCAACGTTATAAATATAGGATAACAAAAAACGTTGAAATTTCTCTTTTCGATAGCAACTACCAAAGACGAAACAACCGGAATGGCCAGAAATATCATCCAAGCGGGGTGCCACATATCAAAACAAGCACCCAATATAAAAAACAGCAAAACGCATAACAGCGTAGCAAGCCCGCCTGCAGAACGGTAGTTTTTGTTTATAACGATACTGTTTCGTGAGCGTTTCCTTTTGTTAAAACGTTCTCGCTCGTCGTCATAGTCGTCTACTCGCATATGCGGCTGTTCGTCAAAGTCCTCGTCTATGCCGTCAGCGCCGGAGTAAACGTACTCGTCAGCTTCGCGGTTACCTTTTTCCTCTTTGTAAAAATCTACCAAGAGCTTATTTGCAACGTCATACGGGTTACCGAATTCGGCAATAATTTCTCTCTCACGCATGCCCGCATCGATTTTATCCGAGAACAACTCGTTGTAGTATTCCAAAACGCGCTGTTGCTCGCTTTTAGGCAAACCGGAAATTCCTTTTTTCAGTTGCCTTTCCCATTCAAATTTTGTCATCTACCTGTCTCCTCTTCGAATAAATTCCGACAATCTGTTCAATTCGCTTATGTCCTGCATAAAACTTCTGATTTTAGCAACGCCTGCGGTGGTAATTCGATAATACTTTCGTAACCTGCCGTTATAAGCTTTGGTACGTGTCACTAAGTACCCCCCGGCTTCCAAACGTTTCAAAATCGGGTACAGCGTCGATTCGGATATTTCCATATAAGGCGAAATATCGCTTATAATTTTATATCCGTAGGATTCCTCGGTGCGCAGTGCAGCTAACACAAACACTTCCAAAAAACCCTTTTTCAATTGAGCATCCACAAGGTCATCTCCTTTTGCTCGCAAGTGTGTTCTATCATACGCAATGCGATATACTTTGTTATGCCTAATACTATACAATGCATAGTATTGCTTGTCAAGAGTTTTTATGATTTTTTTTCAAAAAATATTCGAGTGAAATTCTATACTCCCAGAATTGTGCAATTTAGCGTCAAAAACAAACGATTCGCAATATATTTATGACATAAATTAGCAAATATTTATAAAAAAGAACGGCAAGTTGTTGCCGTTAGTAAAAGAAAAAACAATAATTTCGCTGCAATTATCCTAAAAACTATCCTACCGCGATCGTCTTTTTGACGATAAACGTACCCAATTTACCGTTTGGCGAAATCCCGAGAACAAACTTATTGGCAGTAACTTTTTTGGGTAACGGAACATTTTTAATGTTCGTAAATCCCTCTGCATTGCTGCTATCATCGTCAAACATAAACACCGTCGTATGATGCAAATAATCTTTGTCATATTCGTGCAACGGTATCTCGTATTTTTCAGAAAGCATTGCGTTCAATTCGTCTTTGATCTCGTTCAAGCGCGAATTTTCGTCGTATCTTATCCACACAATATTACCGGCATTTTCTAATCTCGGGTTCGTGAGTTGCACCGGCTTTTGTTTTTCAAAAAAACGTATTAAACTACTTTCAATATCTTCAAAGCGATCTTCACTTATTTCAAAAGACATTTTCAAAGAAACGTGCATAGGCAACGTATAGCAAGAGTGTTCACATCCCAGTACAGCCTCCGCTTCCATTGCTCTTTTCCGCATATCGTCAAAGGGATCATCTACGTCTATTCCAATCCAAATATACATGATTTTCTCCAATTTTCACTCCGCCCGTATAAAAAGACGGTTGCTTAAATTATTTGCATAACACAAAAATAAAAATTCGACTAACTACACCGACGCAAAAACGACGTTAACCGTTTATCGACAACCGAATTTTTACAGTGCTACTTATCTAACAAAATGTATTATTCAAGTTTTGATTTCGGTACGTAAAAATTGTCGTCAAAAGCGCCTTCCAATTTCAACAAGGCAATTTTCTTGTCTAAACCTGCCGCATAACCGGTCAAATTACCGTTTGCACCCATAACTCGGTGACAAGGTACAATAATAGATATATCGTTACTACCTACTGCGCCGCCCACAGCCTGCGCCGACATTTTTGTAATGCCGCGTTCTCTTGCCAAAATTTTTGCAATGTCGCCGTAAGTCATCGTTTGTCCGTAAGGTATTCCGCACAATATTTTCCAAACCGTTTTTTGAAATTCCGTGCCGTAAAAACTCAGCGGTAAGTCGAAATTTGGATTTTTACCATCAAAATAAACATCTAACCAACGTTTTACATCGCAAAAAATCGGCAAATCGGCGGTAACGTATCCACGCTCCACAAACAATTCCGTACAGCGTTTTTCTCTTGAGAACCAAAGTCCTGCAAGCCCGTTTTCATCCGCCGCCATTATCAATTCCCCCAACGGAGATTGGTATTTGTTGAAATGCTTCATTGATCCATACGCCTTTATACAGTGTTACTTTTGATCTTAAGCGACACAAATAGCCCGTTTGTTAACTAGAATTCCTCCGTTATCGGCTCAAACTCGGCCCAAAGTGTCACGTCGCCACAATCGTACAAGTCGCTCAAATTGTATACGAATCCGCCGTATTCGTAGCAATACCACCCGATAAAATTAAATCCGTCTTTTACCGCATCCTTTAATACAAAATCCGACTCTGCATTATGCGTATCGGGATTATCCGAATCGTTCTCTGCACCATCCATTACGTAAGTAATGCTAAAATCTATCGGCCGTATGACGGCTGAAATCAGCGCTTCACCATTAGGCATAACAAAGGTATCTCCATCAATTCTTACGCCGTTAACCGTGTAGTACAGCAATTCATAACGATAATCTATACCGGAATTGTACAGAGATATTTCTTCCCCGACCATCGCTTCGTCGCAATTTGGATAAACATAGGTTTCAAACTCGGAGTCCACCGTTACGGCGTGCGCAACGTTGTAATAATACGCATATAGCGTCAATTCTCCCGTAGTTCCAATTGCTACACCATTTACGAAATAATCCGATTTTTCGTCTAAATACCAGTTACTTTCTCCGCAAAAGTATTGCCAAACGGCAAACTCGAACTCGGGTTTTGAGGGCGGCGGCATCAATGTGGCGCCGCTTTCAACGGTGTAATGTTTTGGGTTGCCTACATCTGATTCATTTCCGTCTACAACGTATTTGATGCCATATGTGATAATGGAGAAAGTTGCCGACACTTCTACGTCTTTTTCCGACATCTCAAAAGAGTTACCTTCTATCCTTTTCCCGTCTACAAAGTAGCCGTCCAATTTATAACCGGCGTCCGGCATACAGGATAGCACAACTTTTTCTCCGGTGACTGCCTTATTTTGCAGAACAAAAACCTCTCCGTGTTCGCATTGCGCCGCGCTTACTGAAAATTCGTTGCCTTTACAGCAAGCGGCAAAAGCGAAGCAAAAGAAAAGCGTTAACAAAACGGCAAAGCCCGCAATATACCTTTTCATACGTTCACCTCGACCTTATCGGTAATGTCAGTCGCAACGGAAGGTTCATCATAAAACCCGAATATCTGCGGAGCCAACAACGTAAAAGGCAACGCAATCAATACCAACAAGAAACCCAATGCCCCAAACGTCAATGATACATACAAAGAATACGTCAACGATAAACCTAAACTCAGTGTAAACAATGCCGTAATTGCAACGGATACTCCTGCAAGCGACTGTCGCAACTTATTCTTTTTAACAAACGAAAGAGACAAAGCGATTGTGGACAGAAACGCAGGAATAACAAAAACAAACGATCCGCCGAAAATTACAGTAACGCACACCACACACAGCACTGCATAAATCAGCAACGAACCTACAGACGATTCTGTGTAGTTTATACCTAAACGTTGTTTTATGGGTGCGGAAACCATAGCGGCACTAGCGCTTACGATACCAAATAATATCAAAAGCACAATGTCGGCACTTACACCTATCACAAATATAAGGTGAAAGTTAACTCCGGCGATCGCGCATGAAATCAATGCCACCACAAATCCCAATCCGCATATAACTGCCAACAATCCCAAATCCACCGCTAATGAAATAAGCGTTTTAACTATATTTATTCTTTTTTTCCAAATCAACAATGAAACCAAAGCCGTAACCAGTGCCAACGTCACACCGAAAAATGCCCAACCTGTAGCATCGCCGTATACCACCAAAGCGTTTGGAAACAGCGTAAAAAACAACGCGTCGCCGTCCCCTTCAAAATAATTCATATCTGAATATTTTTCCTGCAATACGTATTCATCAACTAGCGGCAACAGCGTATCGCAATATTTTGCAAGAGTATTAACGTCAATGTTTTCAAATACATCCTTTTCGTTATGATAAGTTTTAAGACTGTCTAAGGTTGCAACGTTAAGTCCGGCAAACCCTTTTTCTATAAAGGGAGACAAATCAGTGTCGTTCGGCATCATATCATACACGTCAGCAGCCAAAGAAAAAGTATAGGGACACCCTGCATTTTTATAAAAATCAATAAGTTTGCGGTTGTTAGGAGAAGTTTGAAAAAGATACACCGGTCCGGTTTCTCCGCGCGATTCCACGTTCAAAACAAGGTTGACGTCGGCAAGCCAGTCGCCGTACTCCTCAACAAGTGACTCGCTGCCCAACGTGCCCTCTTCCTCGGCATCTACAAATGCCAATTTAATGCCGTTTTTAAGTCCGGTTTCTGTTGCGTAGATTCGCGCCAATTCCAAAACAACAGCCACTCCGTACCCGTCGTCTATCGCCCCGTGAGAGCCCTCGCTCGCCTCATCGTATTTTATTTTGTACGGACACGAATCATAGTGGCAAATCAGCAGTATATTCGTCCCGCTTTCGCCGGCAATTTCCGCATAAATATTCTTAGGTGCGTATGGCACCATATCGTTAATTTTTTCGTTGAAAGCATAACGCGTCCTATGCTTTATAGTTTCGTTTTCTATACCGTAACCGTACAGAGTAGAAGAAATATAACCGCGCACTTCTGCAGAATTATCCTCGTCGTAAATAGAGTGTTCCTTTCGCGATATTGCGTACACGTGCGAAAGCAAGGCGTCTACGCTGTACTCACGGCTGCTTGTATTGTACGTGACGGTTATATTAAGTGCGCCTATCAATATAGACAACGCAATAACCATCGCCAAAAACGTACACGTAATTATCGTCTTTTTCTTTCCCCAAACGGGAAAAATTTTGTTTAATTTCACTTTTGCTCCTTAATATATTTTACAAAACATCGTGTATGCACTTTTCCAACTTAAAATAGTATTTTTATAATACAAAAAAGTGTGCACTTCTCATGTTTTTTCCATTTTTAGTGCTAACAATCCTTATTCGTCTTTCGCATCTCAAAGTTTTTAAGCACTACGCCGTGCCGCTTCACTTGCCGATCTTTGACAACAACATAGCCGCGCTTTTCGAAAAACGGCTTTGCAGTTATAGATGCGTAAGTTGAAATTTCGCAAAAATCTTTTTCCAAAGCATCGCACAAAGCGGTTGCAATTCCGCGGCGCTGAAATTCTTTGCTTACAAAAAGTAAATCTAACACGCCAAATTTGTCAATACTTGCAAAACCGACTACTTCATCGTTCAACTCAGCCACTAACGTATATTGTTCAATCAAAGCGTCCGCGCGAGATTTTAGACTATCCGCGCTCGGAGCCCAAGCGGCAAGCTGCGACTTAGTATAATCGCCGCCATTTACAGCATGAACCGTATCGTAAAACAATTGTGACACCGACGAACAATCAGCGTTTTCGTATTCTCTTATAGTAAAATTCAGCAACATATTCGTTATCCTATTAAAAACCAAAATTACTAACTCTACTATTCAACGTTACAAAACGCGGCTGAACGTATCAACGCACCACTTCAAAAGAAAAAAGTAATTGTAACGTTGTGTGACTTTTAAGAATTTTCGTGTATCATCAAACAAAGTCGAGTACTTTTCTATTATGTTACCTTTACGAAAGTACTTATATGTAAATTTGAACCAATCAAATTTATTCTTTTTACCAAACATCTTACGTCGGCATTACAAGAACTAAAATTCAACCGTTTCAACTTTCAGGTCGCAGTAGTATTCGGCGGCTTGACAGGTAAATTTCAGAACGCAATAATCCGGATCGCTAATGCCATACTTATAGATAAATCTGTCGCACGTCCTCCAAATTTCGTTTTTAGTCGATTGCTCTGTACACACTTCCATTTTGCCGATAATTGTTACGCCTTGATAACGTATTTTTCCTCGTTTGTAAAAATACACGCACGCTTTGTCATCGGCAATAAACTGTTTTACCTTTTTAGACGACGTATTTGTTGAGAAATAAATCTCACCGTCATCAATTTTTCTCGGAGCAAGCATCGCTCGGATTACAGGATATCCGTTTTCATCCACAGACGCAATAAACGCAGTTTTTTGTTTTGAAATAAACTTAAAAATTCCATTTTTGTCCATTATTTCTCCTTTACAATTTGAAAGGCGTTTTGCATTTGTATTGTTTGTTTGCCTTCATTGATTTGAAACAATATCTCTCAACTTATTTAGCCAATAAGCAAGATTTTCACGAGCCGTTTCTATCGCCTTTTTTGATTTTTCGCAATTGCCGTCGTAACCGTACCATTGCACCCATTTTTCAAAATTATCTTCAACGTCACAAATAAGTTCCTTTGCCAAGTCGTACGGATCGGCATTAAACGCCTTAAAATTCCAACCGTTTCCGTCGGAATAAAACATAAATACTTTTTGACCGTTTCCGCTATAAGTCATATCACTAAAAACAAAGTTTGCAGCCCCGCCTTCACTATCGACGTATACGCTTGAAGACATTCTGCACTCTACTTCGTCCAATTCTTCTCTACTGCAATAATCATATAAAGCTTTCATAAAATCGCACGGAATATCTGTTAGATAACTGCCTCTGTAAACAACTTGATTATCAATACTTATCGCCGTCCATCCTAATCCTGTAATTTTTAACATATTGTTATCTCTTCAAAATATTTATACAAAGAGGAATAAACTTTTCAAACTTTTGTGTCATTACGTTATAATATAAATTTACCGCGATACATAGCGTATGTAAACTCCGCTTTTTAAGATTCTGCCAGAATAGGCTTAAAATGAATTTTCAAATACAAGCCAATGCAGAACATATAAATTTTAGTTTTCTCTTTGTAAAAAATTCACCTTGCATATTTACGATATTGTCGCAGTTTTCTTGCATTGTAAATTAAAATACAAAAACCGATAAGAAAGAGGTTCTTATCGGTCATTATGTGGTGGGAGGAGGTGGATTCGAACCACCGAAGTCGGTGACGGCAGATTTACAGTCTGCTCCCTTTGGCCGCTCGGGAATCCTCCCAAATATATCTGCTTCAGTGTTCCACTTCATAAAAAAATGGAGCTGGTGAACGGAATCGAACCATCAACCTGCTGATTACAAATCAGCTGCTCTGCCTGATTGAGCTACACCAGCACACTGTTATATATCCAATGGATGGTGCTTCGGGGCGGAATCGAACCACCGACACGGGGATTTTCAGTCCCCTGCTCTACCGACTGAGCTACCGAAGCAAAACATTGGCGACCCGGAAGGGACTCGAACCCTCGACCTCCAGCGTGACAGGCTGGCGTACTAACCAACTGTACTACCGGGCCAAATATTGTGTTTTGCAAATGGTGGGCCTTCAGGGACTTGAACCCCGGACCGATCGGTTATGAGCCGACTGCTCTAACCACTGAGCTAAAGGCCCATAAAACTATCTGTGGTCGGGGTGGCGAGACTCGAACTCACGACATCTTGCTCCCAAAGCAAGCGCGCTACCAAACTGCGCTACACCCCGCTGCATAATATCAGCTTTTCTATCTTACAATATTTTCTTAGCATTGTCAACAAATTTTTTGACGATTTTTCACAAAACTTTTATCTTTGAGAGATTAGTATAAAGAACGTTATTTTAGATAAATGAAAGATGCACACAATGGTAGTTTCATTGTATCCACCACTCCGGTGTCAATTGCCCCAGCAAAACAATTTTTTGCAAATCGTAGTCCAACATTATTTCTATGTTTTTGTAATCTTCCGGCATAAGTTGCACTATCAACTCTCTGCATGCGCCGCAGGGAGCGCCGGTTTTTCCGTTTTCCATTAAAGCAAGAACCTTTGAAATTTTGTCCTCACCGTTGGTCAGCATATTAAATATGGCATTCCGTTCGGCACAAATTCCCAACGTACTGCAAGTATCTACGCAAACGCCGGTATAAATTTTTCCGCTTACAGAAAGTATTGCAGCGGCAACTCCTCCCGCTTGCACGTACTTAGAAATTACACGCTCTTTTTGCACCGCTTTTGCGGCAGAATACATTTTTTTCCAAATGTTTTCCATAATTTCACTCCTTATAACAAATTGGAAAGTCACACGACGTTTTCTAAAATTAAACTTATTTCTACAATAATATCGCGAAACAAGCAAGTTGACAATACAAAACTTATTGCTTTGTTCTCTTAGTTTTCAAAATATTTAATTCACTGGTAATTATACTTGTAAAGTCAGGTTAATGCAACGTTATTTCGACAATTTCAAACCTTCACTTGCAAAAGATTACAATGTGCGCCCGAATTTTTCTGCAACAATATCTGCGGAGGCAGAGAGTTATGGAAGTTTACGTCAATTTCGACAATCAAACGATGATAGTCAGACTTGTAGGAGAACTGGACGAACATTCGGCCGAGTTTGTCCGCCGCAAACTGGACGCACTGTTTCAGGAAAACGCGTTTAGCCAAGTTGTGCTTGATCTATCGCGCATGTCCTTTATGGATTCCACCGGTATAGGCGTTGTGATCGGACGATATAAATTGCTACGCAAGACTAACAAAAAATTGTATATCCAAAACCCTTCCCCCACTGTAGACAAGATATTCAAAATGTCCGGCCTGTACGAAATCATTCAAAAAGTCGGCTAAAAGAAACCCAACAATTTCAATATTTAAGAGGTAGCAAAATGTCCAATCTAAACAGCATGCAACTCGTAATAGACGCACAATCTCAAAACGAAAAATTTGCCCGCAGTGTCGTAGGAGCATTCTTTGCCCAATTAAACCCCACCTTAGAGCAAGTGGAGGATATAAAGACCGCAGTATCAGAGGCTGTCACAAATTGTATAGTGCACGCTTACGACGGCCAACAAAACGGCAAAATTCAAATAAATTGTCAAATTTCGTCCGATACTTTATTTGTAGAAATCATCGACAACGGCAAAGGGATCAACGACGTAGAAAAGGCAATGCAACCGTTCTTTACTACCGTAAGCACCGGAGAGCGTTCCGGCATGGGCTTTACGGTTATGCAAGCATTTTGCGATAAAGTTGAAGTATCCTCTCAAAACGGACAGACTAGAGTTAAACTCACAAAAAAGGTTGCCTAGGAGGTTGGGCGACAATGGTCAGTCACGAAGAAACTATGCGCTTGATTTCACTTGCGCAACAAGGCAATGAGGAAGCCTGTTCCACCCTGATTGTGGAAAATACGCCGCTGCTCAAAAGCATAATAAAACGATATTTGGGCAAACACGTCGAGTACGACGATTTGCTGCAAATAGCGGCAATCGGGTTACTCAAAGCAATCAAAAACTTCTCTACCGATTTCAACGTCAAGTTTTCCACATATGCAGTTCCTATGGTATTGGGAGAAATCAAGCGCTATATGCGCGACGACGGCTACATCAAAGTTTCCCGCTCCGTCAAAAGCCTCTCGACCAAAATTATGAGATATATTGAGGAACAAAATAAACAAGGCGCAGAAGAGCCTACTATCGAACAGATTGCTAAACACTTTGAAATGGATCCAGCAGACGTCGTTTTCGCAATGGACGCAACGCGTTTGCCGGTTTCGCTGTACGAAACCACAAGCGATAAAGACGGCAAACAAACGGAACTTATAGACCACATTGCCACAACGGAAGACAAAAAAATGTTGGACAACGTGATACTTAAAGACATGCTTAAACAGCTTCCTCCGCGCGAACAAAAAATTGTTATTTTACGCTACTTCCGCGATATGACACAAGGCGAAATAGCACAAAAAATGGGTGTATCTCAGGTGCAAATTTCACGCATGGAAAACAAAATTTTGCAAAAACTTCGACAAATGTATGCAGATAATTAAACGGGCGCAAACAGTTTTCTCAAATCCTGTTGCGCCTGTTTTAACTAACGCTTTAATGCGTCAAAAGTATGTACAATATTTTTCAAAGACGTCGCATAAGGAGTCAATTTGTCGCCTCACAAATTCTTACAAAAGACTTTAGCTTTTGCAACGATACAAAAACTTACTATATGCGTTTTCAATCTAGTCGTTGTAGTTTCATATAAAAAAAGACTCTGCGCCTAGACCGACGATTTATTTTTCTGTGAGGCAAATACCGATATTATGTCAGTAATAATACTATGCAAATCGGCATTTTTCGTAATTATACTCAGGATTGTAATAAATGCCAGCTAAAATTTGCTCAGAAATTTGCAATTATAATAACAAGCAAATCAGCCCGCCTCGATTTTCATTGACAATCTTTCTAACCGTACGAGTCAATTTTTCCTTCATTTCCGTAGGCATCGCAGTGCATTTACCTTCCAAGCCTTCTTTTGCCAAACCGGACATTGTCTTTCCGAACATATTCGTATTCCAAATAGCATCGGGATTTTGCTTATATTCTTCAAGCAAATACTGACTCTGTTGCTCGCTGCCCACCATCGGACTGACTTCCGTAGCCACGTCCACGCGGATAATATGATAGCTTGGCGCCGTGGCTTTCAACCTAACTCCGTAAATATTCCCCTGTTTTACCATTTCAGGCTCGTCGAGAGCCATCTTATCTACGTCGGGATAAACTATACCGTAACCTAATTTGTCGGCCTGTTCCAACGCGTCCTTCATATTTTCAAAGCGTTTCTTAGCATACGCAGCACTCGTCACGTAACTCATTAGCGAAAACTCGTCGCTTATTTCCATATCCGCTTCTTCTGAAAGCACGTCGAAAAACAAATTTGCTTTAGGCAGCAAATTGTAATTAGCAACGCCATTACCCATATCCAAACTGCCAATAGCGCACTCTTGCAAAAGCTCGCAATCGTCAAGCCCCGCCAACAATTTTTCGCAATCTTTCATCTTGTCGATTGTGCCGCAGCCGCTTTTAATTTTATCAATAATTGTACCGATAACTTTGCTGTCTTTACTCAAAGCGCGCATCCAATTCGGCAAATTTATTGCCAATCTGCGCACAGGAAACTCTCTCAAAATGTTTTGCAGAACTTCTTCCAACTGCTTAGCGGAAGCAGTTTTGACGTTCATCGGCAATACGCAAACTCCGTATTTTTCGGCAAGAGTTTGAGACAAACTTTGCGCGCTTTCTTGTTCGGGATTTTGACAATTCAACACGATAACAAAAGGTTTTCCGACCATTTTCAATTCTTTGACGGTTTTTTCTTCCGCCGCAACGTAATTTTTGCGAGGAAGATCTCCGACAGTTCCGTCCGTAGTAACGACAACGGCAACCGTAGAATGTTCGGCAGCGACCTTTTGCGTACCAATCTCGGCAGCACGCTCAAAAGGAATAGGTTCCGCAGACCAAGGCGTATTTACCAAACGCATTTTTTCGCCGTCCATATGTCCTTCAGCGCCCTCGATCAAAAAACCCACACAGTCGATCAGGCGGACGTTGGCTGTAGTTTTGTTGTCGAAAACCAATTTCACGGCGTTATTCGGCACAAATTTCAGTTGCGTCGTCATAATAATTTTGCCGTCCGCCGATTGCGGCAACTCGTCGATAGCACGCGCTTTATCATTTTTGTCGGCTATTTCCGGCAATACCAACTTTTCCACAAAGTTAGTCACAAAGGTAGATTTTCCGCTTCTGACAGGACCCACCACGCCGATGTAAATATCGCCGTTCGTTCTTTCGGAAATATCCCTATAAATGTTGTTCATACGTTCCTCCAATATGCGTTTGCTAGATTGTATGAATAACGTTGCACAAATAGAACAATAATGAAATTCAACAAACGAAAACGTTCAATCGATAACGCAGTCGCTAGCCCAAAAATCAGGTTGCATATATCGGGTTTTTCGATAAAACTACAACAAAACTTTAGCATCACAAATATAATTGCGCAGACAAACAAAATAAATTCTGACATGATTTGCATTACTGATTTTCAAATTATATACAAATATGACAATATTCAAAAATTAGTCAAAAACAAAAAAAAGCGCAACCGTGATTTAATATTATACAAAACGCTTTTATTGCACACATTTTTGCCTTTTCTTTATTTTTAGATATCCTATATTATATTTTTGATATGTATGCCACACATAGTATTATCTAATTAACTAATATTCTGCATAATCCATCGCATATTCGCAACTAAGGTCCACAAATTTTTCTTAAACAGCTGTTTGCGCGCTTACAAGCAATTTGTATAAAATTTTATTTATCAAACAAAAACGGATTACCGGACAAAGGTTTTAAGATACACTTTCCACTAAGACTTATTTCGTCTTTGCCCGCAGGTATAGTTATTGTGTCGCGGCACCACTCTGCTGAAGTCATATCGAACAACGCAACTATTATCACTCTGTTTTGAGGTATCTCAAATTGTACGGTTTTGCCATTGGCGACCTTTCCAAGATAACGGAACTTTTTAGAGTGAAACGTACCGTCATTCACATTCAAAACAAGGTCGCATTCACTTTTAGACGAAACGTACAATTTAACCTTCAATGCGCAACCTGCAGCGGCTTTGCGGCGTTTAATTGTCAATATTCTGGTCGGGGCTTCTGTCTCGTTGATACTTTCGCTGACATCTACGACAGTATTCATCAGTTCCAATTCATGTTGAGAATAAAATAAATATTCCCTCCATAACATTTTGGTAAAACGCGAATGTTTCGGCCAAATGCGCACTAGTGTGATGGATGCCACAAAATGAGCGATTCCCAACGCCAATACCACAGCACACAACACAAATAATATCACTCTGTCGATTTCGTCAACGTTATCGTAGAACAGCCCAATAAACAAAAACTCCAACGCAAACGCCAAAAATACACCATCGACAAAAATCAATACGCCGAGGAAACGCTTTGGATTTTTCACTCTTCCGTTAAACAAGTCTTTTCTTTTCACAAACTATCACTCCTGAAAGCATCGCTTACTCTCACAACAAATATGGAATGTCCATCGTATAGGTAATTACAAGATCCGCGAATGGTGCTACCGCTCACAACTCGGCGTTTACACAAAAGATCTACTTGCACAAAAGCTTATACAAAGTTTGCTCAAAACCGTACTTATGCATTAACCTTTCAATTTCCGCACGATTCTTTGAACATTTTCCCTTAGTTTTTTTCGCTCTAATCATCAAATTTTTAGGAGAGTGAGCCAAGTCCACAAATTCCATCACATCCACGCTGTAGCCTTCGTCTTCCAAAAGCATTGCTCGCACACTGTCAGTCAATAATGCCGCAACTCGTTCTTTAACAATGCCGTAACGCAAAAGCGAATCCAAGTCTCCGTCGCCTTTTTTGATACTCAAATTTATTTCATGCTGACAACACGGCACACTGAACACATATTTTACGCCCTTTTTGACGGCATAAGCAAGCGCATAGTCGGTCGCAGTGTCGCAAGCATGCAACGATACCACCATGTCTATACGTTCGTTACACAACGCGTCTCGCTCAACGTCAGCAACTTCAAATCGCAAGTTTTCATATCCGTACTTTTTCGCCGTATCATTGCAATTATTTACTACTTCGGATTTAAGATCGTAGCCGATAATCTTGGCATTTATCTTTTTTATTTCAGTAAAGTAATGATAAATAAAAAACGTCAAGTAGGACTTTCCGCAACCGAAATCCAAAACAGAAATATCCTTCCCGCCAAAAGTTTTCAGCGCGTCATCTATTATTTCTACAAAACGATTGATTTGCCTAAATTTATCGTACTTGCTTTCAACCACTTTCAAATCTTTAGTAAAAATGCCCAAATCTACGAAAGCAGGAATATACTCTCCCTCTTTCAGCAAATAATTTTTAGTGCGGTTAGCGTTCGATACACCACGCTCCGTAGCTTTCACCATTTTGTTTTCCAAACGCTTGTAGCCCTTTGAAGAAAACAAATAAGTAATATTTCTGTCCGAGCAAAGCAAACAAATTTGCTTAAATTTTCCTTCCAAGTTTTCCGTATACCAACACGAAAAACGCTCGACGCTTACATTTTCGTGGAACGCTTGCGTTGACGTCAATTTCTCAATATGAAAAATATACGCCCCGTTTTTATCGTTTACAGGGCGTATAGTCACTTTGCGAAAGTCACTGCCCTTTTTATCAAAAGGATTACTGCAAACAACCTTCAACAAATTTCTCAAGGAAACTATTTCCTCACAAAACGTCACTTCTTCTCTCCTTTTTCCGCAATCTCCGTTGCAACGCCGTCGACATTATACTGTTCACCGGCATCGCGCTCCAAAACTTCGCCGACGTTTTCTTCAAAAACCTCATCTTCCGTAACAACGTTTGAAACCGCTTCGCTCACAACAACGCTCTCAGACGCGTTTAGATCCTCTTCCGTTTTTTCTTGCTCAAGACGCGCCTCACGCTTATCCTTGCGCAAAATTTTTCTGCGCACTCCGGTACGCATTTCTTTTCCTGTCAAAATTCGGACAATATTATGCCTATGCGCAAACAACACTGCCGCAAACATACAAGAAACAAATATGCATGCCGAAAGACCTATATCGTCCAAAAGCATTGTCCAGTGCCATACCGTCAAAAAAATTGAAAAAAGTATGGACATTACGGACATTCTGTCAAAAGCAAAAATCATAGCAATTGCAGGCGGCACACAGCACAACGTTAATATTGGTTGCACTACAAGACACACTCCGATGGCCGTCGCAACGCCTTTGCCTCCGCGCAGTTTGTGGAAGACCGGAAAGATATGTCCTAAAACTGCAAACAAACCCGACCAATACATAAAATCGGTTTCTCTTTTAGTAAACCGAAAAATAAACATGCACGCCAAAGCCGGAACAACGCCCTTTACAACGTCGCATAAAAAAGTAAGCGCGCCCATACGCAAGCCAAATACTCTAAACACGTTTGTAGTTCCGGCATTTCCGCTGCCGACGTTTCGTATATCTTTATGCTTTATCAGTTTAGAAAACAAAATCGCATAATTGACGCCGCCAAACGCATATGCAGCTATCGCAACCAAAATCAGTTGCCACCAATAATTTGCAAAAAGTTCTTTCATCAGTCGTCTTCCCTATCGCTACCGTCCCTAAAAACAAGTTTAATCGGCGTTCCGTCCAAACCAAATGCACGTCTGATGCAATTTTCTAAATATCTTCGGTAAGAAAAGTGCACCAACTTTGCGTCGTTTACAAAAATTACAAACGTTGGAGGCTGCGACGAAGGTTGCGTAGCATACTTTATTTTTGCTCGTCTTCCTGATGCCGACGGAGGCGAAACTGCCTGTACGGCGTCCGCTATAACGTCGTTAAGCATACCGGTAGTTGCTCTGAACGTCGATTTTTCGTAAACGTAATTTACTTCGTTCATAAGTTTGGCTACGCGCTGCCCAGTAAGAGCGGAAACGGTGATATATCTGAAGTAATCCATAAATGCAAGATCGCAGGAAAGTTTGTTTTTGAACTTCTCCACAGTATGAGTGTCTTTCTCTACAAGATCCCACTTGTTTACCACAACGACGGAAGGTTTCCCTTCCTCGTGAATAAATCCTGCAATTTTTACGTCCTGCTCGCTTAACCCCTCGTTTGCATCCATTACGATCAAACAAACGTCGGCACGACGCACAGCATTTAGCGAACGCATAACGCTGTATTGCTCTACGCTGTCGTCGGGCACAGCGCGTTTACGGCGCATACCGGCAGTGTCGATTATGACGTATTTTCTGCCGTCCCAAACAAAAGGCGTATCTATTGCGTCGCGCGTAGTACCTGCAATATCCGATACGATCGTGCGGTCGTAGCCCAAAATCTTGTTAACCAATGAGGATTTTCCCGCATTGGGCTTGCCTACAACTGCAATTTTAACGACATCTGTGGCGTCTTCCTCCAAATCGATATCACCGAAATGTGACACAACTTCGTCCAAAAGATCGCCCACGCCCTGTTTTTGTTCCGCAGCAATAGGAAAAACGTCGCCCAATCCCAAAGAATAAAAGTCCGTCCAGTCACTGTCAAGATAGTTATCAACTTTATTTACAACCAAGACTACAGGTTTGTTAGTCTTGCGCAAAAGCGTAGCCACGTCATAGTCTTCCGAAGTTAATCCTGTCTTGTAGTCGCAAAAAAACAATATCACATCCGCAAGGTCAACGGCAATGCGCGCCTGTTCGGCAATATGCTTAAACATAGCGTCGTCGCTTTTCAACTGAATACCGCCGGTATCTACAAGAGTAAATTTCTTACCAAGCCACTCCGTGTCGGCATAGACTCTGTCACGCGTAACGCCCGGCATATCTGACACGATAGAAATTCTGCCGCCGCAAACTTTATTAAAAAACGTCGATTTTCCAACATTAGGTCTGCCAACTATGGCAACAAGCGGTTTACTCATCACTCACACTCCAAAACGGCCTCGCAAAATTCGTACCCATCCGCCGTTACTATTATTTTTTTGCCCGTAATTTTTTTCAATTCACCTAGCGTCATGCCGTCCAAAAATACGTCTTCAGTCTCGCGTAGCATAACGCGCGGCAAAAGCAACGTGTCCCCAATGTCTGTACGGTCAGCAAGAGCGGCAAGTATGTCGCGCCCTACAATAAGCCCAGCAACAGTCACAGTTTCGCCGAAAAAATTATTTTTTACAGTGACGACGTTGAGGTTCAAATCGGAAAACTTTCCTTTTGCTTTATTGATAGTTTCTTTAATAAGAGGCGTTGCAGAAACACCTGTAACGACGGTAAAACTTCCCTTTTTTGCGGCGACGGCACTGCTGAATGCCAAATTAAATTGATATCGAAAATCGGCAATCAATCCTACGCCGTTCTCCAACTGTTCAAAATCGCCGTAGTATTCAAATTCCGGAACGTCGCGTTTGGCATAAAGATACATTTCGTCGGAACAATACGCAAAATGCTTGCCACTTTTCACAAAACAATCCGCATCAAATTTTTCCACAAAATCAATTGTTTTCAACGCAACTTTTTCATTCATCGGCGCAAGATCGCACAGATTATTGCGGTGCTTTGTAAGTCCTACCGGAACTATCGCTACGTTTTGCACCGCAGGATATAAATTATACAAATCTTTCAATGTCTTTTCCAATTGCTTGCCGTCGTTAAGGTTAGGACACATAACGATTTGCGTAAACATTGTAATACCGCTGTTTGCCAAACGCGTAAGCAGCGGCAAAATAGGTCTTGCTTTGGGGTTTCCCAACAGTTTTTTGCGTAAATCCTCGTCTGTGGCATGCACGGATACGTACAACGGAGAAAATTTTTTACTTTCTATACGTTCGATTTCTTTATCCGACACGTTAGTCAAAGTAACAAAGTTGCCCGAAACAAAAGAAAGGCGCCAATCATCGTCCTTGACATACAAAGTCTTACGCTGCCCTTCGGGTAATTGGTCGACAAAACAAAAAACACATTTATTTGCGCACCAACGCGGCTCTATATAGCATTCGTCGTAAAAGTTCCACCCCATCGTCTGCATTGCGTCTTTTTCCACGTGAAAAACGATTTGCTTTTTCCCGCGTAAAACCGTTACGTCAAATTCAGCAAGAGAATCGTAATACGCTACGTCCAACATATCCGCAGCCGGCTCTCCGCAAAAGGCAACGATTTCGTCGTTTCTTCTTATTCCGACCTTTTGGGCAACGGTTTTTTTTTCGACATTGCTGATTTTAAGCATTAATTCCTCACAAAAAAGGCAACCGAACAGGTTGCCGAATTTATGCAAACACTGCGCAGAAATATATTCACAAACAACTTCGCAGCAAAGTTGCAAGTTATTTTTTATAGTGTTGCGTCAAATCCACGTTCAATACGACGCTTTTGTTATCTAAGTATTTTAACGGACCTTGTGCAAAGTGAAACGTAATTTTAGTACAACACAACAATTGCGTTTTAACGCGGTATCTGCGATTAACTTTGTTCAATCCGTACTTGCCGTCACCCAAAATAGGTAATCTTACGTGAGCTAAATGTGCGCGGATTTGATGCGTACGACCGGTTACAAGTTTGACTTCCAACAGCGACAACTCGCCAAGATTTTTAAGCAATTTGTAGTGCGTCTCTATAGGCAAATATCCTTGTTTTTGGTTATCCGATACGTAAACTAAACTTTTTTTTGCATCCTTAAACAAATATGCCTTCAACTTGGCGTTTGCAGGTTTAGGATTACCAACTACGATACAGTTATAAAGTTTATCTATTTCTTTATCCTTAAAAGATGCCAAAAGTTCGGTTTCAGCGGTTTTATTCAACGCAAACACAACCAACCCCATGGTGTTTCTGTCCAAACGGTGTACAGGCACAGCGACGGCATCAGTCAAAATATTGTTGATACGCTCCGTCAACGAATCGGCCCCCTGAACTTCAATTCCGGAATTTTTGTTGACCACTAAAATATTATCGTCACGGTACACGACTTCTATCCCGTCCTTTTCGCGGTCTGCAAAATAAACGTAAATAGTATCACCGACATTCACGTTCTGATCTACGCCGACGCGAATGCCGTTGATTTTTACGCTTTTTGTTTTAATCAATTTTTGAATTCTGTAATATCCCAAATCCGTGTTTTCCGCTATCGCATCGGAAAGCAACTGTCTGGTAGAAACTTGGATTTCTTTAAGCATGGGCTTATTATATCAAAATATATATAAAAAAGCAAATAAATATCAAATAATAATTGCCGTAGAGAACAAATAGCGCAACACGCTTAGAGCATTAAAAAATGCCGTACTTTTTACAAAATTACGACATTTCGAGATATTATGCTACGCATAGTATTATATATAACTAAAGATTCCATTAGTAATCGTCGCAAATTTGTAACGTTCAAGCTTTTCAATCGATAAAATCGCTATCGCATTCTTCTGCGCCGTGTTTATCTTTGCATTTTTTACTTATAACGTTTGTGACGGAGTGAACGTTTAAGGATATTAAAATTACGTCGCTACCAATCTTAGTTATGTTACACCAAGGAACAAATATATCCTCGTTTGCGCGAAACAGTTTTCTTTCGCCGGGCAATACCAATCCCAAGACGTCCTTACCGTTACTGTCCACTATCAAGTCTATAATTTTCCCCATTCTGGCACCGTTCGTCAAATTGACAACTTCTTTGCAGCGTAATTCGTTGTAACTGATTTCCATATGCTTCTCCACAATTACATTACGCAAAGGCCAATAGATAATTACTATTACGCACAAAATTGGTACAAGCGTTATGCGAAGTCGTCCCGAAGCCTATTCATGGCGTTTTTTTCCAAACGAGAAACCTGCGCTTGACTCAAACCGATTTCCGAAGATACTTCCATTTGCGTTTTTCCCTCAAAATACCTTTTAAGCAAAATATTGCGCTCCTTTTCATCCAAAGCGTTCAACGCATCAAATAACGTCACGTTGTCAGCCCATACCGTTTCCGAAGAAGTTTTGTCGGCCAGACTGTCCAACAATGACAATGAATCCTCCTCGTCGCTGTAAACCGCGTCGGAAAGAGAAATTGGATCGCTGATTGCGTCCAGACAATACATCACTCTAAAAACAGGTAAATCCAGTTCGTGTGCGACTTCTTCGACAGTAACTTCCGCAATACTCTCTTTTTCCAGCCTGTCGCGCGTCTGTAATGCCATATACGCCGTATCGCGTATACCTCTGCTTACACGCAGCGAATTGGATTCTCTCAAAAATCGGCGAATTTCTCCGTCTATCATCGGCACCGCATAAGTTGAAAAACAAACGCCGAAATCCGGATTAAAATTATCTACGGACTTAATAAGCCCCACGCATCCTATCTGAAACAAATCGTCCATACTGTCGCTTCGCGAAGAATATCTCTGAACTATGGACAACACTAAACGTAAATTGCAATTGATAAAAGCATTTCGCGCAGCAGAGTCGCCTTGCCGTATTTTTTTTAGCAAGTCCGTCGATTCCGCCGCCGTAAGTTTGGGTAAAGCCGAGGTATCAACCCCGCAGATTTCCACTTTTTTTCGCACAGAGAGCCTCCGAAATTGTCGTTTATTGTGTATTTTGCGCCGAAAAATGCCGTTTTATACAACGCGTAGTGTTGACAAGACGGACATAAAGTTATAGAATAATTACAGAGGTTAATTATATGTTAAAAGAATTTATCGAGCAAATAGACAAACTTCCTCAAAAAGCTCTGGTCAACTGTACGGAAATCGACAGTAACAAACCGTGTATCGGTATTATTTCTGCCCAAAACAGCAGCACTTCGGCACATCAAAATTTGGACGAGATTTGTATGCGCGTAAAAGACGGAATAACACAAAGCGGCGCCACTGCAAAAATCGCTTACGTATCTTCAATCGATTGTACTGCAATGCACGGCACGCAAACTACAAAATACGATTTACCGTCGCGCGACCTCACTGCTAACGCCGTAGAACTGTTATGTTCAAACGAATTTTTTGACGGATTGGTTTTTGTCGCAAGCGAACCGAACGTAGTTTGCGGAATGTTGCTTGGTGCAATTCGACTTAACATACCTTGCACTTTTGTTTGTCAAGGTACTATGTCTCCCATAGTATATAACCACAAAGAGCGTGGGTTTGTGCACTTTTTCGAGCAAATAGCGAAAATAAAAACAGGTAAAACAGCTTACGAACAAATGACAGAAATCGAGTCGAATTTGCCGCTTGCTTTGGGTACCGACTGCGAAAGATACGGAGCAAACAGTTTTAATTGCCTATTAGAAGCCACAGGTATGGCCGTAAAAGGCAACGGCACCGCTCCTGCCCTCTCAGTCGAACGAAATAATATTGCCCGCAAAACAGGCGAATTGGCCGTCAAACTCGCCAACGACAAATACACGCCGCGCAGAATCCTTACTCAATCTATGCTTTGCAATTTGGTAACTTTGGATTTGGCGTGCGGAGGCAGTTCCACAACTATGCTCAATCTTATTGCATTGGCAAAGGAACTGGGCATCAAAAATCTTTCTCTAAAAACCGTTGGAGATATGGCAAAAAGCACTCCGCTGCTCCTTTTCAACGAAGATGAAAAAAGTTGCATAATGCCGCAATTTCACAAAGCAGGCGGTGTCTACGCAATGCTTAAACAACTGTCGGATGCACGACTAATCCGCGACGATGTCTCCGTTAGCGAAGGATTAACGCTTGCGGACGTTTTGCAAAACGTAGAGGTTACAACGCCAAACGTAATTCGCCCTGCAGATAATTGCGTATTGGGTTCTTCAAAATTGCGCGTGCTTTACGGCAACTTAGCGGAAGACGGTTGCTTTGTTCAATTCGCAACAGAAAACAGTTTTAGCGGTACGGCAAAAGTCTACAATAACGAGGAGATGGCCGTCGACGCTTTGCTTCACCGTGAAATCCGTGCCGGCGACGTCCTAGTTATCCGCGGAGAAGGTCCCAAAAGCGGCCCCGGAATGCGTGAAATTTATACCGCGCTGGCGCTCCTCAAAGGGTTTGATTTGGAAAACAAAGTAGCTGTCGTTACAGACGGACGCATTGCTGATTTCTACAACGGCGTTACAGTAGGACACATTACTCCGGAAACAAACGAGGACACCACTTTCACCGTCTTGCAAGACGGCGACGAAATTGAAATCAGCGTTTCCAAGGGCAAAATCTCCTGCGATATCAAAGCAAAAGAACTTGCTCAACGTTTCCGCGATAACGATCTAGGCGTAGGCAACTACGGCAACTTCTTTTTGAAGAATTGGGCAAAAACATGCGCGTCTGCTAGCGAAGGATGCGTATTCAAGTCCAAAGGAAAATAGATCTTATACGTATATAAAATGATTAAAAAACGGCGCGCTTTTGTTAAGCGCGCCGTTTTGATATAGATATATTATTTTATACAAATCAATATTCTGTTTTAAGACAAGTTACGCACTACGTCCGATTCGATCGCTTTTGTTTTGCTTTATCAAAAAATACGTAGCATAAGTAGCACTATCTAAACCGTATAATATAATTGACACAAAATCAATTTTATTTTTTAGCGCTTTTTTTCAATTCCTTTTTCCAGCACCAATAGCACATATTTTCGTAACTTTCGTCTCCGCCTATCAACACCACTGGACCATCATCCACGCATTTTCCATTTACAAAGCGCGCGTTCACCGTAGACTTTCTTCCGCATCTGCACACAGATTTGATCTCCTGCAACGAATCAGCCAACTCTACCAATCTTTTGCTGCCTTCAAATAATCTACACTTAAAATCAGCTAGCAACCCATAACATAACACCGGTACAAATTCAGTCAAATCTTTCAATTCGTCTACCTGTTTTGTAGTACAAAACTGCGCTTCGTCAACAATAATACAATCGCACTCACCCTTGTCGCTGTATTCTTTATACAATTTGGCAAAACTGCCTTCCGGCGTCATAGTTTCACATTCGCAAACTAGACCTATGCGCGAACGTACTTTGGGGGTATCCGTATCGTCTCTGTTATCCAGCGAAGGCTTAACCAACAATACCTTCATACCTTTTTGTTCGTAGTTGAACTTGCACATAAGCGCTTGAGCAGATTTACTGCTGCCCATCGTTCCATATTTGAAGTACAGTCTCGGCATAACTTTCTCCTTTGCTTCCGTCATTTTTTGCCTCAATACAATCCGTCTATTTTGCCAGAATCGTCGATCGTCATTTTTACTGCATTAGGAATTTTTGACAATCCGGGCATAAGTAGCATATTTCCCGCTATTGCTACTAAAAATCCTGCTCCACCGCGGTATTCCACGTCACGAATATGCAACGTAAATCCATCCGGAGCACCGAGCAACTCTGCATCGTCGGAAAAACTGTACTGCGTTTTAGCAATTACAACAGGCATTTTAGCAATGCCGGATAAAGCAGAAAGTCTTTTCAAACTTTGTCTTGCCTTGTCGCTGAATTCAATTCCGTCTGCACCGTAAATACGCTTTGCCACTTTGGATATCTTTTCTTCCACGCTGTCGCATTCGTCGTAAGCAAACGTAAAATTACCGTTATCCTCACAATCGCAAAGTTTCTTTACACTTTCGGCAAGTTCCAACGCGCCCTTTCCGCCTTTGCCCCAAACGTCGCAACAAACGGCCCTTACACCCATTTTAGCAACAGAAGACTCTATTTCAGCTATTTCCGTATCGGTGTCGTCGGTAAAACGGTTGATTGCTACCAAAACAGGCAAACGATACACGTCCATTATATTGCTAACGTGCCGTGTCAAATTGCACATCCCAAGTTTTAATGCGTCTAAATTTTCTTGCGCCAGATTGTCTTTGGCTGCACCGCCGTGAAGTTTAAGCGCACGAAGCGTAGCTACTACAACCACCGCATTGGGCACAAGACCGGACATCCTGCATTTTACGTCCAAGAATTTTTCTGCGCCGAGATCCGCACCGAACCCCGCTTCCGTCACGGTGTAATCAGCAAACGTCATTGCAAGTTTTGTGGCCTGCACACTGTTGCATCCGTGTGCGATATTAGCAAAAGGTCCGCAATGCACAAAAGCAGGCGTTCCGCCGATTGTTTGTACCAAATTCGGTTTCAACGCATCTTTCAACAAAATCGCCATCGCATTTTCCGCTTTCAAATCGCGCGCAAATATCGGTTTCCCCTCAAAATTATACGCAACCAAAATATTGCCTAAGCGGCGTTTCAAGTCAGAGATATTCTCCGCCAAAGTCAACACCGCCATCACCTCGCTTGCTGCGGTAATATTAAACTTATCCGCGCGAGGTATCGTATCTTTAACGTTGCTATTAACCGTTACGCCGCGTAAAGCTCTGTCGTTTACGTCCAAAGTACGGTTAAAGACAATTTTGTCGGGATCTATACCTAGTTCATTCCCCTGAAAAACACTGTTGTCTATTAGAGCACATAACAAATTATTTGCAGCCGTAATAGCGTGAAAATCCCCTGTAAAATGTAAATTAATATCTTCCATAGGCAAAATTTGAGAATATCCTCCGCCCGTCGCACCGCCTTTTATTCCGAAAACAGGTCCGAGCGACGGTTCTCTGAGCGCCAAACACGTTTTTGCTCCTACAAGGTTCAATCCGTCGGCGAGACCGATGGACACGGTAGTCTTTCCTTCTCCGGCTGCGGTCGGATTTATAGCCGTAACCAATATTAATTTTGCATCTTTTTTAGGGACAGGTTTTGCAGATACCTTCGCTTTATAATTTCCGTATAACTCCAACTCGGAGGAGGAAATCCCTATTTTTTTTGCTATTTCCGCAATATTTTTCAATTTGCAATTTCGTGCTATTTCAATATCCGTCATTTCCAAACCTCCGTACAGTTCAATGTAGTTATAATACCAAAAAACACAATATTTAGCAAATAAAAAACACGTCCGAAATGCGTCTTTACAAATATTTACAATCTGTCATAAAGCGCGCAAAACGCCCATAAACAATTAGAGAAAAGTTTAACGAAAACTGTTGATTTTTTTTCCCTTCTTTGATACAATAGAAAAGCAGTTGGCACCATAGCCAAGCGGTAAGGCAGAGCTCTGCAAAAGCTCCACCCCCGGTCCGATTCCGGGTGGTGCCTCCAACACAGCGCAAAGTTGCCAGTCAATTTTGCGCTTAATTATTTGCTTGTGTGGCGAAATCGGCAGACGCAAGGGACTTAAAATCCCTCGGTGGAAACACCGTACCGGTTCAAATCCGGTCACAAGCACCAAGCAATAAATATTTTGCACAGAGAAAAGGAACGATAATTAGTATCGCTTCTTTTTCTTTTTTACTAATGCACCTCTATTATTTATAAGTTTGAAATATTGTTTTTGAAGAAAACAGCATAGATAATTCCAAGGAATATACTGTTTAGTCACACAAAAATAACAAGTGATACAATACACTTCAATTGCTGACATACATAAAAGACAAAAGTGCTACTTCGTTATTTTGATCATCGTAAAAATCATGTTGCTCGACCAACGATATGCAAGCACTTTAACGTCAAGGCGATTATGCAAAATTATTCAATATCTGTTGACATCTCTCAAAAAACTGTTATAATAACATTTAACAATTATTAAATGTCAATAAAGGGGAAATGACGTTGAATAAGAATATTAAAAGGTACGACTTTGCGCGCAAACCGCAGCGCGCCAGTTTGTTTTGGTTGTTCGTTGCAAAAAATTTTGTAGCGGCGCCGCAATTACGCGGTTTCGATCTTAAAATCACAAAAATTAACATGGACGGCATCAAACCGCCTTATCTGCTTTTGGCAACTCATCAAAGCGAATTGGATTTAGCCGTAACCATCAAAGCCATTGAACCGTACCGCCGTTCCAACAACGTGTGCGCAATAGACGCTATTCGCGATAACGGCGAGTTTTTAATGCGCAAACTCGGCACTATCGGCAAACGTAAATTTATAAAAGATTTCAATCTTATTCGCAACATGAAGTACTGCGTTACAAAACATAAGGACATAGTCTGCATGTATCCCGAGGCTCGTTACACATTGGATGGTTGCGAATCCTTCCTTCCGGATTCTTTGGGCAAAATGTGCAAACTAATGTCGGTTCCCGTAGTTACTTTGTGTATGCACGGCACGTTTATAGTAGGTCCGCAGTGGAACAAAACGAGGCAAAAATTGCCTTTGAGAGCAGAAATGGAACAAATCGCCACCGCCGAACAAGTGAAAGCTATGAGCGTAGATCAACTAAACACACTTATTCGCGACAGATTTCATCGCGACGATTTTCTTTACCAACTGCAAAACAATATTGAAAACAACTACGAAAAACGTGCTGAAGGCCTACACCACATCTTGTACCGTTGCCCTAATTGCGGAACTGAATTTGAAATGTATTCCGAAGGTACCAAGCTTTGGTGCGACCATTGCGGCAAATCCTGGCAAATGAGCAATCTCGGTCAACTTCAAGCAGATGACGGAGAAACGGAATTTTCGCACATACCCGATTGGTTCAAATGGGAACGTCAACTTGTACGCGATGAAGTACGCAGCGGCAACTATCGCTTCGAAGACGACGTAACCGTTCATACACTGCCCAACGGCAAACGTTTCTACAACCAAGGCAGAGGAAAACTTGTGCAAACTGCCGACGGAACGGTGATAGATTGCACCGCTTACGGAGCCCCCGTACATCTGGAGTTTAGCGGAGCGGAACTGGAAAGTGTTCATATCGAATACGATTATCCGTTTTTGAAAAAACGCTACAAAAAGAATTGCTTTGGCGATTGTGTAGATATTTCTATTGCCGACGACAGTTTTTGGCTTCATCCTATCAACAAACGCACGCAATTGACCAAAATTTCCTTCGCCACGGAGGAAATCCACCAACTGGCATTGGAAAAAATACGTAACTCAAAATAATCAAACCGTTCTTACTGCCGACATAAAAATGGAAACGCACACCGTTTCCATTTTTATATACGTATCAGGCACAAAAACTGTAAGCATTTTGAGTCTGATATTGTACTAACTCTCTCGTCCAAATGCAAACGACGCATTTTCAATGCTTGACAAACCCAATTGAATATAATAAAATCAATTATAATAAATTCCTTAAAGTAATACACAACTCTAATAAGACAGTTCGCAACCATCCTGTCTCAAAACAAAACTAGGGAAATTCGATGGGGCACTTTGCGCCCTTTTTTAATGTTTGCAGGCAAATTGAATTTTTATTGTAAATACACCGCCGATTGCCTCGTTTGATTTTTCTTACACGTTTTGTTACAAATCGAAATCCGCGCAGCCAAATACATCGCGACACGAATTGTTATTACCGTTGCACTTAGTCTTAAATTACAAAATATACCGAGGGAAAAATGAAACAAAAACTAAAAGACGCCTTGTTGGAATTCAAATTACTGATACGTTCCGTACCTACCGTTATAACCGTAGTATTTATAATTTCGATTTTTGCAATGAATTTACTCGCCAATAAGAGCATAGATTTGCACGTATCATGGTTAGCTTTAGATTGCGGTATAGCCGTTTCCTGGTTTGCGTTTTTATCAATGGACGTAATTACAAAACAATTCGGTCCCAAAGCTTCTACTCAAATTTCCATATTAGCTTTGGCGATCAATCTTATATTTTGCCTGTTTTTTTATCTGATAAGCCTAATTCCGGGCATTTGGGGAGCAAGTTTTGACGCCGGCGGTAACGTTCAACAAGAAGTTAATAATGCCCTCGACAGTACGTTTGGCGGATCTTGGTACGTTCTTTTGGGCAGTTCCGTCGCTTTCGTGGCATCTGCCGTAATAAACAACTTTTCCAATTGGGGTTTGGGCAAGCTTTTCAAAAAAAATCCAGACGGCGCTTGCGCTTACTTTTTACGCACATACGTTTCCACCGCCGTAGGTCAATTTGCCGATAACCTGATTTTTGCATTTATCGTAAGCCTAAACTTTTTCGGTTGGACGCCGTTGCAATGCGTTACTTGCGCACTGACGGGAATGCTTGTAGAACTAGCATGCGAAGCTCTCTTTTCCTACTTCGGTTTTACTATTTGCAAAAAGATGCAACGCGATAACGTCGGAAAGGAATATTTTGATTTTGTTGCAAACAGAAAAAAACACCAAATTGCGCTTTCCGACGACATCAAAAATAATTCCAAAGTATCCGCACCGCAAAATAGCGACGACATATCGTCTAAAAATCCCGACTAACTGACTTCGAAACAATTTTAAGGAGAACATTGTGATGAAAATACTTATAACCGGCACGTCCCACGGCATTGGCAAAGCTGTTGCGCACAAATTTCTTTCAGAAGGACATTCCGTCTACGGCATAGACGTTTGCACGGCGACTATCGACCATCCGAAATATCTGCACTACTCTGCAGATATATTTTCCGACACACTGCCCGAAATAAACGGGATACAAATACTCGTCAATAATGCTGGAGTTCAAAACAGCGGACGTGATATAGACGTCAATTTAAAGGGAGCAATGCGCGTTACAGAAAAATACGCTTTTCAAGACGAAATCAAGAGCGTACTTTTTATTGCATCTGCAAGCGCACACACCGGTTCAGAATTTCCGGAATACGCAGCCAGCAAAGGCGGTATGATTGCGTACATGAAAAACGTTGCTTTGCGCGTTGCAAAATGGCAGGCAACTTCTAACAGTCTTTCGCCCGGAGGAGTACTGACAAACTCAAACAAACGCGTAATAGACGACCCCAAACTTTGGAAGCGTATTATGGATCAAACGTTAATTCCCAAATGGGCAGAAGTGTCTGAAATTGCCGATTGGGCATATTTTGTAACTTTTGTAAACCGCTCTATGACCGCGCAAGATATCCTTATCGATAACGGAGAAATCGCCAAAGCGGAATTTGTATGGTAATCGCAGGCACAACTGCGCCCGTTTTTCAGATTACGTTAGGTAAATTTAATAAAAACCATTTAACGTTCGCAAGCAAACTGCACAGTTTTTATATAACAAGATAGTATTGCATGCAACCGTTATATTTATTACCAAAACTGTTAAAATAAAAATTTTCGTAACGTTTTTATCCGTTTGACTTTTGCGTATATCTTACACGGTTTCACTAATAGATATCCATCAACTCCACACTGTTAAAATCTGCAAATCAATCGCGTACAAATTTTATTTTTGAAAATAACTTGAAAAGAATTTGATTTTATGCTATACTCTATCAAGTATTTATGCGGTAAAAGCATATTAGAGACCTTTTTCTAAAAGCTTAAATAATAAAATAAAAAAAATACCGCTTTCGCCCGCCGCGAACGTTCAGGAGAAAAGAAATGGCAAGAAAAACGCAGCAGGACGTAATGCATCGCACGTCTTTCAACCCTATAGTAGACGATCAATCCGTCACGCTTATTTTGGGGATTGCCCCGCACGATAACTACATCGAACAAGGTCAATACTACTGCAATCCCAACGACTGTTTTTGGGAGGCGATCGGCCAATTTATGAAAGCTCCCGCAAACTTTCCATCTAACGCATATAATACAAAATTGTTTTTACTCAAAAGTCACGGCATAGCACTGTGGGATATTGTACACGAATGTGACAGAGTCGGCGCCACGAATAAAGATATTATAAAGATCACAAGCTACAATGATATTCCGGATCTTTTGGATAAATATCCGTCAATAGAAAATATCGTATTTAACGGTAAAGATACCTACACGTATTTCAAACGTAGTATTTTGGCAAAATATCCAAACAACACAAACCTCAAGCGGTTTTTGAAGAAGAATTTTATCGTAACTCTTAATACCGCCGCACGCACAACGGAAAACCGCGAAAAAATACTTGCAGATTGGCAAAAGAAAGTCGCGCCGCTTTTCAAATAATTATACAAGTAAATAAGTCAAGCGATCACATAACGTTAAAAAGGTTCACCATAAACAGTGAACCTTTTATCAATATATTTTATCTATTTATGTTTCTAACCGACTTTATCTGCAGAAGTCTTGTACGCAAGCACTTTTTCCACAACTATTCCGCCGCGCTTACCTTTTGGCAATTTACCTTTATTATTTTTGTTTTCCACAGAAACGTCTTTCACTTCCACCACGTACGTGTTTGCGCGGTCAAAAATAGCAATTTGATAATTTTCTGAATTTACATAACTTGCAAACACAATAGATGTTCCGTTTACTCCAAATTCCGTACCCTTTGCGCCCTTACAATTTCTCGCATGCTTGGTAATTTCCGTTACCGGTAAACGTTTCAAAAATCCCTTATTTGTTGCCATAAGTATTTCGCCGGTATCTTTTTCTACTTGTCCGGCAAATACCACGTATTCGCCATCTGCAAGATTTATACAGCGAACACCGCCGGCAACACGACCTTGCAAAGGAATCTCATTCAAGTCGAAGCGCGTACATCCGCCGCGATTTGTAACGTAGAATATTTCGGTATTAGGACGAACAACTTCTACCTTAAATACCTCGTCACCTTCCTTACCTTTGTATCCTTGGAATACCGATTTCAACAGTTGATATTCCGTCCATTCAGAACGCTTGATAAGACCTTGTCTGGTGTAAATAAGTAATTCTCCCGACGGCATTTCTTCCTTCGGCAATACAAATACGCTAACGGGTATTTCGCCCATGGCAGCCTCAGGAAAGGCCTGAGAAAGAACTGTGCCGTTATCGCGGAAACGCACTTCCGGTAAATCGCTGACGCTCGCCTTGAAACAATTTCCCAAGTTTGAGAAAAACATAACCTTAGAATCCGTTTGCGTTTCTATAGCGTGCGTCAATATTTCCGACATACCGCACCCCACGGCATCCTTGTTGGATAGGTTAAAGTTTTTGACCGGAATACGTTTCAATGAATAATCTGCAGTTAAGCCGACTACTACGGTTTCAATAGGCTTTTCGTCAGTTTCACTGGGAATTACCGCGTCTTTTTCTTCCTTACACATATCAGAGCGACGCACTTGCTTAAAGTTGCGTTTGAGCGTAGTAAGTTCGCTTTTGATAAGTTCCATTTGCTCTTTTTTACTGTTGATAATTGTAGTCAATCTTGCAATCGTACGTTCTAACTCCTGCAATTCCAATATCAACTTGTTTACTTCCAATTTGGTAATACGCGCCAAACGCAAGTCCAAGATTGCCTGCGCTTGCTTATCCGATAAGTCAAATGCCAAACGCAGTTTATTTTTGGCGTCAGTTGTCGAAGAAGCATTTTTAATTATCTGAATCACTTCGTCAATGTTTTGTACAGCAATAACCAGCCCCTTGACGATGTGCTCGCGTGCCTTAGCTTCTTCCAGTTCAAATTTGCTGCGACGCAAAATTACATCGCGCTGATAGTTGACGTAATAAGCAATAATATCCAACAGTCCCATCAGTTGAGGTTTACCGTCGGCGATAGCAACCATATTGATGCCGTAACTCATTTGCAGTTGAGAATATTTCAGCAATCCGTTAATGATCTTCTGTTGATCGCAATCTTTACGTAACTTGATAACGGCTCGCATACCTTCTTTGTCGCTCTCATCAACGATTTCGGCAATCCCCTGGAAAAGATCTTTCTTTTCGTCTTTCAAGTTGGCAATTTTTATCAACATATCGGCTTTGTTTACGCCGTAAGGTATTTCCGTAATAACAATATTCTTTCTGTCGCCGGGGGCTACTTCTATATGCATTTTTGCGCGCACAAGGATTTTACCTTTACCCGTCTCGTATGCCTGTTTCAAACCATCTCCGGGAATAACGTATCCGCCTGTGGGAAAGTCTGGTCCCTTGATGATTTTCATCATCGCGTTTAAGGTAATATTTTTGTTCTCGATAAATGCAATAGTTCCGTCTATTACTTCCGCAAAATTGTGAGGAGGAATATTGGTAGCAAGACCGACCGCTATACCGGTTGCGCCGTTCACCAAAAGATTGGGAAAACGTCCAGGAAGCATGTCCGGCTCTTTTGTCGTATCGTCAAAGTTACGCGACCAACGCACCGTGTCTTTTTCTATATCGCGCAACAACTCGATAGCCGCAGGCGAAAGTTTAGCCTCGGTATAACGCATTGCAGCAGCACTGTCTCCGTCAATATTGCCGAAGTTTCCTTGCCCGATAACAAGCGGCACGTTCATAGAAAACTCCTGTGCCATGCGCACCATTGCATCGTAGATAGACGAGTCTCCGTGCGGATGGTATCTACCCATACAATCTCCTACGATGCGAGCCGACTTGCGAGTAGGTTTGTCCGGTGTATTTGATTGTTCGTACATAGAGTACAATATACGGCGCTGAACGGGCTTCAAACCGTCTTCAACGCGAGGCAGCGCCCTGTCCAAAATTACGTGTTCAGCATACGGCATCATGGATTCGTGCATAACCACTTCCATAGGTTTGGTCAAGAGATTGCTACCGTCCTCCATTTTCTCCATTTCACTATGTTCCAAATCGAAAATATCCAATTGTTTCATTTGTTCCCCCTATGCCTATACCAATTCGTCAAACACTTTGTCAGAGTCTTTATTGAAGTCGGCATTGTCGATAATGTACTGTTTGCGCGCGTCTATCTGGTCGCCCATCAAAGTAGTAACCATACGTTCAGCCTCGCTTACGTTTTCTATCGTCACGCGCATAAGCGTTCTGCTTTCAGGATTCATCGTCGTTTCCCACAGTTGTTCTGCATTCATCTCTCCCAACCCCTTATAGCGCTGTAAGTCGTACCCTTTGCCGAAATCTTGCACCAACTCCTGCAACTCGTAGTCGTCGTACGCATATGCAACTTTGCCTTTTTTTGCAAGTTTATACAACGGCGGCATACCGATATAAACGTGACCTTCCGTTATCAAAGGTTTCATATAACGGAAGAAAAAAGTCAACAAAATCGCTCTGATATGCGCGCCGTCTTGGTCGGCATCGGACAAAATAATTATCTTATCGTACTTCAAGTCGTCTATGTTGAAATCCTCTTCGCCTATACCTGTATCCAGCGCAGAAATCAACGAGCGTATCTCTTCGTTACCCAACACTTGGTCGATGCGCTTGCGTTCTGCGTTCAAAGGCTTACCGCGCAAAGGCAAAATGGCTTGGAAACGGCGGTTGCGCGCTTGCTTTGCAGAACCGCCGGCGCTGTCGCCCTCAACGATAAACAGTTCGTTTTTGGATGCATCCCTACCTGTGCAACTGGCAAGTTTACCTATCAATGTTGAATTAAATATACTGTTCTTTTGGCGAGTAACTTCTTTTGCTTTGCGCGCGGCTTCACGAACCTTTGCCGATGCAATAGATTTTTTTATTATTACTTCCGCAGTCTTTGGATCTTCTTCCAAGAGCTGAGCAAATGCCGCTGTCGCTAATGCTTCGCAAGCAATACGCGCTTCCACGTTTCCCAATTTGGTTTTGGTTTGCCCCTCAAATTGCACGTTCGCCATCTTGACGGACATGACGATCGTAATACCTTCGCGAAAGTCCTCTCCCAACAAATTGTCCTCTTTGGCTTTCAAAAAATTATGCGAACGCGCGTAATCGTTAAAGGCCTTTGTCATTGCCGTTTTAACGCCGGTCTCGTGCATTCCGCCCTCACCGGTAGGAATATTATTAACGTAAGAAATAAAATTTTCCGTATAATTAGACGTGTATTGGAAAGCAAATTCCAATTGCAACGTTTCGTTTTGTCCCGACCAGTACATAGGACTTATGTGCAACGGTGCCTTATTTTCATTAAGATACATCACAAAATCGCGCAAACCGCCTTCGTAACAGAAGGTCTCGTGCACCATGTTACCGTCCGCGTCGTCGGCACGTTCATCCGTAAGATCAAAAGTGATGCCCTTGTTCAAAAAAGCCAATTCTTTCACGCGCTCGGCAATTATGCGGTAGTCCATTTTGACATTTTTGAAAACTCTGCTGTCGGCAAGAAACGTTATTGTCGAACCGTGTCTATCGGTCTTCCCGATTTCAGTAAGAGAATCCTTCGGCACGCCGCTAAGAATTTTGCCGTTTTCTCCCACGGGACTGTGAAATTGCTGACGGTACATTTTACCGTTTTTGCAGACCTCAACCGTCAGCCACTCAGACAAGGCGTTCGTTACGCTTGCACCCACGCCGTGTAATCCGCCGGAAAAGGCATAGTTTTCGTTATTAAATTTTCCGCCTGCGTGCAATTGCGTAAAAACCACTTCAACGCCGGATATTTTAAGTTGCGGATGAATATCAACGGGTATGCCTCGACCGTTGTCGCACACAGTAACGCTGTTGTCCTTGTGCAATACTATTTCCACCCTGTCCGCAAATCCGTTTGCAGCTTCGTCTACAGCGTTGTCGACTATCTCCCATAACAGGTGATGCAATCCCTTAGTACCGGTAGTTCCTATATACATTCCGGGGCGCATACGCACCGCATCCAGCCCTTCCAAGACTTGTATATCTTTCGCTTCGTAAGTCTTACTCACTTATTCTTCCTCCGAGTAAAATATTTTCAGTAACAATAAAGTAAAACGCATTTACGCAAACAGAATGTTTGCAGCAAAGCTGTAGCGACAAAGGCACTCGTATAAAAATACTTTTGCCAAAACCGTGCATAAAAATTCGTTTTCACTCAACGATATTATACCACAAACAACATCTCATTGCAACAGTATTTTTTATATTTATTCATATAATTTTTATAAAATGGTTGTAAATTTGATTTATACAAAATATTTTGCATAATTATAAATATTTTTGCATATTTATAAATTTAGTATGCATAATTATGCATATAATTGACCCGCATATTACGCCCACGAAACAAATAAAAACGCCGCCCATACAATAAGGACGGCGAATGACATCAAATCGCTTTACTTCTTTTTAGATATATATCCCGCAAATAACTGACATGTGCGAGCGTCGTTAGGACAGCAGATAATTTGCTTAGAAACCAATTTTAGCAGCAAAAGATTTTTATACAATGTCGCTGAAGCAATATCCGAAGCAGAATATCTCGTAATATCGCCTTTAGATAAGTTGCAAAAAATATACGTTCCGTCAGAATATTCTATAGAAAACCTTTCTTTGCCGCCTGCGCTGTAAATAGAAAAAGCTTTTTCCGTACTTTTGGATGCAGAAACATACACTACAACAAAGGAGAGCGCAATAAACGCAGCCGCAATCAAAAGTAAACATCCCAACCACAAAAATATTTTTTCTTCCGCAAATACCGTCAAAGCCAAAACCACTATCGCGACGCCCATTGCCGCAGATACAACGGCAGGCAGCAGTAGTCTTCGATACAAAAAGCACACCAGTTGCTTTGCATTACGTTTTTCGTCTTCTAAAGTGTATTCGTACTCAACAAACATTTCTTTATCCTTCGGCAAACACACCGTCTAACCACTCAACTACGTCGGCATAAACTTCGTGCTTGCAAGTTTCGTTCAATATTTCGTGACGTGCGCCGCTATACAGACGCTTAGTAACGTTATTAACCCTCACTTTCTTAGCGTAAAACTTTTCAAGTTTGCTAACGCCTTTTCCATATACGCCCACAGGATCAGCATCCCCCGCAATAAGCAAAATAGGTTTATTCACGTCGATTCTTCCGTAATATTCTTTTTTATAAAGCTTGGAAATACCGTCCATAAACGTTCGGTAAAAATTTGCAGAGCAAATATACGTACACAAAGGATCCTCGTTGTATTTTTTGACTTCCGATTCATCTCTATTTAACCAAGCGTTGTTTCCCGGAAATTTCTTTTCGTACGACTTAAACGACAAATTGACGATCATTTGAGCAGGATAGCGTCCGCCCTTGTTACGGCACATACTTTTAGCTACCGTGCGACACAATTTGTATTGTAAGCCTCTCATGTAATTAGAACCGCACAGAATAAAACCTAGCACGTCAGGGTTTTCCTCTATTACGGCTTGCGTGACGAAACTTCCGTAACTATGCCCCATCATCACCATAGGCAAACGGTATTTTTCTTTGCAATAATTCAAGATAGCAATTTGGTCGCCCACATTGTTACTCCACATATCGCCGTCTTCAAAACCCAAACTGTCCGACTCAGCAGTTAAACCGTGGCCACGGTGATCATTCATCACGACTATGTATCCGCGACTGTTGAGAAACTTTGCGAAATCGTCATATCTTGCAGAATGCTCAACCATTCCGTGCGCTATTTTTACAAGACCTTTAGGAGACTCCACTTCGTCCCAAACGTACATCTCAACTTCGCGTCCGTCGTGAGAAACAAATTTATTGTGTTTCATTCAAAATACCTGCCTTGTGCAATTTTCTAAATTGTACACCGTACGATAAGTTTTGTCAATACGCTTTGGGCGCGTCACGTTTAACGTTTCAAAGTCAAAATCTATCAACAACACATCCAAAAAATTTGATAAAATGCCACTAAATTTATATATTATGTCACGCATAATATTCTGCGAATCATCTATTTTCAAAGTACAAATACGGTTTGTCGCGAAACAAAAATATTTCATTACAATACAAGAACAACACACTAGCACAACCGCGAGCGCCGCAAAAACAATAAGTCATTTCCCAAATCACAGGCAATTATCGAAACGATCGAGAAAATTTATGTTTTTTAGGTAAACATATTTATCGCACATATACGTCCGTTTCATTTTTTCCGTGTCTATCAGTAGCCTTATTCCTTATTACTCCGAATAATTCTTTGCCACAATACAATATTTTACGTTATCTTAAATATACTATCAGTATGAAAACAGTATTTTGCGGAGGCGGCACCGCGGGTCATGTAACCCCCAACTTAGCGCTGATAGATCTATTGCAAGACTCTACAAACTTCTATATCGGTACAAACGGAATGGAAAAAACGCTTACCGCTCCGTATCTACAAAACGGCAAAATTGCCGAGTTTTGCGAAATTTCCGCGACCAAATTCAGACGAAAGTTTACATTAAAAAATTTGCTATTGCCGTTTGCACTGTCCAAAAGCGTTCGCGAAGCAAAAAATCATCTTAAACGCATTAAGCCAAACGTAGTTTTCAGCAAAGGCGGCTACGTGGGGTTACCCGTAGTAATGGCAGCAAAATCGCTCAAAATTCCTGTAATAATCCACGAAAGCGATATGTCGTTAGGTCTTGCAAACAAAATTTCAGCACGCTACGCAGATAAACTTCTCACAGCCTATCCTTGTCATAAAAAAGCTACTGTCGTTGGAGCCATTATACGCAAACAAACAATTAGCGGTAACCGCGCAAACGGATTATCAACTATGGGATTTGACGGCAGTAAACCGGTACTTTTGGTGATGGGCGGCAGCCTGGGAGCAAAAGCGTTAAACGAAGCAATTTGCCAAAATAAAAATCTGTCGGAAAAATTTGACATTTTCGTCATTTGTGGAAAGGGAAAAACCGTGCAATGCGACTTTGTCCGTCAAGCGGAATTCGTTTCCAATATCGGAGATATTTTTGCTGCAACTACCGTATGTATCACAAGAGCGGGCAGCAATTCCCTTGCCGAACTCACGCTGGCGCAGGTTCCGTTCGTTTCCGTTCCGTTGACAAAATGCTCTCGCGGAGAACAGGTTAAAAATGCCCGTTGGTTTGCCGAGAAAGGCTGTGGATTGTCCGTTTCCGAAGACAGTCTAGAGCAGAAGATCCCTCGCTACATTTCCGACGTTTTTGATAACAGATATAATATCCAAGCGAAACAGCGGTTACAAAGCGGACTTTACGGCACAGACAAAGTAATAGAAGAAATTTCAAATTACCGAGTACAAAACGAATAAACTTTCGACAAAAATACCCCAAAAATATATTTGTATTTATTTTACTTTTACATGTTACACAAAGACCCGCACCAATTTATGCAGCGCGGGTCATATTATTATAATTTTAATTTAACAGTGTAGTTCATTCTTTCCTATTCATCTCTGCAACGATCTTACAACGTTCCACCACGGCTTCTCTCAACCTGGCAGGTTTTTCCACACGCACGCCGTCTCCCAAAGCTAGTATTTGGTTTATCAAGACGTCGTCAAACGGAAGCGCCGCTTTTGCAACGTATCCTTCACCAACTTGCGCAACACGCCCTATACCTAACCATTCTTCACAAGCAGTCAGCGCTTTATGTTCCAAAGATAAAATCACTTCGCAAATTTCTTTTCCACGCAAAACGTCCGTACCTATAACGCTGCTATCCACCTCGAAACTGCGAGGAATAAACCTTTCTCCAACGGATAATTTTACTATGCGCGAAATTTTAAAGTATCTAAAACCTTTCCGTAGCCTACAGAAACAATAAACGTACCAGCTGCCGTCTTTCAGTATCAAACAATACGGCTCAACAATTCTGAGAGTACCAGCTCCGGCCTTAGAATGGTACTCGATTTCACACAGCATTTTTTTAGAAACGCAGTCGGATAACACGCTGACATAGTCACCCACGGAAAGATCCGACATATCGACAACCAATTGCTCGGATTTCAACACGGTCGCCCCCGTATGAGAACGTTTCAAGCCCGAAAGTTTTTGTACAGACATCTTAGTTACTTCGTCTTGAAGCGAAAAACTCTGCAAAGCAAAAATCAAGCGTCTATATTCTTCTTCTGTAAAAAACGTAGCGTTCAATTTGTAGGTATCTACTATTCCCCAACCGCCGCCGCGGCCAAGATGCGATTCTATCGGAACTCCGCCTTCGGAAAGCATTGCAATGTATCTGTAAACAGATCTCTTGCTAATTTCAAATCTGTTCGCCAATTCTTCGGCGGTAACCAACTTATCCGAAGCCAGCAATGTTGACATTATTCCAACCAACACAGGTATTTGCATTTTTCTTTCTCCAAATTAGTCATCTACAAAAAGAATTATAAAATACTGACAATATATTGTCAACTTTTTTCAAAATATATTGAAAAAAATTAATAAACACTGACATATAGTTGGCATATATACTTGGTATAATTTAATCACAAAACCAAAAAGGAGATAACGCAGTTTGCGAAACTAATAATAATAGCAAACTTGTGCCGAAACAACAAAATGAATCACGATTGTTCCAAAGAATTCGATCTGAATTTAATCTATAAAAAATTGACCTCCAAACGTCACTACACTCCAACCGTAAAAGCATGTGATTTTTTCACTCGTAAAACCGAATTGCAGTTGCTTCAAGACAAAATGGAAAAAATTATGCAGTCTCCACAAAAGCAAATTCAACAAACCCGCTAGACGTAAAGCAAAATGCGCCTGTGCATATAAACAGGCGCACAAATATGACTATCGTTTTCCGTTCACTTTATTTTACTAAAGCGACGCTTACGTACAAAAAATATATAACATCGTGCCGCACATCATTCCAAATAAGCAATTTTTACAAATTTACTTTTTACATATCGAAACGCTTTCCAGCACATCAGAGACATACTTTCGGTTCAGTTTTTCCTGTTCTGCAAAATCCGATACGGCCTGATCAGTCAGAAGTCTTCCAAACTGCTTTGGCGTATATTTATTTTGCCACAAACCGTAAGATAGAGACCCCGGAATCGAATTTATTTCGTTTACGTATAATGCTCCTGAAACGTTATCAACCATATAATCTATACGCACAACACCCTGCAATCCCAGTTTTTCGTATATTTCCGCAGTCAGTTTTTTAACGTCGATTGACAACTCAGAGTTTACCTCTCGGCTTCTTTCCCCGCATTTCTCACCGCGACGGTATTTATCTGCAAACGTCAATATGTCGTGCGTAGCAAACGGACGTTCCACAACGCTTATTTCCACGCCGTTTTTTGTGCGCATTGCTGCGCAATTTAGTTCATAGAAATCCGACAGACCTTTTTCACACAATACGCGCTTATCGTAACGAAGTGCCGCATTTAGTCCTTTTTCCAATTCCAATCTGTCACGACAAAGCGCAACTCCTATGCTAGACCCCAAAGTCGACGGCTTAACGACAACAGGATAACCTAAATTTTCTATATTCTCAATATCCTTTTCGACAAATTCTCCAACGATTTCAACTCCGGGCAAAACACAAAAGTTTTCATATGTAAGAGCCTGTTTTGTAACTATTTTGTCCATTGTTACGGCCGAAGCAATAACGTCGCATCCAACGACAGGCAAATTAGACATTTTGCACAATGCGGCAACCGTACCGTCCTCGCCGCAATTACCGTGACAGCAGTTAACTACAACGTCCACGTCAAATATTTTTTTGATTTTATTCTTTTGTATTACAGCTACTTGTTTACGGCCAAACAAAAAAGAAAGCTGTTGCTTACAAACTAAATCTTTGTGCCCTGTCGGCGTCAAATTATTCGGCACAAAGTAACACACGTTTTCTTTGGTAAAATACGCGCTGATAACGTTACCGTCAAAGTATCCTTTTGCCAAACACGCCGTTATAACAGAAATATCGTGTTCGCAGCTCTTTCCTCCGTAAGCAATCAATATGTTCATTTCTATACCTCCATCGCCGTTAAACGTTAGCCACGTCCGGCAAATCATTTTGAAAAAGCAAAAAACAATCCTTTACTATATACGGCTGCGCTAATTTTACAGCGGCATTCAAATTTTTGGCAATAATTACCGTTTCGCAATGTGCATTGCGCGCGCCCTCGCAAAGATACTTGGAATTTTTGCCAGTAAATATCAATACGTCGCAGACTTCCCCAAGCATTTGCCCGCACAAAACGTTCATTTCTCGTCGTTTTTTGCCGCATTCTACAATTCCTTGTGAAACTGCTATTTTTTTACTACCGAATTGCACAAGCGTTTTACAACAACTTTCCACACCTTTTATACTTCCGTTATAACTGTCATCCACAATATACGCAAAACCGTTATAGATAATCTGCATTCTATGGTCCGTTTGCTTTACAAATTGCGCGTTATCAACAGTTTTTTCAAAACTCTGCCCCAACTTCAGACAGACAAATAAGCTCAAAGCAAAAGTATCCGTGCCGTACTGTGCTACCTGAGGAATACTCACTTCAGCACTTTTTCTTCCGTAGATTAACGTAAATTTAGTACCGCTCGGTTCTAGGCGCTTATCGCATATACGAACGCCGGTTTTCAAATATTTTTTGCAGTCGCCTACCGTCGCAAAATCGTGCACGCTTTTATCCGCCAATACGCAAAAACCGTCCGCAGGTAATCCAATGACTAATTCGCACTTCGTAGCAAGCAAATTTTCCCAAGTTTTGAACGTAGACATATGCTGTTCGCAAACGCCGGTCACTACCCCTACGCTAGGCGCATAAAGGTGCATCAGTTCTTCAATATCGCCTTTTTTTCGAGCGCCGAACTCTAAAATCAAATATTCGTATCCAGCCAAATCAGTATTATTTATAAATTTGGCAATACCCAACGGCGTGTTGCAACTACCCATAGGAGCAATACTTTTATCCAGTAAAGCGCACAACATATCTTTCGTGGACGTCTTACCGTAACTACCGGTAATCGCTATGACGGTCAAATCGCTTTGTCGCAATTTTTCGCAGGCCAGGCGCAAAAACTTTTTACCGATTGCAATATCCGCAGGCAAACACAAAGCCCAAGACAGAAGCACCAACACCGGCAATATTAACACCCAAAAATGCAAAGCGTAGCAACAAACTGCGCACAAAATGACAAACTCCACACACATCATACGCAAAACGCGCGGAGTAAATTTCAAAGGGCTTTTTCTTTTAACAAATACGCAAGGCAAAGATAGAACTGTATAAATCCCGCACAAAACAGCTTCTATTGCAAAGAAATATCTCCACAAAACAGTCAATATTGCTGCCAGAAGCAAAACCGCAAAATACCAAGTAGCAAAAACTTTAATGTATCCGCGTTGCGGTCGGTATCCGGCGCTTTGCAACACGCGAAAACACTCCAAACTACAACAAAACAATGCCGCCGCGCACCAAATTCCGTAAAAATACCTCAAAATTAATCCTCCACAAAGTAACGGATAGTATTCGCAAAAGCAACTGGATTGTTAAACATAGCAAAGTGTCCGCCTTCGATTTCCGACAAAGCAGAATTTTCAATAATCCGCTGCAGTTCACGCGCGTGCTTCAGCGGCGTTTCAAAATCGTCCTTTCCGTTTATAATCAATGTTTCAGCTTTAATAAGTTTTGCATAACGTGAAAGATCCTGATTGACAACTTTAACAAAGGTATTCTTCATAGCGTCCTCACACGCATTGTAATCGACACTGCCGGTTTTTTCCGATAGATTTTGACAAAATCCCATTCGACACAAAAATTTACGCAATTTATAACTACGCACCTTACACCAACGAGAAAAACTGAAATGTCTGATTCCCGCCGGCGCAACCAACAACATTTTTTCCACCGACGAAGGGTTTTTCGCAGCAAATGCCAGCGCTACTCTGCAGCCGAAACTGTGCCCGACGAGGGTCGCTTTTTCAATGTTATGCAACCTGAAAAAAATCTCCAAAGCGTGAGCATAGTCGTCTACGTTCCAACCGCTTACGCGAGGAACGGGACTTTTACCGAAGCCGTTAAAATCCGGCAAATAACATTTTCTGTCCGGCAATAGCTTGGCTACAGGCAGAAATATACTTCCGTCACAGCCCCAACCGTGCAAAAAAACAATAGGCTTGCCGTTGCCGATTTTCACAAAATACATTAAGCCGCCCCATTCTCTCTATTGTATGAAACTCAAACTCCTATTGTGACGTTTTCAAACAAAACAATACCGACAAAAAAACAAGAAATAACTCTGCTTCATCAAAAATATGTTCAGTGCTTAGAAACAAAAATAGTTTTCCTGCAACTTAAAACACAAAACTCTATTGCATTTTCAAAAGAAAGAAACGTTCGGCAAACTACACCGAACGTTTTAGATCTACAAACAAAATTACTATCAAAATCACCCTACAAACGCTAATTTAGTATATACGGGCATATTATGTCAGAAATAGTATTGCAAAAATAATTCATTTATTAAGTTCTAGCACCATTGTATAAGCATCTCGACTAGCATATCTATTTCTTCGATAGAAATTTTTACGCAATCCAACCTCCTCAAACCCGCATTTTTTATAGACGCCTATAGCCGGTTCGTTTAGCGTATTTACCTCCAACTCGCAACGCTGACACTCGTTTGCATATGCAAAATCTATCATTTTGTATATCAGTCTTGTAGCTATGCCTTTACGCCGATATTCAGGTAATACCGCAATATTACATACCTGTGCTTCACCGCACAAAATGCGCACACAAATATATCCGACTATTTTACCGTCATCGCCGTACTCGGCGAAAAAATGAGAATAATCGTTACAAAATTCTCCCCTCAATGCGGCTATATTCCAAGCGTCTCTTCCAAAACAAACTTTTTCCAATCCGCTCAAAGCAATTATGTTCTGCATTGTAAAATCCAACTTATCTATCATCTCTCCTCCGCTTGACTCCGCCTAATATAACAAGGTTCAAATTCGTCAACAAATACTCTCTCTGCAAATTTCCTACGCACAACTTCAATCGCACCGTCAAAATACTCCGTTGCAGATTTCACGAGTGCGCACCCCTTGGATCTTTTGTCATCGTATTGCACTAAACAAGGTTCAATTCGTCGCGTAGACGAATAATCGGCAAAATAATATCCGTTTCCCGCATCCAATATCGCACGTCCCAAACATCCACACGCGGGAGAAACGGCAATAGCTTCCAAACAGTTGACCGCAATAAGCGGCTTTTCTACAGCCATACAGTACCCTTTAAGAGTAGAGATACCTATCCGTATTCCTGTAAAACTACCGGGTCCGACGGCACAAGCGTATGCGTCCAAATCTGCGAAAGAGAGTCCGCACCCTTTCAAAGCCGTATCAATGCAACCGCATAAAGTTTCGCTGTGACGAGTACCCAAGTTTCTCTGTGAAAAATCCGATATTCTGTCTTCCTCTATCACCGCTACTACCAAATCGACGGTCGTGGTATCCACATATAAGACTTTCATTTTAATACTTCACCCAACCACTGTAATTTCACGTTCGCATTCGGACAACTTTTTCAATGTCACAACAATGCATTTTTTCGGGAGCAAATCCGACACGTTTTCGCTCCATTCGATAGCAGAGACGCCGTACTTTTCGCCGAAATACTCGTTCAAGCCCAACAGTTCGGCTTCCTCGCTGCTTTCCAAGCGATAAAAGTCAAAATGATTTAGCATCAAGTCCCGTCCGTGGTAAACGTTGTGCAATGAAAATGTAGGACTAGTTATTACGTCGTCAATTCCCAAAGCAAGCGCCAATCCCTTAACAAAATGCGTCTTGCCAGCGCCCAAATCTCCGCACAACAGAATCGTCTCGCCTCCCGACAGCATCTTGCCCAAATTTTCAGCAATCCGTTCGGTTTCTTCAACATTTTTAGATACAAATTTTTGTAGCATATTCATATTATACAACAAACGATACTTATAAGCAAGCATAAAAAGCGCCCGTCATATACCGACGGACGCTAGAAACAAACCTTTCAATTTATATACAAATCTACCCAGAATTTCAACTTTAAAAGCGGTTAAACAACCGATGCGTCCCCTTGTAAATAAAAACTGTAATTATACATGTCAAAACTGTCTTAATTACATTAAAGAGCAACGTCCACCAAAGCATAGGCATTTGCACTTCAACTTCCTTCATTCCGTACATCGGCAGCAAAAACCACTGATTACAAAACCACATAGCAATGCAAAAAACAATGCTGCTAAATATCAAGGCCAAGACAGCACACAATTTGTTTTTCTTTATCAAATAAATAACTCCCGCGACCAAGGCGTACAACGAACCGCTAACCAAATTAGATAAGTCTCCGACAAATCCGGTGCTGGTACCTCTTATCAAAAGTCCCAACCCAACTTTAACACCGTTGACTATCACGCCAGTAATAGGTCCGAACATAAAAGATGCTAGCAAACTCGGAACGTCGGAAAAATTCAATTTAAGGTGAGGCGTTGCCGGCAATATCGGGAATTCGATCAAGAGCAAAACTACAGCCATGGCCGATAAAATACTGATTTTAGCCAAATAGGACACAGAAGTTTTTGCAATTTTTTTGGCCTTTTGCCTCTTAGTCGATTTAGACGTCGGATCTTTTTCCCCACTAATACTGTCATCGTGATCCGAAACGTTTTCCATACTTACTACCTGCTCACCGTCAGTAAAGTTTTCTAAGTTCACGTCTCTATCGCATTTGACAGATTTTTTCTTTTTAACGCTTGTCTCGCCAACTAATTCAATCGCAGCGACACGCTCCGACTCCGAGAAATTTTGTTTTCCCGACTCTGCCAAGCAGTTTTTGCTCTTTTGCCTTTTTGAAGTTACATCTTTCATCTTTGCTCCTTCTCTTTGGAAAAGCTTCTCCCCGAACTTATTTCAAACAACAGATGTGCAATAAAAAAGTACGTCCTAAAACAGTTCGGGGCGTACCACATCACGTAAAAAATGATAATGATAACAATTCTTTTCTCATCCGGACTATACCGTCGGCTCGGGAATTTCACCCGATCGGCGCAAAATTATTTTGCGTTCATAGGCTTTACTATCGGTGTGGAGTTTCACCACGCCCCAAAGAATTTATTATATTTTCGTCTTTCGACGTTACAATTATATTACCGCAATACGACCTTGTCAACAAAATACGCTACCCGCTGCGATAAAAGTTTGTTTCATACTTATATAAAAATTGCTTATAAGCAATAACTTTGTTAGAAGTATTCCTAATAGAATACTCCGAATATGCTATATTTTTTCCGCGCAATATTCATCTTGGCAATTTCTTTCGCTCAACAACCTTAGCACAATATTACTTAATAACACATACGCGGTGCTTTTTTACTAATACAACCGGCAAAAGCAAAAATGCGCCGATTTCCACATCAAATCGGCGACATTTTATGTAATATAAGCGTCTTTATATAATTATGACAAACATAGTATTATACAAGATTAAGTTTTGTGATGCAACAAAGCTAATCTTTGCAAATCTCAACACCGCAACTGGCACCGATACGACTAGCACCGGCATTTATCATGGCCATTGCCTCATCGTAATTGTGCACGCCGCCGCTTGCCTTTACCTTGACGCCGGCAGTGGCAACTGTATCGTGCATCAGAGCAACCGCTTCAACAGTAGCCCCGCCTTTGCCAAAACCGGTACTTGTTTTTACGTAATCCGCGCCTGCCGCTACAGATGCTTTGCAAGCCGCTACAATTTGTTTATCACTTAAATTACACGTTTCCAAAATTACTTTCAAAGTCAACTCGCCGCACGCTTTTTTTATAGCGGCAATTTCTTTTTGAACCTTGCCCCAAGCATTACTCTTAGCCCAAGATTGATTCATAACCATATCAATTTCCGTCGCGCCTTGTTTTACGGCAATTTTGGTTTCGTCTACTTTAGCTTTAGTTGCGTTTTCTCCCAAAGGAAACCCTATTACCGTACAAACTTTGACGTCCGTTCCGTCTAACAATGCAGCCGCATCCTTAACGTGGCACGGGTTCACGCACACCGAAGCAAAATGATACGCTTTCGCTTCTTCACACAACGTTTCGATTTGCTTTTTCGTTGCAGGTTTCAACAGCGTGTGATCTATCATTTTTGCAATCTGTTTCTTATCCATATTTCCTCCGCTAGCACTCCGCGCATTGCTTTACGTAAGTTAAAAGCACTGCACGTTTTGCAAAATTAGTGATATTAATATTTTATCACATAAGCGCCAAACTTTCAACCATCAAGCCACATTTACTTCCTAAAATCTTTCTTATCCAATTTGATAGTCAACGTTTTGTCGTCCAAGTCGTACTCGATTCGCTTTTTGCATGAATATTTTTTGCGCAAGTACTGCACTAATACGTATCCCAAAAATCCGAAGCAAGCGGCAATTCCAATCGAACACACAATAATAACCGGTAACACTCCGCCCATATTTACCTCCGATGACATTTTAATGCATTGTCGCTTGCAAAATATTCAACAAAACCGATTATTTTCACTGTTTTTGCATATTACTACATACGTTTTGCCGCACGTTCAATTTTTGCAGGGTAACGATTTTCTATATTAGTACGCATATTTTAGCAAAATATCCTCACACTAACTGCACAAAGGAGCAGAAATCTATGCAACAAACAAAAAAAATATATCTAATTTTATTACCGATAATAGCGCTTGTGCTACTGCTTTTGCCCTGTACTGCTTTTGCCGACGTATCCAAACAAGAAACGGAAATTGCCGAACTTGCACAAACGCGCGATCAGGTCAAATCCGCAAAATGCATTGTATACCAACGTGCCTGTATAATTGCAATTCAAACTGAAAAATTTACAAACAAAACAGAGTACGATCAATTTCGTCAAGAATTGGAAAACGAAATCTTAGAAAAATACAATTTAGATAAAGTTGTAATTAGTCGTAGTCCGAAAGTAATGCACGCTATTTGCCAATTGGAAAAAATGAGCGAAAGCGAGCGTCAACAGGCTATCGAAAAATTCTTACAGCAACACGGCGATACGGAACGTCCTCCTATGATCCAACCAAGATAACATTGCACCACTTTATAAATTAAAGGCATTTTCCAAATATTTATATTCCGCAAATTTAACTTGCCGTCTGATATCAGACGGCAAGTTAAAAATAATAACGCCGACCGTTAACAATAACAGATAAGTCGGCGCTTTTTTTGCAAATGAATTTTTCTATAACCCTAAAATTTTCTCACATGAAGCGACAACCATTTTGAAACTATCTTCTTCAAAGGGAGATTTAAGTCCGCATTCTGACAACAATTCCGTAAACGTTTTTGTACCGCCGAAATTCAAAAATTTGATATAATTTTCAAACGTCGCGGCATAGTTTTCTTGAGACATAGCCAAAAATTGCAACGCGGTAAATTGCGCAAAACAATAGTCAATGTAGTAGAACGGGCTTTCAAAGATGTGAGCCTGTCTCTGCCAACGACGACCGTCTTGCACTGCAGGTATTCCTTCCGTAGACATATACGGAATAAACTGCTTTTCTATCTTATTGTAAAAAGCGTTTCTTTCCGTAGGCGTCATTTCGGGATTATCGTAACACGTTTGCTGAAAATAGTCTACTATAGTGCCGTACGGAATAAAGGTTACCGCACCGCCGATATGATAAAACTTGTATTCTTCCGTTTTATTGCCGAAAAATAAATTCAACCACGGATATACCAAAAATTCCATCGACATCGAATGGACTTCAGCCGTTTCCATCGAAATACTGCTCAAAAATTCGCTCTCGATGAAAAACGATTTGTAAAATTCCAACGCGTGTCCGAATTCATGCGTCAACACGTCTATATCACCCGCCGATCCGTTCCAATTGGAAAGTATAAATGGAAGTTGATATTGAGGAAGCCCTTCACAGTAACCTCCGCCCCACTTGCCTTCGCGAGACATAACGTCAAAACATTCGCATTGCACCATCTTATCAAACAATTTGCCAGTTTCGGGGGACATCTCGTTGTACATTTTAGAGGCATTTGCAAATATTTCTTTAGGAGATCCGATAGGCTTAGGAGTTTCCTTTGTAAATACGGCGTCGTCGTAGACGTATTGCTGTCCGAGATTCAAATTTTCGCCGACTTTGTTACGAATTTTTACACACAACGGCACAAGGTATTTCAAAACGTTTTCACGAAACTTTGCTATATCTTCTTTTGTGTAGCAATTGCGTTGCATTTGCAAATATCCCAAAGGCGAAAAGTTTTTATACCCCAACTTTTTTCCCATTTTTGTACGTACTTTAACTAGCTTGTCGTACAATTCGTCCAATTTATCTTTATTATCCTCTATGGCCTGTCCAAATGCAATGTACGCGTCGCGACGCAAATTTCTGTCGGGATCGGTAAAATACTTGCGTATACCGCTCATAGGCAATTTTTCGCCGTTAAAATCAATAACGATGCCGCTCATCAATTTGGTATATGCTGTTGTCAATTTGTTTTGTTCCACTTTTTCCGCAACGATTTTAGGATCGTTTGCATCCACCGCCATTTGCAAATTTTTGAACATTACTTTAGGAAAACGCTTTTCCAAATCCTTGCGAAATTTACTATTCAAATAACAATTGGCTATTTCTGCCGCAGCAACGGAAATCTCCGGGCCTATTTCGTCTAAATAGTCTTGCTCAGCGGCATAAAACTCGTCTCTCGTATCCTGTGTAAAGCGAATAAACGCTATGCGAATATTCGTTCCGAGCGTTTCGTTAAACTCTTTGTATTCGTCATGCACAGCGTAAAACTCTTCCACCGTACCAGCCTTGCAAAAACGGCTCTTGAAATCGGCAAATTTTGCCAAAACTTCGTCTTTATCAGGACGCACGTATTTAATCTCGGAAATTTTTACCATAAATATTCTCCTTTAATAATATAAACAAATTTTACTACAATTGCCCGTAATTGACAACAATGTATGTTCGCCAAAAATGTAAAAAACATATTTAGTTTATTGCATCAAACGCGTATTTTCTACTTTTTCAACAAATTCCGTCACTACTTTCCAATACTCGTTCTTATTTGTTACGTGACTTCTTGCGTGCCCTGCGTCTTCAAACAAGTGTAATTCCGAAAGAGAATTATTTGATACAGCGTACATTTTTTCACTGTGCTCGGGCAAAATAAATTTATCCGCTTTGCCGTGAATAAAACATATAGGAGTTTCGCTTTGTTTTACGGCTGCTATCGGACTAACGTTTCTAAAATCGTACCCGTTTTTTCGTTTCGACATTAAATTTGCCATATCTACAACTGGAAACGACGGCAAGTGCGTCACCTTGGCGGACAATTGTCTGTAATACGTCATAGTATCGGAAAAAGCGCAATCCGCCACAACAAAATCTATATCCTTGCGCAAGCCTAATTCCAAGAGTACAGTAGCCGCTCCAAGACTTTCTCCGTGCAATCCTACAAACGCGTCTTTTCCGAATTTTTCACGAACCAAATGCAAAACGCTACTCAAATCGTAACGTTCTCCGTCTCCCAAAGTAGTACTTTTTCCGTCAGACTCGCCAAAGTACGCGTGGTCGTAAATAACTATATTGTACCCCATTGCGTAAAAAATATCGGCGTATTTAACAGAATTTATTCTGTTCCATGTATGCCCGTGACAAATAACCGCAACCTTGCGAGGATCGGATTCTTTATCACTAAAGATTATCTCGCCTCTAATTTTCCCTTGAATGCCTTCGACTTCAAACTTCTCCTTTTTCCATACGCGATCATATGTATCAAAATTCATATTTTCGTATTTTATTTGAAACTCTCTCGCCTGTTCCAACGAATGCGCTTTAGGCGTGGTAGCAGATTTAAGTAGGGCCTTTGCTATAATAGAACACAGCAAAACGTAAATAACCGCCGCTCCGCCAACTGCTATCAAAACTATCCAATACCAATCCATCTAAGATTACCTCTCTTGTAAAATTACGCCGCTATCCCTGCCCGTTGCCAGACGAACGATATCACGCGCGACGTCTTCCGGCAACAACACCGACGTTCCGTTTTCACGACAAAATTCTTCAATTTCGTTTTTTGAAAGATTCGCGCACATATCCGTCATAACTATCGGAGGGCAAACGCAATTGACGCGAACGCCGCAAAAAGCCAATTCTTCCGACAAACTCTTTGTCAAACCCACTATGGCGTGCTTGCTCATAGAATACACGCTTTCGCACGAAGCGCCGGAAACTCCCCAAATAGACGATACGTTTACGATAGCGCCGCCGCCTTGCCTTAAAAAAAACGGTATAGCGTGCTGGCAACACAAAAAAGTACCTTTTGCATTGATATCCATAACGCGATTGTATTGATCGTCCGTTACGTTTTGACACAAGGCAGAAAGAGCAACGCCTGCATTATTGACCAAAACGTCTAGCCTCTTAAAAAACTTAGCTACCCAATCAAACATTTCCGCCACTTCCCGTGTATCCGACACGTCAGCCTTATACAAATGAACGTCGCAACCGCAATCGAGCAGTTCCGTTCTCAGGCTTTCTGCAGCAACTTTATTTTTGTGCCAATTGATCAATACGGTATATTTTTCCCGCGCAAATGCCTTTGCAGTAGCTGCACCGATTCCTCGCGATCCGCCCGTAATTAAAGCAACTTTCATATAAAACGCTCCGATTTCCAATACTATGAGTGACATAGTATTATACAAAAATTCCTTTTTTGAAATAATTCAAACAACAAAATTGAATTAATTTTCCTGCAACCTTTCCCATTCTGCAGTCGCTTTTTCAAGTTCAACATTTTTTACGTTTACTTCGTCAACAACGGCCGCCAGTTTTTGATAATCTGAAACAATCTCAGGATCGCTCAATTTTGCATTCAACGCCGTAATTTCCGCTTCCAATTGTGTTATAAACGATTCGCATTCTTTTATTTTACGCGCACGGTTGGTTTGCTCTGCACGTTGTTTAGCGTTGCGAAAACTACTGTCTGCAATGGAAGACTTAGTGACAACTACTGTAGTTTTTGCGATTCGTCTTGCAGCAAAGTCATCGTAATTTCCGCTGTGCAGTACTATTTTTTCGTTGCAAAGTTCGGCAACTTGATCGGCAACGCTATTGACAAAATATCTGTCGTGCGAAACGAACAGCAAAGTTCCCGTATAGCTTTTCAAAGCGTCTTCCAACGCCTCTCGACTTGGCAAATCTAAATGATTGGTTGGCTCGTCCAATAACAAGAAATTGTAATCTTTTGCCATTATCAATGCCAACGCCAATTTCGCCCTTTCACCACCCGACAGTTCAGATACTTTCTTATACACGTCGTCGGCACCCAAGGTCACTTGAGCAAGCAAGGCACGGACTTCGGTTTGCGACATTCTCATATTATCAAACCATAACTGATCTATAACCCGCGCCGTCCCGTCCAAATTAAAGTTTTCCTGATCGTAATAACCTACACGAACGTTTTTGCCGAAAATAATTTTACCGCAATCTTTGGGATCAAGCGCAGCAATTTTTCGCATTACAGTAGATTTTCCGGTTCCGTTCAAACCCAATAACGCAACTTTTTTTCCGCGGCGAATTTGTAATTCAGCACCGTTCAGCAACAAACGTCCATCGTATCCCAACGTCAAATTTTTGATCGTAAGCGGAAATTCCGAAGGCTCGCTACCACAATCAAAAATAAATCGCGGCGGTTGCTCATCTCGTTTAGGGGTTGCAACAACCTCCATTCTTTGCAACGCTTTTTCTCGCGATTTTGCCATGTCTGCAGTGGACGCGCGCACTTTATTTCGCGCAATATAGTCAGTCAGTTTTGCTATTTCTTTTTGCTGTTTATCGAAAGCGCGTTGCTCGTTTGCGCGTCGCTCCGCCTTCAAAGACTTATATTTAGTGTAATTTCCTTTATATGCCTCGATTTTTTTATGTTGCACGTCCCATATCGAAGTACACAACCTATCCAAAAAATATCTGTCGTGCGAAACCACAATCAAAGTGGATTTTTTGTCGGACAAAAAAGTTTCCAGCCAATCTAAAGTTTTGTAATCCAAGTGATTGGTAGGTTCGTCAAGAATCAGCAATTCCGGCTTTTGCAGCAACAGTTTGCATAGCGCCGCTTTGGTTTTCTCGCCTCCGGAAAGAGTAGAAACGAGTCTATCTGAGAACTGCGCCATCCCCATTCCGTTCAATACGGTCCTTACTTTGACGGTACTCTGATACGCCTCGCAAGCATCGGCCTCCAGCGTCAATCTGTGATATTTTTCCGCAAGCGTAACGTATGCCTCGCCATCAAATGCAACTTTACTCATACTTGTTGCAACATCGTTAATTTGCGAAATAAGGGCCGTTTGACGCTCAAATACCTTCATCATTTCATCCAACAAAGTATTTTCGGAAGAAAAATCGGCATTTTGTTTTAAGTAACCTATATTCAAACCGCTCTTTTTAATAATACTTCCGGAAAATAGAGTCGCTCCTTCGGCAATGCAACTCAACAGCGTGCTTTTACCTGCGCCGTTTGCGCCAACTAGCCCGATATTATCACCTTCGTTTACTTCCAAATTTACGTTTTCAAATATCGTAACGTCGCCGTATCTAAATTCCGCCGACTTAATTTGCAATAACATTTATTCTTATCCTCAATACAAATTTTGACGGCAAATGCCGTCAAAACAGTCACGATATAGACAAATTATCCAATCGCAGACGATACCGTGCAACGGCGAACCTCCTTTATGGCGTTCACGCATATACAGAATACCGCTATTTTTTCACTCTTATCTTAAATTTTCTTTTGTTATACTTTCCGTGGAACAATTTTACAAATGCGAAAAGCACGAAAGGCATAGCCAATATTTCCACCAACAACAACAAAATTTGCTCGCGGTTTAACGGAGCGTATTGTAACAACCTGCTGATAACAGGCACGCTGACGCAAAGCGTAACTATTGCAAATATACCGCAGTACATTGCCATCTTCCACTTGTTAAACGGTCTGCAAGCGTAATACAAAGCGAACAGTCCGCCAAACGTATAGGATATCGTAACCAACGTTCCTAACGCTTTCTCATCCGGAATCATACTCGGATTTGTTGCCGATTGCAAGACGTACAAAGATACGGTAGACAAAATAAATGTCAATGAAGCGGGCAAGCAACGTTTAAGAACGTTTGCAAAAAAGTTGCCCTTTATCAAACTCTCGTTTGGCTGCAAAGCCAACAAGGTAGTCGGCAACGCCACTACCACCCAGTCCATAAGCATAACTTGACGGTTAGTCAAAGGCGACGTCATCGTCATATCGAATAAAAAGTGCATAGTGATCAACATCAAGTTTATTACGATAACATACACGGTCTTCATAAAGTACATTGACGTTGCGCTTTGAATATTGTTTACTACTCGGCGTCCTTCCGCCACAACTTCCGGCAAAGCAGAAAAACTGTCGTCCATAAGTATCAAATGAGAAACCTTTCTTGCCGCATCGCTGCCTCCCGCAAGAGATATGGAGCAGTCGGATTCTTTCATAGCCAAAATATCGTTTACGCCGTCACCCGTCATTGCAACAGTGCTGCCTGCCGCACGCATTGCACGAACCAAAATCGCTTTTTGCTCGGGTGAGACTCTGCCGAATACAGTATATTTGGTTGCAGCATCCTTTACTTCATCCTCGGACATACCTTCAAGACTGATATACTTTTCGGCATTAGCAACGCCAACTCTCATTGCGATATTAGACACAGCCGTCGGATTGTCTCCTGAAATCACTTTGATTGAAACGCCGTTTTTAACAAACCACTCTATGGTGGAGGGTGCGTCGCTACGTATATGATCCTCTATCACGATAACCGCTACCGGACGGCGCACCGTAGGCAGGGTTTCGGTATTGTAAATTGCCGATGAAGAATGGGCAAGCAACAAGACACGTAATCCCTGTTCGGCGTATTTCTTTACCAGATCGTTCACGCGTTCGTTAGGCGTATGCAACACATATTCCGGAGCACCCAACAGGTAAGTACCATTACCCTTAAATGACACCGCAGACAGTTTTCTTTCCGATGAGAACGGAATCGTAGCAATCGCTTCCAACGTAGGTTTTTTGGGACATCCGAAAAACTTTTTCAAAGCCTTACTAGTCATATTGTCAGCATCAAGCGCCGCATTCATGCTAGAAACGATTTCCCTCACAGTGTACGCCGCACCGTTCGGACGCAGATCTATACTTTCTTCCACGCGCATGGATCCGTCAGTTATAGTTCCAGTTTTGTCCAAGCAAAGCGTATCCACGCGGGCAAGCATTTCTATGCAGTACAATTCCTGCACCATCGTTTTTCTCCGCGCTAAGCGCAAAAACGAGGCCGCCAATGCGATGCTCGTCAACAAGAACGGTCCTGCGGGTATCATAGAAATTATCGATCCAGCAGTCAAATTAAGTGCCTTCGTATCCAACGACAGCAACGAAAAGTTTTCAAAAGCTCCCTTGCCCGGAACAAAACTGTCGCTTTGAATATACAGCGCCGAAGCGTTTACAATATACAAACCTACAGTAAGAGGAACGACGATTATGGCAATAAACACCAAAATACCTTTCAATGCTTTAAGCATTTGGCTGCGCGGTTTGTTGTATTGTTTTGCTTTGCCCGTCAGATTAGAGATATAGTTAAACTTTCCTACTTGCGTTACTTGCGCGGTACATTTGCCTGACACAACGAAACTACCGGCATACAAAGTGTCGCCTACGCGTTTGGTTACAGCGTCGCTTTCACCTGTTAAAATAGACTCGTTGACTTCCACAAAACCGTCGCAAATCGTACAGTCGGCGGATATTTGCGCTCCGCTAGCCAAAAACACTATATCGTCCAACACGAGATCATTGACAGAAATCTCCTTATTTTCCCCCTCACGCAACACTTGCACTTTAGGCTCGGTGATAAGATTCAGTTTGTCCAAAGTCAGTTTGGATTTTATCTCTTGCACTATTGCGATAGTAGTATTAGCAATAACCACAGGCAAAAAAGTGCACTCCAAAACCAATCCGTACACGCACAAAATTACCGCTATAACGATGTAAATGACGTTAAAAAATGTAAAAAGATTGGAAAATATTATCCCCGCAATACTTTTGCCCTTGCGAGTTGAATCGACGTTTACCAATCCTTGTTCTAAACGTTTTTCAACCTGCTCTGTACTTAGTCCACGATTACTTTGCACGTCAAAACGCTCCACGACCGAAAGGTCTGCGGGCAGTTTTACGCGCTTGCGTCTTTTTTTACCGGCAGGTTCGGCCGCAAAGGCAACTTCCTCTTCCATCAATTCTGTTGTCGGTTCAAGATCTGTCATTTCAGTCCAATTTGTTCAATTTTCCTAATTTATATTCATAAACGGTATCGTAACCGTCCTCATTCAGTTGTTTCAACTGATAGGCAAAATTCTTGATTTTACGTAAGACCGTCACTTTGTTTTTTTCACGCAAATGCAAACACGCTTCTTCTGCGTCCAGCAATTGTTGTTTGTCAGCGTCTTTAGGTACTATCACGGCAATGCCCCTTGAAGCATCAAACTTTTCTCCGCGTTCCGCAAGCAACAGTGCAATTCGCTCAAAACCTACCGAAAAACCGCATGCAGGCACATCGCAGCCGCAAATTTTACCGATCATTTTATCGTATCTTCCGCCACCCGCTATTGACGAGGCAAGTCCGTCTACCGAAATCTCGTATATTGTTCCCGTGTAATAACCCATACCGCGAACCAACGTAACGTCAAAACTCACTTTGCCGTTTTCCATGCACTCGTTGGTAACATACAAAATTTCTTCCAAGTTGTTTTTAACCTCTGCAGGCAGATATTCTCCCAATTCGGAAACGCAACGTTCAAACGGATTAACTGCACCGGTAATATTACCTATCAAATTTACAAATTGCTCTGCTTTTCCGGGAGCAATCTCCTCGATTTCTTGCATCACACCTGTAATGCCGATTTTATCCAATTTGTCCAATGCAATAAACGCCGCGCTCTTTTGTTCTTCCAAAAATCCGCATTTATCTGCAAGCGCGGTAAGAAGTCTTCTATCGGAAATCCGTACGTTTAAGTTGTCAAAGCCCAGCTTACTCAAGGCAGAAGTCGTAGCCAATATCAGCTCTATTTCGGCAATATTGGTTTCCTCACCGATAATATCTATATCACATTGTACAAACTGTCTAAATCTACCTCTTTGCGGACGATCGGCGCGCCAAACGTTATCCATCTGAATAGCCTTAAAAACGCTAGGCAATTGCCCCATATTATTCGCATAAAACCTTGCAAGCGGAACAGTAAGATCGTAGCGCAATCCCAAGTCGCACAGTTGACCGTCATCGCTGTTTTCCAACTTTTCTCCGCGTTTCAAGATTTTGAATATCAGCTTTTCGTTATCGCCACCCTGCTTTGAAGTCAGTAACGACAAATTTTCCACAGACGGTGTCTCTATGCGTGAAAAACCGTAACTCTCGTATGTACTTTGTATTGTTGACAATATTTTCTGTCTCAAAGCAAATTCTTTGGGCAAAAAATCTCTCATTCCCTTTGCGGGAGTCTTCGGTAACATATTTTCTCCTTACTCTACGATATATTTTTCGTCACGTTTTCCGTTAGTTTCAATTTCTTCTGCAAGCGCTTCGTATCCTTTGCGTCCAAACAGAGCATACGTGGCGTTTTTACCGCCCTCTACACCAGGCTGATTATATGCGTCGATATTCAGCATCTCGCCTTCGTAAGCGGTTTGCAATTGCAGCAAATACAATAGCGCCCCAACGTTATATTCGTTTACGCGATCCAAAACCAAGGTGTAATTGGCGCGATTGCGACGAGTCAGGTTATAACGCGTAGCGAACAATTCCTTATTCATCAATTCGCTTAGCGTATGACCGCACAAAAAGTTGACGTTTGGATATTCTTCGCAACCTTTGGGTATATTCACTTCACTACGGAAATTCTCCACTTCCAAAAACGTGATCACCTTATCGTAAGGGCCTTCGTTGTAAAGTTGTACTTGACTGTGCTGATCCGTCACGCCAAGCGACTTGACAGGCGTTTGTCCTGCATTCACAATTTTTCCCTGTTTATCTATTTCTTTGCCCAACGATTCCGCCCAAAGTTGACAATACCAATCGGCGACATATTTCAAACTGTCGGCATACGGCATTATAACGTTGATGTTCTTGCCGTTTTTCATTGATAAATACTGCAAAACGGCAATTGTCAAAGCAGGGTTTTTATCCAAGTCGGCGCTTTTGCATTTTTCATCCATTTCACGCGCGCCGCGCAACATTTCCTTAATATTTATTCCAACTACCGCCGCAGGCAGCAAACCGACTGGCGACAATTCGGAAAATCTTCCGCCCACGCCCTCGGGAATAAAAAACGTTTCAAAACCGTACTCGTTTGCAAGTTTTATCAAATTGCCGTTTTTTTCACTGGTAGTTGCAATTATATGTTTTGCGGCGTTTTTCCCCAACTTTTCAGTCAACATATCCATGACAATCAAATATTGACTCATCGTTTCACTGGTAGAACCGGATTTGGTGATTACGTTAAATACAGTCTTTTTTACGTCGACAACGTCAAACAATGCGTTCATTCTTTCCGGATCCACATTATCGATAACGTAAAATTTCGGCGTTTTTCTAACGTCTTTTGGCAATTCGTTATAATATAAATGTTTCAACGCCGTAAATACCGCTATGGGACCCAATGCCGAACCGCCGATACCCAAAACCACAAAGTTCTCGCATTGGGAAGCAATACGGTTTGCCGCTGCGTTTATTTTTGCAACGACTTCGTCTTGATTGTACGGGCTCAACATCCATTCCTGCATGCCTTGTCCTCTGCTCTGCTCTACTGCTAAATGCGCTTTTTTTGCAAGAACTCTGCAATCGTCAAATTGTTTGTCCGTTATGCCTTCTTTACCCAAAGCATCCGTCATCATATTGTTATAATCCAATCTAATCACAACAAAACTCCTTATACAAGTCAATCTATTTTATATTTTCCAAACAACGCTAAAAAGGCTTTACCGTGCTTTTTATTGGCGTGATAAAACAAAAATTTTACATACTTTGCGGGTACTCCGCCAATTGACATCATCGATATCAACGGCGTTTCTTTTGCTCCGTTAAGAACCATTTGAGCAACCGGATCAGCAATGTTTTTGGTAGGCGATTGCTTGATCGCCATTCGCCTAACAAATCTCAACAACGTTCTGACAAGCCATACTTTGGGCGCCATATCCTCTAACGTGTTCAACATTGTGTACTCGCCTCTCAAAGGTAATTCGATCTTCGGTTTGTACCAGTTTGTCAATAGATAAAATTGCTCGTCAGATACGGTAAAAGACGTACTCTTTTTCACAAAGTAGTCCAAATATTCGCTTTCGTCAACGTCCAGCGATTCTCCGAAATCAACGTAGACTTTTTGTGACAACAAAGTTTCTTGAACATTTTTACAAACGGAAATTCCGTATTCGCCGTTTACAGCAACAAATCCTTTATCCGCTACGTAAACGGAGAAATCCCGCTTATTCAGCAAAAATTTAACCGTAGCGCTTTCGCCGACCTGCAAATAAACTTTTGAAAAAGCCCTTAATTCGCGATTGGCGCGTATCATACTGCCAACACAGTTATCTACGTATATTTGCACAACTTCCGAAGCAGCACAATTACCGCAATTAGTCAACTTTACGCTTAGATTAAATCCGTCCTTCAACGGCACTACTTTCAATTCGTCGTACCTAAACTTGCCGTATGAAAGTCCGTATCCGAACGGAAACGCGACCGGAACGCAAAACGTATCGTAATATCGATAACCGACAAAAATACTTTCGCGATGCTCGTCAAAATACCGGTCGTTTGCAAAATAATTATAACAAGGCGTATCGGAAAGTTTTATCGGATACGTTTCCGCAAGACGACCGCTTGGCGACACTTTGCCAAACAGCAAATCGAATACAGCCTGCATAACTTCCTGCCCGCCCAAATACATGTGCAGCAACGCTTGTACCTTGCCCAACCAACTTCCCGTCTCAAACGGAGATCCTCCGAAACCGACGAAAACGATATTGTCGTTTATTTGAGAAATTTTTCTAAGCAACGACGTCTGTGCAGAGGGCAAATCTAAATTAGTTCTATCGTTACCTTCTCCTTCAAAACGATCGGTCAGACCGCCGAAAAACAGAACCGTTTTATGATTTACAGCAACATTTAAGGCTTGTTTTTCTAAATTGCGAGACGTTTTGTCATCACTCGAGCCGTACCCTTTTGCATATTCGGCTTTAATTCCGTTGTCTTGCAAAACTTCTAAAAAACTTTTACAACGCGCATTTATATGACTGCTGCCCGAGCCTTGAAATCTGGGCTTTTCAGCAAGCTCGCCAATCACGCAAAAATCGCTTTTGACGGCAAGAGGCAATACGCCGCTGTTTTTCAATAATACGGCGCTATCACGAGCAACTTCCAAGCAAATTTTACGTCTTGTTTCCAAGTCCGTTTCACAATGCTTATCATGCGTTACACATTTTTCTGCAAGTTCGGCAACGTGAACACAAGCTTGATCCAATTTTTCAATTGCAAGATTGCCACTTTCCAACGCCTTCAAAACCGTTTTGCGGTGATAGTGACCTCCGTCCGGCATTTCTAAGTCCATCCCGCGTTCCAAAGATTTTGGCGGATTATAGCACGCGCCCCAGTCGGAGACAACAACCCCGTTAAAACCCCACTCGTTACGTAAAATATCCAACAAACGGGCATTTTCGGTAGCGTACTCTCCGTTTATCTTGTTATAACTTGCCATAACTGTGTACGGCTTGCTGTTTTTGACGACGTATTCAAATGCCGACAAATAAATTTCTCTTAACGCCCTCTCGTCCACTATGGCGTCCACCGTCATTCTGCGCTTCTCTTGGCTATTGACCGCAAAATGTTTAAGACTACATCCAATGCCGCGCCCTTGCATAGAATCGACAAACGCATTTGCAAGCCGCCCCGTAAGAAGCGGATCTTCGGAAAAATACTCGAAATTCCTTCCGCACAAAGGACTGCGTTTGATGTTTACTCCGGGTCCAAGCACAACGTCCACGCCTTTTTCTATCGCTTCGTCGGCAATTGCCGAGGCTATCTTTCCGGCGTTTTCTATGTTCCAAGATGTTGCAACTGCGCACGCCGTAGGGAAACACGTAGCAATTTCACTGTCATTGATAGAAGCGCCGTCCGTCTGTTTACGCAAACCGTTTGGTCCGTCGCACAGCGTCAAAGAGGGAACACAGCCTACAGCATGCGTATGCCAATGCCCTTCACCGCTGACCAATAGCGTCTTTTCTGCCAACGAAAGCGTGTCTATTATGCTTTTGTCCATACTTTCACCTATACTAATATATTTTAGCACATAATATATATCTTGTGTAGCGTTAAGCAACAAAAATTTTGCCGTTCGGATGTAAAAAATTTGGCGTTCGATACGCTTTTTTGAAATATTTGACGGTAATGAAAAAATTGTTATCAATTTCCGCTTAAAAAAGGTGCTTAAACAGATTTTACCTATTGAAAAAGAACCGTCGATGCCTTATAATTTATGTGTAAAAGTTCTTTACACTGCCAACTTAAACATAAGGAGACAAGCCCCATGAAAAATCAATGGTACAAAGAAAGTGTTTTTTACCAAATCTATCCGCGCAGTTTCAAAGATTCCAACTCCGACGGCATAGGCGACATAAACGGAATTATCTCAAAAATAGATTATCTTGCCTCTTTAGGAATAGACGCTATATGGTTTTCGCCGTTGTACGCTAGCCCCAACGCAGACTACGGGTACGATATTTCCGACTATACATCTATAAATCCCGAGTATGGCACTATGTCGGACTTTGAACGAATGGTACAACGGTTGCACGATAAAGGCATCAAAGTAATAATGGATTTAGTTATCAACCATACAAGCGATAAGCATATGTGGTTTCAAGAAAGTCGCTCCTCAACAAATAATCCCTACCGCAACTATTACTATTGGAGAGACGGACGTGGCAAAAACGGTAAAAAGCCTCCAAACAACTGGACGAGTTTCTTTTTGGGCAGCGCTTGGAAATACGACGAAAAAACAAAACAGTGGTATCTGCACCTGTTTGATCAAAACCAACCGGACCTCAACTATTTCAACCCAAAAGTTATGCAGGAAATTCAAAACGTGTTGCACTTTTGGCTCAAAAAGGGCGTAGACGGTTTCCGTTGCGACGTAATAACGCTTTTATCCAAGCGCGCAGGTTTGCCAAACGGAAAACGCAAACTGACTCTTACCGGTTCCGAACACTACATGGACGGCGATAAAATGGAGGAACTGCTTTCGCAATTGCAACAGGTCTTACGACAATACGACGCTTTTACCGTCGGCGAAAGCCCTTTTATCACAGTGGAAAAAGCACTTCGTTATACGGACGAAAGCAACGAACTGCTTACAACCGTTTTCGATTTCGATCACGTTGCTGCAGACAACCATTTCGGTGTCAAACAATTGGTAAAAAAGTTTAACTTGCGGCAATTGAAACGCAGTATAGAACATTGGCAACACGGTCTGTACGGCAAATCCTGGAATACTCTATATTTTGAAAACCACGATCAGGCTCGCGTTGTTGGCAGATACGTATCCGATAATGTCCACCGCGAAGAAGGAGCTAAACTTATTGCAACGTTACTTATGACGTTATCCGGTACGCCATTTATTTATCAAGGGCAAGAGATTGGTACCACTTCGCCCAAAATGACAAATCTTTCCGACTACCGAGACGTAGAAACTTACCGCAGTTACAAACTTATGAAAAAGGTACTGGGGCACAAAAAAGCAATAAAAAACCTTGCCTACTGTTCTAGAGACAATGCGCGCGTTCCCATGCAGTGGGACGACGGCAAAAATGCAGGTTTTTCCGATGCTGAGGAAACTTGGCTGAAAGTAAACCCTAATTACAAGCAAATCAACGTTCAAGAGGCGGAAAAAGAATCCGATTCTGTTTTGCACTACTACCGCAAACTGATAAACCTACGCAAATCGGACAAAGCATTTATCTACGGTAAATACGACGACTTAATGCCAAAACACAAAAAAATTATGTGTTACTTGCGCACAAGCGAATACGGTTCTTTGGTCGTGGTTCTCAATTTCTCGGAGAAAAACACTAAATTTCGCGTGCCAAAGTGTATAATCAGACGCACATCTTCTATCGTTACGAGCAATTATAAAGACAGTCCCAAAATACTGTCCGAAACAACGCTACGTCCTTACGAATCGATCGTTTACCGTTTATAAGAATCTTATATATTTACGTTAATAAATGCTACAATGCTTTGAGATATCTAATATTAATCAAAGTAAAATTCCGGCGGTTCAAAATATCGTTAATAAATACAAAAAAGGCTCGGATGCTTCCAAGCCTTTTATTTTATCATATCTTTAACAAAATCGTCGGGAGGACTTTCCACATAACATACATAGGGCAAATCGCTCGCGTCCAAAGGGTAAATCTTCACTGATATTTTGCGAGTTTGTTTGTCGTATACCACGCAATTAAACATAATCGTAGGTACGTACCCGTCCTTTTTAATTATGACGTCGACAGTGTGCCAATCCGTTACGTTATTATCAAACGCATTTTGCGGATCGAGTATTTGTATAGAAGGCGAAAGCCCTTTGTTATCAGTAAAAAAAGTTTCACCGCAAACAGTCACTTTAGCATTATGTACGGGATTGCCGTCAAGATCCGTCACGTTCAGTCTGACGCAAGTATCTGTTTTTGCAGTTTTTATTTCGGCATTATTTCGGTCGGTCACAGCCAATACAGACAAAACTGCGGCAAGAATAACCAACACAAAAGCGGTATTTCTAAAAGTTGCTTTCATACAATCTAGAATATTATACCTATTCTCCGATTATGTACAAAACAACGTCAATAAACCTCTTAAAGCAGTCCGCACGCTCGATGCCAATCAACAAAAAACGGCGCTTGCATATTTGAAATTACCCTATGCCGCCGTCGTTTATAAACAAAACGCCGATAGTGCCTGCGCCGCAATGCGTGGTGACTGTGCAACCGGCAAAAGTTTCCAAAACTTCGTCAAAAATTCCCCAAGATTTCACGGTTTCTACTACGCTCTCTGCAATACCGGCGGGAAGCGCCGTATGAGTCACGAAGCAACGTTTTTTGTCTGGGTTGACGTACGTCTTACGCACGGTTTCTACGTATTTCTGGACACAACGTTCATATTTACCCTGAAATTTATTCCAAGTGCCCATTTTTCCGTCTTTAACTATAATACTGGGTTTCAGTTGTAGCAAATTTGCACCGAAATATGCCAAAGACGAACATCTTCCGCCTTTGTACAAAAATTCCAACGAATCTATCACAAATGACGCTTCCACGGCACCGATGCGCTTTTCGGCGCGTTCAGAAATATATTTTGCGCTTTTACCTTGCGCAACCATATCGCACGCGTCTAGAACCAACAAGCCTATTCCCGTAGACAAACTGCGCGAGTCGACAACAAAAACGTTTTTCAATTTTTCAGAGGCCTTTGCCGCATTATCGAAAGAGGCCGACATATCTGCGGAAATAGTAAAATGCACGACTGCATCGTATCCGTCGTTTAATAATCCGCAAAAAAAGTCATAGTAATCGTCAACGCTGCGCGAAGCGGATTTCGGTAATTTCTTTGTCCTGTTGTAATATTCGTAAATGTCGTCGGGAGCGATACTCTCGCCGTCCAAAAGATTGTTTTCTCCCAATGCTACAAACAACGGCATAATACCTACGTTGTATTTTTCCAACAATTCTTTCGACAAGTCGCACGTGCTGTCTGCCGATATTTTAATCTTCATAATTTCTCCTTTCAGTTGCAAGTTTAAGCAGAAAACAAAACGTAAATTTTCACTTGCACTGTTCTGCATTTTCTATTTAATATTAATAAAAGCCAAAACAACTATCGCAAAAATCGCATAAACGACAGTACTACATTTTGGAGTGCGGCAATACTAACATGTCTAACGGTATCGTAACACAAAAAACCAAACTAAACTGAATTTCTGTCGCCGCAACAACAGATTTCCTTATTATTGCAACAGTTGCGATCCATACATTGGCTTGCATTAGTATTATCTCGCGCCGACACTATACGTCCGACTCCAACCACCGTGCAATTGTCCGGTATATCTTTCAGTATCACAGCATTGGCACCTATTTTAACGTTGTTACCTACGGTAATATTTCCCAACACCTTGGCGCCGGCGCCAACCACAACGTTATCCAAAAGCGTCGGATGACGTTTATTACGTTCCTTGCCAGTGCCGCCCAATGTTGCGTTTTGATATATCGTACAGTTGTTCCCCACGTTAGCCGTCTCACCTATCACTACTCCGCTTCCGTGGTCGATAAACAAATTTTTTCCTATTTGTGCCGCAGGGTGAATTTCTATTCCAGTCCAAAACCTACAAATTTTTGAACAAAACCTGCCCAAAAACTTCAAATGGATTTTATAAAAAAAGTGTGCAACTCTGTGCCAAATTACTGCGCGCACGCCCGGATACAGCAAATATATTTGCAAACGGTTTGGCGCCGCCGGATCTCGCAGTTGTATAGATTTTAGCAAGCCGATTTTTTTAGACATGAATTCCTCCACAGTTTATATACAAAAAACTGCGCACAAATTGCACAGTTTTTTCATTTGTAATAAGATTGACGTTACCCTTACTTAGGCATTACCAAGTTGACGTTCCCCAGCGTTTCTACAACGCCCTTTTCCACCAAGAGTCCACCCTCGTGCCATATTTGATAGACTGGACGCGACAGCTCACGCGCCGCTCTCTCGGTACACTCGTTTTGTAAAGGCGTGGCCAAATAATGTACTTCCAAATCCAAGCCGCAAACAAGCCCTAACCCGTTGCAAAGTTGATAATTATCGTAATCGTCATCAGGCGTTATGTGATATTTGTCCAATTGCAGCATTGCTCCGGCCGACGCTCCCGCAACTACTCCGTCATAGTTTTTCACAAGTTCGGTTATACCTATCTCTGACAGTCTTGCAATTGCTTTTTCCGGCATTCCTCCGCAAAAAAACAATGTGTCCGAATCCTTGATCAATTTACCAAAATCGGTATCACGGTCAAAAAAATCAAGCCATCTGACTTCGTATTCTTTCACGCCGATATTCAAAAAAGGTCTCAAAATATTGTCGTACTTCTCTCCGCCTTTGCCGTAAACCGATTGCCAGCTCATTTCGTCCCACGCCTGATTTTCTCGAAAAGCCAACGGCACAATCAAAACTCTTTTTTTACGAAAATACTTATCCAATCTGCCATTGGTCCAAGCGCCGTCAAAGTTGTAATAATTCAATAGTATGTTAGTCATAGTATTATATATTTTTATTAACTGCTTTCAAAATTATGCCGCACTTATACTAAACTTCAGCGCCACGCTAACAACACAAATTTATTCAAACCATATGGTTCTTAAAGCGACATAGCCCTTTTACGCAAAAACGCACCCATCTAATTAAACTACTAAAAAATCAATACAACTCCACTCCGTTTTTAGATACGTACGCATAAGCAATTTTATGCGGAGCAGGTTTCTGACCGCCAACGTGTATTGATTTTTCAAGTAGAGCAACCGCATCTTCCAAACCTTTATTGTTGTGATAAACCGTACACAAAACATCGCCCTTTTTCACAATACTGCCCAGTTCCACATTCATAATAAGTCCGACAGAAAAGTCGATCTCGTCCTCTTTTTTCATCCGTCCGCCGCCCAAAAGCGTCACTGATCTTCCAATATCTGCGGCATTCATTTCGTCAACAAAACCGTCACAGGGCGCCAAAACGTCAACCGTTTTGCCCAGCACAAACTTTTCGGGGTGCAAGATATACGAAGAATCCCCATGCTGAGCATCCACCATCTCTGCAAATTTATTTAGAGCTTTTTTGCTTTCTATAGCGTTTTCAAAGGCTGAGATTGCACTTTCCTCATCATATTTTCCGGAAAGGCACAACAATTTTACCGCGACTTCTTTAATTTCTCTGTACAGACGGTTTTTCTTGCCGTTCAGCACTTCCACAATGCCTACTACTTCCAAAGCGTTTCCCACGTGATCGCTCAACGGTTGTTCCATATCCGTTATAAGCGCACCGATATTTTTGCCACCGCGAGTGCCTATTTCCACCATTTTTTGTGCCAATTCCAATGCACTTTCTTTAGTAGGCATAAAAGCACCGCTACCGTATTTTACGTCCAATAAAATAGTATCGGAACCGCTTGCAAGTTTTTTGCTCATGACACTTCCGCAAATAAGCGGAATAGAGTTTACCGTGCCAGTAACGTCGCGCAAAGCATACAGTTTTTTGTCTGCCGGCGCAAGATTTGCGGTTTGCCCGATCACAGCGCAGCCTACGCGTTTTACGACGTCAAAAAACTCCTTTTCGGAAAGTGCCGTGTCAAAATTAGGTATGCTTTCCAACTTATCTATAGTTCCTCCGGTAAAACCCAATCCGCGGCCGCTCATTTTAGCTACGTAAACTCCGCAACACGCCAAAATCGGAGCTAAGGCCAAAGTAGTACTGTCGCCTATACCTCCTGTGGAATGCTTATCGCACACAACTCCTCCAAGGCAAGACATATCAACTATATCGCCGCTGTGCAACATAGCGTTAGTCATGTCAAACGTTTCTCTGTCGCTCATACCGTTTAGCAAAATCGCCATCAAAAGCGACGACGCTTGATAGTCGGCAATTTCGCCATTAGTAAATCCTTCAATAAAAAAATCTATTTCTTCTTTCGTCAATTCCTGTTTAGTTTTCTTTTTTTCTATAACGTCCAATATTGTCATATTCAAAACTCCTTTTTTGGCAAAATCGGCCACTAGCCATATCATAATTCAACGCACTAAAACAATTATGCGTTGTAGACGAGTATTATACAACTTTTTGACGTCTATTTCAATACTTTTACAAATTTTGTTCTTGTTGAAATGACTAATATTTCTTTAAGAATGCAAAAAGACGGCAAATCAGCTTGTAACAACACAAACATAATGTTTGGTCACACCCGCTTCTTTATCGTCTTTCATCTAGCAAAATAAATTCTACCAATCTTCGCTTATATCGGTTTTAATATCGGTGTAAAATTCTTTGTACTTTTCTTTGAATTTTTCCGAATCGGCTCTATCGTCACGCATTTCTGCGTCAACAATATCCATCCCGTCGTCGTCTTGCATCTCCGACTGACGCATTAGCTCGTACATTGTCGATTTCAATTTCATTTTCGTAACGATCTCACTTTTTATTATCGCCGGACAACGAATCGGTATCGTTTTCCACCACCGTCGTTTCAACAGAAGATTGAGTTTCCTGTGTGACTTCTTCGTTCAGCGGCGACGCGGGAGCACCCTCTGCTGACGGAATGTAGGAGCCAAGTACTTCTGCGACAACTTTTTTGCGACGTTTTCCTCCTGCGTTTGCCGGATCTATTTCACCCGCTCTCATCAAAGCCCATTTTGTAAGCAAAGGACCGACAAGCTCATAAATCAGAACTGCACACATCGTAATAGTAACTATTTTTGAACCGACATCAGGTAAACCTACCGCATCAAATTCTTTTTTGCACATCGTAGCCATACCTATCGCTACGCCCGCCTGCGGAAACAAGGTAATGCCCAAATACTTTTTAACGTTAGGATCGCTCTTTACTATAGTTGCGCCCAACATAGTTCCAAAGTATTTGCCTACGCAACGGAACACCACGTAAAGTAACAGACAGACAACTAAGCCCCAGCCTTTGCCGAACATCAGCAAATCGAGTTCCGCACCGGACAAAATAAAGAACAACATCAACACCACAGGTGTCCAATGATCCATACCTTCCATCATAAGCGTTGCTTCTTTACGCAGATTTACAAACGTTGCACCTGCCATCATGCAAACAAGTAAATCCGACAATTTGAACGGGCAACCGTATTTGCTTTCTAACCACGAAAACAGTTCGCAAATACCCAAACTTAAAAATACTGCTACAATAGAAGCAATCAAACGGTTATCGCGAGATTTGAAAAATCTTGGAATTAGGGATAATAGCGCACCTATGGCCAAGCCTATAACAAGCGATGCAATAATTTCTGTCAACGGCCACACCAAAAAATCCAATATTGCCGTTCCTGCTTCCAAAGCCTTATCAGCACTGCTAGCCATTGACAGTGCGATAGAATTAGATATAGAAAATACGACCAAACCTACAGCGTCGTCCAAAGCAACAACGGGTAGCAATGTGCCTGTAACCACTCCCTTTGCTTTGTATTGACGTACGACCATAAGCGTAGCAGCCGGTGCCGTTGCCGTTGCAATAGCACCGAGTATTATTGCTTCGTGCCTTTCCATACCAAGTGCCGGTATATAAGACATTGCAATAAGTATGGCATCTACGCATAAAGTTGCCATCAAGGCTTGACAAAAAGTTATAACGACAGCGCTTTTACCTATTTCTTTAATATGCGAAATTTTGAATTCGACTCCGATAGAAAATCCAATAAATCCCAGTGCCACAGAACTGATAATTCCCAAGTTGTCAAACGCCGCTTGCGCAGGAGTAAGACCGTTTGCCGTCTGCTCGGGAGTAAGCGTAATATCAAACGGAAGAAATTGACCCAGTGCATACGGACCTATAATCAAACCTACAATCAGGTAGCCGGTGACGTTAGGCATTCCTATAATCTTCATCAGTCTCGTGGACAAAAGTCCTAAAATCAACGCTATTGCAATTATCAACAGTTCGTTCATTTTTTACCTCTGTATAATATATATAATGTCAAATCAAAAACCTTTGATATTGTAGTCCTAACGCAATTTTATGTCAATCGTTTACTCGTCAAACCTATATTTTTTTCTTCAAAAAAAATAACCGCAAACAAAGTTTGCGGATTTTCAAAATTCTCATCGCATAAAATTTACACAAATTTATTACGCAATAAATTACCACACTTTTATTAAAGCGCAAACAGCATTTCTTAGGTCTGATAAACTGCCGTCGTTATAAATAACTTTATGCGGTATTTGCTGTATATTTTGGCTGCTCCCACAATTTTGACGCGAAATAATGTTTTTAACGTTTTCCAAAGAAACCGCATCTCTTGCCGTCACTCGACATATACGGTTTTCTTCGCTACTTTCTACTCGCCAAATTTCAGTCCAATCAAAGTAAAACGCATCCGGAACTGCAATCTCAACAAAAACCGTATCGGTTCTAATATTTTCCGTTTGTTTTTTCAATTCAATTGCAATTTTTTCCCAAAACAGTGCGCTGTATTGCCTATACAATTGCCCGTCGGCAAAAATCCTATCTCGGATTTTTCTGCGCGCAAGCAATCCGTTTTCTACGTATTCTTTACCCAACAAACGCTCTACGCCTTCCAAAACTTCCGGCGTTGTTTCCACTTTGCGAGCAATTTCATCGCAGTCCAAAACATCAAACCCAAGACTACGCAAAATATTACCCACTGTACTTTTTCCGCTGCCTATACCTCCTGTCAAAGCGACTACTCTACGCTTCATATAAAGTCCTGCCTTCTTCCGTTTCGGCTGTAAGCGGACACGGCAAATCAACGGTATGTTCCATTTGAAACTTAACGATTTGTTTTACTTGTTCCGCCTCTTCTTCAAAGCAATCCACAATTATTTCGTCGTGTATCTGCAACACCAATTTGCTTTTCAAACCCGCTTTCTGCAAAGCTTTGTCAACGTTCAACATTGCCATTTTCATTATGTCGGCCGCGCTGCCCTGCAAAGGCATATTCATTGCAGCGCGTTCGCCGAACGCCCTCAAATTGAAATTTGACGACTTAATTTCAGGTATTTGTCTACGTCTTCCCGTTATTGTAGAAACATATCCTTTATTTTTCGCTTCTGTAACGCAACCGTCCAAATAGGTCTTAATCTTGGGAAAACGTTCAAAATAGAGACGTATATATTCGTGCGCCTTTTTAACGCTTATACCGGCGTTCTGAGATAGTCCGAAATCGCTTATTCCGTAAATAATACCGAAATTGACGGCTTTTGCCATACGACGCATATCCTTATTGACCATTTCTACCGGTATACCCATAATTTCAGAAGCAACCTTGGCGTGGATATCCACGTTCTCACGGAAACTGGATAAAAGATTTTCGTCTCCGGAAAATGCAGCAAGCAAACGTAATTCTATCTGAGAATAATCGGCTCCGACAAAAGTTCCGTTCTTGGAGCAAAACAGTTTTCGTATTTCCTTTCCCCTGTCGTTACGTATAGGTATGTTTTGCAAATTAGGATCTGAACTTGACAATCTACCAGTAGAAGTCAACGCTTGATTAAAAGTCGTATGCACCACTCCGCGCTTAATAAACGGCTTCATTCCATCAACGTACGTACTTAACAATTTGGATATTTTTCTAAATTCCAAAATTTTATTTACTATTGGATGTCGTTCCGAAAGATTTTCCAAAACGTCGTTGCTTGTAGAATAGCCTCTATGATTCTTTTTACCGTGCGGCAATCCCAGTTTTTCAAACAATACGGCGGACAACTGCATCGGACTGTTTACGTTAAAAGTCTCGCCGGCACATTCGTGGATTTCTCTGGTCAATATTTCCAACTGTCTATGCAAATCCAAAGACATATCTTTTAACAAATTCTCATCCACCGATACGCCTTCTTCTTCCATGCGAAACAGCAAATCGGAAAGAGGTAGTTCAACGTCGTAGTATAATTTTTCCAAATTACACTCTGCAAGTTGTTTCTGTAGCGTTTGATATGCGGCAAAAATACCAGCGCCGATTTCTTCGTAACCGTAAGCCGAAACAAGATTTTCCAAATCTTTATGCGCGCGGTATTCCACCAAATATTGCATCAAACAAACGTCAAAACTTACGCCCGACAATTCCGCTCCGTGCGCTTTCAAAGCGTGACGCAACGCTTTTAGGTCGTAAACAACTTTCGTTACGTCGCCGCACAAAATAGGGTTAATAGAGTCAAACACGGTTTGCTCCGTCAATTCGTCCAAAAAGCTGTCCGACATCGTGATTTCAAACTGCTTTTCCGCACTGTTTGCCAAATAGATTTTCCCTTCGCAAAAGTGGAAGGCAACAACGTTTTTAGAGGAAACGATTTCGTCAACGGCATTTTTCAATTGCTCTAAATCTGTTATTTGAAGCGTTTCAACTTTCGGACGAACTTCTTTTTTGACGGATTTATCAAATTTAAGTCTGGAAATTATCGAACGGAACTGCAAATTTTCCAAAGTTTCCTGAACTTCGTCGTTCAAAACGTACAATCCGCATTTTTCCAAATCGTACTCCACGTCTGCATTACGCACGATAGTTGCCAAACGTTTACTTATGTAGGCCATATCCTTGCCTTCCACAAGTTTATCGTGCAAAGCTCCTTTTTCCTTGTCTATGTTTTCAAACAGACTATCGATATTTCCGTATTTTTCCAACAAAGCCGTTGCCGTTTTTTCGCCTATGCCGCGTACGCCGGGGATGTTATCCGAAGTATCTCCGCGAAGCGCCTTGTACTCGATAACTTGTTCCGGAGTCAAATTGTAATTCGCCTTCAAACTTTCTGGCGTTACGTTTTCCACTTCGGTAACCCCGCGTTTTGTAAGCAAAACAGTAACCGAAGGCGAAACCAACTGCAACATATCTCGGTCTCCGGATACGACAAAATTTTGCATACCGTTACCATTAGTCACCGTACCGATGATATCGTCGGCTTCCACGCCGGCTTTCTCAACAACGGTAACGCGCATTTTAGCCAAAAGATCGTGCAAAATAGGCATCTGCTCCGCAAGATCATCCGGCATACCCTTGCGGTTTGCCTTGTACTCAGGATAAATGTCTTTTCTAAAGTTGTGCCCTCGCATATCGAAGGCAACGACCAACTTATCGGCAGCGACGTCCTGCACTACTTTTATAAGTATATTCATAAAACCGAATACTGCGTTGACGTTGCGTCCGCTTTTATCGTTAAGCGGTGGCAACGCAAAGTATGCTCGGTTAAGGATACTGTTTCCGTCAATCAAAAGTAATTTTGCCATTTTTCACCAATCAGTCTTTTTTATGGCGTAATATAGGCGCCAAAAATTGTCCTGTGTAACTGTCTTTCACTTTTGCAATTTCTTCGGGGGTTCCGCAAGCGACAACCGTGCCTCCGCCGTCACCGCCCTCAGGGCCCAGGTCAATAATATAGTCCGCTACTTTTATTACGTCCAAATTATGCTCGATAACTATTACAGTGTTACCGGTCGCAACTAAACGTTGCAAAATAGTTATCAGCTTTGCAACGTCGTGAGTATGCAAACCCGTGGTAGGTTCATCCAATATATAAACGGTTTTACCTGTACTGCGTTTGGATAGTTCCGTAGCCAATTTTACTCGTTGCGCCTCACCGCCGGAAAGAGTTGTTGCCGGTTGTCCCAATTTGATATATCCCAAACCTACGTCATACAAAGTTTGTATTTTGTTTTTGATACTTTGTATGTTCTCGAAAAAGTGTACGGCTTCCTCTACCGTCATATCCAACACGTCGGCAATAGATTTACCTTTATATTTGACAGCTAGAGTTTCGCGGTTATATCGCGCTCCGTGACAAACTTCGCACGGAACGTAAACGTCAGGCAAAAAATTCATAGAGATACGAAGAATTCCGTCGCCGTCGCAGTGTTCGCATCTACCGCCTTTGACGTTAAAACTAAATCTACCGGAGTTGTATCCGCGCTCCTTCGCATCCGGCGTTGCCGCAAACAAATCGCGTATCAAAGTAAACACTCCCGTGTATGTTGCCGGATTGCTGCGCGGTGTGCGTCCTATGGCGCTTTGATCTATCGCAATAACCTTGTCAAGATGTCCTATACCGCAAATACCGTCACATGCAACGTCCGTCGGGCGAGCGCGGTTAAGTTTTTCCGCAAGATAAGGAAGCAATACTTCGTTCACAAGACTGCTCTTGCCGCTTCCACTGACTCCGGTAACAAGGCAAAGCGTTCCAAGCGGAAAACTAACGTCTATATTTTTAAGATTATTTTTGCGCGCGCCTGTAACCGTCAGCCATTCTCCGTTTCCCGCGCGTCTTTCCGCAGGCACAGGCACAAACATCTTGCCGGAAAGGTATTTGCCGGTAATAGATTCTTTACAGTTTTTTACGTCTTCCACTGTGCCGGCGCAAACTATTTCTCCGCCGTGTACGCCTGCACCCGGTCCCACGTCCACCACAAAATCGGCGCATCGTATAGTATCTTCATCATGCTCCACTACGATAAGAGTATTTCCTATATCGCGTAACCGCGAAAGTGTGGCGATAAGTTTACTGTTGTCGCGCTGATGCAAACCAATACTCGGTTCGTCCAAAATGTACAATACGCCGGTCAAGCCGCTGCCTATCTGCGTAGCCAGGCGAATGCGCTGCGCCTCACCGCCGGAAAGAGTTCCCGCGGCGCGGTTCAACGTCAAGTATCCCAAACCAACGTCCACCAAAAATTTCAACCGCGCATTGATTTCCTTCAAAACCATATATGAGATTTTTTTTCGGGTATCGTCCAGTTGCAGAGAAGAAAAAAATTCCAACGCTTTTTCTACGGATAATTCGCCCACGTCCCAAATATTTAGTCCTGCGATTTTGACCGACAGTATTTCGTCTTTCAAACGTTTTCCGTGGCATTTCATGCAGGGCTTGTCTATCATAAATTTTTCGTATTCGGTGCGCGTCCAGTCGCTTTTGCATTCTGCATGACGACGCGTCATCATTGGGATTATGCCCTCCCAAGTTGCATTGTAAGTTCTGCCGTCGTCAAGCGTGCATACAAGTTGCTCTCCGCCGTTTCCGTACATAATAGTATTAAAAGCAGATTTAGGTAAATCTCTTACAGGTACGTCGCAAGAAAAATTATGTTTACGCCCCAACGCTTCAAACAATTTACGCATCCAACTTGCCGCCCCAAGATTAAATCCCAACAAGCGGATCGCTCCTTCGTGTAAAGATTTACCGTCGTCCGGCAAAATCAACCGTTCGTCAAATTCCTGCTTAAAGCCCAATCCGGCGCATTCCGGACAAGCCCCGAAAGGACTGTTAAAAGAAAAGGATCTCGGTTCCATTTCTTCCAAAGTAAATCCGCAATTAGGGCAGGCAAATTTATCCGAATAAGTGACGTCTGTGCCGTTAGCGGAAACTATCACTAAACCTTCGGCAAGTTTCAAGGCAGACTCTATGCTGTCGGACAAGCGAGTATTCATTTCCGGTTTAACAACCAATCGATCCACAACGACGGAAATATTATGCTTATTGTTTTTAACAAGTTTAATTTCTTCGTCTAACGTGCGTTGTTCTCCGTCTACGATAACGCGCACAAACCCTTGATGTCTAAGCTGCGCAAACAACTTTTCAAATTCACCTTTTCTCCCGCGCACTATCGGCGCCAATATCAGTAATTTCGTATCTTGCGGCAGTTCCATTACTCTGTCGCAAATTTGATCAACCGAAGTTTTTGTAATTTCCAAGCCGCAATGAGGACAATACGGAACGCCGACGCGCGCAAACAATAAACGGAGATAGTCGTATATCTCCGTTACCGTACCGACCGTCGAGCGCGGGTTGGAAGACGTCGTTTTCTGATCTATGCTTATTGCAGGAGAAAGCCCTTCTATACTTTCTACATCGGGCTTGTCCATCTGTCCCAAAAATTGACGCGCGTAACTGGACAAACTTTCCATATATCTGCGCTGGCCCTCGGCAAAAATCGTATCGAACGCCAGCGAGGATTTACCGCTGCCGGACAGTCCCGTAAATACTACCAGTTTATCGCGTGGTATTGTCAGGCTCACGCTCTTCAAGTTGTTTTCTTTGGCGTTTTTAATTATTATGTCTTTCATAGTATTCTCTATTGGCACTTTTTGTTATATTATTAAGCATTTTCTACAGAATTACGAAACCAAGTCTATTTTAAGTAGGCAAATTCGTATTGTGGCAAAACGTACTCGTAGCCGATTTTTTTGTACAAATGATTTGCTGCGGGATTTGTCTTATCAACAAATAAATACGGAGAAAAGCCTGAATCCAAAATACGTTGCGTTAAATACGCAACCACATCGCAGGAATATCCTCTATTACGGAATTCCTTAGGTGTAAAGACGTGCGTTATACGACAAAGACAAGCGCTATCTCTCTTGAAAATCGCAATAGAAACCACGCATCCGTCAACTTCCAGCAAAGCTACGTCGTATAACATAGATAAGACTTCATTAGACAACGAATTCTTGTCCGGCGTGCTTCCAAGTGCTTCCGGCAAGAATTGCGCAACAAGATCAAGTACCGTTTCAAAATCGGATTTTTCCGCCATCCTGACGTTATTACGGCAATGGCATTTCACCTCTTTACAAGACATTATTTCCATTGCAAACTTCGTTTTATGACGACCTCCTTGCAAACGTTCGTACTCAGTCAAAAAGTTTTCGCAAACGTATAAATCTCCTAGACAGCGCTCAAACTCCAATCCGTTTTGTACGCAGATTTCGGCAAGTTCTGCACAAAGCGACGCGTCGCCGAATATGCGCATCGGAAGGCCGCAAAGCCCCACTGAAAACAAAAATTTCTCACCTATACAAATTTTTACGGCAAAATCGGTTTTATTACAAACATCTATGACAGCGGCATTACTTTCAAAAAATACTGTTTCCAACGGATATTTATTCAAAATTTCGCTGTTATCTAATAAAAAATCCTTGCCGCTTACGTAAAGTTTATACATACTAACCTCTTTTTTTCCTCTGCAATTTTTCCAGCTGTTTAGTCAGACGCACAACTTCTTCACGCAACTGTATAGCTTTTTCAAAATCTAATTGATTCGCCGCAGTTTTCATTCTATCCGTTACGTTTTCAATTTGCTTTTGCAAATCCTTCGGGGTCGCGGCCGCTCCGTCTTTCTGCGTTATTTCCAAAGTGTTTTCGACATAATGCTCAATAGTTTTTGGAACTATATTATTTTCAACGTTATACGCATGCTGGATTTGCCTACGCCGTTCGGTTTCGTCTATTGCGCGCTTCATGCTTTCAGTGACAATATCAGCGTACATAATCACTTTACCGTCGGCATTTCTCGCAGCGCGTCCAATTGTTTGTATCAACGCGGTATCGCTACGTAAAAATCCTTCTTTGTCCGCATCCAAAATGGCAACCAACTTGACTTGCGGCATGTCCAAACCCTCACGAAGCAAGTTAATGCCGACAAGCACGTCAAACTCACCCTTTTTAAGTCCGGAAACAATCTCGACGCGCTCCAACGTATCTATATCGCTGTGCATATATTTTACACGAACGTCGTGCTTTGCTAAAAAGTCCGTCAAACTTTCAGCCATGCGTTTTGTAAGCGTTGTTACAAGCACTCTGCCGCCATCCTGCACCACTTGGAATATTTCTCCCAACAAGTTGTCAATTTGACCTTCAACCGGACGGACTTCAACAAGCGGATCCAATAGACCAGTTGGGCGTATCAATTGTTCAACCACGTTGTCGGCGCGTTTCATTTCGTATTCGGCCGGAGTTGCAGACACACAAATCAATTGTCCCAAACGTGAATCGAATTCCGAAAAAGTCAACGGGCGGTTATCGAAAGCGCTTTTCAGTCTGAAACCGTACCCAACCAAATTGGTTTTACGCGCCCGGTCTCCGTTAAACATACCGCGGATCTGCGGTATAGTCATATGGCTTTCGTCAATAAATGTTATAAAATCTTTCGGAAAGTAATCAAGCAACGTAAACGGCGGTTGACCTGCGCTTCTGCCGTCAAAGTAACGCGAGTAGTTTTCAATACCGCTACAATACCCCATCTCGCGCATCATTTCCATGTCATAGGAAACACGCTGTTTAAGACGCTGCCCTTCTACGATCTTGTTTACGTTAAGAAATCCCTGAACCTCTTCTTCCATGTCGCGTTCTATTTCTTTCAAGGATTTCTCCATTGTAATGCCTTCCACAACATATTGACTGGCAGGGAAAATAATAATATGCAACAGTGTGGCAATAACGTTTCCGGTCAAAGCGTCCGTCTCGCTTATCTTTTCTATTTCGTCGCCCCAAAATTCCACCCGTATTGCGTGCTCAGAATAAGACGCAGGGTAAATTTCAAGAATATCTCCTCTTACGCGAAAAGTTCCGCGATGAAAATCCATATCGTTGCGCTCGTACTGTATGGCTATCAGTTTTTTTATGACGTCCTCACGCGAAACGTTATCGCCCGGGCGCAATGACAAACTCATTTTGTAATATTCGCCCGGAGCCCCTAATCCATATATACAGGAAACGCTAGCGACTACGATCGTATCGCGACGTTCAAACAAACTACAAGTTGCGCTGTGACGCAGACGGTCGATTTCGTCGTTGATATTTATCTCTTTTTCAATATACAAATCGCGTGCGGGAATGTAACTTTCCGGCATATAGTAATCATAGTAGGAAACAAAAAATTCCACCCTATTCTCAGGAAAAAACTCTCTAAACTCGTTACATAATTGTGCCGCTAGCGTTTTATTGTGGCAAACCACTAACGCCGGACGGTTTGCCAGCGCAATGACGTTGGCCATTGTAAATGTTTTTCCACTACCGGTCACACCGCGCAAAACTTGGGTTGCAAGTCCGTCTTTTAACCCTTGTGTAAGTTCTGCAATCGCTTGCGGCTGATCGCCGCAAGGTTGATACTTAGAGTGCAACTTAAAGTCCATATCCGTCTCCGCGCAGATATTCTCTGCGAACATTTGTTCCATACAATTATACGGTAAAAACAACCGCTTGTCAACAATTTCTCAGACATTCAATTTATAAATTTCGTACAAACCCTTCAAAGACAATTCTCTGTCAATGTGATCAAATAGTGGCTCTACGTCGTTCACAATGTTAGAAAGTCCGCCCGTTGCAATCACCTGTGCGTTTAGAAGCCCTGTTTCGCGTTTTATTCGGTCAATAATGTATTTTACTTGTCCCACAGCACCGAATATCACTCCGCTTTGTATGGCCTTTCTAGTGGACTGTGCAACGCACTTATTCGGCGTTTCCAATTCCACGCTAGGTAACTTTGCAGTGCAGGTTGCAAGGCTCTCTATATTGGCCTTAAGCCCCAAACTTATTGCACCGCCGATAAACTCCTTCTTACCGTTGACTACGTTAAAAGTCGTAGCTGTGCCGAAATCCACCAAAATAAACGGTGCGCCGAACTTTTTTTCCGCAGCTACACAAGTAATAATTCTGTCGCTACCCAACTCGCGAGGGTTTTCGTATTTTATTGCAATACCAGTTTTAACGCCGACGCCGACGATCATCGGCTTTACTCCGAAAAGGTGAGTTATCACGTTTGTAAAGGTGTAATCTAATTGAGGAATTACCGACGAAACTATCGCCCCGCCTATATCCGCTTCGCCTATCTTGCTGTGAGACAACAATTGCAAAAGAAGCGCGGCATATTCATCGCTTGTGCGCTTGACGTCTGTGGACATTTTGAAAGATTCGCATAATTCTCCTTTGTCAAACAAACCTATTTTAACGTTAGTATTTCCTATGTCGACCGTAAGTATCATTTTTCTTCTCCGTTGATGTTTTCTTCAGAATTTTTAATATTTTCGTCATCGTTTTTCGTCGGCTTGACCGTTTCTGTTGAAACATCGTGACGCAACGCTTGGCCCTCACTTTCTACAAGCGCAACACCATTTCCTTCCGTCACGTCAACGTCTGATTTATTGGTTTTGTAAACTCTTTTCCAATTGTTACCGTCTATGCCCAATTTCAATCCGTGTCGTACGCCTAAAACAATAGGGGAGACGCACACTAGCGACACAAGATATTCCGGCAAACAATTCAAAACGGCAACAGCTTGCAACGCTAAAACAAAAGAACCGTATTGGTCGGTGAATAAAGATAATGCGCCCATATATAAAATCGTATTTGTCAAAAGTCCGACAAAAGTAGCCATCACCATTGCCGTAACTTGACATACGTATTTATTTTTGACTTTTTTAGTAATTAACAAAATCAATTTATATAAGCAAAAAGCCAAAATTGAGACAAATAGTCTGGGAACGATTGAGATTGCCGGATTTTGCGATGCTATTTTACCGAAAGGAAATGCTAAAATAAAAGAAGACAGCCCCATAAACGTACTTGCCAAGAAACCGTCGATCCACGAATCGTACAAAAAACAAAACGCGAAAGTAACCAGCAACTCGACAGTGGCGCCCGCAATAGGTAGCCCCAACGTAATAGATCTGTCAATCAAAGTCGCAACAAAAATAGTTGCAAGCATAATGGCGTACCTTGCCACCGCAAGAGCTTTATTGTTTACCATAAAAACCTCAATTTCGTCCCAAACGGGTACGAATATCTTTTTAGGTAAAAAGATATAAAAATTCACAGTATCGCTCGGCTATCCGATACGACCTATGATTATTTTACCACATACGACTCAAAAATACAATTGTATGACGCTTATTTTACAGAATCGGTCAAATCAAAACCGTTTGCACATAAACTCTGTAAGTATAGTTAGGTCATAAATCGATGCGGCTAATAAATCAACGTATTTAAGACACGATTATAATCGATACGATTTTGTGCTTTTTATTTATAATTATAAAAAAGACAGCCAATCGGCTGTCAATTTAGATTACAAGATTTTATTTGTAAAACATTACTTCACTCGGCGTTTGCTTTAACAGAATATTCAAACGCCGCAAGCACTTTTTCAATCCTGTCCAACACTGCGTCTTTACCTGTTTTATTCAAAGAGGACACAGCAATAATATTGCCTTCCCCAACTTTCAAAAAATTTGCAATAGCGCGACATCTGTTTTTTACCTGACTTTTTGCAACTTTGTCCGCTTTCGTTGCAACAATAGTATACGGAACGTTATTTTTGAACAGATAATTGTACATAGTTAAATCGTCACGTGTAGGATCATGACGGACATCTACCAAAAAAAATACGTGCTTCAACATTTTTTCTTTGGCGAGATATTTTTCCAACAAATCCGCCCATTTCAATTTTTCTGCGTCGTTGACTTTTGCAAATCCGTACCCAGGCAAATCGGCAAGCAAAAATTCGCTATCGCTGTTTTCATTTATCAAAAAATAATTTATCAGTCTGGTTCTGCCCGGCAATTTACTGGTTCTTGCTAGTTTACCGTCGTTTACCAAAAAATTGATAAAACTGCTTTTACCAACGTTGCTTTTGCCCGCTACCGCTATTTGCGGCAAGTCGGAAACTATACATTGTCCGTAAGTTGCCGCTCCCTTTACGTACGACGATTTCTTTATAGTCAACATCTTCTTAAATCCCAATAAACTTTCAATTTTGCAGTGCGTCAATTTCCGGCGGACGCCGGATTTTCCACGCTTTGATTAACAAGGGCTACGTCGTAAACGTCCCCGATGTTTTCCGCCAAAACAAATTCTATTTGTTTTTTTATTTCCGACGGTATTTCATCCAAATCTTTTTCATTGTCCTTTGGTATAATAACTTTTCTTATACCTACTCTGTAAGCGGCCAACGCTTTTTCACGTAATCCCCCTATAGGTAATACTTTGCCGCGCAAAGTAATTTCTCCGGTCATCGCAACTTTTCCGCTAACGGGACGGTGCGAAAATGCAGACATAACAACCGTCGCCATCGTAACTCCTGCCGAAGGACCGTCCTTTGGGATAGCTCCTTCCGGCACGTGAATGTGGATATCCGTTTTTTCAAATTTACTTTTTTCTATACCGTACTCGTCAGCCAAACTTTTTACCAACGATATTGCGGTCCGCGCCGATTCCTTCATAACGTCGCCGAGATTGCCGGTCAGTTGCACGTCGCCCTTGCCGTCAAATAATGCTGCGTCCACGTTAAGCGTTACTCCGCCTACGCGCGTCCACGCAAGTCCGCGTGCACTACCGACAGTATCAGGTATTATTCCTATCTCGTCCTTGTATTTTTCTACACCAAGATATTCGTGCAAGTTGTCAGGCGTAATTTCACATACGGTAGCAGGATCTTCCACCAGTTTCAAAGCCACTTTTCGACAAATTGCCGCAATCTCACGCTCCAAATTTCTCACACCGGATTCGCTTGTGTAGCGCTCCACAATTTTGGCGTAAGTATCGTTACCGATAATAATCTTGCCGTCGGGTATTCCGTGTAGCGCCATATTTTTCCTCAGCAAAAATTTGTTGGCTATTTCAACTTTTTCAGGTTCTGTGTAACCGGATAGTTCTATAATTTCCATTCTGTCCAACAACGGAGCGGGAATATCGTCCGTGGCGTTTGCAGTACACACAAACAATACTTTGGAAAGGTCGAACGGCACTTCCAAAAAGTGATCTGTAAAACTGAAATTCTGTTCAGGATCCAAGACTTCCAACATTGCGCTTGCAGGATCGCCGCGATTATCCTTACCCATTTTGTCTATTTCGTCCAACAACAAAACAGGGTTTTTGCAATCGGCCTGTTTCATCATATAAATGATTTTACCGGGTATAGCGCCGACGTAAGTTCTGCGGTGTCCGCGTATCTCCGCCTCATCTCTAACACCGCCAAGGCTCACGCGCAAATATTTGCGATCCAATGCCCTAGCAATGCTCTGCACAATTGATGTTTTACCTACTCCCGGAGGCCCTACAAAGCACAAAATAGGTCCGTTAAGCTTCCCCGTTAATTGCATTACTGCCAAAAATTCCACAATACGGTCTTTGATTTTTTCCAAGCCGTAATGGTCTTTGTCCAAAATTTCCCGAGCCTTTGCCAGATCCTTGTTGTCAACAGACTCTTTAGCCCAAGGCATATCGCACAACCAATCGAGATAATTACGTATTACTGCCGCATCAGGCGACGTGGAAGACATTTTTGACAGTCTGGACAATTCCTTGTGCGCTTTCTTTTCCACGTCTTCCGGCATTTTACAAGCCTTAATACGGTCCAAATATTCTTGTTTTTCGTTGGCATCTTCACCTAATTCAGCAGAAATTGCTTTCATTTGTTCACGCAAATAGTATTCTTTTTGCCCGTCCTGAACCTGCTGACGCACACGGTTAGCAATGCGCTTTTCTACTTTTACAAAATCCAATTCAGCCGTAAGATATACGCAAATTTTTTCCATACGAATATCAAGGTCGGTTTCTTCCAATATTTCCTGACGCGAAGACAGTCTGGTCACAAGTTCGTTTGCCACCACGTTAGTAAAAGCGATGTAATCCACGCTATCGGCAACTGCAAGTTTATCTATTCCCAATTTTGCGGCGCCGGCATTTATTTCCGCAAAATCCTTGACCAATTGGCAAGTTTTACTAAACAATGCACGGGTTTCCGTATTATCTTTGCAGTAGTAATCCTGCGTTTCAACGTCCACCAAAATAATATGTTCCGCAGCGTTGTATTCTATAATTTTGGCAGCCTCTACAGTGCGAACAGTAATGACGACCGATTCCTCGGTATTCTTGTCCACGGAAACAACTTCCGCCACAACGCCGACTTTATAAAAATCGGTCTGCGCAATGGGCGTAGCCTGCGTGGCGTCAATTTGACTGACCATAAAAAACTGTCCGCCGTTTTCCATAGCCATTTTTATCGCATTTCGAGAAATAGTCCTTGCAACTTCTACTTTTGCCTTTACGTTTGGAAAGAAAAAGTTTCCTCTCATAGCCAACAGCGGCAAATTATTGTAAATTTTCACGTCGTACCTCTTTTCTAAAAATTTGTACATATTTAACGTTAGTTTGTGTTTTTAAGTCAAGGTTATGCTAATGCAACAAAAGGCATTGCTGTAAAAACTTAGCAATTAAGCCCAAAACTATTTTAAATTATAAAATAAAACGCGTTTTATTGCAACAAAATTTTACACGGCAACAAAAAATGTGCGCGCATGGTAAACAACCATACGCGCACTTAAAAATCCATAATATTCAGTTTTCAAATAAAGATACAAAGCATATGTCACAAAACGGCGAATATCAACCTGCTCGTTTGTAAATTTTCGGTTTTGCTCCGCTTTCAACGCAATTTTTATTTACAGAAATCTTCTGAACGTTTTCAATTGACGGAGCTTCGTACATGCAATCCAACATCAGGTTTTCGATTACGGAGCGCAAACCACGCGCGCCGGTTTTCAGTTTAATGGACTTTTGCGCTACGGCGCGTATAGCGTCCTCCTCAAACTCCAGTTCTATATCGTCCATTTTGAACAGTTTTTGATACTGTTTGATAAGCGAATTTTTGGGCTCTGTCAAAATTTTTACCAAAGCGTCTTCGTCCAAGGGAGAAAGTCCTACCGTTATAGGCAGCCTTCCTACAAACTCCGGGATAAGTCCGTATTTTATAAAATCCTGCGGCTGCAAATTTTTTACCAGTTCGGCGTAGTCGACGTCTTCCATACTTTTTATTCTGTTGCCGAAACCCAGTCCGCCACCTTGCAAACGCTTTTCTGTGATTTTATCCAGTCCTACAAATGCGCCTCCGCAAATAAACAAAATGTTTGTCGTATCTATGGCGATATTATCTGCCTGCGGATGCTTTCTTCCGCCTTGGGGCGGTACGTTTGCAACGGTGCTTTCAATAATTTTTAACAATGCCTGTTGCACTCCCTCGCCGGAAACGTCTCGCGTTATAGACACATTCTCGCGCTTTTTGGCAATCTTATCTATTTCGTCGATGTAGATAATTCCGCGTTCGGCTTTTTTTACGTCGTAATCGGCGGCTTGAATAAGCTTAAGCAGAATATTTTCCACGTCCTCTCCAACGTAACCCGCTTCAGTAAGGGTGGTCGCATCAGCCACGGCAAACGGAACTTCCAATATTCTTGCAAGAGTTTTTGCTAGCAAAGTTTTGCCGCATCCCGTAGGACCGAGCATCAAAATATTGCTTTTTTCCAATTCCACCTCATTATCTCTGCTGTTGGCAAACATAACTCGTTTGTAATGGTTATAAACGGCTACGGAAAGAGTACGCTTGGCCGCGTCTTGCCCCACCACATATTTATCCAATTCTTTTTTGATTTCTTCCGGTTTAAGCAAATTCATTTTAGAATCGGGCATTTTTTCCGTCAGACTGTCGTTATCTATCAATGTTCGACAAGTATCTACGCACTCGTCGCAAATGCATGCGCCGCTTGGCCCTGCCAAAAGTTTTTTCACTTCGGATTCGCTTTTGCCGCAAAAAGAACAATGTTGATTAGCCATTTTCGCTCCTTTTATTTACGGGAATAAAACACTTCGTCCACAATACCGTACGCCTTGGCTTCCTCTGCGGAAAGATAGTTGTCTCTGTCGGTATCCTTTTCCACTTCTCCTACTTTTTTGCCGACGTTCTCGGCAAGCAAGGCGTTCAATTTTTGTTTAAGTTTGAGTAATTGTCTAGTTTGAATTTCTACGTCGCTTGCCTGGCCTTGCGAACCGCCAAGAACTTGGTGAATCATTATTTCGCTGTTAGGCAATGCATAGCGCTTTCCTTTGGTTCCGGACGACAATAAAAACGCGCCCATCGATGCCGCCATACCTATGCAAATGGTAGATACGTCGCAACGAATATATTTCATCGTGTCGTATATTGCCAAGCCAGCCGTAACTGAACCGCCCGGGCTGTTGATATAAAGGGAAATATCCTTTGTCGGATCCTTCGATTCCAAATAAATCAATTGCGCCACCACTAGGTTTGCAAGTTCGTCAGTAACCTCACCGGACAAAAACACAACTCGATCCTCCAGTAAGCGGGAATATATGTCAAAACTTCTTTCGCCGTTATCCGTACGGTCTACGACCATAGGTATCAACATATTTTTACCTCCTTAAAATACGCGTCGGATAAAATATATTCACCCGACGGTCATTATGTTACGCTATTGTATTTTCTTTTTTAAGCAAGGCGATCAGGCTTTCCGTGATAACTTGATTTTCAAAGTAATAACGCTCTTGCTCTTTCATTTCCGATTTGAACTCGTCGTACTCTTTTCCTATGCGTTCGGCATATTCCTTTATCTTACCGTCTACGGCTTTAGCGCTTGCCTTTATTTTCTCCGCTTTTACGATTTCTTCAAAAACAAGGCGAGTACGCACTGCTTTTTCTGCGCGTTCGCGATAGTTTCCGCGCAAATCGTCCATAGTGCTGTTTGTATACTTAAAGTAATTGTCGATGTTCAATCCTTGATACATCAATTGGTACTTAAAGTCCTCTACATAATCGTCTATTTGTTCTTCCACCATAACGTCTGGCAAATCGAATTTCGTATTTTCCACAACGGTTTCAATAAGTTTGCTTTCGTCTTTATCGGCGGCAGACTTTTCGTTTTTCTCTTTCAAGGTCTTTTTAATATCGTCCTTCATTTCCTTCAAAGTGGAAAATTCGCTTGCATCTTTTGCAAATTCGTCGTCCAATGCCGGCAATTGCTTAACCGTTATACCGTGAATCGTACAAGTAAATACCGCAGGTTTTCCCTTCAATTCTTCTGCATGGTAATCCTCAGGGAAAGTGACGTTTATATCTTTGGTTTCTCCGATATTCATACCAATAAGTTGTTCTTCAAAGCCCTCGATAAAGGAATGCGAACCGATGATAAGTTTTTGTTTCTCCGCCGTGCCGCCTTCAAACGCCACGCCGTCTATTTTTCCGCAATAGTCCAGTGTTACTTCGTCGCCGTTTTCCACAGCACGATCGGTCACTTCTTCAAAGCGTGCGTTGCGTTCAGCCAATCTGTTCAATTCCGCGTCCACGTCAGCCGTTTTCACCGTTTCGGGCTTTGTTTTTGCAATTGTCAAGCCTTTGTAGGCTCCCAAAACAATTTCCGGACGAACCGTCACAACTACGGCAAACGTTGCCCCTTTTTCGTCTATGTTTATGGATTTATCATCCAATTGAGGGCGCGATACAGGCTGCACCTTACTATTTTTATCCAAAAAATCGCTATAATATTCTTGTGCGGCAATATAAAGTGCATCTTCAAAAAAAAGACCCTTTCCGTATCTGTTTTCCAAAACGGTTTTAGGAACGTGTCCTTTACGAAATCCCGGCACGTTGTATTTACCTTTGTTCTGTTCATAGGCTTTGCGGTCAAAGTCCAGCCACTCGGCGTCGTTCAGTTTGAAAGTTACCGTAAGTGTATTTCCAACTCTTTCCTGTGTGTATTTCATTGTTGTCCTCCGACAAAAATTTTAGACTTTTATATTTTTCGGCAAACTTAAGCCGACAGTATGTTATTATAGCATACCGACAAAAAATACGCAAACGTTTTCAACACTCAAAACCGGCTACAAGCAACATTGATATTACCATGCGTCGGACATTTTTGCCTTTTACGAGTCACACCAACCGTTCAAAATCAAAGGTCGACATATTTTTCAGCAAATGCGTTGCGTATTTTTGCTTGTCCGTTGTATAATAAACAAAAATAGCGGCGCGTTTTAGCGCGACGCAAAAGAGGCATTATGGCATACGACGCACTCAGTCTGTCGTTACTCTGCAACGAGTTTCAAGCTCTGCTTGTAGACGGCAAAATCACAAAAATCTACCAGCCGGAAAAAGACGAGATAGTCCTGCACGTGTTCAATAAGCAAACGTACAAACTCGTAGTTTCCGCAAACGCCGCCGTCAATCGAATACATTTGACAGAAATGCCTACGGACAATCCAAAGATTGCCCCGTCTTTTTGTATGCTCTTGCGCAAGTACATTACCAACGCCACTATATCTTCCATCACTCAAATGCCGTTTGAGCGCGTTCTGGATATCGCTCTAGCCGGCTGTGACGAATTGGGTTATAAAACCGAACTGCACCTCATTTTTGAACTCACCGGCAAAACGTCCAATATTATTTTAACCGACGGCAGTTATATCGTTTTAGACAGTATCAAACACTTACCTCAGGATTTAGATAGCAAAAGATTGATAATTACGGGAGCTAAATACGTATTTTTTCTGCCGCAAAACAAAATAGATCCTTTTGATTTTCCACGTATACGGGAATTTTTGTCACACTGCAACACGCCTCTAGCCAAAGCCCTTTCGGAAAATTTACTCGGAGTGTCCGTCACAACCGTCAACGAAATTTTGTACGGACTGGACCAAAACGACCGCACGACAATCAAGGTTGACACAGTTGTCCAACGGATTGCACAGTATCGCTCCAATTTACAACATCCAGCGCCATGCGTCGTTATGCAGCGCGGTTCGCCGACAGACGTTTGTCCGTTTCCATATCAATCGATAAAGGGCGAACTTGTACACTTTGACACTCTCAATGCCGCACACGATAACTACTACTATCTGTTAGACAAAGCGCAACGTTTCAGCAACAAAGCGAAGTCCGTTTCCACCATTGTAAAAAACGCAGTTTCCCGAACGGAAAAGAAACTTGCGGCACAGCGTCAAAGCTTGTTGGAAGCCGAAGACCGCGAAACTTTCAAACAATACGGCGACTTGATACTTTCCAATTTTTGGAAAATCAAGCCCAACAGCGAGATGCTCGTTTGCGAAAACTTTTTCGACGAAGGCAAAACGGTCACGATACCGATAGACAAAAGACTTTCCCCGCAGCAAAATGCCCAAACGTACTACAAAAAATACCGCAAGGCAAAATCCGCTGCAGAACACAATTCCAAACTTGTGGAAGAAAATTCCCGCTTGCTTGCATATCTGCAAACCGTGCGCGAAAACTTGCGCTATTGTACCGAACCCGACGACTTGGAACAAATACGTAGCGAACTGATATCCGTAGGACTCGTCAAAGAAAACCGCACAAACAAAAAACAAGCGGCAGAACCGGCCGTAAATCCGCTATGCTATAATGTACACGGTTACTCTGTATACGTCGGAAAAAATAACGTGCAAAACAATTTCGTCACGTTCAAAATCGCAAAGCCGTCAGACTTGTGGTTACACACGCAGAAAATACACTCCTCGCACGTGGTAATTTCAAATCCACAAGGCACTGAAGTGCCGGACAACGTTATCCTTGCCGCTGCGGAAATCTGTGCATACTTTTCGCAAGGCAACGGCGGAGATAAAATTCCAGTAGACTATACCCCTCGTCAAAACGTAAAAAAACCAAATCATTCCCCTTTGGGCTTTGTAATTTACACAACCTACCAAACAGTTTTGGTCACTCCCAACCGCCACAGCGAATGGCTTAGTAAATAATATTTACGACAATAGGATAAAGTTCCAAATCGGTTCGACAAACCTCTTGTAACAATAAAATTCCAGAGAATAATTTATGACACTTAGAATTCTTATCTGCATATTTTGCATCTTTATTTTAGTAGGATTAGGCCTGGCTGCATACGGTTTTACAAAGCTTGCCCAATTCAATTTTGCGGAGCAATTCCAAGCAACGGTCGTTTCTGCACAATATAACGCCGGTGAAATGGACGTTACTTTTATCTTTACGCGCAATTCTGAAAGTATTCAAACCAACGCGCATTTTTACGACATAAGATACGAAAACGGACGACTGCCCTACTACGAAGGTCAAAATACGATAATACGCGTCGACGGTTCAAATAAGATTTTACAATTCGGCAAAAGAGAAATTATCGTAACCGTTGCAGGATTTGTATTTGCCGCCGTCGGCATAGGTTTTATCTTTTTTATGTTACGCAAAAAACAAAATTTTGATATTGCTTGCGATTACAAACGCGCGATAGTAGCGTCCGGCAATGAAATAGACGAGACTGTAAATTACGAAGCCGACGCAGAGATTTTGACGCACCTTCCACAAACGTCCGCGAACCGAAAAGTAAAAGAAATCGAAATATGGAAAAAACGTATTAAAGACAGATTCAAAGTGTTTACTTTGCGAGAAAATTTGTTGTACGGATCGTTGTTGATTTTACCGATGATAATAATTAGCATACTGCCCGTTTTTAACAATAAAACCGTTACTTTCGGTTACATAATATGTAGCGTCTTAATTTGGCTCTTTGTTTATTGCTTTGCGGGAACTATGTTAAAAATTATTCGTTCCGCATATTACAAACTATTGGTAAAACGTGGAAAATTTAACGAGAAACGTTATGCAACCGTTGTTTGCAGCGCATTCGAATCTTCGTCTCAGATCGAATCGGGAGATTTTTCTCCAACATATACGCTTGCCAAAAAATTTCGCGTAATTGCGCTTATCGACGGCAAACGTTCTGTGGGGTACGTCAAAGGTGTCGTTCCGCCAATGCAAGGAACCGTACTAAAAGTTCTTATCCGTAAAAACCGCACCAACAGGTGGATAATAGACGATAAGTAGAATTGCACATACTTTGAATTAAACTAATTGAAACTTTCGTTAAAGACATTACGCAGCATAAACGCGGTATTTTCAGAAAAAACATCGTTACCGTATTGTTACGATGCAAAATATTATTACAAAAAGAGCACTCAGTTAAAGAGAGTGCTCTATTATAATTTTTATTTAATGTTAATTATTCTTACGGCAATGCCACATTGTAATCCACGCAATGTTGAGCTAAATCCTATTCCTCTTCATCAAGTAGCGAGACATTGTGCCTTCCACGATGTTGAGCGAATTCTTAATCGTCATCCTCTTCAGGTAGCGAAACATTGTGATAAACTTCTTGCACGTCGTCATTGTCCTCTAACGTATCCAACATACGTTGAAATTTTACAAGATTATCGCCGGTGAGAGTAACCATGTTTTGCGGCAACCAACTCATCTCTGCAGAAACAAGGTTCAATCCCTTTGCCACCACGGCGTCGCGCACTGCGCCCAAAACGCTCGTTTCGCAGGTCATTTCCACCATACCGTCCTCTACCGATACGTCGTCTGCGCCGGCTTCTATCGCCAACTCAAACGCCGAGTCATCGTCCAAACCTACGGTATTTTCCGCAACGACTATTCCGCGTCTGTCAAACATGTAGCTTACGCAATTGGTTTGACCGAGACTTCCGCCGTTTTTATCAAACGCGCATCTAACGTCGCCGGCAGTACGGTTTTTGTTGTCGGTCAAGCACTCGACGATTACGGCGCTGCCACCTATTCCGTAGCCCTCGTAGACAATTTCGATGTAATCAACGGCAGAAAGTTCTCCGCTTGCCTTTTTAATACTGCGTGTAATATTGTCGTTAGGCATATTGTTGGCTTTTGCCTTTTGCACTACGTCATACAATTTGCTGTTGCTGTTAATGTCGGGGCCGCCTGCCTTGACCGCAACGGCAATTTCACGCCCGATTTTGGTAAATATTTTGGAACGAGCTGCATCGCCCTTTGCTTTTTTATTTTTAATATTATTCCACTTGCTATGACCGGACATTCTATTTACCTCCGTATTATTTTTCCTTATTGTAATTTTGTAAAATCCCGTACATGATGACGCTGCCTGCCACCGCCGCATTTAACGATTCAACATCGTTTTGCATTGGCAGCGCTACAACAGCATCAGTACGTCTTTTGCTAAATTCAGATAATCCGTTTCCTTCGTTACCCACAACTAAAGCCACTTTCTTTTCAAAAGTCTTTTCAAAAACATTTTGTCCGCTCATATCGGCGGCAACTATTTCAAAACCGTCCAAAACTTCAAAAACTTTTTCAATGGTTTTCGTTTCGTGCAGCCTAACGCAAAAGTGTGCCGACATTGCCGAACGCAGCACCTTGGGAGAATACAAATCTACCGCGTTGACAGCATATACGTCGCCAAAGCCGCACGCTGCGGCAGTGCGCAATAACGTGCCGACGTTGCCCGGGTCTTGCAAAGCCTCCAAAACCAAACAACGGTTACCGCGTGGAGCAAAGTTTTCGTCACCACTCTTTTTTACTACAGCCAAAATTCCTTGCGAACACACCGTATCGCTGATTCTTGCAAAAATTTTGTCTGCTACTACAGTTTTATTTGCAAAGTCAAACTTTTCCTGTACGCTTTCCTTTACAAAAATTTCCGTAATGTCCATGCCGTAACGTATTGCGTCGCGCACCAAACGTTCGCCTTCTATCACGTACAGCCCCGTACGTTTACGATACTTTTTATCGGTCAGTTTTTTCACTTCCGCAATTTTGGGATTTTCCGCCGAAGTGATAATCATATTTCCACCTCAATTGCGCGAAGCCGTAATATCGGCAGTTTTGTACCGCGCCAACATTGAAAAGGAGCCTTTTGCAAAAAAGACTCCGTATTTCGTTATTTCAAGTTTGCTTTGGCCTTTTCCGCAAGTTTTGTAAACGTTGCGGCATCGCTGACGGCAATTTCTGCAAGCGATTTTCTGTTCAAGTCTACGTTTGCCAACTTCAAGCCGTGCATAAACTTGCTGTAAGATAAACCGTTTGCACGCGCGCCTGCATTGATACGAGCAATCCACAAACTGCGCATATCGCGTTTTCTCAACTTTCTGCCGACGTACGCGTAGTTACCGCTCTTCATAACAGCTTGACGTGCAATACGGTAATTGGTGGATTTCAGTCCAAAATAACCTTTAGCTTGTTTAAGTATTTTTCTACGTTTTTTAACGGCGGTTACGCCTCTTTTAATTCTCATTATTCTCCCCTCCTATCAGTACGGCAACATACTTTTTACGGTATTTGCTTGCGTTTCGTTAACATACGCAGTAGAACGAAGGTTGCGTGTTCTCTTGGTTGTCTTCTTGCCGAGTTTGTGGTTTTTGCCGCTTTGAGCGCGTTTAACTTTGCCGCTTTTAAGCACTACAAATCTTTTTTTGGATGCGCTGTGCGATTTTTGTTTAGGCATATTCTTTATCCTCCAAGTAATATTTTTTCTAGTTTAACGGCGTCAAAAACATAGATATGTTTCTGCCCTCTGCTATCGGTTGTTTGTCGATTTTGGACACGTCCGACAATATCTCTGCAAACTTTTTCATCACTTCCACACCTTGATTAGCGTAGGCTTGCTGTCTGCCGCGCATACGGATTGTGGCTTTAACTTTATTGCCGTCTTTCAAAAACTTTCTTGCAATGTTCGCTTTGGTGTTAAGGTCGCCTATGTCGATAGTCATAGAAAGCCAAACTTCTTTCACCTCTATCGTTTTTTGATTGCGCCTCATTTCCTTTTCCTTTTTGTTTTGCTCGTACTTGTATTTGCTGTAATCCATTATACGGCAAACAGGAGGAACGGAATTGGGCGATATTTTTACCAAATCCAAACCTTCGTCATCGGCAAGGCGTTGAGCGTCGTACGACGACATAATTCCAAGTTGCTGCCCGTCTCCTCCAATAAGGCGAATTTCCCTATCCCTTATCTGGGCATTAGTTTGAAGTTCTTTGATAATTGCGTCCTCCTGCACAAAAAAAGTGTGGTAAAGAAAAAATACCACACCAAATAGACTTCACGCCGAAATACGGCGAATTTAACTATTAGTTTACCGACAAACCGATATTTGTACGGTGAGAAACGGATATTTCTTCTTTATTGCAAGGACATTATACCAAAGCAACCTAACCTTGTCAATCGTTTTTCAAGATATTGCAAACTAATTATTAAAAAATATTGACAAATTTTATATCATTTAGGTGAACTATATTGAAATAATATTTCTAAAAGGACAAGCCTAATCGCGGCTTGTCCTTTTATCTGTAAGATCTACATGTCCGAAGACTTTTCTTCGATTTCTTTTTGCAATTTGGCCGCCAATTCATCAAAACTCATAACACCTAAGTCGCCTTTTTTTCTATTGCGGACAGCCACAGCACCACTTTCGCGTTCCTTTTCTCCAAGTACCAACATATACGGTACTTTTTGCAATTGCGCCTCACGTATACGGTATCCCATCTTTTCGTTTCTATCGTCTACTTCGGCGCGGATTCCCAATTTTACCAATTTATCACAAACGGCATGCGCATATTCCGATTGATTTTCCGTTATAGGCACTATCGTAACCTGCACCGGAGCAAGCCACAAGGGGAATGCTCCAGCGTAGTGCTCCGTCAATATAGCAATAAATCTTTCTATACTGCCAAATACCACGCGGTGAATCATTACGGGGCGGTGTTTTTCTCCGTCGGCGCCCACATAAGACAAATCGAATCTTTCCGGCATTTGGAAGTCTAATTGAATAGTACCGCATTGCCAAGTACGCCCAATACTATCCTCCAAATGGAAATCGATCTTCGGTCCGTAAAACGCACCGTCGCCTTCGTTTATTTCGTAGTTCTTACCCAAATTATCCAACGCTTTTTTGAGCGCGCAGGTTGCCGTTTCCCACTGCTCGTCCGTGCCCATACTGTCTTCCGGTCGAGTAGAAAGTTCCAAGTGATACTTAAAGCCGAATACGCTGTAAAAACGGTCAATCAAACGTACAACGCCTTCTATTTCCTCCTCTATCTGATCGGGAGTCATAAATATGTGCGCATCGTCCTGAGTAAAGCAACGCACGCGCATAAGTCCGTGCAGTGCTCCGGAAAGTTCATGACGGTGCACCAAACCAAGTTCAGCCACGCGTTCCGGCAAATCGCGGTAACTGTGCGGTTTGCGTTTGTAGACAAGCATTCCGCCGGGACAATTCATAGGCTTGATTGCGTAATCGTCGTCGTCTATTTTTACCACGTACATATTGTCTTTATAGTGGTCCCAGTGGCCGCTCCTGTGCCACAAATCTTGATTTAATATTATCGGCGTTTTAACCTCAGTGTAGCCGGCTTTGGCATGTTCTTTACGCCAAAAGTCTTCCAAAGTATTGCGCAATACCATTCCTTTGGGGAAGAAAAACGGGAATCCGGGCCCTTCGTCAAAGATATCGAACAAATCCAATTCTTTGCCCAATTTGCGGTGATCACGACGCTTTGCTTCTTCTAAACGAATAATGTATTCGTCCAATTCCTGCTTTTTTTCAAAAGCCGTGCCATAGATACGCGTCAGCATCTTGTTTTTAGTATCTCCGCGCCAATAAGCACCAGCAATACTAGTCAGCTTAAACACCTTCAATCTTCCCGTAGACGGAACGTGAGGGCCTCTGCATAGATCCACGTATTCGCCTTGCCTATATAACGATACCGTTTCCGCGTCCAATTCGCTCAATATTTCCACTTTGTAATTGTCGCCGTGTTTTTTGAAAAATTCTATGGCATCGGTTCTTGCAATTTCCTCGCGTACAATGGGCAAATCCTCTTTTACGATTTTTGCCATTTCCGCTTCTATCTTTTCCAAATCCTCCGGAGCAATTACTGCACCTTCAAAATCTATATCATAGTAAAATCCGTTTTTTATTGCGGGCCCTATTGCAAACTTGGCCTTTTTCCAAATACGGGATATCGCCTGTGCCATAAGGTGCGCAGTGCTGTGACGCAACACCTCCAACCCGAGTTCGTCTTTAAGTGTATACACCTTAAATTCGGCATCCTTGTCGATAATATACGAAAGGTCTCGCAAAACGCCGTCTGCTTCTGCGCACACTGCGTTGCGAGCAAGTCCTTGAGAAATACTTTCCGCAACTTCCAAACAACTGACAGATTTTTCAAATTTTTTAATGCTGCCGTCAGGCAATTTAACGTTAATCATGTTTTTCTCCTTATAAAGATTTATAATTCATTCGTTATGCGTTTTTATTTTTTAATTTTGTAATATCTCTTCTACTACATTACTAGCAACGTACCAACTAAGTGTACTTACAAATTTATCGGAGCAGTTCTATTGCCCAAAAATTTTCTATCGCCACATTGCCAACGGAATATCGATTTGTAAAAACAATAATGTTTTAACAACAAAAAACGTCCTTACGTTTACACATAAGGACGAAAATGTTTTCCGCGGTTCCACCTTAATTGACGACATTTACGTCGTCCGCTTTATGCCAAATACGCTTTGGCATGCGCACCCGAACAAAGCGGTATTTTTGCGTTTCGTTTACGGCAATCGCACCGTCTGCCGCTCTCTGAAAAACTACCTTCGCAAAACGTTGTCTCTGTTCACACAGGCTATTCGTTTGTATAAAAAGTATAGTACCGGGAGAGATATTAGTCAACTGTTTTTTCGCATTTTATCAATTAGCTTCCACTAATTTGCAATCAAACAACTCCAACAGTTTCAAAAAACAAGGTTCTGGGCGCTTACCGTAATAAACGGAAATGCGTTTAGGTTTTAACAGCAACACGTTTACTGCCGCTTCTTCCTCCGCCGTTACGTCTTTTGCAAGCGAACGCACCGGCTGTAACACCTTGCCTTTGGCGTCATACATAATAAAAGTATCTCCCTCTAAGGATAACGTCATGTTGGTCGTTTGATGATTCACCGAATCCAACAAATACTGCAAAAACTCCATTATAAGTTCTTCGTCGTGCAAAATGTAATCGTTGTCGCACACAAGTTTGGCAATTTCTTCCCACTTACGTTTCAACGCGTCCAACCGAAAATTACAGTATCCGTCAATAAAAATCGGCTTGTCTGCGTCCAAAATTTTGGATACCAGCTGCTGATCGTAACTTTTATCAAAAACGCACATTGTGTTTATCAATACGTTTTGAAAAAAGTTACCGCCGTCTACGTTCAAAAAATCGCGCACAAACATATTTTTATATCCTAGCGCCACCGTCTCGGAAACGCTGTCCGTAAGCAAGCGTTTCAACTGAAAGCGGAAGGTATCGGAACACGCCACTGAATAATAAGACCTAAACTTATCGCACAAATCGGTAGAAATACCGTCCATTTCCGCTATGGCAGACACCGTTTGATTTTTTATGTGTTCCAACAAATGTTTGTCGTTCACGGGAACACTCACCGTCATCTCATACATACTTGTAGTGTATGCCAATTACACAAACTTTATTTAACGACGACAATTTACGCCAACAAACAGCAAAAATGCCGCTTGTTGCGGCAAATAGCAATTGCAATTTATAATATCCTGAGCGTTTTTGTCCAAGCCTTATCTTCGGGTGAAACCCGAAAAGAATCCCTCATTTTTTGCAAAGCTTTGTTGTAGGCAAATTTATTTAACGTCAGTTTTGCACCGCCTTCCATATATCGCACCGTTTGCTCGCGACACTTTGTCATTGCGGTAGCCACAAGCCATGCGACAGCCATATCCACGTAGTAATCGCCGAAAGTAACAACTTGACAAAACGAAGAAAAAATTTTTTCCACGTGCTCTGTGTCCAAATAATTTGCAAGCAAATTTACTATTCCGTATCTTGCGACAAATGTTTTATCGGAAGCGCACATATCGCAAAAATATGCGAAATACTCGTCGCGCTCGTTTTTAGGAACTTTCAATGTACTGCAATCGCAAACCGCCCAATTTTCAATCTTTTCGGCGAACTCAGTCAAATACGGTCTTTTATCGGCAAAAGACATTTTTGCCGAAGAAACGACAAGGCCTTTCAACAAATCCACTTCGTAATACTCGTGATACGGATAAGATAATGATTCCTTCAAAGTAGTTTGTTTGGCAAGTTTGCGCACAAACGGTACCGTACATCCTATTGTTCTTACACTACTGCTAATAATTTTTCTGTTAAATTCGTCAAAATTTCCGTCGCTGTTTTCTCTCAGCACACGTAACAATTGTTGATATTCCATATATTTCGTCACTCGCTCAAACAAAAAAAAGTTGTGCAACAAAATTTCTGCCAATTATAATCACGGCGAAAGTTAAACAAATTTTTCGTTGCATACGACAATAACACAAAGTTAAAAACTCTGTAGCCTAATATATAACAAGTCCAAGCCGTTGAGACTTGGACTTGCAAAAATTATTTTTTATCGATAAAGTTTACAATGTTTCCGACAACCAAAAAATCGTTTGCCATCTCGTCGGGAACGGTCAAACCGAATTCATCCTCAAGAGTCATGATGAGATCGGCGATATCCAAACTGTCGGCTCCCAAATCTTTTACAAGGTCGGACTCCAACGTCACCTTGGAAGGATCGATGCCGAATTGTTGCGCAATAAGTTTCTGTACTTTTTCAAAAGTCATTATGGTTTCCTCCGGAGTTTTCGTTATAAAAACTGTATTGCTACAGCTATGATAATATTACACTATTATTAACTATTTTTCAAGTGTTTTGACAAAATTTCATTGCCGATCATACTATATTTATATGAAAAAGTGTTCCGGCAGACAATTTGTCAATCAAGAAGACTACCTCAAGACAGTATGTCAAAACAAATGCTCGCACAAGATTCCGCAAAAAAAACCGCACGAATGTCGCGAGTACATTAGTTACACGTGCCAAATGCGCTGCGGCAAAATATGCGTCACTTGCGACGCCTTCAAAACCGACATCGGCGTGGAAATAATACACCGTCCGAACAAATAAACGCTTTTTGCAATTTCAAAATGAAACACAGAAGTATATCGTATGAAGAAATAATAATGACACTTAGAAAAAACAAAATCTTCAGTATCGTTTTCAGTTTTACGAACATTTACAATAGTATTTCCATTTGCTTATTTACGTGATTATACTAAACTTTTCCAAGTTATCCATATAAGATATGCTAATAAATTTTATTTCTGTTAAAGAAAAGGGATTTATCTACAATAAACCATTTGTCGCTTTTTCTAAAAAATATATTTCGGTTAAAACAAATACTTATTATTGCAAAAAATTCAGGAATACCAAATGTCCTACTTACAACCGATTTAGACAATACGGCGTCGCAAAAAGTAATTGTCAAAAACGGCGGATATTTTACGGAAACACGCAACGACAAATAGTTTTATTTTATAGAAGTGTAAATCGTCGCAAAAGCAAAACAAGGTTACGAAAGTAACCCTGTTTTTTACAAATCGTCAGCGTCCTGAACAGGAACCGCATCCTTTCCCCAACCTTGGGGATTGCCCGTATAACTACCTAGTGGGTCGCTGTCGCTTTCTTGCGAAGATTTAGAGTTTTTGGTCGTTTTCTTGCCGGAAGCGGAACCGGTAGACTTCGCATTCTTGCTCTTGGTGTTACTCGTTTTTGTGCTAGAACTATTTTTTGTAGATTTCATTTCAGCACCTCCTGAAAATAGTTTGTCCATATTAGTAAAAAATAAACGCGCAATAAAAAAATGCCAAACCGTGCGTTTGACATTTTTTATTAGCCATATTTGATTTCAGCCTTTCATTTTACGCAAAAAAGGCGGTATGCTCTTATCTTCTTCAACTGCGACAGTGCCAGAAATTACGCTGCCTTCGCTTTTTTGGGGCTTAAATACCGGTTCTTGAACAGACATCTGCTGCTGTCTTAGAGTATCCATGGGATGCACTGTCGCCGCAACAGCCCCTTCTACCGCTCGGCGTTTCATGTTGTCCGCGGCAACCTGAGTTGCGGCTTCGCTGCTGAAAAACGCTGCTTTACCGTTATCGTTTCCGCCGGAAAACCCCGTTGCGATCAATGTGACGCGTACTTCGTCTTTCATATTTTCGTCAAACGCAACGCCGAACAGAACGTTAGCGTTGGGAGATATCACCTGTTTGACAAGATCGACTCCCACAGTTATTTCATCCAAAGTCATATCGTCGCCGCCGCGGAAGTTGATCATCAAGTTGGAAGCGCCCTGTATCGTGGTTTCGGACAAGGGCGAATACACCGCCTTACGGATAGCGTCGATGGTCTTGTTTTTGCCTTTTCCTTCGCCTATGCCCATATGCGCCATGCCGCTGTTACGCATTGCACACTGTACGTCTGCAAGGTCTAAGTTTATTCTGCCTTTCTGCACGACAATTTCCGTAATGCCGCGGATACCCTGCATCAAAATTTCGTCAGCCATGGTAAACGCGTCCATAATAGAAAAGTTTCTGTCGCGGTTAAGTTTTTCGTTTTGCACGATAACCAGAGCGTCTACGTTGCCTTTCAGTTTTTCAATACCCATTTCTGCGTATTGCATACGGCGCAGACCTTCAAAATGGAAAGGTTTAGTAACGACCGCCACAGTCAAAATTCCCAACTCGCGTGCGATTTGCGCTACAACGGGAGCCGCCCCGGTACCTGTGCCGCCGCCCATACCCGCGGCAATAAACACAAGGTCAGCTCCGTCCAACAACTGCTGAATAGTGCTACGGCTTTCTTCCGCCGCTTGACGACCTATCTCGGGATTTGCTCCCGCGCCCAAACCTTTGGTAAGTTTTTCGCCAATTGCCAATTTCTTGGCTTTTACGGTACCCAAAGCCTGTTTATCTGTATTAAGAGCCAAAAATTCAACGTCTTGAATACGCTCCTTAACCATGGCGTTTACGGCATTACCGCCGCCGCCGCCCACGCCGACAACGATTATTTTTGCTACGTTTCCGCTAGAAATATCTTCCATTGTTATTTTCTCCTTGTATTATCTGCGCAAAAAAGACATAAATCCGCCCTTGGCAGTATTATTCTTTACGGCTTCGGCAATTATACCGTAGCACGAGGTGTATTCGTTTCTATTGGTTTGAGGATTTGCGCTTTCGTAAACGATAACGTTTTTTCCCAAGTAAGAGGACAAGGCGTTTGCTCCGCCGCGGAGATACGTCAATCCGCCTCCTGTCAAAATAATTGGCGTGTTATACGGAATTTCTCTCTCGCAATAATCGAAACTCTTCATTACGTAATTGGCAATTTGTTCGATTCTAGACTTCAAAATTGCGTTCGTACGTTTAGCGTCCAAAGCACGTCCGCCAATGGAATAAACGTCGCTGTCGTTAAATTCCAAACTCAAATTGACCTTTTCCAACGTGTTCATGGCAAAAGAGAAATCACACCCTTCCACTTGACACAAGTCGCTTGCCAAATATCCGCTACCTAAAGCAAAAGTTTTTTCAAAAAGCAAGCTCTTTCCGCCGCAAAGCATAACGTTTGTAGTTATGTGCCCTACGTCTATAACTATACAATAATCCGAATGCACCATCATATTTTGCGCAATAAACTGCGCTTGTGCGTCGCAAGTATTTACGTAAGTTACTTTTTTAACACCGTATTCTATCAACGCTTGTGAAACGGAATCTCTAAAATAATTCTTCATGAAGGAGAAAGAAACCAACGCCGTCAATTTGGACGCTACGCTTCCAACAGGATCATAAGTTTTCAACGCTCCGTCCAAAACATAGTAGACGGCCTTTCCGCCCATCGTGGAAAATTCCGCTCCGCCGTCGAAAATATTTGCTTTTTTTATCGCTTCCTGAACATCGTCGCGATCAATCTTTTTCTTGGAATGAAAGTTTATCGACGCCTCGCTGGTTGAAGTTGCACAAAACACCCCTGGCACGCCGACAAATACTTCCTTTATAGAGACGCCTATTTTCTTTTCCACTTGACTCAACGCTTCGCTCATGCAAGACGAAATAGTTTCCGGTTCGTACCAAACGTTATCGTCAAATCCGTTGTACAACGACTGACCTACCGCACGGATAACAAAGTCGTTTTTCCCGGCAACTTTGGTTGCAGCCATACAAGTAATCTTGCTGGAACCGAAGTCAAGTATTGCCACAAAATTGTTTTTCATAAGTTCCTCGATATTAATCTTTATGATTCGACGTAGTAACTCTACCGTCCGCTTTTACGATAATATCCACTCCTTGCTGCTGCAAGTTTTGTTTGTCGTTGTAATAAACGCTAAATGCCTTTATCAAACCGTCGGAAAGCGTTTCAGAACTCGGCGACTCAACAACGATTTTTACGTTTGTTTTCGTTAATATTTCCATATTTCCGTTTTGTGCAAATGTAAATACGTCGCTCTCATTCAAAATAGTAGGTATATCTTTAATTTCGATTTTGCACTGCCACAACGCCATAATGCTTCGCAGAATAAGATCCAAACGCTTATTGCACGCATCAGATACAAAACGGAATTTTTGTCCTTTGGCATTTACGGCAGTCGTACCCGGCAAATCTCTTATAGCCGACGTTACGTCCAGCGGTTTACTTCCGTCAGAAGGAGCATCTACAACGTATCCGAAACTGTCAAGATATACCCCACCGTCAATATCCAACTTTACAACGGCTACGCGCTTGACCATGTGTACTTCCACAGTGTTGGGAAAATGCTTTACGACTTGCACAACGTGCCATTCCGGATACTTCTTGTTTAATTCCTCCGCCAACTTATCCTTAGACAAAAACACAATGCTTTTGCCTTTTGAATATTCCAATATGTCGTTCGGAGTCGGATCACCGTTTACGGCGGTTATTTCTCCCCCGTCGAAACTACGAATAACTATTCTGGCATTTCTGACGGCAAAAACGCTTACAAAAACAACAATAATAACGATAAGTACCGCCACAACTATTATCAATGCCAGTAATTTTTTGCTTTTCACGGTTTTCTCCTTACGGTAAACGCGGCAAAGAGCCTCTGCCTAAATACATATACAATGATTATACAAAGGATTGTCGATTCTGTCAATAAAATCTAAAATAAAATAGCAGACGCCATAAAAAAACACAACATGAAATCGTAAATTTAATTTTTTATTAAATCAGATAATCTCAAAAATTTTTGCCGTCGACACTCCTTCGAAAATATCTGTTCAGAGTCATTTTCAAAGTGCCGACGGCAAGATGTTTATTCTATTATATATGTAATTTTATATCTGCTCCGAGTCTGTGCAAATCGACTTCGAAATTACGATAACCGCGCAAGACGTGCTTTACGTCGCAGATTTTCGTTTGTCCTTCCGCGCCCAAAGCAGCTACGACCAATCCTGCACCGCCGCGCAAATCCATAGCTTGCACCGTTGCGCCTTGCAAACGTTTTCCTACGATCGTTGCATTATTTCCGTCAACGGTAATTACGGCGCCCATATTGTTGAGTTGTCCTGCATTATGTTCTAATCTGTTTTCAAAAAGATTCTCCGTAATATGCGATACTCCGCCGTCGCTAGCCGCACATAACGAAAGCATAAGTTGCTGCATGTCGGTAGGAAAATAGGGATACGGCGAAGTTACTATTTGTCCATAATCTTTCGGCGTTTTTTCCGCATTAATACAAATAGCGTCTTCGTATTCAGTAATTTGAAAACGTGGTTTGAGAATGTCCAATAGGGCTTTTAAGTGTTGCGGAATACAGTTTGCAACCGTCACTTTGCCGCCCGCCGAAGCAACGCAACAAAGGTACGTTGCAACAACTATTCTGTCCGGAATAACCGAAACTTCTGCACCGTGAAGTTTTTGCACTCCGCGTATCGTCAACGTTGAAGTTCCTATCCCGCGCACATCCGCGCCCATTTTTACGAGAAGGCGTTCCAAAGCTTCGACTTCAGGTTCCAAAGCGCAGTTAGTCAAAACAGTCGTTCCGTTTGCAAGCGTTGCTGCACACAACAAGTTTTCCGTTGCGCCGACGCTTGCAAATCGCAAATTGAAGTTTGCTCCTTGCGGCGTTCCTACGCATTTAACTCCGTCGTTTTTTTCTTTAACCTCTATTCCCAAATGCATGAGACCGTCCAAGTGAATGTCTATCGGACGTTTTCCTATAGCACAACCGCCGGTCAACGGCAAAAATACCTGTCCGAAACGACCTACCATACTTCCCAAAAGCAAAGCCGACCCGCGCAAAAGTTTTGCTAAATTTGCAGGTATATCCGTTTTCGTAACGTAGCCGCTTACGGTAACCGTTTCTCCGTCACGTTGAATCTTTTTACCCATTGCCGAAAGCAATTGCAACATATTTTCCACGTCAATGATATCCGGAACGCCGAATAACGTCACTGCGTCGTCTGTCAACACAGTAGCGCCAAACATCGCTAAAGCACAGTTTTTTGCACCGTATGCAGATACGACGCCGTTCAATTTTTGTTTTCCGTTTACTATGTAATCCATAAGCCCGCTCCGGTTTTATGCGGAATTACATCCCGCGAAATATTGAGCAATATGCCGACTGCCGCCAAAAATACCACTAACGAAGTACCGCCGTAACTGATAAAAGGTAACGGTAATCCCGTCGGAGGAATACTTCCCGTAACTACGGCGAAATTCAATACGCTTTGCACTGCAATAACTGCAGATATGCCTGCGGCAAGATAGCACCTGAATTTATCTTTGGCATTTGCGGCAATTCTAACTCCGCGCAAAATAACTATTATGTACAAAGCAAATACAACTGCGCATCCGAAAAGTCCTGTTTCTTCGCCTATAACGGAAAAAATAAAGTCGCTTTCCGCAAACGGTAAAAATCTGTATTTCTGCCTACTGTTAAAGATTCCCACACCGAAAAAACCGCCGCTGCCCAAAGCGTACAACGATTGTATCAACTGATAACCTTCGTCCTTGGGCGAAGCCCACGGATCGATAAACGCCAGCAAACGTTGCAAACGGTAAGGTTCCATAAATATCAATACTGGAACTGCAAGAATTACTGGTACCAGCAAAAGCAAGAAATGCCGCCACTTCATACCGCCCAAAAATAACATTATAATTAGCAGCATTGCCATACACATAGTAATACTCATATTCGGTTCTGCAATAATCAGTCCGCAAAAAATCACGCCTACGATAATTACTATCAAACTGTTGGAAAACTTGCTCATATCTTTTCGCGACATATAAACGGAACAAAACAATACGAATGCAAATTTAGCAATCTCCGACGGCTGCATAGAAAAACCGCCGAAACCTATCCATCTCTTAGCTCCGTAATTTTCAATACTTATGCCGGGCACAAATACCAATACCAGCAACACTACGGCAACAACAACGCCGACTATCCACAGTTTTTTTATAAAGTCCAGTTTTATTTGGCTAACGGCCAGCATAGCCACGACGCCGATCACGGCGCCGATCAACTGTTTGAACAAAAAAAAGTATTTATTGCCGTAGGTTGTTTCCGCCGTGTACATACTGGCACTGTAAACAAATACGAGTCCAATCACTACTAATCCCAATACGGCGAAAAACAACATAAAATCAAACTTTCTTTTGCTCACGGCACATCTCCTCTACTATTTGTGCAAAACGATCACCGCGTTCTTCGTAATTATTAAAAAAATCGAAACTGGCGCACGCGTTGGACATCAATACAACGCCACCGATAGTTCTCATTTTGCGATAACATTTGGAAACCGCATCTTTATAATCATTGCATTCGATCACGTCTAAAAAATATCTTTTAGCTGCGGCCTGCATTTTTTTTGCAGTTTCACCTACGACGCAAATCATTTTTACGTTACTTTTTATGCCGGCAAACAATTCGGAGAAATCACAGCCTTTGTCAGAGCCTCCCAAGATTAAAGCTAGCGGGGTATTGGCATAACATTCCAATGCAGAAAGCGTGGCATGTACGTTTGTCGCCTTACTATCATCCACAAAAGTAACGCCGTCAAAGCGTTTAACCGTTTGCAAACGGTGAGGAAGAAACCTGTATGTCGGTAAACTTTTGCAGGCAGCGTCCACATCGACCCCCAACAGAAAACACACCAAAACTGCACACAAAGCGTTAGAAAGGTTGTGTTTTGATAAAGTCTCAAAATACGGACATGCAAAAATTATCGTTTCTCCAAAAACATTGAGATGAAGTTCGCCGCTACGATAGTAACAATTTGCATTGGAATTTAGAGTAGAATAGTACAACGTATAAGCACCGCTTTGCATAGAAATTTCCAACGCTAAATCGTCATCGGCATTAAAAATCGCAAAGGCGTCGCTTTGCTGGTGACTGAAATTATTACGTTTTGCTTTAACGTATCCACCGAAATCACCATGATAATCCAAGTGATCGACAGCCACGTTAGTTACTACGCTTATGTACGGAGAAAAACAAACGGCATCGTTCAGTTGAAAACTGGAAGTTTCCAGTACGACAATTTCTTTTTCAGTAACGTCCAAAACCTCTTTGGAAAACGGTACTCCTCCGTTACCCAACAATCTTGACGGGAAAGCGGCATGTTGCAAAATGTGATAAATGAGTTGCGTCGTCGTGGTTTTTCCGTTTGTTCCGGTAACGGATACGCACTTACCCTTGCAATAAGGAAAACAAAAGTCTAATTCTCCAATCGTCTTTGCTCCCAACTCTTTTGCACAAGTAACTCCGAATGCCGTAGGCTTCACTCCGGGACTCAATACGACCGTGTCGGTTTTTTGAAAAAATCTGCCGTTTTCAAATCCGCGCTCGTCGTCATACATTATTGGCGTATCGCCAAGCGTCCGCACCATGTCACACAAGCTTTGTCCTGTTTTTCCTCTCCCATAGACTATTATGTCTGACATATTATCCTCCAAAACATAGCAAAACAGCTATAGTTATCAAAGTGACGCAACAATAAATTACACATATGCGCGTTTCCGACAAACCCTTCTTTTGCAAATGATGATGATACGGCGCCATAAGAAATATGCGTTTGCCTTTCGTAATTTTGAAATAGACAACTTGCAAAATGACCGACGCGCACGATACGACAAACATCAATCCTACAATAGGTATAAACAGCGAGTAACGCGTAAAGATTGCCGTACAAGCCACCAAAGCCCCCAAAGCAAGCGAACCGGTATCTCCCATAAACACCTTAGCGTTGTTAGCGTTAAATATCAAAAACGCAAGCAATGCGCCTACTGAAAGAACGCACAACACCACTACGTCTTTTGTTTGTTTGTATGCATATGTGTCGCCGACTTCCTCCAAGCGCACAAGTTCTTTTTGCAAAAGCAAGGCTATCCCGGCCAAGTAACATATTGTCGTAGACGTGGCCAATCCGTCCAATCCGTCGGTCAGATTTACGCCGTTTGTGCAAGCCAAATAAATAAAAATCACAAGCGGAATTATCCACCAACCTATTACAACTTGCTTGTCCGTAAAAGGCAAGCGAAGTTTATCGCCGACGGAAACGTCTCGGTAAACGAAAACCGCCACAACTACGGCAATTGCCAACTGCACCAATATCTTTTGATAGGCGTACAGTCCTTGGTTACGGTGAAATTTAATTTTTATAAAATCGTCCAAAAATCCTACAAAAGCATAACCGACAAATACTGCAAGAGCAACGGTAATACCTCTGTTTTTCAAGTCGCAGAAAATACACGCTGTCACCACAATAGCCAATATAAAAGCTATTCCGCCCATCGTGGGCGTACCGCTTTTGCTACTGTGCTCGGTTACGTATTGCAGAATTTCCTGCTTTGCTTTAGCTTTTTTCAATATGGGCAGCAATGCAAAGCAACCGCATAAAGATATTATAAACGCCACCAAAAAAGATAGAGGTGTATTCATAAAGCCTCCTTTGCAATCCTGTATGTATTAGGCGTTTTTGAGAATAGATTTTACAACGTCGATATCGGAATAAGGCAATTTTTTGCCTTTTATTTCCTGATAGGTTTCCGAACCTTTACCGAGTATCGCCACCGTGTCGCAAGATTTTGCCAACGAAATGGCGAATTCGGTAGCCTGAGCACGATTCAGCACCACTTTATACGGACAGGTAAGACGCGAAACTATATCCTGAGCAATTATCTTAGGATCTTCATATCTCGGATTATCGTTAGTCAAAACCGCAAAATCAGCAAACCCCGAAACGCGCTCCGCCATTATCGGACGTTTGAATTTATCTCTGTTACCTCCGCAACCGAACACGACTATCAATTTTCCGTCGGTAGTACTTTTCAAATATTTCAAAATGTTTTCCACGCCGTCGGGCGTATGCGCAAAATCAACTACTATGCGCATTCCGTCGTCTCGCATAACGGTTTCGTTTCGTCCGCTAATGTATTTTATTTCTTCAACGGCGCGAACTGCCGTATCTATGTCCGCCCCCATAGCAACCGCGCAAGTAAGAGCAGCAATTATATTGTATACGTTAAACGTTCCGTTAAGTTTTGTGCAAACTTCTGCGTTCTGCCCAAATATTTCAACATTAAATTTCATACCGTTGCTACACAAACGTATATCTTTTGCAGTGCTATCGGCGTTGTTTAACAACGAATACGTTGCGACTCCCGAAAAACTTTGTGCAATTTGCGAACCCAATTCGTCGTCAATGTTTACAATTGCATTTCTCACGTAATCGGTGCAAAAATAACTTTTCTTAACTTCTCCGTATTTTTCCATCGTACCGAAAAAATCCAAATGATCTTGCGAAAAATTAGTAAATATCGCAAAATCGGCAACTACTCCGTACAGTTTGTTCAATGCTATGGCGTGAGCCGAAGCCTCCATCACCACCACCTGAACTTTATTGAGATACATTTGTTTGAACCAATAATGCAACGCAATCGGATCGGGTGTGGTAAGCGTGCAGTCATGTTTCTGTCCGTCAAAAAATATCCCGTTTGTCCCTATTACCGCCGTATTATATCCGGCTTTTGTCAAGGCGCTTTCCAAGACATAACTTGTAGAAGTTTTTCCGTTTGTACCGACAACCGAAATTATTTTCAATTTGTCCGCGCAGTTATCGTAAAAATTCTTGGCAATTTGCGCCATTGCAATGCGAGTATTATCCACAACTATTTGCAACGCTTTGGTATCAAGTTGTTTTTCGCAAACCAAAGCGACGCACCCTTCCCCTATAACTTTGCGAAAGAAATCGTGTCCATCGTATTTTGTACCTTTAAGACAAAAAAACATACAGCCTTGCTTAGCAGTAGACGTATCGCAAGATAAAGAAGTGACATTAGGATTTCCGTCGCCTATAACTTTGCAACAAATTCCGTTTAACAATTCTTGCAGATACATTTATTTTCTCCCAAAAGCAATAATCCATACAATCGTACTTGTATGGATTATTGTATTACTCTCACTATATTTTTATGATTATGTAAACAGATGAGGATCACTCTAAAGGCGCAAGCTTTTTGTAATCTATTATGCCTTGAAAGACCAATTTTGCATAAGGCGCGGCGACGATAGATCCATAGCTCTGACCTTCCGGTTCGTCCACTATCATAAGGCATAAGTATTTTGGGCTACTTGCGGGGAAAAATCCTATAAAAGACGAAACGTACTTTCCCGTAGCCAACGCACCGTTTACAAATTTTTGTGCAGTGCCGGTTTTTCCTCCTACCTGATATCCCTCGATATAAGCGTTTTTACCTCCGCCTTCTTTTACTACGCGCGCAAGCATTTGAGCCACCTCAAAACTGGTTTGTTCGCTCACTGCGCGATTGATAACGGTAGGCGCGAAACGCTTGACAACGTTTCCCGTCGTTGGATCGGAAATTTCCTTGACCAAATACGGTTGCAACAAAAGCCCGCCGTTCACAGCTGCCGCAGTAGCCATACACAATTGCAAAGCCGTAACGGCTATTGTTTGCCCAAATCCGATACGAGCAAGATCGCCGTTAGTTACTGAACTTTCCGCGACAAGCAATCCGGATTGTTCTCCGACAAAGTCTATGCCAGTACTGCTGCCATACCCGAAATTACGCAAATATTCGTACATCGTGGTTTTGCCGAGAGACAAGGCAATATCCGTAAAAATCGGGTTGCAACTGTTATTTAGCGCATCGGACAGATTTTGATTGGAATGCTTGCCGTTGGCGTGTTTAGTCCAACAACTTATTTTAGAGCCGTCAATAATTCTTGTTCCGGCAGAACTGAATATATATTCCGGTGAGAACGCTTTAGGGTTGCCTTTTTTGTATTCTTCCAAACAAGCGGCAGCCGTAAGCACCTTAAACGTCGAACCCGGCTCGTAAATATCCGTAAGGAGCGTGTTTTTGGAATACTTCATTAGGGTTTCCAAGTCATCGCGAGGCAAGTTGTTAAGGTCTATGCTCGGTTTACTGGCCATAGCCAATATTTCACCCGTTTGAACGTCCAATACTATACATCTTGCAGACTGAGGACTTTGTTGATACATTGCCAGTTGTAAAACGTTTTCTACAACGGTTTGAATAACGCTGTCTACTGTCAAAGTCAACGTAAGCCCGTCAATTGCAGGCAGATAGGTCATATTACCTTGTTGGAGTTCCTGTCCGACTAAATCAGTTTCGGTAAGCAGAGCTCCGTTTATCCCCTGCAAATACTTGTCGTAATATGCTTCTATGCCCATCTGTCCAACCCCGTCAGATGACACAAATCCAAGTACCTGCGACAAAAAATCGCCGTAAACGTAGCTCCGCACTCCGATAGACGCCAAATATATTCCGTTCAAATTACAATTTCGTATTTCAGTAGCTTGTTCGGACGTGATTTCCCGTGCCAACGTCACTTCCGACACTCCGCTTTTGCAGAGTTTTTCACATAACGTTTGATACTCGATTTGAAGAATACCGCTTAAAACTTCCGCACATTTTTCCGCGTCCGTCACACTTTGTGGACGTGCATATACTCCGTACCCTGTTTCCGTAGTCGCAAGTAACTGACCGTTGGTATCCACTATATCTCCGCGATACGCTTTTATCGGAAGATCGCGTTGCCATTGGTCTGCAGCCTTTGCTTGCAGAACTTTGCCCCAAACTACTTGTATATAGCCTAAACGGAAAAATATGACTGTAAACAAAAAAATTGCCACCACCAATAGTGATAGCAATCTTTTTTTAGATACGTAATAACTTTCTTGCAAATTAGCCCCCGAACACTTCGCACAACCAATCGCACAAGGAATCAAACCAGTTGGTTTTAACTTCAAAATTTTGTGCGGGCCTCGTTTCTACCTTATCGTAAGTTTGCGTGCTGGATTGCGCAGTGTCAACATAGCCAAACTGCTCGGCTTTTGCCGCCAAATCATTGACGTCTTCCGCTGCAAGCGCTCCATCCAATATCTCAACGTTTTTAACTACCGTAGAGTAATCTGCCGTAAGCGTAGCCGTTTGCGCAAAAACTCCGTTGACGGATACTGCCGCCAAAGAAATTCCCAACACCAAAATAAGTACTGCCGCAACGTAACAAACTGTTGCCACTTTTGTTTTAGTACTCCATTTTTTTGCAACTACCGTTTCTGCCTGGTAATTGCGACGGTAATTCATTGTCAAAGTTTGTTCCGTAGGCATAACGTCTGCGCTTACGGAAGCGTCGTTTGCCTCAGTTTCAACAAAAGAACCCAACTTTTCTTGGATAGTTTGCAAAGAAAACTCTTGAACTTCCGGCGAAAAACGCGTTGACGAATAAGACGTGTCTACGTCGGAGTACACATCGTCATTATAGTAATTCTGTCTTTCATCGTTCATTCTCATTTTATTCACCGCCTTGTGAAATAATTACGCTTTTTCAAACACTCTCAATTTTGCGCTTTGCGAACGAGTATTGGTGCTCAATTCTTCTTTGCTAGGCAAAATCGGTTTTTTTGTTATCGTTCGGCCTTGCGATTTATGTCCGCAAACACACACAGGTAAATTCGGCGGACAAACGCACCCAGTAGATAAATCGTTGAAAGTATGCTTTACGATTCTGTCTTCCAACGAGTGAAATGTTATCACGGCGATTCGACCTTTGTCGAAAAGTGCCGTGCACATTTCTTTCAATGCATTGTCCAAACCGGTCAATTCTTTATTGACTTCTATCCGCAAAGCCTGAAAAGTCCTTTTAGCCGTATGTCCGCCTTTATTTTTACAAGCGTACGGTATAGACCTGTCTATGATCTCGACCAATTGACCGCAAGTTTCTATAGCTTTTTCTTGCCTCGACAATACGATGTTTTTAGCAATATTTTTAGCAAAATTTTCCTCACCGTAGTCGCGAATAACGGAAAATAACTGACGCTCCGTGTAGACGTTCACCACGTCTTTTGCAGAAAACGCGACGCTTACGTCCATTCGCATATCCAACGGCGCATCTTTTGCCATATACGAAAAACCGCGTTCCGGATTATCTATCTGATATGAACTGACGCCGAGATCCGCTAAAAATCCGTCAACTTTATCAACTCCGCATTGATTCAAAACGTATTTAAGGTTCTTGAAATCACTATGTACAAACTCTACGTTTCCAAACTGCGACAATCTGTTTTTGCAAACATGCAACGCTTCTTCGTCTTTGTCTACGCAAATCAGTTTGCCGCCGTCAAGTCTTTTTAATATTTCCTGCGAATGTCCGCCTCCTCCGCACGTGCAATCAACGTAAATACCGTTGGGTTTAACGTTAAGGCCTTGAACACATTCGTCAAGCATTACCGATTTGTGAGCAAAAATCATTTCGACTCTTTAAGCGCTTTATCCAAGCTTCTGTAAATATCGTCAACCGCTTTCGACGACATATCAAAGCCGAATTTTTCTTGCCACACTTCTTCGCTCCAAATTTCCGCTTTGGTCACTGCACCGACAATGCGTACGTCCTTTTTAATACAGAACCTTGCTATCAAATCGTCAGGCAACATAAAACGTCCTTGATTGTCTGCAGTCACGCTTCTACTGAATGCTGTCAATTGCGTCAACATCAGCGATTGCTCTGGATTTAAGGAATCCAACGACATCAGCTGCGAAAGGATTCTTTGTGTTTCGTCCGCTTTGTAGACGAAAATGCATCCGTTAGTACCGGGCATAAGAAAATACTCGTCCCCCATATCCTTACGGAAATTGGACGGAAGGCGTATTCTGTTTTTATCATCCAACGAATGTTGGTAATTGCCCAGTAAAAACATAGACTGCTCCCTTTTATCAGTGCACTTATTGTAACACACATTTTAACCATAATCAACCCTTTTTAACCATTTTTTAGATTTTTTTTTGACAAAATACGCAAAATCTTCAAAATCATTTTAGCGACAACAAATTAACTGCCGAATTATAAGAGCAATATCAAAATATAAAATGAAATATGTAACGCTTGCATTTATAAATTAGCCAAGTATTATAAATGGATTCAAATACAAATAGCGACAGTCACACGACTGTCGCTATTTGTTACAGAAATATAATAAAAAGCAATCAACATTTTTACCACACAGTCAATCAAAGACCTATATGCGCATATAAGAACAAAAAAAATGAAAAACGTTTTTTACAATTCTATTTCAACCAACTTGTTTTCTACCAAATCGCAAGAAGTCAAATAGAAATCGATACCAAATTTTTTAAGAAGCAAATTAGCTCTGCAATCTTTCCCATGCAGATGACCGTACACTACTTTGTCTACCCCTGCTGCTACAAATTGACTAACGAATTCCGAATCGTCGTAACGACCGTTAAACGGCGGATAATGCATCATTGCAACCACCTTGTCCGTCGGCTTGCGCTGCTTTTGCATGGCGGATAAAGAAAGTTTAAGTCGCTCCGCTTCGCGCAGAAATATTTTCTTATCCTCCGCATTGAGGTTATCGCCGTCGGGACAAACCCAGCCGCGAGTACCGCAAATCAACACGTCGCCAAAACGCAGACAATCGTTTTGCAAGGCAAAAAAACTTTTCGGTATGCTGCTCCTTACTTGTGAAATGGTATTCCACCAGTAGTCGTGGTTTCCGCGCAATATAACTTTAGTACCGGGTAACGCGTCCACTACTGCAAAATCCGGCAATGCTTCTTCCATACGCATAGCCCAAGAAAAGTCTCCCGCCAACAATACAAGATCTTCTGCGGAAACTTTACTTGTCCAATCATCGCAAATCTGCTCAAAATAGTTTTCCCACGATTTGCCGAAAATATCCATAGGCTTGTTACAAACAGTAGAAAGGTGCAAATCGCTGATAGCAAAGACTTTCATAACAAAATTGTAGCACAAAAAATTGCTTTTTGCAACACACAAATTTATACTAACATTTTCTTACTTTTGCGCGCTTTTGTTACGTTTTATCTCACATTGCTTACACATTATATCGTCGATACCCATATAATTTTTTTCACAATAAGGGCACAACAACTGTTCCGAATCTTCATTGTCAAATATACTGCGTTTGCCTAACAATTCGTCCTTACAAACTTGACATAATTCATTTTCCTGCAAAATATAATTAAGTCCGCAACGCGGGCACTTTTTGTATTTCAAGGGGTAATCTCCAACTATTTACCACACTATGAAATCTTGCATATATTTGTTACAAATCTATGTTACACAATTATATTTTTTGCGACCACAGCCGATTAACAACTTAGCACAAAGTAAAAAGAACCTCCGCCGTGAGGTTCTTTTTATCAACGAAAAAACTTATCTGTTTCCGCTTCCGTTTGTAGTTCCTCCGCCCGGATACAAAGGCAGCTCAAAATATCCCGAGCACACTTCCTCGTTGTAATCTTGGCAAGGCGGGATCACTGCGTATCCGTAACTGGGAACGATCAATTCCACGTCCATAGTAACTTTCAGTATTGCAGTCACGCAGCAATTGATAACAAACAGATAATACGTCACGCCGTCGATTTCCTGCGTTTGACTAAACGTACCGTCAGGGCTGACCGCAGAAACGCTTACTTCGATTTTGTAAGGTATAATGGACGGTTCAGGCAAATACATAACCACGTTTACCGGCAGTGTGACCGTTCCGGAGCCGCTTCCTTCCACGTTATTTGCATCTATGTACGTAACTTCTACGGGAACGACTATATCTGCTTCTACCCTTCCGTATTTGGGGCGTTCCTGCAAACGCTCTACAACAAGATTTTCCACCATTCCTACGGTTGTCGTGCTTTTGCAACTCACAAAACGCAACGGCGTGACGGGATTATCCGGATTGACTTCGCTAACGCTAACCGTAATTTGTTGCAGCGTAGTTTGTTTCATGCAAGCGTCAAAAACTTTTTTGCCTTGAATACATATTTTTTCGTTGCAATTGCCATCATTGTTTATCGGCATTATTTGTCCTCCTTGTTTTTCAGTACTAGTCTATGACAATGCAGTAAAAAATGTGTCACAACAAAATTTTGTCTATTATAGTATTAAAACAAAAAAAATAACGCCCGACGTTGTCGGGCGAATATTCGCAAAAATTTAGTCCACTTCGTAGTGATAAAAACGGTCTACCATATGTCCGAAATAGAAAGTAATCAACTCGCGTACGTTTTGTTTTTGCTCGTCTATGGGTAAATCCTTGCTTAAAACTTTGAATAAACTTGTCAAAAATCCTTCCGCAACCGCATTATAAAAATCGGGATTTTTGATTTTTTCGTCAATTTCCGGAAATGAGCGTTCCAACATTTCGCGGATTTTTTTGGATATCGATTCAACCAAATAATTGATAAAACTTTCGTAATGAACGGAATTACCTTTTCTGATTATCAGCAACTCGTCGCTGTGAGCGACCAAAAATTCAACTAATATCTCCGAAGCATCGCGCATGTCTCTCGATTCAAATACGATGTCGTGCTCTATCACTTGTTTTATACTGGTTATAAACGGATTTATAACGGCAAAGTACAACGCTTCTTTATTATCGAAATAACGATATATATTTCCCAACGAGATTTCCGCATTGTTTGCAATATTTCTTATAGAGGCGTCTGCATATCCGTGTTCCTTAAATTCGGTAACTGCCGAAGCAAGAATATTTTCCTTTATTTCTTTTTTCAAGTATTGCATACAAAGCGCCTCCCAATTGAGAATATTGTATCACGACGACAAAATTATTGCAACTGTTTAGTAAAACATTTTGACAATCTTTCATTTTTAGATTATAGTTTCGCACAAGATTATATATGGCAATAAAAAAGCAATTGCGTCAACCGCAACTGCTTTTTATACATTTTAACACATACAACTTAATACGCGCACTCCAACAACATTTTATCTGCCAAAAGCGCTATAAATTCGCCGTTAGTAGGTTTTTCAGACGAAGTATAAACCTTTACGCCGAAAATATTGTTGATATTCTCTATTTTGCCGCGGTTCCAAGCCACTTCTATCGCATGACGGATCGCTCTTTCCACTTTACTGGGCGTAGTGTTAAATTTTTTGGCAATGGAAGGATACAATGCCTTAGTAATTGCATTTATAATAGGCGGATTTTCTACAGCCAATTTTATGCCTTCCCGCAAAAATTGGTAGCCCTTTATATGCGCAGGTATACCAACCGTAACAAAAATATTGCTTATGCGTTCATCCAACGTTTTTTCCGAAACGCTTTTTTTGCGCAATACTTTACCGCCCAACTTTTCGCCTTCAGCCACGTTGGTTATACGCTGTTCCAAAACGCTGAATTCCAAAGGCTTTACCAAATAGTATTTCGCACCTTGATCCAACGCTTTGATAACAAATACCTCGCTTTTCAATTCTGAAGCCACGATAAATTTAACGTCGCGATATTTTTCCAAAAGCGCATATCCGTCCTCGCCCGACATCATCAATTCAGTAATAACTACGTCAGCAGATACGGTATCCAAGTAATGCCTGGCATCGCGACCGTCTACGCTGTAAACGACTTGGAAATTTTCTTGAGTTTCCAATTTTTCTTGTAACCCGGGCTGCCCGATCAATCCGATTTTAATCATGGATTTCCCTCCCATCATCTTTGTGTCCCAATTATAACACAGGATTAAAGTGAACTCCGTGTCGACTTTTGTAACTTTTAATCTATTTTTGTCGAGAAATATCGAATAAAGTTTGTAAATATAAAAAACGACGCGAAAATTCGCGTCGGTATTCAAAAAGGCCAATTATTCTTCTTTTTCCGAATTATTTTCGGGTTCGCTATCCAAAAGAAAAGTTTCGTCAGGATCTACAGTTTCAACGTCTGATACGTCGTAATCCACCTCTTTTGACGTCAACTTTTTGTATTTTTTAATATCGGGCAGTATGCAAATATAAAAAGTACTGCCACACGCGACCATAAGAGATTTACAGATTATAAATATCACTACGTTCAAAATCGGTATCCAGGAAAAAATCATATTGATTGCCGTAAGAATCATTTCTAATAAAAACATTACGGAATATATCGGCAAACCGACGATAAGACACAATGTTTTTAATAAACAATACCAAAAATTTTTACTTGTATAGTGAAATACCCAATACCAACGTTGCTTATAATATTCTTTCATTACTTTATCCTTGATAATAAAACATTTTACTATAATATTTGCTCGGTGTCAAATATCTGTCACGTTACATAATGTAAAGAGAAAAATACTTAAAATTTGTACCCTTTGTTTACTGCAAATTGTTGACATATCTGTAAATCAACATTACAATATGATTATAAAATATCCGGTAGGTGAGGCTACCACAAGGATACGGGTTGCTGCCGACTAAACGTGGAGACACGTTATGTATGGTAAACAGGTTATGTCGAAGCCAAGGCGTAACTTAACGCAATTTCATTGCCTTGTGATGCTAAAACTTGTTATGGTAGAAACATTGAGTTTGCGTAATTGATGTCTGTACTGTTACAAGTACAGATTTTTTTATTATCACATACACAATACCGGAATCGGGAGGTGAAATTATGGAAAAAGAATTTGACGTTGTTACAGAAGAACAAGAAATAACGATCCAGTTGCTACAATCCTTGCTTAACGTCAAAGACTTTCGCAAGATCAAACGTCTGTTGGAAAATTTGAAACCGCAAGATACCGCCGCATTACTTGAAGAACTGCCTGAAAAAGAAATGCCTCCCGTATTTCGATTGCTTTCCAAAGAAAACGCCGCAGAGACTTTTGTAGAAATGTCGTCCGACAAACAAGAACTGCTGTTGTCGGTATTTTCCGATGCGGAACTTAAAGCCGTATTCGAAGAAATGTTTTTGGACGATACGGTAGATATAATTGAAGAAATGCCGGCAAACGTAGTAAAGCGCATCATTGCCCAGTCGGATACCGAAACTCGCAAACAAATAAACGAAATATTGCAATATCCCAAAGACAGTGCCGGTACCATTATGACGGTAGAATACGTCAGCCTAAAAGAACACTGGACCGTAATGCAATGCTTTGAACATATCAGAAAAATCGCTCTAGACAAAGAAACGATTTACAACTGCTACGTAACCGACGACAAACGTAAACTTTTAGGCAGCGTAACGGTAAAAGACTTACTTCTAAATAAATACGAAACCACCGTTACGGAGATTATGGAGCAGGACGTTATTTGCGTAGAAACTACCGACGACAAAGAGTTTGCCGCGCAGCAAATATCAAAATACGACCTTTCTGCCATTCCTGTAACCGACGCGGAAAACCGAATTGTCGGCATCATTACCGTTGACGACGTACTGGACGTCATGGAACAGGAAGCAACCGAAGATATAGCAAAAATGGCCGCAGTAACGCCCTCTAACGACACGTATATGGAACAAAGCGTATGGCAAATTTGGAAGAACCGCTTGCCCTGGCTACTCATTTTGATGCTATCCGCAACTTTTACCGGACTAATTATCAACCACTTTGAAAACACATTGGACGCTTTACTTTTTGCTTGTGTTCCAATGATAATGGGAACGGGAGGAAATGCCGGAAGCCAAGCATCTGTAACAATAACGCGCAGTCTTGCAATAGATGAAATCCGTCCGAAAGATACCCTGCGAGTATTATGGAAAGAATTGCGGGTTGCGGCGTGCCTTGCTGCCGTACTTGCAATTGCGTGTTTTGGAAAACTGTATCTAATCGACGGACTCCTTTTCCACAATGCCTACACATGGGACGTTTGCTTGACTGTTTCCATCGCGATGTTTTTAACAATTATGTTGGCAAAATTTGTGGGTTGCCTAATGCCGATTTTGGCAAAAGTGTGTCGTTTGGACCCTGCAGTTGTAGCAAGCCCTTTCATTACCACCATTGTCGACATATTTTCTCTTTTAATTTTTTGCGGAATTGCAACCACTATTTTACCTGCCATATAACAAAATACTGAAAATCAGGCGTGCCTCCAAAGTTTTGAAATTGGAGGCACGCAAATTTTGAAATATAAAAGAAAAAATACTCAACATATTTTATATCTTTACGTTTTTGCAATACGGCTGCACTTGTATATTTGGATACTTTTTGAGCCGTTTTCTAAAAAGTTTGACAGGATTGAGATACCACCGCTTCATATGTTCCTGCGAAGTGCAAAGAAATACGTTTTTCGCGCCAATGCCTACAATGATTGGCACTGCATACTTAGCATTCTGTTTAGTCGTCAACGATTTATCCTCTTGCACTATCAAATCCTTATCTATGCCGTGCATTACCAACCAGTCTTTCATCACTTGCGCTTCGCTAACTCCTGCTGCGGGATTAGCCACGCCGCCAGAAACTATAATTTTATCCGGAGAATACTCGGTTATCAATTGCATCGCAAGCATCAAACGTTCTTCCATCACCGCCGTGATACTTGCATCGTCGTTTAATCTGTTTCCTAAAATCACGGCAACCTTCATTTCTACACCTATATCAAATTATTTATATACTTATTCTAACACAAGGCTGTTGTGCAGTCAATTTACATTCAACTAAGTTGCTAAAAAGTCTACAAAACTTTTTGTGAAAAATTGTACAAAATAATTGACAAACATACAGCGTAGTGGTAAGATATCTAAGCAAATAGATATTCCTCAATAGCTCAGCGGCAGAGCATCCGGCTGTTAACCGGAGGGTCGTAGGTTCAAACCCTACTTGGGGAGCCATTGTGCGAAACAGTACAATACGGTTTCGCTACACAAAAGATAAAAAAGGACACTTTATCAGTGTTCCTTTTTGATTATACGCAGATTTTATACAACGTTCAAATTTATAAGGAATTAATTTCATTTTTATTTATCTTTTATTATCACAATAATATATTGCAAATTTCAAATAAAACACATTTTGTCAACTTGACTTTAACATTATTAAAGTATATAATTAACTTTGTATGGTACAAGCGTAAAAAAGCGATTGTTCATCAAAAAATCAGATTACTTTTTTGGAGGAAAAACAATAATGGCAAAGAGAACTATTGACGGTAACACCGCCGCGTCTCACGTTGCATATGCGTTTAGCGACGTTGCGGCTATTTATCCGATCACTCCGTCTTCTCCCATGGCAGAAGTTGCAGACGAATGGGCTGCCGGCGGCAGAACCAATTTGTTTGGGCAGACCGTAAGAATTGCAGAAATGCAGTCGGAAGCGGGCGCTGCAGGCGCAGTACACGGAAGTTTAGTAGCAGGGGCATTGACAAGCACGTTTACGGCTAGTCAAGGCTTGCTATTGATGATTCCCAATATGTACAAAATTTCCGGCGAATTGTTGCCTTGCGTATTCCACGTGTCGGCAAGAGCATTGGCTGCTCATGCGCTAAACATATTCGGCGATCACCAAGACGTAATGGCTTGCCGCCAAACCGGATTTGCAATGCTTGCAAGCAACAGCGTTCAAGAGGCCATGGATATGGCATTGGTCGCACACCTGTCCACATTGGAAGCGAAAGTTCCTTTCCTGCATTTCTTTGACGGTTTCCGCACCAGCCACGAAGTATCCAAAATAGATGAGATTGAATATTCCGACATGGCAAAACTTTTGGATATGAAATACGTGGATGAATTCCGCGCAAGGGCGCTCAACCCCGAACATCCTCAATTGCAAGGTACGGCTCAAAACGCAGATATTTACTTCCAAAACAGAGAAGCCGCAAACAAGTACTATCTTGCTACACCCGCCATTGTCGAAAAATACATGGCAAAAGTCGGCGAGCTGACAGGAAGACACTACCACTTATTCGATTACGTTGGTGCAAAAGACGCAGATAAAGTTATAGTACTTATGGGCAGCGGCGCGGATGCCGTAGAAGAAACTGTCGATTACCTTACCGCACGCGACGAAAAAGTAGGCGTTTTGAAAGTACGTCTTTACCGTCCTTTCTCCGCTTCTCACTTCGTTGCGGCACTGCCCAAAACCGTCAAGAAAATTGCCGTTTTGGACAGAACCAAGGAACCCGGAAGTTTGGGCGAACCTTTGTATCTGGACGTTGTTGCGGCACTTGCCGAACAGGGGCGCAAAGTTGACACATTGCTTGGCGGACGTTACGGTTTAGGCAGTAAAGAATTCACTCCTTCCATGATTTTGTCTATTTACCGTAATCTTGACGGCAAAAAACTGAATCACTTTACAGTCGGTATCAACGACGACGTAACGGGAACAAGTTTGCCTGTTGACGAAATGATCGACGTTGCACCAAAAGGTACTACCCGCTGCAAATTCTACGGTTTGGGCAGCGACGGAACGGTCGGTGCAAATAAAAACAGCATAAAAATTATCGGTGACCATACGGATTTGTATGCGCAAGGATATTTTGAATACGACAGTAAAAAGTCCGGAGGACTTACCGTTTCGCACTTGCGCTTTGGCAAAAACCCGATCAAGTCCAGTTATCTGATAGATCAAGCAGAATTTGTTGCCTGCCACAACCAAAGTTACGTGACGCGTTACGACGTTTTGGCAGACGCAAAAGACGGCGGCACATTCCTTTTGAACTGTTCTTGGACGGACGCGGAATTGGAAAACGAACTGCCTGCATATATGAAAAACCAAATTGCTAAAAAGCATTTGAAATTCTACACCATCGACGGTTTGCACATTGCATTAAAAGCGGGATCGGCAAAATCCACCAACATGGTATGTCAAGCTGCGTTCTTCAAACTTGCAGATATTATTCCGTACGCACAGGCCGAAGAATATATGAAACAAGCCGTTGTAAAGTCCTACGGAAAGAAAGGACAAAAAGTAGTTGAAGCAAACTGGGCTGCAATCGACGGAGCAATCGCGGGATTACACGAAGTAAAAGTACCCGAAAGTTGGGCCACAACCACTACCGGCGCGGCTCTTCCGGAAAAAACTGACAGCAAGTATTACGAAGAATTTGTGCGCCCGATCGTAGAGCAAAAAGGCAATACGTTGCCTGTATCGGCTTTCAACGAAGCAGGCGTAGTTCCCACAGGTACCACCCAATTTGAAAAACGCGGTATCGCCGTCAACCTTCCCGATTGGAAAAGCGACAAATGTATTCAATGCAACCAATGCGCAATGGCTTGTCCGCATGCAGTAATCCGTCCCGTATTGATAGACGAAAATACCGACACTCCGGATACGTTTACAACCGCTCCTTCCAAAGTCGGAGTAAAACCCGCGAAGTTCCGTATGCAAATCAGTCCGCTAGACTGCACCGGCTGCGGAGTATGTGCAAACGTTTGTCCCGCCAAAGAAAAGGCATTAGTAATGGTTCCGGCAGAAGAGTTGAACGACAAAGAAATGGAAAACTACAAGTATGCGCAAAGCGCAGAGCGCGTAGAATGCAAACTTGCTCCCACGACCGCACTCGGAAGCCAATACAAACAACCGTTGTTTGAATTTTCCGGTGCATGCGCAGGTTGCGGAGAAACGCCTTACGTAAAATTGGTGACGCAACTGTTCGGAGACAGAATGGTAGTTGCAAACGCTACGGGTTGCTCCTCTATTTACGGCGGTAGCGCTCCAACTTGCCCATACACGGTAAATAAAGACGGACACGGCCCCGCTTGGGCAAACAGTTTGTTCGAAGACAACGCCGAATTCGGTTACGGAATCAACCTCGCTTATGCTCAACGCAGAAACCGTCTTACGGAAAAAATCAATGCTCTGAAAGAACTTTGGAAAGACTATCCTGAAGACGTTGCAAAGTGCGACGTATGGCTCAACAACAAAGACGATGCGGAAGCCAGCAAGAAAGCTTCGGCGGACCTTGTTGCCGCTTTGGAAAAACACAGCAGTTGCCCCACTTGCGGACCGACGTGCAAAGAAATACTTTCTGAAAAAGACTGCCTAGTCAAAAAATCCATATGGATATTCGGCGGCGACGGTTGGGCATACGATATCGGTTACGGCGGACTTGACCATGTTCTTGCAAGCGGCGAGGACGTAAATGTACTTGTTTTGGATACGGAAGTTTATTCCAACACAGGCGGACAAGCAAGCAAATCTTCTCCTACGGGCGCCGTTGCCAAGTTTGCTGCAGCAGGCAAGCGCGTCAAAAAGAAAGACCTAGGTATGATGGCAATGAGCTACGGCTACGTTTACGTTGCGCAAGTAGGTATGGGCGCAAACCAAGCTCAACTTGTCAAAGCGCTGACCGAGGCGGAAGCATATCACGGACCTTCCCTTATCATTGCTTACGCGCCTTGCATCAACCACGGTATAAACATGGGCAAATCGCAAGAAGAAATCAAGCGCGCGGTAGATTGCGGCTATTGGCAATTGTACCGCTATAATCCCGATCTGGTAGACTCCGGCAAAAATCCGTTTACGTTGGACAGTAAAGATCCGACGGGCGATTACCAAGAGTTTATCAAGAGCGAAACACGCTACTCGTCTCTTGCAAAAACTAAACCGGAAATTGCAGAAACATTATTTGAAAAGTCGGAAAAAGACGCAAAACAAAGACTTGAAAAATACAAGAAACTTGCAAATAAAGAATAAAACTTAAAATGCAAAAAGAGTTGTCTGTAAGGACAACTCTTTTTGCATTTTAGACTATTTAACTAACGAACAATATTCAACTTCGGAATCGTGAATAGCGCGGAATTTTCGACGCTCGCGCAACGTTTTATTACGCTCTATAAAGAACATATACACCGCCTCCCATACGAAAACCCAAGCGAATATATCCGCAACTTCTACCCAGATACCGCTAACGTTGAAGTGATCCAATAAAAACATCAGAACAAGTCCCAAAACGCCCACCAAAGTAAAAATAACCGATACGATCAAATTACGTCGCAAATCCGTGCCTGATGACGACAATTTAAGACCGTAATAATTTTTTATCGCATCTTTATATTGTACTTTTTCTTCTTCATCAATGCAATTGCTGTGTATTCTTATTACAAAATTGCTTTTTAGCGTATGCGCATTTGCGCTGTTTTCAAGAAACTCAGCAACTTCAGTATTGATTATCGGCTTGTCTGTCGGGGAATACGGCGACAAAAATCCATCGTCGTTCAAAACGGTCATATCAATAACGCTAACTTCATCTTGATGTTTCATACTATATTTTATTCTCCTAAAACGCTTTCACCTTTGTCAGTAACGGTCAATGCTCCGTAATTCGCAGTTAAATCAACTTCTATAACCGTTACTCCCTTTTCCATACGATTGCCGTTTTCGTCCAACCAAAGCGCGCCGTTATAGAGTACTTTGTCGGATAGCCCGAACATATTCGTTATAAAGTTGGCATTGTCAAAAAACGGATAAGTATGGTAACCGCAACACAGACCGTACCCCAAATATATCCCGTCAAAGTATCCTTTTAGATTATTGACGTGGTCGTGTCCGCAAAATATCCCCTTAGTGCTTCCAAAGTCTTTTACATACTTAAATACGTCAGGATGGTCTGTAACCCCTTCTGCATTACCCTGATAGTAGATACCGACGGTATATCCGTCGTCACCGTATACGCATTCAGACGCGTCTTTGTCGCTTTCACGCACTACGCCTTTGACGTCGCTTATGTATGTCGTATCTATCCCGCGATTTACAAAACTGTCGGCAACGGCCGCAGGTACTTCGTTACCGCGATCAATTTCGTTTAGATAGTACATATCCGCAAACTCCTTCAGCGGAATATGGAAAAACATACTTGATTGCACTTCAGGATTGATACTTTGCAGTCCTTTTATTGCCCATTCGTACCAGTCCATTTGACTTTGATGAATCCAATCGTACACCCAATCGGTTAAAGACGTGTTTCCTTCTTCCGGGTACATTCCACTGTCCAACATTACAAGACTATACGCGAGGTTATCCGCCTTTTTTTGCCCCTTAAAGACGTTGATAAGGAAATTACATTCTCCGTATATGTCGCTTGGCCCCGCCTGAAACAGACAATTATCATATCCTTTAAGTAAGTTATACAAAGTATACTTGCTGCAATCGAATTGTGCGTCGTGATTACCGTATACTAGCGTCCATTTGACACCAATACGTTGCATAAAATCGGCAAAATATTTATATGCGTCGTAAGTAAAAACAGAAAGCGTCAGATCTCCTGTAACAACGCACAAATCAGGTTTTTCAGTTTTAATTGCTTTTTCCAACAAATCAAACGTTTTTCTGTCGCGACTTGGAAAAGCGCCGAATTTTATTTGCGGATCGGTTAACTGCAAAATTTTGAGAGAAGTTGCGTTTTCGTCAATAACAAGCGAAGGAAACAAATCCAAATCGAATTCGATAGTACCTCCGGCAAATTCATATTCGCCATAACCTTCCTCTGGAGAAGTTCTATGCACCGCCCAACGGATAGCGCATACGATAAATATAAACAGCATAATTGCCAATACTGCCCAAAAAATCCACAATGCTATATGACGTTTCTTTTTTTTAACTTTTTCCATATAAACACCACCGTTTTTCAATTATAAATCCGGCATTACAGTACAAGGAATATCCTACCGTAAAATATCTTTTAAATGATTATCCGCGAATATCCGGAACATCAAAATTCCTATTCCGCATAATATCCGCTGCTCACAAATAAATGCTTAATGCAAATTTTCTACATTATAGCACAACAAACAGCAATTTACAACATACGATTGCAAATTAGTCTTACGTAAGAAGACTTCGTCGCTGGCAATTTCAACTGCAAAACCGTTGATATAATCTTAAAGTTGTAGTAAAATAAAACAAAAACTTGCGGAGAACGCCATGAAAAACGTCAACGTTATCTCTCATCCTCTTATATCACATAAAGTTGCACTTTTGCGCAACAAAGATACGGACACAAAACAGTTTAGAGAACTTATCGAAGAAATTTCCGTTTTGCTGACTTACGAAGCATTCAAAGATATACCCACCGTGGAAGTAAACGTCGATACGCCTTTGGAGCATACGACGCAACAAATGATTGCGGAAAACACAGTTGCAATCATTCCGATATTGCGCGCAGGGTTAGGGATGGTCAACGGCGTGCATACCTTGTTCCCCGCAGCAAAAGTAGGACACATCGGGATGTACCGAGACGAAGAAACGTGCACTCCGAAAGAATATTATTGCAAGTTGCCAAAAGATATTCAAAATAAAACGTGTTTATTACTCGACCCTATGCTTGCAACCGGCGGTAGCACTATTGCCGCGGTAGATATGCTTAAACGATGCGGAGCAAAAAATATAAAATGTATGCATATAATTGCCGCACCCAAAGGAGTTGAAGCGTTACATAAAGCACATCCTGACGTACAAATATACTGCGCCACCATGGACAGAGAACTGAATGAAAACAACTATATTTTGCCGGGTTTAGGAGATGCAGGAGACCGCCTGTTCGGAACAAAATAATTTTGCTAAATGAAATATATATAAAAACACGTACAAAATTCTCGTACGTGTTTTTTACTTTGATAAATAAACTTTGTATTTGCAACAAAAAACAAAAGTCCAAAATTAGTTTTGGCTTTTACTTTCCTATAGGCTTCATTGTGGGGAACAAAAGGACGTCGCGAATGGACTGATTATTTGTAAACAGCATAACCATTCGGTCTATACCTATGCCCAAACCGCCCGTCGGAGGCATACCGTATTGCAATGCCGTAATATAGTCCTCGTCCATCATTTGCGCTTCGTCGTCGCCTTGCGACTTAGCTTTTACTTGCGCCAAGAAGCGCTCGTATTGATCCAAAGGATCGTTAAGTTCCGAAAACGCGTTTCCCATTTCGCTTGCATTCATAAAAAACTCAAACCGTTCCGTCAAACGGCCGTCGGTCGGCTTTTTCTTAGCCAAAGGACTGACTTCGACTGGGTAGTCGTAGATGAATGTAGGCTGAACCAATTCTTTTTCCACCAAGACGTCAAAGCACTCGTATAACGCGTGTCCCCAGGTTTGTTTACTCTCAGGCAAATCTATGCCTTTGCTCTTGGCCGCATCCACTGCCTTCTTATCCGAATTCAACTTTCCAAAATCCAAGCCCGTATATTTCTTGACGGCATCAATCATAGAAAGTTTTTCCCAACTGTCAAGATCTATTAAAACGTCGCCGTAAGGCAATTTGCGTGTACCAAGCACAGTATCCGCACAGTACTTAAACATACCTTCCACAATATCCATCATGCCGTTAAAATCTGTGTAGGCCTCGTATAATTCTATCGTAGTAAACTCCGGATTGTGACGTTGATCCATACCTTCGTTACGGAACTGTCTGCCTATTTCGTACACTTTTTCAAACCCGCCGACGATAAGACGCTTTAGGTGCAATTCGGTCGCGATACGCATGTACATATCAATGTCTAACGTGTTGTGATGCGTAATAAACGGACGAGCGTTTGCACCGCCTGCTATAGTATTCAAAATGGGTGTTTCTACTTCCAAATATCCCAAGTTATCCAAATACTCCCTTATCGCTTTCATCAAGCGCGAGCGGACAATAAAAGTATTTTTAACTTCCGGATTTGCAATCAAATCCACATAGCGCTGACGGTACCTTGTTTCTACGTCGCGCAATCCGTGAAATTTTTCCGGCAAGGGCAAAAGAGATTTAGATAACAACTTAATACTTGTCAAACGCACGGAAATTTCTCCCATATGCGTACGGAAAACTTCGCCCGTGCCTCCGATTATATCTCCGATATCCCAAGTCTTAAACTGAGCGTAGTTCTCCTCGCCGATTTCGTCGCGCTTGACATACAACTGCACAGTGCCTTCGCCGTCCAGAACGTGGCAAAAACTAGCCTTACCCATAATGCGGCGGGAAATCATACGCCCTGCAACGATTACAAATTGCGGCGTATATTCCTCGCCTTCGGCGTGATCGACGTAACCGTCTATAACCTGCTTGGAAGAGTGTGTTTTGTCAAAACGGGTAATTTCAAACGGATTTTGTCCCAACTCCACCAACTTAGCCAATTTATCGCGGCGAATTTGCAGAATTTCGTTCAAATCCTGTTCTTGAATTTGTTCGGTGGATATTACTTTTTCTTCGCTCATATCTACTCCAAAAACGCCTCTAAAGAGGCGTTGCATTCAGTATTGATTATCTATCTTGTCACGTTCAAAACTTTAAGCAATTTAATACGACCGCTAGGCAACTTCACCTCTACTGTCTGGCCTTTTTGAGACTTGATAAGCGCTGCGCCTACGGGAGATTCGTCGCTTATTCTGCCGGTAGACAAATCTGCTTCTGCAGTGCCGACGATTGTGTACACTTTTGACGCCTGTTCTTTACCGTTGATAATTTCACAACAAGTAACCGTCGTTTCATGAATGATTTTTGCCAGACGTAATTGAGCTTCGATTTCGGCAATTTCACCTTCCATTTCCGCCTGCGCTTTACGTGCCGCATCATATTCGGCATTTTCCGAAAGATCGCCGAATCCTCTAGCCGTTTTTATTTCTTCGGCAATCTCCGCACGACGAACCGACTTCAAATATTCCAAACGCGCTTCAAGCTCTCTGCGCCCAGCCTCGGTCAATTGAACTTCTGCCATAATTTTCTCCTTTATTGTTGCAGCGCAAGTAGTGCTAAAGCTCCGCTTACTTTCTGTCAACTGAAATCATGTCGGTATTGTACTACACGACAAAACTATTGTCAAGCATTTGCTAAAACACGTGTTAATTAACACACCTAAATCTAGTCCAATACGGACGCCAACTTTTCTGCAAATTGAAAAAATCCGCGTGCGGCATTTTCCGCATTTTCATTATACTCTGCGTATCCGCCGCACAAACTGTCAGAAATACATTTAACCAGCAAACACGGAATTTTATTGAATTTGCAAGCAAAAAGTATTCCAGCCGACTCCATATCGCAAATTTCAGCCCCGAATTTGGCATTAAGAGCCGCTTTGCTGTCTTTCGCGTCCACAAACTTGTCTGCCGAAGCACACCGCACCATGGGCAACTCAACAACCGACAAAGCCTTATCCAAAAGAGACTTATCACACGGCACTGCAGTGTCTGGGAAGCAAGAGTAGCGTCCAACCGGCAAATAGTCAATACTGCTTAAATCCATGTCGTAGTGAACGACACTACCAACGTACACGGTGGAAAGCAACGTTGTGTTTTCGTTGAGAGCCCCCACCACGCCGAAGTTCAAAATAATGTTCGCGTCAAATTGTGAAATCAACAGTTGACAAGCGGCAGCGGCGGCAATTTCGCCCACCGACGGAGGACAACACAAGTATGCGTCGTGTTTGCCCAACTTCAACGCGTACACGTCAAATGCGCCTACTTGAACTTTGGGCGTATCTTTTTTCAAAAAACTGACCGCTTCTTTTTTCATTGCGGTAAAAATGCCGATTTTCATTTTTTACTCCAAAATAACTTTTATGCTATTATATCACACGGCATAAAATTAGTAAACAACACAATTAGCTAAATTATAAGTCCCCTAAATACGCATAATAATTATTGCAAAAGTAAGCGCAATTTATTTATAAAAAGAGATTGCAATTTGCAACTAAATTTGATACAATAGCGTAGGTGAAATTATGAAACTTTGGGCAAAAACGGTTGTAGAAGACAAAATTACCCGCGACGTGGTATTTGAGTATTCCTCTACAGAAAATGAAGATGAATTTATTGCCGTACTACAAGATGTCTGCGGACTTTTAGACATACCTACGCCCGTTGCCACAAGCGTAAATTTCCATCATTTCGTAATGTTTAATAACACCCGCTTCAAAGAGCGTGACTTTGTAGAAAGTATTGACTTTGACGTACTGGACTTGGAAGCCGTGCCCGAGAGAGAAAAACAAAAAAACTGAAGCATCACATACTTTCGCGCCACTATACAACGATTTTGCATATTTGCCCGATAGTAGCACAACAACAAACGTACATTAACAGCACCTGAATTTAACAAATTAACTGTTTCGCTTAAACCATTTTTTGCAGGTAACGTTTACGGACAAAACCACCGCGTATACGACAGTACTTGCGTATGTGTTTAACCGACTGCTCGACAAAATTGCGAACGAGACGAAGACATGTTTCGGTTTTCAAAATTCACCTAAAACATATAGAATGCAAATTCAATCCTATGCGGGTATAGTTTAGTGGTAAAACGACTGCTTCCCAAGCAGTAGTTACGGGTCCGATTCCCGTTACCCGCTCCATTATATCAAATCAATTCTATAAGCATTGTTAATAAATATGCCAAAGACAGCGGACCCGTAGGGTTCGCTCGGCCGAGCAATCTTTGATTGCGAACGCCACGAAGCAAAGCGGAGTATTCCCGTTACCCGCTCCAATATTTTTAATATACAACAATGAATATAAGCATTGATAAAACTGATATCAAGAACTTGTAAGTTCGCTAAGGAGTTTTTTATGGACAAATATATGCAAATAGCAATTGACGAAGCACGCGAAGGCATTATCCACAACGACGGAGGTCCTTTCGGTGCAGTAATAGTAAAAGACGGCAAAGTGATAGGAAAGGGACACAACAGAGTAGCAAAAAACAACGACCCTACTTGTCATGGCGAAATGGAAGCAATACGCGATGCCTGTAAAAACCTGTCGACGTTCGATTTATCAGGCGCAGATATCTACACAACGGGGCAACCCTGCGTAATGTGTTTAGGGGCAATTCTTTGGTCAAACATCAACCACATATACTACGGCTGCACCATTGCCGAAAACGATATGATCGGTTTCCGCGACGACGTTTTTAGCCAAACGCTCAAAATCAATATGGATAAATTGCAAAACAAAATTTCACAAATGGGACACGAAGAATGTTTGGAGTTGTTCCGCGATTATATGAATATTACCGACAAAACAATGTACTAATAACAAAAGCACCTTTTCAGGGGTGCTTTTTAATAAGCTTAACGCAAATAAAATGGAAAAAGAGAAAACAAACGAAATAAGAAAATATAAAAAAGTATTACTGATTTACCGAATTCTGATGTGTCTGCTTGCAATTGCGTCTTTATTTTATCTGTTAATAGTCATTTTTACGAATCCCGACTTTAACACAAACTATATTATCGCACTTTCGATATTCGGCGGTTTTACTTTGTTATCAATTTTATCTTTCGTCATATATGATATGAAAAGATATAAATTAATTGAAAAGTATTACGGGAAAGTTTCTACCGAAGACATGAAAAAAAGTAAAGTTCTTTTAAGCAAAATCGCTATTTTGAAACGCGGAGAGTATTCGTTTTTAGATAGCGAACAATTTGAATATGATGACAAAATGCTCAAGTTGTGTTTGAAACAAATTTCAAAAGGTCATAAGGTGTATTTTGGACTCGTAAAAATCTGTTCTGATATTAAAGACGAAATCAAAAAATCGCCCGAAAAACACTCAATCGAAAACCAATATTACAATACCTATATTAGCGAGTTAGCAGATTTGTTTGAAAGAAACAGCTGTGATATATAATCATCAAAAAAATTATAGTCCACTATTCTTCGTTTACGAAGATAGCGGGCTATTTTTATATAAATATTTTACACCGAGCCGCCGATTTCGATTGTAGGCTTGACAAATATGCCTTTTTCCTGTTTATTGCCGTTGATCATAGCAAGCACTGCGTCAGCCAATTTTATGCCCATATCGTACAACGGCTGCTTGACTGTTGTAAGAGTTGGAAAAACAGTATGCTCCATACCGAATCCGTCAAATCCGCTGACGGCAACTTGCGACGGAATACGAATATCATGACGGTGCAATGAGTGCATACAGCCTATCGCAATAAGATCCGTTGCACAAACTATAGCCGTTGGACGAACTTTAGACAATAAAATTTCACACGCCTTAAAACCGCCGTCCTCGGTATTTTCGCAAGAATAAATATATTCGTTTTTCAATTCTATTCCGCAGGATTTCATTGCGTCCGTAAATCCGAGTTTCCGTTGTTCCACATAATGGGCAGGATAATGCATACCTATATACGCTATTTTACGATGCCCCTTTTCTATTACTAACTTAGTCATATCGTAAATACCTTGGTAGTTGTCGACGTCAACCCAATTGACAAATCTTTCGCTATTGCCGTACAACACTGCGGGCTTTGTTTGCGATATGCGCATAAACTCGTCTTCTTCGTCAATATTTAGACCTGCGGCAATAATACCGTCACAAGGAAAATCTGCAGACAGTTGACGGCGAAAACTGATACTGAATCCTCTTTCTCCCAGTCGCTCGGCAACAGAACTGATCGTTTGCGCAACGAATCGACTTGTAGTATTCAAAGTAGAAGGCATGTACAAACAAATAGTAGACGTCATGCCTTTGGCAAGAGAGCGAGCAACCACACTTTGCACATAACCGCACTTTTGCACCGCTTCCATAATTTTTAGACGAGTTTCGTCTTTTACTTTCTGCGGTTCGTTCAACGCGCGAGAAACCGTCATAAGAGAATATCCCGTCATCTTTGCTATGTCTTTGATCGTTGCCATTTCCGTTCCTCTCTTTTGTGAGGTTTGTAAAATTACAAAACCGTTGCAACTATTATATACTCTCCGATAATCAATGTCAATTTCAAAATGTTAACTTTAACATTTTAGCGCGTTATAAAGCATTAAAAACCTTCTATGCTATAAAACATAGAAGGCTTTTGCTTTGAAATTACGGTTACTTCACGGCAAGATTTTTTTTGAATTTTGGCTTACTATTAGGCAAGTACCGAGTCGTATTTTGCTATACCCAAAGTTCTGTCAAAATCCGTAGTACTATTACGATAGAACACGTAGGTGCAACCGTCTATAACCACTTTAACGTCTAGTTTTTCTTGTTCCCAAACCGCATGGATATCCGCCAATTTAGCCCCCGCGACTTCGGCAACGTCGTCATGCGCATCTACGTATCCGCTCCAAAGACGGATAAAGTATCCTTCAGCGCTTGTACCCAGTTTATCGACTGATGAAGCCAGCAAAACCGAAACGTCTACTTCGAATCTAAATTCGCCGTCTAAAGTAGACAGATTTTCAAAATATAACGCATTTTTCGGTGCGCTTGTTTTATCCAACTTCAATTGAATTTCGCTTGCGGACTTGCCTTCATATGTACCTTGAACTATCAAAGTCGGAGTACCGTCCTTATCTTCAATATCCACCGTAGCACTGACTAGTCCCGTCAAAACAGAATATTGTAACTTTATATTGCCGGCGTTTGTTCCCAAAGAATAGTGTCTTCCGTCAAAATTATACGTTTGGGCGAAATTCAGCGATTCGGGCAAAAGTTTGGTGATAGTTTCTGAGCCGTTGAGATACATACGGCAGTTGAGAGGCACGCCTGCCGGAGCATTTGCCAATTCGGAGAGTTCAATCACAATTCTCACGCTGCCGTCATCTTCTATTCTCACATTTTGCCAAACTTGTTCGTACTTGGGGTTTGTAGCCGTATTCTGCAAAACAAAATCAAATCTTGTAACGTTGGCTGTATTTGCCGTAATTACTAATTGACCGTTACCGTACTTTATCGAAGTAGCAGTTACAACGGGATCCGGAACGTTAGTGTCCGCAACTTTAATACGGAACGGATCCCACGTAGATTCGTCGTCGTATACGGTTATCTTTTTGCTTGCAAATTCGTATTCGGTATTTGCCTTAACGACGTTTCCGTCTGCTTTCACTTCTCCAATTTTAAGCGTATAGTATCCGCCGTAATTATCGCCGTCAACGTTACGAGTATAAATGCGAATTTCGTAGTTAGTGCCGACTTCAAGCATTGCAAGGTCAACCGAACCGCTCCAATTACCGTCGGCGTCTTCTGCCACAACTTTGAAATTTTCAGGTTTGCTTGCATCATTCCCCAAATAAAGCAACGTTGCGGAATGAATAGTCGGTTTAGTTCCGCGCGTACTTCCGCTTACAGTCAAAATAGCCGTGCCGTTTGCCGTATTAACGGTCAACGACGCGTCCGTCAATTTTATAACAGGCTTTGTACCGTCGTTTGCTTTCACGGCAAAACTTAACGTATCGACGCCGCCGTCAGTCCAAGAGACGACTGTCAATACTGTATCCGCGCAATAAAATGCGTCGTTCTTTTCCAAGACATTTTCACCGTCAGTCGTCTGTTTGTACCCGACCGGTACGTAACTTCCGTCTGCGTGATATATACGAACGTTGTACCAATCGGTATATTCGTTAAGTCTTGTCAAATCAAACGAAGCGTTGAAAGTTCCGCTTACAATTTCAGCGTCTACGGCAAAATTACTTTTGCTATCGTCGCCCGGCTTTTGCGCAACGGAAAGTTTCAGCGAACTTGCGCTTGTAGTGCCGGATACCGTCAAAGTCAATGTTCCGTCGACCGATGTGACCGTCGAGGAAGTTATTTCGGTATTGAAGTTTTCGTCTACGGTAAAGCTAAAACTTGCACCCCAATTGGTATTCCAAGTGCGAACGATCACCCGAACTTCGTCCGAAACAAATTTGTCGCCGCTTTGATACTCGGTATTATTCAGTAAAACTATTCGATGACTGTACTCGTCGCTGTACACTCTGACATTGTACCAACCCGAACTGCCCCTAAGAGTCGCCAAGTCGACTTTTACAGAGAATTTACCAGCGGCAATACTTACAGGGTAAAAGTTTTCAACGTCTTTTCCGTCGCCGACGTAAACTTTCAAGCCGTCGCCTACCGGCATAGTCGTATCTCCGCTTACAGTTAGATACAGTTTACCGCTTTCGTTTGCGATATTTGCAACTATGTTATCAATTTTTCCGTTGTCGTTGTATTTGGCGTCAATAGCGTCCAAAAATTGTTTTGAAAGTGTGCCGTCGCCTTTTAATACTTCTTCTATTATATCGACAAACATTGTGTAACCGTGCGTATTTGGATGCACTCCGTCTCCGAACAACAATGATTTATTTTTGCTGTATTCGTACAAATCTATGAGCGTAAAATCGCGTTCTGACGCTATCTCTCTTTGAACGGGAGCAATTATCGTATTTATGTTTTCCTCGGATATTCCCCAAATATTCGTATAAGCAGTAGGCACGGTACAAATGTAAATTTCCATTTGCGGATTAACTTTCAACAATTCGTCCAACAAATGATCGTATGCCTGTTTGAACGTTTCCGTAGTTGAAACCGGCTGATTTGTAGACTTGGAATCGTTAGTGCCAATATTCAAAATAGCCATATCAGGCACTATTTTTTGAACGCCCTGCCACTGATATTGAGCAAGCCATGCTACGGAATTACCGCTGTCATCCGTCAAATCTTCCCGAACCGTTTTACCGCTGTTACCGAAATTGATAACATTGTAGTCTGCGCCCATACGGCGTTGCAACTGAGCGGGATAACTTTCGGTATAGAAATTGTCTGCACCGGCGCCCTCAGTTATGGATGCACCTATACACGCAATTACCGGAACGTCTGCTACGTCTTTTTTAGCTACTGGCTTGATCTGCAAATAGTTATGCGCTTCCCATACTTTCACTACGACGTAATCGCCGGTTTCAAAACCGGCAGGACGCGTGTGTTTCAAAACATTTTTAGAAACGTTTACTTCTTCCGTCGAGCCGACGTTTCCGCGTACCAAAGCCGCGCGTTCTCCGTTGACGTACAGTTTTATACTACAAACGTTGTCGACCGTTTCGAAAACGATATCGATTCTATTCCATTCCGCCGTTTGATATGTCGACTGCGAAACTACGGCAGCAAGATTGTCGGAAACGGAAGAAATTGCAATGCCAAGCTTGTTTTCCTTATAAACTAGGCGGTAACTGTTGTTATCGCGATTGTCAATACTGTCTGAATTAAACCAGATAGCCCAATCATTCGTACCCTTCAACATAAAGGACATTGTACCGTTATCGATTTTTCCAATATTTAAAGATTGATTTGCACGGTGAAATTTCACAGAGCCGTCGGACAAAGAGAAAGGAACGTCGCCGCCGTCCAAACTTGCGCCGCCGTTATTTGTCATATATACCCAGTTATCCGCATCATAAAAACGCGAATCTAGTTCAGTGAGAGTCGGATTATCCTCTATCACTGTTTTTAATTCCCACGTTGCTGTCATAGTGACGTTTTTTGCCGGCATAGTAAACTCCTGTAACGCAGCATAATCGTTATCTCCGTCGTTCCATTTAGAAAAAGAATACCCTTCCCTTGTAAAAACATCCGTTCCCAAAAGAGTTACTTTTTCGCCCTCTTTATACGCTTTAGTTTTAGGCACAGTCCCCTTAACGTCCGCCGCACCTCCGGAATACGTCAACGTGTATGTGTCTTCTTGGTCGCCGCACGCAACCAAAACAAAACAAGCCGTAACAGTCAAGCATATCACAGCCAAAATCGCAATTATCGTTCTTTTGACACTCATTATCATAAGTCTCCTGCCATTTATACTTTTTACGCTTAAAATGTTAGCGCTAACAGTATTATGTTATCATTTTTGTAAAGCAATGTCAATAGGGTTTATGGATTTTTGCAACACAAATATAAAACAAATTAATATCTCAGCAACAAAAAAAATACCCGCAAAGGCAACTTTACCTGCCTTTACGGATATTCTCATCAAAATTCCAAATTACTTTTCTTCGCCGTGATGGCAATCGCAATGCTCGTCGTGACAGTTGCAACCGCCGTCCTCGCAACAATCTTCCGATGCTGCCAATAACAGTTTTTCATATAACGCGTCGTACAAATCGTCGTCTACCGGATCCAACACGTCATAATATTCGCCCTTTTCTTCTACCGTTTGCAATGCAAAAATTTCTATCGATTCGTCTTCGTCGTCCGCCGCTTGCAAAAAGACGTACTCTTTACCTTCGTGTTCGCAATTGTAAACATAGTGAAAAGGCACTTCCTTTCCGTCCTCATCTTGCAACATAACGATGTCTTCGTCATGTTCGCATCCGCAGGAGCATTCATGATCGTGTTCGCAATTGCATTCCTCATGATTTTTCTTTTCTGCCATCTTAGTTCCTCCAAATTAATTTAATTACGGTAAGCAACTTAACGCTTGCTATCCAAATAGTTTTGCAGAATTATGGTAGCGGCAACTTTGTCGATAACTTTTTTACGTTTTTCGCGTCGCACATTGCCTTGAATAAGAACGCGCTCTGCCGAGAGAGTTGTAAACCGCTCGTCCATATATTTTACGGGGATGTCGCTGCATTTCAACAATTCTTCGACAAAAAGTCTAGTTTTTTCAGTTTGATCGTTTTCTTTGCCATCCAATCCCAAAGGCAAGCCCGAAACAAACAACTCGACGTCGTTGTTTTTTGCCAAATCGGCAATATATTTCGCGTCTTCACTTAAAATTCCTTTGCGAGTGTACGTTTCCAACGGATTTGCGATAATACCCGTAAGGTCCGACACCGCAACTCCGATCCGCACGTCTCCGACGTCCAAAGCCATTACTCTGCCCATAACTTAATTATTGTATCACAAAACAATGATAATGACACTACTTTTAAGCAAAATAATTATTTTCCCTCACAAAATTTTCAGGGTGTATCACATATGATACACCCTCTAAACAAAATACGCTACTTCGTCAGGTTTTTAATTTTCTTTTTGCCCTTAGTCATAGCTTCTTTTACCATACCGCATTCGCCGAGAAGCAATCCCGCCGCAGTGCCGAGAGCCATTCCGATAATAAGCTTTTTCATAGTATCCTCCGTTGTTACTTTCTATATTTATTTTGCAACGCCTGACAAAAAATATTCAACGTAATAACATATAAATATAATTGCCCCGAAAGATAAAACTCTCAGGGCATAAAATAACTTTGTTCTTGGCAAAATTTTAGACGTATTCTATTTCTTTATTGCTTTTAGTCTTGTTATCCTTTTTCGATCGGTAATCTTCAATTGCCTTTTTGATAGCTTCTTCCGCCAAAACCGAACAGTGGATTTTTTGCGGAGGTAAACCGTCTAATGCTTCCACCACTTTGGCGTTAGTCAACTTCAGTGCTTCGTCCACGGTCATTCCTATTACCATTTGCGTTGCGGTACTGCTTGTTGCAATAGCTGCGGCACAACCGAAAGTCTGAAATTTAGCGTCAACGATTACATCGTTTTCAATTTTAAGCGTAATTTTCATTATATCGCCGCAAGTCGCATTTCCAACGGTACCTTCGCCGTCGGCATTTTCTATCGTGCCAACGTTTTGCGGATTAGCAAAAGCGTCCAATACTTTTTGATTATACATTGTAAGTTCCTCCCGATTTGAGATTAAATAAAGGCGACATTTCTCGCAGTTTTGCAATAGTTTCTTTCAATGCATCGACAGTGTAATCCACTTCCTCTATCGTATTGTTTTTTCCGAAAGAAAAACGGATAGAACCGTGAGAAATTTCTATCGGTACTCCCATGGCAAGCAGTACGTGCGAAGGATCGAGACTTCCGGAACTGCATGCAGATCCGCTACTGACGGCCACTCCGTGAAAATCCATCAACATCAGTATCCCCTCGCCCTCCACAAATTCGAAACTGAAATTTGCAACGCTAGGCACACGGTGCTCAATGTTTCCGTTAAAACGGACAAAAGGAATTTCCGCCAAAACTCTGTCAACAAAGCGATCGCGCAACTTTGCAATATGGGAATTATTTTTTTCCATATCGCGCTGAGCGATTTCCAAAGCCGCAGCCATGCCGACAACGGCTGCAGTGTCTGTCGTTCCTCCGCGTTGAGAACGTTCCTGTCCGCCGCCGCAAATCAGTTTGTCCAATTTAACGCCGTTACGTATATACAGCGCACCGACACCCTTAGGTCCGTAAAACTTATGCGCGGAAAAAGTTATCATATCTGCCCCGAGCGCCTTGACGTCTATTTTTAAGTAAGGTATCGCCTGCACACAGTCTGAATGAAACAATGCACCGTGCCTGTGAGCGACTTCTGAAAGCTCCTTAACGGGTTGCACTGTACCGACTTCGTTATTTGCATACATAACCGATACAAGAACGGTCTTATCGTCAATGTTTTTTTCTAAATCGGCAACACTTACAAGTCCGGTGCTATCTACGGGCAACTTGACGACTTCAAAACCGTTTTTTGTCAACCAATCGGCGGCCGTCAAAATAGCATGGTGTTCTATCGCAGATATAATCACTTTATTACCTTTATTGCGTCTTGCTATCGCCGCGCCCTTCAACGCCCAGTTGTCCGATTCGGTACCGCTCCCGGTAAAATACAATTCGTTTGGAGCACAGTTGATTAACGTCGCAATTTTTTCGCGCGCGTCCGCCACCGCTTTGGCGGTTTCCCGTCCAAAAGCGTGTTGACTGTCGGCATTTCCGAAACAGTCCGTGAGATAAGGCATCATAGCGTCGAGAACGCGCTTATCCAACGGAGTAGTTGCGGCATGATCCAAATAAACTTTCATAAATTATCCTCCGCAAGTTGTTGCAAAAAAATGGTATCCAAATAACCGTTTATATTTTCGTAAAGTTTCGTCCACAAATTTCTTGAAACGCAATTACACTTATTGGCACAATCCTTGTGCAAACAATCTACTATTTCCAAGTTATCTTCAACAGCGCGCAAAATTTGTCCGACGGTAAGTTCATCGGGGCTCTCGGACAATTTGTATCCGCCGTTAGCACCGCGTGCCGCCATAACAATGTCTTTTTTTTTCATCAATGCCACGATTTGTTCCAAATATTTTTCCGTAACGCCGGTCGCTTGGGCAAGAGTAGCAGCCGATACGACCTCTCCGTCATTATATCTCTTAGCTAATTCTACCGCAATATACAAACCGTAGCGCGCTTTAGACGACATCTTCATATCAATAAATCCTACCAAATTACTGGGAATATTATACCTCTATTATAAGTGCAAGTCAAATAAAATTTAGTAATATATAAAATTTTTAGCAATCGCTCGATTTTGAGCCCTTCAAATACTGACACCTTAAACGACAAATAAAAAATATCCGCCTGTTTAGCGGATATAAATTATAATGTTTCAAAAAAATTTTGCGCATTGATCTTGTTGCTAGTTACTCCGGAAATATACGGATCTATATTGGCAATTATGCGTTCGTCGTCCAAAGTATATACTTCGATAGGAACTTTTTTCGATTTACAATAATTTATTACGTCCAAAGTAAGATTTTGGTATGCGCAATCTACAAACAAACGGTTGTTCTCGGTTTTAAGTTTGAGCAAAGTATTGACTTTGCCTTCCGATACAACTGTCAAAAGCCAACCAATCCTACCGTCAGGGCAAAGTTCGGACAAATAACGTACTACGTAATAATCGAAAGCAATCCATGTTACATCCAACTTACTGTCATTTACCGTCTTGACCAAAAATTCTACAAGTTCGTCGGAAGGTCTTCCTTTTATTTCTACGTACGGATGCAAACCTAATTCCAAACACAACGAAACGAATTCTTCAAATGAAGGAATTTTTTCTCCGGCGTATTTCTTATTTTTCCAACTTCCGAAATCCAGTTTACGAACGTCTTCAAAAGTAAGATCACTGATTTTACCGCTACCGTCGGAAGTCTTGTCCACTGTGGAATTATGTATCAACACCGCGCGCGCGTCCTTAGTAAAACGTACGTCACATTCCACAAAAGTAAAGCCCATTTCTGCAGATCTCCGAAAAGCCGCCAATGTATTTTCCGGAGCGTCGTAATACCCTCTGTGATTAACGGAGTTGATTTTTCTTCCCCTATTTTTGCCGACGTTTACGCAACCGCATAAGCACAGCAACACAGTTAGTACCAGCACCGCGATTGCCGCAATCTTCCTCCTCATACTCATTTACCTCTTTTGCCGCGTATAATAACGTTTGCGCGTTTATTGCATCGCTACATACGCATGAAATACGAATACACAGCCAAAACCGTTTGTTCGCCGATTATTGCCCAAACTTCAAGTATCGGCGGCAACAAAACAGAAACGCCGCCTTTAGTAAAACGCACGTCGCACTCTACTCAAAAAAATCACTTTACCTTTAATAATCGAAAAGCGGTAAGTATATTTTCGGCGCAGGCGCATCTACAGAATTACCTCTATGATTGACGGATACAACTCCGTTTACACTCAACGTGTGGAACTTTTCGTATCAAGTACAAGCCGACAAAACACTTAGTGAAACTAAATACGCAAAGAGTAAAACCGCTAAACAGAGATTTTCCTCGTTTCATTTCCAAAACTACAGCCACGTAACGTGCCGGCTTTTTCGGCAAATATGCACAAGCTCAGGCGCATTAAATGTGCTTAGTGATTGCTTCCGTCAGTTCGTCCTCATCGCACAAGCCAACGATTCTTTCTACAAGTTCTCCGTTTTTGAAAATGCACACATTGGGAATAGAAACAACTTGATATTTTTTTGCAAGTTCCGGAGCATTATCTACATCTACCTTGCCAAACTTTACAGAAGTAAGTTTTGCCGCCACGTCGTCCAATACGGGTGCAAGCATACGACACGGTCCGCACCAAGTAGCCCAAAAATCTACAACGGCAATTTCCTTTCCAGTAAATTCGTCAAAGTTTTTAGATACGTCTGCAATATTACTCATAATACTTCTCCTATATATTTACTTATTTAACTCGTCAATGTCTTGTTTAACGTTTTCGCCCGCAATTTCTACCGATTCTTCTGAAATATCGATATTTGACGGCAGGCTTTCACATGTCTTTTCGCCGTTATAAATTATTGCTTTCATAGTCGGAGACTGTGCCCAACGATGTTTGTGCAATTTGTCGATAAGCGCAAGAATTGCTACGCCGACAACCAATCCTCCGAAAAACGCCAAAAGCGCTACCCATTCCGCCCAATTCAAAAATACCGAAATCAACATCAAAGCAACGGCGGGCACGAGCGGCACGATATACGCGACAAACGCTAGCGGCACTGTGTTTACGTCGGGAATTTCCAATTCCACAACGTCGCCTTCACAAGCGCCGCAAACATTTTCCACATAAAAGTCCATATGCTTTTGTTTTTCCGTCATACCGCACTTTCCGCAACCGGCGCAAGCGGAATTACGTCCAATGCGAATTTTGGAAAAGTTGTTTTTGTTGTGTAAAACGTAACCGCGTTCTGTCATTGTTTCACCTTACAATACGTACTTTTTCAAATTACGCGATTCAGTCAAGAAATTTTCTTTTACGTATTTTTCGTCTATTGTGATTTTTTTATGTTCGCCGTTATCTCCAATATCGTAAGAAATGTCCTCTACAATATGCTCCATGATGCTTTGCAAGCGTCTTGCACCGATATCTTCCAAAGTATTGTTTTGATCATATGCTACGTTGGCGATTTCCTTTATTCCACCTTCGGTAAAATCCAAATCGATATTATCTACTGCGAGCAACTTTTTATATTGGTCTGTTATGGCATTTTCCGGAACGGTCAAAATTTTGACAAAATCCTCTACGCCGAGGCTATCCAATTCCACCAATACGGGGAAACGGCCTTGCAACTCCGGTATAAGATCGGAAACTTTGCTGACGTGGAACGCACCGCTTGCGATAAACAAAATGTAGTCGGTTTTTATATTACCGTATTTGGTAGAAACCGTACAGCCTTCCACAATAGGTAAAATGTCGCGCTGTACCCCTTCGCGAGAAACGTCGGGACCGTTTTGTGAAGACTTGCCGGCAATCTTATCCATTTCGTCGATAAAAATCACTCCGTCGTTTTCAGCACGGCGCAACGCTTCGCTTTCCACGCTGTCAAGATCGATCAGTTTTTCGCTTTCTTCCGATGCGTAAATTTTGAGCGCTTCCTCCACGGTAACAGTGCGTTTTTTCATTTTCTTCGGCATAATATCGCCGAAGATATTACCCAAACTGATCTCACCTCCGCCGCCGGCTTGCAACTCGATCGGCTTAGGAATATCAGCCACTTGAATTTCCACCGGCATTTGGTCCAAATTGTGTTTTGACAATTCGTCGATAAGCGCGACTTTCGTTATGCCTTCCGGCAGCTCTTTGGATTGTTTGAGCAACAGTTCAGCAACGCGATCCACCGCAGATTCGAAAGCGCGAGTTTCCACTTCCTTGTAACGCTCGTCCTTTACCAAACGTATGGAAACTTCCACCAAATCTCTGACCATGCTTTCCACGTCTCTGCCGACGTAGCCGACTTCCGTGTATTTAGTCGCTTCTACTTTCAAAAACGGCGCCTTGACCAATTTTGCAAGCCTACGGGCAATTTCCGTCTTACCGACGCCCGTAGGACCTTTCATTATAATATTTTTTGGAGTTATTTCTTCTCTGTCAGCAAGGCTAAGTTTACTGCGTCTGTAACGGTTGCGCAATGCTATTGCAACGGCTTTTTTTGCTTGAAACTGCCCTATAATATATCTGTCCAATTCGGCAACTATTTGTCTAGGCGTCATAACTATGCCTCCTCTACGGTAATATGACCGTTTGTATATACGCAAATTTCGCTAGCTATTTCCAACGCTTTTCTGGCAACGTCCTTTGCAGGCAAATCGGTATTGCGCAACAGAGCTTTTGCAGCGGCCAAAGCGTAATTGCCTCCACTCCCGATAGCACATACGCCGTCATCTGGTTCTATTACGTCGCCTGTGCCGGAAAGCAAGTACACGTTCTCCTTATCGGCAACAATCATCATTGCTTCCAATTTGCGCATAACGTTGTCTCTGCGCCAAAGCTGCGCCACTTCCACAGCAGAACGCAACAAGTTTCCGCTAAACTTTTGTAACATTTCTTCAAACTTTTCCGAAAGAGTAAAGGCATCGGCAACAGATCCGGCAAATCCCGTCACGATTTTTCCGTCGTAAATACGACGGACTTTTACCGCGTTCCCCTTCATTATTACGTTTTGACCTTGCGTAACTTGACCGTCGCCCGCAACGGCAATCTGACCGTTGCGCTTTACCGCGCATATAGTCGTGCCTTTGATAGTATCGGCAAAAACTTCCGACATAATAAATTCCTCCTTAAAGGTTATTTGTAAATTTTTATAACTTTGCCAAAATCGATTTCATTTTTTCTATTGCTCTTTCGGCATATTTCGCTTTTCTGTCGCACTTTTTTACGTGCTCTTGCAATGGCGACAAGATACCGAAATTACTGTTCATCGGGGAATATGTGCCAAACTCCGTCGAAACGTGATTACACAACGCGCCAGTCAATGTTTCCAAACTGAAATCCAAAGGATCAAGTCCGTTGAATATTCTGTAAGCTTGCAAACCCGCAACCAAACCGGAGACAGTCGATTCCATATATCCTTCCACACCGGTCAATTGCCCCGCAAAAAACAGTCTTGGATTAGTTTTTAGTTGGAAGTTTCTGTTTAGGAACTTGGGCGCGTTTATATACGTATTTCGATGCATAACGCCAAAACGGACGAACTCTGCGTTTTTAAGCGCAGGAATTAGCGAAAACACGCGTTTTTGTTCACCGAACTTAAGATTGGTTTGAAATCCTACAAGATTGTACAAAGTTCCTTGCGCGTTTTCCTTGCGCAATTGAAGCACGGCATACGGTTTTTCCTTTGTACGGATATCGTACAGTCCAACTGGTTTAAGCGGACCGAAGCGCATAGTATCTTCTCCGCGTTTTGCCATCACTTCTATAGGCATACAACCTTCAAAAACGTTATTTTCAAATTCGCGCAATTCTACAGTTTCCGCAGAAACAAGCTGTGAATAAAATTGCAAATACTCTTGCTTGTTCATCGGGCAGTTTAGGTAATCCGCGTCGCCTTTTCCGTATCTGCTGGCAATAAACGCACTTTGCATATCTATGCTTTCCGCTGTTACTATTGGTGCAACGGCATCGAAAAAATACAAAAATTCGTTGCCGAACATTTCTCTAAACGACGGAATTAGACTTTCGTCAGTGAGCGGTCCGGTTGCGACTATTACGCAGTCGTATCCCTCGCAAGAAAGATTGTCCGCGACTTGACTGACAAAATCCACGTTTGGAAATTTCAGCAATTCTTCGGTTACTGTCTGCGAAAATTTGTATCTGTCCACAGCCAAAGCGTTACCGGCAGGGACAGCACATTGTTTTGCGACGCGTAACACCAAACTGTCCAGCATTTCCATTTCTTTTTTCAATAAACCGCTGGACGTGCACAAATCTGCGCTTTTGAATGAATTTGAACACACCACTTCGCACAGAGTGTCCAAGTTGTGAGCAGGAGACTTTTTTTGCGGCTTCATATCGCAAAGAGTAACGTCTGCGCCGCGTTTTGCCAACTGATATGCCGCCTCGCAACCGGCAAAACCTCCGCCGATTACTTTAACTCTCACTCGGAACCTCTTGTTCGTATTTGCAATCTTTGTTGGAACAACGGATAACCTTGCCTGATTTTGTTTCTTTGTATACAAGGTGTTTGCCGCAATCGGGACAAAGTTTGCCTGTGGGAATGTCCCAACTGACAAAATCGCATTCTGGGTATCCGGTACAGCCATAAAAAACGGTTCCCCGTTTAGAAATACGTTTTGCAACGTCTTTGCCGCACTTTGGACATTTGGCTACCGTTTCGTTTAGCGGTTTGGTATTTTTGCAAGTAGGAAAGTTGGAACAGGCAAGATATTTCCCATACCGTCCTACGCGTTCCAACATTTTTGCTCCGCACAATTCGCAAATTTGTTCCGTTTCTTTCGGAGGAACTTTTTCTTTCAAACTCCTCATATTAGAACATTGCGGATAATTTGTACAAGCAAGATATTTGCCGTAACGACCGGTTTTTATGACCATAGGCGAACCGCACTTTTCGCATACTACGTCAGACTCTTCATCCTGCACACGTATTTTTTCTCCCTTTAAGGCAACGTTGACTTTCTGTTCTAAAGGTTTGTAAAAACTTTCCACCACCTTGTACCAAACTTCGCCGTTTTCCTCTATAGAGTCAAGTCTGCTTTCCATTTCGGCGGTAAAGTCAACGTCAACTATTTCGGAAAAATACTGTTCTAGATAGTCCGTTACATGCATGCCCAAATTGCTTGGCAAAAGCGCCTTTCCGTCTTTCGTTACGTATTCGCGCTTATATAGCGTTTGCATAACCGTAGCGTAGGTGCTAGGGCGACCTATACCGCGTTCCTCCATCGCTTTTATCAAACTTGCTTCCGTATAGCGCGCAGGCGGTTTGGTAAAGCGCTGTTCCGAATTGATTTTAACTTTGTTGAGATTGTCGCCAACTTCCAGCGGCGGCAAAACGGCGTTGTCACCGTCATCGTCTTCCTTAGCTTTTGTATCGCCGTAAATTGCCAAATATCCGTCAAACAGCAACGTTTTTCCGTTCGCCGTCAAACCGTATTCGCCGCAATTTACCGAAACGCTGACACTATTGTAACTGGCCTTTTCCGCCTGACTTGCCAAAAAGCGTTCGTAAATAAGTTTGTACAAAGCGTATTGATTTTTTTGTACCTTATCTTTCAAAAACTCCGGCGTGATATCCAAATTGATGGGACGGATAGCTTCGTGAGCGTCCTGCGCCTGTTTTTTCGTAGCAAAAAAGTTCGGTTTTTCCGGAACGTATTTGCTGCCGTAAACTTGAGACAGCCGCTCGCGAGCGGCATTTACCGCATCCGTTGAAACGCGCACGGAGTCGGTACGTATATACGTTACCAATGCAACATGACCCATTCCGGGTATATCGAAGCCCTCGTACAGTTGTTGCGCAACGGACATCGCCATAGCGCTTGTCATCCTCAATTTATTGACGGCGTCCTGTTGCAACGTACTGGTAGTAAACGGCGGTTGAGGACGGCTTTGCGATACGGATTTTTTGACGTTACCGACGACAAACGGTTCCGCGTTTAGCACTGCCAATACGGCGTCGCATTCTTCTTTATTTTTGATTTTGATTTTCTTTCCGTTTTTTTCTGTCAGAGCAACCTTAAACTGAGGTTTAACACCGGCCTTTTCCAGTAAAGCGGAAATTGCCCAAAATTCTTCCGGCTTAAATGCGGAAATTTCCTTTTCACGATCGACTACTATACGCAACGCAGCCGATTGTACTCTGCCTGCGGAAAGTTTATTGCGTATTTTTTTACATAATACGGGCGAAAGAGTATATCCGACTAATCTGTCCAATACACGGCGAGCCTGCTGAGCATTGACCAGGCCTTGATTTACGTAATCGGGGTGTTGTATCGCTTCATTTACCGCTTTTTTGGAAATTTCGTTGAACATAATGCGGTTTTTTTGATTCGGATCCAGTCCCAATGCACACTGCAAATGGTAAGAAATGGCCTCACCCTCTCTATCAGGGTCGGTTGCCAAAAAAACGCACTCGGCTTTTTTTACTTCCTGCGCCAATCTGTCTATCGTTTGTTTCTGTTCAGGCTTACGCGCGGAAAGTTCCGGCTCGTAATTATTGTCAAAGTCAATGCCCATCGTTTTTTCCGGCAAATCCCAAATATGCCCTCGAGAAGCATCCACGCGATAGTTGCTACCCAAATACTTCCCGATGGTTTTTGCCTTTGCAGGCGATTCGACAATTACAAGTTTCATTTAATTCCTCCGTACAGCCGATAGCTGTTGCCCGGCAATTTAGCAATTATACTCTTTATTTCCAAATTTGCCAACAAAAAATTCAAGTCGGCGGCAGATATCTGCGTCAATTCTACAAGTTTATCGAAAGAAAGTTGTCCGCCGCTTAAAGCGTCTACTATCTTTTGTTCGTCAAAGTCCAATTGCACGTTGCTTTTTACCGCGCTACTTTTGGCGGTTTCACCCAAACGGTAATAATCCTCTATATCGCGCGGAGTCGTGACGCATACGCCTTGCATCGACTTGATCAGTCTGTTACTGCCGGAATAACCGAAATCGTATATTTCACCGGGTACGACAAAAACGTCTCGTCCTTGATTTAGAGCGCATTCGACTGTTGAAGCCGTGCCGCTTTTTAACGGTGCCTGACACACAAGTAAACCTACGGACAAACCGGAAACCAATCTGTTTCTGTGAGGAAACCTGAATGCCAAAGGTTGCGCGTTCATACCGTATTCGGATAAAAGCAAACCTCCGCTTTCAACGATCCTCTCCGCCAAATTTTGATTGGCCGCAGGATACACGTTTATCAATCCGCCGCCCAATACGGCAATGGTCTTCCCGTTATTTTTCAGCGTTGTTTCGTGAGCAATACTATCCACGCCGTATGCTAGACCGCTGACTATTGTAAAATGGTCACACAGAATATCGGTAAAATCCGTAGCGATACGTCTGCCGTAAGAAGAAACTTTTCGCGTGCCGACAACGGCAAGACAGTGTGAACTGAGCAAATCAACGTTACCGCGATAAAACAAAATATACGGCGGATCGTCGATTTCTTTTAGAAGATCGGGAAAATTTTGTGAAAAATACGTCGTTGCAAAAACGCTGTGTTTTTCCATGTCCGAGATTATTTTTTCTGCTTCACCGCGTTTCAACGATGCGCATAAAGCGCGGTAGTTTTCTCCGACTATCTTTTCGGTAACAGGGTTTTGAAAAAAGTTTTCGACAATTTCCTTTACGCTGCCAAATTCTCGCAACAACGCAAAAAATTTGACGGCAGACAAAGATTTTTCCCCGAAAAGTATGCAAATTTTTTCTTCGTAAGTATAATTCACACTCTGTACTTCCTGTCCAAAGTTCTGTACTGCAACGACTCGGCTACGTGCCGAACGCTTATATCCGTTGCTCCGTCCAAATCCGCAATAGTACGGGAGACTTTCAATATCCTGTTATAAGCGCGGGCTGTCAAGTTGAGTTTTTCAAAAGAATCTTTCAACAATTTCACACTGTCAGCGTCCAGCTTGCAATATTTTTTGATATCCGCAGAAGTCATCTGCGCATTGCAATGACGCCCCTTGCCGGACAAACGCGCCAACTGTATTTCCCTTGCTTTGTTTACTCGTTCTCGCACGGCGGAGGACGGTTCGGACAAAGAATCTGCCTGCAAATCGTCGTAAGAAACGTTATCGACTTCAACGTGAATATCTATTCTGTCCAAAAGCGGACCGGAAAGTTTGTTTAGATAACGATGAATTTGCGACGCAGTGCAAGTACATTCCGCAGTAGCGCTGCCGTAATTACCGCACGGACAGGGATTCATACTGGCAATCAGCATAAAATCAGCCGGATATGTAATGGAAACCGCATTGCGCGCAACGGTAATTACTCCGTCTTCCAACGGTTGACGCAAAGTTTCCAACGTTTGACGGGAATATTCAGGCAGTTCGTCTAAAAACAAAACGCCGTTGTGCGCAAGGCTTATTTCTCCGGGTTTTGCCTTATTTCCGCCTCCGGTCAAAGCCACCATAGTAGAACTGTGGTGAGGCGTTCGAAAGGGCCGTTCGTACACAAAGCCGTTGTCCAATTGCCCAGCCACGCTGTGGATTTTTGCCACTTCCAATGCTTCGTCAAACGTCATATTCGGCATAACGGACGGCACTGCTCTCGCCATCATCGTTTTTCCTGCGCCGGGAGGCCCTATCATCAAAATATTGTGACCTCCGGCAACAGCTATTTCCATTGCGCGTTTGGCAGCGAACTGACCTTTTATATATTTGAAATCGTTGTCGGAACAATCGGACTGCATATCGTTTGTCCAACTGCGTATTGCAAGCGGAGTCATTTCCGTTTCCCCAGTCAAAAACTCCACTGTCTGACGCAAAGTTTCTACCGGAAATATATTAGCGCCCTCAATAAACAACGCTTCGTTTGCGTTGCCGGCAGGTATAACAAAGGTATTTTCGCCGTTTTGACGCGCCGAAATAAGCATCGGCAAAAGCCCGTTTATCCGACGTACTTCTCCGTTGAGCGACAGTTCGCCCAATACCACCGCTTTCTTATTCAATTTAGCATAATCTATCTGTTTGCTTGCCGCAAGCATTCCTATTGCTATGGGCAAATCGTACAAACTTCCTTCCTTTTTGACGTTTGCAGGCGCAAGATTTATTACCATACTCGCAACCGGATAGTTGTAACCGCAATTTTTCAAAGCGGAACGAACGCGTTCTTTCGATTCCTTGACCGCTGTATCTGCGAGACCTACGATATCGTAAGTAGGCATTCCCGTATGCATATCAATTTCCGCTTGTACAGGGAAACCTTCCAGTCCTTTCAAACCATAACTTTTTACAAGAGCAAGCATCAAATTACTCCTTTGTGCAAATGTCTATCTTTAAGTATAACTGCCAAACTTAAAATAAACAAGTACTTTCGGCAAATAATTTTTATAAAAATTTTTGAAAAATTCAACAAAAAAAGCAACCTTCTAAGAGATTGCTTTTTTATCAACGTTAATTTTGACCTTTGATCTTTGCAGCCTTACCGGTGCGTTTGCGCAGGTAATAAAGTTTTGCGCGCCTTACTTTGCCGGCCTTTCTCACGACGACTACACTGTCGATTTTGGGGCTGTGCAAGGGGAAAGTTCTCTCCACGCCGATACCGGAAGAAATACGCCTAACCGTAAACGTTTCGCGCAAACCGCCATGTTTACGAGCGATAACCGTTCCTTCGTACGCCTGAATTCTTTCTTTGTTACCTTCGATAACCTTAAAGTTGACGCGTACGGTATCCCCGATATTGAATTCCGCAACTTCTCTCAAAGATTCTGCTTCGATAGATTTGATGATGTCCATTTGACTTTTCCTCCAAATAATTTTGTTAACCAAGCGTTCATACACCAATCGGTCAGAGGACCGCCCGAAGTCACTAATGTAGTTTATCACAACGTCACAAATTGCGCAAGCGTTTTATAACAATTTTTACAAGTTTAATGGGCATAATTCCAAATAAGCTTTACTTACTCGGGCTACTTAATTACATATATATCTCCTTACTAAGCCCGTTTATTTAGCGTTTACACCATAAAACAGGTTGGATAGATTGCAGATAAACCATATTACATTCGGTAGGCATCGGTAATGACGGAGATTTCGTCGTTCAAAATTTCCACCACGTCAAACCGAACAGGAACTCCGTACAAACGATTTTGCACAAGCCAAACCTTTGCACATTGTATTATAGTTTGTTGCTTACGTGCGGTTACGGCTTCTCGAGGCAACCCGAATTGTACGCTCGTTCTGCATTTCACTTCTACAAACACATAGTAATCTTTGTGCTTAGCAATTATATCTATTTCTCCGTGCGAAGCGCGATAGTTCCGCTCCAAAATTTTGTATCCGTGTTTTGATAAATAACGGACTGCAACGTCTTCGCCCGCAAAGCCTATATTTCGGGTATTCATACTTCTACAAAATGAGTAATAAACGTTTTTCTGTGTATCGGGCACGGACCGTATTGTTTTAACAAATCAATATGTTCCGCCGTACCGTAGCCCTTGTGCTTTGCAAAATTATATTGAGGATATTTTTTATCATACTCCAACATAAGACGATCTCGCGTCACTTTAGCGACTATACTTGCAGCGGCTATGCTATACGATAACGCATCCCCATGGATAATCGACAACGTCGAAACTTCCGTATTTAGCTTTACCGCATCGATGAGCACTTTATCAACTTGTTTGAAGCCTTTTATACATTGAAACATACCGTTTTTCGTAGCATTCAAAATATTTACAAGGTCTATTTCTTCACAATCGATAACGGCAACCTGCACGTCCAAAGCCCTTTCCATTATTTGGTCGTAAAGCAAGTCGCGCTTTTTTTCGCTCAACTTTTTGCTGTCGTTTACACCAACGATAAGTTCGTCTTCCTTCAACGGCATTATCACCCCCGCAACTACTACCGGTCCTGCAAGAGGCCCGCGCCCTGCTTCGTCTACACCTGCAATAAACCTTGCTCCTTCCTTTTGCGCTTGTCTTTCGTATTCTAGCATAATTCACCATTTAGAATTTCTATTTAGCATCAAATCAATTTCAATGTCCTTAAACTATTTATTATTGTAATTATTCTATTTTTTCAAATATGGCAGTTAACGTATACTCATCATTTTCGTCAAATAGTTTTATTTCGAAAACCTGTATATAAAATGTTCTTTGCATATCTGTTACACCATCGGACCAACCTACAAACCGATACCCGTCGTCAGCCTCTGCTTTTATATGAACCATTTGCCCGTATTGTTGCAATTCCCAAGTTCCTTCACCGTTAACTATTTTTCCTCCTTCGCCTGCAACAACACTGAGTGTGTAGGTAATTGGCTCAAATATTGCCGTAACGGTAAAATCTCCCGTAATTAGGTCCGTACGTTCGGCGGTTGTTACCCCGTCGCTCCATTGCAAAAATCTATGTCCCGAACTAGAAATAGCCGTAACCGTTACATACTCACCGTAGATTGCTTCCAATATACGATTTCCAGTGCCCGCTGGTACTGAGTAAATGCCGAGACGTTTACTACTTACATACCCTTGACTCCCGTACTTATCTTCTGTAACATAATATTTACATTCCGCTATATCTCTTTTCCAAAACGCATAAGGTATACCTACTTTTTCACCGTCCACAACCGCTTCTTGCAAATAATATAATCTATTCATTTCGAATACACCCTCTGCTCTATAAGTATTCGTGTGAATATGGTAACTGTACAGATTCATCCTTTGCTCTATAGTGTGCGCAAGTTCATGAATGAGTACACCTAGCATATAAGAGTCTATTAGATAAATATTTCCCCACAAGAGCAAATCCTCGTTGTTTTTCAACATCTCTATTACTTGTTCTAAACTGGACTTGTACACTCTTATAGATTGCCAATAACCGTCTAATCTTACTTCTCCGTATTTCGACCCAGCCTGTCCGCTGTAGGTTGTCGTTTCTGGATAAGCATCGTAAAGTATTAGAGCGCTATCGTATTGAAGTACCCTATCTGCAGTTTCTTCCAGTTTTTGAACCGATAGGGAACTGTAACGTTGGTCACCGACCGCAGTACTGAAATCTTTGGTCGTTACGGTTTCGGTGGTATAGTATTCGTCTACTTGGAAATCTACCATGCCGTCAAGCATTCTGTCTAGGAAGTTTTTTGTCCTTAACGTCAGCAAATGACAGAATTCTCGTTCCAGTTCGCTCATTGTGTAATCCACGTACACCTTTTCAGTTATATTAGGGTCTTTATTCGGTAACGTGGCTTCAATACGGGTTACATATACCAAAAGTATTTTATAAGTGAAAGTTTCGTTAGCTGTCCACTTGGCGTATATTTCGTTACTGTCTTGTTCCAATAATTGTTCCTCGCTAAGTAACAGGTTTCCGTCGACATCCGCTACTTGCGTAGTTTCATAGTTCCAAGTGTGGTATGTGAAGTGATTGGACAGTTGCCCCTCGGTAAGAGGTATTTTTTCACTTGTTTTGATTGCTGCTTCACTATCGCAATACCAACCGTCAAAGGTGAAGTGTTCACGGGTCGGAACGGGAAGTGTTACGTCTAACTGTTCATTCTCTACAAATGTAATCTGTTCGGGTTTGCTGTCTGCTTCGCCGAAGTTGTAGTTAAGCGAATAAGTTTTTGTTAAAGGTTCGGGTTTTTCTATTTCCTTGAAGATTGCTGTAACGGTAATGTTTTTGCTTATTGCCTTATCTTGTCTTTCCGCGGTTGTTACTTCGTCCGACCACTTTACAAACTCGTAGCCTTCGTCCGCAACGGCGGTAACAGATGCTGCGTCTTTACCTTGTTCCACTGTCTGTTCCGTTTGTCCCTGTATGCTGCCGCCTGCGCTGCTAAGGTATTTTACAGTGAACTCGGTTGGCGCTATCTTTTGGAATTGAGCTGTAACGGTAATATTTTTTTGAATGTTCGTATCTTCACGGAAAGGCGTGTTTACTCCGTCTGACCATTTGACAAACTCATAGCCGAAATCCGCAACCGCAACAACGGCAGTTCCGTCTTTACCCTTTTCAACGGTCTGCTCTACTTCTCCTTGTATGTTGCCGCCTTCGCTTGCCCCGTATTTGAGCGTAAAAACAACAGGCTCTTGTACGCAGGCGCACAAGATAACCGACATAAGTAAAATTACTAAAAATATTGAAAATATTTTACGTTTCATAGTATTAGAATAAATTTCTTAGTAATCAAACTGGAGTATCCAATGTTATTTTGCCCAGTTTTCCTTTACGGAAGTCGTCCAAAATTGCCTTTGCACAACGCTCGGAATCTATCTCGCCTCCGCGCACCAGAAACCCGCGTTTTGCAGCAATTTCGTCAAAAAGCGTTGGGGCAGATTTATTTGCCGTTTCAATTTTATAACGCTCGGAAACGGACTGCGGATATAAATTCACAAGTGTTTCCAATAGTTTTTGCGAGACGTCCGACAAATCCACTACGTCGTCTTTGATACTACCGATAAAGCACAGTTCGTATGCCAGTTGCTCAACGTCGAACTTCGGCCACAACGTACCCGGCGTATCCAGCATTTCCAATCCGTTGCCAAGTCGCACCCATTGTTTACCTTTAGTAACGCCGGGCTTGTCGCCCGTTATCGTAGTCTTCCTGCCGGAAAGGCAGTTGATGATTGTTGACTTGCCGCAATTAGGAACGCCCAACACAAGGCATCTCACGGGTCTAAACACACCTTTTTGCTTCATCTTTTCTTTCAAAAAGCGCGTTGCGTCATCAAATGCAGCAACAATTTTGCCGGCCTCGGCAGAAGCAGTTGCCGTCACTTTTACAAACCTTTGATTGCTGTTTTTGAAATAACTGCACCACTGATCGATTTTTTTCGCATCTGCCAAATCGCACTTATTCAATATAAACACACAAGGCTTATTGCCGATAATTTTTTCAAAACTAGGATTAAAACATGCCAAAGGTGCGCGAGCGTCCAAAACATATCCTACCGCGTCTACAATCTTTATGTTTTCTTCCATCATCCTGAGGGCCTTTGTCATGTGACCCGGGAACCACTGTATGCTCATTCTTTTCACCTAGTCGCCGTCTTTGTTTCGCGTCAACAAGTCGGGGCGGTTCTTTTTGGTTATGGCGATAGATTGTTCCTTGCGCCACTTATCAATGCATTGATGATTACCGCCGACCAAAACTTCCGGCACTTGCATTCCCAAAAAATCTTGAGGGCGAGTATACTGCGGATACTCCAACAATGAATCGGAAAAAGACTCGTCAACAGTGCTTTCTTCGTTGCCCAAAACGTTTGGCACGTAACGCAAAACGCTGTCGATAACAACCATTGCCGGCAGTTCTCCGCCGGACAACACGTAATCTCCGACAGATAGCTCCATATCTATATCCATATCCAAAACGCGTTGATCCACCCCTTCGTAGTGACCGCACAACAACAACAAATGCTCTTGTTGCGAAAGTTCTTTAACTAAACTTTGTTTAAGCGTTTTACCGCGCGGAGAAAGGTATATCCGCAATGCAGTATGATTCGGATCCACCGAAGCAATACAATCGTGTATAGGTTGAGGCATCATCACCATGCCCGCACCGCCGCCAAACGGCGAGTCATCGCATTTTTTGTGTTTGTCGGTTGAGTAATCGCGAATATTGTGACATGTCAGTTCAAACAAACCCTTTTGCCGAGCCTTTCCGATAAGAGAACTGTCTAGAGCCGAAAACATTTCGGGAAAGAGCGTTAATACGTCAATTTTCATTGACAACAGACACCTCCTTGAACCGTTCGGCAACCAATACTATACTTTTTGTTTGCACGTTTACCGATACTATCAAATCTTTAAGCATAGGAAACGATACTTCACCCGTTGCATTTTTAACCACGTAAACGTCGGCGGCGCCGTATTGCAAAACGTCGATAATTTCGCCGATCTGCGTACCGTCGGAAAGAGTAACTTTGCACCCCAAAATATCGCTGATGAAATATCTGTCGTTTGGCAAGGACACTTCTTCTTTGTCACAGTAGACTTCCCAACCGCGATAGTTCTCGGCAGCGTTACGGTCGTTGATTTCGGAAAAAGTTGCATAAAAAACCGATCCGTCCGCACGGATTTTTTCAGCAGTATAAACATTGCTTCCAATATAAAATTTTTTAGTATTTTTCAGCATTTCGGCATTATCCAACAGACAGGAAATCTTCAGCTCGCCCTTTATGCCTTGGGCTTTCAAAATACGTCCTACTAAAAGTTTCATTTTTGATATGATAAAAAATGCCACAAGAACAAACTTGTGGCAAGCCGATACGTTGCCAAAAGGCGCAAGTTGACAAAAATTTTCGTCAATCGGCTATTTCGATATTATATTTTTTGCCTGCTTTTGCTCCGACGGCTTTTGCCAAAGTCCGCATGGACATAGCAATTTTTCCCTGTTTTCCGATAATTTTTCCGACGTCCTTTTCAGCGACTCTTACGGTTATCGTTTCCACAGTTTCGCCGTTGTCCGAAGTTACCGAAATTGCCGACTTATCGTCCACAAGTTGGGTAACAATATACGTAACAAGATCTATCATTTTGTTACCCCTTATTTTTTGGACTTTTTGTCTTCGAGCACGTTTTTGCGAACAAGCAAAGTGCGTACGGTTTCGGTAGGCTGAACTCCGTTTTCAATCCATTTTTTGGCCTTATCTACGTCAAGGTTAAGTTCCTCGTTCAAAGGATTGTACGTTCCTACAAGATCCACGTATTGTCCGTCGCGTGCTTTGTGACTGTCGATAACCACCACGCGATAGAAAGGACTCTTTTTGTCTCCCATTCTTGTCAATCTCATTTTAACTGCCATTTTGTGTTCCTCCAAATGTATTTGTAAATTTATTTTTATGCAAAAAATTTGCACTTAAATCCGTTTGAGTTCCATTGCGTTAAAAAGGCAGACGCTTGTTCTTTGCAACCTTTTTCATCATATCCCTTGTCTGTTCGAATTGCTTTATCAGACGGTTGACGTCCTGCACCTGCGTGCCAGATCCTGCGGCAATACGCTTGCGGCGAGAATAATTCAACAATTTAGGATTCGTACGCTCCTCTTTCGTCATAGAAAGTATAATAGATTTATTGCGCTTTATTTGCGCTTCATCCACTTTCTTATCACCCAATTTAAGCCGGTTAGCTCCTGGTATCATGCCCACAAGATCGTTGATGTCGCCCATTTTGGCAACCTGCTCGAATTGCTCCAAATAGTCGTTCAAGTCAAAAGTCGCATCTTTCAACTTTTTAGCCATTTTGAGCGCTTGTTCCTCGTCTATTGCCGTTTGAGCCTTTTCAATTAACGTCAGTACATCGCCCATTCCCAAAATGCGCGATGCCATTCTGTCGGGGTAAAACGGTTCGATATCTTCCGGTTTCTCCCCTGTGCCGCAAAACTTGATAGGCTTACCCGTAACGGCCTTTATGGACATTGTGGCGCCACCGCGAGTGTCACCGTCCAACTTAGTCATAATGACTCCGGTCAAACTCAACTGTTCGTCAAAAGTTTTAGCGACGTTGACTGCATCCTGACCTGTCATGGAATCCACAACTAACAGCGTTTCGTAGACGTTTACCGCCTTTTTGATGGATTTCAATTCGTCCATCAATTCCTCATTGATATGCAAGCGGCCCGCGGTATCGATAATTACCGTATCGAAACCGTTTTTTTCGGCATGTTTTACAGCGTGTTCGGCAATTTTGGTTGGATTACCTTGTCCCATTTCAAAAAAACCTGCTTTGACTTTTTCCGCCACTATTTGCAACTGTTTGATTGCAGCAGGGCGGTAGACGTCGTCCGCGCACAACAAAACCTTTTTACCTTGCTTTTGCAAATACAAAGCCAACTTACCGCACATCGTCGTCTTGCCTGCACCCTGCAAACCGCACATCATAATGATAGTAGGTAATTTAGGTGAAACGCCAAGTTTGCTTTGCGTAGAACCGAGTAACTCAACAAGTTGCTCATTGACTATCTTTATTACTTGTTGACCGGGCGTAAGACTTTTTAAGATTTCTTCGCCGACGGCCTTTTCCGTCACCTTGTTGATAAAATCCTTTGCAACGGCAAAGTTAACGTCGGCTTCCAACAATGCGACCCGAACTTCGCGCATCGCCTGTTTTATCTCCAATTCCGAAAGAGCGCCTTTGTTTTTCAGTTTGGAAAATATATGATTTATCCTATCTGTAAAGTTTTGAAATGCAGCCAAATTCTACTCCTTCGAAACATAACGCTTTGCAATTTGCATTAACGTTTCATTATCGTTTTGTTCTACAGCCGCAGCCATTTGACGCGACAGTTCAGCAATACGTAACGATTCTTCCAATCTTACAAGCGTTGCTTCTCCCTTAACGATTGCATCGCGCACACCTTGACGAGAAATGCCGACCTCATTGGCAATTTCAGACAGAGAGCAGTCGCAATCGCAGTACATAGACAAAGCGTCTCTCTGCTTTTCCGTCAACAACTGCGAGTAAGTCTGCAACAATTCGGACAGTCTTATTTTAGATAATGCCATAACCTCTCCTTGTTGCATATGTAAAGTATTTTTGCTTTACATCGTTATTCTAAACTAAATTATAGCCGATGTCAAGCAAAATTATTAATTTACAATTTTTTTACAAGCAAAAAAGAGCCCGACGTCATATCGAACTCTTCCAGAAATTGTTGTCAAATTATTCCTTCAACATAACTTACGGCGTCAAATTCCAAAAGGTCGTCTATGCCTTCGCCAACGCCGACAAAATACACGGGTATATCCATATCATGCTTGATAGCAAGCACTACTCCGCCCTTTGCGGTACCGTCCAACTTGGTAAGAACGATGCCGTCAATGTCGATAGCTTCATTAAATACGTCTACCTGCTGAATAGCGTTTTGACCGGTCGTTGCATCCAAAACAATCAAGTTTACGCGGCCGGCTTCAGGAAACTCTCTGTCCACTACGCGATCTATTTTTTTAAGTTCTTCCATTAAATTTTTCTTGTTGTGCAGTCTACCCGCAGTATCTACCAACACTATGTCCGTTCCCCTGCTTTTTGCCGAAGACACCGCGTCAAAAACAACGGCGGCCGGATCGCTGCCCTCTTCGTGTTTGATTATACGCACTTTAGCACGGTTGGCCCAAACTTCCAACTGCTCGCTAGCGGCGGCACGGAAAGTATCTGCCGCAGCAATAACAACCGACTTGCCCTGTTTGACAAATATATTTGCAAGTTTGCCAATCGTCGTAGTTTTGCCTACGCCGTTTACTCCTGCAACGGTAATTACGCAAGGCGTTTCTAATTGGAATTTTTCATCGCCCAAAACGTCGATCAAAACCTGTTTTAAGTACTCGTTGGCTTTTTGAGAATCGGAAATTCTGTCCTTGCGCATACGCTCGCGAAGTTGCTCGATTATATCCTCGGTCGTTTCCTCTCCGATATCGCTGCCCAAAAGAATAAATTCCAGTTCCTCGTAAAAATCCTCGTCAAAAATTCCCCGTTTGAACAACTCGTTGAGTTTGAAACCGATTTGCTGTTTGGTCTTTTTCAAACCGTCTATTATTTTTTGAAAAAATCCCATCGTAACCTCGCTACATTGCCTGTTTTATCGCTTCCGTAAGTTTGACGGAAACGATCTTGCTTACGCCCTTTTCTTCCATCGTTACTCCGTACAACACGTCGGCTTTTTCCATAGTCGGCTTTTTATGCGTGATAACGATAAACTGTGTAGAATCGGAAAATTTACGCAAATAGTTTGCAATTCTTTCCGCATTTGCGTCGTCCAAAGCCGCTTCGATTTCGTCCAACACGCAAAACGGCATAGGATTGTATTTAAGTATCGCAAACAGAATAGCCGCCGCGGTCATCGTGCGCTCTCCGCCGGAAAGCAACGAAATGTTTTGCAGTTTCTTTCCCGGAGGTTGCGCTTCTATTTCCACGCCTTGCCGCAGAGCCTCCTTATTTTCGTCGTGTTCTACGTACAAACGCGCGTTACCGCCGTTGAATAATTCGCGGAATACCTGCTTAAAATTCTCGTTGATTTTTGCCATGCCGTCGTTAAAACGCGTTTCGATATCCGCGGTAAGCACTTTCAAAGAGGTTTTCAGATCTTCCTCCGCCTTTTTAACGTCGTTGTATTGGCTTGCATAATCGTCATAACGACGCTGAGTATCGTCCAATTCCTCAATTGCGTTGACGTTTACGTGTCCCAAACGCTGCATGGCGGCTTTAAGTTCCACGATACGTTCTTTACATTGCGCATTGTCAAAGTCATCCTGCTTGTACTGCATTGCAGCGGAATACGTAATGCCGTATTCTTCTTGTACGCGCTGCTGTAATTCCAACAAATCGTCGTCGATTTTGCCTATGATATACTCCTGTTTATCCATTGTGCCGCGCAGCGCTTCCAATTCTCCCGACAGAATCAATCTGTCTTCAGAGGCCTTTTTGAAATCCTCCTCCAATTGATCTTTCAAAGTATCTGTAGAACGGATAGCGCTTAACAAATCCGTCATTTCTTTTTTCATGGATTCGTCCACGGTACTTTCGTTCAATACGTCGTACAAATTGTCTATTGCCGACTTTACTTGCGCAATATAAGCGGACTTTGATTGAATAGCGTCCTCTAGCGAAAGTATTTGGGCGTTGTTGGAATTTAACTCCTTTTGAGAGGCGTCTATGTTGCTTTTTAACACTACTATACGGTAGCGCTTACTGGTAAGCGTCGCTTGCATGCCGTCTCTTGCAGTATTTTCCGAAGCTAAGTTGCTTTTCAAATGTTCCAATTTTTCCAAAAGTTTGGTTTCGGTTTTGGACAATTCTTCCAAATTGACAGCGGTTTTTTGCGATTGTTCCTCAATTTTCTGCAAACGGAGCGCAATGCCGTCCTTTTCGTTTGCCAAGCCTAAAATGCTTTGTTTGTCGGTATTGTTCAAAACATTGGACGTTTCTATTTTTTCCTTTGCGGTGGCAATTTCTACGTTTAGCAAATTGATTTTATCCGTCACGCCGCTTGCAGTATGACGCATTTCGTCAAGCGACGCGTCCAAAGCGACTTTTTGTTGTTCGGATTGTTGCAATTCGTCTAGCAATTGCTGCAGTTTTTGCGTGCGTTCGGCTATTTGCGTTTCGTAGGAAAGTAGGCTTGTCGATGCGCTGCGTTTACTGCCGCCTTCCAAAGAGCCGTCATTGCTAATACGTTCGCCGGTAAGCGTTACGATCCTGTGAGTATAACGGTATTTACGACTTATGGCTACTGCGTTGTCAAACGTATCTACAACGATTATTCCGCCTAAAAGAGATTCAAAAACGGAGGAATAATGTGCGTCGAATTTTACCAAATCGCTCGCCACGCCCAAAACGCCTTGTTCTTTCAAAACTTCCGCCCGTTCTATGCCGTGCGGTTTCATTGACGACACCGGCAAAAACGTGATCCTGCCGTAATCGTTATCTTTCAAATACTTTATCAGATACTTAACGTCGTTTTCGTTCTCCGTAACCACGTTTTGCAATCTGCCGCCCAAAGCGACTTCTATTGCCAATTGCAAACGCGGTTCTACGTGTAACAAATTTGCAACCACGCCGCAAATGTGAGAAGCCAATTCCTCGTCGCGCTGAGCGTCCTGCATCAAATACTGCACGCTAGACTGATAGCCTTTGTAATTTTTTGCAAAATCTTTCAGCAAATCTATTCCGCCTTTTTCTCCGGAATAAGCCTGCTGTTTGCGTTGCAAATCTTTGGCTAATTCAAACTGCTCAAACTCTTTTTTCTTGATATTCTGTTTAAGTTCTTTGGCGATTTCCGACAATTTCTCGCACTCTTCTTTCGCCTTTTTATAACGGTCTAATACTTCTCCTTCGCTACCGGACGTCGAATTGATTCTTTCGGAAATTTCCCGTTCGTTTTTGTCTATTTGCTCCACGCGCTCGGCAAGCGTGTTTTTTTCCGTCTGCAAACTTGCCAAAGCGCTGTTGCATTCGGCAATCGAGCCTCTTACTGCGTCCAATTTATGACGAGCGTTTTCGCTGTCGGACGCAATTGCGTCAACACGAGTATCCAAAATGCGACATTTATCAGCAATTTGCAATTCTTCCGTTTCTTCCGATTCTAATTCCGATTTGCGACGCAAAAGCAACTCTTCGATATTTTTACACTCGTCCTGCAAACGCGAAATGGACTCTTTACTTTCAGAAATTTGCTGTTCGGTATTGGCAATATCGCGTTGACAGTTGTTTATTCGCTCCTGCACGAGGCTTTTATCTCCCTCGTGCTTTTGCATTTCCACCGCCAAAGCAACTTGTTTTTCGCGCAATTTTTGTATTTCGCCGTCTATGCTGTTTCGTTTATGGAAAAGTTCGTCGTATTGTTCGTTTACTTCGGCATATTTGGATTCTTTCAAAGCGTACTCTTCCTTGTAGCCTTCCAGTTTCTTTTTGCCGTCTTCTTTGTCTTGACTTGCGTGATCGTATCCGTAAATATATGCGTTGATTTCGCACATGCGCAATTCGTTGTAAATATCCAAATATTTTCTTGCATTCGTGGACTGACGTTTCAATTCCGGAATTCTGATTTTAACTTCGTCCATTACCGCAAGCAAATGCTCCATTTGCGTTTTAGTGCGTTCCAAGTGATTGTTGGTTTCGTTTCTTTTATTGATGAAGTTTGAGATGCCAAGCGCTTCTTCAAAAATAGCGCGGCGTTCCTCCGGACGTGCAGATAAAACCGCGTCCATTCGTCCCTGTCCGACTATAGAATAACCTTCTTTTCCAAGTCCGACACTTCTCAGCAATTCCAAAATATCCCTTAGACGAACTACGTTTCGGTTAAGCAGATACTCGCTTTCATTATTTCGATACAGTTTTCTGCTGATAATTATCTCGTCTAACTGTATAGGAAAAATGCGGGTAGTGTTATCCAAAAATAACGACACCTCGCAGTAACTCATAGATTTACGCGCATCTGTGCCGTTAAAGATAAGGTCTTGCATGGCTTTTCCGCGCAAATTTTTCGTACTTTGTTCTCCAAGCACCCAACGGATGGAATCGGAAACGTTACTTTTTCCGCAGCCGTTAGGTCCGACAATTCCCGTTATGGGTTGGTTGAAACGCATTTCAACCTTATCGGCAAAACTCTTAAAACCGTACATTTCGATTTTTTTCAAATAAAGCACTAGTCAATTCTCCACTCTTCAACTAATTTTTTTGCCGCAACCTGTTGCGCTGCTTTAATGCTTGATCCGCTGCCTTTGCTGACGGGAACGCCGTCAACCAATAACGAATAAGTAAAATTAGGTTTATTATCCGGACCCGTTTTTATTTCCAACTGATATTCTACCGGCCAATGCCTTTGCTGACAATATTCCTGAACACGCGTTTTATAATCTTTCTTTTCCACACGCAATACGTTGTCCAAGCCTTTTTTCAAAGTTTTCATAACAAATTTTACCGCTGCGTCCATGCCGCCGTCAAAATACACGGCGCACAAAACGGCCTCGTATAAATTTGCTTCAATCTTGCGCGAAAGATTATGAATCTTTGCCGACGTACCGTAGACAAGCAAATCGTCCAAAATTCCCAACTTGATAACCACGGGGCGCAAGCCGTCCGCCGATACTAGTTCCGCTCGCAATTGCGTAAGTTCGCCGGCGTTACATTTGGGATATTTTTTGTACAGATACTCGGAAACGATCATATCTAAAATTGCGTCGCCGAAAAACTCCATACGCTCGTTATCGGCAATATTTTGCGCATTAGCATAAGACGAATGGACAAAAGCGTGTTTTAACAGCGACTTATCTCGAAATGTGTAACCGATCTTACTCTCGATACGTTCCGGATTAAAATCTTTAACAGTCAAAATTCAAACCTCCGAAAATTTCCAAGCGTAACATGTATTATATATCAAATAACACCAATTTGCAATAAATTGAGGGTATAAAACGCAAATGTTTCACAAAAAGCAGTGTTTTACGACGATTGTTTCACATCACTAAAAAACGACTCTTTCGCTAAATGTCGAAAAAGTCGTTTCTAGTTTTGTTTTTGTCGAAAATTTCAAACGCTACAACAAAAATGCCCGAATATTTTTACGGGCAAAAATATTTTTGTTAGTAGATTATTTTTCTGCGGAGACTTCGATAACTTGTTTTCCGTCGTAGTAACCGCATTCGCACACTTTATGAGCAACTTTCAAGCTGTGGCATTGAGGGCACTCCACCAACGTGGGAGCAGACGCCGTCCAATTTGCCGCTCTCTTGTGTTTTCTTTGCTTAGAAGTTTTTCTCTTGGGTACTGCCATAGTACTGCACCTCCGTTAGAATTTTAGATTTTTCAGTTGTGAAAAGACGTTTTCTTTTGCTAAATTGCAACCACATTCGGACTTATTCAAATTTGTTCCGCATTTAGGACATAAACCTTTGCAATCTTCCGAACATAACAACAACGTAGGCAAACTCAGAACAACTTCGTCTTCCACCGCTTTCGTCGCGTCCAACTTACTGCCGGAATAAACATACTCGTCAGGTCCGGCGCCGTCTTTGAAAAAAGTTTGATCAAAAGGCAAAACAATTTGCTTGCAAACCGTATCCAAACACCTGTCGCATTTGCCGCTTATTACACAAACGACGTTACCGCGAACTTCTACGTTAGGTTTACCAAAGGTAAGATCAAAGTCCACAGATAATTTTGTAAGCGTAGCGTTGGGATAAGACAACAAATTGCCGTTCGGCTTAAAATCTCCGCAAAAATGCTGAGGTACGCCGACGTTTGCCAACGACTTTGTGATATCTATAACAATTTTTTCAGACGCATTCATAATTATACAAATTTAAGAGCGGTTTGTCAACGGTTTACGACAACTTTGCAACCGCTTTTGTTTCACGGGCGATGACCAACTCTTCGTTAGTAGGTATTACCAGAATTTTAACTTTGGAATCGGTCGTTTGTATTTCGCTCATTGCGCCGCGAGGACATGACGCATTTTTGACTTCGTCAAGTTTGACGCCTAAATATTCCATATTTTGCAAAGTTTTCCTTCTTACGTCGGGATCGTTTTCTCCTACGCCGGCAGTAAACACTATCGCGTCCACGCCGTTCATTGCCGCCGCATACGCTCCTATATATTTTTTGCAAGAATAAGAAAACATATTCAAGGCAAGTTCCGCGCGTTTATTCCCGCTTTCGGCCGCGGCAGACAAATCGCGAAAATCCGAAGAAATTCCGGAAACGCCCAACATGCCGCATTTTTTATTTAGATACGTAAGCATTTCGGAAACTGTCAATCCTTCCTTCTTTGCTATGTATTCGGCCGCGGCATAATCGATGTCGCCGCTTCGCGTACCCATTGGAACGCCTGCAAGAGGCGTAAAACCCATTGACGTATCGATACACGTACCGCCGTCAACTGCCGTTATTGAGGAACCGTTGCCCAAGTGACAAGTAATAATTTTAAGTTTTGCAATGTCTTTTCCTAAATACTTTGCCGCTTCTTGAGCTACGTACTTGTGGCTTGTGCCGTGAGCACCGTAACGGCGTATTTTGTACTTTTCGTAATGTTCGTAATCCACGGCATACATATATGCGTAATCCGGCATAGTAAAATGGAATCCCGTATCAAACACCAGCACCATTGGAGTGTTCGGCATTTCGGCAAGACATGCCTTTACGCCGACTATGGCCGCAGGATTATGCAACGGCGCCAAATCCTTGATTTCTTCCATTAATTCCATTGATTCGGGAGTTACTAAAGCGGGCTGTTTGAACGCTTCGCCGCTGGCGACGACGCGATGCCCTACACCGTCGATTTCTTTCATAGAAGAAATAACGCCGACTTTTTTGTCCGTCAACTTTGCAAGCACCAATTTGACCGCGACGTTATGATTGGGCATATCGGTTTTTTCCTCGATAGAATTACCGTGCGCTTTGTAAATAAAATTTGAACCTTCTATACCGATTCTTTCGCAATTGCCTTTTGCAAGCACCTGTTCGGTCTGCATATCTATCAATTGGTATTTAAGCGAAGAACTGCCGGAATTTATAACCAGAATTTTCATACAAATATACTCCTAAAATTGCGTTTGAAGCGCTGTGATAGCAACCGCGGCAACAATATCGTCGGATTTGCATCCGCGAGAAAGATCGTTCATTGGTTTTGCAAATCCTTGACAAATGGGGCCTACGGCCATAAATCCGCCCAAACGCTCCGCGATCTTGTAGCCGATATTGCCTGCTTGCAAATCCGGAAAAACAAATACGTTTGCATGTCCTGCGACCTTACTGTCCGGAGCTTTCATAGCGCCGACTTCCGGCACGATAGCGGCGTCAAACTGCAATTCGCCGTCAAGTTTTAGTTCGGGGGCTTTCTCCTTAGCTATGCGCGTCGCTTCGGCAACCAAAGTTACGTTATCGTGCTTCGCGCTGCCTTTGCTGGAAAAAGAAAGCATAGCAACTTTCGGCTCGATACCTGCAATAGCTGCGGCAGATTTAGCAGTAGTAATTGCACAGTCCGCCAAGCCTTCCGCCGTATAAGTAGGATTTAAGCCGCAATCGGCAAACACCACCAATCCGTCAGGACAATACTTGTTCCCCTCAGGAGGACAAATCATTAGGTTGAAACTGGAAACTGCAGATACGCCTTGAGCGGTTTTTATTATTTGCAGGCCGGGGCGCAAAGTATTTGCCGTAGAATGACACGCGCCGGAAACAAGTCCGTCCACTTCGCCAAACTTCAGCATCATAGAGCCAAAGTACGTTGCGTCTTTCAAAAGTTCCGTCGCCTGTTCGGGAGTCATTCCTTTAGACGCGCGCAACTGGCAGAGTTTTGCGTTGTATTCCGGCAACTTGTCGCTGCGCAAGTGATCTACGATAACTACTCCGTTCAAGTCTACGTCAGGGTTGTTAGCCCTTATTTCGTCAGGATTGCCCAACAAAACGATTTTGGCAATGCCCTCTTTAGTTGCATCTGCGGCAGCCTTGACCACGCGGCTGTCCTCTCCCTCGCACAAAACTATCGTTTTGTTAAGTTTCGCTGCTTTTGCTTTAATTTCATTCAAAACGTTCATACTTTTCTCCCAAACAAATGCTTTATTTATTGTCGATTTGCGTGTATAATGTTTATTACCTTTTGTAAAACCGTAAATTTGAAAGCGTAAATTTACATTCGGTATTATATCACGTTGCGACGAGGTTGTAAACAAAATTGAAAACATCGGCAATCATTTGCGAATTTAATCCGTTACACACGGGACATAAAAAACTTATAGATTTTTCCAAGACCGTATCCGACAAGGTAATTTGCATCATGAGCGGAAACTTTACCGAACGAGGAATGCCATCATGCTGCAACAAATACAAACGAGCTGCGCATGCCGTAAAGGCGGGCGCAGATATGGTTGTCGAATTACCTACAGTATACGCCGCGGCAGCCGCTCCGGACTTTGCGATGGGCGGGGTTAAAATTGCCGAAGAATTGAACGTCGATTATTTGATATTCGGCAGCGAATGCGGAAATATGGAACAATTGCAAGGAATTTCCGAACTATTAAACGACGCCGAAGTAAACGCAAAAATAAAAACGTCCATGTCTAAAGGCATAACCTATCCAAAGGCAGTCGCCTCTGTATGCGGCAACGGTATTTTAGATAAACCGAACAATACATTAGCAATTGAGTATATCAATGCGATAAGCAAAAGTTCGTCCCGAATAACTCCGCTAACGCTAGTTAGAGAGGACAACTTCAACGGAAAACCGCAACGATTTGCATCTTCTACCATATTGCGAAACGAACCGAGTTATCGCAACGAATTCAGCTTTGACTACGTTATACGAGATATTGACGACACAATAGAAGAAAAATACCTTGAGTACGCAACGCGTTTTTTAGCTACGGCTGATAAAAATTATTTGGAAAATATCGCCGACGTAACGGAAGGCTTACACAACAGAATTTTTAATGCTGACAAAACCTGCGGTTTTGAAAAAATGATGGAAGAAATAAAAACCAAACGCTACACGCGCGCGCGGTTGCAGCGGATAGTCCTTAACTGCGTATTGGGAATCACAAAAGAAATACATACGCAATACAAAATGCAAACGCCCAAAATCAAAGTTTTGGCGATAAAAAAAGGCGAGGAGCAATTGCTTTGCGGTATAGAAAACGAAAGCGACGCTCTTACGCAAAAGGCCGACCGTTTGTACGCCACTTTCGACGGCGAAACGCCACCATGTAAACTTTTGAAAATATAACCCGAACACTATAAGCCGTTTCGTTTGTTCAAGCCCCATGCAAAACCGAAATAAAATCGTAATACATGGTACGACTGCAATAACACGTTGATACGTACTTCCCAACAAAACTATATTAAATACGGAGCGCCGAACGCTCCGTAATTTTATTGAGCAACACTTTACAATGCGCTCAAAAACATAAGCCGATTTACAAAGGAATACAATACTTTGTGAAAATTATCAGAATTGCGGTAACAGTTTTATTCGTTGCGGTGACGGGCGTGTTTTTAAGTTCTCCTGCAACCTATATGCAAAGTTTTTTGGACGGCGTAAGCGTATGGGCATACAACGTTTTACCCGCATTGTTTCCTTTTGCCGTCATAACTTCAGTAGCGGCCAAATTTTTTCCTAAGTGTAAAATATCGGTATGCAAGCCGTTATTCGGAGTTAAAGCAGACGGCATATTTTTTGCGAGTTTGCTTTGCGGTTATCCCATCGGCGCAAAATCTATTTCAGAAAGTCGATTCGATTCCGACACTGCGACGAGAATTTGCAGTTTCTGTTCTACGGCCAGTCCAATATTTATAGTAGCGACTGTAGGAGCAAAACTTTTGGGAAACGCGACCGCCACGCTCATATTGCTTTTTTCTCATTGGGCTTCGGCAGTTTTTTGCGGATTTGCATATCGAAAAAAAACGGAAGAAGAAAGTTTAGCACAAAACGAATTTTCAGCTGCGGATATTGGCAATACGGTAACTTCATCGCTCTTATCCGTACTTTCCGTAGGCGGACTTATCGCTCTTTTTTATCTGTTTGGAGATATTGTAAAAAGTTTTTTGCCCAACGCAATTTGCAACAGTATTTCTATAAACTTTGCTATGGGACTGTTGGAAATGACCAACGGAATAATTTCCGTTTGCGCCACATGCGACACGGCAACGGCAACGGTACTTTCCAGTTTCTTATTGGCATTCGGCGGGATGTGCGTGTTTGCTCAAAGTTTAACGTTTCTTTCGACGAAAAACGTAAAGCCGCTGCAATTTTTGAAAATAAAATTTTTACAAGGTTCGATTGCTACGATAATCAGTTTTATAGCGGTAAAAATATTTTTATAATACACAAGAGGAATAAGCCGTTTGCTTATTCCTCAATTTTTTTCAGTTTACGGCTGTTATTTGCGGTTTTGAAAGCCGTTTGACAAAATCGAAAGTATTACTGCAGTATCTTCCAAACCGACGCACGCGTCTGTTCTAGACGTCCCGAAAGCACTATCGTCAGCTCCGCCGTAGACGTAACTTTCCACCATTACGCCGTCAACGTTCTTATCGCATGCAACTGTTTGAGCATTTTCAATTTGTTTATCCGCCATTTTTCCGCTGTTTGCATGAGACAGATCCGTCATTACAAAATTGTTGAGATTAAGTTCTTTCAGCAATTTTTTCGCATATGCAACGCTAGACTTATCAAGATTTTGAAAATACCCGTTTTTGTCCGTGCCACCGCGCAAAACCACGTGAGCGAGCGGATTACCGCCTGTTTCTAATTGCCGTCCTCGAAACGGAAATACGCAAGGATTAGCAACGGCTTGCAAATTTTGTACCGCCCCATCTATAAGTCCGTTGGTGGGATTTTTAACTCCGCAACAAGCGTCCGTCAACGAAGCGAAACCTCTGTGCAAACTGTCCTCGCTGCTACGCGCTCCAAGAAACCAATAGGAAACCAAATCGGAAAAGTAATCGTAAAGTTCCGGATACAACAACTCGTCGGCAACAGGCAAGCCAAGTTCCATAGCATTGATCATCATTTTTCTGCATTGCACAATACCGCCTGCAATATCTTTTCCGTCACCGAAACACAGTCCTCGGTATCCTTGACCGTTGGAATGAGGCTTAGTTGTATAAATACGCGCAACCAAAAACAGATCCGGATGCAAATTTTGCAAATAAGACAATTGACGACAATAAAGATTTACCGCTTTCGGGTCGTCGGCGGAACACGGGCCGCATACCACCACAAAACGTTTTTTTAGCCGCATATTTGCAGCCAACTCACTGTCCCAAACTTTTTTTCTTGTTTCGACATCCTTAGGCATCGGACAAATCTTTTTGATTTCCTCCGCACAAGGTAGCACAGTTACTTTGTACATCTTTCCTAACGTTCCTTTATCTTTTACGTTTGTCCAAATATTCTTTGATTTCGTCAATACACGCTTCCGGCACGTATGCAGAATAATCTTGCTTTAAGAACGCAAGTTCCCTAACAAGCGAACTGGATACGTTGCGGTATTCGCGACTGCCGACAACAAAAACGGTTTCTCCGTCCCAATAGTTTGCGTTGGTATCCGACAAATCGATTACCGACTGCAAATCCAACGCATTACGAATAGATTTTATCATCACAGACGCGCCTACCGATTTGCAAAATTCCGTCATCATTCCGTCTGTTTTGACTACTTCTGCATTTACGACGTGCGCCGTCGCACTTTTTACGGTATGCAAACGAACGCCGTCCGGTATGACGTACGTTTTTTCTACGTTTACGCCTACAACTACGTAAAGTTTGTCCACGAGTTTTGCCGCTTTTTCAATTGCGTCGACGTGGCCTTTTGTTATCGGGCAAAAAGAACCCGCATATACGCCTATTCTCATAGTAAACCTCTTTTCAACCTGCACTTAATAGCCGTTTTTTTTGTAGAAAGAAAATTTTACCGTACCTATTTTACGTTGGTCATACAACGAAAAGCCGAACGCCTCGTGCGGCAAATCGTCGTCGGCCGAGTGTTCGCACACAAGCGTACCGCTTAACTTTACGGTTGAATGCCTATCCAACTGTTGCAAGACATCCAGATACAATCCCGATTTATAAGGCGGATCCAAAAATACCAAATCGAATTGCCTCTGCAAACGAGAGAGACACTCGCCGTAATCGCATAAAAACAGTTCCGGCTTTTCACCAATCTTTTGAAAGTTGATTTTGATTGCTTCGGCCGCGAAAGGACTTTTATCGCAAAGTACCACTTCTTCCGCGCCTCTGCTTAAACACTCTATCGCAAGTTGTCCGGATCCCGCAAACAAATCTAAAACCGATGCTCCGCGAATAACGGGATTAAGTATATTAAACAACGTTTCTTTTGTTCTGTCCAATGTGGGTCTTGCGTCGTTTTTCGGAGCGACCAATGCGCGTCCCTTGTATTTGCCGGTAATAACTCTCATATTTCACCGATTATATTTTACACTACTTGCGCAAATTACACAAGAGTTCGTACACAATTACGTTATTATTTGCATTGTTTATACCGTCGCCTAGCAACACTGCGTCGTCGCCGATTTTCACAGGAACACTGCCCGTGTCCGCAGTAAGCATTGCCATACATACGTTTCCAACCACATTGCAAATTTGTCCGTTGATTTTAACTTTAGCGTTACAAAGAGCACGCGGAAAACCGTGAGCATAGCCGCAGTCTATTACCGCCACGTTCGTGTCGTTTGGAAAAACGTATGCCGCGCCGTAGCCTACCGTTTGACCTGCGCTTACACGGCGTGTTGCAATTACTTTGGCCGTTACCGTTTTGGCAGGCAAGAGATTTTCGTCGCCGTAACCGTACAAACCCAAACCGACACGAGCCATATCGAAACGGTAATTTGGACTGAGCAACGCTCCGGTTGTGTTAGCCAAATGAAGAATATAATTGCCTGGCACTTCGTTTTGGATAAATTTGCAGCACTTTTTGAACGTAGCAGTCTGGCGGTCGCAATCACAGACTTCGCAGCCGTAAAAATGCGAAAAAATTCCCTCTGCTTGCAAACCCGACTTTTTCAAAATACCGATTAGTTTAGGCAACTGTTCGAAAGTAAATCCCAATCTGTTCATTCCGCTGTTTATCTTGATATGTATGCGCGGCGGCTTTCCTCTGCCGATATGGCCAATTACGGTATCAAGCGTATCAAAACTGTCAACGGTCAAAATAAAGTTATTGGATACGGCAATCGGCACGTCGCGAGCTGTCAACGGAAGTAAAATAAGTACCTCGCCGAAGTCGGCAACTTTTAGCGCTTCCTCTAAGTTACCAACAGCAAAGCAATCTGCCACACCGCAAAGCGCGCCAGCCGTACGCACGATACCGTGTCCGTAAGCGTCGTTTTTTACCACTGCGCACAACTTGCTTTTACCCAACAATCTTTTGAAATACCGTGCATTTTTCACTATTGCGTCATAGTTAATTTTTTGCAAAGGTTTCTCCTTTAGAATAAAATTTATCAAACACGTCAAATACTATTGCTTCTAAACAGGGTAATGTGATAAAATCAGTGTATGAAAATATTTTCAGATTTTTCACCGATTATAAAAATAATTCTTTGGATATTGTTTGCTTTGAGTATTGCGGCGCTCGTTCTGTCCGTACTGGTAGTCAGCGACGCGGCAGTTATACGCTTTGTTACCAAAGGTCAAGGATGGGTGTTGCTGTTCACCTCTACGCTAGCGGCGGTTATTTCCGTTTTGCTTGCAACGATACACTATCAAATAACTAAAACTCATTTACGGCTTAATCTTGCGTTTTTCGACATACTGGGCGGAAGAATCCGTTTGGAAAACATACTGAATATCGTAATAAGAAACGGAAAAATGTACATCAGTTATATTTGGAAAGGGGAAGACCCGGTCATTGCGCAAATAGCGGTAAAACCGAAACACTTTGATAAAATGAAAGACGCGCTGATGAAAACAAACCCACGCATCGTCTTTTTTGACGACGACGCAGACGGCGGAAAAGAATAGATTACGGACAAATGAAACTACTGATTGCTAGCAATAACAAACACAAGATAGAAGAAATTAAAACTATACTGAAAGATAAGTTTGACAAAATTTTCAGTTTGGAAGAATTAGGGATAATTTGTAATCCGGAAGAAAACGGTAAGACGTTTTTAGAAAACGCGTTGATAAAAGCGGCCGCCGTCGCAAAATTTACTAATTTTCCCGTGCTTGCCGACGATACTGGGTTGTGCGTAAATGCGCTGAACGGTTTGCCCGGAGTGCGTTCCGCAAGATACGCCGGCGACCACGACCATGTAAAAAACAGGCAAAAACTGCTTGCCGATATGTTGGAGCAGACGGACAGAACAGCCTACTTTGAAACCGCTGTAGCGTTGCTGTACCCCGACGGGCGCACGCTTACGGCAAGCGGAAAAGTTCGCGGAAGAATATTGGAAAAAGAAGACGGAACTAATGGTTTCGGCTACGATAGCGTATTTTTTTGCGACGAGTTGAGCAAGAGTTTCGGCAAAGCAACCGCAGAAGAGAAAAATGCCGTAAGCCACCGCGGAAGAGCATTGCAAAACCTATTGGAGCAAATATAATATAACCCACCGCTGATAAACAAAAGCACTCGAAACGTTAAAGTAATTCGAGTGCTTTTTAATTTGAATAAAACTCCATACAGTCTGACAAAAGATTATTAACATAATGCGTCAACAAAAAACAATGCTTAATATTATCGTTTCCGATCAATAAGTTAAAAAAGTTCAAAACTTTGACGGCGCGTATCAAAAAGCACGCAAAAGGGTAACGATGCAGTTGTCTCACTTGACGATATCAAATATCTCGCGTAAATCGCGTATTTCGTAAGTTGGAGCAATTCCGAACGTGTTTTCCATATTGTTAGGGTTGAACCAACAGGTATCTATTTGAGCGTTGATACCGCCTTGGATATCTCCGGAAAGAGAATCGCCGATTATAAGCGTTTTACTTTTGTCTAAACCGTCTATTTGGGCAAAACTGCGATTGAAAAATTCCACATGCGGCTTTGGGTAACCGATTTCTTCCGAAATAAATCGTTTGATAAAATACTTGTCCAATCCACTGCCCGCCATACGGCTGTTTTGTATGGTAAGCACGCCGTTGCTGACTATGTACAGACGGTAACCTGAGCTTTGTAAAACAGCCAGCACGTCTTCCGCGTACGGTACCACAAAGAATCCGGAATGCAGTCGTTTTTCATACAGTTCGGCGACGGACATAATATCCGCACTGACGCCGAGTTGTGCGAAAGTATCTGTAAAGCGGTTTAACAATACTTCATCGCGTGATATTTCACCGCGCTCATAACGTTGCCACTGCGCGATATTGTTGTTACGGTAAATTTGCAAAATCGACGCGTCGTAAGGCAAACCGTTACAAACAAAAGCGGCTTTCAAAGCCTGTTCCTCGGACTTGTCAAAATCCAAAACCGTGTTATCCGCGTCAAACAGTAAAACTTCGTATTTCAATTTACTTTTCCTTTATTTCGTTTATAAGTATATACTACCAATTTTATCAGTTTTTGGCAAACGCATATCAATGCTTATCGAATTTAATTACCGCAATTTGAATTTTCGGCAAAACGCAACCGTTTACGAAACAACAAGTTGTCCCGTCGATATTCTATCGACGGGACTTGTATTTAGCCGTTTTTAATCATAATCTAACGACTTATCGATCCGCTTTGATCATATTGAAAGTTTGCGTATAGATATAATATCCCTTTTCAGACTTATAACGCGCAGCCACAGTCCAACCGTCAGCATTTCTTTTGCAAAACGTAACTTCGCCCTGCACTACGGTTTGCGTTCCGCCGTAAGTTGTGACGACAAGAGAAATACCGTCGCCGACCGACAATGCCGCAGCATTGCTTTCTACGCCCTCTACAAAGCGAATACGGTCTTGATAAATCTCTGCACAATCGTTTGTAAGTCCCAAAAACCCGAGACGCTCGCCAAGATCGACCGCCGCTTCGTCGGCGAAAGTCCAATACCACCCAACCATTCCGCGATCGCGCAAATAACGATTGAGTTGCGTAGATGCTCCGCCATGAGTGTAACTTTTGTCCAAAGCGGCATTGCGCGAACAAAGGTCGATCAAAATTTCATCGATAGTTTCCGCAGACCACGCCTCGCCGCCGGCCAAGCCTTGAAGCACTGCCGTAGGAATGTCCGGTAACTGCCGCGCCATTTCGGCAAGAATTTGTTTTGTCCCGTCAAAGCAAATTACCACTACTTGATTGGAAACGCCATACTTATCTATTGCACGTTTCAATGCAGGCACTATCGCTAAATTGTCTGTTTTGATTTCGAACACCAAAACTACGCCCGTACCCTTTATAATCTCAAACACTTCGTCAAGTGAAGGCATCTGTTCCTTGATTGGGTTGCCCGTGCTGTCGTACAAAAATGCGTTTGTTATGCCTCCAGCGTCGCGCAACGTCAAATTGTAACGTTGGATTTCCGCCAACGTCATATTTGCAATACTGCCTGAGCCGTCGGTTATTGCCGCGATGCTGTCGTCGTGCGAAATTGCAATACGGTTGTCTTTAGTCAAAATACCGTCCAGTTCCAAGTGTGTTGCGCCGTTTTGAATAGCAAGACGTACTGCGGAAAGTGAATTTTCATACGCTAAGTTGGAACAGCCGCGGTGAGCGACGTTCATGGGGGTACGAGTGATACTGCCCATAGCGTAAGTTGCCAAAACGTCGTACACGTCGTTAAAGTACGGAGACACGACTCCGTACGCTCCGCTATTGATACAATCGTATATATCTGCGGACAAGTAACTGTCTGCAACAGCCCAAACCGTTTCAAATCGCGCCTGAATATACGTTACGTTTTGGACCGTACATAAACGCTGCGGCAATACGACTACTGTTGCGAGATTGGCGTGCGTTGTAGCTACAACGTCGGCAAGCGAAGAAATGTTGTCGTAATATACCATACCGCGTATATTGGGACATTTTTGGCGGACACTTTTGACCAAAGCGGGATCGGACGACAAAACGGATATGTCCAAGATATTAAGTACGTTGTTCATATAATTTGCAAACGCATCGGCATCACGTTGCGTTTCCACGCGAATTACTGGAATAACTTTGCCTCTAATCTTTTTGTAGACTTGATCGAAAGTACCCAAAACTGCGCCGTTTAAGTCCGTAACGTTTCCGTCAACGTAGTTAAGTATTGCGTTAGACGGGCGAACGTCGCCGCACAAACCGTTGAGAGTCGCCTCGTCAGTTACGTCGCATACTACGGTTGGACCGTTGATAACGTTGCCGCGCATATCGTAGTAGGTATTAACTATGCCGTTGTCTACTGAAGCGTCCGTCGTGTCTCCTGTCGCATTACTTTCGGCATACGGTTTGATCGTAACAGACTTGATTGCACACATACTGCGGTTGACGAGCAGAGCAAATCCGCCGTTATCTAAATGATCGGAGAAATGTCCCGCGTCCATTTTTGTCGTATCCCACTCGTACTGAGTACCGCCGACGGGTCTTTGAGATTCGGCAATTTTTATCGGAGCGCCGTCAATAAAATAACGAACTGTATTACCGCTCATTTCCAACTTTAACGTATGAAGTTGTTTGTCTGACAAAACTACGCTACTAGCGTTATTTTGATCCCCTGCCGAAGTTTCCGTAAGACAGGAAACTGCGTTTACACCGCTCACGCGATAATTAGCCATATACCCTGTAAGACGACCGTTGCTTTCCTGAGTATGAAACATAACGGCAATAAAGCGAGAGTCGTTTTGCCAATAGTTCATGCGGAAAGTCATTTCAAAAGTAAAATCCGTATAAGTTTTGTTTTCGGCAATTTTGTATGCAGAACCGTAGTAATTGCCGAAACTGCCCGTTGTTCCGTTATGAAATAAAGACATTTCTCCGTTGTGAAAAGACAATTCCGAGTTAGCGACGTCGGACTTGGAAATTTGCCGCCAGTCGGACGGGAGTTGCGAAAAATTATCTACGGAATATACTTCTTCGGATTCTCTGTTTGTATCGACATTTTTACTTGTTGAAATTATTTGCCCGCCCGAAGCTGCAAACGCTTTTGGCAACAATGACAGTAATAACGCGAAACATAAACATATTGCCGCTACGCAAGATACTATTTTCTTATAATTTAACGATTTCATGTTTGCGCCTCCTTATGCTATCACTTCGCAATTGGTTTCTTTGCCGCTATTTATTGTAATGTAAACGGTTTTTTGGAACGTAAATGTTTTAGTCGCTACGGAAAATTGAGTTACGCGGCAAGTAATATTTTCCAACGTTCCGCCGTTTGCAGACGCGACAGCACCGGTATCGGCACCACCATAGTTGACAAACAAAGTACAATTTGCTGATATAACGATATCTTTAACAGTTCCGAGATTCAATCCAACCAACAAACTGCCGTGCTGGCCGCACCTGACGCTTGCGTTGTCCAGCGTGAAGTTTTCTACAACGCCGCCTGCACCCACGTAAGCAAAAGGAACAAGGGTGTAACTTGTCGGCTGCCAAGCCTGCGGCGCTCCCGTATTACGGGCAAAATCCGAATTGAAACCTATAACCTTATATCCGTTTCCGTTAAACTTTCCGACGAACGCTTTTCCGACTTGTTCCATTCCGACACCTGCGGTATCAATTTTGTACCCTTCGCTATCCGAAACCAACGGAACTTTTCCTATAACCAGTGAATTGTCGGAATTTGCTGCGCTTAAGTTCAAGTCGGAATTAAGCATAAAATAGCCGTCCAAGTTCTCGTTCATCAATTTCCAATCATCTGCGGATTTTATAACGTACCAAATATCCAAATCTATACTAGCAGTCACTTTGCCGACCGTATCGTCATTGTAAGTAAATGCAACAGACCTGTGTCCGGAAACGTATCCCGCCGCCGTAATATCTGCATCGGCTGCGGTAACGACCGTTTCACCGCTTTCGCGAAAGCACAACGTAAACGTTAAAAATGCGTCGAAATCGATAATCTCGCCGTAAGCGTACGATATAACGCCTGAACCCTGCTTTTGCGAAATTTTAAGTTCGGTTACAAAGTCTCCGTTAGGCTCTTTCGGCAAAATCTTTACCACAACGTAGTGATAGTTTTGTCCGTCGTAGTAGTAGAACGTAACGTTTTGTTCTTCTTTTTTAGACGAGTCGTATGTGCTTTCCACATAACCCGTCGGTGATGACGTTTCAGTACTGTTGTCCGTGTATATCAATTTCACTGGGATATTGTTCAAATTGATACCTGCACCGACAACAGTTTCTACAGTGCCGCCGCTTGCGCCGTCTTCGCCAGAAGCGTCTTCTACGCAAACTAATTGTTTTTTAAGCGCAACGGAAAAACCAAACTCGTATTTAGCGTCGCCGACGGAGCCTATCCTGATTTTAACGGAAACCTTCTCGCCGCTGTTTTTTGAAAAAGCAGGAATGCCTACGGAAAGTTCGAATACGTTTCCCTTTTGAACCGTGTTGTAAATTTTAACTGCGCCCTCATAAGCACCCCAAGAGTGCACGTACAACGTATCACCGAGACTTTCATCTGCAAGACATACGGAAATTTTGTATTGCTTACCCACGACCCATTCGTTGTCATACGAAAGAAGTTTACGATAATCGACGGAAGCAAAAACCATGCCGTGTCCGTCAACGTACATCCAACCGTCGCCCAAAACGTCAGTCAAATCGTTTTTAGGCGCGACGTAACAGTTTGCGCCGATCTCCGTCATATAATCGCCGTCCTGACGCATAAAAGGAAAATCTATAAGACCGCCGGAAAAGTTTGTAGTTCCTTTTGAAACGTTGGACACTACGTTACGAATAGTACCGTAGTTATATGCGCAAACCAATGCACCGTGAGAATAGAAAGTATAAATATTACAATCGTCTTCCAACGCAATGTTTTCGATTATTCCTTCGTTGTAGCCTGCAACTATTGCAGAGTAATCGTCCCCGCGTACTGTGGCCGAACGCAAAGTAAAGTTTTTGACAGTGCCCGAATTTCCTATCCAACCGAACATACCGACGCCCATGCCCTTGTGTCTGCCAGCCCAACTGCTTGTCGCCTGACTGCAAGTATAGTTGGAAATAACGTGACCGCTGCCGTCAAACGTTCCGTTAAACGCCCTACCGGTCAAAGCGCCGTTGAGAGAATTTCCTTTACCGTCTACGCTGTCGCCTATGCCGCTTCTGTCAACGTTGACGGTATCGGGACTGCCGGAATCGTTCCATTTTACCGTAAGCGGAGCATTCCCGATTTTTACTCCGTCATTTTCAAAATCTATATCGTTCAATAACACGTAGTAACCGTCCAAATCAGAATTTATAGATTTGAACCCTGATTTATCGGTTATACCGTAAGCTACCGTAACGAAAGAATACACGGTTTTAGAGCCGTCGGAAATGCGCAAAACGTTTTTTCCTACGTGCAAGTCTTCGACTGACACTTTTCCGCCAACCACCGCAAGAGATCTGCCGAAAGAATCCATCGCGCTTGTAGGAATGAAAGAGCCGTCGGTAATTTCATAATAACTGTTAGGATAAGTCCATTGGGAACCGTCATAAATCCAGTAGTTTGCAACGTCTAAGTGCTCGACTTCGCTGCGTTCGCGAACGTAAATGCGCACAGTAACGCCAATCAATCCTTGATATTCAAAATCAAGTTCGTATCTGCCGGCCTTTGTCAAGTCATAATCCGACACGATGTTCTCACTCGTCAAAGTAATTGGTTCGTCCGCTGCATTTTGATAACATGCAACCGCCTGCAAACCGTCCAAAGCCAGTTGCGACGACTCCCCGACCCAATACTCTGTAACGAACGGATCGCTGACTTTAACGATAGAAACGGCCACCTTAGACACAACGCATGTTACGGCATCGGACAATGGCGAGGCAGCGTATTTTTCCGCATTGACCGGAAGTGCTTTAACTTGGACGCTATAGCTCCCCACCGCATCGTTTAGCGAATAAGTCGTTTTAGTAGTAGTTGCGACTTTTACTCCGTCTACGTACACTTCGTACTCCGCCGCATTCGCTACTGCATTCCAAGTTGCGGTATTGCCGTCTGCCGAGACTGTAGGTGCAGACAACTGCTGCGGATCGCTATTGCACGCAACAAGAGCCGCTAATAACGCCAGAGTCGCTGCAATTGCAAAAAATAGTATCAATTTCTTTTTCATAAACTACCTCTATATCGTTAGTTTACCTTGATAAATGTAGTTTATCACACCGAAAATACAAAATCAATAGCATTTTTTAATTTTGTTAAAAAATTAAGTCAAGCATAACTAAACATAAAAAACACCTTAGTCCAAACAAAAAAGACAACGCAACAGGCGTCATCTTTCAATAAAAACTTTTTATCGGTATTTTACCCAATAATCGAAGTATCGTTCGTATTGACCGACTAAAGGTTCTAGACATTTTTCAAAACCGAGTTGCTGCAACGCCCGAATCCGCTCGGGAGAATCGACAAAACCTTTTGTAACCAATTTGTCGCAATAGAACAAATCGAAAAAAGCGTTTTGAACAAGTCTAAATACGCGAGATACCTTTTCTGTCGTTTCGCAGTCGCTACGCAAGTCCAACCGCACTACTGCGCTGTTATCGTAAAAATCGGCGGCGTCTCTGTGAAACGCCTCCAATGTGCCGACAATTTTGTCAGCGGCGTTGTCGACTATGATCCATCGCACAAACCATTTGTTGCTATATGCTGTAAGCCAAAAATCCACAGCCTGAGCCATACGTTCTTTTGTCGGGTAATAAAAATCGTCACCGTGACAGTTATCGGAATTGAAAAAACGCACCGCGTTTTTATCTCCGTATATTTTTAACAATGCGTCAACGTCTTTCTTTGCGAGTTTTCTAATTAATATTCTATCATCTTGAAAAGATGGACAATCTTCATACACGTTTATCATTTTTTACCTCTTTAATTAGAATAACACAGAAAACTTTTTAATGCAATAAACTACGGCATTATCTAAATTCATTATCACTTCAAAAAATCAAAGCTTATTTTATCATAGGAAAAGCGCGGCGACTGCAGTCCGCGTGACAAACACGAATTAAATATAAAAAAGCCTCGAAATGATCCGATGCACTGAAACGGAAGTTGGGATGAGAATGTATGGCTGCCATTGCAAAACCGCGCTAACCGAAGATCCACTGGTCATAATCCCGCGCAACACATAAAACGCCCCGACTAATGTCGGGACATTGGAACAAAGACGGATTCGGGGGTTCCCGCGATCCACGCGGGGACGAATCCCACAGTATATAAAAATGCCTCGACATAAGTCGAGGCACTGGAGCGGGAGACGGGATTCGAACCCGCGATATCTGCCTTGGCAAGGCAGCGCTCTACCACTGAGCCACTCCCGCATATTATGTTTTAGAAATTAACGTGGTAGAGCCCAAGGCTCTTCCCGTCTGCGAGCATAGCTCTTGACCGCTTTGGCTACAAATTGCATACTATGCAATTTGCCTTACGCGTCGCGCCACTGAGCCACTCCCGCATATTATATTATGGTGCGCATAAAGGGACTTGAACCCCCACGTCGAAGACACTAGATCCTAAGTCTAGCGCGTCTGCCAATTCCGCCATATGCGCACATAGACAATCATTGGTACACCTTCAGGGACTCGAACCCTGGACCCACTGATTAAGAGTCAGTTGCTCTACCAACTGAGCTAAAGATGCATATTTTCAACCTGTACCGAAACCCGCCGAGTTTTTGTAATGGTGCTCCATCCGCGACTCGAACGCGGGACACCTTGATTAAAAGTCAAGTGCTCTACCGACTGAGCTAATGGGGCATATTGGCAGGGGTAGCAGGATTTGAACCTACGAATGTCAGAGTCAAAGTCTGATGCCTTACCGCTTGGCTATACCCCTGTATTATGGGGTGGGCTATGGGACTTGAACCCATGACCTCCAGAGTCACAGTCTGGCATTCTAACCAACTGAACTAAGCCCACCATAAAATGGCGTGCCTGAAGGGATTCGAACCCCCGACAAACGGCTTAGAAGGCCGTTGCTCTATCCTGCTGAGCTACAGGCACAGGCAAACGAGTAGTTTTGGAGCAGGGACGCATCGTCACACCGCATTCTTTTAGAATTGGAGCGGGTGATGGGAATCGGACCCACGCGACCAGCTTGGAAGGCTGGGATTCTACCATTGAACTACACCCGCACTTCAACAGCCATTACATTATATCCTATGCAAAAAAAAGTGTCAACAATTTATTTGTAATTTTTCGCCAATAATTTTGTCTATATTACAACAAACCCTGCTTAAACAAATGTATCAAAAGGTTTTGTTCGCCGGAAAAGTTGATAATTGTCACAATTTCTTCCCCGAAATCGTCTTTTTCACCCGTGTCTTCCGTTTGAGGAGGTTTGACGTAACTGTCTGTTCCGTCCTTTTGCCCCTGCAATTTTAAGTATAAATCGTTGAAGAATTTACCAATATCGTCAAACAACGTAAACTGAGAGTAAAACTCGTTGTAATTTTTAATCTCCGTAAAAATCCCTCGATCAATCTTATCGTAAAGTTGTTTGTAAATATCTGTTGAATTAGGATACATTCTTACCAGAGACAATGCAGAGAATAACACGTCAACAAAAGCACCGTACTGCAGATACGGATTGCCGCTTGTAAGCAAAACATAATACGCAACTAAATCTGCCTGATACTCGCGCATTACACCTTTTCCGTGCGCCATTTCGTGCGCTAACGTACACGGCAAAAACAGATTGTTTTCGTTACCGTTTACGTTCGCTTCTCCAAACGGCGCAAAAAACACGCCGGTTATGTGCATTTGACTCATTACCCATTTGTTCAATATCCGTTTGCCTTTGGGCGTATATGATGAAAAATAATCACTATCTAATCTTTTGTACTCATCCGCAAGTAAATCGGAAAGTTCAGAAAAATTAAACGGGTATACGATATTACCTTTCTCGTCTCGCTTTGTTTGCGCGTAAGCGGCGTTGGCTTTTTGCACCAAATTATCCGCAAGCGCAACCGCTTGTTCGAAAGAAAAATCTTTCTCCGTGTATTCCGAGTAAATTTCTGCAGGCAAAGGTTTACGGTTGTACGAAAAAGACGCCGTTACCGTGTAAACGTTGACAAAGGAAACGATGCCGATTGCTACCGCAAGCGTAAGCGAAATCAAACTGCGCCACTTTCTTTTGGCGATATGAATAATTGCAAATACGATAAAAATTACCGCCCCGATTATCGCACAAATTAAAAGTAATTCATACAAACTGAACGGCAGCCACCCAAATAAATTCCCAAACAAAAAGATCCACGCGCGAGAAAAAGTCGTTGCGAAAAATTCGCAAACGTTCTGACTGTTTTTCAATATCAGCAAAATGCCCAACACTAAAAACAGCGCGCCCAAAACTATCAACTTTTTTGCCGTACTCTTTTTCATATATATCTTTGACAAACGCAAATATAAGGTAGAACTATATCCGTTCAGGAGAACAATTTGAATTTCTTTTGCAAATAGTCTTCATTGCGTTCTATGTAAGTTACAACGTCTTTGGCATTTGCCGAACGTTCGATACGGTTTTCGTCGGCAAAAATTCTTTTGGATATGGCGTTAGTTCCGCAAGCTAAAATATCCGTAACTTCTTCCATAATTCCGATATTATACAAACAAGCAGTATTCGGTTTACAGAAACCTACGTTTTCCAAGTTTTCCGTCATATATTTTTGACGGTACATGTAATAAGGAACGTAACCGGCGCTTTTCAGCAAACCGTGAGCATATTCTACCATAGCCGACACTCCGGTATCGTCTTGCCGTACGTATTTGTCTTTATCTTTCAGCACACTTCCGTGCTTTAGCGCCAACGTATGCACGGTGACGTTTTCCGGAGAAAGTTGCGCGGCGCATTGAACGCTGTAACAAAACATTTCAAAAGTTTCGTCGGGCAAGCCGGCAATTAAATCCATATTGACCGCAAACCCGTAGTTTTTTGCCATTTCGTATTTATCGTAAATATCCTTTACCGTATGCTTTCGTCCGATACCGTCCAAAATATTTTGATTGAACGTTTGCGGATTTATTGAAATTCGCTGAACTCCGTGAGCACGCAATACACGCAATTTTTCCTCGTCCACCGTATCCGGACGCCCGGCTTCTACAGTAAACTCAACGGGTGAAAAATTTATTTCGGACAAAACTTTGTCCAATTGCGCAGCTGTAAGGGAAGTAGGCGTTCCACCGCCGAAATATACGTTGCGAAATTCTATCTTACGCTCTTTGGCAAACCGCAACGTCAAACGTACGTCGCTGCACAAAGCGTCGACGTAAGGCTCTACAAACTTTTTCATTCGTTCCAATTCACCGCTGGTAAAGGAACAGTAACTGCACCGAGTTATGCAAAACGGTATGCCTACGTATAAGTCCGCAGTGTTAGGCGACCTTTTGCGCATATCGCCCTGAGTAGCCAATATATCCGCGACCAACTGCGTTTTCTTATGAGAAACTTTCAACAAGTCTACAAAGACTTTCTGCCAATCGTCAAAGCCTTCCGATTGCAATTGACACGCCAATTTTGTAGGACGAATACCCGTCAAACTGCCCCACGGCATACGTTTGCCTGTGCAAATTACAAGCAAGTTGTACGCGCAAAGTTTGGCATAACGTTTGCGTATCCTTGTCTGTTGCACGTTGCTTGATACTGTGGATGCGTCAGCCTCGTTGGAATACTTTTCCTCGCCGCAGGTCGCAACGTATCGGAACGTTGCTCCGCACACGGTTTCTTTAAGGCATATATCTGCGTCGCATTCGTTTTCCGCAAAAACCACTTCCTCAAAAAACAATTTTGCAACGTCTTGAATCTCCGTTGGATAGATAAAATTTGTATAAAGAGTTTTCATTATTTTATGAGTGTGCGCAAAAATCACTTATTAGTACGGTAAACGTTTATTACGGCGGGAATAGTTTTCAGTTTGTTCATCAATTGATTGACTTGATCGTGGTTGGATATTTCCACCGTTATCGTTGCAACGGCGTTGCCTTTTTTGTCCTTACGCGCATTTATTGCCACAATAGGCAGACTTTCGTTTACGATCGCCTTGGTAATTTCCGCGAAAATATCGCCCTTATCTTCGGATATGATTTCGATAGTTGCGGGGAATGCCGTATTTCCGTCGGTATTTGCCCACTCAGCACGCACCAGTCGTTCCGGCTCCATATTTTTGACGGCAGGACAATCGGTACGGTGAACGCATACTCCGCGTCCGCGCGATATATAACCGACGATTTCGTCACCGGGAACGGGGCTGCAACAGCGCGAAAAACGCACGAGCAAATCCTCCACGCCTTTAATTATCACGGACTTTTCTTTATTTGCGGAAACTTTGCTTCTGCGAGAACCCTGTCGGACCTTGATAGCTTCGGAAACGGCATTATTGGCGGAAATAAGTTTAAGCATTACCTGCGTAAGCGATATGCTACCGTAACCGACTGCGGCGTACATTTCGTCTACGTTAGAAAACATATATCTTTCGCACACGGCGTCAATAGCGTCCGACGTCAATAAATCGGACGGCGAAATTCCACGATGACGGGCGTCGCGTTCCACCATGCTCTTGCCTGTTCTGATATATTCGTCCTTGAGTTCTCGCTTAAAAAATTGACGTATTTTTGCTTTTGCCGACGGAGTGGTGACAATCTTTAACCAATCGCGCGAAGGTCCTTTTGCATTTGGGTTTGTCATTACTTCCACAGTATCGCCGGTTTGCAAAACGGTATCCAACGGAACGATTTTGTTATTGACCTTAGTGCCTACGCATTTGTTTCCCACCTGACTGTGCACGGCATAGGCAAAATCCAACGCGTTGGCTCCTGCAGGTAGCATTTTTACGTCTCCGTTCGGCGTAAAAACATACACTTCGGCGGTATTGGAAATATCTTTGCGAATAAGATTCAAAAACTCCGTGCTGTCCTTAAAGTCTTTATCGTAAGACAAAACTTCCTTTACCCAGCCCAAATTTTCGTCCATACCGGTTTTAGCGATGACGCCCTCCTTATACTTCCAGTGGGCGGCAATACCGTATTCGGCGATCTTATGCATTTCGTGAGTGCGGATTTGCACTTCTATCGGATAACTGTGACCGTCGAAATCCACAAAAACGGTAGTATGCAAAGATTGATACATATTCGGTTTGGGGACTGCTATATAATCCTTAAAACGTCCCGGCATCGGTTTCCAACGGGCGTGAATAGACCCCAGCACGGCATAACAATCTTTGATAGTATCTACAATAACGCGCACAGCAGTAAGGTCGTAGACCTGTTCCAACGTCTTATTCTGCTTTTTCATCTTTTTGTAAATAGAATAAAAATGTTTGGTACGGCCGTAAATGTCGAAATCCTCGATTTTAGCAACGCGCAGTTCTTCTTTCAAATGTTCTATAAAAACGTCAACGATACTTTCGCGCTCATTCTTCTTCATGGCGATGCCTTCGCTGATAGCGTCGTAAGCAGGTCGATCCAAATATTTCAGACACAAGTCTTCTAGTTCGCTTTTAACGGGAGAAATACCCAGCCTTCCCGCAATAGGCGCAAAAATATCCAAAGTTTCCTTGGCAATAACTTGCTGTTTTTCCTCCGACAAGTACATCAGCGAACGCATATTGTGCAGTCTGTCGGCAAGTTTTATCATCATTACGCGGACGTCTTTTGCCATTGCAAAAAACATTTTGCGCATATTTTCCGCTTGTTCTTCTTCTTTGTTATGAAATTGAATTCTGTCCAACTTTGTAACGCCGGCAACCAAGTCGGCAATTTCGTTTCCGAACTTTTTGCGCAAATCGGCGTCGGTAATATAAGTGTCCTCCACAGTATCGTGCAAAAGCGCGGCGCAAACGGTAGGCACGTCAAAGCCCATGTCTACCAATATATCTGCCACAATGGTAGGGTGAGTTATATACGGACGGCCGCTTGCGCGGAATTGCCCCTCGTGCGCCTTTTGAGCAACGGTAAAAGCCTCGGAAATTCTGTTCTCGTCCGAAGCGTGATAATAATGTTTTATTTTGGACAGAAAATTGTTGACCGTTACTTCTGCGCTTTCCTTTTCACTGTACATATTTCACCGTATTTTTGAAAGTTTTTATTGTTTTTGAAAACACCTGAACAAGTCCGAATTTGTCAAATCCGATTTTTCTGCAGGCAAAAATTTCACCGTGTATTTGTCAGGTATCTCCACAAATTTCAATTCTTGAAATACTCTCAACGCAACCAAATATTGAGCGTAATTCATTTTTCCTATAAGATACTTATCGTAAATGCCTTTTACGCTGTCAAACGGACTTTTTCTTTTTAGCGCGGAATACACAGATGCGCAAACGCTCCTGTCCAGATCCAATTGGTACAATTCTTCTTTGGCCGGAGTTATCGGTACGTACACCGCTCTCTGAGGCAATATTCTGTACATACCTTGTTTACAAAAACACACCACGGTGTGAAACTTATCAAATCCGTAATCGGCAAACGGAGAAATAACGACCGTATTGTCCGCCGCGCCGTCGTCAAAGAAAAAGTCTACGCAATAGTCGTCCAACGGAAAGATTTCGCACGCCTCGATATACGTTTCGGCGTCGTCGAAAATTGCCAATACAGAGTTGCCCGCCAACAAATCCTTTGCTTGATTTATTGAAACGGTCCGAACGCTTTGCATTCCGAAATTTTGCAAAAAATTCAATTTGTAAAACTCGTCGAAACATACCGAATTACACAAATGAATATCTTCGATAAAACCGCAAACGTTGTGAGAATATTCGTCCATTTCCAAGGTTATCAATGCTTCGACGTCGGCACCGTTTTTAATAAAAGGCGCGTATTTGGCCCTATAAAACCCTTTTAGTTCCAGTCCGCTTGCGAGCGTAGCCGAAAGGTGAACGTTGCCTTTGCCGAAAGTGCCGGAAAATTTAACCGCATCTCTAACTTTGAAAACTACTTTGTCTTGAGGCAGAAACGGCTGCAATTTTTGCGTAAACTCGTACATTTCCGATACTTTAACTCCGTCGTTCAAATCAATATCGTAGTACAAATTTTTATGGAAAACATCCGAATCCGTTTGCAACAATAATGCGGCAAGTCTTTCTCTGAGCGCATTTAAGTTTTCCTCTGCAACGGAAAAACCGACTGACGCCTTATGTCCTCCGAACTTAATCAGCAAATCTTTGCATTGACAAAACAAATCGAATAAGTCTGCACCGTCCACTCCGCGCGCAGAACCTACGCATATGCCATCTTCGTTTTTAGTTATTGCCAAAGCGGGATAATTATATTTCTCCTTGAAACGGGCGGCGATTATACCAAGCAACCCATGCGGCCAATTTTCGCCGTACAAAAACACCAAACGCCGTTTTGATATTTGCTCGCCGTCGCACTGCAAAGCCGCCTCGTTTTCCAATGCGTCGACAGTCTGTTTGCGCGCTTCGTTAAGTTCCAATATTTTGTTTACAACGGCCAAATTAGTATTGTCGCGCGACAACAACATGTCCAAAGCGATTTGAGGTTCACCCATACGCCCTGCGGCATTGATTTTTGGCGTAATTTTCATTGCGACGTCGCTTGCAGTAAGTTGTTTAGAACACTTTGACAATTCCGCAAGTTTAAGCAGGCTTTTGTGATTTCGGTTTGCCAATCCGAGTTTGACGATGCTACGGTTTTCGTCCGACATTTCCATTACGTCGCCGATAGTTCCCAGCATGGCAAACTCGCTGTACTTTGCCGCCACTTCGCGTCCGACCAACGCCTCGATAAGTTTCCACGCAACGCCTGCGCCTGCAAGATTTGCAAAAGGGTACCCCATTTTAGGATTGACGCACAAACAATCCGGCAATAATTCCGGCAGTTCGTGGTGATCGGTAACGATAATTTCCGCATCCAATTCTTCAACTATTGTCGCGATTTCTTCCCTGTTGGAAATACCGCAGTCCACGGTAATTATCAAATCGTAAAACTTTTTTTCAAAGGCGGCCATTACCAAATCGGAGTGCAATCCGTAGCCCTGCTCACGAGTGGGAACAATCACATCGTTGTCTACGCCGTTATCGGTAAAAAATAACGACAGCATGCTTGACGCAGTTAAACCGTCGGCGTCGTAATCGCCGTATATAAGGATGCTACCGCCGTTCTCCAATATGAAGGATATCGTTTCAACCGCTTCGCTCATATTTTTCATCAAGAACGGAGAATGAAAGCAATCTTCGCCGAAAAACGCAGAATAATTCTGTTCGGTGACTCCCCTTGCACTTAACGTTTCCGCCAAGTTTTCAGGCATGCCTTTATTTACAAAAAACTTTACGCTTTCACTATTATTTATTTTTCGTTTTACATATCTTTCTTTCATAAGTTGTATAAAACACAGCAGCCCTCTAATACTAGAAGGCTGCCGCACTGTTTTGCAAAAAATTACTTGTTAACTCTTTTCTTTGCCGAATCGTCGGTAACAAACGTGCCAGCCATAGCCGTAAACAGTCTGTTGAGTCCCATCGTAGCTGTAAAAGACAAAACCGTTGCATATACTAACGCGTTGCCGAGAGGCGCTGTTACTCCCGTAGGAATAACCCACAAAATTATTGCCAAAACCAAAACAATTCCGTGCACGATTGCGTTCCACTTGTTATTTTCCGCAAAAGCGCGGTAACGGGCGCTTGCAAAAGTTTTATCGTCTAACGTATACTTGCGGATCTTTTCCAGAACAAGGCAAGTAAAGCAAGACATAAGGCAATACCCCAAAACCATACCTATTGCCGCTGCGGTATTTAGATAGTTGAAATATACAAGGCTTGCAAACAATACGAACACAACTATTACGACCAATTGCGAAAGTACCGCAGCAAGACTGACGGTCTTGTATCTTACGGCATAGAATATCCAACTGCCGACTACAAGCGTCGCAAACAATACTCCAAACAACAATCCACCGATGGAGGACGTATCTTCGATATCCGTTTGAGTAAGTTCCGCCGTCAATGCGCCGCTGTTTATCTGACCGATAATCTGTTTGCTCTGAGCATCGCTCTGAGTATAAATTTGTAACTCGGAATCGGTTGAATTATATGCTATATAACCGGCTAAAGTTTCGTCAACAAATAAATATGCACTCCAACCGGTACTTGAAGCAGAAAGCTTGTCCGATGCGATTTTCTTTCCTTCGTCGTTCAAACTTGCGTTTACAATGTAGTGCGAATTTCCGTTGCTTACGATATTTTCGCTACCGGTTTTTCCAATATGCTCCGAAGTAAGAACAACGCCGTCCGCAGAATACGTTGACGAAGTAGTAATTTCCACCTTCCCTTTTTGCGTTACGGAAGACAAAATTCTGTCGTTGGTCAAACCGTTATTTTGAGCCTTTTCTTCATTGGCGATTTTGGGAATTTTGACTTGTATATTACCGTCGTCCGTAACTTTGACGTCGCAGAAATAATATCCGTACATATCCGCAAGACGCGACCTAACGCCGGACACCACGTCGTCGATTTTTGCGTCCTCGTCCAACTTCACTTCGTATGTAGCCGTTACGCTATCGCCGAAAGCGCCGCTCTTTTGCAACAAATTTATCGGCGCGTGATAAATACTGCTGTCGCCGAATTCTAGTCCATCGGGCAAAAACGAAACCACGCCGAAAAACAGCGCGATGACGCATATTATGCTCATTATTACGATGGAAGCTGTTTTAGTCATAATAAGCCTCCTTGACTTGTGCCTAACTTAACTAGTCTATTATAAACGCACTTGCAAAAATAGTCAATGATTTTTAGGATTTTTGTAATTACAAAATCTACTTATAGATGGGTTGAACGCAGTCGCTCGCCTTTCGTGACATTGATTGAACTACAAGTTTCGGATCGAATATCGCTTTATTTAATAAAAACTGCAATAAAACACGAGAAAAAGGGAGCAATGCACGCTCCCTTTTAATTCTATTGCAACAAACTTTTACGGTACTTAAAACTTTAAGCGCGTTTTGATTTGATAAGAGCAATTACGACCGACGCGACAAGCGCCAAACCGAGATCCAAAAAGATTTGTCCCCAATGAAACGCCCCGCCCAACAAAGAAAACAACACAAAAGACAAAACCCAATAGATAAGAGCGCCTATTAAGGCTTTTACGATAAACTTTTCGTTTTTGACACAAAGCAACATTCCGATAACGACGGCGATGACTTTTAATATCTGATTGATTATAGGCAATGCTCCGTCGGAGATATTGAACAATTTGGCAAGCAATGCCAAAACCAACACCCCTATACAGGAAAAGACCAAAGAGAATAAGCCCGCTTTCAGGCTTTGCAACAAAATGGATTTCTTTACGCTTGCTTCCATATAAAAAATACCTCCGAATAGTTACTACATACTATTCGGAGGACAAGTATTTTATGATAAATTACTTTATTTCGTCTTCTTCGTTTTTTGCTTCCTCTGCGGCTTTTTCCTGCGCTATCGCTTCGGGTGAGCCGGGTGCGGGAGCAATGGAATGGATAGCCTGACGCAAAAATTGCATAGTCGCTTTGTTGTCGCCGGTTCCGGTTTCGATCCAAATATGTTGCTCGTCCATTTGAAGGACTACGCCGACAATACCGCCGATAGTTGTAACAACGCTGCCTACGGCGAGTTTTGACATCATTTCGGCAGCTTTCTTTTTTTGTTTTCTCTGAGGAATGATCATAAGCAGTACCATACCTACAACCAAAACGCCCAAAATAACGTACATGACCCAAGAAGGCATTCCTCCGCCTTCGTCAGCAAAAAAGTTCAAAAGATTTAACATAAATATATTCTCCTTTCACTCTGCGCAAAATGCGCCGCACACGAGCAATTGAGTTGCATTTATTGCAACTTCCTGTTTATTATACAGTATAGCCAACAAAATTGCAACCGAAAAGACAAAATTAGACTTTCAATTATTTTTAAGCAAACGGTCTAACTTATATGTAATTACAGTGGTTTTCCGTAATAATTCTTGTAAAACTCTTTTTTGTAATCAGCAAAGCTATCGTTGAAAATTGCCTCACGCGCACCCTTGACAAGTCTGAGCAAGAAACGGATATTGTGTATAGACAACAGTTCCGCGGCCAAAATTTCTTTGCAATTGACTAGATGACGCAGATACGCCTTTGTAAAGTTTTTGCAGCAGTAACAATCGCAGTTGTCGTCCAAAGGCGTAAAATCTTGCTTGTAGCGGCCGTTGCGAACGACGACTTTTCCGCGGGAAGTCATTGCCGTGCCGTTTCGGGCAATACGGGTGGGTAATACGCAATCGCACATATCTATGCCGCGTTCAATCCCCTCCAACAAATAGTCGGGAGTTCCTACGCCCATAAGATAATGCGGCATATTTTCCGGTAATAAAGGACGAACGACGTCTAGCATACGATACATTATTTCGCTCGGCTCGCCTACCGACAGTCCGCCCACGGCGATTCCGCATTCGGCGTAATCGCGCACGAACTTAGCAGACTCCACGCGTAAATCTTCAAACATATTGCCCTGAATTATTGGAAACAACATTTGTTTTCCGTTTATATGAGCTTTCGAGCAACGGTCAAGCCACTTATGAGTGCGCTCCATTGCGCTTTTCGCGTAAGTTTTATCGCATCCGTACGTAGAACATTCGTCGAACGCCATGATCACGTCTGCGCCCAAATCGTGTTCCACTTGCATAACGCTTTCCGGCGTAAAGATATGCTTGCTGCCGTCCAAGTGCGACGAAAACGTTACTCCTTCGTCGGTAATTTTGCGTAAATCCCCAAGCGAAAAAACCTGAAATCCGCCGCTGTCCGTCAAAATAGGTTTATCCCAATGCATAAATTCGTGCAAGCCGCCGGCCTGACGCACCACGTTGCTTCCCGGGCGCAAATACAAGTGATACGTATTGGAAAGCAGAATTTGCGTGCCGAGTTCGTGAAGCGTAGACGGTAACAACGACTTGACCGTCGCCGCCGTGCCAACAGGCATGAAAATCGGCGTTTCGATATCCCCGTGCGGAGTATGAAAAACTCCTGCTCGGGCTCCGGTACGTTTGTCTATATGTTGTAATTCGTAACTAAATTGTTTCATTTTTCGTTATTTTATTATACAATACGTAAACTTCTTTATTTGTCGATTGCCTATACTCGATCAATTCAAAACCGCAATATTTGAGAACTTTTTTTGAAGCATAATTATCTGAGGCGCAAATTCCGTAAAGTTTGTCCAAACCAAACCTGCTTATTACGTAACCGACAAACATTTTGCAAGCCCGATTTGCATACCCCTTGCCGCGATAGGGCGAGCCTATAAAATATCCGATTTCCACGCCCTCTGGTATTTTGACAAGTTCGACGTGTCCTATATGCACCCCGTGTAGTTTTACAGAATAAACTAACGGATACTCTTGCTTCGAATAGTTGGTAATCAACGAAGCAACAACCGTCTCCGCATCTTGCAAAGAGAGAAAAACTTCGTCAGGCAAAAAACGCGCGTTCAATTCGTCTTGCGACAATTGGAAAATTGCAGCCGAATCTTCAACCGACAATTCACCTATTTCCAATTCGTTATCTATCAATTCTTTCATAATATAAGCATCGCGTCGCCGAAAGAAAAGAAACGGTATTTTTCCTTGACCGCAGTTTTATAGAGTTCCAAAATTTCCTCGCGCGAACACAACGCCGATACCAACATCAAAAGCGTACTTTCCGGCAAATGGAAATTAGTGATCAACGCATCCACGACTTTGAACTTGTACGGAGGATAAATAAAAATATCTGTATCGCCGCTGCATTCTTTCAATAAACCGTTTTCATCCGCTGCGCTTTCCAACGTTCTGACGCTTGTCGTACCTACGCAGACAACTCTTCGCCCCTCCGCCTTGGCTTTATTTATCGTATCCGCCGCGCTTTTGCTTACTGCATAATACTCCGAATGCATATGGTGACTCTCTACGTCATCTACTTTTACCGGACGAAACGTACCTAAACCCACGTGCAACAAAACTTCCGCGATTTCTATACCGTTATCTTTGACTTTTTGCAAAAGTTCCTTAGTAAAGTGCAAGCCGGCAGTAGGAGCGGCAGCCGAACCGTCGACCTTGCTGTAAACAGTATTATATCGGGTTTTATCATTCAATTTCGTTTTGATATACGGCGGCAAAGGCATTTCGCCCAATTCGGAAAGTATGTCCTCGAAAACGCCTTCGTAAATAAATTCAACAATGCGACTTCCGTCTTCGCCTATACTTTCCACCTTTGCTTTCAGTTTGTCGGAAAACGCGAAAACAGATCCGACCTTGGCAATACGTCCCGGCTTTAGGATAACTTCCCAACGCGTCAAATCCAACCTTTTAAGTAACAAAAATTCTATTTTTCCGCCAGTAAGTTCCTTGTGACCGTAAATGCGTGCGGGCAAAACTTTTGTATTGTTGACGACCAAAACGTCGCCTTTTTGCAAATAGTCGACTATGTCGCAAAAATGCTTGTGCTCTACGCGTTTGGCCGCGCGGTCGTACACAAACAAACGCGCACTGTCCCTAGGTTCGACAGGAGTTTGCGCAATCAGTTCTTCCGGTAAATTGTAAAAAAAATCACTTGTCTTCATTTTCTGTCGAATCGTCGGCATACACCGACAGCATTTCCATTCTTTCCTTAGAAAGAGGCTTACCTAAATGTTTGTATGCAAGCGGCATACAAACGCGTCCTCGAGGAGTACGCGATATAAATCCTAATTGGATGAGATACGGTTCGTAAACGTCTTCGATAGTCGCGCGATCCTCGCCGGTAGCCGAAGCAATAGTTTCCAGCCCAACCGGACCTCCGGCAAATTTATCTATAATAGTAGTAAGTAAATTTTTATCCACCGAGTCTAAACCAAGTTCGTCCACTTCCATCACGTTCATGGCGTGAAGACATACTTCTTTGGAAACAGTACCGTTGCCCAACACTTCGGCGAAATCCCTGACCCTACGCAAAAGCCTGTTGGCAACTCGCGGCGTACCGCGGCTTCGACGGGCAATTTCGTATGCCGCTTCTTCGTCTATCTGCGAACCGAGTCTGGCGGCGGACTTGACAACTATATCTTTTAACTGTTCGGGCGTGTACAACACTAAACGCATTTGCATGCCGAATCTATCTCGCAAAGGAGATGCAAGATTTCCCGCTTTGGTAGTTGCGCCGATCAATGTAAACTTTTCCAATTTGATATTGACGCTCGTAGCGCTTGGCCCCTTGCCTGTTACAAAGTCCAAACGGTAGTCCTCCATAGCGGGGTACAGAATTTCCTCTAAACTGCTGTTGAGACGGTGAATTTCATCTATGAACAAAACCTCGTTAGGTTTAAGTTTGGACAAAATTGCCGACAAATCGAATTTGCCGGGTATAGCAGAACCGCTCGTTACAGTTATCGGTACGCCCATTTCATTGGCAATAATATGAGCTAGCGTCGTTTTTCCCAATCCGGGAGGACCGTACAGCAAGACGTGATCCAAGTTATCTCCGCGCGAAAGAGCCGCTTTGATGTATACGGAAAGATTTTCCTTTACTTTGTCTTGTCCGACGTAATCGACAAAGGATTTGGGACGCAATATATTTTCCGTGTCCTTCTCCTTTTCCGTTAGCGTGCTTGTAAAAAATTGCTGTTGTTCCATTTCGTTTTTCCTATTTGTGGTTTACGCCAAAAATTACCGTAAGCTTACTTATTGATAAGCATTAGAGCATATGCGCATATAAAAATATCCGATTAACCATGCCCCAAAAGCATGTTGTCACCCGATTCTGAACGCCATATTTACCAATTCCGTTGCCGACGTAGCGCCGAGTTGAGAGGCGGCTTCCACCAACTTTTCCGCATCGGCCTGGTTTTTGCCTAAAGAACACAAAATGGCAACGGCGTCTTGCATATCTTTGTTTGTTTTCACCGCAGGGTTGGAAATAGTCGGCAAATCCATTGCGGCGGCATCCACAACCACCTTTTCTCGCAATTCCAACACTAAACGCTCCGAAGTTTTTTTGCCGAGTCCCTTGATTTTGGTAAGCTGTTGGGTATCGCCGTTTAGTATAGCTAGCGCCAATGAATTGCAATCCATTCCGGACAATACAGACAAGGCCATTTTAGGTCCTACTCCGGAAACGGAAATCAGGAGTAAAAACATATTTTTCTCTTCCAAAGAAGAAAATCCGAAAAGCGCCATTCCGTCTTCTTTTACCTGCAGATATGCGTACAGTTTCCGCTTATGTCCGATCGTACACTCTGCCGCAGTGTAATCGGATACGGCCAATTCGTAACCTATTCCGCCGACGTCCATAACCGCAAATCCGTTACCGACTTCTGCAATTTCTCCGTTAAAATAGTTGTACATAATTTCACCTACTTAATAAAGAATTTATCCGTCATTCCGCCCGTTTGAATATGCGTAAGCGCAACGGCAAGAGCGTCTGCCGCATCGTCGGGTTTCGGTTTTTGCGCCAAACCCAAAAATACGCGCACCATTTCCTGTATTTGTTTTTTGTCCGCTCGCCCGTAGCCGGTCATGGCTTGTTTTATTTGCAAAGGAGTATATTCGTACAAACGCCCGCAATGATGCACTGCAGCAAGCAACAATACGCCGCGCGCGTGAGCCACGTTGATGCCGGTAGTTATGTTAGTATTAAAAAACAACTCTTCTGCGGCAATTTCGTCAGGCTTATATTTTTCGATAAGTTCTTGCGCGCCTTTGTATATCAACGCAAGCCTTACAGGAAAACTTTCGTCCTTAGGCGTTGTTATCACTCCGTAATCGACGACCCGTTTGTTGTTAAAATCGTCGTAATCCATCACGCCGTATCCGACAATAGCTAGTCCAGGATCGAAGCCAATCACTCTTTTCATACGTTCACCTAGTATTTTTAAGCCGTCATGCGTCTTAAATATCAGTTTTTTGTCATCAAGTACAATACGGCCATAGCGACTGAAACGTAGCAGCTTTCCTGCGTAGAAACGGCATTGTACGCGTACTCTTTTATTCCAACGTTATCCACCACGTTGCGCGCGCCTAAAAGCGGCGCTTCTATACGGGTTTTGTCCATCAATTTTTCGGCTATGCCTCCCTGCGTGCCGTAGTACTTTACCGGATCGGAAAACGTGGACAGACCTATATCTATCACCGCGTCGGCACCGGAATACCCTGCCTCCGGCTTATCCAATACGATACCTCGACGAGGAGTTACAAAGTCGTCGACAGGTAAATACCACACCAAGCCGGAGCCGAACAACTGTAAAGCGTGGTTAAGTTCTATCATCTTGTTGTTGTCGCGGTTTCCGACCACTAAAACGGACAAATTTTGCAAACCGTCGAGTTTTAAGTTGAGTGTCATAAGATCCGCCAAAACGCCGATAGGATCGTATTGACCGGAACCGCCGTTGATAACGTTACAACGCGACACGTTGGCAAAATTCTTTACCAAATTGTCGTTTTCGCAAGCGACAACCACCGTATTGACACCCATACTGTCCAACGATTTGCATTGACTCATTACGTCGTCAACGTTAAACAACGGACACGCCGTGCCGGAAAGATAACCGGTTGCAAGCGTAAAAGCCGTACTGGATAAGCACGGTTTTTGCCATAGCCCAGCCACTACGTTTCCAATAAGCTGCGGACCTTTTTTGTACGACGTCATTACGACTCTGCGCATTTGTGTGGCGACTTCCAATATTTGCGCAATGTCTTGCTTATTCAAATTTGTCAAAGAAAGAAGATGTTTCATATTGCCTCAATTTGTTTTGTCCAGTATATCTAATACCTTTTGAAAATAATCGGGTAACGGAGCGGAAAACGCCATTTCCTTTCCCGTCGTCGGATGAGTGAAAATAAGCGTCTGCGCATGCAGCAATTGTCCGGCCAAATTCCACTTACAGTTTTTGTAACCGTAGGTTTTATCTCCAACTACCGGATGCCCCAAAAACTTTGCATGTACTCTGATCTGATGGGTACGTCCGGTTTTCAGTTCAAACTGCACTAAAGAATAGTTCTTGTAACGGCGCAGCACTTTGAAAAAAGTTTGAGCACTGCGTCCGTCTGCTACGACGTCCATCTTTTTACGATCGGACTTGCTCCGTCCGACAGGCCGATCCACAACGCCGTCATCCTGCTTTATCACGCCTTCCAACAACGCCCAGTAAATTCTACGGCACTGTTTCGTTTGAATTTGACGCTGTAATTCCAAGTGTGCGGCGTCGTTCTTGGCGACCACCAACAAACCGCTGGTATCTTTATCCAAACGGTGAACTATGCCCGGCCGCAAGACTCCGTTTATCCCTGACAAATCTTTTACGTGAAAAAGCAATGCGTTGACAAGCGTATCTTCGAATACGCCGTTTGCAGGATGAACGGTAAGTCCCTGTTGTTTGTTGACGACTGCAAGATCGCCGTCTTGGTATACAATATCCAAAGGAATATCCTGCGGCAACACGTCCAACGGAATTTCGTCCGGCAAGTTGACCGTTACAGCGCAATTTTCCTTAACGTCAGACGAGACTTTCATAGCTACCTTTCCGTCCATCAAAACGCATCCTTGCTCAATCAATTTTTGAGCACGACTGCGCGTCAGCCCCGCGTTATCCGACAAAAAAACGTCTAACCTTCGGCAATAGGTATCTGCCGTAAGTTCAACCGTTTTCATCGCGGTTCTCCGTTCCGTCAGCAACGTCGTCAGCGTTTTTTAAGTCCGTGTTATTTAGTGTCTCTGCCGACGCCAAACCGGCGCTATCGCTTTCTTTATTTTGGTCCACGTTCGATACTGCATCGTTTGAAGCCGTCGCTTTGTCTTTGCGCTCCTTTTTGATAGTTGCAAGCAAACTGTCGCTATCCAAAAAAACGATTGCCAGAATAGCCAGAACAACGCCTATCGTCAAGAAACTATCCGCCACGTTAAACACCGGCGGAAAGAAAGAAAACTTGATAAAATCCCTGACTTTACCGCTGAAAAATTGAGCCGTTGCCTCGAAGTATGCACGGTCGATAGCGTTTCCTATCGTGCCTCCCACAATGAAAGCAAAACCGACCTGACCGCACACGCTGCGCTTTCGGCTACGCCACAAAAGATAGGCGAACAACGGAGTGCCTACAATTGTTATGACAAAAAATATGATATTTGCACCGTCTTGCTGTCCCAATCCGAAAGCCGCACCCTCGTTTCTTACAGGAGTAAAAATCAAAAAGTCCCCCAACACTTTGACGGATTTGCCGTCCGAAAGCAGACCTTCGAAAATCCAAAATTTTGTCAGTTGGTCCAACAAAACACATATGCCTATAAGACATACGTATATGGTGATAAACATCGGAATTGTCAGTATCTTGCGTTTTTTCATTTCAACCTGATATAAATAAATTTGAAACGACGCTACTTTTTGAAGGAAAATATATCGTCGACGTCGTCGCTTTTTTTGCTTTTTGAGGATTTACTATCCCCCTCGAAAGTAAAAATATCTTCCGAGTCGGGAGAAGAAAATACCGTAGTATTTTTAATTTCCGCCGTACCCAATATTGCGTTCTTTTGCAGTTTGCGTAAATAGAACACGGCCGCTATTGCTAAAATTGCCGCGGCGGCAAAGACGGCAAGCCTTGGCCACCAAATGTTAAACCAAACGTTATTATTTACCAATTCGTCGCGTGCGCTAAGCGCAACTTCCATAAAACCGTCGGCAAACACGGTGGTAGTCACTGAGGTTACGACGCTTTGAATCCTTTCTACAAACAACGATCCGTTCTTTTCCAAATTTGCAAGCGTATCGTTATCGGTATTCATAGTATTTTTAGAGTCGTCCCTACTTTCTACGTAATCCCACAAACGATACGCTCCGGAAAAATACGCAACGGTAGGTATACCTGCCAACCGGAACGGAGTAAAGTCGGTATTTTGGATAGTTTCGTAGTATCCAAAACCGTTAATATCTATAAGATGCGTGCCTACGGCATAGGGTTTTTCGTATATTTTAACTTTGCCTTTAGAATTTGACAAAACGAAATCGGCAAGCGAAGTGTGTTTGTTTTCGCAAAATACGTACAAGTTATCGCCGTTAGCTATCACGTCAAAATTAACCATCGCCAAAGTGCGTTCCTTTTCATCATCTGACATTTGAGAAACGTAATTCTCCGATCCGCACATACCCAGTTCCTCGGCTCCGAAAGCGACAAACACTACGTTGACCGGTAAATTTTCGCGTTCGGTCAACAAGTTTTTCATTACCAAATACAATGCCGTAACTCCGCTTGCGTTGTCGTTTGCACCCTCGCCGCCGTTGCTGTCGTAGTGAGCGCCTATTACTATTTGTTTATCAGCCTCCGGTGCAAGCAACTTTGCAACGACGTTATGCCTCGTTTTGTCATTGACTTTGAAATCCGTTAAATAACAAATAAAGTTATCAACACCGACAGCGGTTTCGTTAGCCAATTCTTCAAATTTTTCCTTTAAGTATTTCGCCGCTTTAAGTTCAGAACCGGTTTCCTCTTCTTCTGAACGGATGGGACAATCTTTTACAAAATCAGCCAAGAATTTGTAAGTTTCCGTATTTTTATATTCTTCGCCACCGTCAGTTGCAAAAGCAACCGCAGGAACGACAGCCACCAAAAACAACGTCAATGCCAACAAAACCGCAATGCCTACTGCAAACAATGTCTTTTTCATAGCACACCTACCAACACTACTGCCACGGCATAAACTATGAGACACAGTTTGAAATAGTAAACGCGCGTTACGTCGTTAAAATACAATCTAGACGTAACTTTATAAAAACACAGAAGCGATATCGTAAGAGCGATAAACGGAAATATGACGGATCCCCACACCGCAAATAATGGCGTAAACAAATTTACCAAATTAAGCAATCCGCAGATAAACATTCCCAACGTAGCAAAAAGGACGCCGAACAAGCCGTATTCTGCACGAGGCACAGAAAATAACTTAGCCCAATTTAACACCAAGTTTATCAAAAGTGGCAATATAAAAGAAAAAATTACGCCCACTAAAAAAGCGGCGGCCAATCCCAGCCATAAGCTGGAACGCCCTAAAACCAAAACGGTTGCCGACAAATACCGTTGCCAATTGGCAAACACAAACGACAGCACGAAAAATATTCGTGACAAAACGTTTGTCAAATTAAAATTATGCCTCAATTTTTCTATCATTTATTGCCTCACAGCGATACTATCTGCATTATCAACGTAACCATAGTTTCCGTCTCGTCTAAAAATGATTTAAGCTTTACGTCGGCGGCGTCAAAAAAATTCAGAATTTTTTTCAACTGCATAGGTTTGTATCTGCCGGCAATATCGCTTGCATATTGAACGGCGTACGGTTTTACAGACAATAGCAAAGCCAATCTGTCGCTTGGCGCAGAAGTTGTTTTGACATAGTACACTCGCCTGTAAAAATTATACAACAAGCCAAACAACGCTCGCGCATCCTCGCCGGAAGCGATCAAACCTTTATACAAATCGATTGCTGCGGACGCATTTTTGTTCGATATGTGTTTTGACAAATCGAAAAGCACGTATTCCGTATCCTTGTGTACCAACAATTCCACACTGTCCAACGTCACTTCGCCGTAATCCAAAAGTTTTTGAGTTTCGCTTGCAACTCTGGACATATCTTGCAAACAGTAGTCGGATATTTTTTTTGCGCAAGCGTTGGAAATCTCCGTGCCTTGACGTTTGCCGAATGCAATGATCCATTTTACTACGGAAAGACTGTCCAACTTGTCGCAATTGACAAACTCCAATCCGGAAATTTTTTCAAAACCTGCCGATTGTTCGCTTTCAAATACCAAACAATAGGACCCATCGCACCGTGACACCAAATTCGACAAAGAAGAAACAGTATCCGCGCCCTGCTTACCTTGCGGAAAAACAAAATTTTCCACCACCACTAATTTTTTCTCGCTGAACATACTGGGAGTAAGGCACGCCATTTCGATATCCGCGTATGACGCGTTTTCCAAACGATCCACGCCGAAACCGTCGTCAATCACACCATATGCTTGACAAACGTACTCTAACGACCGTCTTTGCAGCCAACGGTCGCCTCCGCACAAACACAAAGCGGAATAACGGTTGGTATTCAAATTTTCTTTCAAATTCAAAAAAGCGATCACAATTAGTTTCTCCGAAAGTTCAACCGTATTGTATCATCTTTTTCCGTTATTGTAAAGTTTCCGTACTTATTTGCGCCAAAGTTGCCGGATATATCATTTTGATACAAACTGAGCGTTACAAAATTTTTGTCGGAAAACGTTTCCAATTGATCGTTGACTATGTAGTAGTTGACGTCTTGACGCAAATCTGCAAAATGTGCGGCTTTGACACCGTTTTCCGTAATCAACGCAACGCTTATTTTGTCTACTTTGACAACTACTCCGACAAGTCCGCCGTCATATACAGGCTGTACGGTAATGTTTTTACCATGAACGGCGTTCGGATATGCCTGTATTATCGGTATCTTGTCTCCGACTAAATTTTCAATCGGATTGTTACCGCTGAAGTCCAACTTATATATTGCGGCTACGCTTACATCTTCCGTCATTTTTACAAATAAGTCTTCTTTGAAATCGTTAAATTTGACGCAAAATACTTTTGCCGATTTTATCTTTTTGTCGGAAAGATAATCCAACGCTTTTTGCAAAGTATAGTCGTCGTCAAATTCTCCCACTAAAACGGTCTCACCTTCAACAGAAGTAGTAACCACAATAGTATCACCGTAACCGAAAAACACTTTTACGCAGTTATCGCAATTTTTAGGTATCAACGGCGTTATAACACATATCGCCAACGAAACTATACAGACGGCGACTGATACCCGATACGGAATTTTGGGTAAATTGACGTAGCCGCCCACGATGAACAAAAATAGGGGAGATATTATCATTGCCGCGGCAATGGCTTCGACAGGCAGCGACGCGTTCAAACCCGAAACGCCCTTTGCCACAAACGTCACTGCAAAAATAATTTTGTCCGCCAGCCATGCGCTGTAATGAAATACCCACGGAATCAAGCCGACGACGGTAAGAACAAAGGAAAGAAACGTCATGGGAATTGCAAAAACGTTTACAATTATACCCAACAAAGCCACCGACGAAAAATAGTACGCATTGAAAAACAAAGTTGCCACGACACAGGAAAAAGATAACGAAACGGTGGAAATAAATTTACGCACGAAGCGATTGATTTTTCTGTTCATAAGAGCGCGGTTGATTCTTAAATATACCGTTGCAATGCCGAATACCGACATCGCGGACAATTGAAAACCTATATCGAACACATATGCAGGTTGAAATGTCAAGATAACGGTCATCGCCCAAAACAGCGACGACAAAAGATCGTATTTGCCGTGCACTATACGCGACGTATATAAACAGACCGTCATAATTATCGCTCTCAAAACTGACGGAGTGTAACTGCAAACGTATGCGTAAAACAGCAACGGCACTAGCAAAACCGGCAATTGTATGTAAGCTTTCACTTTCAGTTTTTCCAATAAAAATCCGAAAAGAAACACAATAAAATTGACGTGCAAGCCGCTTACAACTAATAAGTGAATAATTCCTGCAGATTGAAACGCTTCGGTTTTGGTTTCGTCCAACGCATTGCGATCACCGGTAATCAACGCATAAGCAACGTCTCCGTTCTGCGGCATAAATTGCATAGTTACGTTGTAGATATACAGTCGAATTTTTTCGCCCAGATTAAGCGCACCGCTTTCGATGTTTATAGGAGTAGTATCCGTGAACTCGTAATAAATATTACGACGAATGTCCGAGGTATCGACCACGTTTTTGATAGAATAAGCGTTGCGTAACGTACCGTGTATCGTAACCGAATCACCCGTGCAATACTTACCGCCGCTATAAACGTAAACTTTAACGACGCCTTTGACGTTGCCGTTTTCAAAAACGCAATTATCTAAATACAACACGTTGGATACGTCGCCGTTGCGTTCGATATCGCTAACTCTTCCGCTCAAAACACCGGTGCGGCATTCGTTGCTATCCTGATTTCTGGCATTGTATCTAAACATAAAATTGAAAAAGCCTGCGCAAATGAAAACCAAAATCACAAGGCATGATATCCATATTTTGCGTTTAAGAAAAGCAAAAACAATGCCGCCGACCGTCACGACGGAGCAGCATACGACAAGCGGCCAAAAATTACCAAACAATAATTCGTGAAAAGAAACTATACCTACGATCAAACCCAAAACGCACAACAATGAAAAACGCAGATTAACTAACTTTCTCATAATCCTGTACGTTCACAAAAAATTTGTAATAATTGTCTTGATAATCTTCGCCTAAAATATCTTTCAACAGATTTCTATCTGTAATTTTGCCGTGCGTATCGTAATAATCTGCAATTCTGTTTATAATATCGATATCAATTCCGTCAACTTTAAGACGATATTGAATATAACCGCCGTTTAGATTGACGCAATCGCGATATGAACTGCCGTCATAGTATTGCAAAGTCAATACTTCGCCGTCTTCTTTTACAAGTAATCTCGGATTCGTAGGATATACCGTTTGAGGAATAATTCCTGCCAAAGCAATGACAGCATCGTAGTCGGCGCCTTCTTCTACTTCCACAAATCCTTCGCGCTCTACCGCGCCGCACACGTAAACTTTGAATTTGCGCGGCATTTTCGCATCCGCTTCGTGTTCTTTGAACGGAGACATCTTCTGCGCACATCCGCTAAACACAAAACATAACGTCAATAACAATATCAATATAATCCGTTTCTTCATAAGTACAAAAAAAATCCCGCCGCAGCCGGATTTTACGAAGGGTTCAACCTGAATAACAGGGTGGAAATCTATCAATTGGCAGCAGTCTTTCACCGAAACTAAAAACGTTTTCTGACTCCACACGGAAGCCTTCGTGACCTGACATAGCCAATCGAACCCGATTTCCTTTTTAGAAAACGTAGTTGACGCAAAATGTAAAACCTATCGAACAGGGCAGGATGCGGCTCAATATTATTTGCGTATATTATATAATTAACTGCGAACAATTGCAATAGTTTTTATAATAAAATATCGCTTTACCGACAATAAAAATTTCTTACAAATAAACGAAATCTTAACCGAAATTATACTAAATAATATACTCTAGCTTTATTTGGAAAAGTACAAAATAAAATCAACAATACAAAGTCTTTTTCTGCCTATTTACCCTAATATTCGCTTTCTGTTGTTTCTTTCCTCCTTTCTCTCCCCCCCCCATCATTCACGCTGCGCATTTCCGCCAAGATGTTCAACGCAGATTGACGAGCGGCAGT
>JAMPEJ010000001.1:291539-422548 GCA_023665205.1 Corallococcus sp.
GATCCTCTCACCAACGCCTTTTTCACTTACTTATCTATGGTTGGGTGAGGATGGGTAAAGGCATTGCGTGGACGTCCCTTTGGGGCGTCCACGCGAAAATTTTTGGAAAATTTTCGACTTTTGAAAAATTGTGGATAACTTGACCTTAACGACAAAATTTTACAAAAATATGAGTCTTTGAAATAAAATACCTTTACAAAAACAATCCTAGCACACTATTGCTTTTTTCAAACTTGCGACAAAAATACAATAAAAAAATGCGACGAAAAAAGTGCCGCACATATTCAAAAAAATAAACAATTTTACTCTCCGTCAGGCGAATATAAGAGAACAGTCTCAAACGAAGCGCGTTTGAGACTGTTTATGGTAGGCACAGTAGGACTCGAACCCTTATTCTGTCACTGAAAAACCACAGTATATTGTGTATTTATGGCGTAATTTGACGCAAAATATTGTGTTTGCAAATTTTTACCCCAAAATTACCCCAACACTCAAAGGTCAAAAAAACTGTTTTTTTCAAGGCTTGCCGGGAACGGTGAGCCTTTTTCGCTGCACAGCAGCGGCGAATGGTTTTCCCCCACGCCCCTTTCCGCATGCGGTTACGTAGTCAGACTTTTGCGCTGTGGACAAGTGGAAAAGCCAAGGACAAGCTTTACCACTTGCCTTGTGTGGAAATGATGGAAAAGCCAACCGGCTTATACTAAATAAACATCAGAGCGGCTTTACCACATTACCACACGCACAGCGTCTGCTACCCCCAATACAATTTTTTAGTTTGGACGGGACCTTTTTGCGAAAAACTATTGACTTTTCACAGCGTGTATGCGTACCCTGTGGGCTTCCTCGGAGCAGAGTTGTCCCAGTAATTTGGGACAATGAAAAAAATAACGTGTACCCCGAAGGGAACCCCGTCGCTTTCATTGGCTGTCCGAATTGTTACCCCTTGCTTGCCGGGAACTTCGGACGGCACCCACACAAGCAACCGACCAAATACCTTTTTTATAGCGCTGCACCTGCGCTGTTGAAGTCCTGTTTGTCGCCACGCTCTCCCGGCGGACTTGCCATTAGCCGACACGTTTTATATTTTAATGCAGACGTGCTACGTCGTGGATAAAACTGCATATATTAAGTTGTAGGGCGCTTTGTGGGCGCTCTATTCCTTTTTTGTAAATATTGGACACGCAATAAGCAATGCCTTACGTGATTGCTTACAATCGTTCTGACAACGCATGCACTTCTTGTTTAACGCAATTCTACCTTTGTTAGATAAATAAAATGCATTTTCCTTCTTCCATTTTTCAGATTTCGCGCTCATTTCGTAAAAACTCCCTTTTTTGGTAGGTAAATATTGAAATTTTGTCGTCCACAATCGACATTTTGAACATAGGCAAGGTGTTTTCCTTTGACAATACTTTTTCGGCTTAAAATGCCTATTTTTTGCAAAAACGGCACTTTTTTGAATTACATCGTAAATAACGTCATTTGACCGTCGATTTGTATGTTGTTTAGGCGGTTTTCCGCCTGCAGGTAGCGTATTTTGTCCTTTTCAAACATTAAGTATTGCCTGTCATTATTTTTGGCAGCAACGCCGGTTGTGCCGCTGCCGGCGAAAGGATCTAATATGATACCCCCCCCCACGCTGCTATTAAGTACAAAGTTTTGTATTATCTCCAACGGCTTGATGGTTGGGTGTCCAAACCGTTGCTTGTCCAACGCGTTTGTTGGCGTAACGTAGTATTTGCGTTTTGTTTCAAATGTCCGTAAAGCCGCACACCGCGTTCTCGGAAAAATAAGCAAAATTCCGTGTCCGGCATATAGCAATTATTTGTTGCAGGAATAGCATTGGACTTGTGCCATGTAATAAGGTCGTAATGGCATTTCCGCTGCGTAACAAAATAGTCCAAAAGCATTGGTATTTGCCGCTTGCTGCACCAAATATACAAATTGATTTGCTTGAGAATACGGACAAAGTCGTCGAGAATCGCATAATCGAAGCCGCCGGAAATATCCATTATCTGCTTGTAACTCAATTTCTTTTCAATGCCGAAAGCGCCTGAATCGTGTCCGACGTCTTGCTCATACGGCGGATCGGTAATAATTAAGTCAATGCAATTATCCGGCAGCTGCTTTATTGCTTCGTATGCATCAACGTTGTATATTCGATTCGTTTCAAATTGTCCCAGTTTCATTATTTCCTTTCATAAAACAAATCCAATGCGTATTACTTCGTTTACCCGACTTATGCCCGAATATTGGTTTTTCGTTTGTCAGTCTGAGTATCTCGCTCACGGGAACATCCGTTTCGTTCCACTTAAAGATTAAAACGCCATTCGCTTCAAGTACACGGAAGCATTCCGCAAATCCCTTCGTAAGCATTTCTTTCCAATCGCCCTGCAATGCGCCGTATTTTATTTGTTGGTAGCCTGTTATAGGAGATGTTTCGTTGTGTAATAAGTGCGGAGGGTCAAACACTACAAGTTTGAATGTATTATCCGCAAACGGCAAGGCTGTGAAGTCGACCACCACGTCCGGTTTAATTTCAAACGGCCGGCCGTCGCATAATGTCGTTTGCATTCGGCGTTTATCGCAAAAAAGTACGCGTGTGTCGTTTTTATCGAAATAGAACATCTTGCCGCCGCAAGCAACGTCTAATATGCTTTTCATAGTCCTTTCCTTATCATGCGTTTTTGCAAATGTTTATTAAATGCCGCCATTGTTACAAGCGGTTTTGCCACAACGTCTATGTAGTTTGCCTTGACAAGCGCCGTGGCAATCGGCGGACATACGGCGTTTCCCAAACGCGCTATCTGCTTCGCCTCGCTGTACGGTTTGCCTATCTTGCTTTCGATGTCTATACAATAATCTGTCGGGAACCCTTGCGCAAGTTTCAGTTCCGACGCTTTGAGCATACGCATTCCGACGTCGTAAATGAAATACTGCACTCCGTCTATTTCGAGTATAAGTATTTCGTCATCGGCAATCGAATAGCCTGCGTAATCGTTTAGAAGCCGTCTAACCTTATCCCAGTTACCCAAACTCTGAACCGTGTCTATTTTGCACAAATATGTGTTGACTTGCCCGAACTTCAACGCTTGTGTAAGCGTTGGCATTGGCTCATCCAAGTCCTTGCAGTCCATGTTGTTTTGGAATACACATAAATGGCTTTCAACAAGGCTTTCGTGGCAATCTGCCGTAATTGTCGGAGTGGGTTCATCAACATTCTTTCCTCTACCGTCTGCACCATCGCCGTGCCTACTAGATAAATAGCACACGGTCAATGCGTTATGGTCTATCCCTGTAACCGTTGGCGTAGGCTTTTGCAGGTCGGCGCCTGCTTGCTTTTCACCGCCGAAATACTTGGATAGATATGCAGCAGTTAAGCCGTAGCGAGGACTTCCGTCAATCGTGCGTATAGGCTCTTGGACGTCCTGCCCGCGCATTTCCTTGTTGTTTGTTTCCGTGTGGTACTGCACCAGTGACGGAGTTACTAAAATATGGTGATTCACGGTTGTCTGCGTAGACATCGGCTTATCTACGTCTTGCGAAGGGTTCTCGAAGTTCATTTGTATAATAAACGGCTTCGGGTTTTTAATTACGAACTTATCCAAGCCCCTTGCAATACGTCGCTGCGTATTGACCGCCAGTTCCTTCTTGCGCCCGAATATTGACGGACAAGGTATTGACCAGTCTATACACTCCGCCGCCGTTCTATACGGCTTCCTTCCTTCTCCGTGCGTAGGCTTCGGCCACACGATAGGCAAGCCGTCGCAGCGCGCGATCAGATAAAAGCGCTTGCGTATTGTTGGCGCGCCGTAGTCACAAGCCTTTAACACTTTATACTCTACCTTGTAGCCCAACGCTTCGAGTTGGCTAACAAACTTGCGGAACGTCTGACCCTGTTTGCTTTTTACGGGCTTACCGCGTCTTACCGGTCCCCACGTCATGAACTCCTCGACGTTCTCCAACAAGATTATCCTCGGTCTTACCGTTCCCGCCCAACGCAACGCTATCCACGCTAGACCGCGGATACGCTTGTCCACCGGCTTGCCGCCTTTCGCTTTACTGAAATGCTTACAGTCAGGGCTGAACCACGCTATTCCCACGGGTCTGCCTTCCGTAATCTTGCGAGGATCAATATCCCACACGCTTTCTTGGTAATGCTTCGTAAACGGGTGATTGACCTTGTGCATGGCGATAGCGTCGGGGTCGTGGTTTATAGCTATGTCTACGGGACGTCCCACTGCCAATTCGATGCCCGTGCTTGCTCCACCGCCGCCCGCAAAGTTGTCTACAATCAGTTCGTCTAATATGCTGCTTTGAAAAAACATAATTTACCTCCTTTATTTCGTCACTAACTGTCCTTGCGGTTTTTGCTGTCTGCCTTCATAAGTCTTATAAACGTTTTAGACAGCAGCCGCGCGCCGGAAAGCCTACGGCAGTATGCAATAACTTCCTTTTCGTTACGCGGAACGTTTATCTTTATTTGTTCAAACTCTCTTTTCGTAGTACTCACACTCCTGTTTTTGGTACTATTTATTTTCGACGGGGCGTAGCCCCCGTACCCCTTCTATTTCGTTTCTTACGTTTGCTATCCATGCACAGTTTCTATGCGCAACTTCCCACATCGCAATTTTGCCGAATTGGAAACAAGGTTTGTTAAATCGCAAATTGCTATGTCAAAAGCAAACGAAACCCCAACCGCCGCCAAAATAATATTTTTTGTCCCACCAGTGGAACAAAAAAATATTATTCTTTGTCGGCGTTGAGTTGTTCCATTTCCTTTTTTGCCTTAACATTCTTAATTTGCGATTTAATCAAATCTGTTTCTCTATCCAATTCGGCAGCCTTACGCTGCTCGTCTTGCTCCCGAATACGCTTGGTAAGAAGTTGCCCATATTCACTGTCCAGAGTAATACCTTCTTCGCCTATTAACACAACTTCGCTCGGCTTGTCCTTTGCTAAATACAATTCGCTAAATGCCGTATCGTCATAACTACACGGCATTTTGTTTGTACATACAAAGCTAATTTGTTCCGGCGGCTTGTATTGAACAAATTCCATTGTCTTAAAATACAACTTGTCCCATATACGAAAGCCGATACAACTGCTGAAATTTTGTAATTTCTCAATAACATGCCCCAACCTCGGACTGTTCTTTACTTTTGGCAATATCCTCTTCAAAAAGGCAATTACGTCTATTAGGAAATAAGGCAGCAATGCATTACGCTGTCCCAAGCAAAGCGACGTTCCGCCAAGTACGCTACGCACGTTTATAAGTATGCCGTCTTTCTTTTGCTCGCACAGTATTCCGCGGAAACCGAAATGCCGGACAAAACGGAAAAACAGCACCACAGCTTCGGAACGATCCTTGTATTCGTCCTGCGGAGCAAGCAATCCGGCTTCATCTGCCACAAAAAAACAAATCGGCAACCATTTCAACTGTTCCACGTGCTCGCGTGTTACAAGCAAACTTTTCTGACCGTTGGGCAATTTTATTTCAACGGTGCTTGCCAAATACGGTATCAATTCGGGGTGCTCACGCCAAAACTTAACCGACTGCTCGATTCGATTAAAATTTTTCAACTTCCACGAGCTTTTCTTTTTCCAACGCTTGTAATTTGAGCACATATAGTTATATGTCATTTCCGTTTCGTGCTGCAATTTCTCCGCCTCAAACACACCTTTTAACACTGCGCTGGACGTTTTGCCCTCGCCGGCTCCGCCGAAATCCTCGGTAGTTGCCGCTGAAACGGATATATCTTCAGGTAAATCTAACGTGCGTTTGGAGTAATATATAAGCCGCGCAAAATTCGGTATCGCTATAACCGCACATGCCACTATTAGCAAGTTAAAAAAGTTGGCGTAAATACTATTTATTAGCAGCTGCAATGTACTGTAAGTCAATACGCAGGCTATGTACACAACACATATAAGAAACGGTATAGAATAGTACAGGTAACTTACCGCCAAATATCTTTTTATACGTCGCAACATTTCACTTTCTCCAACAGTCGTACAATTTTTTAACGCAAATCAAAACCACAAAGCCTGCCAAAAACATACCCAATACCTTGAGAAACGCCCAGTTGAAGCCGCCGCCTATAAGCAGTGAAAGTCCCATCACACAAACTATAAGCAATAATATCCATTTCCACATTTCGTCGTCTCCCTATTTGAACAACTTTATATCCGTAAACCAACGGAACAGCGGACTGTCTATGTAGCCGACGGCTTGAAGTACGATTCCGCCAATCAGCAAAATTAGTAAAATGCCCAATATTCGCTTGAAAACTTTCATAAATCCACCTGTGCGCAATTTTTTTCAAAAACGTGTTGACTTTCTCTAAAAAATTGCGTATAATAATATTGCTATTTAGGCGGGCACATCTTCCGGAGTGTGCCAACCCGAGTCTCGTGTAGGCTCGGTTTTTTTATTTTTTCTTTTTGTTCTTAAAACCGTTTTGCCAGTTACGAAGCGTTCTCTTGTATGTTTTTTTGTTCTTCTTGGTTTGTCCACCCAAACCTTTTCTTACTTTCTTATATTCCTTGCGCGTTAGTTTGTCAGCGGTTGGAGTCAAGTCCCCTTTGTATATGGGCGTTGAGTTTTTGTTTTTGCCCCACAGTGTTCGTTTTTCCACTATTGATTCTTTTGTTAAAGAAGGGTGGTCTTTAGGACTCAATACAAGGTCTTGTATATATACTTTGTCTTGGGGGTTTCTACCTTCGAGTTTGTGAATCTTATTTACGCCAAGCGCACCGTCTTTGCGGCGACGTTGAGTAACAACAACCGCGCGTTTTTTAGTATCCAATAATGGTTTACCTCTCAATGCACCGTCCGTCGTTTTATAAATTTTGCCGACTTCTTTTGGTTTTCGTCCACCTTTTTTAGAGGTGGGCTTTTTACCTTTGGCTTTGCTCGGCAAACACAGTAAAACAATAAAGAACAACGCAACACATACAACTATGTATTCCATATTCTACCTGCACTACTTTTTCTTGCGTTTCTTTTTGCTTGTGTTTTGGGTACTTCCACTGTCGGTCTGCGGTGTTTTGCGGCACTTCTTAATTATCCAAGCGATCAGACGGAACGGAGACGTCACTACCCACCAAAGTCCTTTGAGTATTGCCAACACTCCACGTCCGAACGGCGGAAAGATTATACAAAGCAAAAGCACTACAACAACTATTATTGCTACTATCAACCACCATTTCACTTTGTATGCTGCCGGCGGAGTGATTCCGCCAACAACATCAATCGGTGCGGCAACCGTAGGTACAACCGTTTCTTTCCCCTCGGCAACAAATTTTAACCAAATTACATCAAAATCCAAAAACACCGTTTGCTGTGCTAACAACATTGCCGATCTGTCGTCTTCCCTGCTTCGATTTTCCACACGCGCTGTAATGGCTTTATACTTTGTAACTGCAAAGCGAAACAAAACAGTTTGCTTGCTGGCTGCTTTATTTAACGCGTATTGACTTAAAAATTCTGGCACTTCAACTTCATCAATTAACAATTTACGAGCAATGTCGGCGTTGTTGGAGTTTAGTACATCTTCGTCTTTTACAATGTATATCGGCGCTATATTGTTTACGTCCTGTTCGTCATACTCATAAAACAGCGAATTCAAAAAGTTTTTAAGGCTACCCCACATATTAAAGCCTTCTATATCAAATAAGGCGTCGGCATCTATGACAACTCCTTTGCCGTCAGAACCCTGCCACCCATACTGTCTGTTAGAATCTGCGTAAGGTTCAAACAAGCATGCGCTGTATTTATCTATAAGTAATTCTCCGCCAAAATTGTTTGTATAGTCCGTCATCCAGTCAACAAGTGCTCGTGACGATACTTTCTTATTTGTGGAATAAAACAGCCAAGGCAGCGTTTTATCTAATGGATAAGCGGTAACATTAGGCTGCCACGGATCCTGAATACCGCTATTAAATGCCATTTTCATATTTTCCGTAGAAACAAGAAAATAATATGGTAACTCAGTGAATGATCCGCGTTTTATACAATCGGACATGTATTTTGAATAATCAGCCCAATCATGTTGTTGAGGATAATCCCAATGTATATCCGATCTGGGAACATTCTTCCCGACATACGGCAAGATAGCGTTATAATGCGCCTTACTTTCCAATACCGGGATGGGTGTCGTCTTTGTTTCAAACCAATTTGCCTTTATTTGCTGCAATTGGCCGTATTTATCAAAAATGCTGTTAGGTACTCCAAAATATACACTGCTTAAAGTATCTGAATCGTCTACACCGTTGTTAATGCGCCACCATGCAGATTTAATATTCAATTTTAACGTATCGGTCTGATTAGTAACACAGGCAAGCGTATCTTCCTGTGTAGCGCCGCACCCCTCTGCGAAACCCCTATACGTCCAGCTGTTACCAACGTCTATTGCCTCAACAGTGCCGCCGTAGTTCAGTTCTATTTCGGAAACATCATAACGTCGGTTGGTGTTGGTTGCATTTACACGAGCCAAAATTCTGTTAGTTTCAATAATTTTGAATTTATAAAACAAATGGGCATATTCGTTTTTAGACACGCTCAAAAGTTGCAAATCAAACTTTTCATAATCTACCGCTTCATCTCCATTGTAGATTGTTGCTAAGCTTACTGCATTTCGAGTTGATAAAATTTCCTTACCGGATGGGTTATACACATATATGTAAATTGCGTAATTATCTTGCCGGTTCTCGTCCAAAGTATAAGCATATTCGGATAACGTCAATAATTGCGTTTCAACCGTGCCTGTATACAGATAATTTGCTATATCAAATTTTTCGCCGGCAATTGTTGCTCCTTGCAAGTCCTCTAAAACATACGTTTTATCATACCTGTTTCCTTCACTTGCCGCAAAGGCTGCAGGAATCCCACAGCCAAGCAGCGTCGTAGCAAGCAACATTATTACCAGCAAAAGCGTTATTCTTTTCATTGTGCCACCTCTTAAACGCAAAAGCCAAAGCACACGCCGCACTCGACGTTAGCGTTTATTCCGCCCACCGTGCCGGCCTCGTAAATTGCTCTAAACATTGTATAACTGTCTTTTGCCGGGCTGCGCAACAGCCATTTGCCGTCTTTGACGCGGTTAGCGGCATTGGCAAACCAGCTGTACTGCGACCCCTCGCCGGCAAACGTGCCACCGGCAACCCCCGTAACCTCTATTTCGGAAAACAGGAACAGTTGCTCCTGTGTGGTTTTTATGGTGCGGCTCTTGCCGCCTGCCGTCGTGGCCTTGTCCACGGTGCGTATAACGGCTTTTAACTCAACCGGCAACAAATCATACACTTCTGCAAGTTTTGCCGCCATGGCGGCGTTTGCGGTGTTGCTGTTGGCAGTATTCATAGCACTTGTGCCGTAAAGTCCTTTAAGTCCGAAAGTTATACTGTGCTCCGCATCGTGGTTAAAGTCCAACAGTACAAAAGTCAATTCCTGTCCGTCGGTAAGCGTTACCGTTTTTTCGTCACCTATGCTAAAATACTGCGCCGCCGTTCCGTCGGCTGCCATAGTCTGAATCTGCGCCCAACTCGCAGCCTGCAGCGTTGCCGGAATCTCTGTTACCGTTACAGGAATTTCTACTGTTATCAACTCTTCGTTTGGATCGCAATATATATAGTTATACACTATAATGCTCAACGTCATCTCGCCTGCGGTAAGCGCGGTTATATTGCCCGTTGCGTTATCTACGGAAAATTCACTGTCGTTGTAAACGTACTCAAACCAATTGCAATTGTCCCCCACCGGTTGCTCGTAGTTTCCTATACGTCCGTCCCGGATAAACTCTTCCAGCACAATCCGCCGCGCCAATTCAGTAAACGGCGAAACAGTTTCGCCAATAGTAAGATTCAAACTACCTTTGAACAAGTCGCTACCGCGGCGGCCTGTGCAGATCACTTCCATTTCCGCCGTCACTCCGTTTGGCGCCGTAACAGTAATATCTGCTTTTCCCAATGCTTTGCCTTTAATTTTTCCGCCGCTAATGTTTATTACTTCGGAATTGCTGCTTGTATAAGTAATTCTATCCTTATTGGCTGCGGACGGAGTTACAGACAAATTCAGCGGAATGCTGACGTCAAATGGAACAGCGTACTTGTATTTTGCCGCGCCGCTGTCGGAATACTTCGTTAGATCAAAAACTCCGTCAAGTATTTCCGGCAGCGATAACCGCATATTTTCTATTCCGCACACTTCAATGGTTGTGCTTGCAACCGCAACGCCGATACTGGCTCTTATTTCCGCATAACCGTCTGCAACACCCGTTACAACTCCGTTTTCGTTTACCGTAGCAACGTCTGTATTCATGCTTCCCCAAGTAATTTCATTACACAAAGTCGCATTTGCAGGCAACACCGTTGCCGTAAGCGTTATTCTTTCACCTGCGGAAATAAGTAACGGGTTCTGCAACGTCGGCTGTTGATTTATTCTTATTCCTTCGGCTATTGTATCAACATGCACCGTGCATTCCGCAAAGACGCCGTTTTCGGCTGTTACGGTTATGGTTGCAGCGCCGTTGCCTACTGCCGTTACCTTGCCGGTTTCGTCCACGTTTACAATTGCAGTATCGCTGCTATGCCACGTAACCGATTGCGGCGCAGAAGCAGGCGACACCGCTGCTCTAAGCTGCGTGACGGTCGGGTAAATTTCCAATAACGTTCCCGTTGCATTGGTAGACATGCTTATCGTGTTGTCCCACGGATCAGACGTTCCGTTAGGGTCAAATTTATCCCAACTAAGCATTACACTCTTGGGCATGCGTAAATCTACGGTTATTGTAATTTCTTTTGCTATAACTCCCGACGAGGAATATGCGCGGAAAGTCACTTCGCCTTCGCCGGTTATAGTTATAAGTCCGCTGCTCCTGTCAATAGTTGCTACGCTTTCGTTAGTGCTCGTCCAATGGTGTATTCTATCCTCTACCAACTTATCCGGTATCCATTCGTGAGAAATTTGGTAAGTATCTCCCAACTGAACAGTTGTCGGATCGTAATCCGGAATAGATAGCGACAGCCTTTCTCCAACGTATATGGTGGCCGTTGCTTTTACGCCGTTAGGAGCAGTTGCCGTAATCGTAGAAAAGCCTTCGCCTACCAAAAGAATACCTGTCTGCAAGTTGTTGGAAGCAAACAGCAATGCAACGCTTTCGTTGGAACTTTCCCAAACCAAATCGCAGGAAATCATTTCGCCGTTTGGACGATATATATTGCAATAACGTTTTTTCAGCATATCCGATTCCAAATAACTTGAGGGAAAATACAGTTTGTCATGCTCAAAAAGCAAAGTCTTGGGCAACGACGTATCGGCAATATTGAATACACAACTTGCGGAAACACCGTTTTTAAGCATAGCAGTCACAGTGGCTTTGCCTGTGCCGACAATAGAAACTTTGCCGTTTTCGTCTACCGTTGCAACGTCGGTATTATCCGTGCTCCATACTATTGCCTTGTCTACCGCGTTTTCCGGCATAACTTTTGCGGTAAGATCGTAAGTTGTTTCATTTGCGACAAACTTACTGTTAGATACTTCGCCGTAGCATTTTTCGCCGTCAACGAATAAATCTATGTATGTTGCAAACTGCCTTTTGCAACTTACGCATACGCCGTTGCTGTCCAAATTGTGGTTGCCGGCAATACAATCGACGTTAAGGTGCCAATTGGTAAAATGGTCGGTTATAAAGTACAAACCGACGGCCAGACCGCCCAAAATGATAAGCGCCAGTATAACTGAAAATATACTTGTGGATTTTCTTTTAGCCATTTTTCTTTTTCTCCTTGGCTATGTTTAATATTTTCAAATAGCCTTGACGGCTTTTGAATAAAGCAATTGCTTTCCCAAGATTACTCGCGCTTATAGTCTCGGCGGCGTTTTCGCCGTTTTGTTTCATATAGTAAAATGTAAATTGTTTCATTATTTGAAATCGTGGTTGTCGCAGGCTCGTCCGTCCATTTCTTTTTCGGTAATGCAAACCTTGTGATATTTGCAATAGTATTTATCCGAACTCAGCAATTTGCATGCCAAATGCTTGCAATTGGTACAATACTTTTCCGGCAGCTGCGGCAAGCCTTCCGCTTCGCGTATCAATTCCACAATGTCCGGATCTGCAATAAATTTTTTTTCGATAGCGCAAATGCCGCAAATTATGCGCGTCCCCTCGCTGCTTTTTATTTCGATTTCTACGTTGGTATCTTTACCGCATATATAGCATTTTGACATTGCATAAACCTCACTGTTAAATTTGAAAATAGTATTGGAGCGGCGTGTGTATACCGCGCTTATAAATTTGCCGCCTGCAGGAATTGCACCTGCTATTGCTTGTAGGCGGCACGTTGCCCACGGCCGGACAGAGCCGCAGGCTTATAGGAGGTAGGCGCTTGCAAGTAATTTACCTTGCCTTATGGCAGCGCCGTATGTGGAAACGACCCGTTTGTTGAGGGACGTTTTTTGCCGCTTAAAAGGGCAAATATTGGCAAAACGGGCAGTTTTGTAAAGGTATTTCGTGTTTGCATACCCACTCGTTGCCAATTTTTTCAATACCGAAAGCGTTTACCAACTCGATTTTTCGGTTGAATTCCAACTTGCTTGATACGTCTATTTTGCGATTGCAAAATTCGCATACGCCGTAAAACACTACTTTGCCGATTCGCGGCCGGCTGCTTTCTTTGTCAATTAGTTGTTCTAATTCTTTCGCGTTCATAGTTTACTCCGTTTCCGCGCGTGTTCGGGAGTGGCGGCTCTCCCGGCGCGAAACCTATCTTGTGTGTCTTTTATTTCCGGCGCTCCACACAATACTGCGCATGCCCTTTGCCGCCAACGGGCAACACTGAGCCCCATGGCTCTGGTGTTTGCTTTTTTAGCAAAGCAAACGAAACTGCCTTTCTTAATCGCAAGGCTGATGGTTTGTTTATAGGTAAACAACCTAAAAACCAGCACTGCCGGCGTCCTTGGTGCCACGGACTGGGACGGTAATATTTTTTGAACGACACCGCTAACCGTTTAACACGACCAAGATTTTATTATACTGTCCCGATTGTCGATACTGGGGACAGCCAGAGCCGCTTATTTAACGTCGCCGAACTTACGACAAGGCAAACCAAGTTTAACGTCTGATTGCTTACCTTCTGATACAATCCGGCAGCCGTTGTAATGCTCTGTGGCCTGCCAGTTGTTTATTATTATTTCGTCGGAATTTCTGCATTTGAATTGTCCATTGCCTAAGTATTTGCAATAAGCACAGTCAATGCATTCTAATTGATTTGCCATACTTACCTCGCATTTTATTTGCCGCCTTTTTTGGCCTGTGCCAAAAAATACTCTACAACGTGATCCGCACAGACAGCGCTTGACGGCTGCTGCCACGCTTCGCCCTGTTCGTCCGATTGCTGCGTGCATTTATCTCTGCGTGTGCATACAGCGCAGAGGTCGTCGTCTTTATCCGAAAGACGTTCTACGGCAAACTCCAACGCTTTGGTAATTATTTCTTCCGGCGACGTGTAGTCTGCAGGATTGATAAGTTTCAACTGTCCGGTTACTACCGCATGAAAATTATTAAGATATAACCTATCTGCTTTACACGCATCGTCTTCCTCCGCGTCAAACAAGTCTTGCCGCGAAAACACTTCCACTGTGCTGCACCGTTCGTCGATAGTAACATTTACAAAACGATCGTCCGGCACGTCTACTGAAAATGCAAAAGACAGCCCGTCCTCCGTTGGATAAACTGCTGCTAAAACTTGCTGCGATTTTGCTTTTTCTAAGGCCGACCGGTCTTGGTTCTTGTTTTCTTCCGCAGCTGCCGGTACTTTTTCGTTTACGTTGCTGTCCATAGTTTCGCGCTCCTATGTCCAACTATTGTTCTTTAATTGCGCTTGCACACAATTCCAATATTGCCAGCACGTCAATAAGAATCTGCATGTTCTGATAAAATCCGTTTGGTACGCCTTTTGCGCACAGCATATCTATTGTGCTGCGTACGGCAACGTAGTCGTCCTTGTTGTGTTTTTCAAGCAATGCCTTGATTTGTTCCAGTTGTTTTTCCATTTTTTCGCGCTCCTTATCTATTTGTTTTTTCTTTTTCTAATTACCTTGTCCGAAGCAACTCCTGCAATTCCGAATTGCAGCCAAATGCTGCCCCCCCCCGTGAGTTTAGTTTGTCTGCGACAACCTGCGCAGTTTGTTTATCATTCAATACACAGTCAACGTATTCGACGTTGCCGCTATGCAGCGGCTCGTTGCTGCGCAGCAATCTGCCGACACGATAAATTGTCTTACCGTCGATAACGTTGCTGAATACTTGCCAATACTTTTCTTCCATTGTTTCGCGCTCCTTTTTAATTACAAAATTGAAATAATTGCCCCAATACCTACGGCTGCTAGGCATGCCGCCAGTGACATAGTAAAAAGCAAGAACCCATTTTCTTTGAACCAATGTTTTACCTTAACTTTTCTTGGCGTTTTTTCTTCTTTGGGTTGATTTGCCATTTCTAATTCCGCTATTCGCTGGTCGATTCTTTCTTGTTTTTCGCGCAAATCCGCCTTTGACTCTAACCACTGCTTGTTACATTCAGAGCAAGTGCAAACATAGTAATGTTCACTTGTCCACTCGTCAACATAGACAAATGCTGCATGATACCGACGTGGTTTTTGGGGTTGCTCGTCTTGAGCATGACTGCGATTGGTAAGAAGTTGTCCATATTCACTGTCCAGAGTAACCCCTTCGAAATCTATCGAATTGCAACCGTTAGGACATTGAAAATGCGGATGCCTGCATTTTTTTCTTTCTTCGTATAGCCGTAATAATTCTTCTGTTACTTCTTCGTTTTCCAACATTTGTTTCGCGCTCCTTTTTCACCTATTGATTGTGTAAAGGGGATATTTCACCCCTTTTACACAATTTGTCGCCTTGTTGAGGTGATATTGTGGCGACAATTAGACAAATCGTCTAATTGTCTAATATAATATCACACATTTCGGCTAATTGCAACACAAAAATAGCCGTTTTGTTGATTTTTTTTAGGAAAAATTTATAATAATTACGAGGTGATATTATGGAAAACTTAAAAATTATCAGAAAAAGTAAAAAACTAACCCAAGCCGAAGTAGCAAAAGTATTGGATATTACCGTGTCCGCTTATGGTAACTACGAATTAGGACAGCGCTCTCCAACGCCAGAAGTGTTAATAAAACTAGCAAAGTTTTTTGGTGTTTCAGTAGATTATTTACTAGATTTTTGCCCAACGTCGGATGAACTTGCGCAAGGCGTATCAAATTACACCATGACACCCGACAAGGAAGAGCTGCTAATGCTTTACGAAGAAATTGGAAGCAAACTCGGCGCAGAAGCGCAAAAAGGGCTTATTACTTACGCCCGATTCCTAGTAGAAAACAAATAGGGAGAATATAGTATGGAATGGTGGCAAATTTTCTTAGATATTCTCCCCTCAGTCGTAGCAGGCGGATTCTCATTTTGGCTATACAAACTGAATAAAAGAGACAAAGAATTATCAGACCGATTAGAGGCACAACAAAAAATGATTTCTGACTACCGCGAAGAAATTAACGAATACAAGAAAAGCAAACAAGAGTATAAAAAATGGCTTTTTGAAAAAAGATGCGACTTCATGGATGAAATTGCACCTATATTGTTCAGCAATGTTAAAAATGCAAAAATCTTTTTGGAAAGGTATGGAAAGTCGGAAATTAACTTTGCTGCAATAGACACAACCGAGCTCTTGAAGGATTACTATAAATGTCTAGAAGACATTAACGCTTCTACAGAGATAACCTATTCGAAACAATTCTACATTGAGAAAGAGATTGTGTCTGCTTTGAAAGATTTTGGAACAGAAATGTGTAAAATAACAAATTTGTATGAAAACATTATAAAAGAGAGCAGCAAGTATAAGGCTACTTCTGATATCGAAAAAAGTAATTCAGAACTAGTAAAAGAAATATCAGACAAAAGCGACAAAATTATTGCAATTTTCCGGAAGAAGACTGCTATTCAAGTGACAGATTTGACTGAACTAGAATAAGTCTTCTTAAAAAACGATTATGTCCGCCAAACTCTTTGCACCACGCAAACTGTGAGATAATACAAAATGATACATAGGAGTAAATATGTGTAAACAAAAAAACAAAAGAAAGCAACGAAATAAAAAGAGCAATATATTCTATCGTAAATGGTGGTTTTGGTTAATAATAACCTTTATTTTTGCTGGAACTTGGTGTTTTATAGCAATTAGTGATTTAGATTTAAGAAACTCTATTATCGGTATATGTGCTATTTGGGGTAGCACAATTGCAACTATATTTATTGGTATAATTGCAGCGAAGCAGGGCGAGTATTTTACGTTTATTACACATAAGCAAAATATTATTAATCAAATAAAAGATAATCAGACATTTTTTTTAACGGATATACACGAACTAAGAGATATCGGACAATATTACGAACTCTTGACAAATCTTATATGTTCATCAAATGATGAAGATGTTGTCGAAAAAACTCTTCCTAGAACTATACAAAAGACTAAAATAATAGAAACAATAAAACAGTTTATTTTAGTTTCTGAAACTTATCAATATTGTCCAGTAAGCATTCCCGAGTTAAGAAAAGAATGTGAGAATTTTATGACTTTTATTGTTAAAGAGTTTAACGAATCGAACTTGCCAGATCCAGGTCAAGACCCCGAAGAATTCAAAAAGAAAGCAAAAAATCTTTCATCGCAAGTGATCAAGCACATGAATGAAATAAATAAATTAAGTAGTAAAGTTACAACTGAAATGCAATTTTTAATTAATGAACTATCCAAAAAGAAATCATTAAAAGAATTAACTGAGTTTGAGAACAAAATTCTAAGTAAAACCAAGCAAGTTAGAGAAAAATTACTAGGTTTGAAGAAAGGTGAAGAATAGAGACCTATTTCCAAGTAGAATTTCTCGATAAATTTACCAGTCAAACAGAAAATAATAAACATTAAAAAAACATTCATAGTCGTTATACTCGTTGTACCACGCAAACCGTGGAATAATACACAAGGAGTATGTAACTATGAACGAACAACAGATGATTTTGTTATCGCAAAAATTGGTAATGCTAAGCCTTGCCAAAGATAACGAAGAAAGAAAGAGGCTTACTGCCGAGATTGCCGCGCTTAACGCCGAACTGACGGAAAGCGCCGAATCTAACGAAAAAACAGTTTTTTGCCGGCCTTTGAAATTTACCGAACAGGAGATTTCAAAAATGCCAAAAAATTTCAGACGCGTATTTCGCTTTCAAGGCTGCGTAGCCCACATTCGCAAACGGTGCGACTGGCGGTATAATTGCAGTTATGAAATACGCTACCACCGGGACGGATACAACATATCCGCTTCGGCAAGAACTATCGAACAAGCAAAAGAAAAGTTTATTGAAAAAATAATTGCCGCCGACAACGCAAAGACCATGGGCTTTTCCGTTCCGAAGAACTTTGAAAAATTTTCGCTTTACTGGTTGGAGAATTTTCACAAGCGCAAGGTCGGCCCGGGCACGTTCCGCCAAAACAACAATTTGTACAAACGCTATCTTTCCGAAGCGTTTGGGCAATATACTGTTGCTGCAATTACACCACTTGCCTTGCAAACGTTCCTTGACCGCTTTGACGATAGGCAAAAAACCAAAAGTGACTTGCGGTCATTGCTAAACCAATTGTTTACAAGCGCGGTCAATCACGGACTAATTAGATTGAATCCGCTTGGCATGGTTGTACGCACCACCTACGAAAAGCAACACGGCAAAGCGTTCAGCAAAGACGAAGAACGGTTGCTATTTGAAAAAGTACCCGACAAATACCGCCTATGCTACGCAATAGCGTTGTACACAGGCTTACGCCCGAACGAGTTTGCCACCGCCACCGTGGACGGACAGTTTATCAAAGCGGTAAACAGCAAGCGCCACAACAACGGCAAAGTTGTTTACAAGCGCATACCGATTACGCCCAAGCTGCAACCGTACTTGACCGACGGCGCAGCAATCAAGTTCCCGGCGCCGCGGACGTTGGGCAAGATTTTGCAAAGCATACTGCCCGGACACAAACTGTACGATTCGCGCACAACTTTTCAAACGCGCTGCACCGAGTGCGGAATTCCAGACAACGTTATCGGCATATTTATGGGCAATTCGATTGGAAAATTGAAAGAAGCTTACACAGACTTTTCCGACGAATATTTGTTTGCCGAGGGACAAAAACTGCGGTATTAACGGTAAATTACCCCAAATTTACCCCAAAATAGCCAAATAAAAGGGGATGGCGTGGCGCACTATCCCTAAAAAAAGTAAAATTCAAATTAAAAAGGGACTTATACGGCTGTAATTCCCTATAAGTCCCTAGTTTTTGGTAGGCACAGTAGGACTCGAACCTACGACCTCTCGCATGTGAAGCGAGCGCTCTAACCAACTGAGCTATGCACCCGTATTGCGATTTGGACAAACCTTGTGCTAATACAATACTATTATTGTTGATTTTTGGCAAGCATTTGCCCAAACTTTTTTACAAAAATATCGGTTGAAAACACGTTTTGAGACCGCATCAAAAGTATTCCTAACGACGGCCGCAGCTTTATGTCTGACGAAAAAAAATTACATATCGTCCAATTCTTCCATAGTCATGCCGTTTGCTTTGCAAAAATCCGCAAACGCCTTTTGCGCTTTGTAATTGGGGTGACATCTGCCGGATTCCCAGCGGTTGACCGTTGCAAAAGCAACGCCCAATTCCTTTGCCATCATTTCCTGACTGAGATACAGTTTTTTGCGAACGTATTTTACTTTGTCCTTAAAATCCATTTTTTGCCTCCGCACAAATTAAAACGTTTTTGTATGTATGCATATTGTAGCATAAGTGCGCCAATTATGCAATAGTAATAATCGTTTTTTTGCAACGAATTTGTTACAATTTACGCAATTTTTTTACAAGCGTAACCGTGCCGAAAACAAGCGTATTGCTTGTTAATTTTTTGTAAGAGTGTGCATACACATATCTTCTACCGCCTCTACCTGCTCCACAACTTCCCTAAGTCCGGTTGAAACGGGCGCGCTTTTTTGCAAATATGCATTTATGCGCCTTTCGCTGTTTTCAAAATAGCGTTGATAGGATTTTTTACAATAATCGGGCTTTTTGCATAACTGCGTTAAGTCGGGGTTATCGAAGTTGTACGCGCCGTTCACCCGCCAACCGTTAAGTATTCCTATTTGTATTGCGTCCTTCGGGCAATGGAACGAGCAACGCGCGCACATAATGCATTTGCTGCCAAACTTGAATTTTCCAGTTTTTTCGTCGTAAGAAACGTTGTCTACAGGGCAATTGTTGACGCATTTCATGCATTTTACGCATTTATCCGTCACTTTGAAAGATTTTCCGTTGAGTTTCATTGCACCGTGTTCTATGCGTAGCACCCACGCGATAAACCTGCCAAAGAGCGGCGCGTCAAGACGGTGAGGCGTGCCGGAAAGTAATTCGTCAACGTCTACTTCCACAAGTTTCTGCGCCGTTTGCCACATCTTTTGCGCTTGCAAATCGGTATGACGGAAAATCATATTGTACGGCATTACGTAGTGATATTCGTTTGTGAGAACGGAAAAACCGCGCTCCCGAATTTTTGCAGATAAATGCAGCGATGAAGCGTGGTTCATCGCCACAGGCTCGCCGCTAGTTTTTAGTATAAAAAAGTTTTTGCCCTGCACGGCCGGTAGTTTTTGCACAAACTTGTACACTATATACGGAGCGTTGAAACCGTGCACGGGATAGGCAAATCCAACAAAATCGAACCCGTTTGGATCGGGTGCCGGTTCGCACAACGACATAGGGCAAATCGTACACTCTACGCCTCTGTTTTGAAGTTGCAGACCGAATTTTTCACACACCATTTTGGTGTTGCCTGTCCCTGAAAAGTAGTAGATTATTGCTTGCATTATTTGTTCCTTTCAAAATGCGCTTGATAGTTTTCGTCCAACCAATATTTATTGTTCTCGTCCTTAGCGTGGCTGTCGTACCACACCTGCGCGTAAAAAGGATTGCCTCGCGCAAGACGGTCGTAATCCCATACGTAACGCGCATTACACTCGGGACACCAATGTCCCGCTTTTAATACGGAAAACGGCGTAAGGACAAATTCGTGCCCGTCTTGACAGCGCCAAGTAACTTTGCTAAAAACGTCGCCCGTTTTGAATTTGTCGGTAACAAGTTCGCCTCCGCGGAACTTTGCAGCTGCGCGCAAGTCGTTTATATCTATTTTATCGATAGGTTTGGTTTCGTCGTAACCGTGATTAAGCAGCGCGGCGTTATCGGGATTTCGTAATTCGTCATAGTCGACGGTTTGACCGTTAGGCAATTGCCCCTTGCACAACAAAGGAAAATCCGCCCACTTCTTTGACAAGCGGCAATCTTGCAAATCGGCGCCGAAATAAGCCGTCATACGCCCCTCGTCATTGTGCTTTATCCAATACATCGGGGCGTTCTTGTTTTTGAGCAAAGGTTTGATCGCCAAACCGGAAATCAGTTTTGCGGGAATGATTCTGGCAATTTTGTAATATTTGTGATTGTCCAAAATCTCCTTCCAATAGTCGTCCACACTCTCAGTTTGGTAATGGAACATATCGTCCAATACATTACCGTCGTAAAACCACATACCGTGGAAATTACGCATTGCGTCCCAATGCGGCTTCATAAATTTTTGCGTGGTTCCGCCTATTATTCGGAATCCGCCGTCAAACACTTCGTAGCCGGTTATGCGGTTTTTGGCGCCGCCGCCCAAGTTATAGACGTTATACCAAAAGTTTGCAACTTCCTGCTCGCTGTCCTGCTTGACGATATTGCCGAGCAAACGTCCGCTGTCTCGAGCAGTTGCCCATTCCAAAGGCGCGTTGTAGCAAGTGTGGAACATAAGCCCGTCGGAGAGATTATCGGTAAGCATACGGTTATGCAGCATCGCCGTCTGACGGATAACCGCCCATTTTTGTAGCCCCGCCTCCAACACGTAGCGCTCACCGTCCAACTTGGACATAGCGTACGGATCGTAAGGACTGGGCAAAAGCGGATCTCCCACGCGCCCGAAGGGGTGAATATGATTGCGGTTGCCGTACAGCGCCATTGTGGAGATATGCACAAATTTCGGTTGCGGTTTACGCTCCAAAACGGCATCCACCATCGATTTTGTACCAAAGTAATTTGCTTGATCGGACAAATCGGGGCGTTGATCGGAACGGGGCGGAATTACTGCCGCCATATGAAGCACGTAAGCGACGTTGTCTGAAATAAGTTTTCGACAGTCGTCCAAGTTTGCCGTATTACCTATAACCATAACGGCGTTTTTATGCTTTTTAAGTAATTTTTTACCCCTTTTCTTTTCGCCTGGCAAGCACAAAAAATACACTTTGTCCACGTTTTTAAGAGGACAAACGAAGTTCATGACTTCCATACCCATGTTGCCTGTTGCACCGGTAATTGCTACGTTGAAAGACATAGTCGTATTTTCTCCTATATGATTTTAATGTTAGGTTGCTTGCAATAGCAATGCTTTACTTGCGTATTTTGCATAAAAAATGCGCTTTTATGAATAACGCTTATAGTAAATATAGTATATTTAAGTTAACTTTAAGTTAAATTTTAGCATATTTTTGTCGATTTCGCAATATAAAACGACCTTTTGCGACAAAAAATGACTACATTAAACACGGCAAGTCTTAACTTATTTATTTCAAAACATAAGCGCATCCGTTCGGACGCGCTTTTTAGATTTTAACGTTACTTTTTACTGCACTACGTTCCCTACTCCGAATATAAGTATTCCTAAAACTGCAGCAGAAACGATAAGTATTAACTTCTCGTTTCCTCTACTGCACTACGTTCCCTACTCCGAATATAAGTATTCCTAAAACTGCAGCAGAAACGATAAGTATTATCGGATGAATTTTTTTACCCTTTATTTTGATTTGCGACAGCGGGAAAAACGCGGCGAGTATTATCAACGAGATCCAATTGAACTGAGAAAATCCGTCTTTGGAAATTGCTGTCAGGTTGAGGTTTGGCAACACCGCTTTTGCGCTCACAGATAACACTGCAGAAAGTACCAACCCTACCACCACGGGACGTATGCCGTACAATGCTCCCTGTACGTAGCGGTTTGTTTGGAATTTTTGGAAAAGTTTTGTGACGATAATAATGATTACAAAGGACGGCAAAACGACGGCGACTGTCGCAACGAGTGCACCCAAAATTCCGCCGAAAACACCCAAAGACGTCCCCGAACCGACCGTTATTCCAACAAACGTAGCAAGATTGATGGCAAAAGGTCCCGGAGTGGACTCGGCTATACCTACAAAATTGTATATTTCCGCGTCACTCATCCAACCGTGGCTTTGTACGGTATCTAACACAGGTTTTAGCATAGCGTAGCCGCCGCCGATAGTAAACAGGCCTATTTTGAAATATTCCCAAAAGAGAGTGAGAAATATCATTCGTCGCCCTCCCCGCCTTTGATAGCCTCGTCTTCAAAAGCGCTTGATGTCGCATTTGTGTTTTCTATCCGATCGTCGTCTTGCCGCATTTGTACAACGTCTGCGGCAGTGTCGCCCGTGACTGACAAAGAGTCTTGTGACGTATCTGCTTCGGCATTCTCAGCCTGCGGCACGTTTTGCAGCGGCAACTTATTTTTCGGCTTGGCGGCATCGTAAATGAGCGTATACAACACTCCTAACGCACCGCCTACCAAAATGATATAAATAGAATTGAAGTTGACAAATGTGGATATCCCGAAAGAAGCAAACAGCAACGCAAAGGAGAACACGTCTTTGTGTATCTGCTTGGACATTTTGATAAACGCGTTTATTATAAGCACTGCTACGCACGCCTGAATGCCGGTAAACGCGGCCTTGTACCATTTGTTATCCTGAAATGCCTGTATTGCAAACGACAGCCCGAAAATGATAAGAAAGGACGGCAGAACGACTCCCAAAGTCGCCAAAAGCGCACCCAAAAAACCACGGGTTTTGAAACCTACCGAAGTTGCGGTATTGACGGCGATAACTCCCGGAGTAGACTCCGCGATAACCAGCAGATCCAACATATCCTGCGAAGTGATCCATTTCTTTTTTGCAACAAGTTCTTCTTCCAATATTGCAATCATGGCGTAGCCGCCGCCAAAGGTAAAAGCGCCCACTTTCAAAAAAGTGAGAAACAGCTGCCACAGGCTTACTCTATTCGGTTGTTCTGCGTTTTTTTTGTTCATTGTTTTATGTCGAAAAATAATATTACGTTTTTGTAAAAATTCAATCTTTTACTATTTCCGTTGCAAGTCTTATCTAAAAACGTGCGGAACGTCTTGCATAACTGCGGCAATATCCGCCTCTGAAAACTCCGGCACGTAATCCTTAGTTGCCGATTGCATATCCTGCGTAAAGCCGTTAGTTAGCCCCAGATTGAAAAAATACTGCACTACGCTTTGGTATTCGTGCTTAAAAAGAGGACGGTTGAGCTGCGGGAAAACGTTGTCTAAGCGCGCTGCAAAATACTGAGACATAAGGCTTACGAATGTACTCTTGCCGAAAGCGGAAATCCAATCCAACACGCGCTTGCTGTCCTCAACAAACGACGGCAAAACTAAGTGACGGATAATAAGTCCTCGCTTTATCATTCCGTCGGAGTCAAATTCGTCTTTCGGCTGCTGTCGACGCATTTCCGCAATTGCAGACGTCGCCACGTCAAAATAGTCTGGCGCATTGCACATCTGCGCAGATACCTGCCGCGAACAAAACTTCAAGTCCGGCAAATACACGTCCACCAAGCCGTCCAGCGTTTTTAGCGCGGAGACTTTTTCGTAAGACGACGTGTTGTACACTACGGGCACTCTAAGCCGCGGCTTGGCAAGTTCCAATGCTCGAGCAACGTCTTGACTGACGTGCGAAGGAGTAACCAAATTAACGTTGGCGGCGCCTATATCCTGCAAATACAAAAACACGTCTGCCAAACGATTTGCGGAAACCGAAACGCCGTGCGGTCGTACCGTTATATCGTAGTTTTGACAAAACCGACAACGCAAATTACACCCTGCAAAAAATACGGTACCGCTGCCCTGTATGCCCGAAATACACGGTTCCTCCCAAGCGTGTTTTGCCACGCGGGAAACGACGATGCCGCAAGTGCCGCATACGCCTACGTTCATGTTTCTATCCGCATTACAGTTTCGCGGGCAAAGATTGCATTTCATAACGCCATGTCTTCCTGATTACGTACACAGTATAAAATATTTTGCATGTTTTTGCAAGCAATCGCCGTAATATGCAAAAGTTAAATCTTGCCCGTTTGAGCGCCTGTAAGAAACAACATACAAAACCGGCAACGGTTAGACAAAAATAACGCCGCACAAAAAAAAGAATACAAGCCCTGCCGCCTAGTAACGGAAGCCAAGCAATATACTAGTATACAAGGAGAAAAATATGTTTGCGTTTTTGGATATTTTGAAACGGCTGTTTTTTTTGACCGGATATTTCAGCAACGGCAGCTACCCCAAACCGCTTTCCGCAGAGGAAGAAGCGGAATGCATTGCACGAATGCAAAAGGGAAGTAAGACGGCGCGAGACAAACTTATTTGCCACAATATGCGCTTAGTGGCGCATATTGCAAAAAAATACGGCAAAAACGATATGGACGACCTTATTTCCATCGGTTCGATAGGCCTTATAAAAGGCGTGGAAACTTTTTCGCCAAACAAAGGCACCACGCTTGCAACGTACCTTGCGCGCTGCATAGAAAACGAAATACTGATGACGCTACGCGCAAACAAACGCTACCAAAATACAGTGTACCTAAACAACACTTTGGGCGTGGATAACGACGGAAACGAATATACGCTTTACGACGTACTGGCAATAAAGGAAGACAGCGTATTCCATCAAGCGGAAATTTCCATACTGCGTGAAAATATGCTGAAATGCATACGTGAACGTCTGAACGAGCGGGAACAAAAAATAATACTTATGCGTTACGGAATAGAAGAAGGTGCAGTACCTCTTACACAACTGCAAACGGCAAAAAAACTTGGAATATCCCGCAGTTATATTTCCCGTATAGAAACGCGTGCACTGGAAAAACTGCGCCAATATTTTGAAGAATAACGCTATTGACACAAACATAAAAATAAGTTAAACTTTTTGTGCAAATATGCCTCTCGCATATTTACGATCGAACGAAAAAAACAAAGGAGAACTGAAATGGAATTTACATACGACACCCAAATGCTTGTGGAAGGCAAAAACTTGGACGATAACGAAGTAAAAAAATATATTACGGAAAATATCGAAGGCGACTGTCTACTTGTTGTAGGCGACGAAGAACTGTTGAAACTGCACTTCCACACCAATACTCCTTGGAAAGTATTGGAATATTGCGCTACGCTGGGCGAAGTTTACGATATTGTAATAGAAAATATGGTACGCCAAGCAAACGGGTTACAAGGCTAAGCAAAACAACTCCGCTTTGTAAAAATCGGCAATTTACGTTTGCATTCAGTCATATCGGTCAAAAAAGTATTCTATACTTACACAGGGCTGATTTCTCTCCAAACAAAACGATTATTGCCGGTAAGCAACGAAACAAATACTGCAGCAAAATAAAAAACTTCGGTTGAATTAGCAACCGAAGTTTTTTGTTTGATTCTGTTAGATGTTGAGCAAGCGAAGAATGTGTTTGCTGACAATCATCAAGATAAGGTCTACGATCCAAAGGATAAATCCAAGACCGATCAAACGGATGATGGCGGCAAGGATTTTACCTTCCATAAGTCTGGTGATAAAGCCGAACAACCAAGCCGTTACGGGGATGATTGCGCAGATCACGCTTACGATGTAGGGGAGACCAAAATAGTCGCTCTTTTTAGCCATTGTTTTTACCTCCATTTTTGGTAGTTATATTATACTATACAAGTTGCTAAAATGCAATATAATACACCAAAAAAATTTTATGAATTTTTTATAAAATATTTGTAACATTTCTTTTGTGCGTCATAAAAGGATTACGATTGAATTTATATACGATTATTTTGAAATAAAACGTTTACGAAACGCGCTACTTGTTAACGCCATCCGCCGTTTTATTGCTCGTTTACGATTACCGTCTCCTTTCCTATGCTTCTCAAAAATTTCTTAAAATCTTCTGTTTTAACCACGACGGTTTTGGTTAACGCCATCCGCCGTTTTTTGCTCGTTTACAATTACCGTCTCCTTTCCTATGCTTTGCAGAAATTTCTTAAAATCTTCTGTTTTAACCACGACGGTTGCCGTGTTATCGCAAGGGTGAAATTTGACGTTGCGGCTATTCCACACTTCCGCATCTATCAAAAGCTTTGCAGAATAAGTAGAATTTTCGTTAAGGAATGCATAGGGAGAAACGCTGCCGCGATGCACGCCTAAATCGGCAAACAGTTTTTCTTCGGTTGCAAACTCAAACTTGGCGCATCCGACGTAAGCGGCCAACCCTCGCATATCTGCGCGCTTGTCAAACGGAAGTACGACCATATAAAAGTTGTCGCTCTTTTTATCTTTTACGTACAGACTTTTGCAAGACATACAATCGGGCACGTGAATGATCTTGCGCGATTCTTCCGTTGTTACAACCGCCTCGTGACGGATCAACGTGTAGGACACGCCTATAATTTGCAAATAATTTGTTACCTTGGCTATCATAAAAAAATTGTACTACAAAAATCAAAAGCCGTCAACGGAGACCGACGACGGCTTTGTCGATTTGCAGTGTAAGTTATATTATCTTCCCAAAGCGCCGGGCAAAACAATAAACACCAATACGATAAGCAATACCAATATATACAACACCAACCACACTACGGGTTTGTTACGTATATAGCGATACGCCAGTATTGCAACGATACAAATAGCGATTGCAGAAGCAACGGCGCCTACCCAACCTGCCGCAGCAGCCAAATTGTTGGCATCTACTAAACGCAAGATACCGGACACAAGATACATCAATGCAACGACGGTAAGAGCCCAAAACGAAATTTTATTCAAACTCCATCTGCTTCCGCCGCCGTTATTGGAATTCTTTTTTCCCATTATATTATACCTCCCAAAAAAGATAATGGAATTATACCGCCGAACTGCAAATATTGCAAGTGATTTTCAAATATTTTACTATACCGCGGCATAATAACAAACTGCAAAAACAATGACCCAGAAAAAATATTTTAGACCGGAATCTATAATCGTACCGACTTTATTGCTGCGACTATGCAGAATACAAATACAACATTACTCCGTCGAATATTTTTTGGCAAATCGTTTTACGATACTCTTCCGTTTGCAATTGAGCGGAATCGACCTCGTTGCTCAAAAAACCGCACTCAACGATAACGGCAGTGCAAGGGCTTTCACGGCAGATATAAAAATCGCCGTCGATAGCCTCGTGCCTGTTTCCCGTAAATCCGTTAAATACTTTTTGTAAACTCTCCGCCAAGATCCGCCCCTGCTCGTAGCCCTCTTGAAAAAATACCTGCGGACCGCTGCGCGACGATTGAGAAAACTTGTTCATATGTATGCTAAGCACCAAATTTGGTTTGGCATTGACGATAATTTCCTTGCGTTTTTGCATATCGCGCTGCTTAAACCCGTTTGTAGGCAATCCGTACAAACCGCCGCTGTCCGTACGCGTGTACACCACGTTAAATCCGCATTGCACAAAAAGTTTGCCCAGTTCGTTGCTGTACTCTAAGTTGAGGTCGCTTTCCTTAACGCCGTTTTTTGCAACTACGCCGCCGTCTATGCCGCCGTGCCCAGCGTCTATCACTACGGTAAAGTCGATAAGCGCGCCCTCTTTGCGGCCGAACGTGTCCACGCACAAAAATACTCCCAGCACCAATTGCAGTACTATGAGTACCGCTAACACTGCCGTTATTCTTTTTCGGTGCAAAACTATCAGCACTGTACGCTCCTTTTTCGTTAAAAAGTAAAAATCCGATTACGACAAAATTATAGCAAAATCATATCGAAATGGTCAAAAATCGACATTTTTTGCAGTAAAAAGTGCAAGGTTGTGCACTTATCCACAAAGTTATCCACAATCGCGCAAGCAACTGTGGACAAGATGTTTCACAATTTTTGTGTAACGCAAACTTGTCCTATCCGACATTACGATATGCCGCAAGTTGCCTAAAAATAACCGTAGAAATCCTTACTTTCGGGTCGAAAATTGTTAACAAACGTCAACTATTTCACAAATAATATTTTACCGCAAATTACTTTTTAACGGGTATATCGCGCCTGCTATTTGTAAACAATCTACATAACCAAAATAAGGAGAGACATTAAATGAGCATGAATCCGTTTACAGAAAAACCGATAAAGACAAACGACGACTTTTACAGTTGGAAACAACTTTCGGTAAAGCCTTACAACAAGTTTGACGTAGATCCGTACACGCGCGTTCGCATTATATTGGCAAACGGCGCCGAATACGAAGCGGTTTGGTTTTGCCACCAATTTCACAGGCACGAATCCAACAACGACTTGCGCCGCGAACTTGCAATAACCCGCCGTAAAGAACAGCAACAACAAAAACGCATTGCCGCACTTAAACCGATCGGCGAAGGAATACTGGAACACACCATAGGATACGAACAGTTGGCGGTTGACCTTACCGCAATATTCGCCGCACGCGAAAGCGATAAATACGTAAAACAAGCCATGGACTTTGCGCTCCTAGAGGACTTTGATCACCTGTACAGATACGCCGATCTGTTGGAAATGGACAAAGGCATTATTGCGGAAAAACTTTTGGGAGGATACACCGAACTTATGCCGGGACGCCCCACCATATCCGAACACCGCTACCCTGCCGACGACATAAAACGCTACACCAATTTCAAAAAAGCAAGCAGTCTTACTAAACTGGACATAAATATTTTGACTGCGGCGGAACAACAAACGATGAACTACTATATGAGCCAAGCGGCATTTTATCAAAATAAAATGGGCAGGCAGTTGTATACGGAAATAGGTATGATAGAAGAACAGCACGTATCGCTTTACGGCGGACTTAAAGACACCACTTGCACGTGGCTTGAGGAGATGTTGATGCACGAATACACCGAGTGCTATCTGTACTACTCGTTGTGGCAGGACGAAACCGACGCATACGTCAAAAAGATTTGGGAACAACACTTCAACGACGAGTTGGCACATCTGCACAAAGCCGTAGAATTACTGCAAAAATACGAAAACAAAGTTTGGCAGCAAGTTATCCCCAAAGGCGAATTCCCTGAACTATTGTCCTTCCACTCCAATATCGACTATATCCGCGACGTGCTGAAAAACACCGTTACTTTGACGGCCAAAGGGGAAGGCTACGTAGAAGTATCCGAAATGCCTGCTGACGCAAAATTCTTTGAATACCAATCGGAAGTAAACGTAAAAGACAGCGAAGTGGCCAGCCACTGCGTGATCAAAAAATATATTTCCGATAACGACAAAGATTACCGTTTCCAAACGGCGGAACACCCCGTAGAAGAACTGCGCGACAGACACCGCGACAACACCACTGTGGGACGTTGACACGCTTCGCAGCGTAAATTTAATTAACTATAAATTAAAAACAACAAAAGGTCGCATATGCGACCTTTTTGATATATAATAAGATTATCAATTAAAACTTTTGAATAAACTTATCGATTATTTTTTGCTGAGACGCTTTTGTTACGCCTGCTGACGTAAGGTAATTTTGCACACTGCCGTATTCGGCTCGGAATAAACGCAAAAAACCTTCCATATGTTCCGGATGCGGGATAAATACGTCTTTTTCCGCATCTACTCGGAAAAGATCTGCCTGTATTCTATCCAAGAAATATGCGTAAGACAACGTGTAATCGGCAATAACGTCCATATCGGAAACGCCTGCCAACATCAACAAAAGCGCAGCAACTACTCCGGTACGGTCTTTGCCGGCAAAACAATGAAACAACGCCGCCCCTTCGTTTTGCGCAAAAATATCAAAAAGAGTTTTTATTATTTGTTTGTTATCCGCAATTTGCATATAACTTGCAGGAACGTCTTTGGCGTAGCGAGGAGCCTTTCCGTCGCCCAAAGGAACGTTAAAATATTCAATACCTTTGACGTTTTTCGCCGAAGGCAACGTTTCGTCAGAGTTTTGTCCGCCGCGCAAATCTATTATTGCAGTAACGTTCAATTTCTTTAGTAACGCAATGTCGTAGGCGTCAAAGTGCACAGGCCAACCGCTCCGGAAAAACACGTTCCACTTTGTCGCGCCGAAAGACGTTGCGTAGCCGCCGAGATCGCGAGCGTTCAGCGTATACGAAAAAGGAATCCTTCTGTATAGCATACCCTATCTTTCCTTGTACAAGTCTACGATATTAAGCACCACTTCGAGAGATTTTTGCATATCCTCCAACGGGATATATTCGTACCTGCCGTGGAAATTGTACCCGCCTGTAAAGAGATTGGGACATGGCAGTCCCTCGTAAGAAAGACGTGCGCCGTCGGTACCGCCGCGAATCGGACACACTTTGGGAGTTACGCCGGCTCTTTCCATTGCAAGGCATGCATTGTCAACAAGATGTATGTGCGGCAAAATAAGTTCTTTCATGTTGTAATAACTGTCTTTTATCTCCGCCGATACGGTACCTTCGCCGTACTTGTTATTGAGGAACTTGCATGCGGTTGCAAAAAAAACTTTCTTTTCCTCGAACTTTGCCTTGTCGTGGTCGCGTATTATGTAGTTGGCCGCAGCGGCATCGCAATCGCCTTGCATATCTGTTATATGATAAAATCCTTCGTACCCTTCGGTGTAAGCAGGATCTTCAAACGCGGGCAACAGGTGCTGCAACTCCATAAGCACCAGACAAGCGTTTTTCATTACGCCCTTGGCGGAACCCGGATGAACGCTTTTGCCGGTTACGGTAACCTTTGCCGAAGCGGCGTTAAAATTTTCGTACTCCAGTTCGCCCAGACCGCCTCCGTCCACAGTATAAGCGCCGTCCGCGCCGAAACCTTTAACGTCAAAAAAGTCGGTACCGCGCCCCACTTCCTCGTCCGGCGTAAAAGCGATCTTTATTTCGCCGTGGGGAATTTCCGGATTTTCGACAAGCGTCTTTGCCATTTCCATAATAACCGATACGCCGGCCTTGTCGTCGGCGCCCAAAAGCGTAGTACCGTCCGACGAGATAATAGTTTTTCCGACGTGAGAAGAAAGTTCGGCAAATTCTTTAGAAGAAAGTTTGCGGCCTTCCGCAAGCAAAATGTCTTTGCCGTCGTAGTTTTCCGTAATAAGCGGTTTGACGTTGCGACCGCTTACTGCAGAAGACGTATCTACGTGGGCGATAAATCCCAACTTGTATTTACCGTCTGTATTTGCCGGAACGGTTGCGTAAACGTAACCGTACTTCTCGTCGTAACGCGCGGCAATACCCATTTGTTTAAGTTCCGAGTGCAACAGCGTCAACAAATCGCGCTGTTTTGCGCTGCTGGGGTACTCTTCCACGTCAGGCACACTTTCCGTGTCTATCTTGACGTAACGCAAAAATCTTTCCAAAAGCGTATTTTTCATGTTTACCTCATTCTATAATTTGAAACCGCGATCTTCGTCCAAGTAGGTGGCTTCGAGATCCGAAACGTGCAAATAGATTGCCAACTTGTATTTAGCAAAGGCCTCGCTGGCGGAATAGTTACCGCCCTTTACTCTGTCGTCGAAACCGCCCATGTGCCAGTTGATAGCCATGGCCTCTTCCGCAGTCAGCCTGATATACTGCGAAACGATAAATACCGATTTTTCACCGTGACCGAAGGGAAAACGCTCCTCCACCTTGAAATACGGGCGTTTTACCCAACCGCCCTCTTCCTTGACGTTTCGGTAGTCCACTGCGTAAAAATTGACTTTACATACGTCGTGCAACAGCCCCGCTATTGCCAAAGTTTCGTCCGAATACTTGTCGGCGTAGTCGTCGCCGAAGTCGCTTTTGACGTTCTGCACAAGCCGTTTGTACACGTTGAGAGAATGTTGGCACAAACCGCCCGTCTCCGCCATATGGAACTTTGCCGAAGCCGGCGCGGTAAAAAAATCGCTGTTTAACAAATATTCCAAAAGTTTGTCTGCGCCGTCACGTTTGACGTACGTATTAAAAATTTCGACAAATTCGTTTTTGCAAGCCGTAGTATCCATTCTTTTATTCTCCTTTGAGTTGAGTAAGCCATGCGTCTTTATCAAATCGAACGTTGGCAGGGCTTGTAGAAGGCATTTTATATACGGGAATATTTCCGTCGTAAATGCTTGTAGTCAAGCGGTACGCCGTTGCGCCGTTACACAAAATCTTGACGATTTTTGCGCGTTCCAACACTTCGTTCAAATCCACCAACCGGTAGTTTTCAATATCGGCGTCCATACTTCCGCGTATTTCGCAACTGTCCACAACGTCCCACAATGCGATTCCGCAAGACAGACACAGTTCTTTTTTTGCTTCCACCGTTTCCGCAAGAGGCGCGCCTAACGCCGAACAAAGCGTGGACCAAAATCTGTTTTGCTTGTTGCCGTAGTAAAAACCTTCCGCACGCGACTTGACGCTTGGAAAACTGCCCAAAATCAATATTTTGCTGTTGCCGTCAAATAAAGGCGGAAATCCGTGATATTGCTGCATGACTACATTATACAATTTTTTCTGTCCGAGCGCAAGCGCACGTAGCAAATACTTACCGTTCGGTATCCGTCGGCTGCGCGTCACGAAGCTTAGCGTCAGCCTGCGTTTTTTCAGTCGATTCGTCCGCCACAACGTCGGTTTTGCGCCGGACGTAACCGTAGCGACGGTTAAATACGACGATCATAATTACGCTGACGGTCAGCGCTAACGCTTCCGCAACCACCGTTGACAACCAAACGCCGTTTAGTCCCAACCAAATAGGTAATACGTAAATACAGACGATTTGGAAAACCAAAGTACGAGATATAGACAATATTGCCGAAATAAGCCCGTTGTTGAGCGCCGTAAAAAGGCAGGAACCGAACATATTGAACCCGACAAACAGATAGCAGACGGAATATATCAACGTTCCCTTGACAGTCATATCAAACAAACTTTGTTTGTATCCGACAAAAATTTTAGCAATCGGTACGGCAAGTCCTTCGCCGAGCGCAAGCATAGAAAGTGCAACGACGGAAATTATCACCATTGATTTCTTAAATACGTTTTGTAATTCCTTTTTGTTTTGCGCACCGTAATTGTAGCCTATAATCGGGGTCACGCCGATGCAATAACCGATAAAAATTGCCACGAATATAAATTGCAAATACATCATTACGCCGTAAGCGTTGACACCGTCTTTGCCCACAAGATCCATCAATTGTTTGTTGTACAAAACGGATACCAAAGACATAGCAATATTTCCGACAAGTTCCGACGAACCGTTGGTACACGCTTTCAAAATTACTCTTCCGTTAAAACACGGTTTTTGAAAACGCAGTTTGCTTCCGTTTTTGCAAGAGAAATAAATTATCGGCGCAAGACCGCCGACGGTTTGAGAAATAGCCGTAGCAACCGCAGCGCCGGTAAGCCCCCACTTGAAAGCCGCCACGAACAAAGCGTCCAAAACAATGTTCGTGCAACCGCTTACCAAAGTAAACACAAAACCGAGTTTGGGTTTTTCCGCCGTAGTAAAAAAACTTTGAAACATGTTTTGCAACATAAAAAACGGCAACACGCTTAGAATTATCGTGCCGTATCTTATACACAAAGGCAACAAATCGGCGTCTTTGCCGTTGGCTCCAAGCCAAACGGAGACCGGCTTTAACGTGGCTATACCTACGCCGGCAAGAACGACTCCCGCGCAGCCCGCCACGATAACTATTAGCGTAAAATACTTTTTGGCTTTGTCCTCGTTTCCTTCGCCCATAGTTTTGGATACGATTGCCGTGCCTCCGGCGCCGAACATAAACCCGAACGCCGCCAAAACCATGATATACGGAAACACCAAGTTGAGCGCGGCAAAAGCGTCTTCGCCCACGAAATTGGATACGAAGAGTCCATCCACTACCGAATAGACGGAACAGACGACCATCATAAGTATGGGCGAAGCGACAAATCGCAACAACCGTTTGTAGGTAAAATGATCGGACAGTTGAATCATAACGGCTCTATGATACTTTAATATAAATTTATTGTCAAACGACAATAACGGCTTTTAACGAGAGTTTTTCAACAAAACGGCAAAAAGAAATTTTTGAGCAAATTCAATGCAAAACGGCGGCAGCGCGGTGTAACACAATTTGTAAAATTTCCATATTGTGAAGTAGACTTTACCACGCAGTATTTGAAAACTGCGTGGCTGCGCAAGTCAATACTAAAGCCGAAACATATCGGCGAAACGGAGGTAAAATTATGTTCAACGGAATGTTCAATGACGGCGACTGCGGCGGTGGCTGCGGCGATAAAGGCGGATGCTTTGGCGGTTGCAACTGCACTTGGATCCTGCTTATTATCCTGTATCTGTGCTGCTGCGGCGGAAAAATGAGAAATTTCAGCCTTACGGTTAATCCCTGCTGCCTGATTCTCATGCTTGCGTTGTTGGTTTGCTGCGGCGGAATCAATTTCGGTCACTGCAAATAAGACAAAAGCGCCCCTAATAACACATATTATGCGACGATAAATCGTCACTTTGGGAAAGGGGCAAATCTACCTTGTACATAACAAAAGAAAAAGAGGCAAGTTTTGTGCTTAAAATGCGCAAAACTTGCCTTTTGCTGTTAAAGCAAAGTAAGAACCGAACTTTTTGACTGACAGTTCCGCTTTTGTACCAACAAATCCGATAAAAATAAGAGGCTTCTGTCGCCGGAATCACAGCGTACAGATAAACATAAACATTGCCGAAATCAGAACATCGGGGACAGACTTTTGACGCTAGAACAACATACTTGCCGCAATCAAAAACATTCCAGGGAAATACAACAACGTATTGACTGCGTCTAACACGCGGTTTTTAACACGGAACATGTTTAACCCCAAACAGACGTCGCTGACAAAATAAGCAAAACAGCCCAAGCCGAACAAAAACGTTGCCAGATTTGCCGTGCCTTGACACGCCAAAGAAAAACCCAACGTACCGCACAAACCTACAAGCAACGTGTATACGTTCAGATAAATTTTGAGACTGCCGTAACGGTACACGCGGAATACTTGGCAAAGTACGCTAAACGCAACCGCCGCTGCAAACAGAATCACCGACCACCAAATCCAGCCGAATTTTAATATTGAATAAACCGAAAGAAGCAAACTTGCAGCGCCGAAAGACAACACGCCGAAAACAAATAAACGCTTGCTGTCCTTAAACACCAAAAACAAATCGCCCAAAGCGGCAAAAAACAAAGCAATACAAGCCAACGTAGAAAGACCGCCCTTGTTTAACGCGCAACCGTAAATACCTAGCGCCACGAACATTGCCGCGGCAAGCATTTTTACTACCCCGCGACGTCTACTGCCGATCTTGAACAGTTTAAGTACGATAAGAGTTAAAGTAAGCGCGGAAAACAGCGCGATATACAAAATTTGGTACCATTCCATATACGTACCTCCGCAAAGTATTGTAGTCAATCAAAATTGAAATATCAACACTAAGTTTTTCGCGTAATGCTTCCGAAAAAATACGTAGAGCGGCGGACGATTATAAAAAGTGTTGACAAAAACGGCAAATCGGCATATAATATATTAAACAAAATACAGAAAGGAAATGTGGGAGAAATCCCTTGTCCATTCGCCTTTTCGGATAAACGACAGACCAATATTAGTTTGTCGGTTTTTTGTTACTATGGGAAACTCGGAAAAAAGACAACATAATATCGCTTTGGTAATGCTGTGCGTAACGGCAGCCGTTTGGGGAGCGGGATTCGTATTCGGAAACAGCCTGCTAGACAACGGTTTTAAGCCTATTCCGCTTTCGCTAAACGCCATACGCTTTTTGTTTGGAGCAATAGTACTTATTGCGATTTTTGCAAGAAAGATCAAACTTACCAAACAATTGCTTTTGTACGGAACGATTGGCGGAGCGATGTTGGCGATAGCGTTTAGCCTGCAACTGGTAGGGCTTAAATACACCACGCCCGCCGCTTGCGGATTTTTTACTGCGGCATACGGAATATTCGTGCCGTTTATGGCTTGGCTAGTGTACAAAAAACGCCCGTCTTGGCTGATGTTTTTGGGAGTAGGCGTAGCCTTGTGCGGACTGGTGATACTCAACGTCAACTCTATGGGTTTGATGCAAAGCAAAGACGTGCTGCTGGGCAACATGCTTACGCTTCTGGGATCGATGTTTTTCGCTATGCAAATCGTGTTTGCGGACTACTGCCTTCACAAAAAGAAAATAGATTCTACAGGCTTGACCGTCGTACAGGTTGCCGCCTGCGCAATATTTATGACGCTTGCGGCGCTGTTTGAAATAGGGAATTACCGTAACGTCAATATGAATTGGAACGAATGTTGGTGGCGCTTGTGCATAGTTGCAATAATGGGTACGGCCTTTGCATACTTTGCCCAAACTTTCGCGCAAACACGGCTGTCGCCTACGGAAACGTCCATAATTTTGGCCTGCGAATGTCCCGTGGGAGCTGTAATATCCGTAGCTTTGGGCGAAGACGCGCTTTCTTGGCAGATATGCGTAGGCGGGATATTGGTTATTGCGTCGGTTATTCTTATCGAGGTGCTTCCCAACGTTTTGGAACGGAAAAAATCAAAAATAGCGGTAAACGAAACGACTACGGAAGAAATAATTGCCGAAAACAACGCACCGAATGACGAAATTGAAAAACCGGTCGACACATCCGCGCAAGAGGAAAACGACAAACGTCTTGACGACGCAGACGACACGGATTGATTCTTAGCACAAAATGCTAGGCAACAAACTACGGCGGCTATCGATTACCGATAGCCGCCGTTTTTCTTCAGAAATTAAAAAGTATTATGCTCAACTTTTGTGTCTCAATCATGCTCGGTTGCGCGCCAGAAATATTTTGCATCTAAAAATCTAAATATATTACCGTTAAGACAATATTTTTTCCACGTATTGCTCGATAGAAAGCTGCACTACTTCCTTTGCCTTTTCGGCATCGTAAACTTCCGATACCGTCGTGGGTTTGTTCTCCAACTCTTTGTACACGCGGAAAAAATGCTGCATTTCTTCAAAAATATGTTTGGGCAATTCCTGTATGGATTTGTACCCGTTATAGGTCGGGTCGGAATACGGAATAGCTATCACTTTTTCATCAGTAGAACCGTTATCGTTCATGATTATCACTCCGATAGGATAGCAACGCACCAACGAAAGCGGCAACAAGGATTCCGACGAAAGTACCAATACGTCCATAGGATCGCCGTCGCCCGCAAGCGTGCGAGGGATAAATCCGTAGTTAGCCGGATAATGAGTAGACGTGTACAAAACTCTGTCCAAAACGAGCAGTCCCGTTTCCTTGTCCAGTTCGTACTTCATTTTTCCGCCTTTTGTTATTTCAATTACGGCGTAAAAATCGCCGGCTTTGATGCGATCGCGCGAGATATCATGCCAAATATTATTCATAGGATCCCTCCGTTGTGCAAAGATAATACACGATTTTACACTATTTGTCAATAGCGTATCGTTTTTGTATTTTACTCCTCGGTAAATTTGAGAATACGCTTCTTGGCACCGCACACGTTAAACTTGACAAAAAAAAAATTTGCTTCGGCAAATAAATTAGAATTACAATACATTAAAACAGTTTTAACGCTTGCCTAACTTTTATTTGAACCGCCGTAAAAAACGCGCCCTCAACCGTAATTATCCGGTGAAAAGCGCTTTAGAGCTATAAGTTTTGCAAAAATTCAGTTATACTTTGCAAGCAACGCGGTTGCTTGTGACGCAATGCCGTCGCCGTTGCCCAACGCGCCCAAATTCTCCGTTGTCGTAGCGGACAAATTGACGCAACTTGCGGGAACCTGTAACACCGACGCAAGATTACGGGACATACAGTCGATATGCGGAGCAATTTTCGGTTGTTGGCAAATGACGACAGCCGAAACGTTTTGCACGAAAAAACCGTTGCTTTGCGCGATTCTCACGCACTCGCGCAAAAGTTTCATGCTGTCAGCCCCCAAATATCTGTCGTCCGTATCGGGAAACTGCACGCCGATATCCCTGTTTCCGGATGCGGCAAGCACTGCGTCGCATACGGCGTGCGTCAATACGTCGGCATCGGAATGTCCGACAAGTTTTTTGCCGAAAGGCAAACGCTCTCCGCCCAAGACAATACAGTTGCCGTCGCCGAAAGCGTGAACGTCAAAACCGTTGCCTATACGGTAACTCGGCAAATCAGCCGGCACCGTAATTTTTTTGTTGGAGTGTTCGCCCTCAACGAAATGAACGCTGCCGTACGTTTTGCAAAAAAGAGTGCTTTCGTCGGTAAAATCGGCAAGCGCATCTCCTTCCGAAAAATAAGCGGCGCGCAACCGTTTGAAATCGAACACTTGCGGAGTTTGTACGGTAAAAAAATCGGCACGGTTTTGCGGACCGTATCCGCCATTACCGTTTTGCCAAAGAGTATCGGTAACAGGTAAACGAGGAACGGCGCTGCCAAACGCCTCCGCATCTTCAAACAGTTTTTCCACAAGACGCTTGGAAACAAACGGACGCGCACCGTCATGTACCGCTACCAAACTGCAATTTTCCGATACCGCATTTAGTCCGTTTTGAACGGATAAACTGCGAGTTGCTCCGCCCTCCACGATCCTTGTGACTCCGTCAACTTTCACGTCGCCGACAAGGATAATTTCATCTACGATTCCGCAGAAAATATCTACCGCGTGCTGTAACAGCGGCTTGTCAAAAAGCGCCTCGTTTAGTTTGTTTTTGCCGAAACGGACGGAACTGCCTGCGGCTACGATAATTACGCTTTTCATTGTTGCAAAACTATTTCGTACATTTCGGCGGCTTCGTCTTTTTTGACGGTTTCCTTTAGCATCTTTACTTTGAAGCAAAGGTTGCCGCCGGCAAAATGCACGCATACCAAGTCGCCAACTTTCAATTGACAAGAAGGTTTTGCGCTTTTTCCGTTGACGTCGACTTTGCCGCCGTCGCAAGCTTCTTGCGCTACGGTACGGCGTTTGAGTATGCGCGATACTTTCAAAAATTTGTCTAGTCTCATATTACGTAGATTATAATTCCTTTCGGTTGATAAACGCGCGCGACAAAGTAACTTCGTCCGCGTATTGCAATTCGCTACCTATAGATATGCCCTGCGCAAGACGCGTAACTTTGATTTGGCACTGTTTGACAAAACGCGCGATATAGGTTGCCGTCGCTTCTCCCTCGGCAGAGGTATCGGTTGCGAGAATCACTTCCTTGACGTCGCCCGTGAGGCGTGAAAACAATTGTGACAGCCGTATGTCGTCGCGGCCTATTCCTTTTAACGGATTCAAAACGCCGCCCAAAACGTGATATACGCCCTTATATTCGCCTATACGCTCTATGGCAAGGACGTCCTTTGCTTCTTGCACCACGCAAATAAGAGAATTATCGCGCGTTTTGCAAATATGACACGGATCGGTATCCGTGTAATTTCCGCATACGGAACACACCGCCACGTTTTGTTTGGCAAAAGTTACCGCCTCGGCAAAAGAAAAGGCTTCCTCCTCCGTCATGGCAAGTATGCGCAAAGCGTAGCGCTGAGCGGTTTTAGATCCCACGCCCGGGAGTTTTTGAAACTGCCTTATCAGTTTTTCTATCGGTTCGATGTAGTTAGGCATATTACAGTAATCCTTTCATTGCGGCAAACGGAGCCATCAATTCGTCTTCTTTGGCTTGCGCCTTTTGGTAAGCGTCGTTGATTGCCGCAAGGATCAAATCCTCCAACATTTCCACGTCGTCGGGGTCGCAGGCTTCCGGTTTGATTTTGACGGACAACACCGTCTTCTTGCCGGTTACGGTTGCTTCCACCATTCCGCCGCTTGCGCTGCCGGTAATTTGCATTTCTTCCAATTCGGCTTGGGCCTCCTGCAATTTTTGCTGCATTTGTTGCGCTTGTTTCATAAGGTTTTGCATATTGCCGCCTCCGCCGAAACCGCCGAAGCCGCCAGCGCTTTTTCCTCCGCCTGCGCCGTTATATCCGTATTTGTTACCCATAATAAAACTCCTTGATGTTATTTTTTCGGATTACTTTCAAATCTTACGTTGTTTCCGAGCGATTCCAATTTATTTTCGGTATCGTCTGTTGCCGCAGCGTCCGTCACAAACTCTATCGGCATATCGCACAACGCCTTGATTTCCTTTTCCAAGACCGATTTATATTGCGTGTTGATAAGCATATAAGCGCCTTTAGAACATTTGACCACAAACTTGCCGTCGTCAAACCTGACCGATACGTCCTTCCAAACGCCCAAAAGTAAAGGTTCGTTCATGTGTTCCAAAACGTTTTTTACGCCCGCCCAAATAGACTGCGAACTGGTTTTGTCCACGGCAAAACCGGTTGATTTACTTACGGGCAATTGTTGTTCCAAGTATGTAAGACGTCTGTCTATGCCGTCGGCGTCCACCTCTCCGCTGCCGTTTCCTATTTTTAACGCGGCGGACTCGAACAACATAAGCGGCGATAAAGCGTAACGCAAGCCTGTTTCCAAGTTTGCCAACACGTCGATTGCATACAGCAATTTTTTGACCGTAGCGACAGTTGATACCTGCTGTAATTTTGCAAACGCATCGTCAGGCAGACACAGCATTTCCTTAGCGTTTTGACACACTTTGACGGTAAGCAAATCCCTGAAATACAAAGACAGATCTTTGGACAAACGCGCAACGTCTTTGCCGTCGGATACCAGTTTGCCGGTTTCGGTCAAAATATCACCGCTGCGGCCGTTTAGTATTGCCTCCGCAAGATTTGCGATACTGTCGCGGGAAGAAACGCCCAATACGGACATAACGTCGCCGTACGTCAATTTGCCGTCGGTTACCGAAAAACACCTGTCGGCAATTGATACGCAGTCGCGTACGCTTCCTTCGCCGGCCTGAGCAATGGCAACGACGGCTTCGTGCTCGTACCGTTTGCCCTCTTTATCGTAGATTTTTTCAACAAGTTCCGCAAGTTTACCCGTAGGCACCAAACGGAAATCGAAACGCATACAACGGGATAAAATAGTTGCGGGAATTTTGTGGACCTCCGTAGTACACAAAATAAATAATGCGTGTTCGGGCGGCTCCTCCAAAGTTTTGAGCAAAGCGTTGAACGCTCCAACGGAAAGCATGTGAACTTCGTCTATGATATACACTTTGTAACGACCGTTGACGGGAGGATATTGCACCTTTTCGCGTATATCGCGCGCGTAATCTACGCCGTTGTTAGACGCGGCGTCCATTTCGATTATGTCCATATTCGGCTGCGAAAGCGACGCGCAAACTTCGCACTCTCCGCAAGGATTGCCGTTGTGCGTTTTGCTTTCCGCGCAGTTTACCGCACGTGCAAAAATTTTCGCCGTGCTGGTTTTACCCGTCCCGCGAGTGCCGGTAAACAAATACGCGTGGGAAATCTTATCTTTCAATATTTGATTACGCAACGTATTTACGATGTGATCTTGACCTATCACGTCGTCAAAAGTTTGCGGACGGTATTTCCTGTACAAAGCCACGTAATTCATATTTACTCCTCAAACAAGTACGTTTGCAATTTTTTTCGTGCGCGCTGCAAAGCGCCGTCTACCGACTTCGCCGTTTTTTGCAACTTTTGCGCTATATCGCCGTAACTGTATCCTTCGCTGTACAAACGGAGCGCCTGTCTTTCGGTAGGAGTAAGTTTTTCGTCGATTATCCGCGCTATTTTTTGCGAATATTCCTTTTGCAGCAAATCTTCCAAAGGCGTATGCTCGTCAAAAAGACTTTCCGCAGAAGAAAGTTCCTCGTAGGTTGCAAGCGGTTTATTTTTATAAGACGTATCGCTTTTTACGGCGTCCGTTATTTGACGAGCAACGCACAATTTAACAAAAGAAGGAAAATTGCCCTTGGATTCGTCATAATTGGTAACCGCATGAAAAAGCCCCAACATACCTTCCTGCAAAAGATCGTCTTTGTTTCCGCCAACCAAAAAAAATTTGTTTGCAACTGAACGGATAAGTCCCTTGTAGTTTTCGAATATTTCGTTCATGGCGGACTGATCGCCCGCTTTTGCTTTTTTTATAGTGTTTTCCAATTTATCCCCGTTGACGCACCGCTTCGTACACAGCCACTCCGCAGGCGACCGATGCGTTTAGCGAATTAACTTTTCCTTTGAGTTTAAGCGAGACTACGCCGTCGCAAATTTCCCGCGTAAGTTTGGACACGCCGAAACCTTCGCTGCCGATAACCAGTGCCACGCTGCCGGTCAAGTTTTGTTTTGTAATATCCTGTCCGTCCATATCGCAGGCAAAAACCCAAACGCCGGCTTGCTGCAATTGCTTTATCGCGTTGTTTATATTGGTTACGCGAGCGACCTTGACGTGGGCAACCGCCCCTGCAGAACAACGGGCAACCGTATCTGTAACGGCCACTTGTCTGTTTTTACCGATTATTATGCCGTCTACGCCGGCGCACTCGCACACCCGAATTATGCTGCCGAAATTATGCGGATCTTCAATGCCGTCCAATACAACGATAAAACTGTCGCCGCTCACGGCCAGAATATCCTCCACCTCGCAATATCGGAATTCCGTCACGTCGGCGATATATCCCTGATGTTTACCGCTTTCGCTCTGTTTGTCCAACACCGAGCGTTCCACGTATTGTATTTTTACGCCGTTTTGGCGTGCAAGCGCCGTTACCGAATCGTTTTTGCCCTTTTCGCATACAAGGACGTTGACTGTTACGGTATCGGAACGCAGCGCTTCCAAAACGCAATTTCTGCCTTCTATTTTCATATTTCTGTTTCCAAAATTTGTTTGAGCCTTGCTTCGTCGCCGATAAGATACAAGTATCCAAGCAACGCTTCCAGCCCCGTTGCTTTGCGGTAGTCGCCGCCGATTTGGTTTTTGTTTTTGTGGGCGGGAGAAGCGTTGCGGCCGCGTAAAAAAACGCTTTGTTCTTCTTCGGAAAGGTTAGGAAATATTTTTTCGGCAAGATGAGCCTGCGCACCGGCGTTGACGACGGTTGACGACGTTTTGTGCAGTTGATCCGGTTTGTAATCGTGTCCGGCGACCAAACGTTCACGCACGTACAAACTGTGCACCGCATCGCCTAAGTAAGCCAACGAAAGCGCGCTTTTTTGCGCGGCTTCGCTTTTGGTAAGTTTGCCGAAAAATTCCATATTTACTACTCTTCTTCGCTAAAAAGTTTTTTGCCGTAAACAACGCAGCCTGTAAAGTAATCTATATCCGTAAATCCGCGCTTTTCGTAAAACGACCTTGCCGCTTCGTTTTTAAGGCCGCACACAAGGTAAACGCCCTCCACGAAATTCTGCTTCAATTTGTCTTGTAACGTTTCCAAAAGCTTAGTTCCGACGCCTTGACGCTGATAGTCTTCCAAAATATCGACGTGCAAATGAGCCGTATAGCCTTGTCTGATAAAACGTTGTTCCAACTTGATTTCGGCATTGAAGCGGAAGTAATCGGAACTTGACAACTTACGCACCACAGGCAGATAGTTTTCCGTCAGTTCGTCGCGGTAAGCGTCCAATTCCACCGCGCACAGAACGTACCCTACGGGAACGTCGTTTTCGTCCACTGCCACAAAGCAATATTCCGGTTCGTTGTCCAAGTAGTAGTCGCAATACATTGCGCAAACAATCGCCCTGTTTGTTTGGTTGGGCTTATCTTTCAACCAAGACGTTGCAAAACAAATATCCTGAACGTAACGGAAATCTTTTTTCTGATAAGGTCTAACTGTTATCACGGCGTCTCCTTTCGGTACGTAAACTTTGTTTCGGCAATCGTAATTTTTGCAAAGCGGACCGCTTGAAAATACGAATTCCGCATACGCACCCATTATTTATTTATGCTACCACAGTCAAAGACAGTTGTCAAGTACAGATAAAGTGTACAGAATATACTTAGTTAATAATAATATTATATTACGCACGCGCGACGGAACAAACATACCGCGGTATTTTTGATAAACAACTTCATAATGTTTTTGCGCACGTATCCACGAATCAAAAAGTTTTTAGCGAACCGTAAATGCGATTTTTTCAGTAAGGTTGAAGTACAAAATTCCTTGTGTTATACTGTTTGAAAAGGCGCTGCTAAAAAACAACGCCGCAGCCACGGAAACGTGATAACGACGTCTTGCGTAACCCGTGCCGCATGCGGTTTTGGAATTATACCGCACGCTTGACAATTCGGATCCATGCGACCGGCCTTATAAAAAGTACGGTAAAAACGGAGATCATCAAAAAAACGTTTACGGAGGCTTGCAATGCAAAAACAATTGACGGAAGGCAAACTGTTTGAAAACGGAAAACTTAAAGAAGCGGGCTACTCCACCAAAACCGTTCGCCGCTATGACCGTGCGGACATAAAAGGACACAAGTGGAAGATAAAGGAATGGGACTACTACATAATTACCGACGGCAAAAAAGCCGTGGCGCTGACGGTTGCCGACAACAGCTACATGTCTCTTGTTTCGGCGTCATTTTTGGACTTTGAAACTCCCTGTTACAAAACCACCAGCGAAATAAAATTTTTTACTTTCGGAAAAGTGGGATTACCTTCCTGTCCGGAAGAAGGCAACGTCGCGTACAACTCCAAAAAAGCGAAATTTACATTTGAAAAATATCCGGACAGACGGGAGCTGAGCTGCATTTTCAAAAATTTTTGGGACAAAACTGATTTCGAATGCCGCTTTACGCTGACGGACTTTCCAAAGGAGCAAATGACCATAGCAACGCCGTTTAGGAAACCGCACGCATTTTATTACAATACAAAAATAAACTGTATGAAAGCAGCGGGCTACTGTACGGTAAAGGGAAAACGAATGGCCTTTGACGGCGCAAACAGTCTAGGCACGTTGGACTGGGGACGCGGCATTTGGACGTACAAAAACACCTGGTATTGGGCAAGTTTGCAAACGCGGTTAGACGACGGACGGACATTCGGATTCAACTTGGGTTACGGATTCGGCGATACTTCCGCCGCTAGCGAAAACATGCTGTTTTTAGACGGAGTTGCGCACAAATTGGACAAAGTGACTTTTGAAATTCCGCAAAAGCACGGTAAAGACGATTTTTTGTCCCCGTGGAAATTTTACGACAACGAAGAACGTTTGGAATTGAATTTCGTACCGATACTGGACAGAAAAGACGTGACGGATATAGGAATTATCGCTTCCAGACAACACCAAGTGTTCGGACGGTTCAGCGGGAAAGCAATACTGGATGACGGCACGGAAATGCATATTGAAGACAAATTGGGGTTTGCCGAAAAAGTATTTAACAAGTGGTAATATCGCACCGCATCATACGCCGAATTATTCGGCGTATTTTTTATTGTCATTTGTATAATTGTTTGCCGTTTTATATATACCTCATCGAAACAAACCGCCGAATAACTTAGTCCCTAATACAAAACATCCGCTCCGAAAACGGAGCGGATGCGTTTAAGAGCACGCAAAACATATAGGGGAAACGCACCGCGCTTATTAAACGCAATACGAATATGCAACGCGCACCCGAAAACGACGGATCATGAAACGGAAACCGCTTTATTCCTGCGGTGCAATGCCAAAACAACTCCGCCGACAACTATCAGTACCAACGAAATAAACTGCGACGGCGAAAGCGGCAATGCATACAAAGAACCTCTATCGTCGTTGCGGAAAAATTCGATAAAAGTTCTGCCAACCCCGTACAAAATAAAATACATGGGGAAGGCGTCCTTTTTGAAAGCGAAAAACAATAAGAAAAACAAAGCCAGCAGATATGCCGCCTCGTACAGTTGCGTAGGGTGAATTTTGACCGCGCCGCCATAATATTCGTAGGGAATAGAACCTTTCGGAAAGACCACTCCCAAACAACTGTCAGTAGGCGCGCCGAAACAACAACCTCCCAAAAAACAACCTATCCGCCCGAAAAAATGCCCTATTGCAATGCACGGAGCCAAATCGGACAAACGTTCGTACAAACTGATTTGTTTGCGTTTTTTACAGCAAAGAATAACAGAAAACACCGCCACTGCAAACAGCATACCGCCGTAATACGTTGCTGCGCCGAATTTGAAAACGCCCGTTTCAAAATATTTGAAAAGAGAATCTACCAGCATTGCCGCAGGCAAAGCCGCGCCTAACGACACTACCACCATTTCCACAACGAAAATATTTTCGTTTTTTGCCTCTTTATGACGCGTATAGGAAAGATACATATACGTCAAAAAGCAAACGACCGCACCCGCTACCATAAGCAGCGAGTACGGATAAAACGTTATGCCGAAAATTTGGAAAGAGCGAACCATCCTACTCTTGCACGGGCGGTTTTTTGCGAGCAAGAATCGTTGCTACCAAAAGCAAAATTATGGAAACAAGCGTGCAGATATTGAGCAGGAAACTGAATCCGCCCACACCTACGCAGTTGGCAACCAAGTGACCGACTTGGAAAAGAAATCCCAACAATGTAAGCGCAAAGCCGCCCTTTTTGAAGTGGAAAGATTGAATACTTCCGATCAGCGCAAGTACGGCGCCTCCGATACCCAACACGATAAAGCAAACGAGATAAATCGTCATGCTTCCGCCGTTGCCGCCGGCTGCCGTTACCGCCGAGTTCAATACGTCCGCGCAAGCAGTCCACAGTATTCCTCCGATAAGACCGAAAATTGCGCCGAGCAGCCCGCAGACGAATGCTCCTGTGTTTTTCATTTGTGTTTTCCTCCTGAAAATATTTTATTCAACCGCAAATTGCGGATAAATATACCGTTGCCGATCTTTTACCGACACTAAAATTAACGCGAACAAATTATAACCCAATTGAGTTTAATTGTCAACTAATTTTGGTTATTAAATTAACCAAAATTAGTATAGAATAACTCAAAAAGGGTAATATTGATTTATGACGACCTTGGAAAAAATCGAAAAACTGAGAATAGAGCGCGGTTGGTCCAAAAATTACATGGCGATGGAAGCCATGCTTACGCAATCTACCGTCAACAATTTGTACGCAAGAAAAGCCGACCCGAAAATTTCCACGTTACAATCGCTGTGCAATGCTTTCGGGATCACTCTGGCGCAGTTTTTTGCCGAAGAAAACGACAAAACGGCAGACCGTACAAGACGCGATAAAGAATTAGAGGAAAAAATATCCAAACTGTCCGACTCTCAAAAGGACGCACTGCTGACGCTGTTGCGAAATATAAAATAATTGCCGCTTATATACGAAAAGCGATTCGGTATTCCCGAATCGCTCTTTTATTTCATACAAAATGTGTATTTAATATTAAAATCACAGTTCAATCAAATTGTTTGGCACAGACTAATCCGGCACAAAAATCAATCCTTTTTGTAAATTATACGGCCGCAGTTTTCGCAGCGCATCAACCCTTTTTCCGCCATTTGCGAAGCCACCATTGCCGACGGCATTTCCATACGGCACCCGCCGCAGCGGTTACCGTTTTCCAAAGGAACAAACACGGGATGCACCGTTTCTGAAAGTTTTTTGTATCTGTCGAATAAGTCGGAATCGATGGAACTTTTCAGCTCCGCCTGTTGTTTGCGAAGTTCCAAAACGCGGGGCTTAACTTCCAAAGTCGCTTTTTCAAATTCGGAATTACACTTACCGTACTCCGCGGCCAATCGCGGCATTTGAACCTTTGACAAACGTTCGAAAGCTTTTTCCATTTCTTCGCCGTCTTTAAGTATTTGCTTGACGTCCCGTTCCACAGCGGCAAGCTGCTCGAATTGAGCGTCCAACTTTTTGTTGAGATAGTTGAGTTCGTCCTGATCCTCGATATCGGTAAGCTGCTTGTTGTGATCGTCGAAAACGTCTACTAATTTTGATAAAGTTTGAGTCGCCTTTTCCAACTGATTGCGCAGTTCCGCCGTTTTTTGATCGAGACGAGTTATTTGTTCCTCGCTTTTTTGCAAGGCAAGTTTCAATTCCTTGCGTTTGACAAAGGATTCGTTCTTTTTCAAATCGCGCTCTATCTTGTTGAGTTCGACGTCCATTGCTTGGTACTGCAACATTTCTTGTTGTATCATTTTTTGTCCTCCGGTTCTATTTGTTCGCTTATTCTGCACACGTCCGCATATTTTTGTTCAACGTCAGCGGACTTGCAGACTCGGCGTATTTTTTCGTATTTTTCTCTTTCCTTTTGTAAAAAGGTTGCAAAATCTTTTGTCGGCCTGCGAATATTTGTTTTGCCGAATTTTACTTCGTCGTCCGTCAAAGCCGCACCGCAAGCCGTTACTTGCGCTACTATCAAATCGTAATATTTACCGTCGAAAAACTTTTCGTCAGAAAGTATTTTACAACGGGAACTAAGCCACTTGCGCACGTCCTGTTGGTTGCGCATAGGCGAAAGCACCAGAGTGTTCGGCAAATGCTCGGCAGCGTTCAAAACGGAAATTATTTCCAAACCGCCCATACCGGCTATTACGGCGCAATCGCATTCTATATTGCCCAATCCGTCGCGGCAGACGAACTCCGCACGCGCTTTGAGCGCCTCAGGACAATTTTGCCGCGCTTTCTCAAGGCTTGGCTCCGAAATATCACAAAAGATAACTCGCCGTGCAACGCCTCGCTCAAGCGCCCCTATGCCAACGTAACCATGGTCGCAACCGACGTCTGCAAGAACGTTGCATTGCGGCACTGCCGACAGTATTTTTTCCAAACGTACTGTAAGCATATCAGTCCAAATAATCCCTCAATTTTTTGGATTTGGAAGGATTGCGAAGTTTGCGTAGAGCCTTGGCTTCTATCTGACGAATGCGTTCTCGCGTAACGTTAAATTCCTTGCCTACTTCTTCCAATGTGCGCTGTTTTCCGTCGTCCAGTCCGTAGCGCAAGCGTATTACCTTTTCTTCGCGCGGCGTCAGTTTGTGCAATGCCGCGATCAGTTGTTCTCGAAGCATCGTTTGCGCAGCCATATCGCTTGGAGCGACGGTTTTGTTGTCCTCGATAAAGTCGGACAAATGGCTGTCTTCTTCCTCGCCTATCGGCGTTTCCAAACTTACGGGATCCTGCGCTATACGTTGGATCTCCTCCACCTTTTCGGCAGGGATCCCCATGCGCTCGCCGATTTCTTCCGACGTGGGTTCCCGTCCCAATTCCTGCAACAACATGCGCTGCGTGCGGACTTGGCGATTGATAGTTTCCACCATATGTACCGGAATACGGATAGTGCGCGCCTGATCTGCTATGGCGCGGGTTATGGCTTGGCGTATCCACCAAGTAGCGTAGGTAGAAAACTTGAAACCTTTTGTACAGTCGAACTTTTCCACCGCTTTCATAAGCCCCATATTGCCCTCTTGGATAAGATCCAAAAACAACATACCGCGTCCGACGTATCTTTTGGCAATTGAGACTACCAAACGCAGGTTGGCTTCGGAAAGTTTGCGCTTAGCGTCTTGGTCTCCCTCCAACATCCTCTGGGCAAGTTCTATTTCCTCTTCGCCAGTCAAAAGAGGAACTTTGCCGATGTCCTTCAAGTACATTTTGACAGGATCGTCCACCGCCACGTCGCCGATACTTTTGTACAGTGCGGAGTTGTCCTTATCGAAAGAATCCACGATTTTGACGCCGTTTTCTTCCAAGTATCTGTAAATCTCGGCGTTTTGCTCGGGGGAAAGATCCAACTTTTCCAACTTGTTTTCCAGTTCCTCGTAGGTAGCTTTGGCGGGGTTAGTTTGTTTTACCTCTTCCAAAAGTCCTTGCAAAAACGTTTGTGTTATTTCCATTTAGGTGCTCCTTTTGTTTTAGGTGTTGATTTTGTTATTTAGTTCGGCAATTTTTGCCAGCAATTCCGTATTGTCCGGTTCTTTTGCGTACTGCGCTTTCAATTGTTCGCGCTGTTTTTTCAAGTTTTCCGTCACTATAATTTTGACGCATTCCTTAAAGTACTCGGCATTTTTATCCTGTCGCGCCGGCGAAAAATCTATGCCGATAATACGATCGTATTCCGCCTGCGAAGCATCGGGGCACACCGTATACAACATATCGACGGACGGCTTGTCTCCCTTTTTGCCGCAATCCCACAAGTAATCGTACAAGTCGGCAAGAAAGGCGGTATCGCATTGCGGTTTTTCGTTACAATGCGCATACGGTTGACCTGTAAGCAAACTTGCCGCGACGAAATATTGCGCCAAAGTTTCCGACGAGTCCGCCGCGGGAACTTCTGCGGTTGCTTCATCCGGTTTTTCCTTCAATTTACGTCGAAAATATTCTTGCGAGAAACCGGTTTCCAACGATACGGCGGCGATATACTGAGTTTGCCGTTCGTCATCGGCAAGTTGTTTAAGCATTGTCACAACGCCCATAACAAACTTTGGCAAATTATTATTACGGACTGACTTGCTCACACCATCTATTGGAAACTTTTTGCGCAAAAGCGACAGTTTGTAATCGGCAAGAGGCAGAGCTTGTTCTATCAATTTCTCAAAAGCGTCGCTGCCGTATTTTTTGATGTACTCGTCGGGATCCAAATTTTCCGGCACTGACATCACCTTTACTTCCAATCCGGCAGTATCCAAAATATCCATTCCCCGCACGGTGGCTTTTTGTCCGGCGGCGTCGCCGTCATAACATATGTAGACGGTATCCGTCAATCGCGACAAAAGTTTGGCTTGGTTTTCCGTTAAAGAAGTGCCCATACTGGCAACGGCGCGCTTAAAGCCCGCCTGATACATGGCGATCACGTCCATATATCCCTCTACCACAACCAAATTAGGCAGTCCGCCGTGAATGTTTTGTTGCTTTTGTTCTTTGACTATATTCAAAGCAAACAAATTGTCTTTTTTGACAAACATCGGCGTTTCCGACGTGTTTTTGTATTTACCGAACGCAATAGTTCTCTCGTCCAATCCCCTGCCTCCGAAAGCGATAACCTTACCGCTCATATTGAAAACGGGAATAATAAGCCTGCCGCTCAAAGCGTCCACGTATTCGCCGCTTTGACTTTTTTGCAGCACGCCGCAGTTTATACAATCTTCGCGAGAGAACTTTTTACTCGACAAATATTTGGCGAGAGCATACCTATCGGGTGAAAATCCTATACCGAATTTTTTAAGCGTTTCAGCGTCGAAACCGCGCTTTTGCATATATTCGCGCGCAAGCGCGCCCTGAGAGGAATAGAAATTTTTGTAGTAAAAAATTGCCGTTTCCTTGCAGATATCAAAATAAATATCGCGCTTTTTCTTTTTTTCGGCAAAAACAACGTCGTTTTTTTGTGCGGCAGTTTCCGGCATTTTGAGATTTGCGCGTTTAGCCAAAATCTCCAACGCTTCCATAAAAGAACACGACTCGAACATTTGCACAAATTTTATCACGTCGCCGCTTTCGCCGCAGCCGAAACATTTGTATATTTGCAAGTTGCGATTTACGGAAAAACTAGCCGTCTTTTCCCCGTGAAAAGGACAGCGTGCAAAATACGTACTTCCACGCTGACGCAATTCTATGCGGGAACCCACGACGTCCACGATGTCGTTGGCTCGCTTTACCTGTTGAATAAAATCGCTCAAATCTTGCATTTGTTTACTAAAAATCCTTTCTTTCGTTACACTTTATAATTTCCGTAAAAATCCGCAAATTCCACTATATTTTGAAATTTTATTTCAATTTTTTGTAACTAAAAAACTACATTAAATATTTTCTTTTTTAACGACGACTCACAATACAATAAACGCCGTAATTTAGTCTAAACATATTGCACGCAGACAAACTGCAAACAGCAAAAGCAACGTGACGACGAATCTTTGACAAAACGGTCAGATCACAGTCAAATCTATTTTACAGATAAAAACACTCTGACAAATAGCGTTAGAGTGTTTGTTATACCGAATTGCTTTGCAATTGACGACGTTTTAGTTGATAATATCTTTAACCTTCATCAAGCGCACCGTTGCCGAACGCTCGCTTTCGTCCAACTTCATTTTGATATACTTGATCGTTTCCGTCAGTTGCGGGATCATTATGTTTTCCAACGCGTTTACGCGTCGCTTATTTTTTTCGATTTCGTCCGCAAGCATATTGCAGGTTTTTTCCGTCTCGGCAAGTTTTATCAGTTTGTACAATACGGCGTTAAGTCCGCGCACTGAACCGTCCAATTGTTCTGTAACGGACAAAAAACTGTACGGGTACAATTCGCCGCCGGAGTCTTCTACGCTTATAGCAGGCACGTCTATGCCCATAACCTTGCGTTTGCCGCAAGTAAGCGTTACCTTACGTCCTGCCATCAGTACCGCTTCCTCTACAAATCGCGCGTCGCTGTTTGTACGCGCCATAGTAAAGTTTGCAAGAGCTTGCGCAAGTTCCGCCTCCGTATCTTTGCGCAGGCGTTTGTTTTCCTCGGCAAGGGTAATGAACCGACGTATCATTTCGTCGGTTTTATCTTTTAGCAATTTATGTCCGCGCGTTGCCGTTTTGAGCCTTGCTTGAAGGCGCTTCATTTCCATTCGCGTGGGATTGACGTTCATTACTGCCAAAATACTAGTCTCCGTTATTTTGTTCTTTTTGTTTAAGTTCCGCTATTTTCCTTAACATATATCTGCGAATAAAGACGAACATTACGATTGTTATAAAGCCCAATGCGGCAAACAGTATGCCCAACCAATATATTTGGCTGTATTTTATGCCGACTACGACGGCTGCGACAAACAGAATTACCGCAGATACGGGCATAGCGATAGATATATTTTTCAACGACCATTCGTAATAGTCCGACAAAGAATCAAACGCTTTCATCATCTAATACCTAAATACGACCAAACGAACTAGTCTTGCCAAGGACGGTAGTACTTATCCAACAATTCTTCCGAAATACGTTTAAGTTCGCTTCTCGGCAAAATACCCAACAGTTTCCAACCGAGATTCAAAGTTTCCTCTATCGTTCGGTTTGCGTTGAAGCCTTGAGCGATGTACTGTTTTTCAAACTCTACGGCAAATTTTGCGTACAGTTTATCTACGTCGGACAGTGCCGCTTCGCCCAAAATTGCAGAAAGTTCTTTGGCCTCCTTGCCCTGAGCGTATGCGGAAAACAGTTGGTTCATAGTACTGGCGTGGTCTTTGCGAGTTTTCCCCTCGCCTATGCCCTTGTCTTTTAGACGCGACAGACTGGGCAACACGTCGATAGGAGGATTGTAACCGCGTTTGTACAAATCGCGCGACAAAATTATCTGCCCTTCCGTAATATAACCGGTAAGGTCGGGTATCGGGTGAGTTTTGTCGTCCTCCGGCATGGACAAAATGGGTATTTGCGTGATACTTCCCTTACTGCCGTGAATACGTCCGGCACGTTCGTAAATCTGAGCAAGATCGGTATACATATATCCGGGATAACCGCGACGTCCCGGCACTTCCTTGCGGGCGGCAGACGTTTCGCGGAGAGCCTCTGCGTAATTGGTGATATCCGTCAAGATAACCAAAACTTGCATGCCTTTTTCAAACGCCAAATATTCCGCAGCAGTCAAAGCCATACGCGGAGTGGAAATACGTTCGATTGCAGGGTCGTTTGCAAGATTCATAAACATTACGGTGCGTTCGATCGCTCCTGTTTTGTTAAAATCCTTGATAAAGAAGTCGGCTTCCTCGTAGGTTATGCCCATTGCACCGAATACGACGGCAAATTTTTCGTCGTCGCCCAAAACGCGGGCTTGGCGCGCAATTTGTGCGGCAAGTTGAGCGTGCGGCAAACCGCTTGCGGAAAACACCGGCAATTTTTGTCCGCGAACAAGCGTATTCAAGCCGTCTATTGCGGAGATTCCGGTTTGGATAAATTCGTTAGGATAGTCGCGCGCATACGGATTTATCGGTTGTCCGTTGATATCCATGCGCATATCGGCAATTATAGGCGCGCCGCCGTCTATAGGCTCGCCCATGCCGTTAAACACGCGCCCGAGCATATCTTCCGATACGGCAAGTTCCAAACTCCGGCCCAAGAAACGGGCTTTGGCGGTAGAAATTTTGAGTCCTTGCGTGCCTTCGAAAAGTTGCACCATGGCTTTATCGCCGTTTACTTCCAAAACTTTGCCCTTACGCGTTTCGCCGTTTTCCTGTTTGATTTCCACAAGTTCGTTGTAGCTGACGCCCATAACGCCGTCCACCAACATCAGAGGACCTACGACCTCGCGAATTGTTTTGTATTCCTTAAACATTTGCTTCACCCTTGTTTACAAGTTCGTTGATTTGGCTTTTTATATTACGGGCAATCTCGTCAAAGCGGTTCAAACTTGCTTCTTCTATATATTTGCTGCGCCCGATTTGCTCGCGCACAGATAAGGCCAACAGGTCGCTTAGTTCCACTCCCTTGTCCAAAGCCGAAGTCGCTTCGTGATAAAAGCCCAAAATAAGTTTCATCATCTTGTATTGCTTATTGAGAGAAGTGTATGTATCGACCTCGTGGAAAGCGTTTTGGTGCAAATAGTCCTCTCGGATAGATTTTGCCGTTTCCATAGTAAGTCTGTCGCGAGAACCCAAAGCATCCATACCGACCAAACGTACGATCTCGTTAAGTTGGTTTTCTTCCTGCAAAACGAAGCGCAATTCCTGTTTAAGTTTGGAAAAATCCTCGGCAATATTTTCGGCATACCAGTCTTCCAACTTGTCGTCGTACAAAGAGTAGCTGGTCAACCAATCGATTGCCGGAAAATGGCGTTTATACGCCAGACTTGCAGAAAGTCCCCAAAATACTTTTACTATACGCAAAGTAGCCTGAGATACTGGTTCGGAAAGATCGCCTCCCGGAGGAGAGACCGCTCCTATTGCAGAAACAGCGCCCACCGTATCGGAAGAACCCAGCACTTTTACTATGCCGGCACGTTCGTAAAATTCCGCAAGACGACTGGACAAATATGCGGGATATCCTTCTTCGCCCGGCATTTCTTCCAAACGTCCGCTCATTTCGCGCAACGCTTCCGCCCAACGCGACGTGCTGTCCGCCATTATTGCTACCGTGTAGCCCATATCGCGGAAATACTCTGCAATCGTAATGCCGGTATATATGCTTGCTTCACGCGCCGCAACCGGCATATCGCTCGTATTTGCTATCAAAACCGTGCGTTTCATCAAAGGTTCGCCGGTTTTCGGGTCTGTAAGTTCCGGAAACTCGCGCAAAACGTCGGTCATCTCGTTACCGCGCTCGCCGCAGCCCACGTATACGATTATGTCGGCATCCGCCCACTTTGCAAGCTGGTGTTGCACCACGGTTTTGCCGCTTCCGAAAGGTCCCGGCACTGCCGCTACGCCGCCCTTTGCAATTGGAAAAAGAGTGTCTATCACGCGTTGACCGGTAACCATAGGAAAGTCCGGAGCCATTTTCGATTTGTACGGACGGCCTTTACGCACCGGCCACTTTTGCATCATAGTAAGAGGTTTGCCGTCAACTTCCGCAACGTTATCGCATATTTTGTAGTCGCCTTCAGAAGCGATTTTGCTAATTTTTCCCTCCACTCCGTACGGTACCATAATTTTGTGCAAAACGACTTCCGTTTCCTGTACGGTGCCGATGACGTCGCCTGCGACGACGCCGTCTCCAACCTTTACGGCAGGAACGAAATGCCACAGTTTGTTCCTATCCAGCGACGCGACTTCGATTCCGCGGCCGATACGGCTGCCGCTTTGTTGCATAAGCGCATTGAGCGGACGCTGTATTCCGTCAAAAATGCTTTCGATAAGACCGGGTCCAAGCTCGACCGACAGCGGCGAACCGGTAGAAACGACTGCGTCGCCCACGGTCAAACCGCTTGTTTCTTCGTAGACTTGAATACTGGCTTTGTCGCCGCGCAATTCGATAACTTCTCCGATCAGTTTTTTGTCGGAAACTTTTACTACATCGTACATTTCCACGTCGGACAAATTTTCCGCAACTATAAGCGGTCCGCTTACTTTAACTATTTTTCCAATCATTACTTGTCCTCTTTGTTAAAAATTATATCTACCCCGATCGCCTTTTCCACGTCCTTTTTGATACCTTGCATGCCGAACCCCGACGACTGAGCTGACGTTGGGATAGGCACTATTGCGGGGAAAGGCTTGGTCTTTGCCTTTTCCAATACTTCGGGAATTTGCTCGGCAAGATTCTCCGCAAGAAACAGCACCGCATACTGTTCCTGCGAAAGTTTCTTGATAAGCGTCTGCGCCTCGGACGGCGTTGTTGCGTCAAAAACCTCGACGCCCACCGATCGAAACGCCAAGACGCTGTCACTATCGCCGATAACTGCAATTTTGTTTACCATTGTTTACTCCGAACTTGCCGAATCCCGTTTTGAAAATTTTGGAAATTTCGGCTTGTGTTTATTGACGTTTCGCATTCACAAAAAATCAACAACTCCGATTTCGCACGCAAAGAAGCCGCGAAACTACATGACGGAATTTTTGATTTTTTCCTTATCTGCGCCGTTTTTAATACCTATAAGCAGTGAACGTACCTTGTCGATTTCGTCGGTTTTTGCAAAAAAATATTTTATTGCCGGCTGTATGGAAAGCAAATCGGCAGCGTCGTCCACAAGTTTATTGCGCCAATTTTTTTGTTCGGCTTCAGCTTCCGAAAGACTTTCTTTGTCCAAACCGCACAGAGCAAAAAATTTTTTGCACTCGTCGGATAAACCGCCCGACGCCTTTTCGTCCTGCCACATCTTGTCCAATTGTTCTTTTTTTACAGAGCCGTAAGGAATATACCACTCGTCAAACTGCTCCTTTGTAAGCGCCGCTTTTTTAAGCCTGTAAATAAGCGTCATATTGACGGTATCAACGTGCCAATCGAACAGTTTACGCACAAGCGGTACGCCGCTTTTTTTTGCATAAACGCTCATATCTTCGAACATTGCCTTGTCCAAAAATTTATCTATGACTTGCGGACTGCGATTGCCTTCGGCAAACGCAGTATCTATTTTGTCGCATGCTTCCGCCATATTTTTTGTACACGACGAATAATCGTCCGACACAAAAGCCTGCTGCAACAACGCGGGCGCGATTCCTACGCCGTCAAAACAGCCGTCCGTGCCGTCAACGCGCATGTATTTGCGTTTCATAAGCACTTTCGCGTTGTGATAGCGGTACTTGCACAAAAAATAATCTAAGGCGTGCTTGTCGCAGCAAAGTTCGCTAAACGACGAAAGCGCGGCATCCGTTTCTGCCGTAAGCACCGCGACGTAATCGTTACCGACCGCATTTTCGCCAACGCGATACCCGCACTCCGAAAGCACCTTGAGCGCTTCGGCTACGTAATTACACTCGGCAAGCCTCGAAAATTTATCCTGCCCCAAAAGTTTGGTCGACAAAACGGAAATACGCCCGTTAGCATAAATTTGATTATTCATCATTGTCTCCAAACAACGCCGCGGCAACGCGAGACTCGGTTTGCTCGCGCGAATACGCCACAAGTTTTTCCAAAGTCAAGTCTTTGTCGTAAGTTGCGCCTTGCAGCACAACGCCGCCGACGGCGTCCGCGTACGTTTTGCCCAAAACCAAGCCCAAACCGAACCCGTCCAAAAATTTTTGCGTAACAAGATTCTTATCCGCCTTTGCGACGATCACCGTCTCGCCCTTTTCGGCGTAAGTTTTCAAAATTTTTCCGATGAAATCCAGTTTGTTTTTATCTGACGCCTTACAAAGAGCAGTCAAAGCTTTTTCGTAACAAGCGGAAATAAGCCGTTGTTTTTCTTGCAGCTTATACTTGCGCGCCTCCAAATCGGCGTTTGCCAGACAGTTGCGCTCGCGTTCGGCGGACAATGTATCCAAACGGCGTACAAACGATTGCCGTTCCGCATCTGCAAAGGCTTTGGCAAGATTGTTTGTTTCCTGCGCTTGCAATTCGGCGGACGCCAAAATTTCCGCACATTTGTTATCTGCGTCGGCAAGTATTTTGCTGATTATGTTTTCTTTACCGTTCATTACTGCCTCTTTGATTTTAGCCTACAAAAGCGGTTACAAGTGCCGTAGCGGCATCTTTTACTGGATCGATAGTAATGTTGGAAATTTGGTCAACAGGGAAGTGGTTGAACAAAATGATAGACACGACCAGACCCAACAACGCGTAGAATTCTATCATTGCGGGGAACAAAAACGCCTTGGACGTTTCGCTGTTTTTACCGACGGCGATAATCGTTGCCGCAGCGGCTCTGCCTTGCAAAAACGCCGATACCGCACCGCCGATCATCATGGGCAAACAAGCCCAAAATACGTTCCAACCCTGCGCCATGATTTGCGCTTGGCTGGCCACGCCCAACATTCCCGCATTTTGCAAATTAGCGACCGTAGGAAGCGCCGCGGCGCCGATAAATGCGATGGCGAAACCGTACAAACCTTGCGTCGCCGGCAAAAGGGTAAGAATAATTACCTTGCCGAATTTTTTGGGATCTTCCGCCAATACGCCTGCGGAAGCCTTGGCCGTTGCGTGCAATCCCAATCCGGATCCGATGCCGCAAAGAAGGGTAGTCAACGCCAAACCGATAATACCCAAAGTTAAACCTGTCATTTTTTTATTCCTCCAAATAACTTAATTTGTATATTTTTAATCAATTATAATGCTAATCCTTGACTAACGTATATTTCGTATCGCTTCCGAACGGCACGAACAGTTCGCCTTCGCCGGTGTAAAACTTTCCGAAAAATTCTACGTATTGCAATCTGCCGTTGTGGATATATACGCTTAGAACGCCCATAGCCAAATTGAACATATGCGCGATAACCAGCACTATTGCCGCAAATACGTATCCAACTCCGCCTCCGCCCATGAGCATTGCGCTTATGTCGTTGACGACGCTGCCCACCAACGCGGAACTCAACATCAATCCGAATACGCGAATGTAACTCATAATATCGGAAAAATAGTTGATAATGCCGTATGCGCTGCCGAAACTGCTTTTTACCTTACCGAGTATTCCTTTTTGTCCCAGACCTGCGCATACGATGCCTACGGCCAACGACGCAAGACATACGTACAACGCGACCTGCGTCACTACGTTCGGGAGCCTGACGTTATTCCACGGCGCGTAATCCGCCATATCCATAGCCATATTAAATATTGCAAGGATCAAACTTACAAAAGTGACTATCCAAGGGAAATCCGCAAGCCAAGCGGACAACGTTTGCTTACGTTTTATTTTTACGGCCATTTTGCAACCGATACCCGCGCATATATGAACGACGCCCAACGCAAGGCTTATAATCATCATCACCATCGGATATTTATCCGGAGACGGAAAGACTCCCGAATAAACCGAATAACAAAACACGCTTCCGAACAATGCTCCGACTATCATAGCGGATATTCCGCAAATACCGAACATCTGCAGCATTGTTTTGAGACCCGTGCGCTGCTTTATCAAAACGGTTGCCAACAGACCCGCCGTAAACAACAAAAATCCGTAGCCCAAGTCCGCGACCATAAATCCGAAAATAATAAAGTAGAAAACCGACATTACCGGATTGGGGTCCACCTCGTGATATTGCGGAGGCGAATACATGTTTGTTATACCTTCAAAGGACTTTACCACAGGATTATTTTTGGTGAGCGTAGGCGCAAATTCCTCATCGCCTATCTCGTCAAAAGTCAAAATCAAGCAATCGCTGATTTCCTCCACCGCAGTTTGCACGGCGGATTGACTTTCGGCAGGGTAGTAACCTTCCAATACGAAAGTGTGCGAAGTATGTTGCAAATCGCCGTCCGCCGCTATTTTTTTAGCGCAAAGACTAAGATAGTCGATATATATTTTCCATTCTTCGACCTTATCGTCAAACTTTACTATTTGCGAACGAATCGATTCCGTTTGCTCGTCTATTTTCGTCAATTCCGCCGAAAGATCTTTAAGTAGCAACTGCGGCAGAACTTCCGTTTGCACGGAGCACTTAACAAGTCCGCAGACCGCGGCCTTTTCCAAAAATTCCGTCTGACTTTTGTGAACTAACGCTACGACTACCGCAGTTGCGGAGTTTCCGCAAACTTTCTCCACGTTTACCGTATCGTACTGTTCGGCAAGCTGAACCAAGTTCTCCCACTCGCTTTGAGGAAGTTGACAAAGTTGCACCACCGTAGTTTCGGTATTTTTATACCAAACGGTCGGGTGAGGCAAATCGGCGAAAAGAGATAAGCGGTCGTATTCCGCGCGGTTTTGTCCGCGCGCCGATTTTGCTTCCGAAAGACGGTCGCGCAAAGAGAACAGCGCGTCCACGTCGCCCTCGATTTCCTGCGCATTAGAGCCGAAATTCAAAAAATAGTCGTAGTCGATTTCCGTAAGAGGACGCATAAAAGAATTCTTCGGCATATGCGCCTTTTGTCCTCGCTTATGTTCGGCGTTATAAAGCGCCGTCTGTTCCGACAAAAAGTTTACCGCTTCTTCCATTCGTCGCACGCGTTCAAGTTGACGTTCCAACGTGACGGAGGGATCGTCCGTCCTGCACAGAGGAATATCTTGGCTACGCTTTAATTGTACGGCGTTGCTTTTTACCAAAGCGTCGTATATTTTGTCTTTATCGGCAGACATTGCCAACAAAGTCAAGCGTTTCATTTTTACTATTGCCATCAGAAAGACTCCAAAATTATTTTGACGGCTGCGTCAACGTTTTTTTCGTAAGAATCGATTTGCTTGTCGGTCAGAGCCTTTTGTTCCGCAAGATATTGTTTAGCCTTTTCTCCGGACTGTTCGTCTATTTGTCTGCTCTTTTCGGCATAATTACGTTTATTTTCCGCAGATTGACTCTTTTTGAAAGCGTCCGCGTTGATTTCCGCGGCGGAAACTATTTCGTTTGCCTGAACCTTTGCTTGAGCTATTTTCTTTTCGGCGGCGTCCTCCGCCTCCAAAATGGAATTTACAACTTCTTCTATCATAACCGTCTCCTTGCCTAACCTTCTATTTTGTCCACTCGGTTTTGGTGACGCCCTCCGTCAAACGGAGTACTCAAAAAAGCGTCCGCAATTTTCAGCGCTACATTTTCGTCCACGTACTTTTGCCCCATTGCCAGCATATTTGCGTCGTTGTGTCTGCGCGTCATTACAGCCATATCCTCGTTTAAGCACAGCGCGCAACGTACGCCTTTGACTTTGTTTGCAACGATGGATACGCCTATGCCGGTCGTACACACCACTATGCCTCTGTCCGCCGAGCCGTTTGCAACGGCAAGCGCTGCGGGACGCGCAAAATCCGGATAATCGCAACTGTCCGCAGTATCGGTTCCGAAATCGGAAACTTGATAACCTTTATTTTCAAGATATTCTTTGATTTTATTTTTGAGCGTAAGACCGCCGTGATCGCTGGCCAAAGAAATTTTCATAACGTCTCCTTAAACGTACATTTTACATACAACTGCTTAAAACAACCTATATAACTGTTTTATTAAAACTTTTCCCGATCGAACGGCGTCGTTTGCCGAATGACCGTAAAACCGTTGCCGTTAAATCAAATTATGCGAAGCCGACTTTACAAGTCGGTTAAGTATGCTTTGGGCGAACTCCGTTTTTGAAGAAAAACTGGCGATAATACATCCGTAACGCTTTTCCAAAAAACGCAAGTTTTCAAACAAATTTTGCGCCACTTCCTCGTCGGTCGTCCCTATCGGGTAAACGTTAAAGTTTTCAAAACGTTCGGGACGTTCTGTCAAAAGTACGGGATTTAATCCTTTCAACGCCATCTCGGCATAAAAATCTTTCAGTTTGAGTTCGTCGCCGGAAATATCCAAATACATGGGGACTTTGGGAGCGTAATGCTTGTACTTTACCCCCGGCGAATTGACCTTGGCCGCAGGGTTTGTTACAACCGGCACGTCTTTGCCTAAAACACCGGAAAGCATTTGCGGAGTGACGACGCCCGGCCGCAATACAAGCGGCGTTGCGCCGGTACAGTCAACAACTGTAGATTCGATCCCGACTTGACAAGGCCTGCCGCACAGTACTGCGGAAATTTTTTCGTCCATATCTTCCTTTACGGCTTGCCACGTCGTAGGACTTGGACGCGTACTGGTGTTGGCGCTAGGCGCGGCGACCGGAACGTCGCAGAATTGCAAAAACCTCCTAGCCTCCTCAGACGCCGGCATACGCACCGCAACGGTATCGAGCCCCGCGGTAACGCAATCCGGAATAACTCTTCTTTTGGGCAGAACGACCGTCAAACTGCCGGGCATAAAAACGTCGACGAGTTTTTGAGCGTCCGGCGAAACTCCGAGCGCGATTCGGTCGATTTGCGATTTGTCCCAAATATGCACGATAAGCGGATTGTCCGACGGGCGGCCTTTGGCAAGATACGTGCTTTTTACCGCCGTCTCGTCCAAAGCGTTAGCACCCAAGCCGTACACGGTTTCGGTAGGAAAGGCCACCAATTTACCTTGACGGATAAGTTCGCCCGCAAGAGTCAAATCTTTGGCATTAAATTGTAAATACTCTGTTTTCACCGTTGCCTTTTGCATAACGGAAACGCAACTGCCGCAGCGTTTCGATACTGTGCCGTTATATTCTCGACGCATTATACCACTTTTGCAAAAAATTGTAAACTGCTGAAAAGTTTGAAAATTACAAATACTCAATAGATTTTGTTTATGACCGACAACGTAAACACGTAAAAATTCCGCAAACAAGCGGATTGCGGAATTTACGTAAAGATAGTAATTAAGTTTAAGTTTTGCCGCAAACGAATGGGCAGAAATAAGTGCCGTCCCCGCTTAAGCGTTTTCGCGTTTGTACTGTTCTAAAGCCAAAGCCAATTGGTCGGGACATGAAGTGGGCTTGGGTCCGCATTTGATACCTTTAAGACGGCTTATCGCTTCGTCAACCGACATACCTTCCACCAATGCCGCGACGCCCTTCGTATTACCGTTGCAGCCGCCCAAATATTGCACGCCGTGCACTTTGCCGTCCACCACGTCGAATGTGATTTCTCTCGAGCAAGTTCCTTTAGTTACGTATTTCATACCGGCGATACTCCTTTTAATTACGTAAAAAATATCAATCCTCTTTGTAGTCGGAGACGTTTGCGCCGTTATTCCACAACGTGTCCAACGCGTAAATTTCCCTTGTGTCCTTGTGGAATATATGCACGATAACGTCGCCGTAATCTACGGCGATCCATCTGCCTTCGGTTACGCCCTCCTTGCGCAAAGCAAAAATATTCAGTTTTTCCAACGTTTCTTCCAAATTGTCGTAAATGGCCTTTACCTGCGGAGCGCTGCGGCCGGAACACAACACAAAGTAGTCGGCAATATCGCTGACTCCTTTGATTTCTACAATTTTGATATCGGTTGCCAATTTAGCGGAAAGCGCTTTGCAAATTTCCAATACTTTTTCGTTCATAAATTTCTCCGTAACGTTTTTAACAGTTTTGTTTATCCTAGCACATCGCACGCAAATTTTGCAAGCATTGCATTGCAATTTACAAAAATCAGTCGAGATTTCTACAATAAAAGTCCAAAGTCTTGCGGGATAACGAATACTCCTTGCCGGTGTGACAAACCGCCGTATATGAATTGGCTTCCATCAGACACCTGACAAACTGTTCGTCCAAAGTACCTTGCAGCAGATGTTTGATAGGGTACGGTCTGGTTTGTTCGGTTTTGTCGGCTACGTACACTATCTTTTGCAAACGCGTCATACCGGGGCAACCGGTAGTATGATAGGCGATCGCGTCCAAAACGTCACCGTCCGTTACTCCGAAATCCTGCCGCGCCACCAACGCTCCCAAAAAGGAGTGAACGACAGGTTCGGGCATATCTTCCGGCACAGCGAAACCGTAACGTAAACAGTCGCTTTCCTTCATATTTTTAGCGCAATCGTGCAGCAAGCACGCTAAAAACACTTTGTTACGGTCGTCTTCGGCTCCCGCCAACTCCAGCCCGCGCTTTACTACGTAAAAAGTATGCATAAAGCGCTTTTCGTCCAGATAAGTTTTAAGTTTTTGCACCGTATGTCCATATCCGGCATACAGTCCGTTATTCAAGACATATTCGTCAACCGCATCCGGAACGAAATTGCCGTTTGCCAATCCGAACTGATAGCGCAAACGTATTTCCGTGGAACTGACGTCACTGACCGGCGCGTCCAAAAACACGGTTTGCGCATCGATGCCGAAAGTCTGCCGTTGTTTATCACAGATTTCGCATGGACGCTCTGCTACCGCAAGCGTAGCCAACGCGGCAATTTCTTCGGGACGGTACCAACCGCCGAAATTGCGGTAACTGTCGCCGCCCATTACAAGAAACAATTGCGCTTTGGGGAACAAAGTCTTGAAATGTCGCAAAGTTTCCACAGTGTAACTTTTGCCATGTTTTACGATCTCAAAATCCGAAACTTCGGCTATGCCCGCAAAAGCTTTCCGAGTCATGTCCAGACGAGCTTCGGGAGAAACTTCGCACGGCTTGTGCGGAGGCGTACCGCAAGGCACTACGATCAGTTTGTCCAAAGACAACCGATTTTTTGCAAATTGCGCCAATTGTATATGGGTGTTGTGCGGAGGATTGAAAGTTCCGCCGAAAATTCCCACTTTCATATTGTTATTGTACATTAATTGTCAAAAATTTACAATTAAAAAACGCAAAAATAGTCGACAATTAAACCATGGCGAGAATTCTAGATAATATACTGTGCACTATACTTATATTTTTGCTGACCTTTGCTTGGGCTACGTTTTGCCTTAAAAACGCTGCGTTGGCTTTGGCTCTTGCGGCAATCGTCTCTCTTTGCGGAAGTTACGTTACTTACGTACTGTTAAAAAAACTGGAAAACAGAAAATCCGTCAAAAAACAAAAGAAAAAACAATTAAACGATTTTGCTATATATTTGCAATTTAATTGCGATAATTCTGAATTGTTTATGAAAATGTTTAATTATTACAATTTTATAACGGAAAAAGTAAATTTTGATAACATAATTGCAACAAAATCCGAACGGTGCTACGTTGCGATATGCTTTGAAAACGATGCGGTAAAACTACCGCAACTACGCAACGCCATAATTTGCGCAAAACGCAACGGCTGCGTAAAACTGTTGGTATTCGGAGTGAAAGCGGACACCGGAGCGCTGACAATTGCTAACGGACAGTTTCCCACAAAGTTTGTAGATTTGGAAAACGCCTTCGCTCTCTTTGAACACAGCGAAACGCTGCCGACAGTTCCGCAAGCAAAAGCTACGAAGCAACACATTCTTCCGCAATACGCATTCAACAAAAAGCGTTTCGGGTGGTATTTTTCCGGAGCGGTATTTTTGTTTTTGACGTCGTTTATATCCTATTTCAAACTGTATTCGCTGCTGTGGGCTACGGCTTTGGCTGGGGTAGCTTTGTACTGCCTGTTTAACAAACGCTACAACAAAATTCCCACCGACGTCAAGTTGGAGTAGGCATTTTTAGTCTATTTCGTCAAGGCGAGTGTCCAAAGGTTTGCATAACACCAATTCTTCCAGCTGCGCGACGGAAAAAGTCTTGCAGACGTTCATGTCCGCGTCCACCACTTCCAAACAATACACGTAATTGCCCTGCATACGTTTTGCAACGTCTCGCAGCATACTGTTTTTATCAAAAACCAAAGTCTTTTTTTCCATACCTTTTTTAATAAACCTGCGACGCGACGACAGCGTCGTTTTTGTATAACACGTATTGCTGCCTCCTGCAAAAACTCCGGAAAACAGCATGATCCCGAACAAACCTACGCTAAACAAATTGTGTCCGGTGATCAGAGATAAAAGAAAAATTGCAAAAGCGAGCAAAGAAAAAACAAGAGTGAAAATTTTTGTTAATCTAAGCGCTTTAGTTCCGAATTTGCGTTCCAACGCTCCGGTTACTATACGACCGCCGTCCAAAGGGTAACACGGAAGAAGATTGATACACGCCATGCCGATATTAGACGTAAAAAAGGGCTCGGTAAAATAGTAACCTTCCGGCCACACCCACCAAGACGCCAAACACACCAAGCACAAAGCTAGATTGCACAAAGGACCGGCCAAGGCAATTTTTATACGATCGGTGCCGCAAATATCCTGAAATTCGCCGTACAACACCGCACCGAAAATGCTGACCTGAATTTCGTTGCATCGGTAAAAAAGTTTTTTGGCTACGAAGTAATGGGCGAACTCGTGCAGCACAACCGCTATAGAATACATAATGGCGAGGTATCCTTGCCGGAATACCGCCGCCATTACGACAAACACCCAAAAACTTGCGTTAATTTTGAATTTTAGACGCTCCATTTGAGTTGACTTTCGCTACCAACCACCTGTTTAACTATTTCGCCTTTTTCGTAAATAGAAGCGGAATAGTTATCGCTGTATTTACCGAGCAACGTAGTTTCTGCAATTTCGTCGCCTACTGCAACGTACACGCTATCTAACTGCGAATACGTTATCTGAGTATCTTCGTCCACTGCGACGGTAACGCTGTTTTCGCTTATTTCCGTAACTTTACCTGCGGTAAGAGACAAAGCCGCACGTCCGCCGCTAAACGTCATAACGCCGTCTTTTACCTCTACCAAGGTCACGTTACAAGGTATATTGATTTTGTTTTCGGTTACGTCTTGCGGACGGTTAAACACCGACGTCGACGCGGTTTTGACGGCATTGAATACGTCGTTTGTAAAGTTGCCGTCCACAAATAACATAGTGGCTAAAACGGCAACGCACACAAGCGCTATCGCCGCATACGTCCAAACTTTTTTTATCTTGATTTTGGGCAAACGGAAACGCGCGGTTTTGGGTTTGTCGATATATTTCCGTTCCGTATAAGAAATATCCAGCCAATCGCTTTCTTCTGCGTCGCATACGACGCTGTTGACGCCTTCGTAATCCATTTTGGAAACCTCCTGTCTGTTCAAAATAGATTATGCTTCGCCGCGAAGCGTTATGACAGCAGTTGAAAATTCTTTTTTACTCCGTCGACGGTGACGCAAAGCACCAATTTTCTTGACTTGTTTTCCACTATATCCACAGTCAAAGCGGAAAAAGACATATAATCTGTTAAAAAATTTTTCAGATTTTTGGCGAAATCTTCGCGATTGATATCCAATTTGTCTTGATCCACCATATTTTTTGCGCGCAAATACACTTGACTTTGTTGATTTTTCATTTTTATACGTTCCTTTTGAGTTTACGTTTGAATTTGCCGAACATCCCTTTGTAACGCGACACGCAATCGATAATTTCCGTACTGCCGGTAACCAAATTTTTTGCCAAAACGTCAAACGGACGGTTTCGATCCAAAGTTTTGTTGCAATTGATCGCGTCGTTTTCCGGAATGATACCTAAAGGCGTGCGGTTGAGTATGCTGAAAACCTCGAAAGTGCTGAGCATTTCGCCTGAAGCAACCAGATCTCCGCGCACGCGGTTGACTGCAACATACACCGCCATATCCGGTAGCTGTCTAATGGTTTTGTCTGCGTCCCGCACTCCGGACAAATGAGGAGTTACCACTACTATAGCCTCGTTGGCGCAGCTTACCGCGCGGCGAAAACCGGAGTCGATCCCTGCGGGACAATCTATAAGTACGTAATCGAAATTATCCGCCAATTTGTTTACAACTTTGTTGGCTACGTCCACCGTGATTTGCCGCTTTGCAGAGTGACAGTTTGGCATTACGTACAAAGTTGGCTCTTCGTCGTTTTGCACCAATGCCTGCGACGGGCGGCAACGCCCCTCGCACACGTCTACAAAATCGTAAACTACTTTGTTTTCGATCTGCATAACCACGTCCAAATTGTTAAGCCCCAAGTCCAAGTCCACCAAAAGCACCCTTGCCGACCGTCTGGCCAAAGCAATGCCCAAATTTGCGCACACGGTGGTTTTGCCCGCGCCGCCCTTACCGCTTGTTACAACTATCCGTCTTGCCATTTCCTCCTCCGTCAGTCACGCGAAACTCGAAAACGCACGTTTTTTGCGGCGTTTCGCACAGATATTGCAAAATTCAAATCGAGCGCGTCAGATATTGTTTGAATATTGTACCACGCCAAGAGCGCCTTCGCGTAGGTCTTCGACAAAACTTTACAAACAAAATAGAGTAATAAAAAATCGCAAAATGACGCAAAAAAGCGAAGTTTCGTTTCTAGGGTTGCCTGTTACGCTTAAACGAAGAACAACTGTCCTGCAAACATACTTGATTTATTACCGAAAACCAACCCTTTTGTCAACCGCTTGCAAACAACATCTACTGCAACAATTGCTGGCGCAAACTAAACCGAGCGCTTTACTTTCAGTTGATAAACGAAAAAATTTCTATATTACGGAATTTTGTAACATACACTTCATTGAGCAATAACACAAACCCGTTTTTAGTAAAATATACCCTGAAATAAACGCTTTTTTTGTAAAAAAGAGAAAAAACTTGTCGAAAACCGCGTTTTTATATGAAAAAACGCAAAAAGTTTACTTTTAATTTACATTATTATCTATAATATATAATTGTAAATCTAAAAATATATGTATTTCTACAAAAAAACACTATAAGAAACGGATTTATAAATTTGCGAATTTTTTGGCGTGAACGCCATTAAAGGATATGAAACTATGAAACTCAAAATTATTTGCGGAATACTTGCTTTGGTAATGATTTCGTCCGGCGTTATTATTTTGACTCGACCTCCGGAAGAAGTCGTGATCACGCCTCCGGACAACGCGGTAAACACCGTTATGGACAAACCTGCCGACGGAGATCCCTCTACGATAGATCCCAAGCACAGTTTATACGTAGCCCAAGGCGAATTGCTGCGTGCAGGCGGATTTAAGGGAAGTTCCATAGGCTCAAGCACTTCTATGGGCGTAAAACAGGAAGTTGCCAGCGAACGCACGGTCGTAGGTAATAACGCATTTAAGCAATCGACAAGTTACAGTTCGTTGGTAAAATTCGGCGAACAACTTTACGTATGGGAAGAAAACTATCTTTCTCGCAGAGCCGACAAAGTTCAGTCGTTAAACTCCGCAACTTGGAAAAACACCGCAAAAAAATACACAAAAGACGGCTGGTTTGACAAAATAGGCTACCGTTGCAACGAATTGACCGGATATATCCTAAACGACGGCACGATTCTCGACGCAACTTTGGAAAAAATCGAAAACGGACTGTACACGTTCCGTTACGTTTTGGATACCGAAACGGCTCCCTACTACGTTTTGCACGAAATGCGCAACAATGCCGGCACCGAAGGCTTTGCTAAATTTGAAAAATGCGAGATCGTCGTTACGATGGATAAGAACTGGATCGTACAAACTCTTACCACCGACTGCCGATACAAAGTAACGCTTAACAGCGTTATGCAAAATTTGATTTGTACCGAAAGTTTGACCGAGACTTTTTACGAAATCGGATACAAGGGAGATTTGCCCTACAAAGAATTTTTTGAAAACTTTTTTAACAGCGACGTTACCAACGACGACGAAAAAGAGTTGACGGCAGTAGACGCTTTGATGGGAATGTTTGAGCCGTACATGGGCGCAAACAAACTGTATGCCGACGTAAATATAACAAACGGCGCCAACGTATTGACAAAAGCGCTTATCTGCGCAAATATTGACGTTGCCAACACAGAAAATATCACGTTTGACGTAAAAATCGGCAACGATCTGTTTGTCGCTTACAATAAAAACGGTTTATACCTTACGTATCAAGATTTCAAAGCCTCCACTACCGTGGACGGAATTTTGGGATTTATACAAACGTTGACAAACATTACGTCTCCGGAAAAAGAGACGCCCGACGGCAAACCTCAAAGCGAATTGGACTTGGAGTCTCTTTTGGGCGGATTGGAACTAATCGTCGATAAAAACGACGACACCACTACCGTACACCTACCTATGGAAGTCGGCGGAATTACGATAGACGTAAAACTTGTAGCCGCAGGCACCGAAAAAGGCAAACTGAGTTTTGCCAATGCACACGTTGAAATCGGCGACGTATCGATAGACGTTACTCCGACGGAAAAATGGAACGTGCCGGCGATCGAGGGAGAATATCCCGAGTTGTTGGGCTTGACAAAATTGCTGAACAACGGAGCAATAAGCCTAAACGCAAAAATCGAAAACTTTGCAGCGGATATGACCTTTGACATTGCAACCAAGTCTCTGTACGTCAAGTGCGACGGACTGGGATTAAACGCCGCGCTTATAAACGAAACGTTGTTTGCCTCCGTAGGAGAAGCGAAAATAAAGTTTGCTTTGAAAGACGTTGACGACTTGATGCAAATATTGTCGCCGTTTGTAAAAGACGGGATCGAAATGCCGGAACTAGACCTCAATGCGATTTTGGCAGCATTATTGAACGTAACGGCAACAAAAACCGACGACGGCGTTAGGTTCTACGCGGAAGCGGCCGGTATAAGTTTGGAAATTTTGCTGACGTCCGACGCATACGGATGGAATTTGGACAGCATTGAGATCAAAGCGGACGAAACGTGCGCAATAGTAGCGCCTACCGAGCGCTTTGAAACGCCGGAAATAAACGCAGACGAATACGTTGACGTAACGGAAGTTGCCGCAACGCTGGTTCCCTCCGTGGAAGCGTTGCTAAACGCCGACGGTTACCGCGCCGAGTTGAATTTGAGTTTTTACGCCAACGGCAAAACATACGACGCATTTACAGACTTGTTATACGATAAATACGGCAACGTACAGGCAGCAGCCACCGTTAGTTACAACGGTTTGAAGGTTTTAAGCGCGAACGTAGTTTACGCAAACGGCACTCTGTACGTCGAAGCCGACGGCTTGAAAATCAAACTTGCGCTAAACAAGGGATCTTTCGGCAAAGCAAAATTTGCCGAAGGAAATACGCTTGAACAACTGTTTGCTCAGTTTAAGGGATACAACGACGGCATAGACGAAATACTTGACCTAGTATGCGGCATAGCGACCGACTTTGACTTGACGGATATCGGCGATATACTTGGAAAACTTGCATTTTCTAACGACGCGCTGACGTTGAATTTTAACGCAACGAAACTTGGACTTTCCGACTTTTATTTGACGCTTGGCAAGGCGGAAAACGGCTTGAACGCGGCAATAAAGAACCTCGCATACAAAAGTATGTCCTTGGATCTGACGGCAGAAGTTGCCGCATCCAACGAAACGGTTGCTGCTCCCGATGGAGATTTCCGCACCGATATAGCCATCCAAATAGACAAAGAAAATACGCTGTATGCCAACCTGGACCTTGTTACTAACGTTTACAGATTTGCATTGGAGAATTCCAATTCCGGCGGATGTCTGTACATAATATACTCAGATGGAAGTTTCAAGATCGTCAAACCTGAAACCGCACAGGGCGTAGGCGACGCTATAAGCGCAAGCGGAAACATCGCCGCAATAAAAGAAGTCGTGACAAAAATCGATTACATGGTCAAACAATTGAGCAACGGTTTGCCCATAGAATTTAATCCCGACGGATCCGCTCCCGATTACGCAGGCGGTATTTTGGGAGGAAATCTGTTTGACGGCGCGTTGGACGTAAAACAACTTATTAAATCAATTCAACTTTCCGCAAGCCAATCTCAAAACACCCTTTTGGCAAAATTATCGGTATCGGGACTTAACGTAGAACTTACCGTGAAAGGCGGAGACAACCCGAAGATAGAAAACGTGCGTTTGCCTATCGAGGCCTTGGGAATAGAGTTGAACGTAAGACCGAGCGGGGCGTACCCGTTTATAGACTTTGACAAAGTAACGGAATACGTGGAAATAGACAAAGTTTTGGAAGACTACTTCCCCACCATTACGGAACTGGTAATGACCAACTGTTGGAAGTTTGAATTTACCATGGATTCGCAAATAGATATTTACGATGCGGCAAGCGGCGTTACTGACAGTTTCCGTATTGCGCAAGGATCGTACGTGGAATTTTTCTACAACAGAAAACTTGCCGACGAATTTACGATGCGCGCGTTTATCAAAATACAAATTCCTTCCGCAGACGGCAACAGTTGGCAGGATCTCGTAACGTTGGATGTATTGTTCGGCAAAGACGAATACGCTCAACAAAGGCTGTGGATAACCTACAACAACGACCTTAAACTGACGGTTGCAATGGACTCCGTCTCCGGCTGTATGGGCTTGTTTGACGAACTGAAAGCTGCCATACCGCAAATAGGCGCGCTTATCGACAGCATGTCGGAGACAATGTCGCAAATTCAAGGCAACTTGGAAAACGTAGACTACACTACCATTATCCGTTCGATCAGTTACGACAACGAAACATCGGTATTCGATTTGACGCTTAACGCGGGAGTTCTTCTGTCCAACTTGGGAGATATTTCATTGCAAATTTCCCGCGACGAAAACTCTATGACGCTTAACAAGTTGACGCTGAGTTACAGTGAATACGATAAGAAAAACGCGCTGACTAAATCGGTATCCGTACTGCTGCAAGGTTTGAAAGTAAGTTCCGCAGAGAGAATTACCGAAAACTTTAACAACCAAGTAAATACTCCGGACGACTACGAAATTGCAAATCTTTCCAAAGATTACTTTGCAACTTACGGACTGTACAACGGCGATACGGGTAGATACAACACAAGTAACTTTATAAGTTTTGACAGTTTGCCGGAATTGCTGAAAGCGGTTATCGACACTGCCAACAAAACGACGTTTGCCATTGACGGATTAATTACGGCAAAACTTGACGTAAGCAGTTACGTTGGTGACATGCTAAGCGGCGCAGTCAAATTGTCGCTTCCGCTGATGTTGAGCGTGCGAGTAGATCGAGTACAACACGAGGACGGAAAAGAAGATGTATATATTGCCGCAATGCTACAGCGTTTTGATTCCAAAGCGAGCATATTGGGTATGAAATACGACGTATACAACGACGCAGGCGGCCAAAGTTACTTGTACTATGACAGCACGGTGGAATACACTGATTCACAAGGCAAAACTCAGCACGGATGGTTTTGGGTATCCAGATATCCAAACACCAACCAAACTTCCGACGAACCTTGGACGGAAACGACGTTGCGCGACGTCTGCAACGACTGTAACGCCGAAGCAAGCGAAAATTGCTACTTGACCTACTGTAACTTGTGTGGCAAGGAAGCCGACGACAATTGCAAGACTGTTGGTTACTGCACCGAATGCAAAAAAGTGGCGGACGAAAATTGTTACGTTGATTTCTGCACCAATTCCGATTGTAATAAACCATGGGATGAGTGTTCGGGTTGGAAACATGCTTTCCATGCCGCTTGGAAAAGAAAAGCACACGGAGATAAAGTACACACTGCAGATTCTGTTCGTGCGCCGCACACTGTAAATACTGTAATCGAGCAAACCGATCACACTAGCGGAAAACCCGTCTTGGGCAATGCCGAACACAGTTGGAACGGTTCTGTAGAAGACTTTACTACAGGTACAGTAGAAAACAACGGATACACGATCACCAATATCGAAAACGAATTGTACGAAATGCTTAACCTCGGTACAATCAAACTGTTATTTGGCGCCGTTAAACTTGATTTAGAACAAATCATTGTAAGTTCTATTCACGGAGAAAACGCCGGCAGCAACGAACTTACCGCAGAAACTATACTTGGCAATTTGCAAAATATCCTTAAAAACTACGAGTACGTAGTGCCGCAAGGAAACGGCGACGGCGACGATCCGTTCTTCCGTATTAAAGCTGATTTGTCGTCTATAAACGGCAGTTTCGGTATGCTGGACTTGACGATCGGTCATACTGTAAGTTACGCCGAAAAACAAGTTGAAAACGCATTTGGAGAAGTCGCTACGCAAAAAGTAGTAGACAAACTAAATCTCAAATATTTACGCGGAACCTTCCGCTTGGCTAATGTTTTGGACGCGAACTTCCAATTGACTTTGGCACAAAATTGGGAAGACTATGCAGGCGATGCGCAATATTTTGTACAACATCAGCCTTTGTGGGACGCGTCAGACCACGCAAGCAATTTCCGTTAATTCCGCTAAAACAATAAAAAAGCAACTGCAAGTACAGCAGTTGCTTTTTTTAATTACGGTATAAGATTACTTCGTACTACAACGTATAACTTATTACTGCGAAAAACGATAAAATTACAAGTTACTGCACGACTGATTTTTCCACACCGCTACTAATGCTTGTTATCGCAAACAGATACTTTTAAGCATTTTTATAAAAAACTGCGCTTTACTAGGATAATTAAACTTAAATATACAAACCGATTAAAAATAATAGGCGACGCTAAAACGCGTCGCCTATCTGAATACAAATCTATTTGCCGTATAACGCAATAGGTAAAATCAAAACATTTCCAAATTTTTGCGGAATACTTTCTTGAAATCCAAAGCAAGCATATTGGCGGCTTTAAGTTCCAACGCAGCGTTACCGTCAAGTTCCGTCTTCATAATTACGCTGTCGCCCAACACGTCACAACTGATTTCCGTAACTCTGTTGCGGCAACTAACGTCCAGCGCCGCCGCAAGACGCAATATAACCGAAAGTTTTTTGACGGCTTCTACGTCCTCCTGCGTCAAAATATCGTTGTAGCGCGCCCAATCGGTAGTATTTACTTCCTCCTTGTTGTTGACGTCCATAACGTATGCCGCCAAGACCAAATCCTTATGAGAAATACCGTAAAGATTGCTGTTGAGGATCATATAAGCGGTATGCTTGGAATTGTTGTAGTATTTGAACGTCTTGCCGACGTCGTTGAGCATTGCGGCAACGCGCAAAACCTTAACATACGCGCGGGGAAACTTGTGCAGTACGCGCAATTGCTTGAACAGCTGTACGCACAAATTGAAAGTCTGCTCTGCATGTTGAACGTTTACGCCCATATGACTGGCAAACGAATGCAAACTGTAGCCAAGCACGTCGCTTATCGGTTTTTCCAACGTTTGCGGAACGGCGTAGTTGAACATTACGCCTTCGCGGAGACCGTTGCCTCCGGAAACTATTTTTGTAAAGCCCATATGGTCTACAAACGCTTTGATAAAAGCGAGCGCCGCGGGAAAAACGTCGGCACGGGCGGAACTCAAACCTTTGATACGGCGTTTTTTGTCCAGATCCAAAGTACGGATCATATTGTACACGTAATTGAAATCTTCCACCTGCATGTTGAAATTGTGCACCATATCAAGCGGATATTTTTTTACTTTACGCACTATTCGCGCGAGATTACGGCAACTGCCTCCCACTCCGATAAGTTGCGTATCCGGATCTATCTCTTTGAACCACTCCACCGTTTCCAACTGCGACTTGACGAAATCCACAATGTCGTCGGAACATTGCTCCGGAGTTTTATCGGCGGAAACAAATTTTTCCGTCAAAGTTACGGCGCCGAACTCAAAAATTTTGGTGTGCAAAATAGTACGGCGATTGTAATATATCAGTTTCGTAGAACCTCCGCCGATTTCCATAATAAGTCCGCGGGGAATCTCCATAGAATTGATCACGCCTTGATAAACGTAGTTGGCTTCTTCTTCCTCCGAAACAACGGTTATACGTATGCCAGTTTCGTTTAGTACGTCGGAAAGGAAAGTTTTTTGATTGCCTGCACGGCGAACGGCTGCAGTTGCCACCGCCAACACTTTGTCGACGTTTTTGAGAGAACAAATCTCCTTGAACATTTTGAGAGTGTTGATGGCCTGCATGATGCGGGTTTGTTTCAAACTGCCGTCGGCATCCGTTTCGCCCAAACGCACGGCCTCGTGGTACTCTTCCGCCACCACAAAATAACCGCCGTCCAAAACGTCGTAAATAACCAAACGCGCGGTGTTTGAACCCAAATCTATCAAAGCAACTCTTTCCATATGCTTTCCTCTCAGTTGCGCCTAAACGACGCAAAAGTATTTTGCCAAGCAAGCGTTGAAACTGCGAATTTGCACAGATACGCCGTACCTGAAATTTTCAATGCCATTATAGCACATCGAAACGCCTTTGTATAGATAGTTTTGAAAAAAAGTTAAAAAAATTACGACTTTTTTTGCAAATTTGAGAGTGATAAAATGATAAAAGCATAAAAACGCAGTCAAATAACAGGATTGTGTTATTTTGTAGGCAATATTTTTGAATTTGAATAAAAATTACGATGTAAAAAAGGCCGCATGTACGTTACGACAGTCAAAAACAAAGCGACTGCGCGCAAAAGCACGCATAAACGATACGGAACATACCTAAGACAGACGCCGTTATGCGTATTTTAAGCAATGTAACAAAAAATCACAAATGAATCTGATAACAAATTTTACAACAAAAAAGCGCGAACATAACGCCGCGCTCAATTGAAAAATATTACAAATCGTCTCCGTTCGCCGCACGCGCCCGATAACGCCGATGATTTTGAAAAAACGTCAAAAGAATAAACGCTTACAAAACTCGTTTTGCCATTGCCGCGCCGCATATATCTTGTGCAAACTATACGCTTATCCAAAACAAAAGACGCGCCATAAAAAAATCAGGTTACTTTTTTTAGTCCAAGTCGTCTGCCGAATGCGGATTGAAATACAGCGGCTCGCCGTCGTCATCCAAATCGCTGTCGGAAAAGTTTTCGATATGCTTGGCGATATCGAACTGCGTCCAAGGCTGTATTTCCGGCGGATACGCAACAAATACCATACGCTCGCGGCTGATCGGATGAGTGAATTCCAATCTGTACGCCCACAAAGCAAGGTTTGCGCCCTTCATCAAAGCGTCGCCGCCGTAACGCACGTCGCCGAAAACAGGAGAACCTATTGCCGACATCTGCACACGTATTTGATGGCTGCGCCCCGTACCCAACTGCACCTTGCACAAACTTGTCTGTCCGGCGCTTTGCAGCACTTCGTAGGACAGTTCGGCGCGCTTTGCGTCGTGATCGCCGAACGTTGCAACATACACGTTATTGGTCAATGCGTTCTTTTTGAGATAATGCACAAGCGTCGCCTTGCGCTCGTTCGGGCAGCCCAAAACTGTGGCAAGATAGTACTTATTCATTTCGCCCTCGGCAATTTGCTTGGACAAACGCTCTGCCGACTTGCTGTTTTTAGCAAATACCATAACGCCGCCCGTAGGACGATCCAAACGGTGAACAAGCCCCAAATACGCGTTGCCCGGTTTATCGTACTTTCGCTTGATATAATCTTTAAGCAAAGAGAGTAGATCCAAGTCGCCGCTCGAATCTGCCTGACTGGGAATATTTTGCGGTTTGACTACCACCAACACGCTGTTGTCTTCGTGCAGGATAGCCACGTCGTCCATTGTAAAAGTTCTTGCCATAATCGCTCCTTAGTTTGCCTTATCTGCTTTTGGCAACTCCGTTAGTTCTCGTACCTGTTGTAACAATATACTGACCGTCAACGCCGCTTGCCCCGCAGTATTGCCGTTTAACGCCCTTGCTTTGCCGTATTTCCCACAAACAGCCCGCTTGCCCCGCAAGGCAACACAACGTCTTCGTCGGTAGGAAGACACACCTCGTAGGCGAAAAACTCACCTTTGAACGGAACCGTCCGCTTAAGCAGATTGGAAAGCACGGCCGGCTGTAAACCCGTCGTATACGAGTTTAGCAGTACAAACAGCGGATCGTCGGACAGCACTTGCGAAACGAGTTGCAAAAAGTCGCACACGTCGCGTTCCAACTTCCACTCCTCTCCGTTTGCTCCGCGCCCGAAACTGGGCGGATCCATTATTATCGCATCGTACTTGTGTCCGCGGTTTATTTCACGTTTGACGAACTTGCGGCAATCGTCCACAATGTAGCGCACGGACCTATCCGAAAGACGAGAGAGCGAAACGTTTTGCTTTGCTACTTCCACCATATTTTTTGCCGCGTCCACGTGGCACACGCTTGCGCCGGCAGACAAACACGCAACGGTAGCTCCGCCCGTGTAGGCAAACAAATTGAGAACGGATACAGGCCGACCTGCGTTTTTTATCAAGTCTATCGCAGTTGCCCAATTTACCGCCTGCTCAGGAAAAAGTCCCGTATGTTTGAAATTCATCGGGCGAACGGCAAAGGTAAGGTCGCGCCAAGAAACCGTCCAACTGTCCGGAAGTTTTTTATTAAACTCCCAATGCCCGCCTCCGGTGGAGGAACGGATGTATCTCGCATCCGGTTTAACTACGGCTTCAAGCGGTTTTTGCGCGTGCCAAATGACTTGCGGATCGGGACGCAAAAGCACCGCGTCCTTCCATCGCTCCAACTTTTCGCCGTCGCCGGTTGCATATATTTGATAATCCGTCCATTCGTTGTTAAGTTTCATAATTATACGGTAAAATCCGGCAAATACGTTTTGTATGATATTTGACCGATAAGCATTGCAAAGCGCAATACAAAAACTTACGTCACAATGATTATACTTTATTTTTTTGTTTTGTTCAACTGTTTTGTTGCAACGCGCGCAAGGATTGACAAACCGACGCGCCGCAGATATAATAAAAACATGAAAATATCCGCTGACAACGCCTGCACTGTGTACGTAAGCCGCGTGCCGAATTGCGAAAAAACCGTTCTATCGAAAAAAAACGGTTTACGCAGCGATTACGCTTTGCGTCTGTTAAAATACGCCTATTCGCAAAAATTCGGGTTAAACGCAGAAGAACAAAATTTACGCAAAGCAGAAAACGGCAAATGGATTTGCGACTACGGTTTTGCGTCGGTTTCGCACAGCGGAAACTTTGTTGCCGTAGCAGTCTGCACAAACGCCGTAGGCATAGATCTGCAAATAAAAACCGCCGCAAACGAACAAACGATGCGTTCCATTGCCAAAAAACTTTTTTGCGAAAACGAACGGGAAATTTTTGAAAACAGCGCAAACAAAACCGACGCGTTTTTCTTCACTTGGTGCAAAAAAGAAGCGCTGTGGAAAAAACTGGACGAACAACCTTTGACGATACGTGAAGCAGACACCTCCGACGAAAGTTTTTGCAAAAAGAAACTGACTTTGGAAAAAGACGTCTACTACTTGGCCGTGACTGAAGCGGACTCAACGATTGTGTTTGTGGATGAAAAAATTTAGTGTGATGAATTTGAAATAAAGTCTGCCGTGCTTTATTTACACGCACCCCGCAATAACAATAAAATTTGATTTATTCAATTTTTAATGCCAAAACAAACAAGAAGGCAGTTGCAAAAGTGCAACTGCCTTTGTTTTTGAGCGTGTTACTTTGCACACGACTATCTTTACCATCAGCTCAAAATATTACTATTTGCCGTTTGTCTCGCCTACCGACTGTTCCTGCGGTGTATGTTGCAGTTCCTCATTTAAGGGAAGTTCGCAAACGCCGGCGGAAAGTACAATCCGTCTTAACGAACGCGCGGAAAGCGCCAAAACGCCCACGATCACAACGATAGCAATATCCACCATCGTAAACGAGTTGTAAGCCAAAGAATACACAAGCGCGCTGTCGTAGCCTCCCCAAGCAGCGTATGTATAAAATACGAAGTAGCCGCTCATAAAGTGCGCCGCATATCTCAAAATACCGCCGATAAGCGCACCGAAGGCAAATTCCAACTGAGAAATACCTTTGAACAGCTTGAACTTGCGGCCTATTCCGGCAACCCCTATGCAAGCAAACGCTATCGGATAATCCAACAAAAACTGCATCGGCTCGTAAAACTGCGGCGATTGCATAAATTGCAACAAACCGTATACCACGCCTGCTATAACACCCTTGCGAGTGCCGAACATATAAGAATACAACGCCAAAGGAAACAAACTGGCAAAGGTAACGGAACCGCCCTGAGGCAAAGAGAAAAATTTGACGTAGGACAAAGCAAAACTGGCCGCCACGCAAATTGCGGCATAAGTAATGCTTTTGGTATTGTACGGAGTGCTTTTTCCGCCGAGCATTGCCAAAACCGCGATCGCCGCAACAAGCACTGCCGCAAGCACGTACATAAGCCAACTTTGTTGCGGAGCGTAATCCGCCTCCGTAGGTTTAACCACGCACAACAACACTATCACATACGCCAACCCAGCCACGGCAAAACCCAATGCGACCCATTTGTATGCCTTGATTTGCTTTTTTTGCAACACGAGAGTGACAGCAATACCGATTGCTACAAGCGCAAACAGCCCTACAACCAGCCAAATATGCCAAGTGATATGTGCGGCCATATTTTCCGCGTATAACCGGAGCGAGCCCAGTACGGTGATTATACCGAAAGCATAACCGACTACTATACCCAACATTGTTCTGCGTGTTTTTGACAAATATCCTTCGTCTTTGTTACGCACTGCAATCGCCCACACCACAAGCGCTGCAATCAATGCGATAGTGATATATAAAGCGACGTTTGCGATAACGTCCGTTACGGCTTCTAAAAACTTGCGGTAACTTTTGCCGTTTGCCTCAAACAATTCGCCGTAATCTTTCAAGAAATCTTCCATAACACTCTCCTTTCTTTATTTTTACCGAAGAAAAAACGCCGCCGAACAGTATGCGTGCGGGGCGTTAGTCCCCACGGCTACGCGGGGAAGTCAAAAGAAAAAGCCTTTGTGACGAGCACAAAAGACTTGCGGAAAGTTCAAACAATAGTTTGTCGTTGCTTCCTTACGCAAGTACTAACTTGACAAGTTCAAAGGGACTCTCTCAACCGATAGTTCGGTACCCCCAGCGCGTTTATCATAGCACTAAGCAAAGAAATTGTCAAACGTTTGTTGCGAATCAATATTTAATACGATTTTAATCAAATATCCGAAAGTCCCAAAAGGTAGTCGGACGAGCAGTCCAAATACTTACATATTCTGTATAGCGTTTCTATACTGGGAACGCTTTTACCGCGTTTGAAATCACTTATGCTTTGTTTTGTAACGTTACAATACATTGCAAGTTCGCTTTGCTTTACTCCACTGTTTTTCAGTATCTCGTTGAATCTTTGCGTAAATAACATATTCAGCATCACCTTTTGCAAATATATTAAAACGAAATGTAAGTTATTACTTGACAATAAGTTAATAACTTACTATAATATTAGTGTAAGTTATCAACTGACGCGCCTGTGCTTAATGCAAGTACAGTGATATCGGTATTAAATTTTAAGTAAGACTGAAAATCATTACACCCATATTCTATACCGATAATTCTTCATATTTATTGCGCGGCGTTTGAGATAAAAATAATAAATACAATGTTCGTTTAACTGTCAATACAAACCAGGAGACGATAGGGAAATATACGGGAAACAATATCTGTAAAAAAAGCCGATACAGCCTTAGAGGCATGAACGGCGAAATTATGCACTGCTACCGGATGATAATATTGGGCGGAAATACATTATATTTCCGAAAGTCCCAAAAGGTAGTCTGCGGAAACGTTCAACGCTTTACAAATATTCGCAAACGTTTCAAGACTAGGCAATTTTTTAGTCGTATAATATTGCGTAATCATTTCGGGCGAAACGCCGACAAGTTCCGCCAATTTTTTTGTAGTAAATCCGTTTGCCTTCATCTCTTCCAACAATCTTTTTCTAAATAGTTCACTCATAAATTTATTATATAACCATTAGTTAGTAAAATGCTTGACGCTAACCATTAGTTAGTATATAATACTTCTATGAAAACTATTGCAATAACCCACAATAAAATGCGCATACTTTGTACGGCGCTATGCTAACCTGATCAGAAAATTATAACTGACAATCGGATGATGACGCTTTACACAAGTAAGACCTAAATTTCCGAAAGTCCCAAAAGGTAGTCGGCGGAAACGTTAAGAACTTTACACAATTCAAATAATGTCGTCAACGTCGGTTCGCTTTCGCCCTTTTTATATTGCGTTAGACAACTTGGATGTATTCCGCATTTCTCTGCTATCTCTTTCTGCTTCAGCGTCGTTTGCTTTAGTGCTTCGTTAATTCTGTCTTGAAAAATCATTGCGGTATCTCCTTAAAATTAGTTTAGCATTACTCAATAATTTTTACTTGACAATTGAGTAGTACTCAATTACAATAACTAAAAAGAAAGATACTCTTTCGCAAAATAATCTTAAAATATTAAATTATTGAACAGACCTACTATGAAACCTATCACCAAAATATCCAACAACTGTACCGAGTGCGCGTACTTTGTACGGCACTATGCAAATATTGACGGCAAGTTCTATCCTGTGACCGGTTGTCTCCACTGTATTAACCAAGATTTGACAATTAGGGAACAAAAGAAAAGACTGAACAATCTTGTTGCATGCAAACTGTGGCAGCCGAAACAATTACAAATTAACAAACGCAAATCCAATATCTCGGAAACGATCAGACGTATGTGCGGACTGCTTGAAGATATTGCGGTTATACTGAAAGATGACAATAAATCCAAAAAAGATATTTAACTCAATATACGCTACGCAGTAACAAAAAAACAGCCGCATATTTTATACGATCTAGCAGACTTCATGCTCTGCGCGCATACGCTTGCTTTCCACGATTGTGGAAAGCGACGTTTTGCACCACCGCAACGGACGTTTGCGCATATTCGGCACTAAGAAAGGACGACCGCTTGTTTGCAGTCGCCCTTGTAATTTAATGCAAATCTGTTACTAAATACAATGGATAACTTCCTTCAAAAGCAGCAGTATACCTGCCATAAGCACTTGCGAACCGAAATATATCCAAATGGAATGACGTCCGCAAAAAGTTACGGGACACACCCATTTTTCGTTGACGGACGGGAAAAGCGACTTGCGCTCGCGATACAGACACCTGCCCAAAAACGCGCCGATAAGAAACCATCCGAAATCTGGCAAAAACGGAAGATAATCTCCGCCCCAAAACTTGGTAAAGCCGCTTACGTTTGTATTGTGCATGGCAAGGAAAAAGAACGCGGGATTTTCGTTAGTCCAAGGCTGCGTTTTGGCGCAATAGCCAACCAACAATGCCGTTACCGTTACAATAAACATTGCCACGCCGAAAATATTTTTGTGCCAGTTTTTGACGCATTTGTTCCATACCCATTCTATCGCCGTCCACATAAGAACCGACAATGCAATGACGTGGATAACGTTGAAATACATCGTTACGTTTTGATTAAAAATCGAAGACAATGCGTATGTTACCGCAGTAAGAAGCAAGGCAAAAGACACCATTTTTATCGCGCGCTTACCGTTGCTGCGCGAAAAACTGCACGACACCCCGCTTGTCAATACAAACAAAGATACAAACGTATCGTGAGTGGTTGCGCGTAATACGCCGCCGAAGTAATCGGAAGCAAACAAATACAGCGAATTGAAAAAATCCGACTTGTACGGTCCCCAATTGCGCAAATCCCACATCAGGTGGTCCCACACCACAAACAAAATCATAAAACCGCGCAAAAAATCCACTTCCCACACGCGGGTGCGTTTTGGCGTGGCAGCAAGTTCGTCAACGATCTGTCCGATTTGTTCGGGAGTATATTCCGTTTGCCGCGTATCGACCGCGACGCCGTCTTCTTGCGGCAACTCGGATACTTCGGTATTCTGTTGCTTGACTTCGGTCACGGCAGTTTCCGCAAGTTGCGTTTGAAGTTGAGTATTTTGCAACTGCTGCGGCTGCGGTTGTCTGTTTGACCTTCTTTTACTCAAAAATTTACCTCATTTGTAGACTTCGTCTAGAAATTTCATTTATAAACTTCGTCTAGAAATTTCATTTGTAGACTTCGTTTAGAAATTTCATTTGTAAACTTCGTTTAGAAATTTCATTTGTAGACTTCGTCTATCACACCGCCGCCAAGGCAACGGTTCCCGTCGTAAAACACCACAAACTGTCCCGGGGTCACTGCGCGCTGTTTTTCGCGGAAATACACCTTTGCTCCGCCATCTACAAGTTGTACATCTACGTCCTGTTCCTCCTGACGGTAGCGGAACTTTGCCTTGCAGGAAAATTTTTCCGCAGGAGGCGCGGGAATCCAATTGAGTCCGCTTGCTTCAAGTCCTACGGACATCAACACGCTTTCGTCACCGTGGGAAACCACAAGCACGTTGTTTTTCAAATCTTTTTCCGCAACAAACCAACGGCCGCTGCCGTCCTCCGTTCCGCCCAAGCCCAAACCGCGGCGCTGCCCCAAGGTGTAGTACATAAGCCCTACGTGTTCGCCCACGGTTTTGCCGCTTGTATCTACGATTTTACCCGGCAGGTTAGGCAAATAGTTTTGTAAAAATTTGCGAAAGTTGCGCTCGCCGATAAAACAAATACCCGTGCTGTCCTTCTTTTTAGCGTTGACAAGACCAAGTTCGTCGGCTATTTTGCGCACGGCGGGCTTTTGTACGTCGGCAAGAGGAAACAGCACGTCGGCAAGTTGCGCTTGCGACAGTTGATTGAGAAAATAGGTCTGATCCTTGTTTGCGTCTGCGGCTTTCATGAGATAATGCGCGCCGTCTTCGTGCCGTATTCCGCAGTAATGGCCGGTTGCTATGTAATCGGCGCCCATTGCCTTGGCGTACTGCAAAAAAGGTCCGAACTTGATTTCGCGATTACACAAAACGTCCGGATTGGGAGTGCGCCCCTTTTTGTATTCATCCAAAAAGTAGGAAAATACGCGTTCCTTGTACTGCTTGGCAAAGTTTACGGAATAGTACGGAATACCGAGTTTATCCGAAACGCGCCTGACGTCGTCAAAGTCCTGCTCCGCCGTGCAACAGCCGTCCTCCGTTTCTTCCCAATTGTGCATAAACAGCGCTATTACGTTGTATCCCTGACGCTTCAAGAGCCATGCCGAAACGGCGCTGTCCACGCCGCCGCTCATGCCCAAGACTACCGTTTTCATATTTTTACTTCTTTATCCTGTGCGCCGCAGCAGAACGCATAAGGCGCTTTAACGTATCCACCGCTTCGTCGTTGTCGTCGGTGGTCATGATTATCTCTAACAATTCTTCCGTCGCCTGTACCGGATCCTCGCGCGAAAGCATCCGACGGATAATATACGCTCCCTCCAATTGATCTTGCGAAAGTAGCAGATCTTCTCTGCGGGTGCTGCTGCGATTGAGATCGATTGCAGGGAAAATGCGGCGCTCGGACATTTTGCGATCCAACTGAATTTCCATATTGCCGGTGCCCTTAAACTCCTCGTAGATTATATCGTCCATACGGCTGCCCGTATCTATAAGAGCAGTTGCCAAAATGGTAAGGCTGCCGCCTCCGCGAACGTTACGGCCTGCGCCGAACATCTTTTTGGGTTCCTGCAAAGCGGCAATATCCAAGCCGCCGGTAAGCGTGCGCCCCGACTGTTCCGCAGTTTGGTTGTAAGCGCGCCCCAAACGCGTGATACTGTCCAAAAGTATCATAACGTCCTGTCCTTGCTCCACCCTGCGACGGGCGTTGGCAAACACAAGCTCCGCAACGCGCGTATGGTTTTGCGGCGCTTGGTCGAAGGTGGAATACACAACTTCGCAATCCACGCTTTCCTTAAAGTCCGTAACTTCTTCCGGACGCTCGTCTATCAAAAGCACTGTAAGATGAATTTCCGGATGATTGCGGCGCACCGCCATTGCGATTTTTTTAAGCAAAATTGTCTTGCCCGTTTTGGGAGGAGCGACGATAAGTCCGCGCTGACCCTTTCCGATAGGGGCGACAAGATCCAACGCGCGCAGCGAGTAATCGCGCTTGTCTCCGTCCAGACGTATACGCTCGTTTGGGAAGCACGCTTCCAGCGAATCAAAAGGCACCCTGCGTATAGTGTTGCATACTTGGTCGTTTATTTCCTGAATAAAAATTGCCGTAGGCGCGACTCTGTCAGGATACTGATGCAACAGCACTTTCAGTTTGTCGCCGGAGTGCAAATTCATATGAGTGATCACGTTTGCGGACAAGTAATAATCCCTGCTTGGAGTTGTAGAAAAGTTTGACGTGCGGACAAAGCCGTAACCGTCCGGCATAATTTCCAATATGCCGCAGCGAGGCAAAGATTTGTCCACGTTGTCGGGAGATTCGGAAGGGCTTACGTCGTCAACGATCTGCGGCGCGGGCGCGCTGACCCCGAAAGTACTGCTACGAGTGGGACGTCCGGGCTTTTTCGGTTCTTCCGGTTGTAACTGCCCTCTGTAAGAGGAAACTATCAACGAAATCAATTCGCTGCGGCGGCGGTTGCGCGGAATAATGCCGAAATCACGCGACAATTCGCGCAAAGCGGCCATATTCATGCCGTCGATTGCCTCGACTAACTGCTCGTAAGTGGCGTACTTATTCATAATAAAACCTCCAAGGGAAAAACAGAATGCGGACGTGTCTCCGCAAAGCTAACCGTAAGTAAAATCGGGATTGTGAAAACCGAGAAAAGTGCAAAATAAACTAATAATTAAATGATTGGCAAAACAATTTTCACATCGCTATTATATATTAGATTATACGCTTTGTCAACAACATAGATACGTTGAAAATTGCAAAACAAAGGCGCATTTTGACAAAATATTACGCCAAAAGACGCGTGAAAAATACGCGTCTTTTAAGCATACGACAATCGGCATTTGCGGCGCCGGTAAAAGTACGATTTACACCACTAAAACGTCAATCGAACATATCAAAGCGCTTGGGTTCAACGCTTTTATCGTAGACCTGCAATTCTCCCTGTTCGTCGAGCGTTGCCAAAAGCACGTTATTTACGGAAATATTTTTTTCGTTGAGTTTGTCCATCAGCCAAGACTCGGTTTTTTTGACCGAGTGCAAATTGTGCAATATAAGTTTGCCGTCGATTATTACGTTTGCACGCGGCTTGGAAGGAGGCAACTGCAAATTCATATCCTGCGCAGTGACGGGTTTTGCGTCGGACTTGGGCAAAATAGAAATTTCGCCGCTGGTTTCCAAAATTGCCGTTTCGATATCGGCAATATCGAAATATCCCGCATAACGGCACTCGGCAAGCAGACTATTTACGGTCATTTGAGATTTTTTAAGGTTTTTATAAATAAGTTTGCCGTTTTCGATAAGTACCACCGGAGTACCTTCCAAAAAGCGTCTGCCTTTGACGGATTTAAGAGAAATCAGCCCAACCAAAAGAGAGATCAGAGTATAAACGAGCATTGCTATAATAAAAAAGTGATGAGGGAAATCGGTGTTGGTTGCCATTTCCGCAGCGATGGATCCGATGGAAATACCAACGACGTAATCGAAAAAGCTAAGTTGTTTGATTTGCTTGTTGCCCAGCACTTTTGCCAGCAAAAACAACACCACTATCGAAGCGACGGAGCGCACCGCAATATCCAAAATATCCATCCAAATGTTTGTGTTTGGGTCGGTAAAATAGTCGAACATAATATTTTCTCCTTTGCGCATATTGTTGACAAAGTTGAAAACTTTTATTACCAATCGATTGCTATTTTTTGTAACCGACGCGTCGGCATGACCCAAGCAAACGATCAAAAAAACAAACGTAAACCTTAAAGCAAATTTGAAATATTTTACAAACGCTCCGCGCGTACATTACAAGCAAATTATCAACGGAGAAAAACGACGAAAAGATACCGCCTAAAAAACTAACGTGAAAATTAAAACGCAAACGTACAAAACAATTTTAACCATTGGGTTTTACCGCGCGTTTTTTAGCGTTTCGTTTTTATAACTTAGCAGAATATGATTTACTCCGAATAATACGGAAAAAACAATCAACGGAATACTGGCTAAAACTATGCCGCTGAACAAAAAAACGCAAGACGGAATCACGGAAAGGGATAACGCCTTCAATTTTCCGTCTTTATTCCAACAAACCGTCCAAAACGTCAAATATGCCAAACACAAACCGCTGTTTACCGACAAATAAACGATAAGCGCGTAATCGAACCAAAAGTTAAAGTAGGTATACGGAATATTGAATATCATCAGCGCAAAGCAACCGTATCTGCCTATTTGCTCCATTATAACGACCGCCTTTTTATCGTAAGTTTCGGCGGCGACGTTTTTGTGTTTTACGGCGTAAATTATATTCGGTATCATTATAATTGCCATAATAGCAAGTCCGTAATAGTTGAACCATCCCATAAATCAAGTATATCATTAAACGATAAGATATTGTTATTCCCAAGATTATAACTACGTTTAATGGATCATCCATGTTTTTAGCCGGATTTAATCTTTTTTAACATTCTATCATAAAACGCATTTATATTCAATCTTTTACTTCAACCGATATTCCAATTGCAAGTCGCAAGGCTCTTTCTCGGCAAGAGTTCGGTTGATTTCTTTGGCAAGTGTGCAACCGTAACTTTTGTAAGCCGCAATACTCTCTTCCGCCGAATGAGCGGAAATATAAAGCTTTGTGCCGCCTAGTTCCTTTGCCGCATCACAGGCAATCTGAAACAACGTTTTGCCTATGCCTTTTCTGCGGTACGGTTCCGATACGTGTAATTCTGCCAAATCAACGTATTGGTTTTCGCTTCCGAAACGCTTGCCTATTATCAATGCAAATCCCACCGTTTTTCCGTCTATTATTGCGCCGAAAGCACGCGAACCGGACGATAATTCGCGAACAATTTTCTCGGCCAAATTTCTACGTTCGGATAACGTCCAATCTTCCGTATAAGATACCGGCAACAAAATATAGCCGTTGCCGACTTTTCGCCAACAGTTTTTTACTTCTTGGCGGCGCTTAAAATCATCCAACGAATTACGGTAAAAATTAGCCGCAGTAAATTCTACGTACATGATATTTTCCATAAAATCTTCCCCTAAAATTCCGTTAACGCAAAAAAACGTGGCATCGGTAAATTTCCGACAGACGAATGGCACGTAAAAAGGACGACCTTAACGACTGTCATACGAGTTCTTACTCGGTGAATTCGGCGAGTGAATTGACAATAATTTAGACATACAAAAGGACAGTACCGTTTACTGTCCTTTATTGGTGACTCATACGAGATTCGAACTCGTGTTATCGGCGTGAGAGGCCAACGTCCTAACCACTAGACTAATGAGCCGTATTAAAATTATGTTATTTGCCTGCGCGCCGCAAGCAAGTTGCGACCGTCATTGATACTTGTTAATTGTATCACACAAAATTCCGTTTTGCAACTGTTTGCAAACAAAATCCGCTATTTGACAATTCTTTCGCAAGTGTTATAATTGTTATAGATAAATAAAATATTACTAATCGTCACTAAAAAGCCTAAACAAATTGCAAAAAACAACTAGGTAGAACGGAAAATAAATCTATGACAGCAAAAGCATGTATTTTCGATTTTGACGGTGTGATTGTGGACAGCGAAAAGTACCACCACATCGCATGGGAACAAGTAGCAAACGACATAGGCGTGGAATTTTCCTACGAGGAGTACGCCCCGCTAAAAAGCGCGGGACGTCAGGTTGTTATACCGTATTTGTTTCAAAAGGCAAACCTGCCGATGACGTCGCAGTTGTTTGCGCATTACTCCGCGCTACGCGAAGAAAAGATAAGAATAGCATTAAAGCAACTGTCGGAAAAAGACATTATTCCCGGAGTTGAGGATTTTTTGCGACTGCTCAAACAAAACAATATTCCGTGCGCGGTAGCGTCGGCCAGTTCTGCGGCAACCGACACCGCAAAGACGTTTGATCTGTATTCGTATTTTGACGCGTTTATAGACGGCAACGACCACTTACCCCACAAACCCGCTCCCGATATGTTTTTGCACGCAGCACATCTGTTAAATACCGATGCACAAGACTGCGTGGTATTTGAAGACTCTTTGAACGGGCTTATCGCCGCACAAAACGCAAAAATGCACTGCATAGGCATAGCAACGCATTTTTCCGACCTTGCAGACAAAATTATAGATACTTTTGACGGCGCAACGTTACAACTATTGGAATTTGAGGACTGAAATGAACAATACCGTAATCTACGAAAACCCTTTGCGTAAAAAACTGAAACAAGCGATGACCGTTTTGATGTTGCTTGTATTGATGTTTGCCGTAGTACTTATATTGATAAACCTTATCAACAAACAGAACTACAACGGCAAAACAAACACAGTACAAGGCGCGGTCACGAAAATTTCGAAAGACGGAGATATTGCGTATATACACATCGACGCTTCCGATAAAAAATACAATACTAATCCTATTGCGGAAGAAATTGCCGACTTAGAATCATTGGTAGGTAAAAACGTAATTATCGTAACTCCCGAAAATCAGTTCGGAAACGGCGATCCGTTTGTATTAGGACTATCGGTAGACGGAAAAGAAGTCGTCGACGCGGAACAAACTATTGAAAAAATGCGCGGCGACAACACCACCGTCATCATAATAATGGCCGTGTTGTGCGGAGTTTGCGCCGCAGGCACGTGCGCCGCAGCCGTTTGGAGAATAAACGTTCCTCGCGACAAGCAATATCCTTTGGGTCAAAAATACGTGGAATACTACGCGGACAAACAACCTAATTGTCCGGAAACGAAATATTGGAAAATATTTTTGTGCGTATGGGTAATAGCAGTAATACTGCCCATTGTAACTATAGGTATAGTAAACGAAATAAAAGAACAAAGCGATACTGTAAATTTCATTTTCGTAGGCATTGTTTGCGCCATTATATTAGCAGGCGCAATAACTTTTATACCGTTGAAAAAGTGGATTGAAAAAAAGAACGTTCAATTTTACGCAGAGCGTTATCCGTTTGACTTTGCCGATATTTCTCACATACGTATGAAAAAAGATCTGCGCGAAAAAATAGAAAAAGAAATGCGCGAAGACTTGGAGATGCACCCGCACTATCAAGGGGACGGCGGAAACGGTTACTTGGCAAAATTCACCGAAAACGGAGTGGAACTGTACGTGCCGGATTTCTGGGAAGAAGAACGCGAACCGGCGACAGAACCGGCAATCGACGTGCCGGCCGAAGACGTGTTCGCTTTACAGGAAAACGAAACTAGCGATTCATCTCCCACCGAAAACGAGCAGGGCTTGCGCGGCGACGAGAACAAAACGCCGGTGCTGACGCTTACTTACGAAGAAACGAACTTTGAAGCGGTACCTTATCTTATAAAACCGCGTCCGCTGTTTGTAGTGATAAAAAGCCGTTTGGCTCCGAACGAACGCTACCCCGAGGAACTCGTCAACGATCTGCATTTTTTGCTGGACGTAAACCTGTTGAAAACGCTGCAAACTTTTGACGTTCCTGTGGAAAACTTGGATGACGTTTTGCAAAACAAAAAGCAAATGATGACGGACGCCTTGACACAGCGCAAGCGTAAAAATAAGGAAAGCATATAATATTTTACGGTAAGTTACGCCGCCTGTTGACGGTAAACCGTACAAACCATACTGTTTTCCTTTGATACAGAAAGTAAAAAACCGTTATCATCGGTTAAGGCGATTGCTTAGAAGCAATTGCCTTTTTTGACGTGTAAAGCCGACGTAAAGTGTCAACAATTACCTTGCGAGGTAAAATTATGAGACTGACGGACTTTTTACACAAAAACGTTACTTGGAACCTGCATAAAAACGCTTTTGCAGATTTGTGCGCACAACCCACTGCCGAAACGCAGTTGCTTGACCAATTGAGGAAATTGAACGATAAGTATTACCCTCAGCGCCAAACTGTGGAGACGGCTTATACCGAATTTTGTCTTAACGAAATTGCACTTGCCACGCCAAAAACGGAAGCACAAAAAATAGTCAAGGAAAATTTTGAACGGTACTGGCAAACGTACTTACGCGCAAGAAACAATTTTTGCAAAAAATATATGCTATTTCCGTCCGACGGCAAAAAAACAAGGATAGAGCAAATTGCGGAACTTGTGGCGAAATGTACGCAATTTGCCGTAGACGGAAAAACTATGGACGGTATTTTGAACAAAGCAAGGGAAATTTGCGACTTGGAAGAACGCGAAAGCCGTAACCTTTTTGCCGCTGTTGACCTTGCACGGGTAAACTTCTACTGCGCTGTGGCAAAAAGCGTCTTAAAAAACAGCGTCTCCGGAGAAATGCGTCTTGCAAAAATGCTTGACAGGCAAATTTTGAATGCCGATTTCGCCAAGAACTCCAAACTAATTCAAGTACAGTACGCATCAGAAAAACTGGCGACTTGCGTAGATTGTCTGGGTAACAGCGCGGCAAAATTTTTGCAGCCGACTTTTTTAGAATTGCGTCCCTACTTCTACATAGGAGGCCGCAACGTATTCGATACGTTTTGTAACTGTAAACTTGGAGAGCGAACGGCGGAATTTGCATCGCAAAGCGCAACTCTTTCGGTAAAAATGCAATATTTTTTGCAAAACAATTGTGAAGTTCGCCGATTTACGCTGCGCAATTTGGGCAAAGGCAAAAAAACGCTTATCACCGATTTTTTGTTTGAAAACGGAAATTCCTCCGCAAAAACCGAATACTTTGAAACCAACGGATCTCTTTGCTTGGCAGTTGTCGGCGATAACGAATTTTACGCGGCTGCAGCCGTCGTATGCGACGACAAAATACTGCCGTGCCAATTTGAAGAAGGTCGGTTGAGCGCAAAATTTGTTTTGAACAAAGACGGCATTGTAAAATTTGACGTCGTAACCGTTTACGCCGAAAATATGCCCGAACTTGCGGACGGACTGGAACGTCTTAACGTTTACGGAGGGACGCGCTGCCCCTATTTGACCGACGCGCCGGCCGCACATATTTGGGACTGCAAAATCCCGTTGCAACTCAACTTTTCTTACGGATGTAACAAACGCACAAACCCTAGCAGAAGAGCGACTACTCTAAACTACACTTACCAGTTGGGAAACGGCGACGTCGGAACGTTTTTGGACAATGCGGGAAATTGCACTACTCTTCTATCCGGATTTGCTTTCGGAGTTCGCGGCGAAAAAGCCTACTCCGTGAAAAACGGAATTTTAACTCAGCTTAACCGAGACAAATTTCAACTTGAAAACGACACGGTAGTTTACCGCAAAGAAAACGGCGCAATTTGCAAAATTTTGCACGGAGAAACAAAGGAATATTTCGTGGAATATCCGTCTCCCGCCAAAACGCTTTTTTACTTTCCGTTGGAAGAAAAATGTAAAGTAACTTTGCGCGACAACGCGTTTACTCTGATTGGCAAAACCAGAAAAATAGAGATAATCTGCAACGGCGAAGTGGAAAGTTTTACCACCAACGCGGTGGAATGCAATTCTTCGCGTTTGCGCTACAAACTGTCGGGAGACTTGGAGGCCGGCAGTTGCCTTGCGATATGCTTTGCTACGGCTGATAACGCAAATCTCAAAATAGTTTCTCTTAGCAAAACGCCCGCGCCCTGCCCGCTTGTGCGCGAAAGTCTGGTATCAACGTATCTAAATTACGTCAACGAAAAAAACGCATTTTGCCTGAACAACTACTTGAAAAGAGCCGACAGTTTGACGCTTGCGGCAATCAACTTTACAAATCCGAAATTTGTTAAACGTTATCTGGAAGAAACGTTGGACAAAACGGTTTTTTACTACGACGTTGCGGGACAGAAGAAAGAATTTTTCGACAAGTTGGCGCTGCCTCTTGCAACAGTATACTACGCAAGTTTGACAACCGACGCCGCTTTTCCTACGGAAGAAACAAAAAAGTACGTAAATGGAATTTTGTTCGGAGAGAGTTTTTCCGGACGGGATCTTTGCGTCAAAGCGTTGGCATTGAAACGGGCGGCACAAATAAGCGGATTTGACAAAGTGCGATGTTTGATAGAATACAACAACGTTAAAAGCATAATCGTCAAGGACGCCAAGCTATACTCCTACGCACAGGCAATAGGCGCCGTGCCGATGGTAAACCCGTCTAAAGAACGTTTGAAAGATTTGTGTAACAAATTTGAAATTCCGAAAAGTTGGTATTACGTATCGCAACTGGAAAATCTTTACGGGTTGACTCTTGTAGAAGGAAAACTGAACTTTGCACCCAAAGTGACGCAGGAAAACGTATTGGAACAATTGGCTTTGAACGTGGACGGAAAACGCATAGACACCACTTTTGCAAAATCCACGGTACAATCCATGACGCTTAACGGCACGCAATATTTTTTGCCGTTTAGACCGCAGATGCTGAAAAACGAGAACAATACTTTGGTTGTAAGGTACTAAACAGAATCGCAATAAAAGCCCGTCAAAACGCAATTAAAGGCGTTTGGCGGGTTTTTGAATTTATACAATTATTTTTGCGGCAGCAAAACGAGACGTAACGCGGCAGTATTACAACAGACTGATCCGGCAAAAATTGATAAACTAGACGATATGCTTCCAACTGGGTTTCATAAGGTGCGGGACGTAATCCAACAGTTCTTCTATTATGGAAAGCTGAGCGTGCAAGGCGTCGTAATCCTGTTGCTTGACGTAGGACTCGGCTTCGGCAAAACGCAAGTTAAGTTCGTACACGTCTATGTGGGGCAGAAATATTTCGCTGGTCTCTCGTAAATCTTCCCACTCCTTACGAAAATCTTCAAACTGCTTTTCCGTCAGTTGCTCCTTTTCCGCCATGTCCATCATCTCTACACACTGATCGTGCAATCTGTTGTAATCTTTGGAAATAAACACCACTTCCAATACGCCGCAAGTTATGATTACTAACAAAACAACCAGACCGGTAATGATAGTTTTAGTCATTTTGTCCTCCTCTAACGCGGGCGATTTCGATATTTTTGAAACTGATTTTGCCGTTGCGCGGCTGCAAAGTCATGCGGTTGTTTTCGTCAATGGCAAGCAACACAACGTTTTTCAATTTTAATTTTTCTCTCTGCAAAATTTGCTGCAAGTCTTCTTTGGCAAATTTATTTTGAGTGATCTCATCCTCGCAAAACTTCCCCTCCAAAATAACCGGCGCAGGCAAAGTTTGTTGACGTTGTTCCATTTGCTTGTTGGCAATAACGGTCAATTGCCCGTTGGTTTCCATAATCCCGTAGGCAATTTCTTCCAAAGAGAAATATTCCGCAGCGCGCATGGATTGCAGCAAATCGTTGACGTGCATATTGAGACTTTTAAGGGCTTGCACGTTTACCCCGTCGGAATCTATCACCATAACGGGTTTACCGTTGATGATACTTTGCATTTTGTTGTTACGGGACAGCAGCAAAATAACCTGATGAATGACGAACATCGTCAAAATTGCCACAATGCCGAAAGTTATTGGTATAGATCTGTCCGCCATCGGAATACACGCAAGTTCCGCGATAACCAAGGTTATTACCAATTCAAACGGCTCCATCTCGCCTATTTGTCGTTTGCCCATAAGCCGTATGGAAAACAGCAACACGGCAAACAGTATTATTGCACGAAGAAAAATTATTATCATACCGTTAGTGTGTTTATCGAACAAAAAAATATGTACAAAAAACCGATTGTTTGAATTTCGACGTTTGTAAACAAACCGATCGTCGCGCATAACGCCATTCACCAATTGGAGCATACGCCTTACTCCGTTGAAAATTTCTGCACAAACCGCCGTCAAAACCGTTTACTTTTTTTCGCAGCAGCCGTATAATATGCATAGCAAAGTTGACGGCTCGCGTCAAGTGTCCCGCTTAGGAAAAAGCGGGAACGAAAGAACCCATTTGTTCTGCGGTGAGCACGTTCGGTCCGTTGCTGTATCAAACGGCATTTCATCAGTGCCAAATTGATTATCGGTTATATACCACCTACGGACTGCTTTTGCAAAACGCAAAAGGAGTTTTTTTTATGAACAACACTCTTAAAATGACTTTTACCGCCGTACTGTGCGCACTTTCCGTTGTGACCAACGCAATATCCGTACAAATTTCCGGCAGTAATTATCTTTCCTTTACTTACGTTCCTTGCTTTATAGCGGCGATATACTTAGGCATAATACCGGCGACCGCCGTAGGATTTTTAGGAGATTTAATAGCGGGTTTGCTTTTTCCCAAAGGGGCGTACAACGTCTTGATAGGCATATCGTCAACGCTTATCGGCACTATCCCCGCAGTGCTTTACAAGATAAACCCCAAACGAAGATTTATCGATCTGATCGCATCGCTGCTGCTGTGCTCAATTATTTGCACCGCAGGTTTGAATACCTATGCGCTGTGGTTGACGTACGGGGCAAAAAACGGAAAAACGTTTTGGGTATACTTGGGCGGAAGATTGCCTTTTCAATTGCTAAATACAGTTGTAAACGGATTGATTATAGGCGTCCTGCAACAGACAAAAGCGCTGGACAGACTGTTTGCAAAACTGCAATTGAAGCCTAACAAAGCGGAAAACGAAAACGAAGCGTTACAGCAAACAGACTCGACAAAAAATTGCAAAGATAAAAAATGACCGTTACGAAAAGTATGCCGTAGCCGAAATAGCAAAGTCACGCCACGCAACCGGAGTAACTTACGGTTAAATATCGATATGTCTAAAACGGACATTGCCAAACGGAAGCGCGGCGCGATTTGCCGAAACGGGATCGCCGGACGTAAGATAAATCCGCGCACCTTGCCCTACTGCCGGCGCGGATTCCGCAAAAAGTTTTGCCACAGGTTCGGCACTGGAAATGATTCGAGCGTCACCCGAATAATATGCTATTTGATCCCGCAATATAGGAAAATGAGTACATCCCAAAATGACGGTATCGCAGTTATCGCGAGTCAATAACGCCAGTCTTTCGGCAACAGTCCGAGATACTACGTTTGGCGGCGCGCACCGCTCTACAAGCGGAACAAAGCAGCTGCACGGATATGCAAATGTCTCTATTTCAAAATCCGAAAGCATCCGCTGGTAAACTTGACTTTTGACGGTGGCGTCGGTAGCAAGCAGCGCGACGCGCCTATTTACCGAGACTTCCGTAGCGGCGTCGCACGTACCTGTAATTACGTCAAAAACCGACAGTCCGGTTTCATCGGCAACGTCCTTTGCAAAAACCGAAGCCGTGTTACATGCAATCACAATGCTTTGCGCCCCGCTACTCGCAAAAAAACGCGCCACGGCAAGCGCGCGCAACCTGATAACCTCTAACGGCTTGATACCGTACGGACAAAAAGCATGATCCGCGACGTATACAAAGTTGCATTGAGGCGCAAACCGAACAAGTTTATCCATCACGGTAAGTCCGCCCACTCCGCTATCCATAACGCCGACAAAATTTTGCATAAAAACTTCCTTTCCGAAAATATTTTATGCGAAAAAGAAATTCGATTTGCAATCGACGTAAAAAATATTTATAATTAAAAATTCCAAGCAATCTTAAAATTTTCGTTTATTACCAGTTTTTCTTTTCCTTATTACAGTCGTTATTGCGCTTACGTTCCTCCACCATTTTTGCAAACCATTCAACCATGTTCGGATCCTGATGAGAGAAAAACGAACTTTGGTTTCTATCTAGCGTTTCCATGACCGTCATGTCTTCGGCAGAGAGTTCAAAATCGAACACGTCGAAGTTCTGCTCCATTCTGTCTTTGTGTACCGACTTCGGGATTACAACGATTCCGCGCTGCAACTCCCAACGCAAGATTACCTGCGCTACGGTCTTATTGTATTTTTTGCCGATTTCCGCAATTGTTTCGTTGGTAAACAGTCCGTTGCGGCCTTCGCCGAACGGCGCCCATGCTTCCATCTGCACGCCGTATTTTTTCATCCACTTGTATGCCTCGGCTTGCTGAAAATGCGGATGCGTTTCCACTTGATTTACGTGCGGTTTTATTCGCGCGAACGAACAAATATCCACAAGCCTGTCGGGATAAAAGTTAGAAACGCCGATTGCTCTTATTTTGCCGTCCGCGTATAAATCTTCCAACGCTCGCCACGCGCCGTAGTAATCTGAAAACGGTTGGTGTAACAATATAAGGTCGATATAGTTTGTCTGCAACTTTCTCATCGATTCCAAAACCGACTTTTTGCACTCGTCATACCCGTAATGTTCTACCCACACTTTTGTCGTAAGGAATATTTCCTCTCTCGGAACGCCCGATTTTACGATTGCGTTGCCGACTTCTTCTTCATTGAAATAGCTCTGCGCCGTGTCGATATGACGGTAGCCCACACTCAAAGCATCGAGAACACATCTCTCGCATTCCTCTTTGCTTACCTGATAAACGCCGTAGCCGAGTTGGGGCATTTTGACTCCGTTAGATAAAGTTACATACTGCATAATTAAAAATCTCCTTAGTTTCGTTTACAAGATTATTATAGCATTTCAGTTTTTTGAAAGGAATTACAAATAAGTTTAGTGTTTTAACTTAAAGTTAATACAAAAAAGAGAGCAACGTTTCATCGCTCTCTTTCGATTTACCGTTTTATATATTCTTATTTTACAGCGTGTTCATAATCTTCGTCCAATACGGCTTCGCACCACTCCGTTTTGCCGTTCTCGGCGGGTACTTCGATTGCCAAATGCGAAAACCAACTTTCTTTCCCTGCGCCGTGCCAATGCTTAACGCCTATGGGAATGTTTATAACGTCGCCCTCTTTCATCTTAATTGCTTTTTTGCCCCATTCCTGATAATATCCTTCGCCGCCGACGCATACAAGAATTTGTCCGCCGCCTTTCGTCGCATTATGAATATGCCAATTATTACGGCACTTCGGCTCGAACGTTACGTTTGCAATAAACACCTGCTCTTTGGATATGGGCGCAAGATAACTTTGACCGATAAAGTATTTCGCATAAGCGTCGTTAGGCGCACCTATGGGAAACATTATCGTGTTCTGATACTTGTCCTTTTCCGTAGTTGCCGCCGTATGTTCGTTCCATACTTCTTTGGCGAGATTAAACGTCGCCCAACCTTTGGGCCACCCTGCATAGAACGCCGTGTGCGTGATTGCCGCTACGATTTCCGCTTTCGTTACGCCGTTATTCTTTGCGTTCTGCAAATGGTGTTTAAGCGAGCTGTCGCAAATGCCCTGCGACATAAGCGCAACTACGGTTATGATACAACGAGTTTTAATGTCTATATCCGTATTGTTCCAATTTTCGCCGAATAAAACGTCGTCGTTATAGTGAGCAAATTCGGGCGTAAATTCTCCAAGAGCCTCCCTTCCTGCCGTTTGTACTATCTTCTTAGACATAAACTCTATTCTCCTCTATCATTTATTTTCTGGACTATGTCGATAAATTTCTTCACTTGATTCGACGGCTCACGCGAATACATAATTCCGTAAGGTATTGTATATTCCCATTCAACGCGGATAATTTTAAGCAATGGGTGTACGCTTTCCCAACCGTCTATTGCCATAATCGGTACGTTTTCTTTCACGGCGCGGTTAAACGCATTCAAGCTAAAAAAGTCAAAATCGACAACATTAACGCCGTCATTGATTGCGTTTACACGCATTTCGTCAACGTATTTATTCCAGCCTTCCTTAATGAGCATTATACCACTTTGTTTCAAGTCATCTTTGGTTATTATCGTCTTGCTCGAAAATGGGTGCGTGAGCGGAACGGCAACTAAAATTTGCTTATCGTATAAATGCGCTACTTGAAAGCCCCTGTCGTTTATAAGCCAATCGTCGTAAATGCCCGCAACGATGTCTATATGCTGTCCGAGATTTTTGAGTATCTCTCTTGCATTTTCGGGCGTATTCTCGAACGGGATGAGTTCGATTTTTAAGTTAGGTGCAATGCCTTGAATTTCCGTCCACATATCCATTACGAATTTTGCGGGAGTCATTACTGATGTACCGATACGGATTGACTGAAGATTGTCGCGCTCGTCAATATCTTTTGCTTTTTCAATCGCACGGCTCGAATACTCCATTATGTATTTTGCATCCTGCAAAAAACTTTTGCCCGCATTTGTAAGTGCCAAACCGTGATTAGTGCGCTCGAATAATAAGATGCCCAAACGTGATTCAAGCGTATTGATTTGTTTCATTACCGCTGGCGGCGAAATAAACAAAGCGTCTGCCGCTTTTGAAAAGCTACCGCTATCCGCAACTTTAATAAAGGTTTCTATTTGGGGATTATACATAAAACAATTTCCTTCGGCGTTTACTTTGGGTTACAGTATAGCATTTTTTCTCTCGTAAATCAAGTCATAGTAATTCCGACTTTCTTTATGTTTTTTTCGGTCGTTTTCTATTCAAGTCCTGCTTTTTGGTACTTTTTACGCACCCTTTTTATGTCGTGTAATATGGAAAGCGTCGCCTATTTTTAGGCATTAAAAAAGACCTTGACAAGGTGTTATTCCCTCGCAAGGCTTTATTCTTCTTCGAATGTGGCGAAAATACCCTTAAAACAAAGAAAATCGGTGCAAAAGCCAAAAGACTTTTAGACCGATTGCTCTGGTGCGGCTGACAGGACTTGAACCTGCATGGTTTCCCACATGAACCTGAATCATGCGCGTCTGCCAATTTCGCCACAGCCGCAAAAAATATTTTCACTAAAAACCGTCACATACGCGTAGCACGTAGAAAAGTAAATCAGAGCGAGCGTTCTTGACGTCATTCAATAATATTCAGCCCCAATTGTACTTATTATATCTTATTTTACAACTTTGCGCAACTGTTTTTTTTATCTGTTTACACTACGTCTTTGAATAATTGAATATCGCAAGAATTTGATAGCTTGTGACGATTCCGCAACTGCTTTTGTATGTTACATTTTCATACGGTTTATGGTAGCAATTCTCGCGTGTGAAATATAAAGTATTGAGCGCAAGACATATATACATATATTTGGCAAAAAAGCACTCAAAACACCGCAATGCGACAACATTGCAAAGTTAGCAAAATACCGCTTGACAATTGATTACGAAAGTTTTATACTGTATGCACAAAATATTGGGGTATAGCCAAGCGGTAAGGCAACGGATTCTGACTCCGTCATTCGCAGGTTCAAATCCTGCTACCCTAGCCAATGCCGTGGCTTATGTATAAGTCACAATAAGTAGCCACCCGTTAAGCGGGCGGCTTTTCAATTTCGGGCATAGCCCTAATGTTGTAGGCCACGCAAAAGTGCGTCTTTTGTTAGTCTGGCAGCCTTGCATTGGATTTTTAGTTACCTGTGAACGGGTCTCTTGGATCAAAGATACTTAACTGATCGCTTTCTTTATCTTGCTTCAACTGATTGGCTATGTATTCATTTATTGCTTTCGTGTTTTTGCCTACTGTATCTACGTAGTATCCCTTACACCAAAATATGTATATGGTCGGGACATACTTCTCCTTCGACTATTTCCACTCCCTTCCATTACCATAGCTTTCTTAGTATTTCGCGTATCTCCGCTCTCTTGCTTTCATAAAATACTTTTCTTCTGTATTTTGGGGCAAACAATATGTGGTAGTTGCAATTCCATTTCGTATGTGCTAAACTATTGCTGTCATTAAATGTCTCTTTCATTTTTTATCCTTCGTTTGTGTTCTAGTTGACTGGCAGGTAATACTTATTATACACAAACGGAGCTTTTCTGTCCGTTTCATCGGTTGATCCTTTACTGAACCCCCGCGACTATAGTGGGGTTTTTGATTACAGTAAATATCTACCGGCTTTGCCGGTGGATATTTACAAAATTGACGCTTTTCGCACAGCGTTTGACTACTAATAAGAGAGAAACTCGCGTTTTATGTATTTCTTTGCAAAATATAATTTTTCGAAATACATACATTACACTAAGATAAATCCTAAAATTTTTTACTTTTCATAAAAATCAACTTTATTCTTTTTCATAAGCCTAAAAAATTCGTGCAATGGAGTTTTCTTTTTAAACAGTTTTTCATATTGTATCAAACTACCACTTATATACTTATTTAAATATAATTCGTATAATAAGAGCCAATGCTCTCCAGTTAAACTATATTGATTAATTTCTTGGGAGAGTCTCGTTTCTAAGTTACTGTAACTTTGTTCATCAAAATTTCTAATTTGTTGTTTTTGATTTTTCACCAAATCGAAAGCAATTAATTTTGAAAAATCATCACCTCGTTCAATAGCCTTTTCGATATTACAATAATCGACATCCGTGCCAATCATTTTAGCCAAATACAATAGCCACAATAGTTCTTGCTGCTTTTGACTAGTTAAACACTCTTTAAGCTCATTATTTATAATAATTGAAAGATTTCTATTTTTAATATGATTTTTACGCATCACCTCTACACAATATGGAGCAAGCGATGGATTAACTAAAAAAATATTTATTAAATAGCTAAATATTTCATCAGTATTTTTATCAATAGAAACAGATTGAACCATTTTAAGTGCATATTTTAACGCGCCCTTCTGCCCTGAGTCATACAAAGACAATGCTAAACGAAGCAACTCAACAATGCCGTCTCTTTTCAAAACAGAATTAAATTTATTTTTAAAATCGTAATACTTTTCAAATGGGAATTTTTTAATTTCTATTTTTTCTTTATTAATTTGCAAATTAAATAAATCGAATACTTTATACAATTCGCTTAAAGCATTTTCCGCTTCAATTTCAGAACGAAAATAAAATGCATAATCATCGACAAATCTAACATAATTGTAATGATCCCTCAAAATCGTATCAAGTCCAGAAAGTATAATCTCACTGAAAACTCTTGATGCAAATGGACCAACCATAATTCCGTTGGTCTCATTTCCTTTGCATCTTCTCATAAGTTTATCGAATGTATCTGCCAATTCGTAATCTTTATTTTTCCCTTGCGAACCATTTTGCATATACTCTTTTGCTTTTTCCTTTCCGACAATGGCCCAAGTTATACTATGAGTATAAATGGAATTATAAAAATTTGAAATATCTATAGACAGTCTATACTTGTAACCTGTAGCTTTGCTACATCGTATTTGCCTAGATTCGTCAAATGTATATGAAGACAAATTTCCAATCGTTTCAATCGGAGATGTTGAATTAGAACTCTTGGCAAACTTTATGATTTTAGTCCAATTATCAGACATAAAACTCAAGACTTTATAATAACTATATGGATTAGGCAAACTAATCGTCCTTCTCGTAAAAGTATTTTTGTATATCGTTAAGTTTGTACAATAGGTTGATACAGGATCCTTTGCCATAATTGGACTTATGTTTTGTTGAAAGTTTTTCATGAACATAACAAAATGTTGCGAAGTAAAACACGGAGGCATTTCATCCGTGAAGTATTTGTTTGCAAAGCATTCAAACAATAAATTATTTTTGTTTAAATCTATTACATTCATTAGCTACTCCTTTTAGACTTATTAAAATCATTTTCCACGAACTATCTTTATGTAAGAAACTAAATATAGTAATAACTCAAACTATCCCAAATATGAATTAGTCAAAGCATATTTAATTACCAACCGTTTACATTATTAGCAATAAAATTTATTAAAATTGATACTTTTATAATATTTTCATTTTAACATATTGTTTTGAAAATATCAACAGTGTAACGAACAACTCCACTGTACGTGCGCGCTAGTGCATTGCGCCGAGTTTTACAAGACGGGAACGAATTGCTCCGTTTGTACGTGCCATCACCGCCGCTATCTCCTGCACAGTCATCCCCTGATCGAACATACGCTTTACTTTTTCGTCCTGTTCATAATCCCAAGGCCGGCTTTTCATCGCGTGGCGGCGTTGCATACCGTCCAAATGTTCCTGCAATATTACTTGCACGTTTTTTATCACTTCGCGCTGCGCTTTTTCGTTTAACAACACCGCCGTATACTTACCGTTATGTCCCTCGCGGGTTTCCGCAAACAAACCGAATTTCTCCCCCTTGACGGTAGGATAGATCCGACGTTGACCGTCCTCCGCATCTATGTATTCCGTAAGTCCGTTTTGTTGTAACCACCTTTTGACCGCCACGTTGCTTACGCGCACAGCCCCCTCGTTTTTAGCGCTGTTTATTCTGGCGCACGTCTCGTTGATAAGTAAACCCGCGCTGCAAAATTTGAAATTTTTTAACAAGTATGCGACGTCGTGAGGAGAGGTTTCGCGCAGACTGCGTTTAAGAAAATAATCGCCCTTGCAGACCTTTTCCAAAACGTTAGCCACATACGACAGACAATTGGCAATATGCTTGTTGTTAATCACTTCGTTACACACTATTATGCTGTCGTCCAAAGGATTGATTCCCTTGGAAAGTTTGCTGACGTATATATGCGCATACTTCATTCTTTCGGAATCGGTCATTAAGTTTTCTCCTTAGTAAATAAATATAAAATGCGTTTTCACGGCGATATTTGCAATCTGAGCGGGGAAAGTTGTCAAAGCAGTGTTTGTACACAAACTACAAAAAAGTGCACCGAGATACCGCGATACACTTTGAAATTACAAATATTTTACTCACAAAACCGTTGCGCCGACGCGACGTACTCTTAGCAAATGCACAGCGTTTTTTCCGTATTTTTTTGCCATCGCTTCGGCAAAACGCGGCGCGTCTTTTTTGTCCGCCACTGCCAAAATCGTACCGGCAAAGCCGCCGCCGTGTACGCGAGACGCACACCGTGGGCAAGCCGTTCTAGCGTACAGTACTGCATCGGCGACCGTCCTGTCGTCGCCCACGTTACAGTTTTGCAATTGATTTATGCTGCTGTCGCCGGACTTATTGACGGCTTCTATAATTGCGTTTTTGTCGCCCGCAGACAACGCCTGCGAAACGGCGTCAACCAACGCGTTTTCCTCAAAAAAGTGCTTAGCACGCAACGCCGGACGCTCGCCAACGGAAGACGCCGCTCTGTTGTAATTATTGAAAAACAGCACCGAGTCAACGTCCGCCAATCTATCCTTGCCGAAATGCGCTGCGACGGCTTTCATTTCCGCAGGTATCGCCGCATAGTGCTCGGTAAGTTGCGAGTGACTTTTGCCCGTGTCGACCATCACCAAGGCGAGATTTTGCAAACTGCCGTCCAAACGCGTTGCTTCAAAACCGTTTTTGAAGTCTATTTTAACAACCCCTCCGACGGCAATAACGCCCTGATCCAGCAAGCCGCAAGGCTTATTGAAGTAGACGTTTTCGGCATACTGTCCGACTTCCGCCATGGTTTGCGCAGACACTTGACCGTCGTTGTACAATTCGTTTTGTATAACGGCGCACAGCAACTGAAACGCCGCACTGGAAGAAACTCCCGCGCCGCTTGGAACGGTCGTATTGAGACAGGCATAAAATCCGCCGACGTTTTTGCCGCGGCGTTTGAGTCCCGCAAGCACGCCCTTTACCATACCGATACTGCCGCTTTCCTTTTTGTCCACGTCTGCAATGTTAAAAACAATATCGCGATAATTGTTTCCGGAGATTATGACCTCGCCGGTTTCGTTGGGTAAAAACGCCGCAACGATATCCAAATCGACAGTACAACCGATAACTTTGCCGCCGTTATGGTCGGTGTGATTTCCTATCAATTCCACTCGTCCTGACGAAGACGCCAAATAACAAAACTTGCTTTTGTACTTGCGACGGAAAGTGCGTATAAGTTCGTCGTACCTTTTAAGTTGAAACAAAGTAACTTTGCCGTATAAATCGGCAAATTTGCCAAGCGCCTGCCTGCCGCAAGAATACTTTTCCATTTGTATATCCTCTTTAATTTATTTTATCACACAAAACTTCCGTTTGCAACCGTAATGAAATGCAAAATATTTTTGCCTTACGCCAAATATATTTGACGGAGTACGTAGATAGTTGTATAATTTTCAGGTTATTTACGGAGAAAAATTATGCAAAGAACAGACGTCAGAAACATTGCGATCATTGCACACGTAGACCACGGCAAAACTACGCTTGTTGATCAACTACTTAAACAAAACGGTATTTTTCGCGCCAACGAAGTCGTTGCCGAACGCGTTATGGACAACAACGACATAGAACGCGAAAGAGGGATTACTATACTCGCCAAAAATACCGCGGTACACTACAAGGGGACAAAAATCAATATCATCGATACTCCCGGCCACGCGGATTTCGGAGGAGAGGTTGAACGTATACTTTCTATGGTGGACGGCGTGCTACTGCTTGTAGACGCGATAGAAGGCTGTATGCCTCAAACCAGATACGTACTTAAAAAGGCGCTGGGACTGGGTAAAAAAGCGCTTGTCGTAGTAAACAAAGTGGACAAAGGCGAATTTGACGAAAACCAACTGCAAGAGCAGATTATGGAATTGTTTATGGAGTTGGGCGCAACCGACGAACAGTTCGATTTCAAAATTATTTACGCTTCGGCGAAACAAGGTTGGGCTACGGACAAATTGGGGAAAACTTCCGACAATATGGCACCTCTTTTGGACGCGATACTTACGGAAATACCCGCGCCGCAGGGCGAAATCGACGCAGGTCTGCAATTGTTGATCTGCAACATAGACTACGACGAATACGTGGGGCGCATAGCCATAGGCAAAGTAAACCGCGGAAAAATCGTAAGCGGACAGCAAACCGTGCTGTGCAAACGCGACGACAAATTTGCAACGGCAAAAGTTGCAAGATTGTACCAATTTGAGGGGCTTAAACGCGTGGAATGCGACGAGGGAGCCATGGGCGACATAGTGGCTGTAAACGGCATTGCCGATATAAATATCGGCGAAACTTTGTGCTCGCCGGAATGCGTAGATCCTCTGCCCTTTGTCAACATAGACGAGCCCACCATTTCTATGATGTTTGTGGTAAACAACAGTCCGTTTGCAGGTAAAGAGGGAAAATTTGTTACCAGCCGCCACTTGCGCGCGCGTTTGCTGAAAGAAGTGGAAACCAACGTTTCCATGCGCGTGGAAGAAACGGAAAGTCCTGACAGTTTCAAAGTGTACGGACGCGGCGAACTGCACCTTTCTATACTTATAGAAGAGATGCGCCGTGAAGGTTACGAATTTCAAGTTTCCCGCCCGAAAGTTATTTTCAAAACGGTAAACGGAGAAAAATGCGAGCCAATGGAATACCTTGTTGTAGAAGTGCCCGCCGACTATGTGGGCAGCGTCATGAACAAATTGGGCGCAAGGAAAGGCGAACTGCTTAACATGGCGCCGGACAACCAAGGCTCCACTCGGTTGGAGTTCCGCATACCGTCGAGATGCCTTATAGGTTACCGCAGCGAGTTGCTTACAGATACAAAAGGATTCGGCGTTATGAGCAGCGTATTTGACGGCTACGAACCTTACAAAGGCGACATACAGGAAAGAACGCGCGGAAGTCTGGTATGCTTTGAGGACGGCGTAACTACCGCGTACGGCTTGTTTAACGCACAGGAACGCTGCAAACTGTTTGTCGACGTAGGTCTGCCCGTGTACGCGGGTATGGTCGTCGGCGAAAACAGCCGCGAAGACGATATCACCGTAAACGTGTGCAAAACAAAACACCTTACCAACAACCGTGCAAGCGGCAGTGAAGACGCATTGAAGCTTACGCCGCCGACAACGTTAAGTTTGGAACAATGTTTGGAGTTTATCGGCGACGACGAACTTGTGGAAGTTACCCCCACGTCCATCAGGTTGCGCAAAGCGATTTTGGATCACTCCGAACGTATGCGCATATGGGCCAAAAACAATAAAAAATAAAACTTCGTTACTTAACCGGAAAGGGTCAAGATTAAGCACGAATAAAACATATCGGCTTGCCGCAAACAAACGTAATTGCCGACAAAAATAAAAATTCCTTCGCTTTACAGCAGGCTTTGAATTTTTGTTGTAAAAGACAACAATCAAAATACGCTCCCGAAATTCGGGAGCGTATTTTTGCGTTTGAATTTTGCAACAAATACGTTATTCAATATAAAAGCGAAAAGCCTGACCATTGCAAAATTCAAACGGCATTTTGCAAGTTTAGAGCAAACTAGTCGTTGCCGTAAACTTTTTTGTTGTTGTGTTCGGAATACTTGCGGTCGCGGTAGTACTTGTCGTCTTCTACCATTTTGCCGCGAGATACGCACAACCAAACCAGCATATATACGCCGGCAACGCCTACCAGAATGTAGAGCAATCTTTCCAACCAAACCAAACCGAACGTGATCCAGTTGACGAGATTGAAACCGAAAATTCCGATGAGCAACCAGTTGATTGCGCCGACTATTGTCAACACAAGAGCAATAATCGAAATTACGTTGAAAACTTTTTTCAAAACCGTTTCCTCCTTATTTAGTGTACGGATAGTATGGAGCTAAACGTTTATTTTATACGCAAAAATAAATTACCGACCGCAAAGACTGCGATCGGTAATATTTTTATAACTGCATAAACATATTGTCGTTCTATTATAATCCCTCTAAAGGAACCGGATGAACGTCTAACAGAGACAATTACCTAAGACGCATGCTATTTGTTTTCCAAAAGCTGTGTCTGCTGCTCTATTGCCAAATTGAGTTTAGTCGTAGATCCGATCTCTGCAATGCGTTTGAAACGGTACACCGCTTCCGAAGTAGGCAAATACACATAGTCGTTGTTAAAAGACAGAGTGTAAAACATTCCCGCAGGATAAAACAACGTTTCTCCGTCGACAATGGTTGCCGTTATGCCGCGTTCATCGTGAGTAATTTCCGCAGTGCCCAAATCAACGTATTTGTTTTTGACAAGTTTTTGCGCTATAAAGGTTTTGCAATAAGCGTAGGATCCGTCCTGCAATTCCTTACGTACGCAATCGCGTTGCCAAAAATACCAATCGGCAACCTTGTCGAACTTGCCGCCCTCTAACTGTCCGTATTTGTTTTGCGTTACTTTGTGACCGCATTTGGCGCAAGAGAGTTGATTGCCGTGTCCTGTCATTACAAACTCGCCGCTGCAACTAGGACACTTATACAAAATGTGTTCCAAGCCTTCCACAAGATTAGGAACGTCTATTTCTATTCTGTTTTCCAATTGATACGCATAATCGTCGTAAGAGAGATTTTCAACTATCCGGTTGTGTATCTCGTCCGCAGTGATTGTCTTGGCCTCCTCCGCGTCCACAGCCAACTTCACGTCCGCAGTGACGGTTACAAAACGGTTGCCCTTTGCCCAACGCGGATGATGCAGATATGCGCCGTGGAAACATACCGTAACAAGCGGAACTTTGAACATTTTGACCAATTTGGCCGCGGAAGGCTTAATGATATTTGGTACTCCCACCACCGAAAGCTTTGCTTCCGGATAAATAACGACGGGACGTTTCTTGGACAGTATATACCTGATGTTGGACAAAAGAGACATATCAACGGTAAACTGCTTTTTGGGTAATACTCCCATCTTATCTATGAGTTTGGGCCAATTTGCTTTTTGCGTTTCACTTATTACAAAACTGGCGCAATTGGGATACATCATCATGATAAGCCCGCCCACGTCAATAAAATTGCTGTGATTTGCAACGACGATATAAGGCGGTTCCATTTTTTTTAGCGTACCGTCGTGCACGAGTTTTACTTTTTTGGAAAAAAACTTTTTTCCGTAAAACGCTATGCCCAACCGTATTAGACTTTTTTTAGCCGGAACGGGTTTTTTGTTTTTCATAAGAAATGTCCTACGTTATCGACAAAGCAACCGCAAAAAAGCGGTTGCCGACTTTTGCCGACAGTTTTTGCTTTGGGTTACGATAATATGCGAAACGTCAACTAGTTACGACAAAGTTCTTCCAATTGTTTCAGCGTATCTTCAAAAGATTTTGTCACTATCTTGAAAGGTTCCTCGCTCGTCAGATCCACTCCGGCAACTTTAAGTTCCGCAACAGGATCCATACTTCCTCCGAGCGAAAGGAATTTTTTATAATTTTTAACGGCCGTTTCGCCTTCGTTAAGGATTTTTTCCGCAATGCAAACGGCGGAAATAATGCCTGTAGCGTACTTGTACACGTAGAAAGCACGATAGAAATGCGGAATACGCGCCCACTCGTACTTGATTTCGTCATTGTGACAAACTGCGTCGCCGTAGTACATTTTGTTGAGTTCCAAATACTTTTGGCACATTACGTCTGCGGTTAGAGGTTGTCCTTTTTCCACAAGGTCGTGAGAAATCTGCTCGAATTCTGCAAACATAGCTTGACGGTACATCGTGGTACGCAGCATATCCAAATAGTATTGCAACAAATACTTTTTAAGTTTGACGTCCTTTTCCGTTTTGAGCAAATATTTCAACAACAGCACTTCGTTACAGGTAGAAGCCACTTCTGCAACAAAAATTTTGTACCCGGCTTTGGAATAAGGTTGCGTTTTATCGCTGTAATAGGTGTGCATGGAGTGTCCCATTTCGTGAGCGATGGTAAATATATCGTGCGTGGTTTTTTGGTAATTCAACAGCATGTACGGATGTACGCCGGGCACGCCCATAGAGTATGCTCCGCTACGTTTTGTAGGAGTTTCGTGGACGTCTATCCAACGGTTCGCAAACGCGTGACGCACCACTTCCAAATAATCTTCGCCCAAGGGTTCCAAACCTTTGAGAACCAAGTCGCACGCTTCCTCGTATTCACAAGCGATGTTTGCGTCATCGAAAATGGAAACGTACAAGTCGTACATATTCAACGTTTCCACGCCCATCAATTTTTTGCGCAAAGCAATGTACTTATGCAAGGGTTTGAAACTGTTATGCATACACTTGATCAGATTGTCGTAAACAGCCTTGTCCACCTGCTCGGCAAACAATGCCTGCTCCATAGTGCTTTTGAACTTTTTTGCCTGAGCATAGAACCAGTCTGCTTTGACGCTGCCTTCGTACAAGCCTGCAAGTGTGTTGATTTTTTCGATATAAGCCTTATAGTAGGTTTCAAAAGCAAGTTTGCGCACCTTTTGATCGAGGTTTTGCAATAACATAGAATACGTACCGTGTCCTAGTTGCACTTCCTCGCCGTCTACGGTAATTTTGTCGAACTTGATGTCGCCGCTGTCCAAACGGTTGAACACTTCGTGGAATTGTTCGGAAAAAGCACCGACACCTGCAAGCAGACGTTCCTCGTCTTTGGACAAAATATGTTCCTTGCCGCGCAAAATGATTTTGAGCGCAACGTCGTAATCGCTGAAATCGGGATCGGCAATCAACGCTTTCAAATGTTCGTCCGGCAAAGCGGAAAGTTCCGGCGACACAAAAGACAACGCCGTGCCGTACTCGGTAAACAAGCCGTACACACGTGCATAACGAGCCTGCTTTTCCGAATCCTGACTGTCCTCGTCGTAGCACATATGAGCATAGCAGTACAGTTTTTCCATAAGTTTTTCCGTTTCGTCCGACAAACGTAAAAATTTGAGCAACGTATCTCTGTCACCCAGTTTACCCTGAAACTCTACAAGTTTTTTGTAGTCCTTGGAAAGTTTTTCAAAGGTCGTCTCCCATTCGGCGGGAGTTGCAAAAATATCTGCGGAGTTCCATTTGTATTTTTCGGGAATTTCCTTTCGATTTGTGTAAGCCATAGTAGTTACTCCTTTTTATAATATTTACCGAGGAATTTTTACTGTAAAAAAATATTTATTTTGCCGAACTGTTTACGCCTAAGCAAATTCAATAACGGCATGATGACGAAAAATGCCGACTTCAAAACGGACGTTAGCTGTCGACCCGATAAAAATCACTTCAACAACTCGCGCAGATACTGCAAGTAATCTTGTTGTAACCGCAAATCGGCCGCGGCGTAACGCGCGACGCCTTTTAAGTACCCCAATTTACTGCCGAAATCGAACCGTTCGCCAAAAAATTCGCAAGCAAATATCCCCTGACTCTTTGCTAAAAGTTGCAACGCGTCGGTAAGATACTTTTCGCCTCCACCGCGTTCCGGAACGAGTTTGATAGCGTCGAATATTTGCGGAGTGAGAATATACCTTCCCAAAGGCGCGTACAGGCTGAAAATATCCGCGTCGCTTTGAGGTTTTTCCACCACGTCGCAAATTTCAAACAAACTGCCGCCGCAGTCTTTGGTAATTTTGCACGAAGCGTACTTGCCGATTTCTTCTTTAGATACGCGTTGCACACCTACGACGGTGCCGCAAGAACGTTCGTACGCTTTTACAAGTTGAAGCGTTGCCGGCACGTCGCCGTACACTACGTCGTCGCCGTTCAGCACCGCAAAAGGCTCGCCGTTTGCCCAGTCTTTGGCAAGTTCCACCGCGCATGCGGTACCAGTAACCGTATTTTGGTAGACAAAGCCCACCGACGCAAGATTTTCCGCGCGTTCCAACGCATCCGCTTCATCGTTTTTACCCTGTGCGCGCAAATCGGCTACGGCTTGCGGATTCGGCGTAAAATAATCGATTATCTGCCGTTTATCACGAGAAACCACAACTAAAACGTCGGTTATTCCGCTTGCCACGACTTCCTCCACAAGCAGTTGCAATGCCGGCTTATCTCCCACCGCCAACATTTCCTTAGGACAGGACTTGGTGTAAGGCAAAAATCTCGTACCCTTGCCTGCCGCCAAAATCAGCGCTTTGTTTACTTTCATAGCGTCTCCGTTACCGTATAAGTTTTCTCGTGCGGCGCAAAACACAAGCGTCGTTAGAGATATTATATATTATACTGTCCGTTCCGTCAAGCAAGACCAACGTCCAAACGTCAAACTCAATCGAACTAAAAGTACCATAAACAAAGCGACGCGCCGCAAACAATGACCGCGGCGCAAAAAATATTTTGACGTATTTTGCCGCGCATAACCGCAAATGAAATGCTCACACTAACCACAAAAATACAGGAGGTATATCTGTGGTAAAAACCAAAATAAGCAACAAAACCGTCAAGATTGTTGCCGTAGTATTGGCTTTGATCACCGTTGCGACGATACTGGTCGTGTTTATCGCGCCCAGCGCCAGCGCCGCAGTGGTAAAGGTCGGTTCCAGCGGAACGGTAGTAAAAAATATACAAACCAAACTTAAACGCTGGGGATACTATACGGGAGCGATCGACGGTATTTACGGAGCAAAAACAAAATCTGCGGTACAATACTTTCAGCGCAAAAACGGTTTGACAGCCGACGGCATAGTTGGCAACGCAACCGCCAAAGCCATGGGAGTTAGTATCGGCGGAACTACGAGCAGCAACAACTCCACGTCCGGCAAAATAAACAACAGCGATCTGTACCTGTTGTCCTGCTGCATCTACGGAGAGGCTCGCGGCGAAAGTTACACTGGAAAAGTTGCCGTTGCTGCGGTAATTTTGAACAGAGTTAAAAGTTCGGCGTTTCCCAACAGTATTTCCGGCGTGATTTACCAATCCGGAGCGTTTACCTGCGTTTCCGACGGACAAATCAACTTGGGCACAAACGACGAATGTACGCGCGCTGCACAGGACGCAATGAACGGCTGGGATCCGACGGGAGGAGCTATTTACTACTTCAACCCCGCAACGGCAACAAGCAAATGGATCTGGTCTCGTCCGCAACTTGTAACTATCGGCAAGCACATCTTTTGCTCGTGAGGTGAACTATGATACAAAGAAACTCGACAATTAAAAATTTTTGGATGATATTTTTCGGGGTAGTCGCACTACTGGCTATTGCCGCTGCAGTTACGATCGGCGTTGTGACAAGCAACCGCTTAGCGGAAGTAAAGCTGAGTACGGTGACCGACGAAAACACCTACAAAGTTGCGCAGGAAAACAACTACCGACGCGCTCTTTACGCAGCGTGCGACAGCATGAAAAACCTTGACGCGAATCTGGGGAAAGCGGCGATTTCCAACAGTGCCGCCAACCAAACGCAAATGCTTACAAACGTTGTAATACACGCAAACCAAGTAAACCAGAACCTTGCAAACCTGCCCATAGCCGACAGCGACAATTTGTCCGCCTGCCAAAAATTTGTAAACCAAGCGCAGGACTACGCAACGTACTTGCTCAAAAAATTGGCCAACGGAAAAGAACTTTCCGCAAGCGAAAGAACGGCTCTGTCCAATCTGGACAACGTAGCGACGAACTTGTACGACTTTTTGGAAGAATACGCCAACGGCGACTCGGGAATGTTTATCACCAACGGTAACGGCGCGGGCAACTTCGGCGCGTTGACCGACAGTTTGGATCAGGTGGACCAAAACTCTTTTCAATACGAAAAACTGATTTACGACGGACCTTTTTCCGACAGCGTAGAAGAAAAAACGTTTAGAACAGACAAAACCGTAACGACGGAAGAAGGAAGTAAAATTGTAGAAAAACTGTTCGGCAAAAATACTTTTAAGAGTAAAATCGACAACAAAGGCATTTGGTACAGTTATCAATTGGAACAGGGACGCGTGCTTCTTGCCGCAGACGGCAGAGTTGCGGAATTCGAGACCTATCGCGAAACCGACGGCGAAAGCAAACCTCTAAAAAAAGAAGACTGCATTTCCTCCGCCGAAAAGTTTTGCAAAAAATTGGGATACGACGTAAAAGGCGTGTGGGTCAGCAAAACGCAAGACCAAACCACCTACGTAAACTGTGCCACCGTTCAAGACGGCGTGATAGTTTACCCGGATCTTATTAAAGTAGCCGTAGACAGTTACAGCGGCGAAGTCGTAGGATTGGAAGCGAAGTCTTACCTTATAAATCACACGGATTGGAAAGTTGATTTCGGTTCCGTAAGCCAAGAAAACGCGCAAAAAGCCGTAGACGCGGGATTACGCGTAACTAACGTCAGCAAAGCATTGATAGAAAAGGACGGAGAACGCTATCTTGCATACGAATTTCAGTGCGAAATGGGCAGCCGCCAATACTACGTATACGTGGACAGCAAAACCGGTAACGAAGTGGAAATTTTCAAAGTGATACAAAACACCGAAGGTTACACGGTAATGTAACAGCATAAGAGCTTGCGGTAAAAAAGAAACGTTTGACTCTTTACAAAACGTTATTTTCTGCAAAAATATTTAATTAACGATATTGCTTATGCGCAAATTGTTTGTTGATCAGAGGCAAAACGCCCGAAGTACTTTTAGTACCTCGGGCGTTTGTAGTTGTAAATTAAATTACAAATTTGCTTGTATAAACTTATACGTTTCCCAACCGCGTTTAGACGGCGCGGTTGCGGTTTGACGATATAACTAGACACTAGTCTGCAATATTCCAATACTGTTTGGTTTTTGTCCACAAGTCGGAGTAATCGTAAATCCCTGCATAGCCGTCCGTAGGAGTGTAGCCGTCGCGGTGGATATTGTTTCCCAAAGGAGAATAATATTTTGCCGAAGTGTAATAAATTCCCCAATAAAATTTGTCTTTTTTACCGTCTACCGTGGTTATTTCGCCCTTGAAAGGCAATTGTTTAATAGACTGCGCAATGCCCTTTCCGTAGGTGGTTGCGCCAATTTGAAAACCGGTTTTGTAGTCGAGCAGCGCACCCGTCAACAATTCGCTGGCGCTGGCGCTGCCGCCGTCCGTCCACACCACGATGTCGCAAAGAGCGTTTGCAGACGTTGGCGCGGCGAAATATTTAGTGTAAGACGACGCCAGATAGGAGGTTTCGCTAAAACTGCCGTTTTTGTGCACAAGCGTCGTAAGCAGCAGCGTTTGATTGCCGTTTTTATCTTTTCTACCGTACACGGTTTCTTTTTGTTCGGACGTAAGTTTTGCGTCCGTCACCAGCATAGACGCAATTTGCGTTGCCGCATCCACACGACCGCCCGGATTTCCTTTAAGATCCAAAACCAACCGTTTCAGCCCCAGTTTATTGAACAGCGTCATGACTTTTTGGAACTCGTGCGCCGCAGTCACCTCGGTTTCTTCGTCCGCAACGTAGTACATAAAGGAAGAAATCCGTATATATCCGGTATCGGCCGGTAGTTGATCAAGACGACGGTAATCCTTGGTGCTGACTTTGGCGTTGTTTTGCGGCGTTATAGAAATATTGCGGTAAGCGTCGTCAAAATAAAACTCGATAAAATCGAAATCGTACGCAGGATTGATACCGCCGATACCCGCGCCGCCGCGCACTACTTCGTCGGTGATTTCTATTTCGCCGTTGCGCAAAACGTGAAACTTTGCGGAACGTATGCTGCTTTTGAAAAGCTCGGCAAATTCCTCTGCATCGCACGTAGACAAATCAAACTCAGTGTCGCTTCCGCCGGCAAACAAAGAATACTTCACGTCGGAAAGTTTTACAATTATGTCTCCCTCCGAAAGCACGCCGTAACAACTTGTATCGGCATACACCTGCGTAACGTACAATCCCAAACCATTGACAAACTGATAGGAAATACCGAAAAGCGACGTGGAAATACCTTCGTCGCTTTCCACCTGATACGTGTAATCGTAAAACTCCTGCGGCGTCATAAGACGGCAATATTGATCCCCTGCGCTTTGCAAAATTGCCGTGCCGCCGTCGGCGATCGCCTGTTGCCAATCTTCGTCCGAAATATCAAAGTAGTACTCGTTGCGCAAATATTGCAGTACTTCGGAAAGTATCGCCTCTTCTTGACTTTGACCTCCGCCGAATACCGCGCACAGCACCCAGCCGAATACGATTGCCAAAACCAACCCCACGCACACCAACGATATCCAAAGCGCCTTTTTGCCGCCGCCTTGGTTTGCCGGCGGTTGAGGAGAACTTTTCACTCCCCCTCCGTAGGAATACCAGTCTTCCGTTTGGCGCTGACGGTTTTCGTCGTCAAACGGAGACGAATCGGAAGGTTCCGAATCTTGCTGCGTTTCGCTTACTTTGTCGTATTCTTCGTCGAAAAAATCTTTGTTATCCATTGTTTCTCCTATATCAAAACGTACAAACCAAAATGAAATTCCCAAACGGGACGGTTACTCTGCCGATACCGCCCCATCGGTTGCAAATACCGAATTGGGCGATAAACGTTTTACGACCGACAAAATCGTATTGTTAGATTTTAGACGCCAACCAACCCAAATTCGTCACTTTTTGCCGCGCACCGTCCGCATCGCCCTCGTAGACGCATGCGCCGCCGTCCATTACTACCGTACGTCCCACGGCAATTTCCGGACGAACGCTCAGTACCGCGACCGTGCCTTCAAACTTGGGCAACACGTTTATTAGCGATAATTCGGGGTAGTTGCGTTCTAAATTATTATCGTCAAAAAAACCGTCTAACAAAACAAGATCGCGCTTGACAGTAAGCCCTCGTGCAAGCGAAAGTTTGAGTTTTTGCTCGAAAGAAAGCGATTTCACCTTTTTACCGAGAAAATCCGCCAATCCGAATTCCTCTGCCAAATGCAAAACGGTTTTTGCGTTTTCTTTAAGTGACTTTCGTACCCGCAACGGATATTGCAAATTGTACAAAACGGTTTTGTTCTCAAAAAAGGCCGGCTCTAACGAAAGATATAAGGCATTTATGCTTTGTTTGGACAAATTGCGCGTTTCGCGTCCGTCCAAAAGCACTCGGCCTTGCGTAGGGACGAGATTGCCCAAAATAAGTTTGCAAATAGTACCTTTGCCGCTTTGGACGTCGCACAAAATTGTATTTACGTCGTCGCTCAAAGTAAAACTTGCGCCGCAAAGAACGTCGTAATCGTCGTAATGATAGCGCAGCGTAACGTTATCGAACTCGATCCTCATATATCCAACTCGTCCAGCGTAAGAGAAAATGCGGGCACGAAGTTTGCCATAAAGTAATCTACTTCCTTGGATTTGTATTCGTTTATTTCCTTAAAAATAGTTTCCTTTGCCTTTGTAAATTCCGCATTGCCCTGCTTTACTTCGTCCACGCACTTGATGTAAGCGCAAATTTTGTCGGCATACTTGACAAATTTGTGTTCTTCGCTTTGCTCGTCCAACACGATTTTTTCATATTCCGCTGAAAGTTGGCTTGGAAGAAGTCCGAGCAAACGCTTATTGGACAATCTTTCCAAACTTTTGTACGCGTCGCGGATCTCAGGATTGAAATACTTGATAGGCGTAGGAAGGTCGCCGGTCATAACCTCGCTGGTTTCGTGAAACAACGCTTTTACGGCTATTGAATTCGCGTCCAAATTGCCGCCGAAATACACGTTGGAAATGGTTGCCAGAGCGTGCGCGATAACCGCAACTTGCTGGCTGTGTTCCATTATGTTTTCGTTGGTTGTGCAATGCATCAAACTCCACCGTTTGATATATTTCATTCTGTTGAGATAAGCGAAAAATTTGTACATACAGACCGTTCCTCCGATTATTACATTTTACCACAAATTTCGCAAAATGCAAACAGAGTAAACGCCTGCTTTTCAACTAATATTCTACTGTGCCGCGGCAAGAAAAATTACGCCGAAGCCAAGAACGTTTTTTTGGTTGATTTTGCCAAGAAAGTTGTGTATAATCTACTTACGATAAAACGAGGTGAAAAATGCAAAAAGGCAATTTACTGTTTGCCCAATCGGGCGGACCTACGGCAGTTATCAACGCAAGCGCGGCAGGAGTGGTCGCCGCGGCTCAAAAAAGCAAAGCGTACGGCAAAATTCTGTGCGCGCATTTCGGCATGGACGGCATAATGAACGAGGACTTTTTCGACGCTACGCGTATGACCAAAAAGCAATTGAAATTGCTTTCGGAAACTCCTGCTTCGGCATTCGGCTCATGCAGATTCAAACTGCCGAAAAAGGATGAGGATCCCGCAGTCTACGAAAAAATACTCGGTATATTTCAAAAGTACAACGTTTCCACCTTCGTTTATAACGGCGGCAACGACAGCATGGATACCTGCCACAAGGTGGCGGATTACTTCAAAGAAATCGGCTTTGACTGCAAAGTAGTAGGCGTGCCTAAAACCGTGGACAACGACCTTGCGGGAACGCACCACTGTCCCGGGTTCGGCTCTGCGGCAAAATTTGTAGCAACAAATATGGAAGAAATCGCTTTGGACACCGCCGTCTACGAAAAGGGAAGAATTACAATTTGCGAAATCATGGGCAGAGATGCCGGCTGGCTTACGGCAAGCAGCACAGTCGCAACTCACCGCGGCAACGGACCGGATCTTATCTACCTGCCCGAGACGCCTTTCGATACCAAAAAGTTTTTTGACCAAGCGTTAGAAGTCTACAACAAAAAGAAGCGTTGTTTGGTGGCTTTGTCCGAAGGCATACGCGACAAAAAAGGCGAGTACATAGGCGCGGTCGGCACCAAGGACAGTTTTAACCATACGCAGTTGGGCGGAGTCGCCGCCTACCTTGCCGATTGCCTTACGCAAAAGTTCGGCATAAAAACGAGGGCAATAGAATTCAGTCTGCCCACGCGCGCGGCAGGACATATTGCATCGCTTGCCGACCAAAAAGACGCAATACAGTGCGGAAAATACGCCGTAGAATTGGCCGTATCGGGCAAAACCGGCGTGATGGTGACGACAACACGCAAAGACGGAAAAACCCTGTGTAACAGCTTTGACCTTGCCAAAATAGCCAACGAAGTGCAGTGCGTTCCGGAAAAATATATCGTAAACGACGGCAGCAACGTAAGCGACGAATTTTTGGATTACGTATTGCCTCTTATCGAAGGAGAAGTACACCACGACTATCGATGCGGAATTCCGGTCTACTTTGACAGCTCGGTTTTGCCCAAAGCGTAATTCCGTTCGGCAACGGAAAAAATACGTATACTATTTAACGCTTTTACTGCAAACAATATTGTGCAGAACGCAAACAAATACTATAAAAACGCTTCGGCAAGGGATTTACCCAATTCGCCGAAGCGTTTTTATATTTTCCGTCTGAAGCATTACTAGCGTCGTCAGAAAATCGTATGCGGCATTTTCTACCGCCGACGTACGGATAACGGTCGCAAACCGATACGTTTTATTATATCAGCATAACCGCTACTTTCCAGTAAGCGATTTGTACAACTGCGAATATTTACGACTGCTTTCCGTCCAAGAAAAATCCTGCCGCATTCCGCGCATGCGTATTTTTGCAAACACGTCGCTCTGCTCGTAGTAGAAGTTGAGAGCGCGGTTGACGGTAAAAGCAAAGTCGTGCGCATTGCAATGGGTAAAACTGAACCCGTTCCCCTCGCCCGTTTGTTCGTTGTAACTTGTAACGGTATCCTTAAGTCCGCCCGTTTCGCGCACGACAGGCACCGCGCCGTATCGGAGCGCGATCAGTTGCGTAAGTCCGCAAGGCTCGAACACGCTGGGAACAAGCACAAAATCGCTAGCAGCATAAATTTGATGCGCCAAAGAGTTGTCGAAAAAGACGTTTGCCGATACTTTGTCCTTGTGACGGAATGCGCAGTCTTTGAACATATTTTCGTAACGCTTTTCCCCCGTGCCGAGCACAACCAACTGCACGTCGCGCGACAAAATTTCTTCCAAAACGTCTACGACAAGTTCCAGTCCTTTTTGATCGACGAAGCGGGATACAAGCCCAAGCATCGCAGTATTTTTGCGCACGGGCAAACCGAGCCGTTTTTGCAATTCCGCTTTGTTTTTCGCTTTACCTTCGTCAACGTTATCCACCGTGTAGTTTGCAAAAATCAGTTTATCTTTCACAGGGTCGTTTACGTCGTAATCTATACCGTTGAGTATGCCGCATATTTTTCCGCGATGCGCGTTGACGACGCCGCTTAGACCTTCTCCGTAAGCGTCGGTACAAATTTCCGCAGCATACGTCGGTGAAACGGTTGTAACCGCGTCGGAAAACACTATTGCCCCTTTCATCAAGTTGACTCCGCCGTTGTGCAGCAGACGATCGGGCGCAAAGTAAAAGTCGTTGAGACCGGTCAAATCCTTACATTCCTCCACGTTCATCCAACCCTGATAACGCAGATTGTGTATCGTGTAAACCGTCTTGCTGTTTTTAAGCTGAAGACAGTTTTGATAAAACGCGTGACGCAACACGGGTATAAGCCCCGTAGACCAATCGTTGCAGTGCAAGACGTGAGCTTCTACCCCTAGCCAAGAAACCAAGTCCAAGCACGCCTTACAAAAATACGAAAAGCGTTCGTTATCGGCAAAGCAATACATCGGACCTTGAAAATAGTACTCGTTATCCAAAAAAAGATAATGCACGTTGTCTTTCACCAAAGACAGCACTCCGACGTATTGATGACGCCAATTTACGTCTGTGTAGAAATAGCCCAAAAATTCGGTTTGACACTTGTATTGCGATTTTATAACGTCGCAGTAGTACGGCATAACGACGTACACCGTGTTATTTTTATCCTTAGCCACCGCTTTTGGCAACGCGCCCAATACGTCGCCCAAACCGCCGCTTTTAGCAAAAGGCTCCACTTCCGCAGAGAAATAAAAAATATTCATAATTGCTCCGTAAATATATTCTATGCAAACTTACGTTAATACATCCGACTTGGAATTTTGCCCCGTAATCGGCTTAAAAGTTGCGCGCGCACTTGAACGACTTTTCTGCAACTTATATCCCAAAAAATCAAATTCTGCGGCGCTTGCCGCAAACTAATGCGGGGCTTCACGCCTTTCGACTATATCGTTCGGCGCTTGCCGCAAACTAGTGCGGGTCTTCGCGCCTTTCGACTATATCGTTCGGCGCTTGCCCACAACTATCGGGAAATCGGGTTGACCGACAAGTTCGCGTCCCGGCAAAATAACGCAGTCTTTGTCTATTATGCAAGAAGCCAACCGCACGTTTTTGGAAACTACGCTGTTTTGCATTATTATACAGTTTTTGACGTCGGCGCCCTTTTCCACTGTTACGCCGCGGAACAATATACAGTTTTGAACTTTACCGTCGATAACGCAACCGTCGGCTATCATACTGTCGGCAACGTCCGCATGCATAAGATATTTTGTGGGAGATCTGTCCTTAATTTTAGTAAGGATACGGTTATCTGCGAAAAACAATCCTTTGCGCACGTCGGTGTTCATAAGGTCCATCGTTGCAGAATAGTAGCTGTTGGTATCTGTTATCTGTGCAAAGTAGCCGTCAAACAAATATCCCGCCACCTTGTTGCGCGCAAAGTACGTACCCAACAGGTCTTGAAAAAAGTCGCGCTTACCAAGCATTTGACAACGTTCCAAAACGTTGACCAACAAATCCTTGGTAAAAATATAGTAGCCTACGAGTTTGTTTCCATGTTTTTTTATTTCCTTGGTATCGGCAAAACCGTTTACGCCGCCGTTTTTGTCGACGGTGACGAATACTCCGCTTTGCTTTTCCTCGCTTTCAGCATATACCACGGTAAGTTCCGCGCCGCTTTCCTTATGTTCTTCTACCGCGCGGTTGAAAGTCATATTGCAAACAACGTTGCAATCGGCTACGATCACGTATTTTTGCTGCGAACGCTTGAGATAATGCAAAATGCCCAAAAGCATTTTCATTCTTTCGTCCGCAGACGAGTTTTCCGAAGCGAACGGCGGCAAAAAAGTAAGTCCGTACTTTTTGCGAGCCAATCCCCACGGCTTGCCGCTGCCCAAGTGGTCCAAAAGAGATTGATAGTTGTAATCGGTGGCTACGCCGACGTTTACTATACCGCTGTTTACAAGGTTGGACAAGGCAAAATCCACCAAACGGTAACGGCCGGCAAAAGGTATAGCCGCCACGCTGCGCAACCGTGTCAATTCGCCCAAGTCACAATCGTTGCTGCCTGTCAGCACTACCGCCATCGTATCAGTCATTGTCGTCACCTCCGTCTTCTACCATGCTGTTTGGCGAAACTTTACTGTTTTTAGGCAAGACTACGCCGGCTCCCACCAACGATACGCCGTCCGAGCAAAATTCCGAGACGTACTTGGTGTCGCCGTCCAAGCCCACAGTGGCGCCGTTTTCCACCGTGGCGTTTTCGCCGACAATACACTTGACGACTTTGGCGCCTTGACATATTTTTGCGCCGGACAATACTACGCTGTCAATGACTTCCGCGCCCTTTTCCACAGTAACGCCGTCAAATATTATGCTGTGGTCAATCGTTCCGTCTACGTAGCAACCTTCGGTTATAAGGCTGTTTCGAATCTTTGCGTGACCTGCAATAAAATGCGGACTCATAAGCGCCGAACGGGAAAGTATGGGCCAGCTTTCGTCGGCAAGGTCAAGACTGTCCAAATCCAACAAGTCCATATTTGCCTGCCACAAACTGGAAACTGTACCCACGTCCTTCCAATACCCTTCAAAACTGTATCCGTACAAACGCTGACCGTCCGCCAACATTTTGGGAATCACGTTTTTGCCGAAATCGTTGCTGCTTTTTTCGTCCTTTTCGTCGGCGATAAGTTCGCGCCGTAAGACGTCCCACTTGAAAATGTAAATCCCCATAGAGGCAGTATTGCTTTTGGGGCGAGCGGGTTTTTCCTCGAAAGAAGTAATGCGCCCTTCCGCGTCCGTTGCCAAAATTCCGAAACGGGACGCTTCCGACGGATCGACTGAGATCATAGCGATTGTAACGTCGGCATTGTGCTTGACGTGATAGTTAAGCATCTTGCCGTAGTTCATCTTGTAAATATGGTCGCCGGAAAGTACCAACACGTGCTTTGGGTTAAATTTGTCGATAAACTCTATATTTTGATAAATCGCGTTGGCTGTGCCTTTGTACCACTCGCCGGCCTTTTCCCGCATATAGGGAGGTAAAATGTACACTCCGCCGTCCGCCACGTCCAAGTCCCACGCTTGACCGTTGCCTATGTAGGTGTTAAGTTCCAACGGCTTGTACTGCGTAAGTATGCCCACAGTATCTATGCCGGATTGGGCACAGTTAGTAAGCGGAAAATCTATTATCCTGTACTTGCCGCCGAACTGAACCGCAGGCTTTGCCAAACGCTTGGTCAAAACGCCCAAACGGCTGCCCTGACCTCCGGCCAGTATCATTGCGACGCACTCCTTTTGTTTCATAAAATTTCCTCCCAGTTTTGCCTTAGATTTCTATATGTTCGATCCCTTCTTTATCGCTGCGTTTGTAAACCACAAACCTGTTGCCAACGCACAACACGGGTTCGCATCCGAGCGTATCGCACACCTTACGACACATGTCCTTGGCGGAAACGGAACAACTTTGCAATGCCGCAACTTTGATCAGTTCCCTGTGATAGAGAGCCGTAGAAATTTCGCTCATTACGTTGTCCGTCAGGTCGTCTTTGCCCACTGTTACCGCAGGACGCAAAGTATTAGCCAATGCTTTAAGCTTGCTGCGTTGTTTTGTCGTTATCATAACAATCTCCTTTATATGCGCAAAACGTATCCGCTGCGCGCACGTTTTATCCAGGCTAGTCCACAAATTCAAATTCTATATCGCCGACGATAACCGTAGATCCGTCGACGGCACCCGCCTTGCGCAATGCGGCAATTACGCCGCGATCGCGCATTGTGCGCTGAAAATAGTTAAAGCTGTCGTAGTCGTCCAGATTTACTTTGCGGTTAAGTATCGAAACCAAACCTCCCACCACCTCGAAAACGTCCTCGTCGAGTTTTTCTATTTCAAAGTCGTCGCTTTCTTCCTTATCCAACGACACCGGCACGTAATGCAAAGGCTCTAGCGGGGGCAGAGAAGACAGTTCGTCGATTATCTCGGAAAGCAGTTCCGTCACGCCCTCGTGTATTATAGTGGTCATAGGAACGATTTTGTACTTTTTGCCGTATTTTTTTGTAAACGCCTGCAAATTTTCCTCGGCTGAAGGCATGTCCATTTTGTTGGCGACGACAATCATCGGCAAATCTTTCAAATTTTCGTCGTAACTGTAAATTTCGTTGTTGATAAGTTCAAAGTCGTCTAGCGGATTTCGGTTCTCACTGCCGGAAATATCCAAGACGTGCACCAATAAGCGTGTACGCTCTATGTGACGCAAAAAACTGTGTCCGAGCCCTGCGCCTTCCGACGCGCCCTCTATAAGCCCTGGTATATCCGCCATAACAAACGTACTGTCGTAGTAGGAGACTACGCCCAAATTGGGTGCAAGCGTAGTAAAGTGATAATTTGCTATTTTAGGTTTTGCCGAAGATACAACGGATAGAAGCGTACTTTTCCCCACGTTTGGGAACCCGACCAATCCTACGTCGGCGATAGTTTTAAGTTCCAAAACGACTTCGTGTTCTTGCGTTTTGACGCCGTGTTCGGCAAAAGATGGGGATCTGCGTTTTGACGTGGCAAAGTGTCTGTTGCCGCGTCCGCCGCGTCCGCCTTTGGCAATTATTTCGCGCTGACCGTCGGCAAACATATCGGCAACGACGTCGCCGTCTACCGTTTTTACCACCGTGCCGACGGGAACTTTTACTTCCAGATCCTGTCCGCTTTTTCCGTAGCAATTTTTTTTACCGCCGTTTTGTCCGTTTTCCGCGCGAAAATGTTTTTGAAAGTGGAATTCGTTTAGAGTATTTTCCGCAGTGGTTGCAACAAACACTATATCTCCGCCGCGCCCGCCGTCGCCGCCGTCCGGCCCTCCGTTAGGCACGTATTTTTCCGTATGCAAACTGGCAGAACCGTCGCCGCCGTTTCCGGCCTTGACGAAAATTTTGACTTTGTCTATAAACATAAATTTACCTCTTAGACTTTTGAAAAACCGCTCGAAAAGCGTTTAACGCGTCGGCAACTGCAAATACGGCTAAACCTTTGCCCGTAGCGTCGCCACCCGCATACAAGTTTCCCTCTACGCAGTTACGCTCGTCCGTATCGACAAACCGCGCCGCCTTATACACCGACGGATCGAAAACGCTCCCGGTTGCGGCGACCAAAACGTCGCATTTCAATTGAAAAATATCCTCCGTAACTGCCAATTTGCCGCGGCCTTCCGTTACCGTTTTGGCAAAAGTTACGGCAAGACCGTCCTTCGTTTTTGTAACGTAAAGCGGCGCAACGTTGAAAAAGAATGACGCGCCGCTGCGCGTAACCGAATCGATTTCCGCATCGAATGCCGGCATATCTCCGCGAGTACGTCTGTAACATACGGTTGTTTTGCATCCTTTACTTGCATTTAGCAAAGCGCAATCCATAGCCACGTTTCCGCCGCCGATAATTATTGCATTACCGAATACATTGCCGCGCAAAAAGTCGTCCGCATAAGTTACGAATTCTTCGCCGGAAACGCCCAGTAAGTTAGGACGCATAGCACCCGTAGCAAGGTACACGACGTCGAAGCGGCGCCGCAGTTCCTGCAAAGCCGCACCGTCTATTTTGCGCCGCACCACGTTGATTCCGCTGTCTGCAACAAACTGTTCCACGCGTTTCAAGGCCGCGCGAGGAAGACGTATTTCGGGAATACTTTTCAGAGTGTGTAAAAGCTGATTTTGTTCGTACAACGTCACCTCTGCGCTGTGTTTTATGCATTGTTCGGCAAAGGTAATGCCGGATACTCCACCGCCGACTACGGCCGCTTTGATGCCCTGCAACGCATTGCTTTGACGAATGACTGCCGGGAAACGTTCGGCAAATACACGCCGTTCCACCGAGCCGACGTCTATTCCGCAGTTGCGCTTTGCTAAGACGCAATTGCCTTTGCATTGCTTATCCCTTGCGCAAACGTATCCGCAAACTTCGCCGAACAAATGCCCCACGGTTTGCGTTGCGGAGACAAAATCGCCCGCAGCCGCGTAACGCAAAAATAACGGAATATCGTAACCGACCGGACAGCCCTTTACGCAAGAGGGATTTTTGCATCCCAAACAACGGCCGCTTTCGGCAAAAATATCTACGTTTTGCATTGCGTCGTTAGGCATCGTTTCCGCGAGACTCCTTGTAGTATTTGCAATAGGCGCACACGCTGCACCGTTCGCACAAAGGACGCTGCGCCTTGCACACGTACCTGCCGTGCAGCAAAATATAGTGATGACTATCCGCCCACATCTCGGGCGGGATTGCTTGCATAAGTTGTTTTTCCGTTTCCAAAACGTTTGCGGCGTTTGCAATTCCAAGCCTGTTGGACACACGGAACACGTGCGTATCCACCGCGATAGCTTGTCCGTTAAACGCCACGGCGTACACCACGTTTGCAGTCTTGCGTCCTACGCCCTTTAAGGTACGTAAGTCATTGATATTATCGGGCACAACTCCGTCAAAACGTTTTACCAAGTCAGAGGACATATCATGCAAATACTGCGCTTTGCTGTGGTAAAAACCGCAGGAGTGAATTAACGTTTCTATTTGAGTTATAGGCAAATTCGCCATTTTTTCCGGCGTATTTGCCGCTTGAAACAAAGCAGGCGTCACCGCGTTTACCCTCTTGTCCGTACATTGCGCCGACAGTATCACCGCAACAAGCAGCTCAAACGGCGAATTAAACTGCAATTCGCTTTTCGGGTTGGGGAAGTCTTTTGCCAAAATATCGAGTATTTGTTGCGTGTTTGTCATTTGCAGATCTCCGAAACTTTGCATAACGGTAAGTAATACAAAACTATTATAACCTATATCGACGCAATTTTCAAGACAATATTTTCACTTTTACAGGCGAGTTATAAGCGAACCGCTTTGCGTAACTTTTACAAGAAAAAAGCCGACGAAAGTTTCGCCGCGCGAAAGCGTGCCCGACACGTTTGCAAGCGCCGAGACGGGAAACTTTACGGACAAACCGCACCCGACGTTTGCAGCGCGCGGAGTGGACACGATCGCCGCCGTAATATTGTTTTTTATCAGATAGTTGTAGGCTTGCATCGTTACGTTTCGGGATCGGTAAGTTGCTATTGCGTAATCCATTTGTAATCTCCTTTATGTACGCAAAAAGCAAAAGACTTTTTTACCCCTTGCACAGGCATACGGCGGCAACGCCGCTTTGACGAAAAAAGCCTTTTGCAGCGCCGCATTGCACAGGGTGCAAAAAGACGGCATTTTGCAAGCACTTTTTCCGTACTATATAATATTGCACGAATTTTGAAAAAGTGAGGACGAGCGATGATTTATTTGGATAATGCCGCAACTACCAATTACAAACCGAAATCCGTTTTGGACGCAGTGCACGAATGTTTGACTAAGTATCCCTTCAACCCCAACCGCGGCAACAACAAATACGCGCTTGCGTTACAGCAAAAACTGCTTGACGTACGCAAAAAACTTTCGCTGCTGTACAAAAACGACAGCGAAATGCACGTCGTATTTACAAGCGGTTGCACCGCCGCGCTCAATCTTGCCATACTGGGCAACGCAAAGCGCGGACACATAGTAATTTCCGCAACGGAACACAACTCCGTACTGCGCCCCGTAATGCAACTTAAAAAGAAAGGATACGTAACCGTTTCTTTGGTGCAACCCGACGAAAACGGTCAGATAACTTTGGAAAGCGTACAAAAAGTGTGGAAGCCGAACACTTACATGCTGTGCGTTTCTCACGCCTCCAACGTTACCGGACAAAAACAGAACTTAGCAGGACTGGGAGCGTTTGTCAGGCAAAAAAACGCGCTGTTTTTGGTGGACTGCGCACAAAGCGCCGGATATTTTGCCGCAGATATGGAAAGAGACGGCATAGATCTGATTGCCATAGGCGCGCACAAGGGCCTGCACGCCGTACAGGGCGCAGGAGCGTTGATTTTCAACGAACGGTCTGCGCCGCGCCCCATAACGTTCGGCGGAACGGGGACGGAAAGCCACCTGTACTTTCAACCGCAGACGCTGCCGGACAGTCTGGAAAGCGGAACATTGCCTACCCCCGCAATAGTGGCAATGGGTGCCGGATTGGATTTTTGGATAGAAAATTGGGAACGAAACGAACAAAACGTAAAACAAATGCAGCAGATAATTTTGAAAGGTTTGGAGAGCATACCGGACGTACTGCTGTACTCTCTGCCCAACAAAAGCGGTATTGCGGCGTTTAACGTCGGCAATGCCGACAGCACGACTGTTGCCGACGCGCTTTTGGAAAAATTCGATATAGTAGTTCGAGGCGGACTGCAATGCGCCCCGCTTATGCACAAATATCTCGGCACGTTCGAACAGGGTATCGTACGTGCGTCGGTATCCTGCGTTACGGACAAGACGGAATGCTACACACTGCTTAACGCCGTAGAAGATACGGCAAAAAGGATGAAAGGGTAAATTATAACTATTTTACTATATAATCTACGAAACAAAGAACACCTATTTGGGTGTTCTTTTGTACTTGTTTACTTGGCGGAAACAAATTTTATTGATTGTTAGAATTGTGAGCGTCAACATAACTAAACGTTGATTTTGACGTATGTTTGTGATAAAATATTTACTGTCAAATAAAATGTAAATTTATCCGAGTCGGAGAAAACGGAATGGGGAAAGTAAAAGATTTTTTTGCATTTAATTGGAAAGGTATGATCGTATCGTTTATCCTGATAGTCGCATTCGGTATAATGGGCATGATAGGCGTAAAAAGATACTACTATGACAACGAACTGCAAAAAGCAATAGATAAGAATATAATAGTCGAGGCAGAAATCGTCGCATTGGTCTACAATTCCAACTCCAGTACAATGGGCGCTTCAACAGCATATTACATACAATACTCCTACACCGACGGCGAAATCGGAGTTATATACGAAGGAAGTTGCGGCAGCGGCGATCAGCGCACAAGGGAAAGAGACCTTAAACGCATAGGCGAAAAGGTCAAGATATACATAGGAGGAGTGGGCAAAAGCATTTTTACCAAAGGTCTGCCTTTAAGCCATGCAGTATCTTTCGGGGCAGAAATAAGTTTGAAGGATTCTATCGTATTGATGAGCGTAGGATTTTCAATAATATTTATAGTCCTTGTTTTAATTGTCGTATACCTTGTATTGATTTACGGGAAACCGCCCAAACGCAAAAGAAAAGTTGAATCGAAACAATGAAGATCAAATTATCCGATATACAAAAAAAAACGAAAGCCGGATCGCTTTCGTTTTTTTCGGTTTCAAATACGGGTGCTGCGATGAATTTATACTATATCGGACTGTTTCTCAGATTTTCAACAGTTCCTGCAACAGGCCGTTCAAGCGGGTGCGCTGCTCGGCGTTTAACAGAGGCGACACGCGCTTGGCAAACGCGATAAGTTGGTCGTTACTGAGTTTGCCCGCCGCTTTTTGTTCTATAACGTTGTTTACTATATCTTTTACAAGTTGCCCTTCGCCCTCGCGCTCGTACTTAGCGGCAAGTTCTTTCATTTGGCGCACCTTTTGTTCGTAATCGCCGTTTTGGGCACCGCTTTTTCCGCCTGCACCGCCGTTTGCGCCGTTGCCGCTTGATCCGCCGGTACTTTTAGCATCGTTTGCTTGCGCCGAACGTTTTGCGCTTTGCTCTGCGGACGGTTCGGCATATTCCTGCCGTTGATTGAAAAAAATGTTGCGGGGGTCGTCGTTATGCTGCATAAAATCAGTCTCCTTTACAAAATTGTTGTTACTATAAATTATATGTCGGCATATAATGTAATGATTACAAAAAAGGAGGCCGTCCGCGTGAATTTATCTGCGATTGCTTTGGCGATCGTCGCTTGGAAACTTTTTAGCGACAAACAAACGCGCGAGAAAGACGCTCCGCCCAAAATTGCCCTGACCGACTTTTTGAACGACGATGCAAAAACCGTGATAGAAGGCGCGGAAAAATTGACTTCCAAAAATTCCAATGCCGACGAAAAAATGAGCGCAATATTGGGGCTTATCGGCAATCCGACTATCATGAACCTAGCCGGCAGTTTGTTTGGTCAAGGACAATCGGCAAAAGCCTCGCCGGAAACGCAGACGCAGACGGAGGAGAACGCTGCAAATTTTACCAACGACGAAGGGTACGAATTTGCAAAACCATCGGCTTCAGCGCAGGAATTTTTCCACCCGATAGACAACGTTGCCGACGCGGAAGTAAAAAGCAAGTTGTATTGGTTTTACGATAATTGGTACCTGTGATTTCCGGAATTCATCCAGTCTTGCAACAAAAAGCCTATACTATATAATAAAACCGCTCGGGAAAAACCGAGTGGTTTTAATATACAAAGGCGGCCGAGGGGAATACGGCCGCCTTTTTGTGTTGCGGCAACAGGTTACTCTTTGTCGCCGTCGTCACCGTTATCGTCTTCCGACTTGTCCGCTTGGGAAGTGGTTTTGTCAGGTTTCCCGAGCATTTCCACAGCGCCGTCAGTTAGAGTTGAAACATTGTCCGCATAGGGCTGCGCGTCAATACCGGCCGCCTTGCACTGCTTACGGAAAATGCCGTGAAAAATCGCACAAGTCAAAGATAGTAGCGCGACGGCCACGCCCAATGCAAAGATAACAAGAGAGAAAACTACCGCCGAGGCATAATTACTGTCGTTGGCTAACTCATACGCCATATAACCGAAATATAAGCACGGGAGCAACGCCAAAGCTCCAAGCACCGCCTCCCAAGGGCTGAGACGCTTGCGCCCATTCACGGCGACTTCGGCGTAGTATACGCCGGAACGAATCAAAAAATAAAGAACGTACGCAAAACAAATAACTTCGCTGACCAACAACACGGGATTACTCCAAGAGTACGAACACATAAACACAGCGAACAAAATCACCGCATACAAAAATATTGCAATGCCGGGGATAATACCGACGGAACGCCCCAATTTAGAGTCGGGCGTAACGGGATCAGGTTTCAATGCCTTGTACCCTT
>JAMPEJ010000002.1 GCA_023665205.1 Corallococcus sp.
TTGTCCGCTTGTGCATTGCGAGCACAGCGAAGCCACCGGCGCGAGGGGTTCGAACCGAAAACAATCTGCAACGAGGACGCTTGTTTGTAGCGTCCGAAGCGAAGCCGTTTTCGGTCGCCCCCCCCCGAGCGCCCCTACCACTTCGAACGCAAAAACTTTTTGTCCTTTTCCTCTAAGTCCAAGCCCAAAGTACCGCCCGGGTTCATAAGATTGTCGGGATCGAAGTGATTTTTAAGCGTTTTGTAAATTTCCATTTGACGCGTACCGATTTGTCCTTCCAACCACGGAGCAAAGAACTTTCCTATGCCGTGGTGATGGGAAATTGCTGCGCCGCTTTTTTGGATATGATCCAAAATACCGCTCCAATAATTTACGAAATCGTCCAACTCCGTCATGCGCGCAATGAAAATAAAATACAAGTTAGCTCCCTGCGGATAACAATGCGACATGTGCGTCATACAAATAGTGTTAGGACGGCTGTGACAGTACTCGCGCACCATTTGATGGACGCTTTCCATTTGGCTCCAAGTAACGCTACATTCCAACGTGTCCGTCATAACGCCGAAGTCCTGCATAGTGTCTCTCAGATACGGGTCGTTGAAACGTCCCTTTTCCCAAGCGGAAGTCACGGCGCCGGTAAGGCTCATTGCCCCGTGCTTTTTGCAGATCTTGCGCACCACTTTTTTGATATTTTTGCAAAAACCTTTTTCACCGTCGGTAAAGCCCAAAAACAGACAGCGCTTGTGCGGTTTGTAACCTAAACCCGACAACAGCCCTGCAAGAGGACTTTCGTCCACGCCGTAAAGGCGCATCATGCAATCCGTCTCTTCCGGATCGGACAGACGGAACACGCTAGGCCGTCCGCACTCGCATTGCATGATTTCGCGCGCGGCATCCATAGCCGACTGCCAATCCTTAAACATGTAACTGAACTTGTAGTGGTTTTTAGGCATCCACCGGAACACTTTGAGCGTAACGAGAGTAAGCACGCCGAAAGTGCCCTCGCTGCCCATCATTATTTGGTTGACGTCCGGCCCGGTTGCCTTTGCAGGGAACGGTTCCGTCTTGACTATACCTGTCGGAGTTGCGTATTCCTGCGCAATGACTATATCTTCGATCTTGCCGTAATATGTGGAATTTTGCCCCGCGCCGCGCGTTACAGTCCAACCCCCGACGGAACTGTATTCAAACGATTGCGGAAAGTGACCGCAAGTGTAAGCGCGCTTAGCGCCTAGCGTCTTTTGCGCGTTACGCAGAACGTCTTCCAAAGCGGGACCGCTTATTCCGGCCTCGACAGTTATTGTTTGGTCGGTTTCGTTAAAGGATATTACCTTGTTAAAGTTACGCCGCATATCTAACGAAATTCCGCCCTTGATCGGTTCCACGCCGCGAGTGACGGACGAACCTCCTCCGTACACGTAGAGAGGAATTTTTTGCTCGCAACAAAATGCGACGATTTTTTCGATTTGCTCCTTGTTCTCGGGATATACGACTGCATCGGGGACGTTATCCGCAATATGTTTGCGCAAGCGTAACAAGTCGAACATTGTTTTACCGTACGCTACGGACAGCCTATCGTAGTCGGTTACGGACACGTTTTGTTCGCCTACGATTCCGAATAAAGCGTCCAACTGCTTTTTAGAAAGCGCGCAAGGTTTCAATTCGGACACTTCCTCTAGTCCCAAAGGCTCGGCGTAATCCTTAAAGTCGTCGTCCGTAAGGCGGAAAATCTCTTTCATCATTTTGTAGAGATTTTCTTTCGGAACTTTGTTAAAGTCGGGATCGCCCCATTTGAATATGGAACGGTAACTGTTTTTCGGCGGAGGATCGAGGTGCCACTTTGGTTCGAAGCCCTTGTAAGGTTTGCTCATAGTTTATTGCTCCTTTGATATTATTTAGAAAATTTCCGTTATTTGCAAAAATACGCTACAACTGTCTACCGCTCCGGAGAGGAATCGTCCATATGACGATAAATTTTCTGCAATTTTTTGTACATCTTCATATATGCGTGCTTATACAAGTCGTCGTAAATTTTCGCCGTTTCCGGTTCCGGCGTAAAAGTGTCCACAAAGCGCACCATATTTTTTACGGCGTCGTCAACCGTTTTGTACACGCCGCAAGCGTGAAAAGTGCTGATGGCGGCGCCTAATGCGCAAGTTTCGTGCGTTTGTACGCGTTTGACGGGTTTGTTAAAAATATCCGCGGCTATTTGACAAATAAGGTCGCTTTGCGCTCCGCCGCCTGAAACGCTGATAAAATCTATTTTGTGACGTCCGCGGCGTTCCAACCGCTCCAAGCCTTCCCTGAGAGCATAGTCTATACCCTCGATAATAGCCTTGTACACATGGGCGCGAGTGTGCCAATCCGTAAAGCCCACGATAGATCCGCGGGCTTCCGGTTTTGTTAGCCCTGCTTGCCAAAACGGTTGCAGTATAAGTCCTTCGCTGCCGGCCGGAATAGATTCCATTTCCTCGTTCATCAATTCCTCGACGCTCTTACCCGTTTCCTCCGCGCGCTTTTCCAAATGTTTGGCAAAGTTGTTCTTAAACCAAGTTATCATCCAATATCCGCGAAAGATCTGCACTTCCGGATTGTAGTATTCCTTTACGACAGACGGATAACTGGGCATAAACGGCTCCGGCTCGAAATACTTTTTAGTGGACAACTGCACCGTACTGCTTGTACCGAAGGATACGCTTGCAACGTTGCGGTCCAAACAACCCGCACCCAACGTTTCGCAACTTTTGTCGGAGCCTGCAGCATATACTTTAAGCCCTTTAGGCAATCCGCTTACTTTGGACACTTGTTCCGACACGGTACCCATAACGTCGCCGGGATTGCAAAGAGGGATCATTTTGTCTAGCGACAAATTGAACACGGGGTACAACAAAGCGCTTTTTTTGAACCATTTTTTACCTTTGTTATTAAAAGGCAAATGCGCTATCGTCGACGCGTAAGAATCGGTAAGATTCCCTGTCAATTGCCAATTGAGATATGCCGAAATCAGTATTACTTTATCTACCTTCGCCCATAATTCCGGCTCGTTGTCCTGTATCCAATTTGTCAAAACGCGTCCGCGTATCGCCTTGATCGGACGAGACATGCCCACCAGCTTGAACAAAAAACGCTGTTTCAAAGGCAATTTTTGGGAAGTGTCGGCACGACGCATATCGCTCCACAAAATGCAATTGCGCAATACGTTTCGATCCCTATCCAACAATACAGCCGTGTCGCGGAAGGTATCTACTGCCACGCCCAACAGACTGCCGACAAGATCGGGATGCTTTTGCGCAAGAGTGTTGGTGATTTGGCAAAGCGTTTCCCAATACATTTCCACGCGCTGTTCCATATATCCGCTCTTTTTAGAGATATACGGCAAATACTTTATTTGTTCTTTGGCAAGCAAGTTGCCTTTTTCGTCGAAAATTATCCCGCGCATGCTTTGGGTGCCTACGTCGATTACAAGTACGTTACTCATAAATATCCTCCATCGAAGTTGTAGTTACGACGTTTACTTTTGTCCCGAGAACGTTTTTTATTATCGGAGTTCCGGACGGAACGGGCTTTTCAATAGTAAAACCGGAAAGCAACTTAACGAGAGGTAGAATTTGATTTTTAGGGATTTCGCCGTCAGTTTTTACTGAAATAACGGGATATCCCTTGACGTTAGTTTTGACGACGGACGTTACTGTACGCATCGGACAAGTCAGCTCCGCCAAGGCAAATTTTTCGCCGCGCTTACAACGCGCGCCGGAGACGTTGACCTTGCCGTCGGTTTGTTCCACCTGCATACGACATCCGTTGGGACACACGATACAAACCAGTTCCATTCTATTTGTCCTCCAATTCCAAAGATACGGCGCCGACGTTGCCGTTGAAATCGACGTTGGAAAAGTCGACCGAAACGCGTTCCATTTCCGGAGGCAACAGTTTGGCGTAGGATTTGGTAAACACCGTTGCATCGCCTACCTTTACCACCAGTTTTTTATTTTGCATTTCCGCATTTGCGCGGAAGTATATCACGACGTTTTTGACGTCCGAATTGACGTCCAATAGTTGAGGTACGGCGTACAGCAAGCCCTTGCCGGAGTGCATTTCCACCAAACGTCTTTGACAAGCGGACAACGCCGCGTTTGCGCCGGCGGTTTCGCCGCTTTCCGAAACGTAATCCACAAGGTCGTTTACGTGCAAGGCGTTGCCGCAAGCATACACGCCCTCAACGTAGGTTTGACAATTTTGGTCGACAAACGCGCCCTTTGTTTTGGCGTCCAAAGGAACGTCAAGCATAGCGGCTATCTCGTTTTCCGGAATAAGACCTACTGCAAGAACCAACGTATCGCAACGCACTAATTGCTCCGTACCTTTTATCGGCTGCATTTTGTCGTCGACCTTGGATATTTCCACCGCCGTCAGACGGGTTTCGCCGAATACTCGCGTTACCGTTGAAGAAAGATGCATAGGGATATCGAAATCGTTGAGACATTGGTGAACGTTTCGCGTAAGTCCGCTTGGCGTAGACTTTGCCTCGTACACACCCAATACCTTTGCTCCTTCAAGCGTCAAACGACGCGCCATTATAAGTCCGATATCGCCGCTCCCGAGTATTACTACGTTACGCCCCGGCAACACGCCCAGACAATTGACCAAATTTTGAGCGGCACCGGCCGTATATACGCCGGCGCATCTGTCTCCTTGAATAAAAATCCCGTTTTTGGTACGTTCGCGGCAGCCCGTCGCCAAAACTATTTTGTCGCAAGTAACTACTACGACGCCCTGTTTGCAAACGTAAGTGATTTTGAAGGTTTTGCCGCAATTTGTAACGTCGGTCACAAAGCTGAACAACGACACCGTTACCGAAGTTTTTTTAAGTTCCGCGACAAACCGTTCGGCATATTCCGGACCGGAAAGTTTTTCGCCGAAACGCACCACTCCAAAACCGTCGTGGATGCATTGTTTCAGTATACCGCCGAGTTTTGCCTCACGCTCGATAAGCAAAACTTCGGCGTTTTGGCTTGCCTTGATTGCCGCGGCAAGCCCTGCAGGACCGCCGCCGATCACTACTACGTTGTAATGCATGGCTTATTCCCCCAATGAAGTTTTGACGGGTTCTACCGCAACGTTACTGCCCAAGTCGCCTTTTTGTACGTTGCAAATACTTGCGCCTGTTTGTTCGGCAATGGTATTGAGCACGATAGGCATACAAAAGCCTCCCTGACAGCGCCCCATACCTGCGCGGACGCGGCGTTTCACTCCGTCGATCGTAGCTACGCCCAACGGATTGTTTACGGCCTGCTTGATCTCTCCGAGACTCACTTGCTCGCAGCGGCAAACTATCTTGCCGTAATCGGGATTTTGTTTGATCAATTCGTCGCGCTCGGCGTCGGACAGATCTTTGAGAACTACGGGCGCCTTGCGCACGGGATCGAAAACCGGATTCGGCTGTACGTCGAGTCCCTCCGCTTTGAGACAGTCTACCGCAAGATCTACTACGTCTGAGGCAAAAGCCGGCGCGGCGGTAAGTCCAGGGGACTGAATGCCGGCGACGTGTACCAAGTTGTGCACTTTGGCGCTGCGCTCTATTACAAAATCCTCTTCGTAAGTGGCTGCGCGAACGCCGGAAAAATACGCTATAATACTGCCCTTGTTAAGCGACGGGCAGCATTGTTTTTGTTTCTCGAATACGGAAAATACGCTTTGGGAAGTTGTGGAAACGTCCTCTCTCATCGGGGTTTCGATAGCGTCCGGTCCCAACAAAATATTTCCGTCGACCGTTTTGATAATTCCTCCGCCCTTGGTGTTTTTGTTCTGTTTAAGCGTTTTGAGAGTGGGCGCAAGACTTATTGCGTTCTGCGGAAGATTTTTTGCATTGTTGTCCAGCAGAACGTCGGTACCTTTGCGTGGATGAATGGAAAAATATCTGTCTCCCGCCATTTCGGCTACTTTATCGGCGAATACGCCCGCACAGTTTATAACGCACTTTGTTGTTACCGTGCCTCGGTTTGTAGTGACTGTACAAACCTTGCCGTCGATGACGTCCATCGCCGTAACCGCCGTATCGAGCATAATTTTGACACCGTTTTGAACGGCGTTTTCCGCATATGCAATAGTAAGTTTGTACGGAGAAACCGCGCCTGTCGACGGAATTTTCAACGCGCCTTTTGCGTAACTTGCAACCTGCGGTTCTATCCGGCAAATTTGCTTTTTGCTTATTATCGATACGCCCGGGATATTGTGTTTTTTTGCGCGGCGCAGATAACTGCGCGCAAAAAACTTGATAAGACGGGATGAAAACACCACGTATTGCCCGCGCCGTTCAAACTCCACGCCCAATTCACGGCAGACGTCTTGGTACATTGCGTTACCCTTTACGACATAGTGCAACTTGTTACAGTCGTGTTTCAAGTCTATGCCGGCGTGCACCATTCCGTCGTTGGCTCCGCTTGCTCCGCGAGCCACGTCGCCGTGTTTTTCGCACAACAATATTTTAAGTTTGTAACGGGACAACTCTCGTGCGACCGCACAGCCGGAAATACCTCCGCCTATAATTACGACGTCAAATTCCTCGCCGTCAAGGACGGTATCGACAAATTTGGGCGCATAAGGCGCAGGTTCCTTAAAACCTTGCGGCCCCACGTCGTTCACGACGTATTTGCCGACGGCGCGTTTTGCAAAATCTTTGCCGATAGCCACCGCCGTTTGCCAATCGCCGCAACTACCTTGCAAAAAAATGCTGCGCGCGTCTTCCGTCGCGTGCACTTTTACGCCGTATTTTTTGAACATCCGTTTTTCCATTTTTCTCAGATTCATATAAGTCTCCGTATAGGATTCTTGCGCAATGCGCATTCCAAAAAGAATTTATTATATGATTTACATATAATATTATACTTTGAGCATAAGTGAAAGTCAATACGGGTAAATTTTGTTTTTAGCCTGACAAGGCTTGAAACAACACGTCCGGAAACCACGCAAATTCGTACGAAAAGTTTACAAAATATACTAAAAATACTATACTGTCACAAGAGAGGATAATTGTGGAAAGCACAGAAATCTACTACAAAAAAATGACGGAAACGCCGGTTGCGAAACTGGTGATAAAACTTGGCGTGCCAACGACAGTAGCGATGCTTATCACAAGCATATACAACCTTGTGGATACCTACTTTGTAGGGACTTTGGGTAAAAGCGCGCAAGGCGCCATAGGAATACTATTTACGCTGCAATCTATCATACAGGCGATTGCTTTTATGCTGGGACACGGCAGCGGAACTTACGTAGCCAAAGAACTTGCCAACCGCGACGCAAAAAAAGCGACGCAATACGTTTCTTCCGCATTTTTTTTGGGAGGAGCGATAGGCATAGTATTTTTAGCCGTAGGACTTTCCGCGCTCAACCCTATTCTTAAGCTGTTAGGCGCTACGGAAACTATTTTGCCGTACGCACGCGATTACGGATTGTGGGTACTGATATCCTGTCCGTTTATGATATGCTCCTTGGTGCTTAATAATAATTTGCGTTACGAAGGCAAAGCGTTGTTTGCCCTTGTCGGACTAGGCACCGGCGGCGTACTGAATATGCTGTTGGATTGGTTGTTCGTATTCGGGTGCGGACTGGGCGTGTTCGGAGCAGGTTTGGCAACGGCAATTTCTCAAGCGACGTCATTTGTTATTTTGCTGATACTGTATCTTACAAAAGCGCAAAGTTCCGTATCGGTAAAAGCAATAAGCCGCGACTCAAAACTGTATTTTTCAATTTTCAAAAACGGATTGCCCAGTTTGATACGGCAATGTTTGAACTCGGTTTCCGGAGGGATCTTGAACAATTTAGCCGGACGTTACGGAGAACAAATAGGTTCCGCCGACGCAGCCATCGCAGCAATGAGTATTGTCAACCGCATTTCCAACTTTGTTATGTGCGTGGGAATGGGCATAAGCCAAGGACTGCAGCCCGTAGCGTCCTTCAACTGGCAAGCTCAGCGGTACAAACGAGTAAAGCGCGCCTTTTGCGTAACTATGATTATATGCTTTGCCGGCGTTGCCGTATTGGCAACGCCGCTGATTGCCGCGCCGCAAACGGCGATAGGTCTTTTTCAAAAAGACGAAACGGTTGCAAATATTGCCGTGCCTGCTCTGCGGTACGCCATGGCCGGCCTGTTGTTTATGCCTTTGTTTATTCCTGCAAATATGTTGTTTCAAAGCATTCGCAAAGCGGGCATAGCTTCCTTTTTGGCGCTGCTGAGATCCGGACTGATATTCATTCCGCTTTTATATCTGTTCACCTTTCTATGGCAAATTACGGGCTTGCAAATCGCTCAGCTTGCCGCCGACGCGCTTACAGCGCTGATAAACTTGCCTTTTGTGATTTGGTTTTTGAAAAATACTCCGAAGGAAAACGGCGGTGAAACGCATAACGTCGAAACGAAGCAAAAAAAGAATAGTTAGTAAGTAATTACTCACAACCCCTACTCAAGTTATTCTTAACCGATCATACGTTTAAGTATTTCCACGGCATTGCTAAACTTTTTGGCAACAGCAGGTTCCGGCACCGTTTTTTGCGCTTCTGTAAAAAGATCGCACAACCGAAAACAATCGCTACACGTTATAACACCAATATACAATTTTAGACGAAACCATTCGCAAAAATCGATTTCAACACAATCCGAACCCAATACATAACAGTCTATAGCGTATATCAAAGCATACGCTTCATTTTTACTCAATTTCATAGTCGCGCTACGTCAAATATTTACTACCAAAACGGTAGTTTATGCTTTATTTTACTACCGTAATGGTAATATGTCAACAGAGAGTGCTATGAAAACTATTCTGGGACAAAGATTAAAAGAATTGCGACAAGAAAAAGGATTGACTCAAGTTCAATTGGCAACGGAACTAAAACTTAATCCCGTTACATATTTGCATTACGAAAAAGAACAGCGCGAGCCGCCTCTTAGCGTTTTGGCAGACATTGCAGTTTTTTACGGAGTCAGCGTGGATTATTTGATAGGGTTAGAGAACGACTGAAAATATCCATATTAAATACAAACGGCAGCGGTTACACCGCTGCCGTTTTTTCATAAAAATATTCAATTACTCTTTTCAATTTGCACATTACGAAAAAGTTTTGCAAAATAAATTATACGGCGGAACGCAGAAAGAAGTCACTTGCCTTTTATTTCGACGCCGTTTTGATAGACCAAAGAAATTTTGTTACCCTTGACCAAATATCCTTCCTCTGCCAAACGGAACATAGGTTTGTCGCTCATAGAATCGGAATAAAACGTTCTAAGAGGCGCTTCGCCGAACTGGTTACGGTACAAAACCGCTTTTTGCTCGCCGTAGCAATGCTTTCCGCAAACGGTGCCGCGTTTAGTTACCGGCGACGCGATACACTTTACGCCCAAGCGGGAACAAACTTCCTCTATCAGATATGCGGGCGAAGCGGAAATTATCAAATCGTCGTCGCGCTTTGTATCCAAATACCATTGTTTAACATGTTTAAGATTTTTGTCCCAAAACCTGATAACCTTTTTTTGCTTGTTGGGTACGAATACGATAAACCACTCCAATACGCGCAAATATCCGTCCTTTTTAAGAATGCGCATACCGTACAAAACGGATGCAAAAAAATACACCGGCAAAAGCAACCACAAGTACGGAAGGCGAACAAAACAATACATGCTGAAACGCTGCACGCTGTTACCCTTAAAAATAGTTTTGTCAAAGTCGTAACCGTTCATGTAAATATTGTATCATACGGCGGCTTATTTTTCAAGCGTATGGTCGGCGATTGTATATGTAAAAGAACTAATTATGTTTGCAAGAAAAAAGTGCGCCGCTGACAAATTGCAAGACATACTTTGAGATTTTTATATAAATCTAATAATACGACGCCAAACTGCCAAGCGTGGCAATGACGATAATAATCGACAGGAAAACGATAGCCATAGATACTGCACTGATTATTATTCCTGCAAGAGCCAATCCGCCCAATTCCAATCCCTCCTGTTTGGATTTGCGATACCCCATTACACTGCAAATAAGACCTGCAATGGCTATAAAAATGGAAAGAACGAATTCTACTTTTGCAAGAGTGTTGGTTCCCTTTCGTTTCCGCCGCGATTTTACAAAAAAAACTTTTCGCTTCAAAAACCGTTGTGCAAACGGCAAAGGATAAATAAACGAAACTTTTTATCAAACTGTTGACTTTTGCAAAACTGTGCGATATAATATTTGAGCATAAAAAATATGCGCTGTTAGCTCAATTGGATAGAGCGTTGGTCTACGGAACCAAAGGTTAGGGATTCGAGCTCCTTACGGCGCGCCAAATCAGGGACAAGCAATTTTGCTTGTCCCTTTTTTACAATCGCGAATGCCGAGCGAACACGTACGCTATTGACAAAACGTATAGGCACAGATTATAATAATTAAAGTAAGTTAAAATAAACGGAGGTTGATCCATGACAAAAACGACCGACGCTGAAAAGACGGCGAAAAAAAATTACGTGGGCTTGTGCAACGCTCTTGACAAAATGAAATGGCAATATACCAAAATACCGGAAAAGCTTTCGATAGAAACAAACGTCAAGGGTAAAAGCTTACCGATAAAATTGTCTATTAGAATTAACGTGAATCTGGAAACGATCACAGCGTATTCGCCGTTGCCGTTCGACGTTCCGCAGGAACGGCGCAAGCATATGGCGATGGCACTTGCGCAAGCAAACTACAACATGGTGCACGGACACTTTGACTACAGACCCACCGGGAACAAAGTTCTGTTTTGCATGAGCACGAATTGGGCAGATACAGAATTGAGTTTCGACGTATTCAATTACTTGATATACGTTGCCTGCAAAACGGTTGACGACTACAACGAAAAACTTCAAACCGTCGCTACTACGAACGTATCCATGCAAGAAGTAGTCAACTTGATGAAATAGGAGAGTGTCGATATGGCTAACAAAATAAACGAAAAATTAGCAAAACTCACGTACAAAACCCTGCTGGGAGCCTTGAAAACAAACGGTTGGAACTGCAAACAAAACGACGAAAAACGTACCGTCGAATACGGCGTCAACGGCGACGACCTTCACATGGACTTTACAATACGAATCGACGCCGAACGTCAACTTGTACGGTTACATTCCAAAATGCCGTACCGATTTCCTATGAACAAAATCGAGGAGGCGGCGCTGGCAGTGTGCAGCGCCAACTATGCGTTGGCGTGCGGCAGTTTTGACCTGAATCTGCAAAACGGAGAAGTGCTTTTCCGCCTTACGGCAAGTTACCGCGAAACCAAAATAAGCGAAGAAGTATTGCTGTTTTTGCTCAATTACGGTGCGTGGGCAGTGGACAAATTCAACGACAAACTGCTGATGGTATCCAACGGTACACTAACCGCGCAGGAGTTCCACGAAAAATTTTCCGAAAACTAAACCCTACAAATAAATATACGACGACGCCCTGCGCTCAATGCGGGGCGTCGTTTTTTTGTTAATATTAGTCGAAGCGTGAACTCAATACCCTACCGCCATGCCTAGCGCAAGGAAACCGACAGCTAATAGAAACACGGCAGGAAACAGCCACTTGCTGCGCCGAAGCCAACCCAAATAACTTTGGTTAGTCATAGACAAGCCGATAAGAAGCACCGGCGACGTTGGGAACAACACGTTTGTAAATCCGTCGGAAAAAAGATAGATAAGCACCACCAACTCCGGCGAAACGTTGAGCGCGCCGCTTTGCAGCACTCCGTATAAAACGCCCATAACAAATACGGCCTTGGCAGTAGAACTGCTGACAAAAAATTCCAACAGCAAAATTACGCCGAAAATTATAAGCACCGTGACAAACTTGGGCTGGCCGACGATAGCGGACTGTATGATATGCGTTATCGTATCGATAATTTGTCCTTCCGTCAAAATATACTTGATACCAAACGCCAACAACACCATACCCACGGACGGCAATGCCGAAAGCGCGCCTTTGCCGAACCACTTAGCGGAATTTTTGAATCCGCAACACAAGCAACCGCAAATTACGCCTCCGATAAGAAATACGGCAATCAAAAGAGGCATAGACAAGTCGCGTAAGACGGGCACGGCGGTAAACGTTATTATAGCCGCAAACGCCACACACAAAAACACCGTGTATATTATAAATTTGCGCCTGTCGTCCGGAACGGTTTGTGTCGACTCTGCCGTAACGTCCGACTGCGCGTCCGACATTGTAGGAACGTCTGTAATATCCGTTTGTACGCCGTTTTCAATATTATCAGTTTGCTTATCCGCTGCGGTTTTATCGGCAAGTGATACGACGGCTGCGTCCTCGTCGCCGTCTGCCGAAACGGGAAGTTTGCGTTTGCCCGTACGCGTAGCAATGAAAACAAACAACACTAGCAACGCATAGTAAACTGCAAAAATGAGAAAACGGAACCATATGTTTTTGGTGACGCTGGCACCGATAAGATTGGAAGCGTTTACTACCGTAAACGGGTTGGTGATAGCAACGGAGAAACCGATTCCCGTTGCAAGAGTGCACACCATAAAGCCGACGTGCAATCCGTAACCCAAACTTGTGCAAACGGAAATGACCATAGGCAACAGCAACAGCGTTTCCTCAAACAAACCGAAGCAGGAACCCAAAATCATGAAAAACAGAATGCAAAGTGCCAAAAACAGCAATTTGCGTTTTTGAAACTTGTTGACGAAACGGCGAACGATTGCCTGCATACCGCCGCAATCTATCATTATTTGGAATACCCCTGCAATAGTAAGTAAAAACAGCGAAAGCATCAAAGGTTGAATCCAACCGTCTGCGGTAAACATCATAATCGGCGCAAAAATGCCTTTGGCGACGTTTATGCCGGAAGCGTCGGGCAGTTCTATATAATTGTTGTAGTTTGTGCTAACGGTGCCGTCCGGCGCCGTTACTTGCTCGAAATGCCCTTTGGGCAAAACATACGTAAGCACTATCGCGACGACCATAAACAACACTATCACGCCTACGCTTACAAGAAAAATGTTTCGCGAATAGTTGATTATACGGGTATCTTTGCCATCCTTAGGGCTCTTGTTTCTGTTGCGGCGTTTCGCTTTGCTGCTCGGCGTTTGTTGCTCCGCCGTTGCCTGCAACGGTTGCTGCGGCAAGAGCTTTTCGCTCTCCGTCTGTTGTTGCTTCTGCTGCTGATTTTTCTTCATTGTATTTCTCCACCATTACGTCCCACAAAGCAGACCACTTTACAACGCAGCGGCTGTTTTCCGGATAAAAATAAATCAGTTTGTTATCTGCGTAAAACTCAAATTCCTCGTTGCATCCAAACGCCAAAGCGGAAAGAGTTTTTGGAGTGTGACGGTACTCGACGGGCGAGCCGTTTTCCTCTCCGACAAATTCAAAGCCCTGTTCCGTAAGCGTACAAACGCCGCTACCGCACTTGACCATTTGTTTTTTCTTTTCGTCAAACAATGCAATTTCGGCTTTTTCCGAAAGAGCAAACGGCTGCGCCGACGTCTGCCGCAAAATATCCTTGATCCCGCGATACCAGTCGGAGACCGTTTCGCCGTCCTGCGTCTTGTAGTTGCGATCGAACGTAAACGTTTCGCCGCAAGAAGAACAAGTAAGCGCGTTATCTTTGCTTAGCAAAGTGTATTCCGCACCGCAATGCTTACAACGGTACAGTATATTTTCCAAACCCTCCACGTTGGCGTCGCATTTCTTTTTGGATGAGGACTCCGCATACTCCGTGCACTCGTCAAAACGGAAATATCCGTCTATAGTTTGTCGGATCTCGTCGACGGATCTGTTTTGCACGTCTTCTGCGGAGAGCATAAGTTTAAGCGTCACTTCAACTCGGTGACGGACGGTTTTATTACGCCATTTGGGACGAGCGTAATATCCGCCCACCGTACCGAAAAAGTACACGTCCAAACCGAGTTTTTTTATGAGCCTTTCCGTACTTTCCAAAATGCCCATTCCAGCGCCGTCACTGGAAAGTCTTCCCTCGGGACAAATAAATATCGGCAGTTTCTGCTTTTTTGCGGCGTATATTTGGCGCATGGTATCTATATCGGCGGCAAACAGACGCTTGGGAATCACGCCCATAGTACGCGTAAAAGAGCGGGTCTTTTTGTAATCGTAATAGTACCTGTTGCCCACCACTGCCGGACGCTTTGGGTAAATAGACTTGACCATATACCAAAAGTCAAAAAAAGACGTGTGTCTGCCCAAAATGACGCAAGGCTTTTTTATACGTTTGGCGACGTTGATTTTCTTGACGCGCAATTTGCAGGCAAAATACAAACTGACAAAGGGATACAGCAAATGATACAAAATAAAATTTGGTTTTTTGTAAGTTTTGACAAAAAACAGCCGCTTTACGGCGTATGCAAGCACGGCCAAAAGCAATACCATAGCGATAACAACCAGCACAACCGCCAAAATAAACGTTTTTGTCCCCTTGCCCCACACGTTTAGGATAACGTACCCCAACGCGTACGAAGACAAGATTGAGGGAATAACGCCCGTCGTACATACCAGCGCGTAACGCGGATACTTGATCTTGCTGGACGACGCAAAATAGGCGATAGCCCCGAACGGTATCATCGGCATGATAAACAAAATATACATAATGACCGTCATTGAAGCGTTTTGGTTTATTTGAGACACAAACTTTTGAATTTTTCCCGTACGGCGTTCGAAAATATCCAATCTGATATGCAACAGACGCACAATCACGAAAATAACCGACGAACCCAAAAATACTCCGAGCATACATATAGGCAAAGCAAAGTAAATAGGATAGGACAAACCTGCGGCAATTTGCACAAATTCCGCAGGAATAAAAATCACTATCATTTGCAGCATTTCCAACAATGCTATAACGCCCGCTCCGGCAACACCGAAGTTTTGCATATACTTGCGTAGTCCGTCGTAATCCTCGGCTTTGTTAAACTTAATGATATCGTCCAAAGTGTGTTTTGCAACGAAATAATAAATTAAGACCACCGCAGCTACGATAAGAGCCACGGCGGAATACTCTACCACGCGTTTGATTATTTGCTTTTTGGTCAATTTTGTTTTCATGTTTACGATCGGATCTCCACATAGACGCACAGAAAATCCGCCTTGAGTATATTTGTCAAATATCAATATTTAACACTTGTTAAATAACACTATACCCCATTTAATAACCGAGGTCAAGGCTCTGCGGCGAAAAAGAAAAATTTGTCGTCGATTTTTGCCGATTGCAGTCGAATTCCGCCGATTTTTGCCGACGCGTAAAAAAGACGACCGAACGTATAACGTCCGGTCGTAATAAATTGCTTAAAATGCAATTACACCATAGTCGCATCGTCTAATAATCAAATCAAAAAAATATCGCCCGCGTTCTCCGCTTTATGCCACCGATTGCAAACGCGCGTTTTTAATTTCTATCGTGGTGCCGTAGGCAGAAACGTATTTATATATCTGTCCGCTGACGGTAACGGTGTCTCCTACCTGCGGAGGATTGTCCATCGCATCGTAACGCAAGCCGTCGGCGCTGTACAAGCCGTAGATATAAAACGTATCCGTACCGTCCGTAATGTAAAAGTTTCCGTAGGTCGTACTGACAAGTTCATTAATCATGCCGGTAAGCACGTAGGTTTCTTCGGTCGTCGCACCGTCTGCCAACGCGTTGCCTATCGCCAACGCATCCGAAATACTTACGTTAGTGCCGCTGACGTTTCCTCCCGTATTGCCGCCGGTATTACCTCCGGAGGAAGAACCGCTGCCCCATCCTCCTACTGAGATAAAATCAGAAAGAAGATCCCGTGCAAACTTGCCGGAAGACAAGCGTGCAACTTCCGTAATTCCGTTGCGGGAATAGTAGGCGGAGTAGGTATCGACTATTATATAATAGGTTTTACTGTCCGAAATGCTGCTTGCCGTAATACCGGGATAATAACAGTGATAATCGCTGTTGGTGCTGTTGATAAACTGCGATTTAAGTTTGGATCCGCTTATGCTGCCCAAAACGATACTGTTGTCAAACGGTAAAATAGAGAATATTTGGGCGTACGTTACGTTACCGGCATACAAATTGTAAGGACTGCGCGCTTTCAAAAAGCCTCCGCCCAAAACAATATCGTACTGATCGCCCCACTCCGCTTGCCCGACTTGGTAATACAGTTCGGCAAGTTGGTCGCAAATTTCAGTAGAACTGCGATAAGAGTCCGTCGTTCCGAGAACCGTGGTATAAGGGTCGCTATCGGGGAAAAACTGTTTGTATATCTGCTCAACAACGGGATCGTCGTTGATGTTGCTTGCACCGTAAATACTGGACGGAATTTTGTTGGGACTGACGGAAACAACCTGCTTTGTAACCGTATTGTAGGAAACGTTCACGTTACTGATAGCCTGATTGTAGCCGCCGGCCTGCATATGATATACGCCGTATTCGTCTCGCAAAATATAGCTTTGGTGAGTGTGAGACTCAAAAACCAAATCAACATATCCGTCGGAAAGAGAGGTGTCGTAGTAAATCTTTCCGACGCTGCTGTCGCTTCCGTCATGGAAGTCGCTTGACGTAAAATTCTGCACGTTGCTATAACTTTGTCCGCGTCCGTCGTGTATAGCGTATACGATAAAGTCGCAGCCTTCGGTATTGCGCAATCTGTCGGATTCCTGCTTGACGAGATTTGTTAAAGAATTACCCGTAGCGAAACTAAGACCTGTTGTAAATTCGCCGGAAATAGAGGACAAGCAATTTCCTATCGCGCCGATAATGCCCACTTTGACGCCGCCCTTTTCCACTATTACGGAACTCTTGATATAATCGGGTTGACTGCCGTTTACGGTGACGTTTATACCCAAAATGGGGAAATTGGCAATTTCCGCCGCCTCCTTTATACTGTTCAAGCCCCAGTCGAATTCGTGATTGCCGAGAGCCATCGCGGAAAAACCGACTTCGTTCATCCACGTTGTCATAAGTTTGCCTTTGGTAGAGGACGACTCGACGGACCCCTGCCACATATCTCCCGCCGAAAGCAAAATTTCTTCCTGCGCGTTATCCGCATAGAGATTTTTGATATACGTGGTAAATTCGTCCAGACCGGGCTGAGAATCGGAGTCCTTGAACTGTCCGTGCAAATCGTTGAAAGAATAAAACGCCAAATTGGTGATAACGCTTTCGTTACATACGTCGCAGATCGTATCGTTATCGTTATCTACGTGAGTGCAATTTGCCGGTGCATTTGGATCCAAGTACGTTTGAACAGCGCTGAATTCGCTGTCTAAGTACGTTTCGCCGTCGCCGACGGTCTTGACCTTGATCGTATCTTTGTGAGTAAGCGAAATGCTTGTTTCGACAGTACTGCGTTCTACGCCGCCGTTTATTACGTACTTGTAACCGGAGGCGTTGGATACGGCCGTCCAACTTGCCGTTCCGTCGGAAGCAATGCTTACTACGGGCGTCCTTAACGTTTTGGGAGCGACGTAGGTTTGAGACGCACAGTAAGCGCTGTCGGCATAATAAACGCCGTCTCCGCACGCTTTAACTACGATGCTTTGTCCGTCGGTAAGTTGGACAAAAAGACTGCCGGTGGCAACTTCCGCACCGCCGTCGACTTTGTACTTATATCCGTCCGCATTGGGGTCGGCAGACCAACTTGCAATACCGTCCGACGTAATTGTAACGACGGGGATATTCAAAATTTCGGGGTCGTCCGGCACAGGCGGAGCCGTATATGTTATCGGAGAGCAATATTCGCCGTCGGAATAAGCGACACCGTCGCCGACAGCCTTGACGGAAATGCTTTGTCCGTCCGTAAGTTTGACGGAAAGATCGTTTGTAAACGATTCCGCGCCGCCGTCGATTTTGTACTTGTAGCCGGAAGCGTTGGTTACGGCAGCCCAACTGGCAACGCCGCTGTTGCTGACGGAAACTACGGGCGTGCCTAATAGAGTCGGCTCGGCCTTGGAATAAGTTTTTGCAGTACTGTACGCACTGTCTTTGTATGTTTTTCCGTCGCCGACGGCTTTGACGGAAATCGATTGACCGTTTGTAAGTTGTACGGACAATCCGTCCGTCGCGATCTCTTCACCGCCGTTTATTTTATATTTGTATCCGACGGCGTTTGGCACCGCGCTCCAAGATGCTACTCCGTTATCGTCTACGTTGACTACGGGAGTATTCAACGTTTTATCCGCAGGAATAGTACAAGCCGCCAAAAGCAGACAAAGGGTAAAAACCACACATAGCGCTGCCAACAACAAGCGTTTGTTCTTCATAGAAACCTCCACATATGTTATGTGTAAATAATTTTTATTTTACTTTCGCACGCTAGGCCGCAATAGCAAAACCTTGGCTAAGATAAATTATTATAGCATACTTACAAGACAAATTCAAGATTTTGCACGAAATTAACGCCGTTTGGCTTGTTCCCATCAAAACCCTTGCAAACGGGAAGATTACGACAGCGTGCACTATCCTAACGCCCGTAAGCCCCGTTTTATTTCAAAAGACAAAAATTTACCGCAAAAAAACGCCCTGCAAAAAGCAGGGCGTGGAATATGCAAATTTATTTTGACTTGCGCAAAGTTTCAAGTACGTAGTCGGTTATATTTTCCGCAGTGAGACCGTTGTCTCTCAACAATTCGTCCGGAGCAAAGTCGCCGAAGAAAGATTTTTCCAAACCGAAATTTTTGACCTTGACGTCGGTATCCCCGTAAAACGACGCTATTTTCTGTCCGTAACCGCCCTCGACTATTCCTTCCTCCAAAGTTACTGCAAGATTGTGCGTTCCGGCAAGATCTCTAAGCAATTCCGCATCCAAACCGGACAAATATACGGGATCGATAAGCGTTGCTTTTATACCGTGCTCGGCAAGTCGGTCTACGACTTTTTTGCCCAATTCCATAAAACTGCCGACAGCAAAAATCGCTACGTCCCGACCGTTACAAATTACTTTAGATTTGTTAATACGGGAGTAATCTGCGCCGCTTGCCTTGCCGTGAGTAACGAAAAACGGAACGCGAATAGCCACTGACAAATCAGTTTGCTCTACCGACCAATCCAACATTGCCAGGTATTCCTCCGCGCAGGTGGGCGCAAGGTACACGAGATTTGGAATATTGCTTAGTTCCGCAATATCGTACAAGCCGTTGTGCGTAGCGCCGCCCATGCCGTAGACGCTATCCCAAAATACCAATATAGTAGCGGGGTTATTGTCCAACGCCAAATCCTGATGCAACTGATCGAAACTGCGTTGAATAAAGGAACCGAACACTGCATACACGGGTTTTGCACCGCCGCGCGCAATACCTGCGGCGTAAGCTACGGCGTGTTCCTCGCAAATGCCAACGTCGACAAAACGTTTGCCCGCTTCTTTGCGACGTTCCGGCGTCATACCTATTATCACAGGCGTGGCGGAGGAAATCGCTACGACCGTAGGATCTGCGGCCATTTTTTCTTTTAGATAGCCGTATGTAATTTCGTTATAAGTTTCGCCGCTGTTTGACACCAAATATTTGCCGGTTTCCAACGAAAAAGGTCCGCCGGAATGGAACGTTTCGCGGTTTTGTTCCGCCGCCCAAAAGCCTTTGCCCTTTTGCGTGTGAACGTGCAAAACGACCGGGCGCGCGCTGTCTTTGACTTTCTCGAACGCGGCAACCATAGCCAAAACGTCGTTGCCCTGCTCTTCGTATACGTAGTCCAATCCCAAAGCTTTGAACATATTGTGAGGAGCGTTACCGGAAGTCTTGCGCAAAAGTTCCAAATTTTTAGCATAGCCTCCGTGATTTTCCGCAATAGACATTTCGTTGTCGTTGACGACGATTATCGTATTTGTGTTTTGTTCGGCAACGTTATTAAGCGCTTCGTAAGCCTCGCCGCCAGAAAGAGAACCGTCGCCGACTATCGCCACAACGTTATGTTTTTCGCCCCTAAGGTCGCGAGCCTTGGCAAGACCGCACGCAAGCGAAAGAGCCGTCGACGTATGGCCTACGGTAAACAAATCGTGCTCGCTTTCTTTGGGGTTGGTAAAGCCGTTTACGTCGTCATAACGGTCCGGATCGGTAAAGGCGACGCGGCGGCCGGTAAGCATCTTGTGCGCGTAACATTGGTGAGACACGTCAAAAACGATTTTGTCCTCCGGAGAAGCAAAGACGTAATGCATTGCCACTGTCAGTTCCACCAAACCCAAGTTGGGGCCTGCGTGCCCGCCGTGTACGCTTAGTTTCTCCAACAAAGATTGACGCATTTCGGCGCACAAGGCCGGCAGAGCGTTTTTAGAAAGTTTTTTCAAATCGGCAGGGCTGTTGATCTTTTCCAAATACATAAATTCTCCTTATTACAAAAAGAACGGCTGCAACGACCGCGCAACTGTATTTTTCGTACTATATTATACATTAGCAATCTTGATTTGACAACCACAATTTTTTGCTGTTGCAATTTCCGAGTGCAATGAGAATAATTGCAACCGCAGTAATAAATTAGCGTTTGTAATTGCAATTTAAGCAGCGCCGACTTCGTCAGTAATGCTTTACAAGCACCGGTTAAATTTTGACATATCTAACTTGCCGCAGGCTGAAACCGGCGTTTTTACGCGAAAAAGAACCTCTGCAAAAATCGCAAAGGTTCTTTCACTTGACTAGATACTATTTTTCCAAAACGTCGGCGTTATCCTTCGCGTCTTGCTGCGAGCAATGAGAACACATTCCGCAGCTTGCGCAATCACAGCCGCAGCCGGATTTACCTTTTACTTTGCGCACGACGGCTGCGATAACGACTCCCAAGACTATTGCCGCGCAAGCAACAATCAACAGTATTTCCCAAAGTTTCATCTTGTTTTACCTCACTTGGCTTTAGTTGCGGTAGATTTCTTTTTGAACTTGATTTTGCCTTTGTTGTAAAACACGATAAAGGTTACGATACCGGCAGCCACGGCAAGCCAAATAAACAGCGTCCACCACCAAGAACCGATAGTGTATACCATTGCCGAAACAACGTAACTTGTAACAAGCCAAAATACCAAAGTCCAATTGAAGGTCTTTTTATTCGGGAGTTCCGCCTTGGCCGTACCAACGGCGGCAAAGCAAGGAATCGTCGTCATATTGAACGCGATAAACGCAATCAACGCAGGTACGGAAATTCCCGTTGCCTTAATCATTGCGGTTACTGCAAGGATACCGTCGCTGTCGGCGTTGATGGCGTCCACAGTCAAACCGCCGACGTTTACGTTCATACCGATGAGACACGCTGCAAGGGTAGCAAAAGTTGCAATGACGTTTTCTTTGGCGATAAGTCCTGCAACGGCGGCAACAACAAACACCCAACCGTAGGAGCCCAACTGACTGCCAAAACCAAGCGGTGTGCAAATAGGCTGCAATAATTTGGCAAATCCCGCCAAAATGCTGTCGTTGATTTGCTCGTCTTCCAAGAAGTGCCAATCGAACGTGAAGTGCGACAAAAACCAAATGACGATCGTGGATGCAAGGATAATCGTAAACGCTTTTTTGATAAAGTGTTTGGTCTTATCCCACAAGTGCAACATCAGGTTTTTGAACTGCGGCGCATGATATGCGGGCAATTCCATTATGAAAGGCGGCGTTTCGCCTTTTAACGTGGTACTGCGCATAAGTATTACGCTGACTATTGCTACGATAATACCGAGCAAATACATAGAATACGTGATGAGATCGGCACTGACGTTGGTTACGCCCGCCACGATCGCGCCGGCAACCGCCGTAAGTATGGGCAGTTTTGCCCCGCAGGAAAAGAACGGAATAACGCGTACGGTAGCCGTGCGCTCCTTGTCGTCCGCCAAAGTACGGGTGTTGATCATTGCGGGAACGGAGCAGCCGAAACCCATGATCATAGGCATAAACGCCCTGCCCGACAAACCGAAACGACGGAACATTCTGTCCAAGATGAAAGCGATACGCGCCATATAACCGCTGTCCTCCAAAATGGAGAAAAACAGGAACAGTACCAAAATTTGAGGAAGGAAAGACAACACTGCGGACAGACCGTCCAAAATACCGTTGTTCAGCAATCCGACGGCCCAGCTTGCCATACCGCTGTTTTCTATGCCGCCTTGCGCAAGACCGAACAATTGTCCGACTATTTGATCGTTCCACAAATTGTTGATTATGCACCCCGGCGACATAACGCCGCCGTTGTAGAACACACCTATCCAACTTGCGCCGTAACTTATGTATTCATCGTCAACTACGTATCCCAAGGCTTCCAAATCCGGCAAACCGAAAATTGCGCCGAGATAAAGGAAATCCTCCGAAAACGTCAGATGGAAAATTGCAAACAAAATCAGCAGAAAGATGGGAATACCCCAAATCTTGTGCGTCAGCGCTTTGTCCGCCTTGTCCGAACGGGTGGTTTGGAACTTGTCGGTGTTTTTGCGCTCCACAGCCGTTTGAAAATGCTGCGAAATATATTTGTACCGACCGTCCGCCACCAACGCCTCGAAATCCGTCCCGAAAACTTCGTCTTGGTGAGTTTTTTTGAATTCCTCCACCATCGTAACGGTTTCCTTGTGCATGGCGACTTCTATCTCGTCGCTTTCCACAAGTTTGACGGCGTGAAACAGCGGATTGTCTACGCTTTGACCGCGCAAAGCGATCGTCACGTCGGAAATAAGATGCGATACGCTGGTGCCGTCCAATACGGTTTTGCCGCTGCGCGGGGTTTTGCACGTTTTGTATGCGGCGTCCATCAAATCTTTAAGTCCCTCGCTTTTCAACGCGGAAATTTTGACTACCGGAACGCCCAAATTTTCTTCCAGTAATTTTTCGTTGATTTTGTCGCCGCGCTTTGTCACCTCGTCCATCATATTGAGAGCGATCACGACGGGAACGTCTATCTCCAAAATTTGAGTGGTCAAATACAGGTTACGCTCCAAATTGGTTGCGTCAACAATGTTGATGACGCAATCGGGTTTTTCGTCCAACACGAAGTTACGAGCGATCACTTCCTCCGGAGTGTAGGGGGAAAGGGAATAAATACCCGGCAAGTCTACAATGGAAATAGGTTCCGCGCACTTTTTGTAAGTACCTTCGCGCTTGTCCACGGTTACGCCCGGCCAGTTACCTACGTGGGCGGTAGATCCGGTCAGCCCGTTGAACAAAGTAGTTTTGCCGCAATTGGGGTTGCCGGCCAATGCAAATTTAAGCATCTTGCACCTCCATCGTAACGCATACGGCTTCCGTTTTGCGCAACGTCAGCTCGTAGCCGCGCACCGTCACTTCCAACGGATCGCCCAAAGGGGCTTTTTTTCTGAGCAGAATTTCTGCGCCCGGGGTTATACCCATATCAAAAAGTCTGCGTTTGATTTTTCCTTCACCCGAGACGGCCTTGACAATGCCGTGTTCACCTATTGTGAAGGTATCGAGAGTTTTCATAGCCTATTGTCTCCTTGTGTGAAATTGTATTAAACGGCTTTACGCCGTATTAACCGAATATTTGTGTAAACGTAAATAAGTACGGCAGCAAAACCGCATACGCGCACTGTACCGTTACATTTTTTGGCGCAAATTATTGTTGGGCAACGAATATCTTTGCGGACAGATTACCGTCCAACGCTATGCGTCCGTCCTTGATTTTGCAAACGACGCTTCCGCCGCCGCTACTTAACACCACGACTTCGCCGCCGCCTGCAATACCCAGACTCTCCAAATGCTTTTTAGTTTTTTCGTCAGCTGCCACGCGCAAAATTTTAAGTTGCGTGTTTGTAGGGGCAAATACTAATGGCATAAAGTCGTTTCTCCTTTGCGTAACGCCAAAATGTGAAACTTTTTTCAAGTTCGCAATTATAATACTACCGTAACTGCGCCTTTGTCAAACAAAATGCGAAACTTTTTTCATATTTTTATAAATATTTTCTGCTTTTGCGGGACGTAACGGAAAAAAATATAAAAATGTTAAAAAAAGCATTGACTAAACGGGGGGGGGTAAGTGTATAATAAATTTATCCGAACGGGCGTTTTAACTGCGCGTTACGGCGAATAAACACGAAAGGAGAACCACTATGAAAAGAATTATGACACTTGTAGGCGCGATTATCGGCGTAGTGTTCGACGCTATCTTTTCCCTGATAATGCTTATCGGCATTGCGGCAATTTTGGAACTACTGGGAGGAGAAGCCGGAGCGACTTTGGTAGCCATCGTCGGCATTTTGGAAACGGCGCTGGGAGTTGTTGCGTTGGTATTCAATGCAATTGCAATAAGCGGGTTTGCATGCACGCACGAAAAATACGCTAAAAAACGCGGACTTTTGATCACGGCGGTAGTATTCAACTTTGTTTTGGCGATGTTACTGCTTATAAGTTTGTGTACTTCGTTTACGGCTTTGATTTTGTTTGTATTCCTTGCTTCCGTTGCTGCCGGAGTACTTTTGATTGTTGACGTTTGCATGGAAAGTAAACGCGTTGCGAAGGTTGAAGCCGAAAAGTCCGAAACGACGGAACCGTCCGAACAAGCGTAGTAATAAAAAACATAAAACAGCCGAAAGGCTGTTTTTTTATGTGCAAATCATTATAACTATCCCATACGATTTATACGTACCGCAAAAAAGCATACGCGCTTTGCTTTGAAACGAACGCGTCGCAAACGATAAAAATAAAACAAAGCGCGACGTATCAGGCAAAGTAAAATTGCCGTTTTGAGCAGTATAAAAGATATTGCCGCTTGACAAAAAGCACGTATTTTTGCTAAACTGTTATCTACAAAAAACGGTTAAAATTCTAAGCATAACCGTTGGATTTCTACAACGCCGAAAAAAGAAATATTGTAAACAGCAAAGCGCAACGGAACTTGCGAACGGTGATAAAATGAAAAGCGTAATACGAGAGCCGCAACAAGAGCGGTCTATAGAAAAGAAAAATAAAATAATTCAAGCCGGATACGAACTGTTTTCCGAAGCGGGATACCACGGCACCAATACTGTGGAAATTGCCAAACGCGCGGGAGTGTCGACCGGTATAGTGTACGGGTATTTCCAAGACAAGCGGGATATAATGATAAGCGTATTGCAAATATACATTGACAACGCGTATATGCCCGTTTTGGATATTATGAAAAGCGCAGGTGCACCGCTTGACATCGAGGCGGTCGTGCCGCAAGTGATAGACAAAACTTTGGAAATGCACGAACAAAATGCCAAATTACACAATACGCTGCATTCGCTTGCCACCACCGACGAAACGGTCAATGCAACCTTTATCGCATTGGAAGACAAAATAACCGAAAACATATCCGAGCAATTGAAAGAAAACGGCGTAACGTTGCCAAACATTAAGGAACGCGTGCACCTTGCGATGAACATAGTACAAAGTTTTGCACACGAATACGTGTTTGACAATCATCCGTACATAGACTACGGAGCAATGAGAGAAACGGTGTGCAGAACGATAATCAACCTGTTCAAATAGCCTGTTGCAAAGCAAAACCGCTAAAACAAACGGCGAATATCAAACCGCTTGTTCTGATTGGAAAAATGGGCGAACAAAATATTATAATTACAAAAATACGGGCACGCAGTAATCTGCGCGCCCGTAACAATATATTGAACTAACAGTAAAACTTGCCGCCGCATCACACAAACTCATACGTCTGCTATTGCGTACTCCGTCCTTTCCGACGTCAACGCAAAAACGCTTCCGTTTCCAAAACGGGTCGGTCTCCGTCGGAAATATACTCGAAATAAAGATTGTTGACTTGCCTGCGGAAATCTTCCGCCACCTGTTCGCGAGTCATATTGGGGTAATCGGCAAGTTTGCTACATTTACCGATGACGATTTTGTTTTTGCGCGGAGAATAGTACATTGGACAAATATTCACGTCCTCGCCGTGCGTTTTTCTGTAGCGCTCGGCAAGGCTGACAAAACCGCCGTAAAACTCGGAAATCACTTCGCGATAGCCGTCGGAAGAGTTTTCGGGAAAAACCAATACGGACGTGCCGTCGTTAAGGCACGCAACGCTGTTTTTGATCGTTTTGACAAAACGCAAATCGGGATACGTAGGCAATACTTTGATCCCTTTGTAAAAATATATTGAAAACGCCGCTTCGAAAGACGCCAAAGCACTCGCGCCCGCCTTGCTCATTTTGCGCTTTTGCACAAAGTACACGTCCCTGAGATAGCGGTAACGCATTTTATAATTACCCAACATTTGATACGCGCCCCAAGTTACGTGGAAGTACGGCAAATACAACGAGTACACAACAGGACCGCTCATTGCGGCGTGGTTTGCGACAAAAATCGCCTTGTCCGGCATGGCCTTGTTGAGGTTGATTATTTGCGGCTTTTTGTAGCACAATTTCAGTACAGCCGAAACGGGCTTCCAAACGGGTTGCCTGCGTTTAGGCGGCGAAAACGGTTTCTCTTTCATATTTTTCCCCTTTTATTTTCTGCGCACGTACAAATTGTGACACAAAAACAATATCAGATATACCGTTGTTAATTATTTATTTACAGTTTGATTGTAAAACGTTTTGCTTGAATAATCCTTAAAGCGAAATTGAAAATTGCTCCGTTGCGCCCGACATATCTGCCTGTTTAGAGCAAAAATACAACCGTATTTGTACAGTTAAAAAATAAAAATTCCTTCGCTTTACAGCGGGCTCGGAATTTTTGTTGTCAAAGACAATAATAAGAATCCACCGAATCTGCCGATGGATTCTTGCAACAATCAAACCGCCAAACAAATATTGGCGGTTTTTATCTATTGCAGTATTTATTACAGTTTTTCTTTAGAATATCGATTTTTTGTTTGCTTGCTGCCTACACAACTTCCTTTACGCTCAATTCAAAAATTTGTCCGTTGGTAAATTGCAGTTTCAAGGAATTTTTCGCCACCGCAAACGTTGCGGAATAGTATTCCTTCAAAAGCACTTTCAAATCCAGCAACAGCGACTGCTCGTCCACTTTGTAGTTGAAGACTTGTGCAGATTCCATTTCCGTAACAAATAAATGTTCCGATCGTTGAGTTTTACCGTTCGGCATAACTAAACATCCTTTTCATATTCACCTTTTGCAACAGGCTACGATTATTATATCCCCTAATTCTGGACATTGCAAGCGGTTTTACCCAGAATTAGGGGATAATGAAAAAAGAAGGTGTTTTTTATGCAAGAAAAGTCGAATTTTGCCGAAAGGCTTCAAGAACTATTGGATACGTCAGATATAAACGCTTTTGCACTGTCGAAACGGATAAACTGCGGGCATTCCTCGATACACCGCTACTTGAACGGTGAAAATCCCTCGCTAGATAATTTGATTAAGATTGCGGACTATTTTCAATGTTCTACCGATTTTCTTTTAGGATTAACAGACGAGTATGTGAAAGAAAATTATTTGGCCGTTCCGCCGTTTTCCGAAAGATTGCGGTTTCTGTTGAAATATTACAATAAATCTGCTTATTACTTACAAACACATACGGAAATTGCCGAATCGGCAATAGACCATTGGAAGAAAGGTACTCATACTCCAACCGTAGACAGCGTTATACGTATAGCAAAAGTACTGGACTGTCCCGTTGACTTTGTTATTGGAAGAATAAAATAAATGTACGTTCCTGATTTCTGTTTACCTTAACATATCCAAATTCAAACGAGGATTCCTATGTTGGAAAAATTTGCAGAACGGCTTTCTTGGCTTATGTTTGATAAGAAGTTGTCGTCGGTTGAACTTACTTCTATACTCGGCTGCGGTCACACTACGATCAATCGTTATTTGAAAGGAAACCGTCTGCCAAAAACAGAGTTTGTCATAAGAATTGCAGATTATTTTAACTGTACTACAGACTATCTTTTGGGATTGGAAGAAGAGTCCTATTTCTGTACGTTTCATAAATGTCCGTTATTTCACAAACATTTTGAAAACGTATTAAACAAATGTACGATGTCGCCGCTCAGTTTACACGAACTGACGCAAATTCCGTTATCCGCTATCTATTATTGGCTTGACGGGACTTATTTACCGACCATAGACAAAATTGTACAAATCTCCGAAACTTTGAATTGTTCTGTGGATTACTTACTTGGACGAACCGACAACTAATGTATAAGCGCTAGATCATCAATAAAAGACGATTGATATTAAAAAGGTACTGCAACAATACAGTACCTTTATTTTTTATTAAATGCAAATTGTTAATACCGATGACCGTTTGTCGTTGTACGGCGTACGTTTCTCTTACAAATACAACTTCTGCGAACAAACAAAGGCAGGCAAATTTTACGGTTTCAAACGGTTGGGACCGCGGAACAGGAAGGTCACGTCCTTGACGCTGGGCAAATCGAACAACTTGACAAGCGTACGGGTAATGCCCAAACCGAAACCGCCGTGCGTCGGCGCTCCGTAACGGAAAAACTCCAAGTAATCGCGCATACTTTCGGGGTTGATGCCTTGCTCGGCAATATTGGCTTTCAAATTTTCATAGCGGTGTTCGCGCTGAGCGCCGCTTGTTATTTCTATACCGCGATACAGCAAGTCGTAAGTCTTGGTCAGTTCCGCATTGTAGTCGTGCTTCATAGAATAGAAGGCGCGCGCCTTTGCCGGAAAATCTATTATAAATACAAATTCGCTGTTATATTTTTCCTTGACGTATTCGCAAATGAGTTTTTCGCCGTCGGGATCGAGGTCCCCCTTTAACGCACGGGGAACTTCGTAATTTTTTTCTTCTTTCAAAATGCGGTAAACTTCGTACAAGGGGATACGCGGAATTTTGTAATTAAGTTCTATTATGTCGCGCTCGAAGTACTTTTTGTACTCGTCGTTGAACTCCGCCTTGATATTATTGATGACGTAGGCAAGCAACGCTTCTTCCGCGTCCATTACGTCATGGTGACTGTCGATATAGGATATCTCTACGTCTATTCCCGTAAACTCGGTATCGTGACGACTGGTAAAACTGGGGTTGGCGCGGAAATACTCGCCGATCTCGAACGTTTTGTCAAAGCCTGCCATCATAGACATTTGTTTGTACAGTTGCGGACTTTGCGTAAGATATGCGGGCTGACCGAAGTAATTTTTAAGTTCGAACACTTCGCTGCCGCCCTCGCTGCTTAAAGCTGTGATTTTGGGCGTGTGAATTTCTATAAAGCCGTTTTTATTAAAAAATTCTACGGCGTACTTTTCAAAAGCGGTTTGGATCTTGAACAAAAACTGTTTCTTTTCGTCGCGCAGATCTATCCAACGGTAATCCATACGCAAATCTTGCCCGCTGTTCGAGTCGATAGGCAAAACGTCGGCAACGGACATGATTTCCAAACCGTCCGGGTAAATTTCCTTGCCGCCGTTACGCACGTATTCCGAAAATACGCATTTGCCAGTAACCGTCACAAAACTGTGGGGCGTAAGATTTTTGGCAATTTCGTAGACTTCCGGACATTCGTCCTTAACGATTGTCACCTGAACGCTGCCGGTAACGTCGCGAATTACCAAAAACATAATTTTTTTATCGCGGATGGTTTCCACCATGCCCTTTATTTTTACTTGACCTTCCGTAAGGTTTTTGATATAAGTTCTGTTCATTGTTTTTTCCTTCTTTATCGTTCCGAAAAATATCGGGGATTTATTTGGTGTGTATAAATGGTTGCGCTTGCGTAGGGGGACAAGGTAACGCTTGCGCTAGACCTCTCACGCGCTAACGCGCTGGGGTCGGGCAAAGCCCTCGCCGCACTACGGCAAGGACAGCCTTCGGTCGAGGTGACATATTGTGACGTCTGCGCTTAATCAGAGAACTAAACCGTTGCAATGTCGAAAGCATTAGCGTTACGGCAAACTTTTCATAACAATGCCCGCACGGAAGTGCTAGCGAAGTTCGTTTTTAGTACGCGGAAACGCTATAGTGTCGCGTATGTTGCCCATACCGGTTGCGTACATCAAAATACGTTCCAAACCGAGACCGAAACCACTGTGCGGTACGCTGCCGAACTTGCGCAGATCCAAATAGTTTTGGTAATCGGACAACTTCATATTGCGCGTCGTTATCGCTTGCATCAGTTTGTCGTAGTCCGCTTCGCGCTCGCTGCAACCTATAATCTCGCCGACTCCCGGCACGAGCAAATCCGTTGCTGCAACCGTCTTTCCGTCAGGGTTCTGCTTCATATAAAACGATTTGATATCCTTGGGATAATTGACGACAAAAACGGGTTTGTTAAACACCACGTCGGTAAGATAGCGCTCGTGCTCGGTTTGTAGATCCTTGCCCCAAGCGACGGGATACTGAAATTCGCGGCCGGAGTCCTGCAAAATCTTGATTGCGTCGGTGTACTCCAACTTGACAAACTCGTCGTCCACCACTTTTTGCAACTTGGCGGTAAGCCCCGCCTCGTAGAATTTTTCCAAAAAGGCAAGTTCGTCCGCGCAGGTGTGCAAAATATCGTTGATAATATATTTTATAAAGTCGGTAGCAATTTCAATAATATCCGAAAGTTCCGCAAAAGCAACCTCCGGTTCTATTTGCCAAAACTCTGCCGCGTGTCGGGTCGTGTTGCTGTTTTCCGCGCGGAAAGTGGGCCCGAAAGTATAGATTTTGCCAAACGCCATTGCCATAACTTCGCCTTCAAGTTGTCCGGAAACGGTAAGTCCCGCACTTTGACCGAAGAAGTCTTTTGCGGCGTACTCCTCCGCCGTTTTAACCGTAGGATCGAATCCGACGGTCGTCACTTGGAAAATCTCACCCGCGCCCTCACAATCGCTGCCGGTAATAATCGGCGTATGGACATAAGTAAAGTCGCGTTCCTGAAAGAAACGGTGAATAGCTGCGGACAATTTGCTACGAACGCGGAATACTGCGTTGAAAGTGTTTGTACGAACGCGCAGGTGCGGCACGGTGCGCAAAAAGTCCAAAGACGTTTTTGCCTTTTGTATGGGATAATCCAACGGGCAGTCGCCCAACACTTCAATTTCGTGCGCGTTTACTTCTACCGCTTGATTGGCGTTGAAAGACTTTACGGCAATTCCGCTAACCTTTACGGAGCCGCCTACGCGCACAGCGGACAGATCCTGCGTACAGACGTTTTTGTCTATTACTATTTGCAAATGATTGAGCGTTGTGCCGTCGTTAAGCGCTAAAAAGCCCATATTTTTGCCGTCGCGGAAACTGCGCACCCAACCGCACACTGTGACCGGTTGGTCGAAATACCGTTCCGGACTGCAAACGATTTGTTTGATATCGATGTGTTTCATATTTATCCCTCTTTTAACGATTCCCGAAGGTGTTTTTGATTTAACGCGATTGTACCGTCAAACGTATTATAAACAAAACATAAGACCAACGGACATCCAAGTCTTTTTCAAGACTCGATTTTCTTTGATATTATAGCAAAGTGCAAAAACACTGTCAATTGTACGCATTAAATAATGTAAAAGAAAGCCCTCTGCGTTGCGATGCGCAAAGGGCGTTTTCGCCTTGACATTTGCAGACAAATACGCGAACGTCAGGTCAAATTGTCGTATATCGTAGTATAAAGTTGCTCATCGAAAGGATCGTTCAGTCCGCAATACGCCAAAATCTCCGCATAGGTTTTCAACACTTCGCCGTCGGGGCTGACAAAAGTTTCGTCGTCGCTGAAAGTAAACAGTTTGAAATACGATTGTTTTGCCGCGGCAAAATCTTGACGTGCGTTGACAAACAGTTCCACGCAGGGCAGCGCGCTCATAGCGTATGAAATATAATATGCGGGCTGCTCGAATACAACGTAAGTCCAATAGTCTCCGTAGTCGGACAGAGTACTGCCGTAATCGTCCAAGATTTGTTCGAATACGTCGTTGTAGTTGGATGCACCGACAGGCTGTCCTTCGTATATGCCTTCGTAAGCCGCTTGCTCAAACTCGTCCACTGCAGTTGCAATACAAATGGTTGTAAGCATACCGACTAATTTTTCCTTAGATAAAGCCTCGTAACCTTGCGCGCATCCTTTCGGAACGTTATCTGCAAGCCAAGCCAAAAATAACATTTCGTTACCTTGCGACTGCGTTTCGTCGTGATCCATCGATACGTCCAAGCCGCCGTTGTAGTATCCGTTGAAATAATGCCCGAACTCGTGCACGAAAGTAAACGTATTTTGATAAGTGTAATAGCCGTAAGCGTTCTTTTGATTGGAAAAATACATAACGCTGGAATTTTGCGCGCCTATATAGTAAGTGTACGCTCCGTCTTGCTGACCGAGATAGTAATTACCGTTTTTGAAAACGTCGTTTGCGACCTTGTAGAAATTTATTTCCTTTCCGTTTGCCGACGCGGGATTAGTCATATTCTGAAAATACTTACCCATAAGGTTGACGTTTTGCTTTGACGCCTCATTTGGGAAAAATACAGACTCGGTAGCGATATCCAAATAATAATCGCGCGAAGCGTAACTGTAAAAGCCAAGAAAACTGTCAAAGTATGCCGCCAATTCGTCCAGTTTCGGCGCAATATAAGTTTTAACGTAGTTGCGCATTGCAGTTACGTCTGCGGGAGAATACGACCTACCGTAAACGTTGCCGTAGGCATAGTCCATATAACCGTCGTATCCTGCAAGGCTTGCAAGATCGTTGTTGAGCGCGACCAACTCGCCGTACTTTGCGGAAATCTGCGACGCGGACGCGTTGGAATCCATAAGGTTGTTATACTCCAACGTCAACGCGTCTATACGGTTTTTAATTTCCGTATATTGGCTGTTGCCGTAACTGTCCGACAAAGTCAAGGCTTGATTTATCTGGTCGTTGCTCCACCCCTCAAAAAAGTTGTTTCTGTAGTTGGAATTGTAAATATCGCGGAAAAGTTTGTAGTAACGGGAAACGTTGTCGTTGTAGCACTCCGTTACGTAGTTGTAGTTTGTTTCGTACTTTGCGTCCGTATAAGTGCAGTATAATACGTACGCAATTTGATACTGTTCCACCACATAGTTGAGGTTATCGTCATAGATTTCGTACAGATTTTCAAAACCGGCGTAATCGTTACCGTTTGCAATATTAGCAGTCACGGCATTGTAAGCGGCGTCCACGTCTGCCTTTTTACTCTCGTTAAAGTTGTAAACGAACCGTTCCTTGGCTTGATTTGTGGACGGATTACGTCCCAAAACCGTGCAGCCGTCGTCCAAACATTCGGTATCCCACAAAAGATATTCGTCGCCGAAGTCGTGCAAAAACGTCCACTTCGCGTAAACCGTTATATCCTCCGTCAAGTTATCCGGAACGCTCCACTTTTCCATACAGTCGGCGTCTTTGTACCAACCGTCAAACTTCCACAAGTCCCAAACGGGATCTTGCGGAATGCGAAATTTTCCGTCGAATTTGACGACGGTGGGAGTTTGTCCGTTTTGCGGATCAAACGTTACGGTATACTTGCCGCCCGTATTACAGGAAACGCAAACCGCAAGCGCAAAAGCACATATAAGTACCGTCGCCAAAACAATTACAATACGTTTTTTCATAAGTTAAAACCTCCGTTTAGAAATGCAAATTTCGCGGTCGTTGGATATCTGCCGAATATAACGCTGCGCCGCGAAACGCGTTGTATTTAGATAGTTGAAATTATAGCACACAACCGACGAAATTGCAAAAGAGGAGCGCCGCCCTAACGCGCGCTCCCCTTTATTGTGTGCACAAAGTCGGTTTTAGTTGTAAGTAACGCTTACCGTTGCGCCCGTCGCCGAAACTGCGCTAAACGTTACGGTAACTTTTTTGCTTGTGTAATAACTTGCACAATTGGTCAACGTGCCGTTTGTCTTCCACAAGTCGGACGCTTGAGCTAGGCCGTTACTTCCTGCAAACTTGCTGTTGCCGCCGTCCGCTTCGATAAGCTTGATTAGCGGGTTGGTTGATACGGAGTTGTTGTCATTAGTGAAGGAGCCGTAACCGTCGTCTTGATAGGGGTTTGTGACTGCAGAGGAAATATGGAATATCCGAGCGCCGAAACTTGCGCCGCCGTACAGTCTGCTTGTACGCCATGCGTTTAGACCTGTGTTGTTGTAGACGTCGATTAACAAGTATTCACAAAGATAGTCTGTGCCGCTATCCAACCTTATAAGCAACACGTCGTTGTTTTTATCGGTATCGGAAAGATTGATAGTTGCACCGGCCGTCGTAGAAGATATTACTGTAGGAGTGATCCAACCCAGCATCAACTTGGAGTATGGGTCGTGGTCGCCCATATTGTAGTCCATCATTGCAGCGCCTCCGACACCCTGATCGCTACCGGTGTTTTCTTCGTAGTCGTAGTAGTCGTCCAAACCGAGCAAGTGTCCCGTTTCGTGAATAAAAGTTTCCGCATTGATAGGTACGCTGCTCGTAGTGTCGTCGTACATAAAGTTTTGACTAGCCCAAAAATAGAAGTAAGGTTGTACGCCGTCGACGCTGTAAGTTTCGTTACTGTTCGTTCCGTAATAGTACACGTACGCCCACCACAAATCAGCGTTGCCCGTATTGTCGAAGTCGCGAGAGTACATCATATACACCGCGTCTATACATCCGTCGCCGTTGCTGTCAAACTTGGACAAGTCCGCACCGGCCGCGTCCAATTGAGCGAGAGCCCTTTCGATCAGAGGTTTTTCATCGTCGGTTTTTGAGTAGTTTGTAGACTTATCTCCCGTGTTGAATATCTGTCCCTTGTAACCGAAGTTTACGCCGACAATGCTGAAATTAAGGTTAAGTTTGCCGTCGCTGGACTTATTGTAGAAAGACTTGACGCTTTCCCAACCGGTAGCGCCCGTAGTGTCGTTGAAGGCAAGATCCAAGTCGGAAAGTTGCTTTTCCGTGTAAAGCGCGTCGGTAAATTCCACGGGAATTACCAATACGTCGTAAGTACCTACGCTAGGCAGTCCTACGGCGTTATCCACCTGCATCATTTTGTTTTGCAATACCGGAGTTTGCACTCCGCTCGGAGTCGCTACGTTCCAGCCGAGGAATTCCGTTGCGTCCACTACTCTGACCGTGCAGGAAGCGGATGCCGTGCCGCAAGTTACAGTTATGGTCGCAGTGCCTGTGGCAACGCCCGTTACGGTACCGCTCATTACGGTTGCAACGCCCGTGTCGGAGGACGACCAAGAAATCTCTCCTCCGCTTGACGCAGTTGCCACCAAAACGTCGGTGCCGTCCACTTCCAGCGTAATCGAATATTTGTTGAGAGTTACCGTTTCGCTTGGGGTAGTGCCGCTTCCGCTACCGCCCACGCCGGTGCCGGTAACGGCGATTTGCAAAACGTAAACGGACTTGCTGCCGCCGTTGCTTATTTCTACGCGGACCGCGCCGGATAAAGGCGTAGACGAATAAAACTGCAAAGTTGTATTTTTGCTCGTATCCTTTCCGACCGTACTTGTGGTAACGGCTTCGAGTTCGGTATTTCCTACGTAAACGGAAATAAGGATACCGTTGGTTACGTTTGTGCAGCAAGTAACTTCTACGCTCTTAACGCCGGTAACTTGAGTTTTGCTTGTAAAAACGATATTGTCTTTTTTGCTGAACTGCAAACCCTTGGTGCTGTCGTATCCGAATACCGTTTGATTGACGGTGTATTCCAAACAGCCCGAATCTACGGTAAGATTTTTGTCCTTAAACTTTGAGGTATTGGTTGTGGATTCTCCCTCGTCGCCGAGTTCGCCGCTACCGGTACTGCCCACCTCGGGCGCAGTGAAACTGACTTGACCGTATTTGGAAAAGACAAGTTCGTACTTTGCGGCATAATTACCGTAAGTTGCGTCGACAACGTTGCTTGCAGCCGTGATTTGGGTAATTTTGCCGCTTGCAACGTAAATGTCCAACGACGTGTACGTTTCGCCTTCGTAAGATCCCAAAATTTCGTTACCTGCGGCAACAGGATCGACTGCGGAATATTTGCCGCCGTTCTTTGTGAAAGCAAGAGTTTTCAAATTGCACAACTCAACGTAGTCCATTTGATAAACTTGTTCGTATTCGGTAGCATCATCTTCTTCGTAGTAACGCACGTATTTTCCGTCGTCGTCTTGTATGTAGTAGGCGTTTTGTCCCTTTGCTCCGTCGTAAATAAGATAATCGACGTAAGTTGCGCTCGAGTTGTAGTCGGCGTACTGCATTGCAATATCGTAACCCTTAAACTGCAGCACGTCCTGCATTTGTAACTGATTGTCCGCATATGCGGAATAGGTAACTTGAAAGTTCCATTTACTGTAATTGTCATAATTGGCAAATACCGCTGACAGTTCGTCGCCGCCGGCAGAATCAGCCGTCCACCCTGCGTAGACGGTTATGCTTTTGGTCAGAATCTGCGGAACGTTCCACTCCAGTTGACAATCTTCGTCCTTATACCAACCGGTAAACGTATATCCCGCCCTGACGGGTTCGTCCGGCAATCGGAAGTTGTCGTCCACTTTGACTACTATCTTATCCTCGCCGTTTCGCGGATCGAAAGTGATCGTTACGTCGCCGCTGTTACAAGCGACAAGCACGCAAGACACTGCGGCAATAACCAAAATCAATGCCAGTAAACGCTTTTTCATTTTCAAGCCTCCAAATTAAATAGCACCCCCCCCCGTCGCAACAAACCGTTTTGACGGAGAGTGAATAAAATTTATTTTCTATATTTTACCGCTGTCAAACGCCTTTGTCAATATCCGATGCAAAAAAGCGCTCTTGTATAATATAACGCACGAATGCGTCGTTTTGTTGCAAATAAGCAAAAAAATTCCCGATACAGTTACGCTTTACGGCGGTTACGCGACGTTTACCGTCGACTAAACCTTTTCGAAGCATAAACGCAGCTTTTTATTTTTACAAAAGAACGCCGTTGATTTTGCAAGAACAATTTGATATACTTATATATGCCTTATTACAAAACGGCGTTTGCCGCAAAGCGCCTCTAAATCAAAAAAGGAGAAACGCAATGAAAAAGTCCGTAAAAATAACTTTGATAACTGTCGGTATTATCTTGTGCGCAATCTTTATTGTCGTTATCGGTTGCTCTATATTTGCTCACGGTAAAAACGACGACTCTCAACCCACAAAGGAATTGAGTAGTTGGATGTCAATGATAAAAGACGAAACTCCGCTTAAAAACGTTGCCATACCCGGGGCTCACGACGCAGGCACTGCGGGCATAAGTTACCTTGCGGAAACGCAGGATAGGAACACTTTTGAACTGTTGGCATGCGGCACAAGATACTTGGATTTGCGCGTGACCAAGTCGGGCGACGCATTAAAAATATTTCACGGTCCGTTTAAGGGCGTGACCTTGCAAGAAGTGATGAGCGCGGCCGTAACCTTTTTGAAAAACAACCCAACGGAAACGCTGATATTGGACTTTCAGCACTTTGAAGGAGGCGCACAGAAAAACGTATTTCAAACAATAGAAAGTTATTTGCAAACGACTACGGAAGGGCTTGACGCCGGATTGGCCGTGACCAACGCAACGCACAAAACCGACGCGGAGTTTGTCGACGCACTGACGCTTGGCGAATGCCGCGGCAAATGCCTTGTGCTGTGGGGCGAGGACGAAAAAGACGAATATTGCAAATTTAACTATATTTTTAAGCGCAACAACGACGCCGGCACGATGGAAAACTGCTCGTTGCAGTCCTATTACGAAAGTTCTCTCAACAAAAAGAGTTCCGCAAACTATATGAAAAACGCATTGCCGCACTACGTCGATTTGTACAAAAAGCAAAACGTCGGTCTGTTTGTACTGCAAGGGCAATTGACGGACGGTTTATTTGTTTTCGGGCCGAGATTCCGCGAAGCGCAACACTGTGACAATATGAACGACTACGTAAAGAACCTTTATAAAAGCGACGATATTGAGACAATCAACATAATCATCCGAGACTTCGTATCTCCGAGTAAAAACGCATTGACGATCAACTTGAACGAAGCAAAGGGCATTGTTAAACCGGAATACGCTTTTAATTTCGCAAAAACCGTCAAAGACAACTTGAAAAATTAGGCGCGTTTTTCCTATTAACGTAGTTGTACAATATGCGATAAATACAATACAAAATCCCCCGAAACATTTCGGGGGATTTTGTTGTGAACGTCAAATTACTAAAACTAACCTATCAACACCGAAAATTTTCACGGAGCGCACGTTTTAAGCAACGTATGGTAAAAATTTGCATTTGCGCGGACTCGGCCGGCAAAGACAGATTTGAACTGACGGAAGTCGACAGACGTCTGCTGTGGACAAACACGGACGCGCTACTTTTTGATCCAAGTCGTAGGCGTCAGAGTAAGCAATATGGGGTAGATTTCCAAACGTCCCAAGAGCATAACGACGGACAGGATCAACTTGGAAAAAGGCGAAAACACGTAGTACCCAGCTGCCGCCGAACCGTAGGCAGGACCGATATTGTTAAGGCAAGAAACGGCCGCGGTGATATTGGTTTCCACAGTCAAGCCCGCGCCCGTATCGCAGCACAACACCAAAAACGTAGCCAGCATTATAAGTACGTACAAACCGAAATAACTTACTACGCCGTGCAACGTCTCGTCGGAGAGAGTCTTTTTTTCAAATTTGACGGCGTTTGCGTTTCTTGGATGTACCACTTTGCGAAGTTCTTTTTTGATGGCGCAGCACAGTATAGCCACGCGGGAAACTTTCAGTCCTCCGCCGGTACTGCCGGCGCAGCCGCCGATAAACATAAGCAAAAACAGCAAGCCTTTTGAAAGCATCGGCCAAGCGTTGATACTGCTTGATGCGGGTATCGTCGAATATCCCGTTGTAGTCAAGAACGCCGCGACCTGAAACACCGATTGCCGAACGGTATCTCCCGCACTTGAAGTATAACCGAACCGGTTGGATACGTTAAACCCGATAATAAGAGACGAACAAACGATAATTCCGCCGTAGATCCACAATTCGCGCGAGGAGAAAGCCGACTTGAACTTGCGCATCAACAACAAGTAATACAGGTTGAAGTTGACGCCGAACAAAATCATAAACACCGTGATTATCCACTGACAGGCGGCATTGTAGGAAGCAATACTGTCGGCCTTGATACCGAAACCGCCGGTGCCGGCCGTGCCGAATGCGTGTACCACGCTGTCGAACAAAGGCATGCCTGCAATAATAAGCGCAACGATTTCCACAAAAGTAAACACGACGTATAACAGGTACAAAATTTTGGCCGTATCTCTGGCACGGGGAACGATCTTGTCAACGGTAGGTCCGGGCATTTCCGCACGCAATACGTGCATACTTCTGTCCGCCGCGCCGCCGGCGATTGCCATAACGAACACAATGACGCCCATACCGCCTATCCAATGGGTGAAACTGCGCCAAAACAGCAAACCTTTTGCCATGGACTCGATTTGTTCGCCTTTAAGTATTGTGGCGCCTGTTGTGGAAAATCCGCTTGCCGTTTCGAAAAAAGCGTCGATATAGTTTGGGATTGCTCCGCTGATAACAAACGGTAACGCCCCCACAAGAGACACCCATATCCAAGACAAGGATACGATTATTAAGCCCTCTTTGGAAAAGATAACGTTGTTTTTTGGCTTGCAGAACAAAACAAGAGGCAAACCTACTGCAACGGCAATACCCGCGGTCGTAAGCAACGCCCACCAACAAGATTCAGCAAGACATGCGGACAAAACGGCAGGCACCAACAAAAGCACTCCCAACATAAACGAAACTTTGCCCAAAGTCTGAAATATTACTCTGAAATTCATTTACTTACCTCGAAACGTCGGACAAATCGTTTAAGTGAAGTTCGGCAGCGACTACGATAACTCTGTCGCCCTGCAAAATTACGTCGTCTCCGCCCGGGATAATCGATTCCCTGTCGCGGATAATGCCTGCGATTATCAAATTTTCCTTCAAGTCCAAGTCCTTTAACGGAATACCTATAAGTTTGCAATCGGACAAAGCGATAAATTCCAACGCTTCTGCGTCTCCGTCCAAAAGCCGGTACAGCGTTTCCACTTTGCTTTCCAAAGAATTGTTCAGTGCGCGCGCGTAACGCGTCAACACGTCGGCAACAATCTTTTGCGGAGATACCATACAGTCCAAACCCAACTTTTCCGCCAAATTAGCCAATTCGTTGCGGTTCACTTTTGTAACCACTTTGGGCACTTGCTGACTCAACGCGTAAAACGATGTTAGTATGTTTTCCTCGTCCTCGCCGGTCAACGCTACAAACGCGTCGGTGGATTTTATACCTTCCTCCCATAAAAGATCCTGGCTCATACCGTCGCCGCAGATTATAGTTGCTCCGGAAGGGACTATTTCCGCAATTTGCGCGCAACGCGCTTTATCGCGTTCGATAATTTTGACAGAATAGTTATTTGCGGCGAGCAATTTTGTCAAATAGTACGAAGTAGCGCTACCGCCCAAGATCATTACGTCGCGGCCTTGCTTTTGCACTATACCTATCGCACGCAAAAACTTGTGCGCGTCGCTGCGCTTTACCATAAAAGCCACTTTGTCGCCTTCTTCCAGACTGAACGCGCCTTTGGGAACGAAAGTTTCCTCTCCGCGTTTGACCGCGCATACGATAAAATTGACGGGACACTTTTTGCGCAAGTCGGACAACGCCACCCCCGCAAGACGGGAATTTTCACGCAAGATCATTTCCAAAATTTGAATTTTTTTACCGGCGAACGTGTCCACTTTAACGGCGGAAGGCAACTTCAAAAAGTCCAACAGATGTTCTGCAGTCAATTGCTCGGGATTGAGCGCCATAGACAGTTCCAGTTGCTTGGACAAAAATTGCAATCCGTCCGCGTTGTAATTGGATTCCCTTATGCGGGCGACGGTGTGACTTGCACCAAGTTTCTTTGCCAAAAAGCAAGCAAGCATATTTACTTCGTCGCTGGCGGTAACAGCCAAAAACAAGTCGGTTTTCGCAATACCGGCCTCCACCAGTAATTCGCGGCTTGTTGCGTTGCCGCACACCGCCATCACGTCGTATGTGTTGGCGACTTTGTTTATTACGTCGGGTTTATTGTCGATGGCAACGATATCGTGTTTTTCGTCCACCATGCTTTCTATCACGGATTTACCTACTTTACCGCATCCGACTACGATTATTTTCATATTACTCCTTCGGCGCGAACCGATACCGAACGCGCTATACTTTGCATTATATATTGTACCACAAATTGCAAAGCGTAGCAAATATTTTGCAAAGTGTGGTTTTTAAGCCGCCGAAACGCTTTGCGTTACCATATTTTCCGAACGCTGAATACGGCAAAAATTAAAGCGCCTCGTTAAAGAGGCGCAAACGATCACTTGTTTTCCAGACTTTTGAAATCTATTTTGCCGTAGCCGGTACGCGGCATTTGCGGCAATACCTCTACAAACCGAGGTACGGAATATTTGATAAGACGCTCGCGACAAATCTGCACTACTTGACGCTCGGCTTCCGCGTCGCTGACGGGAGTACGCAAAGTTACGTATACCTTGACGTACTGTTTACCGTCCGCTTTGCATCCCACAGCACAGGCTTCGTCCACAAAATCCAACGTTTTGACGCAATTTTCTATTTCGGCGGGAAAAACGTTGACGGCGGCAATTTTAAGCATACGCTTTTTTCGGTCCACCATATACAAAAAACCCTGCTCGTCCAAATACCCCAAATCGCCCGTTAGAACCCACGTTTTACCGCCGCATTCCGTCAAGCAGTCTTCGCCGTCTAAGTAACCCTGCATATTGCCTCGCGAATAAATAGCAATTTCCCCCACTTGACCCGCGGGCAAATCGTTGCCCTGCTCGTCCAATATACGAGCGTCGCACGTAGGCATAGGCATACCGCAACTGCCCTTTTTGTAATGGAAATAATTATTGACAACACAAACGCCGCAAGTCTCCGTAAGTCCGTAACCGCGCATAAGCTGCGCGCGAGTGCAATATTTGGCCAGCACTGCGTTGACGCTTTCCACCATGCTTTCGTCCAATACGTCGCCGCCGCACCAAATCACGTCCAAATCTTTAAGATATTTTCCGTCAAACTTTTTTGCCGCAATCATCTTTTTAAGCATTGCAGGTACGACCGACCAAATAGTAATTTTGTATTTCTTCAAATAGCGATGGACTGCTTTCGGCGCAAATTGAGGAACCAAAATAAGATTGCAGCCGAAACACAACGGAGTGTGCATTGCCGCGCACAATCCGTAGGCATGAAAAATAGGTAACGTCGCAAGGTTATAGTCCTGAGGCGAAACGCACGGCTTGTACATTAGTATCATGGCTTCCGCAGTGCCGTTAAAGGCGTCGTTCGTAAGTTTTACGATTTTGGGAGAACCTCCCGTGCCGCCGCTGTGCATGTAACAGACAACGTCCTCTCCGCAGCCGCACACTTGAGTTTGCTTATTGGAGCGCAAAAGCTGTTTGTACGTCAATACGCCTTTCACGCGCGAACCGATCGCGGAAGCGTACAGTTTGTAAAACGGCTTGCGGAAAGTTACGTAATCGGCGACGGAACAACGCACAAGTTTTTGTCCGAGTGCCAAAAGCGGCTTTTCGTTGCGGACAAGCGCGTCGTAAAACAGGAGAGCCTTAGAATGCGTCTTGTTGAGATTTTGCGTAAGCAGCCCCAAAGGTATCAACGGGTGAACCACGTTTGCCACCAACCCCAACTTAGAACAAGCGTAGAAAGCCGCAAGACTTTGTATGCAACTTGGCAAATACAGAGTGACAACGTCGCCCTTTACAAGCCCCAGTTTGACAAAGCCTGCCGCACACTTGTCAATATCGCGCAAAAAGCGGGACATTGCTACTTTGTGGTTGTAGTACACAATGCACCCGTTTTTGTTTGCGCCTTTTATAAGCATTTCGTAACAAGTTTGCGACATAGTTTTCTCCGTACTTTTAAGCGTTACAAAAGAGGTATAACGCCCAGATAACAAATATCATTGCGTAAAGCAGCCTCCCCCTCGGCAAGTACAAAGGCTTTTTTGCAGACGGTACCGCCGGAGAGTTCCACCAACTTTTCCAGACCTACAAGACTGTTGCCTGTAGAAACTACGTCGTCTATAATTCCCACCTTTTTACCGTGCATAAGTTCGGCATCGTGCTTGGACAGGTGCAGTTTTTGGACCGCGCCGGTAGTTATGCTGGATTTTATTTCCACGTCCAAGCCGTCCTGCATGTAAAGTTTTTTGGACTTGCGGGCAACGGCGTAGTATTCGTGCCCTAACTCGCGCGCGATAACGTGCGTAAGCTGCAGACCCTTGCTTTCGGCAGTTAGCAGTACGTCGCAGTCGGAAACCATCTTCGCCAGTTCTTTCCCGCAATGTTCGGTCATTTTTACGTTGCCGTGAAGATTGAAAAATGCAATTTTTACTCCGCTGGGCAACGGCAGTATCGGCAAACTTGCCTTGTAACCGCGCAGATCAACGTCTAAAAACTTCATATACTTTTCTCCCAAAAATTTAGCGCCGAGCATTTTTTCGGACGGCGCAAACTGTACTATTATTATGCAACAAAATCAAAGCCCGTGTCAACAGGCAAAATTACAAAGTTTTGATAAACGCATCGAACTGAGCCTTTAAGTCTTGCTCCGTACCGTTGTTTATCACAAACTTGTCCGCCTTTGCTATAGGACCGCCTTTTTCGGAATTTTCGATTTCCGCCATGTCGCGGTTATCTACCTCCTGAGAGGTCAAAGGACGGACTTTACGTTTTGCCAGACGCTGTTTGCGCACGTCGCAATCGGTAACTACGGCAAGTAAAATAAGATTGTCCCCCAAAAGGTCTTTCAAAATTTTGTACTCCGTCCAACTGTACAAACCGTCCAAGACAACGTTGCCGCACTCGAGTTTTTGCAAAATTTCATCTTTCAACAAGATTGCAAAAGCGCCCATGCCGTGTTCTTTGCGCAGTTCCTCGCGCATTTTGCGTTCGTTGATCTCGTTTATCTCCCAACCGGCTTTTTTAAGTTGCGCCATGGTGACGCCGCCGAAATAGACCTTGCTCCAACCGAGTTCGCAAAAATAGTCGCAAAGCACACTTTTGCCCGAACCGCACATTCCTACCACTGCAACTGCCTTGTTCATAGTTTTCTCCAATAGCGTTTTTTACAGTGTACAACAAAACAAGAAAATAATCAAGCGTTAGGCTTGCTTAATTTGATGCGCACCTGCAAAACGTCCGACTTTTTTAAGGACGTGCCGCACGTCGATTCGTAGTACGCGTCTAGTTGCAGTGTGCCGAGATTTGTCGGTTAGTTTGCAGTTGACTTTATTTTTTGTCGGGTGTATAATTCAAAATATCACTGCGGAGGAAGCCATGAGCAGGACTATTGCCGACCTTACGGATCTTATTATCACATACTACCCGAAGATGCGAAAGGTGTTCAGAAAATTGGTTTCGATCAAAGACGTCCCTATTACCGTAACGCAATTGACGTGTTTATCCATAATAGAAAAACACGGAAAACTGACGATGAGCGACTTGGCAAACGAGTTGAGCATGAGCAACCAGCAATTGACCAAGGTAGTAGACGCCCTTGTAGAATTTGAATTGGTAGAAAGATATTACGACGACGATAACCGCAGAAAAGTTTTTGCAAAAACCACCGAGAAAGGCAAACAAACTTTGACGGCGCTTAACGAAGAACTGTCCAAAAAACTAAACTGGATGTCGCGTAAATTTTCCGACGACGAAATAGACAAACTGTACGACTGTTTCGCGCACATTGCTAGTTACTTCGGCTACAAAGAGGATTGAACTGACCGGAACCGTTACAAGATTTGATTTTGCAAAACGAGGGCAAATTTGCCCTCGTTTTTTATATCTCCGTTTTTTAATTACCGAATACCGAGCCGCCGGTAAGCAAACTCATTTTTTTACGCTTGCCGAAATTTTTAATTTCCTTTGCTACCGCTCAAAGAAAAACGTAGTCGCTTGCTATCATGCAATACTTGCCGAAGCACAAAGAATTTTTGTAAAACATAATGTATTGCAAAGTCTCGCCGTTTTTAACGGCAAACCGGCCGTGCCGAACGATTACTCCGCCAGTTGCAGCAAAACGGAAAAACACGTTTCTCCGTTGCGCACGCCCAAAACGGAAACTACGCTCTGCTCGCGTTTGAAGTATACTTCCGCTTCGTCACCCAAGACCAATTCCTTGTGATAAACGATTTGCACGGACTTTACTTTTTCCTCTGCGCCCAATACGTCCAACGCGTAAGTTACGTAGTTGGTATTGTTGACGTGACCGTTGATATCCAAATCGCTGCGGCGCACGGTTTTGGTATACGCACGACAAAACGTCTCGTCAAAACGCAGACGGACAAAATCGCCCACGCCGTCGACTTTTTGTTCGGAGTAATCGCCGTGGAAAAATTCGTTCATCCTTTCGGCGGAAACGATCTTGCGGCTGTCGCGATCGATAAGCATCCACAACGTGGTCGCGCAAAAAATCTGCTCGCCGTCCTGTTCCGCCACGAAGCATCTTTCGGAAAAAAATCTGTTGGGCGCAAGCGGCCAAGTGTACATATCGAACAGCGGAGTTTTGCGGGTTATGGGTCGGTTGAAACGGATATCCACTTTGCTTAGCACCCACAAAAGTCCGTGTCTGTCCATATTGTCCCAACCGACGTTAAGCATTACGGCATGCTCCGTCGCAGCGTCCTGCATTAGTTGCATTGCGCGGTGCGGTTTTAGTTGACTGTTGCATTCGAAGTCGCTTTCGAAAAGACGACATTGTTTTTTAAGAAAAGTTTTATCGGGAAGATTCACCGTCAAGCCTCCTTTTGCACGCGAAATTGCGGCAAAACAATTATACCAAATACGCGCGAGATGTCAAAGAAATAACGGCAAAGCAAAATTACGTTAAATTTGCAAAAGTATGTTGACGAATTCCGATGCATACAGTATAATACGTCTACAATTTAATTTTGCGCGGCACGTTGCAGCGCAATATGTGAGGGAGTAATTGGCGCAAAATTGCGCGACATCTGCCGTCAACCGACAAGGGAAAACTTGTCCGGCACTGTTCACCACTCACAACTTGAAAACTGTAAGGACGCGCTAGATACGAAGTTTCGGCATACAGTGTTCAAGTTATGAGTGGCTACAATGAGACTCACGCAACCAAAGATATTTGGATTGCGTGAGTTTTTTTATTTGCAACAAATAACACGTCAAGGAGGAGAAATGGAATATTACTTGCAGGAAAAAGACGAAGTCCTTGCAAACGCGGATACGAGCGAAAACGGACTGTCTCAACAAGAAGCGGAAAATCGCTTGAAGCAAAACGGAGCAAACAAGCTTGCCGAAGGCAAACGGACGCCGGGCATACTAAAATTTTTGAAACAGCTGTGCGATCCGATGATACTGGTTTTAGCTGTGGTCGCCGTTGTAAATTTGGTTACTATCATAGTCAACAACGCCGATCCGGCAAACGAAAAGGAAAACTTTGCAGACGTAATAATTATCGCTGTGGTAGTTCTGCTGAACGCCGTTTTGGGAGTCGTACAGGAAAGCAAAGCGGAAAAAGCCGTAAAAGCGCTGCAAACGATGACGGAAGCGACGTGCAAGGCGCTGCGCGACGGCGCCGTTACCGTCATTAAAAGTACCGATTTGGTGGTAGGAGACGTTATACTGTTGGAAGCAGGCGACAGCGTACCTGCGGATTGCCGAGTATTACAAGCGGCAAGTCTGAAAGCGGAAGAATCGGCGCTGACGGGAGAAAGCATACCTACGGAAAAACGTTCGGACGCGCTAAAAAACGAAGCAGCCCTTGCCGACAGAAACAATATGCTTTACCTGGGCAGCACCGTTGTGTACGGACGCGGCAAAGCGGTCGTCGTGGCAACGGCAATGCAAACGGAAATGGGAAAAATCGCCGATATGCTGCAAAGCGCCAAAAAGGAGAAAACGCCTCTGCAAATAAAGATGGCGCACCTGTCCAAAGTACTTACTTTCGTTGTCGTAGGAATTTGTGCGGTCATATTTTTGCTCAACTTGCTTCTTAATGGATTTGACGAGCCGAAAGTTATCATGGACAGTTTGCTTATTGCGGTAGGACTTGCCGTGGCGTCCATACCAGAAGGACTTGCAACGGTCGTGACTATCGTACTGTCCATAGGCGTAACTAATATGAGCAAAAAACATGCCGTGATTCGCAAGATGACGGCGGTAGAAACGTTGGGTTGTGCCGAGATCATCTGTACGGACAAAACCGGCACGCTTACGCAAAACAAAATGACGGTGACCGAAACGTACGGCTTTGACGAAACTTTGCTGGCTACCGGCATGACTTTGTGTTGCGACGCAAACCTTGTAAACGGCAACGCCGTCGGCGAACCGACCGAATGCGCATTAGTAAACTTTGCCTACGCAAAAGATTTGATAAAAGACCGATTAGAACAGGCGTCTCCCCGAACGTACGAACTTCCTTTTGACAGCGAACGCAAAATGATGAGCACGTTTCACCAAGACAAAGACGGAGTGACTCAGTATACAAAAGGCGCTCCGGACGAGATATTGTTGCGCTGCTCGCACGTTTGGCAAGACGGCAAAGCGCGCACAATGACGGACGACGACCGAGAGAAAATCGTCGCCGCAAACAAAAACATGGCAAACGAGGCTCTGCGCGTGCTTGCATTGGCATTTGCCAAGCACGAAAATTTGCCGCAAAACTCCGACTGCGAGACCTTGGAAAACGGACTTACTTTTGTAGGTTTGTGCGGTATGATAGATCCGGTGCGCGAAGAAGTCGCTCAATCGATAAACCGTTGCAAAACGGCGGGAATACGCCCCGTGATGATCACGGGCGACCACGTGGACACCGCCGTTGCCATTGCCAAACAATTGGGCGTGATCACCGACGCAAGCGAAGCTATGACGGGCGCGCAATTGGATGCGCTTACCGACGAGCAATTACAAGAAACGGTTCCGCAAATATCGGTGTATGCACGCGTAAAACCCGAGCATAAGGTAAGGATAGTTGCCGCGTGGAAAAAATTGGGCAAAGTGTGCGCAATGACAGGCGACGGCGTAAACGACGCGCCGTCGATCAAAATTGCCGACATCGGCATAGGTATGGGCATAAGCGGCACGGACGTGACAAAAAATACCGCCGACATGGTGCTTGCAGACGACAACTTTGCCACCATTGTAGAAGCCGTATCCGAAGGACGTAGAATATACGACAACATACGCAAATGCATCGGCTTTTTGCTGTCGTCAAACCTTGCAGAGGTTGTGGCAATATTCGTCGCCACGGCATTAGGTTTCACCTTGCTTAAACCCGTGCACCTACTGTGGATAAACTTGATTACCGACACGCTACCCGCAGTGGCGTTGGGGCTGGAAGCGGCGGACAACGACGTTATGCGGCGCGATCCGCGCAAAAAGAAAGAAAGCGTGTTCAGCGGCGGGTTGGGTTGGAACGTGCTTACGCACGGGATATTTTTGGCTACGCTGACGCTTGGTGCGTATCTTGTGGGCGCATACACGGAATACGGAAATTTGACGTTGACGAGCATTCAAGCAAACTCCGTCCAAGGTACGGCAATGGCGTTTCTTACAATGAGCATGGCGGAAATTTTACACGCGTACAACAGCCGCAGCGAAAAGAGCGTGTTTACTTTGCGCACTCACAACAAAGTGCTGTGGGCGGCTATGTTGGGCTCGCTGGCCCTCACCACCGCAGTTATCTTTGTTCCGCACGTAAACGCAGCGTTCGGCTTTGCCTACGCCGACGGCACTGCATGCATAAATGCCGGAGAATACTTTGTTGCACTGGCTCTGGCAATTGCCGTAGTACCGCTTGTGGAATTGCAAAAACTGTTGACGCGCGTAATACGACCTCGTAAGAAAAAAGTGCCCGCAAAACAATAATGCCGCACCGCTATTAAACATACAAAAAGAGATTGCGTCTTTGCAATCTCTTTGTTTTTTATAAATTAGTCTTCTAAACCTAATAGATAATCGGTAGTCACTCCGAAATATTTTGCAAGCACTATTATCGCTTCCGCACTGGGAACATTTGTCAATACTTCCCAAGAGGCAACAGCACTTTGTGTCAACCCTGTTTCGAGTGCCAATGCTGCTTGAGACAATTTTCGCTCTTTACGTAATTCCTTTAATCTTTTAGCAAATTCTTCCATAAATATATTTTACCATAATTCTGGTTAAAATACTTGACTAACCAGTATTCAGGTTATATAATAGTCCCAACCAGTATTCTGGTTATGGTAATTATATAGATGGTGATATAGGGCAACTACTCTTTAATCAAGAGATTAGATGTTTATTTAGATTTTCAATAAAGCAATTTCTTATATCGGCATTCTGATATTTGAAGATATAAAAAATAATAGCGAGGTTAAAAGTATGAAGAAAAGCGCGATAACAATACTTTTGGAATGGGTGTGCGGAAATATGTTTTTCGACAAGAATACGCCGTATGCAAAGGCTATAAGTAAGCTTGCGGACTGCGACGATTTTTTGCAAGAGCAATTGAAGGACAACAGCGAATTGTTGGAAGTCTACAAAAAGATTACAGATTTACACTGCGAAACTTGCATCAATGAATGCGACGCCTACTTCAAGGAAGGTTTTTCGCTAGGGGTGACTTTGGGGTTGGAAATTGCAAAATACGGCGAATAACTTTTTTCAAACAACGCACCACTGCAAAGAATATTAAAAGGGGTTGCATTTTTGCAACCCCTTTGGTTTTAATTTTCCAAGCCAAACTGACTGTCGGCTTGTTATTATTCCGCAATATCGCCGACGCCGTTTAGTATCAGGCGCGGTTGGAAAGGATAACGCGCCGCAATTTCTCGCGTGGAAACACCGGACAACACCAACACGGAATCCAAGCCGCTTTCTATTGCGCCGATAACGTCGGTGTCCATACGGTCGCCTATCATTACCACGTCGGGGGAGTGTATACCCAACTTATGGAAACGGTGCATTGCCGCGCGCATCATAAGGGGGTTCGGTTTGCCCACGTAATAAGCCTTGCGGTTGGTGGCGTATTCCACGGGAGCGATAAGCGCCTTGCATGCGGGCATTTCGCCTTTTTCCGTAGGTGTTGTGATGTCGCTGTTGGTGCCGATAAGTTTTGCGCCCTTGTTTACCAAGCGGGTGGCTTTGCAGATACTGTCAAAGTTGTAGTTTTCCGTTTCTCCTATCACAACGTACTCGGGATCGACGTCGTTCAAAGTGATACCGACCTCATAGAGAGCGTTGGTAAGCCCTGCGTCTCCCACCACGTACGCGCTTGTTGCGCCTTGGCTTTGCAAAAAACTTGCCGTAGCAAGCGCCGCCGTATGGAAGTGCTCCGCCGAAACGTCCAGACCCATACGTTTGAGTTTTTGAGAGAGTTCGCGCGGAGTTTTTTGGCTGTTGTTAGTAAGGAACAAAAAGTGTTTGTCGTTTCGTTTCAGCCAATCGACAAACTCCTTAACTCCGCTAAGCAACGTATTACCGTGATAGATAACGCCGTCCATATCGCAGATAAAGCCCTTTTTGCCACGTAAAATTTCCATAGTAAAATAAATCTCCTTTCGTATAGATTGTACTATAAACCTTGCAAATTGTAAAACCTAAAACGCTCAAGTTGAAAAAATATTTTTTCTGCGATGCAGTCGGTCAACGAAAAAAACAAAACGGCTTTCCGCAAAGATATCGTTGTTTTTGCAAACGACTACGCCGAACTTAAACCGCAAAAACCGGTATCTCTGCTAAGTAACGCGGCGGCGTGTCCTTTGATAAAACCGTTGGCTGTTTAGTGCGTTGATATATAAAATATTTGACTTTTTGTAAGTATGGGAGTATGATTTGCTTGATAACCTTGTTGGGAGGAAAATTATGAAAGAAGCGATACTTGTAGTAGATATGCTGAACGACTTTGTTACCGGAGCGTTGAAGTGCGACCGCGGTCTGCAAATTGTTGCGCCTACGGCCAAATTGCTGGACGGAGCGAGAAAAGCCGGCGTGCCGGTTATCTTTTGCAACGACGCGCACGTAAAGGGAATAGATCACGAACTTAAACTGTGGGGAGACCACGCTATTGCAGGAACAAAAGGCGCGGAAGTTATACCCGAACTTAAGTTGTGCGACAATGACTACGTAGTGCCCAAACGCCGTTACAGCGGATTTTTCCATACAGACCTTGACCTACTGCTGCACGAACTGGGCGTAGATACGGTAGTGATAACCGGACTGCACACGCACATGTGCGTAAGACACACCTCTGCAGACGCGTACTGCTTGGGTTACAACGTCGTAGTGCCGAAAGACGCGACAAACTCTTTTACCGAAGAGGACTACAACTACGGACTTAAATACCTTGTAGACACCTACGGCGCGGAAATAACCGACGTAGACAGTCTGCTTAAAAAGTGGAACGCATAAGTTAAATTATATAAACCTGCTGAGACAAAATTTAAGAGGCAGTTGCAACGCGCAACCGCCTCTTTTTATTGTTGAAAATATTTCCGACAATTTACTATAAAAACTCCGCATAGCGGGCAACCAGCATTGAAATAGTTTCTAAGTCGATCAATCCTTTACCCAAAGCTATTTTCAGATATTTACCGTTAAGCGCATTAAACGCGTCTTCACTAACAGCCCATATTTCGGCAAATTCTTCGTAAGTATACAAACCGTAGGTTTCCACGTCAATTGCCATAGCATCTTTATTGATAGACATAGTATCTGAATTGACTTCAAAAATATTAAACAGACCGTCGATTCCGCCTGGCAAGGACAACATCCCGTTGACATAGTAACACAAATATCCGCACGTTACGGGACTGTATGACGTTGTATATTCTTCTTTTGTTTCTATGCCGGTCAATTGCACTTTCGACAGTTGCAATACGCCGTTTTCGTCCGTTGTTTGCTTGTTGAACCAGTGGCCTATGTATTCGTAAGAATTTTGCCGCAAATAAACGTATTTGTTCAGATCATAATCCCAAAATGCGTGTTCGGAAATCACTTTCACTGTTGTGCCGTCCGAAAAACTGAGATTTATCACCTTGTATTCCCGTGGCGAATCTTTATCTATAAATAAAATCTTTGCAGTATCGAATTGTCCCGTATACAAATTCCACACCAACAACGATTCTTCTCCCGTCAACGTTTCAACAGGGACTTGACGTCCGTCGGCTAAGGTTATCAGCGTGCCGGCAGCGATACAATTTCCACCGTGCTGATGAACGGTAAAAAATCTATTTCTGGGATACACTAAACCGTCGCTTGGGCTTCTTTCCAAGTCCACTCTGTAATTTGGACCGCTTGCCGCCGACTGGGATTCGATAAAATCGTAATAAAGCATAGGATGATCGGTATAACTGAATCCCGGCAGAGCTATATATTCGTTTTGCCTTAAATAAATTGTATAGCTGTTAAATTGTCCGCATTCTTGGCAAATATTTTTGATATCGTAGTTGCATTCCAATAATATAAATTTGGAATAAAGCTTAATATCGTTGGTCTGATCCATTTTTTTGCAGGGAGTGGGTTTCTCGCAAAGGTACCGGTCCATGCCGTGGACGTTTGCAGCCTCTTTATTGTTTACTATACTCATTCTGTAATACGGATTCCCGTTCATATCATAAAAACCGTCAAATGCATATCCCTTGCGCGCAGGATAAAAATCGCATTCCGGCATAGTCAAACCGTAATACGCCGTTGCAGTTTTTATGCTTTCTCCGTAATCGGTTGTTATCTCAAATGTCACGTTGTACGGTACCGCATACCAGTACGCATACAAAGTAACGTTCTTTTCCAATGTCCAAGTACCGGAAACTATAAGCATATTTTCATCAAAATATTGCACGCCTTTGCCGCTCTTTTCGGAAAAGTAACCTTGGAAAACACTACCCTTTTTAATCGGTTTTTGCACGTTGATTTGCGAAGACGTATAGCCGTACTTCAGCGTAATGCTGTCAATCTCGTTTTCCCAATTTTGAGTGTCTAAAGTGACGGTATAGACGTAATCCCTGCGTCCCATGCCAACCGTAATTGTAAGCATATACCCGGGCATATTGACAGGGAAAATATCGATAGCGTAATTTATCGGAGCGGAGTAACTTATCCTGAGTACGCCTCCCGAAAATGTAAAATATTCGTCATCCGACCTAACAGCATATGCCGCGTCAAGTTCCGTCTGCTTGTCGCCATCTACTAAAAACAATTGAATCCTGTATCCGTCGGCGTTGTCGTATTCATCGTGCCGTGCCAACGTTATGCGGTTGCTTTGTACAGGTTGCCCGTCCACTTTCCACAAAAACCGCAACGGTTCCAAAGTAATACTGATTTGCGTACTGCCGTCTGCGCAGGCAGAAACGATGTAACACTTTTCGCCGGCACCGAGAGTAAAAGTCAAAATTTTAACGTTGCCGTAAATCAAAACAGAAGCGACGGATTTATTACCGACGTCGTATACACTCACAGAACCGCCGTTTTCCGAAACGGATATAATCTTGAATTGCGTAGTTTCGTTGTACGGATTTGTAAAATATAGAACATTATTAAAGACCTGATAATCGTCCACAACCGCAATGTTTTGCGGTGGGATTTCTTGCACTGTCAACGTCAGACAATCTTCGGAATTGTTTGTTACAAGCAAATAGTAGGCTTGTCCGCGCTCGAAATAACAATATACGTTACCGTCATCAGACTGTTTGACGGTTGCAAAACTTCCGTCTAACACCTTAATTGCTGTGGAAGTTGATAGTTGGTACGAGTTGTAACCGTTCTCGTTTGGACATACTTTGACGACTGCGCTTTCACCGCCGTCAAGATCGAAAGGCTCTGCCAAATCAACTTGCGTCAAAGAACACTGCAACTGACCGATAACCGTATGCGTAACGCAGTTTTTGAGAGTAAAAACGTAATATCTGTTTTTGACCAGCGAGAAGCTTTTTCCGTCCGTTTTGTCCAAACTTAATTGCACGCCGGCAGGACAGTTAAAGTTGTATATACCCGAGTACTGCGGTACAAACGTTACGGTTTGAACGCCGTTTGCAAGCAAGTATACCGGAACGTTTGCGTTATCCAACGCAACACCGTCCAACGTAAACGCAGGAGAGCAACTGTCGAACAACGTTATTTCTCTGGAAAATACAAAAGGACTCTCATCATCGTTTACCTGCTCCATCGAACCGTAAGCGGAATTTCTGCGCACTATGTCAAATTCGCAAACTTGACTCAACCTGCTTCTGTAATCGGCATCGTTAAGTACTACTATAAGTTCGGCATAGGAATCGTTATCGTCGGACAAAACGATCTCTGTCTGCGGTAAAAATCCCGCCAATCGGGTGTACCCGCTCAAATTGCCGTCCTGCCGCTGATCGGTTTTGGACATATTGGTATCAATGTTAAATTCGTTGTTGGATTGCGTTACGACTTCTTGTCGTTCGCCGAATATGTTTGCTACGTTTTCCAAAGCATGCAATACAGTACCGACATGATTGGGCAATGACAAATCCAAAATAAAATCTGCGACAAGCCGAAATGCGCCGAATTCCAATGTACCTTGCGTTGCATAACCTACCCGTCCGTAGTTTGCCCGCGACTGCAATATTATCAATCCGTCGTCGTTGTATTTTGTGTAGCCGTCATCTCCGTAGTTGAGCGCATTTTCGTTTTGCAACGTGGTTAGAAATCTTGGATTGGCTACGTAGTATGTATATCCGCCGCCGCATTTTTTATATTCATATCCACCGTCAGTTACACTGCGCTCAAAACTTTGCTGCAACAACGGTTTTATTTGTATTCTATATTCCAAATCGGAATGCGTGCCATCGAACCCGTACACAAAGTCTACAAGCAAAACGTCAAAACGCTCGCCTTCTTTTGCAATATAAAAACCGTATTCATTGCCATTATGGCTGAATACGGCATTGGTTTGGGTAGTCTCTAAATATTCCAAAGGGATCACTTGAGCGAGTTCCGGAAAAGAAGTATTGTTTCCGGCATTTTTAACGCTTTGGGCAAAGTGTTTAATATTTCTATCCGGATTCGACGTCCCGTCAGGCAATAAAACACTATCGCTTTCCGTGTAGCGATCCGCAGAAAAATAAACTTTGTTTTCCGCAGCAAATGCACTTGGGACAATGGCAAAACCGACTGCCAAGGTTGCAAAAAACATCGTTACCAAAATGATTGAAACAATTACGTTTTTTCGCAATTCGATTTGTGTCATACGTATTTCTCCTTTGCTTATTATTTAACAACGATTTACAACTCAGACCACGTCAATAATAAGTTTGAACTCGCGGTAATTCCATGTTACGCCTACCGTATAACACTCCAAAACGTACTGACCGCGGTCGCACACATATGTCGTGGAAACTGAACTGATAAGCGTACTTTGAAATCTTCGGCCTTTTGCGCCTGTCGCCTTTTTCCAACGCTCCCCGTTAGCCGGCCACTCCGCAAAACCGTACGAATGGATATAAAACCCATACCTATAACCGTCATACTGTTGTTCTATATGTATTTCGTCGACGTCCGGCGTGAAAATATACTCTTTTTCTATATGCGCTCCCGAAATCCCGTTTTCGGTAACAAATACACGTACGACTCTAATTGTGATATCCTGTTTGCCGTCCCCGCAGCTTGCCATCGACAAACACACGCAAGCAAGCAAAGCAACAAGCATAATTACGGATACCGATTTTCTTTTCATAGTTTACCCCCCCCCTGCAATATTGTATCAACAAAGTATCCGAAACGCCTTTTTATCACACAAGTGCTCACAAAAAAGAATTATATACATAAAGTCAACTTCAATTTTACTTTCAGTCATATACTATTTGCCCGTGTCCCGGAGTTTTCACGTCAATAATCAACCTAAACTCGCGGTAATTCCAATCCGTGCCGACGGTATAACACTCCAAAGTATAATACCCTGCGTTGTAAACAACCGGAATACTCATTTGTTCGGACGGAAGTATTGCTCCGGTAAGCGTACTGAAAAATCTTTCTCCCCTCACATCGATTGCCTGTATCCAATTTTGCCCGCTCTCCGCCCCACCTTCGAAACTGTATGAATCAATATAGTATACATACATTTTACCGTCGGTCGTCCTTTTGACCTGTAGTTCGTAATTACCGGGAGCAAAAATGTGTTTCTCTACTATACCGCCCACAAACGCGCCGGTGGAGTCCACCTCTCTGCATGCGACCATAATATAGATTTCTTTTTTACCGCCGCAACTTGCCGTTGACAGACACACGCAAACCAGAATAAAAATAAGCATAACTACGGATAACAACTTTCTTTTCATAATCCACTCCTACTATATTTATATGCGCATAATAACGTCGACGATTTGACCGATACTAATATTTACATAACTAGTATAACATCTACATACAACATTTACAATACCAAATTACAATTTTAACGTTAAAATATTGTTGCACATAACCATATATTTAAGATAGATCTGCCTACGTTTATACAGAACTAACATGGAAAGACATTACACGCGACAATGCTCCTAAAATCAACAAAGAAAAAGAATCCGCCGACTAAATCGGCGGATTCGTATTGCCCGAATATAAGACAATATTACACCCGTATTGGGCAGTTCGTAAGAAACGGAAGCCGCTTATCCAACTTTCCGCAATTGCAGACAATCTCTGCTTTCGCCCGATCAACGGTAAAACGCTTGCGCGAATTTTGCTAACGGTAGATAAACAGAGGGTGAGTATGGTCGCGCTCGGCGGTTTTGTTGACGAAATCTATTTCGTAACGGTGATAACGCGTAAAAGTTTCCGCATGCGTAAGAGTTATTTCCACAATGCGCATATCCGTGTTGTCTTCCGTAACGTACTCGTCGTAATTCAAAGAAAACTCGCGCTTCATAGCTTTGCGCATAGCGGCGTTTTGTTTATCCAAAGGATGCCCGAGCGAGCGTGCGACGCCTTGCATATTATGCGAACCGTGACACAAGCCGACGTTTGGGTTTATTTGCACGTCGTGCATAAGAGTGTTACCTATTTTGCTTAGAACGTACATTTTGCCGTCGTGATAATATGCATGGAGATCCCTTGCGGCGACGATATCGTTTGCGCTTGTCGCCAAGCACATTTCCGTCACTTGCGAAAAGTTTTCCGTCATCACTTCCAACGCCCGTTTGTAAATTTGTTTGCTGTCCATAGACGCACCTCGCTGTTTAGATAGTATTATTGTATCAAAGCAAAGTTGCCAAGTCAATACGAAAATTTTGTTTTGTAAGCGATCTTACAAAATTTTTGTCGATTTTTTTACAAGCTGACTTTTTTGCAAAACTAACGCGCAAACTCTCCGTTCAAACAAAAACGTTTTAATAGGAACATTTTTGCGCCAATTCCACTACAGCCAATTGTCGCAACGCAACTACAAGTTTGTGAATTCAATGCCGGTACAATAAAAAAAACCCGCCGAGAAGTTTTTAACTTCGGGCGGGTTTTAACCGAATTATCAGCCGTTGAGTTTTGCCAGCATTTCGTCCACGTCTACGCCGTGAGCGGCAGCCGCTTCTTCAACCGTTTCCTGATGAGCCATAAGGCAGTGTATGCAACCCATACCGTAACTGCCGAAAACTTGCGCGCTTGCAGGATTTACTTCCAACACGTCTACGATTCTCATATCCTTAGTTATCATTGCGTAATACTCCTTTTTGATAAATTTTGTAATTTTATTTTACAACATTATGCCGCGTTTTGCAACTTTTTATGCGAAATCGCTAGCGTTTACCGATCAAATAATTCGAACCTAAGCGCATCCAATCGTCCCAATGTTCCCAACCGTCGTTATCAGATAGATTGCCGCTTTTCCACAGCCAAAAGAACAAAAAACCAAGGCCTACGGCGACACCCAATGCCAACAATACCGCTAGCGCAATTTTCCACTTTGACTTGGGCGCAGAGCCGGAAACTTTGCAAAGTTTCTTTTCTCTGTCGCGGTACGCCCCGGAAACGTACTGACGGTACACTTTGCCTTTGTACTTTGTGGTCGCAACGTACACCGGCGCCAACAAATACTTAAACGAGCGAGACGTAATGTGAAGATTCAAGTCCAAATCGCCCTCGACGTCGGCATTGTAGTAATCGACAATGCGTCGACGCACGTTTGCAAGCATTTTCGCACGAGCCATTTGGAAAGCCTCGTGCGGATCCAATGTGTAATGATCGGCAATATATCCTGCCAGATATTCGTCGTCGAAAGACATATAACGGGTTTGATCGAAAGGCAGCAAAACGTTGAATTCGGCGTCCGTCAAATGTTCGTTTGCGCGGATAACTATGTCGTCGAAGACCGCCGGCATTATGCCGCTTACGCGAAACCACTCCGTATAAGTTTCCGAATAAGTTTTACCGTTACGACGCACGGTGCGTGTCCGTATCTTTCCAAGTCGTCCGCTGTATTCCGTTTCGGTATCGGCGTCAAACGTCCACACAGGCACGTACACGCCCTTTATCGCTTCCGCCTCAGTATGCTTTTTGAATGCGCCGGGAGCCCAAAAACGTTTCCTCCGCCAACGGTTCAGTTGGGCGGCGGCATTTTCCGCGGAGACGTCAAACGGTATTACCGTATCGGGTTTTACGATCGTACCCGTAGCGTCTTGCACTATCACGGGAGAATTGCAATACGGACAGGTCGTTGCAAGCGTAGTTCGCGGCGCTACGCTTACTGCGCCGCAATTTTGGCAACGGTAACTTGCAACGTCGCTTTCCTTCCACCTGTGCTCGGTGTACAGTTCCTCAAAACTGCGCTCTGCGACGATCGCATCCTTATCGAACGCCACAAGACTTTTGCAATGATTGCATTTCATGCGGCCGGTTGAAGGATCGTACCGTAAAGACGCGCCGCAATTGGGACACTTATGCTGCACGGACCCTTGCTGTTTCACTTGTTGAGCCATCGTTTATCAGCCTATTTTTTGACCGCATTCGGGACAAAATTTTGCGCCGACAGATACGGCTGTCCCGCAGGAGGGGCATACGCCGGCAGCTGCAATTCTGTTACCGCACTCCGGACAGAACTTTGCCGAAGCGGAAACGCCTGCGCCACACTCGGGACAAAACTTGGAGCCCTTTTGCGCAACCGACTTTTTATTTCCGGTACCGCCGAAAGCCGAGCCGACCATTCCGCCGGCGCCCAAGCCTACGCCCATACCCATAAACGCTCCTGCCGAACCGGTATTTTTGGCCGCGTCGCTCAAAGCGTCCGCCGCTTTCTTTTGAGTGTAAGTATCCATTTGATCCGCCAAAATACCGAGACTGGAACGCTCGTCGATGGCTTTTTCCACAGTTTCGGGAAAACTGATGTTTATTACGTTGAAGTCCGTAAGGGTAAGTCCCATTTCCGACAGTTTTACTTGGGCGTTATCGCGTATCATATTGCCGAACTCTTGATAGTTCATTGCCATATCCAACGCAGAAATTCCGCTTTCGGCAATGGTATCGCTCATTTGCGAAACCAAAAGGTTTTTGACGTTGCCCTCTATATCCTGCACTTTGTATCTTCCGTTTGTACCGAATATTTCGCGCAAGAAAGCCGCGGCGTCCGTAATGCGGAAAGCGTAATTGCCGAACGCGCGGATACGTATCATTCCAAATTCTTTATCCCGCATGGCAACAGGATTGTTTGTACCCCATTTGCAATCTACAAATTGTTTTGTATTTACAAAGTACAATTCCGCCTTGAAACGGCTTTCCCCCTGATACCATATACTTCCGATACCGGACAAAATCGGCAAATTTTTGGTGTTAAGTTTGTGCTGACCCGGGCCGAACACGTCGGCAATTTTGCCTTGATGAACAAATACGGCTACCTGCGACTCTCTGACGGTAAGTTGAGAACCGCTCATTATCTCTTTGCCCTGCATATCGAAACGGTAGACTATCGTATCTTTCGAGTCGTCCTTCCATTCCAACACTTTCCACATTTGCGACTTAAACCAGCCCATAATTGAAATCTCCTTTGCAAAATTCGATTGATTTGTTCAATCTTGTGTTTACAAAACATATTATACACCAAAAGACAAAGTTTGGAAATAACATTTTGACATTTTTTGCACAATTTGGGAGGGCGAATGGTTAATTTGACGGAAATACTGCAAAAAGAATTGCGCGACGGCGACGAGTCGAAAGGTTACGTGCAAAAGCTGTTGTTTGACAACCTTGCGCGCGGTTGCCTGCTTAAAACGGACTGCGGCATTTTTGTTGTGGACAAGATCGTTCCGCGGTGGGACTTCATAGCCGCAAACACTCGTTCTTGGCAAAACGAACCGTTGACAAAACAAACGGACAAAAAAAGTTTTATACGCGAAATGGCGATCGGACAGCAAATTATAGATCAAAACGGGACGGACTTGGGCGAACTTGCCGACGCGGAAATGACAAACAAACTGGCAGTCAAACGATTGCTTTTAAGTAGCGGCAAATATTTGAGCCGCGGCGAAATTTCCGCCGTCGGAGACGTCATCATTACCAAAGCAAAGTCCGCCAAGCGCACGTACATAGAAGAATTGCGTCGCGAAAAAACTTTGGAAAAATTGAATGCAAGCAGAACAGAGGCAAAATTAGAAGCAACTGCCCAAAGCAAAAACGTGCCGAATGACGACGGCGCGGAAAACTGCGGCGGCAAGGATTTAACGCAAACAAACTCCGGAGCGTCCGTCAAAGCAGACGGGATAACGGCCTCAAAAGCAAATCTATCGGCTACCGAAACGATTGACGTTGTCCGTTACAACAAAAATAACGGATCAGACGCGGGCGCGCGCGAACGAACGGCAACTACCGTCAACGGAACGATACGCCGCAAATACGGTGATTTTTCTTTTTTGATCGGAAAAAGCGTAGATAAAACCGTGGTAAACTTCCAAGGCGAAGTGATGATAAAACAACACGAAACCATAACGCGAGACGTATTGAGACAGGCGAAAATATCCGGTAAACTGTTGGAATTATATTTACATATCGAGTAGCGCCGGACAGTTAAGCAACGAGACAAAAACTCAATTTGCATAGAATGCCTTACCAAGCCGGCAAATATAACGCGGCGCGGACCGGCAAACGTAAAACGCGTCGCAAAGTAAAACGCCGATCGACGTAAAAACAAATTGGCGCAATATTATTGACTTTTATGTAAAATTTTGGTATCCTTGTTGGGCGAGCGGTTGGACGGAAACGTCGACACAACCTTTCGCCCTATAATTTGGAGAGATGGTCGAGCGGTTTAAGGCACACGCTTGGAAAGCGTGCGAGGTTAACAGCCTCCGCAGGTTCAAATCCTGTTCTCTCCGCCAGTGACGCAAGCATACTTGTAGTCGCAAAAAATAAGGAATGCAACAACGCATTCCTTATTTTTTCGCACCTTTTGCTACGTTTGCTTTGCCCTACCAAAACAGAAAAGTAAAATAACGTATCGCTCACTCTGCTTCCTCTCCTTCGCTGCGCAAAAACATAAATCCAGTCCCGCCAAGTTCCGCTCTCTTTTTTCCGCCAGTTATGATTTCGCCCATAAGTCGTAAACTAAAAAGGAACGCAATGTAAACGTTCCCTTTTTTATTTGTATTTAATTTTCGGTTGAAACTGGCAAACAAAAAAGTTTTATGCACTACGACTAAATTTTTATTGCAGTTACGCCTTCTTCGTTTACGCTCTTCGTTTCGCCTGTGTTTACTTGTTTGCTTAACGCAACCAATTCTTCCACCCTATTGCTGACGGCATGCTCGTCGTAAGGAATTTTGTTGTCCAACGCGTAGCGGTTGGCCTTGGTCATTACGTAGGCTTTCTTTTCTTCCCCCGTAAACCCTGCAAACGTCTCCGCATCCACGATCAGCGTTTGCAGCGCGGCGGTAAATTTATTTAGAGCCGCCAGCCTGTTTTTTGCTTTTACGTTTTTTACAAGCGGAATTAAAAATCCCGTTGCAGTCGCAATCAAACCCAAACACGCCGAAGCGACCGTTATTATTTCTTTCAAATCGTTCATATCTAAATCTCCCAATACACAAATCTAATTTACGTCCGTTTGCATAATCTGCGCAAAACGCGCAATCTATTTTTCCGCGGCAATTTCAGCGCTTGCGGCATCGAACACCGTAACGCCGTTGCAGACGATTTTTTTTACCGTAGTACCGTTAAAAATTACCGCGGATATTTTTGTTCCGTTGCATTCCAAATTCATTGCGCGTTTCCTCCTAGACGGTTATCACAAGAGTATCGCCCTCAAGACGGAAAGCGCCTTTGGTTACGAAATTGCCGGAATCCGCCGCCGTACCCTTTATGTTGAACAGATATTCCCCGATAAAAGTAAACCCGTCGCTTGTTAAAGAGCGCACGGAAACCACGTTACAGTTTTGCGCGGATATAATCAGGTCGCCCGCCGCAAGTTCGCTTTTTTTATACGAGACGCTGCTAACGTCGTATCTTTCCACACCCGTACCGAACGCCTGAGAAGATACGTAAATGCCATTACCGTCCGCGCCTTGTCTGCCGTTTGCACCGGTTGTTCCGTTTAAGCCTGCCGCGCCTTGCGGACCGACAAACTTCGCCCACCTGTAACCGGACGACGGCGCAATATCCCCCGAAGCAAAAGCAAAACCTATGTATCCCATGCCTTCTTGCCAAATTTCCGACGCGTTTTCGTCCATGGGCAAAACGTTGTACTTGATAAATACGTTTTTGCCGTCTTCGCCTTTCACTTTGCCTAAATTAACTTTTCCCATTGTTTTTTCTCCTTTAATAATTATAAATAAGTTCGCCGTCTTCGCTTAACGAAAAATTCGGCGTTTGGTCTCCGTCGCAGTAAACGCACAGATCCCCGTTTTCGATTGCAAAACCGACAAAACCGGTTTGCGCGGCAATTATGCCGTTTCTTCCGTCAAACCCGCCGTTTGCGGCTTTCTGTTCCACCGCCGTCGCTTTTTCCAACGCAATTTGCGCAGCGCTGTTTGCCGAAACCGACAGCGCGCTTGCCGTCTGCGAATCGGTAAGCGCCGTATCCGACTGCATACGAGCCTCAGCGGCATCGAACGCAGCCTTTTGCGAGTCGCTTTTGGCCTCGGCAGCGTTTTGTTCCGCCGATACGACGCTTTCTACCACTTCCGTCATAATTTCCGCAGTTACCTGTTCGCCGGTTTTGAATACCCTTGCTTGCATATATTTGTTCCTCCTTGTTTTAAGATGATTGCATTGTAACACAGGTACAAAAAATTCTATCTGCCGCGTTTTGAGCAATATTTTGTGCATATTTTGGCGCCGATTGAATAAAAAAACGGTCAAATTACGGCAATTTTGTTGAGAATCTGCAAATTTTTACGCAAAAAAGTCTGACAGACATAGAACAAAAACCGACAGATAGGTTTTTGCTTTTTTGTTTTATGATTAAACCACAAAAACAAACGGGAGGTCATTATGGCTAAAAAAACAATCAATAACATAGGAACGATAGATTTCGGCAACGGCAAAAGACTTGTAGTCGCTGCGGATAAAATCGTCCAAGCAATCGGAGAAAACAAAAAAGTGGTAAACGCCGTACTGAAATTGAAAGGAATAGATACCCTTAACAACTGCAAAATTACCGCCGCGTGCGGATGTTCCGCAGAAAAAACCGTAGATTGCATAACCGCCGGTCAAATTGTCGGCGAAAGCGTCGCATGCGTAAACGTAACGCACGAAATCGACTGCATTCTGAAAAACTCCGCCGAAAAAGCCGTTTTCAAATTTGACAAAATAATAAGTTGCGGCAATATCGACTTGGAGGTGGAATATCTGCCGCAGCAGATAATGCACCGGAACAACGCATATTTAGACGTTGACGCAGGCAGCGCCGGTAAAGGCAAAATAAACGTTGCAAGCGGAAACCTGCGTTTTACAGCGGCAGGGCTTGTATACAACGGTTGGCAGGCGGGCAAACGCAAAGTTACGGTAGACGACGCAAAGGACGGCAGACGCAACTTCGATACGCACTGCGGCAAAGGGTGGAAACCTTTTCTTTCGCAATACATTGTTAAACGCGCGTGCGAGGGCGACCGCGAAACGTACACTTACGTGGACGGCGACGGAAATTACCACGAGTTCGAGGAAAGGTACTACTACTTGCGCGGCGACACGAAAGTTTACGTAAATAAGTCCGACGTTACGGTAGACCTAAACGGAAAACTTTGTTACAGCGGCGAAGAAGTAAAGTTAGAACGCCGCACTACAAGCGGTTTGACTTTGGAAACGGACTACTCTGGGTTTCATAAAGGCAGCCTATTGGAGCAGCGCCAAAGCGAACAAATAGAGTTGGAGGAAAACGTCGAAGCGTACAAAAACCAACTGAAACAATATGTCGTTATAAGCAAGCAAAACGGCGAAACTTTGCGCGCGGCAAAAAATGACGACGGCGAACTGAACTGCGACGAACGCTTTGCAGAAAGCGTAGACGACACGGAACTGCTGCTTACCGAAACGGAAGCGATACAGTACAATTCGCTGCTGTTGCAGCAAACGGAAGCACTGGACGGCGTTGGAAAGTACGTACCCGACGAGGCAGACGACGGCGGCCTTGTGACGGAGCTAAAAAAACAACTTGACAGCAGTCGCAAGGAGTTGGCTGATTACACGAAAAAAGTTAATACCGGAACCCATGAACGCCCGACTGTTTATTATCAGGAATATTTGAATTACGTTGAAAATTTGGAACACAATAAATCGAACTGTCATTTAGCGGATCTTTACAGTGTGGGAAATCGAGGACGCGACGCAGGAGTTAAAACCGAAGTCAATAAACCAGTTTTGCAATTAAACGATGATGCGAACGTAACAATTTTGTTGAATCATATCAACGGATGGACTTGTGACTTGCAGGAAGAAATCGAACGTCTGAATGACGATTTGGCAAGTTATGAACGCAAAAAAATAAACGGCGATAATGAAAGCGAAATTAAATCTCTAAAAGAATTGAGAGAACGCAAGGACGCCTTGGAAAAACTGCTGAGAATATTCCAAAAAGAGTTCAGCAACGGCGTTGACAAAAGACAAATTGCCGTAACCGAACTGGAAACGCTGCTCAACGATTACTTAACCGCCGAACAGGGCAAACTTGTAAACGAACAGATACAGCTGCTTGTCGCACGTTCGCAAAATAACAAAACCGACTTTGCAAAATACTACAAGCAATACGTCAACTACCTGCACCAACTGGAAACTCTGTACGCGCAGCTGCCTACGCGCTTTGTCACAAGCGGAAACAACGTGTTGGGCTTCAACAAGGACGGGCTGCTTACGGCTCTTTTGGATAACTACGAAAACCAAACTGCAATTATCTACGACGTCGACAAAATAGTTTCCGTGCGCGATACCGAAAACAACGAAACGACCTTCGACTACGACAAAAACGGTCTGCTGTGCAAAATTACCGACGCAAACGAACGCGCAACTCTGTTCCATTACGACGAAGACGGCTTCCTTACAGAGATGACTGCGCCAAACGGCGAAACTACGACGTTTACATACTGCGACGCCCGCGCTGCGGCAGACACCGAAAGCGTAAAACGCGAACTGCACTCCGTTGAGGACGCCTACGGACGCGGAGTAGAATTTGTTTACGACGAATACTGCAAGGTTATTTCCGCAAGGGAATTTTCACGTATCCATTCCGTTGCGGACGGACAAGTTCTTTCCAACGCCGAAGCAGAATACAAAACGGTTGCAAACGTGCAATACAAGTCCGCCGCCACCGCCGTAGTTACCGACGGCAAGGGCGTTGTGACGACGTACATATTCGACCGACTGGGCAAGCCCGTTACCGTATTCGAAGGAGAATACGACGACGCGGGAGAAATTACCAAAGCCGTAACGTTGGAATACGCAGACGGCAAACAGTCCTACTCCGTACGGGAAGACACGTCTGCAAAGAACCTGCTTGCTGCGCCGGCGGAAGATACTCTTGGCGGTACGGAGCGCCGCGCAAAGCGATACGTACTGGATAGATACGCCTTTGAAGAAGACGAAACGGACTACGTATTTTCCGCTTGGGTAAAGGCGGATTCCGCCTACGTACCCGACGCTAAGTATGCGGACAAAGACAACGAAGGGTTTTTGACCTACCAACAGCGAGAACGCAAGTTCAAACTGCGCGCAACAGTCAATTACGACAACGGCGAACAGGACTCTTATGCCGCAACCTTCGACTGGCTTAATACCGACTGGCAGTATCTTACCCTGCCGGTAGAGATAAAGCCCTATACGGATAACGGAGACAGTCTGCCTGCATTGCTGCCCTTTGCAGTAGGAACAAAACGCAATATTGTAAGCATGGAACTGTGCATAGATTACAGTTACAATTTGGGCGAGATACAAGTAGACTGCGCAGCATTACGCAAAGGCAAATGGACGTATTCTACCTACGACAAAGAAGGGAAGAAGTTGACCGACGAGGACAGCGCAAGCAAAAGCGTAACAAGATACTTATACGACGGAGACAAAGTAGTAAAGCAAATACTTACGGACAGACAGGGACGGACGTATACCGCTATGTTCGAGTACAACAAGCAAGGCAGCCTTGTGCGCAGTACAAACTACCAAGGCATTGTGGAAGAAACCGTATTTGACGAAAAAGGCAGAGAGTTAAAAAAGATTACATATAACCAAGACGATCCGACAAGTAAGCTGTACCAGGAAAGCAAACGGGACGACAGGGGAGCAGTTACCGCAGACGTAGACGAAAGTGGACTGTACGACAGCGTAACATACGCTTACGACAAACAAGGCAACGTTACGGTACAAACCGACGGCAAGGGCAACGGTACCGCATTCGGGCACAAGGACGGCAAGTTGGTCAGCATAAGCGGCGCTGCCGACGGCGAGGAAAGCAAAAACTTAATGCACTACACCGCAGACTTCTTGACCAATGCAAGCAACGGAGAAACGGAGTATAACTACACCTACGACGGCTTTGGAAGAACGACCAATGTGGAAATTGCAGGTACGGAATATGCTAGCATAAAATACGCAAACGACTGCACTGCCTCTGCTACGCTTGCCGACGGAACAACACAAACTACCGAAACGGACAAGTACGGCAATACGGTAAGACAAGATACCGTCTACGCGGACGGCGACAGAGAAAGAGTGACCGCAGAATACGACGAACTGCAAAAGCCGACAAAACGCATTATTGACATAAACGGGGTAACCGCGTATAATGTTGAATACAAGTATAACGACAGCGGCAATGTAACTTCGGAAGTACGCGACGGTAATTCTCCTTTAACAAAGGAATACGGTTACAACACGGACGGAGACCTGCAACAGACCGTATACACGGTAGCCGAACAACATTTGAAGTATGTCTACGAAACAGACGGAACCCCCGACAAGAGGAACAGTAAGGTTGTTTTGCCGTTTGAAGTTGAGCAACGCTTTGCCTACGACGGACTGGGCAGAACGAGGGAAATATTTCTTGGCGAAAACCTTGTAAAAGATATTCATTACGCCAAATACGGCGACCACGCTACAAACAGAGTGTCTTCCGTATGGTACGGCATAAACGGCATACGCAAGGACAATACAAGATACACATACGACAAAGCCGGAAATATTGAAACAATTACCAAAAACGGCAAACTTGTTGCAAGATACAAGTATGACGGCTTAAACAGGCTGGTACGCGAGGATAACAAGCATTTCGGTACATTTACTTACCAATACGACAGCGCAGGAAATATATTGTCTAAGGCAAAATACGCGTACACTGTTGCGGACGTTTTGGGCGAACCGATTGAAGTAAAGGATTACGCATACAGACAACACGGTTGGAAAGACCAACTACTTGCCTACAACGGTGAACGTTGCGAATACGACGCGCTGGGCAACCCCACCGTATACAGGGATAGAACTCTTACTTGGCAAGGACGCAGGTTGCTTAGTTACGGCAGAGATAATAAGTCTGCAATCTTTACCTACGACGCAAACGGAACAAGAACAAGCAAAACAATTAAACAGAACGAACAAGTCGTTTCGCAAAGCAAATATATCTACGACGGAAACAACTTGGTTGCGGAACAACGCAACGGCAGTTGGCTGTACTACTTGTACGGCGTGGACGGAGTAGCAGGATTTAACTACCAAGACAATACTTACCTATTCCGCAAGAACCTGCAAGGCGACGTAACGCATATTTATACGGCAGACGGCGCTTTGGTTGTACAATATGCATACGACGCTTGGGGCAACTGCGAAATTGTATTAGACAATACCGACAAGATAGGTTTACTAAATCCGTTCCGCTACCGTTCGTATTACTTTGACGAAGAAACAAACCTCTACTACTTACAAACCCGTTATTACGATCCCGAAGTCGCTCGCTTCCTTAATGCGGACAGCATAGAATACCTTGACCCTGAAACACTTGGCGGGCTGAATCTGTATGCGTACTGCGGAAACAATCCGGTAATACACTACGACCCGACAGGCGAGATAGTGTTGCTGTGTTTGTTGATTGGACTATTGGTAGGCGCTGTTGCAGGTGCAGTTGCAGGCGGAGTTACGGCATACAATGCTGCAAAAGATTCCGGAGCAACAGGTTGGGAACTGTTCGGTTGGACATTGCTTGGTGTATTCGGCGGAGCCGTTATTGGCGGAGCCTTTGGCGCTTTGGCAGGAGCCGGAATCGGTCTGGGCTTGGGCATACTTGGAGCAGGCATATCTGCGCTGGGCGCAGGACTGTTCGGCGGATTGGCTGTTGTAGGCGGAACTGTTCTGAGCGGAGCCATTGCCGCACTGGCTGGGATTGGACTTGTTATTGTCGGTGGCGGTATTATTGCCGGAACTCTTGCCGCTGTTGGAAATGTTGTTTTAATGGCAAAAATACCTTATCATGGCGAGCCAAATAGTACAATCCAACAGGGTGGATCAACTGGCGAGTATGACGAAAACGGCAATTTGATAAAACGTAGAGATACGACAGGAAAGCCTCATTACATCAAAGAATTGCAAAAATATTTTTTGCCACACACTCACGAATACAGATGGAAATTGATTGACGGAATTTGGAGAATAATTGAGAAAATTATTCACCCGTTTTAAGGAGACTCTATGAGTAATATATGTCTATTTAATTTACCTAATCTTATAAACTATGACGAATTAAATAATTTGGCAAATAGACTGATTAAAATTTCAATTAAAAACAAAATCGGTATTATCTTTAATTCGCATGAATATAACCCTTCCTTAACACAAAAAGAAAACTTTAAGAATTTCTTTTGGGTTACAGACAGTTTTATTGATTGCAATAGTGATTTCTTAGATATGCCACTTAACCACGACTTGCGTGATATAAATAAGTGCAAAAAAGCATTCATTAAAAGATTCGGGTTTCTCAATGATATTATTTTTGAATTGAAAAACGCCAATATTATGCAAGTCGACATTTATCTGTCCACGGACGGTTCTGACAATATTGACGACTTTGTAGTTAAGCAAATACCTTGGAATGTATTTTTATCAGAGTTTTTCTATCAAATACTTGAAAACGCTAACGAATATGCCTATGAAGTTCCAACCACATGTTTTACAATCAAATTTTAATAAAGCATCAAAAAGGGAGTTTTCGTAAACTCCCTTTTGTATTGACACAGAAAGTGTTAAAAGATATAATAACTATGTGGCAACCCCACCACTTACCGCGGCTACTACTACGACGTGGACACCAAACTGTACTACTTACAGACACGTTATTATGATCCCGAAACAGGACGTTTCATTAACGCAGACGATATTTCATACTTAGACCCTGAAACTCTCGGCGGGCTGAATCTGTATGCGTACTGCGGAAACAATCCGGTAATACACTACGACCCGACAGGCGAGATAGTGTTGCTGTGTTTGTTGATTGGACTATTGGTAGGCGCTGTTGCAGGTGCAGTTGCAGGCGGAGTTACGGCATACAATGCTGCAAAAGATTCCGGAGCAACAGGTTGGGAACTGTTCGGTTGGACATTGCTTGGTGTATTCGGCGGAGCCGTTATTGGCGGAGCCTTTGGCGCTTTGGCAGGAGCCGGAATCGGTCTGGGATTGGGCATACTTGGAGCAGGCATATCTGCGCTTGGCGCAATGGCAAAGACCATTAGACAACAAAAAACAGCGTTTATCAAACAAACGCTGTTTTCAATTTTTGCGGACTATGTATCCGACGATCCAACTTGCATGGGCAACAGTTTTTCCGCAAAACTGTTGAAACGGTGGCGGTATCGATTTAGCGTAGACAAACCAATGTTGTACTTGTACACTATTTCGTCATAGGTGGCTTTTTCTCCGCTCATGTACAACGTGTAATAAATATCGCTAAGCTGATCGCCCGTTTCCAAATCGTTTTTTACGTAATAATCCCAAAGCATACGCAGAAACATTTCGCAAGACAAATCTTGGCAACGTATATACTTGTAACTTATCTCATCCAACAAATCTTTTCTTTTTCGCATATTCTCACCGCCTTGTGCCACAGTCTTGAACTTATTATAGAACAAATGTTCGTGTGTGTCAAGCATTCTGACACAATTTTTTAACGGAATATCTATTTGCAACGGGTAACAAAGCTATCTTGTAGCACTTATCAAAACACGCACTAAATCAAAAACGGAGTACGACAGCAAAAATACTCAAAAACTATTTGTTTGACTATTTTGCGGTAATTGGCTATAATTTGGTTACAACAAACAAGCCGTTGTGACGGCAGGAAAGGAGCTAACGTATGCTGAACAACAAACAAATGGAAAATTTTGCCGAGTTGGCCGTAAAAGTGGGCGTAAACATGCAGCGCAACCAAGAAGTCGTTATCCGCTGCGACGTGAAATGCGCGCACTTTGCACACCTGATTGCACAAAAAGCCTACGACTTTGGCGCAAAGCACGTAATTATGGAATGGGGCGACGAGGAATTGTCACGAATAAATATGCTAAACGCCAGCCAAGACGCTTTGTGCGACATACCCCGCTACCAAATAGCGCAATGGGATCACTACATTGAAAACAAATGCTGTTTGATTTCGATTTCTGCGGGGAATCCCAACGTTTACACAGGCTGCGACGCAGAAAAACTTGCAGCGTACCAAGTGGCTTTTTCCAAAGCGCGCAATAAGTTTCGCAATGCCACGATGAGCAATTTTCTGCGTTGGACGATCGTATCCGTGCCAACGCCGGAGTGGGCAAGCAAAGTATTCCCCAACGACCCGGTAGAAGTTGCGGTCGACAAGATGTGGAACGCCATAGGACATATCATGCGTCTGGACACGCCCGACCCCACCGCTGCTTGGAAAAAACATATAGAAACTCTGCACCGCCGCGCAAATTTCTTGAACGAGCACAACTTTGAATACATCCGTCTTAGAAACGGCAGAGGAACGGATTTAACGGTGGGCTTAGCGAAAGACCACTTGTGGTTGGCTGCCGAAGAAGAAGGCCAGGATGGAATTCCCTTTACCGCCAACATGCCGACGGAAGAAATATTTACCGCGCCTCACAACAAAAAAATAGACGGAAAAGTTGTAAACGCACTGCCGCTTGTATTTAACGGAAGCGTGATAGACGACTTTGAAATTACATTTGAAAAGGGCAAAGTCGTAAACTACAAAGCCGACATGGGATTTGACGTTTTGAAGGGACTTCTTGAAAGCGACGAAGGCGTGCTGAGTCTTGGAGAGATTGCTTTAATAGGCAAAAATAGCCCGATAGCGGAAAGCGGCATACTGTTTTTCAACACGCTGTTTGACGAAAACGCCAGTTGCCACCTTGCGTTTGGCGCAAGTTACCCAACCACGGTAAAAGGCGGCAACGATTTGACCGACGCGCAAAAGGCCGAGCACGGAATGAACCAAAGTTTACAACACGTCGACTTTATGATCGGAACAAAAGACCTAGACGTAGACGGAATAGCCTTTGACGGCAAAACGACGCCGCTGTTTAGAAACGGCGAATGGGTCATATAGTCGGATAGCAATACGCCGCAACCGATACAAACGTATTTATCACAAAGACGCGCTCCAAAAAACGGAACGCGCCTTTTTTTACACTTTTATTAAATCTTTTATGACTTCTCCCGCCAAAATCATACCGGCTACGGGCGGTACAAACGATATGCTTGCGGGAGTTTGACGTTTAGCATGTGCGTCGTCGGGATGCGCCGACTCAAATTCCGTAAAAGGAACAAGCGGCTGCTCCTTAGAGTACACTACTTTCAGTTTTCGGATTCCTCGTTCTTTAAGCAATTTGCGCATAACTTTTGCCAAAGGACAAACGGACGTATCGAATATATCCGCAACGCAAAAAGACGCTGCGTCCAATTTGTTGCCGGTGCCCATACAACTGATAATAGGCGTATTAGCTGCGGCGCACGCTTCCGCTAAAAGCACTTTGGACGTAACGGTATCGACGGCGTCTACCACGTAGTCGAATGCGGAAAAATCAAACTGCGAGACCGTAGTCTCGTCAAAACGCAAAGGCAACGGGGTTGCTACGGCCCTTGGATTGATATCGGCAACGCGGATTGACGCGACTTGCGTTTTTGCCATACCTAACGTGGAATGCAAAGCGAACAATTGACGGTTTAGATTGGTTTCCGAAACAACGTCGTCGTCCACCAAAGTTAAATTACCAACCCCTGCGCGAGCAAGCGCTTCCACAACAAAACTGCCGACTCCGCCCAAACCGAACACGGCTACACGCGAGTTTATCAGTTTGGATTGAGCTTGCTTGCCTATCAACATTGTTGTGCGATCGAATTGCGACATAGCGGTCTCCTTTGCAAACATTGTATCACCGTAAATTGCGTTTGTAAAGCCGAAAAAGCAGGCATCAGTTACACGTTACCGGCCGTTTGCATAGACGCAGGCAAAATTTCACACACTGTGGGAAAAAAGCATACTATCGGAAAGAGGCCGAAATTGAACTGTAAACTGATAATGAACATCGACAGCGGCAATTGCGAAAGACTGGACGTAGACGCGCTTTTGTGCAAACTTGGCTGCGACGCATGCGTGGAAACGATCGACAGCGGCAAAGACTGGAACGCCGAAGGATACGACACCGTGATCGTATGCGGCGGAGACGGCACGTTGCACAACGCGTTGTCAAAGTGTCAAAACAAAAAAATTTTTTACGCGCCGTGCGGCACGCTTAACGAACTGGCTGCCACAAACGGCAAGGTATCTTCGGTAGGGAAAGTAAACGACGAGTATTTTTCCTACGTGTGCGCTACGGGAAGCTTTACCGAAATAGGTTACGCAGCCCAAAACAAGCACAAAAAACGTTGGAAAAGTTTGGCGTATCTTCCGCAAGTAATAAAATGCTACCGCTGCCACGAAATAGGCGCAAAACTGGACGTAGACGGAGCAAGTTACGAGGGAAAGTATACTTTGCTTATGATACTTAAAAGTTACCGATGCTTCGGTTTTTCCTTCAATAAAGACTACAAAAAAACGCACAAAACCTACCTGCTTGCGATAAACGCTTTGGGACGGGACTGTTTGAAAAACCGCGTAAAAATGTTTGCGCCGTTTTTTAGAATTTTTGTATGCGGAACAAAACCCAAAGTGGGAAAAAATTGGATGCTTGTGCCCTTCGATCAACTGACGATAGAACTTGACGAACCGCAAAACTTCTGTTTTGACGGCGAAAAACGCGTTTTGTCGGGCAAAATACAAGTTTGCGAGCAAGTGCTTGCCGAACCGATAACAGTGGTAAAAACGCCGTTTTTACGCCGCAAACGCTGCAAGCACAAAATAGATTTCAACAACCTTTAAGACGGCAAAACTGCTTGAATAAAAATGCCCCGCAATCCAATGACGTTTTGCGGGGTTTTGCATAAGTTCAATCCAAACCGAAATCGCGCTCCAATTGATCGGCATCGCGGAACAATACGGGAGTTATTCCAAATTCTTGCAGGTTTTGCAGGTTATCGGGATTGTCGTCGGTAAAATAAATTTTACCGAATTTTTGCGAAAAAGAGTCCAAACAAATACGGTAAAATTCCCTGTCCGGTTTGGCGTATCCGTAATTAGCCGAGACGAAAATTTTATCGAAATAGCCGTACAGCTCAAACTGCGAAAACAACCTGTCGATATACTCGCTTGCGGCATTGGACAAAAGCGCAACGGTATGCCCGCGGCGACGCAACTCTGTAATCACTCTCAAAGTTTGCGGCATGGGCTTTGCTAGAATATCCCACTGCGCACGCACTTCGTCAAGCGGCAACCTGCAAGTTTTTGCAAGCGCGTCAAGACAATCTTCAAACGGCATAAGTCCGCAATCTACTTTTCGGAACAAATTGATACGGGCGCTTTGCTGCTGCTCGGCAGAAAGTCTGTTTTGCATCCACAGCGTAGAAACGTCGGTTACAACCACGCCGAAGCAATCGAATATATAGAGATTTTTCATTTTATCCGTCATAATTTACCGTCGCTTTTATTTTGAAAAGTTGTGCTATAGAAACAAATACGTTGAACGTAACGCGTAAAATTTGTATCTTTACAATTTTACCGCTAGCGGTTTACGTCTAGTTTTTTCGCTTCAAGTGAACCAGAGTTTCCACTTCTGCAGTTTGCGGAAACATGTCCCACGGCTGAACGTAATCGATCAAGTAAAATTTAGACAATATTTTAAGATCGCGGGCAAGCGTTGCCGAGTCGCAGGAAATATACACGATATTGTCGAATGCCGCGTCCGCAACCGTTTGACAGATTTTTTCGCCCAATCCTTTGCGAGGCGGATCCACCACCAACGACATTGTTTTGCCGCGATATTTACGCGCCAGTTTTGGTAGTTCGACGTTTGCATCTCCGCAAATATTAAATACGTTTTCAGCGCCGTTAAGCGCTGCGTTATCGTTGGCGTCGGATACGGCGGAAGAAACGATTTCCACGCCGTAAGTAAGATAGCGTATGTTTGCCAAAACGTTTGTTAAAATGCCCACGCCGGAAAAACAATCTATCAGAACTTCCGTACGAGAAACGTCCAACAATTCGCGCACTTTGCCGTAAACGGCGTTTTTTACGCCGTCGTTCACCTGAAAAAAGCTGTCGGCGGCAAGACGGAACTTGACGCCCAAATGCTCGCTTTCGATATGCCTTAGCCCAAAAACGTGATGCGTTTCGTTGCCTAAAATTACGTTGTTTTTGTGACAGTTGATATTTTGAAACAGTCCGAAATGCGGAAAATGCCGTTGCAACAAGTCGACAAACGGCGCAAAGTCTATCTTTTGGTTGCAGTTTGTAACTACGGTCACAAGCAGTTGCCCGTCTACGTACCGTGCTACCAAATGACGTATCTGTCCGGAAAAAGTTTGTTCGTTATACGGAATCAGTTTTTGATCGTTTGCAAACTGCGCAAAAAGCCCTGTCAAAGTTTTACACCAATCGCCGCCTAGCAAACAGTCGTTAACTTCTACAACGTCGTGACTGCCCTTTTTGTACAGACCGATTTTGACGTTGCCTACGCTGCCTCGCACGGGAAGACTCAACTTATTGCGGTAACCCAAAATTTCGTCGCTTGGCATACAGGGAAGCACTTTGCCGTCGTACCCCGCTATTTTTCTGAGATTTTGTTCCACTTTGTTACGTTTGAACACCAATTGCTCGGAATACTGCATATGCATAAGCGAACAACCGCCGCACACGCCGAAAATCGGACACGGCGGATTTTGGCGCAAATCGGATGCGCGCAAAAGCTGCACCGCATCGGCATACGCAACGCCGCGCTTGGCATAGTTGACGCGGACAAGAGCTTCTTCGCCTTCTATTAAAAATGGAACGAAAACGGTAGTATCGTCTACTGCCCCTACAGTTTCCGCATTTGAATATCCTTGTGCGACGTATTTGATCGTATCGTTTTGTTTAAGCATAAAGATCCTGCCGTTTGCGTTATTTTCCGCTGCCGGGGATATTGGTTACGGGAATAGTGACGGAAAAAGTCGTGCCTTCGTTAAGGACGCTTTCCACTTCTATTTTAAGGCTCAACAACTCGCAAACCTTTTTTACGATAGACAGTCCCAAACCGTTGCCTTCCGTCGCGTGAGAGCGGTCGCCCTGAAAAAATTTATTAAATATGTTGTTTTTGGTTTCTTCGTCCATGCCGCAGCCGTTATCTTTGATTTGCACCACTACGGCGCCCTTGACGCCTTTTGCAATTACGTCTATCTTACCGCCCGCAGGAGTAAACTTGACCGCGTTGGACAGCAAATTGACCCACACTTGGGAAAGCATCGTTTTTTCGTTGAAAATACTTATTTCGTCAAGGTCTGCGGACATCTCGATATTTTTGACGGAACAGGGGCGCTCGAACAGCAGCATGCTTTGCCTGATCTGCTCGTCCAACAAAAATTTTTCCTTAACTATCGTTTGAGAATCCAATCGGGTCAGCATAAGCACGCTTTCCGAAAGGCGCACCAACCGGTTGGATTCGTCGATAATAGTTTCCAAGTATTCCGCCTTTTCTTCGGAGGACAAATTGGGATTTTTAAGCAAAGTTGCAAATCCGGATATGGAAACGATAGGAGTTTTGAACTCGTGAGAAAAATTGGAAACAAAATCCTCTCGCAGAGTTTCCACGCTACCCAATTGTTTGGCAAGACTGTTGACGTTATCCGCTATGCCGACGTTGGCAAAAATCGGACTGTCCTTGACGCGAACGGAAAAGTCGCACTCGGCGATTTTTTGCAGAGCCTCGATATACGGATGAGTGCTGCGGACAAGAATTGCCGAAAACGCCACTGATAAAGCGATACCTACCAAAATACTGACGACAAGCACAACCAAACCGTACACGAAATAATTGTCCTGCGGAGCATGCCAATAGCGTGCAATCAACGCCGTTACGCCGGCCGTAATAAGCATAGAAATAACTAACAACACAAACAAACCCAAAATGACTATCAAAGTGATACGGTTGAAAATATTGTGTTGTTTTTTGCCGCCGGAAGCGTTATTGGTTTTGTTCGCGCGTTTATTCATCGTGTCTCACCGCCTTGTAACCTAGCCCTCTTATCGTTACAATCTCAAAATCGGGCGTATCCATAAACCGCGAACGCAAACGGTTGACGTGTACGTTTACGGTATGCTCGTCGCTTTCGGCATCCATACCCCAAATTTCGTCCATCAACTGCAAACGCGTAAACACCACGTCTGGATACGACAGCAATTTGAACAACAGCAAAAATTCTTTTTGCGGCAAAGTCTCCGTTCCGCTCGGAGTGGTAACGGAATAAGAATTGTAGTCCAGCTCTACGTTGCCGATAGTTAACTTGTGTTCCGTCGCTATCTTAGAACGGCGAAGCAACGCCTTTATTCGCAACAACAATTCGTCGATATCGAAAGGTTTTGTCATATAATCGTCGATACCAACAATAAATCCTTGCTTGATATCGGAAACGGCTTGCTTTGCAGACAGCATCAGCATCGGTATTTGACTGCCGTTATCGCGCAAGGTCTTGGTCAATTCGTAACCGTTCATTTTGGGCATCATTACGTCTATCACCATCAAGTCCACGTGATTGTGTTCCAAAACGTCAAGAGCATCCAAGCCGTTTACAGAAGTCAACGCGTTGTAACCGTTGCTTTTCAAAACGGCCGAAAGCAACTTACGCGTACTGGGATCGTCTTCTACTATCAAAACGTTGAACATTGTTCGTTCTCCTTTTTACGTTAGTTTAGCGTAACATGCATTAAAACTTGCAATTGCTGCCGCGTGCCGAATATACGGCGACGCCGTTTGTTTTAGCTAACGCAATCGCCGTATTTATTACGTAAAGTATATAACAAAATGCAAAAAACCACAATAGTTTATTTGCGTAGTTTTGACGCAATACGCCGAAATACAAATTACAAAACAGTATCGGCGCACAAAAGCAACTAAAAAGGCGACCGCCGACGGCGGTTGCCTTTTGTCAATATTTGTCAGAACGTTGACACATACCTATGCGCGTTTTAAGCAACTGCTTGATGCATACGGTACAATGCGTTACGGCTGTTCCAACATTTCCGTGCAGAGTTGTCTTACAACCTGAAACGGTTACTTAGATCATATATTTACTGAGTTCAAACATACCCGTGTAGAGTTGTTTTACAGGTGGATGCGGGTGCACAGACTACATTTAGCTTAGTTCGAACATGCCCGTATACAACTGATAATATTTTCCCTTTTGCTCTATCAAGTCGTCATGGCTTCCGCGCTCGATGATTTTGCCGTGTTCCAGCACCATTATCGCATCGCTGTTGCGGACTGTGGACAGACGGTGCGCAATTACAAACGTCGTGCGTCCCTCCATCAAAGCGTCCATACCCTTTTCTATAAGCCATTCGGTACGGGTATCGATACTGCTTGTTGCCTCGTCCAAAATTAGTACCGGAGGATCGGCTACGGCAGCGCGGGCAATAGCAAGCAACTGACGCTGACCCTGTGACAAATTTTCGCCGTCGCGGGTGAGCATGGTATTGTAGCCGTCAGGCAAATGTTTGATAAACTGGTGGGCGTTTGCCGATTTTGCCGCGGCGATACATTCCTCGTCGGTAGCGTCCAGTCTGCCATAGCGGATATTATCCAGTACCGTACCGGTAAACAAGTGAGTATCTTGCAACACCATGGCAAGAGACCTACGCAGATCCGATTTTTTTATTTTGTTTATATTGATGCCGTCGTAACGGATCTTTCCGTCCGGTACGTCGTAGAACCTGTTGATCAGGTTTGTGATAGTCGTTTTACCTGCTCCGGTAGAACCGACGAAAGCGATTTTTTGCCCCGGTTCGGCGTACAACGACACGTCGTAAAGAACGGTTTTATCCTCCTCGTAGCCGAAGGTAACGTCCTCGAAACGCACGTCGCCCTTCAGTTCCGTATAGGTTATTTCGCCGGTTTCCTGATGGGGATGTTTCCACGCCCAACGACCGGTACGAACGGCGCTTTCCGTTATGTTTCCCTTTTCGTCTACGGCTGCGTTGACTAACGTTACGTAGCCGTCGTCCACTTCTACCGGAGTATCCATCAGCGCAAACACGCGTTCTCCGCCCGCAACCGCCATAAATACCAAGTTAATCTGCTGAGCGATTTGCTGGATAGGGTTTGTAATGTTGCGGATGTACATCAAAAATACTGCGATTATACCGACGTATGCCAACGGATTTGCCGTGCTTGGGCTAATGGCGATAAGCGCTCCGATAATGGCAATACCCGCGTAGAAAAAGTGCGACAGGTTGTTCATGATCGGTCCCATTACGTTAGCGTAACTGTTGGCGCGAGCGGATACAGTTTGCCAATGGCGGTTGATTTCGTCAAACTCCGCTTTGGCAATTTCCTCGTGATTGAAGGCTTTGACGACCTTTTGCCCTTCCGTCATTTCTTCTATATATCCGTTAAGTTTGCCTACTGCCGTTTGTTGCGCCACAAAGTTGGTTTTGGATTTGCCTCCCAAAATTTTTACCAACAACAGCATAAGCAGTAGCATGCCGATCATGACGAGAGACAATTCCCAACTCAACACGAACATCATTGTAAATACCGTTATAATGGTTATAAAACTGGACACCATCTGCGGCAAACATCTTGCAACAAATTCGTTCATCATATCGATATCGTTGGTATAGCGCGTCATAAGCTCGCCGTGAGTCGTAGTATCGAATACTTTTATGGGCAACTGCTGCATGTGAGAGAACAGATCGTTACGCATCTTTGTCATTGTAGAAGTGGAAATGCCGACCAATATCCTGTTACTGATATAATTTGCCAACATACCCACAACGTAGATAACGGCTATTATACCGACCATCCACAAAAGATACTGTATTTTAGTTGCTGGGTTAAACGCCAAATCGTCCAATACCGTTATACCCGTAAGAGTTACGTCGTCGCCAGCGTGAGCGGACAAGCCGTTTAATAGCGGCGACAACAAAGAGGTGGCGAAAACGTTAGCAAAAGACGACGCGACGATACAAATAAATACCGCCACCATACGACCTTTGTAAGGTTTCAAATAGGCTAGCAATCTGCCCAAAGTACCTTTGATATTTTTGGGGCGAGGCGCGCCCAAACCTTTGTTTCTAGGCATTCTGTTCACCCCCTTCTACCGCACCTTTTTGTTGAGAGCGGTACACTTCCTGATAGATAGCGCAAGATTTCATCAATTGCTTATGCGTGCCTACGGCGTTTATTTTGCCGTCGTCCAATACCACGATTTTGTCGCAATCCTCTACGGAGGAAATACGCTGAGCAATGATGATAGTAGTCATGTCTTTGTCTAACTGCTTAAGCCCTGCGCGGATCTGCGCGTCGGTTGCCGTATCTACGGCGCTTGTAGAGTCGTCCAAGATCATAATTTTGGGCTTTTTCAACAAAGCTCTTGCAATACATAAACGTTGTTTCTGTCCGCCGGATACGTTTACGCCGCCTTGTCCCAAATCAGTTTCGTAACCGTTGGGGAAGGATGTGATAAAGTCGTGAGCGCAAGCGGCTTTACACGCCGCCTCTATTTCCTCTTGCGTGGCGTTTTCGTTGCCCCACAGCAGGTTTTCACGGATAGTGCCGCTAAACAACACGTTCTTTTGCAAAACCATCGATACGCCTTCGCGCAAGTTATACAAAGAGTAATTGCGCACGTCTTCGCCGTCGACAAGAACCTGCCCGTCCAATACGTCGTAAAAACGCGGGATAAGCTGAACAAGACTGCTTTTGCCGTCGCCCGTGCCGCCGATGATGCCCACCGTCTCGCCGGACTCGATGGTCAAATCGATATCCTCCAACGTCAGGTTTTCCGCATTGTTGGAGTAGGAAAAATTGACGTGGTCGAACTTGATACTGCCGCTTGCAACTGTTTTATCGTTTTCGGCGCCTACAATCGTAGGTGCTTCGTCCAACACTTCGTAAATACGGTCGATAGAGGCTTTACTCATGACCAACTGCACGCCGACGAAACATATCATAAGAACCGACATAAGTATTTGCATACAGTAACTCATCATTGCGGTGAGCGTGCCGGATTGGATTTTGCCGTTGATTATATCTGTGCCGCCGATAATAAGCAACGCAACTATCGTACCGTACAAGATACAACTGGTAAGAGGATTCATCAGCACCATAAGTTTTTCGGCTTTAAGTTGGCTTTTACGTACTTCCTCGGTGGACTTGCGGTATTTTTCCTCCTCGTAATCTTCCCGCACAAAGGCTTTTACGACACGAATGGCAACCAAGTCTTCTTGAACGTCGGCGTTCATTTTGTCGTATTTTTTAAGCATCTTGCGGTACAACGGATACGCTTTTATAGCCAAAACGATTATGATTGCCGCCAAGCACGGTATAGCCACCAAAAATACCCAAGCCATGTCCGGCTGATTGATAAACGCCATTATACAAGAAAATACAAGCATTGCCGGTGCGCGCACCACCGTGCGGATAAGCATCATAAAACTTTGCTGCGCGTTATTGACGTCCGTCGTACAACGCGTGACAAGGCTTGCCGTGGAAAATTTGTCCACGTTGGCAAAAGAAAAATCTTGGATCTTGGCAAACAGCATACCGCGCATATTTTTGGAAAATCCCGCGCCGGCAACCGCACACAATCTGCCGGCAAGCGCGCCGAAAGTAAGCGACAAAATTGCGCTTACTATCATAAGCAAGCCGTAGGAAAGCACGGTATTTTTCAAAACGTCGGCCAATCCCATTATGGCAGTGCCCTTTACGACGGTAACAAACCCGCCCGTAGAAAAATCCAAATAAACAAGGTTGCTTGTAAGCACGCTTTTGGTTACGTCTGTTGCGGCATACAGTTGCATCGTGTTAAGTATGTTGGACATCAAAAGCGGCAATACCACTTCCAATGCGGTTTCCAACATTACCAACACAATGGTAAATATGGACGGAACGCCGTATCCCTTTGCTCCTTTCAAAAGTTTTTTTATCATTATTTCACCTTTTATATCTAGTGTCGGCATCGGATCTCTCCGACGTTAGCGTAAAACGGGTAATTTTGAAAACGAAAGACCTATAGCAAAACGTAAAGCGCTAAAAATAAAGGGTATCATACCGCAAAATCGTTCCGCAATGCGCGTCTAACGATTTGTTACGCACAAATACAGGCGGTATTATACCTTTGTCGGCGATGCAATTTTGTTATTGCAAACTTGCAAAACTGCTTCCGTAATTAAACCCGAAACGGCTATGATATTCATATATTATATACTATTTTTCTCTTTAAGCAAACTGAAAGTAAGGGTTTAACAAAAACTTTTTTATTAATGTATGCCGAAAAAAATGCAAAAAACAAAAAAACACAAACCTCAAGGCGGATTTTTTCCGCTGTTTTACCGACAAGCAAATAACGCAAACTTCGTTATTACTATAATTTGACCTCAAATATTGATTTTGACGACTAAACGTAGTATAATAGTTTTATAAATTTGCAAGGAGCAAAATTATGGGAGAATACATTTTAGAATGCGAAAGTGTTTTCAAAAGTTACGGAAACACGCCGGCGCTTGACAACGTGTCGTTGAAAATCAAACCGGGAGAAGTCGTAGGATTGCTAGGACCTAACGCAAGCGGAAAATCTACTCTCATCAAACTTGCAATGGGAATGCTGCAACCCAACTCGGGCAAAATTTTTATCAACGGAAAAATGCCCTGCGCCGAAACGAAAAAAATCACGGCGTATCTGCCCGACGCAAATTACTTGTACAACTGGATGACCGTAGATCAACAAGTAAAATATTACGCAGACTTTTTCAAGGATTTCAATATGGATAAGTGCGACGCACTTTTGAACAGACTGCAAATATTAAAAAAGCAAAAAATCAAATCCTTGTCTAAGGGCACAAAAGAAAAACTGGGACTTATCCTTACAATGTCGCGCGACGCAGAACTGTACATTTTGGACGAGCCGATTGCCGGAGTAGATCCGGCCGCGAGAGATTTTATACTGGACACCGTTATGAACAACCGCGCGGAAGGCTCGACAATATTCCTTTGCACGCACCTTATTTCGGATATCGAACCGATACTGACACACGCAATATTTCTAAACCGCGGCAGGATCGCACTGGATGCGCCTGTTGAGGAAATAAAAGAAAAAGAAGGTAAATCTCTGGACGAAATTTTCCGGGAGGTGTTCAGATGGTAGGCAAACTGATAAAACACGAACTGCGCAGCACGATGCGCGTTGCCGTCGTACCGGCGATCATAATGGTATTGTTTGCCGTTTTGGCAAGAATCATGATCGAAACAACCAACACGGGACTTATGATCATGGTGATAATGTTCTACGCGTTTTCGGTAATGGCGACGCTGCTTGTCGGATATTTTTTCGGAATAGGCAGTTTCTACCGGTCGTTGTTTACAGGCAACGGATATCTGACGCTTTCACTTCCGGTCACTGCCGACCAACTTATTTGGTCGAAACTTATCTCGGCGATAACCGTTATGTTTGCAAGCATAGTCGTATGCATTCTTTCCTCCTGCATATTCTTATTGGGTGCCTTTGAAGACGTGGTCTTTGTATTAAAAGACATATTTACTTCTCTCGGAGAAACAATAGGCGATTTTGCTAGCAACGAACCTTTGTTTTTCGTCGAAACGGCTCTGTGTGCGATAATATCCGTGCCCATGTCCTTTTTGGTATTCTACGCCGTTATGTCTTTAGGTCAACTGTTTACGGTAAAAAACCGCAAACTGATTTCAGTATTGCTGTACGTAGGATTAATATTCTTATGGTCGGTACTCAATACGACGATCATTGCCGACATAAATTACAAAATGACGGAAATTTCCATTCACTTGACTATGTGGGTACAAATCGTATTTTACGCAGGCGTCAACGTCGGTTGTTACTTTCTGGTAAGATATATAATAAGAAACAAAATCAATCTTTTAGCTTAGTGCCCAAAACGTTGCTTTTACAACGGCTTGGCAAAGCGGCGTTCGCCGAGATAACGCAATTTTTTGAAATTGAAAAAATTTAAGCTTACATTTATACAAAAAAAATATCCCTTGTCATTAACCGTAGTTTCCATAGAGGATTTGTTGACAATACAAAGCATAAATAATAAGGCGTGGTTCTAACCACGCCTCTTCTCATATCCGTTTGTAAACGAACTAGGCTTCTTGCAACCTAGTGAGATAAAGATATTCGATGGAATCATTTAGGCTTGCCTGATTATCAGCATACGTAACTAAAACAAGTCATTTCTTTGCCAAGTTCGTCAAAAAACATAGTATATGTTTCAAAATAATGATAACCGCTTTTCTCAATGACTTTTCTTGATGCTTCATTACCCACAAAGTGGTCTGCTATACAAAAATCAAATTTTTGCTTCAAATAAGCGGTAATGGTTTTCAACGTCTCTGTCGCATATCCATTGTTCTGATATATCTTTCCTACGACAAAGCCGATATTCACGCCTTTTTTTTCACGATACTCGGGCAAATCATCATCATACGGATATACGTGAATATATCCCATCAACGTTTCACCGCTCAAAATGGCAATTCCCGTATTATGTTGCGTTAGTGTCGTAAAAAATACATCAAACTTTTCTTTTGAATTTGGGGGCAGAAATCCTGCTGGTGCAGCAACGTCTTTGTCGGATATAATTTCATACAAGGCTTCTTTGTCAGTTTCATTCAACAATCGATACGTCAACCTTTCTGACTTAATCGTTCTATTTTCGAAATCAATCATTTTATCCTCTAAATTATTATTTATCGTTCTGTTGATAAGAATATCATATCACTTTTCTTGCCGCTTAGCAATAAAATACGGTACTCACTTGATAGTGAGTACCGCATTGCCCCGTTTGAATGTGCAACTCTCATAAAATTAGTTTTTTTATTCCCTGTGGGGAAGTGCGGTTTACCGCGAGGGATATTTTAGTTGAACTATTTGCTTGTTATATCGCAGTACGAGTCCGATTTGTACGTTTGATACAATTTTTATCATCACTTCCGTCAAAGTTCGTTTCACCCGCCCCGATTGTTATTATGCCGCGAAGTCGGGGGAACGTACACCGAAATTCGTCTATTGTGGGCTCAATGTGCGACTTTGGGTCTATATATAATAAAAAAGACCCTGCTTTTACACAAGGTCTTTAAGATTGTTAGTTTGTTCCGTCTGTAAAGTTCGCCGCCCGACGCGATAGTTAGTTTTGTACACTTCGCACTAATCGAGGTTGTATCTTTACAGTTATGCGACTAGTCGGCAACGTACGGCAACAAAGCCATTTGGCGAGCGCGTTTGATCGCTACGGCAAGTTCTCTTTGGTGACGAGCACAAACGCCTGTCATACGGCGGGGCAAAATCTTGCCGCTTTCCGTAAGATACTTTTTGAGTTTTGCCACGTCTTTGTAGTCGATAACTTCGGTTTTTTCCACGCAAAAGTTGCAAACTTTTCTGCGAGCGGGTCTTCTGCCCGATTTTTTGAATTCTTTGTTTTCCATGATTAGTTCTCCTTAAATTAGAAAGGCATATCGTCGTCTGCGTCGTTGACTTCTTTCAACGTATCGACTTCCTGCGAGGGCGCGGGTGCGCTTGCTCCGCCTTGGTTTCCGCCGCTGCGAGACAAGAATTCCACTTGGTCGGCGCGGATATCGAAAGTCTGGCGTTTGACGCCGTCGCGCTCGTAACTGCCCGTTTGAATGCTGCCTACAACTGCAACTTGGCTGCCTTTTTCCAGATATTTGACGCAGTTTTGAGCGAGATTGTCCCAAGTGACGATATTGATAAAATCCGCTCTGTTTTCGCCGTCGCGAGAATACGGACGGTTGACCGCGATGGAAAATCTGCAATAGGAGTGACCGGACGCAATTGTAGACGCGGTAGGATCCTGTGTGAGTCTACCGATCAAAAATACTTTGTTCATTTGTATGCTCCTTACTTTTTGATAACTGTAAAGCGGATTACGGCGTCGGTGATGCGCAACACGCGTTCCAGTTCGCTAGGCAAGGTTGCCGCAGCGGAGAAGTTTACCAAAACGTAGTAACCTTCCGACTTGTAGTTGATAGGGTAAGCAAGACGCTTTGTACCCCACTTGTCTACGTTGTCGACTGTTCCGCCATTATCGGTGATGACTGCGGAGATTTTCGCCATGGTCGCTTCCTTGGCTTCGTCGCTCAAGTCGTTGTCGATAATGTACAACATTTCATAGTTGTTCATACTGTATTTACCTCCTTGTGGTCTTATTGGCCGCAACTGGTACCTTTGCGGCAAGGCGCCCTTTTGGGGCAGAATAATTATAATACAAAAATCTGCGGATTGCAAGCGTTTGCAAGCAATTGAAAACAACCGTAACCGAATACTTGCGCTTGGCAGCGGCGCAAAACAGCAAAAAAAGAGCAAAAACACGTTTTGCCCTTTACTTAAAAATCTCCGTAACGTCTATTTACAATATTTTCGTGTCAGATAATCCACGTAGTAATCCGGTTTGAAGTCTTCACCTGTTGCCAAGCGCAGTATTTCGTCGGGATACTTGCTTGCGCCGTACTTGTGAACGTGTTCTTTAAGCCAAGCGTTAATTTGTTTCGTCGTACCGCTTTGCAAACTTTCGGCCACGTCAAAGTCTTTGTTCATTGCGGCATACAACTGTGCCGCAATTGCCGAGCCCAGCGCATATGTGGGAAAATATCCGAAATCTCCGCCCGCCCAATGCACGTCCTGCAATACGCCCAGCGTATCCGTCGGCGGCGTTATACCGAAGTATTCGGCAAATTTTTCATTCCAATACTTTGGCAAATCCTTCACTTGCAAACTCCCGCCGATAAGCTCCTTTTCTATTTCGTACCGCAGCATTACGTGCAGCGGGTAGGTAAGTTCGTCGGCTTCTGTACGAACAAAACTGCATTCCGCGCGGTTGATATACGCGCAAAACTCTTCCGCAGTAACGTTTTGTAACTGCTTTGGAAACTGTTGTTGCAAGCGCGGGAAATGTACATGCCAAAAGGCGGCGCTGCGCCCTATCATATTTTCGTAAAAACGAGATTGGCTTTCGTGCATACCCAAACTTGCGCCGCCGCTGCAAAACGTGCCGTTGAGTCTAGGGTCGCACTGTTGCTCGTACAAGGCGTGACCCGTTTCGTGTATGGCGGAAAATATCGCCGATTCTACGCAATCCTCGTAGTAATGATTTGTTATCCTTACGTCGTCGGTGCCGTATCCGTCGGTAAAAGGATGTTCGCTTTCCTTCATTATGCCGCGGGATTTGTCAAAGCACATCACGTCGCGCAAATATTCGCAAAACATGCGCTGTTCCTCTTTCGGGTAGCGTTCCTTTGCCCATGAGGGCGTTTGCGTTTTATACGCGGTAACATTGCGAATGAGCGGTACCAGTTTTTCTTTAATAATCGCAAAGAACTCGTCGTACTGTTTAGCGCCGTAGTGAGGTTCGAACCTGTCCAACAATACGTCGTACCCTTTTACGGTATCCGTTTGCAGCCACACGGTAAGTTTGCGGTTATAATCGACGATTTGTTCAAGATAGGGACGGAACAGTTCGAAATTGTTTTCTCTCTTGGCTTGCACGTACACAGGATACGCCTTGGCGGTTAGTTGCGAAAATGCCGAATATTCTTCCTGCGGTATTTTGCGGGTATCCTCGATGCTCTTTTGAACGACCTCTATTTCGTGGCGCATCGTTTCATCCAGTTGTTCGCCGCAAGCGGTCAATTTACGCACAGCCTCTACAAATTTCGGTTCGGAGATAAGTTGATAACTCCATTCCGCAAACGTACCGACTTGTTCGGAATTTGCCTCTATACTGCCTTCCGCGGCATCGGTGTTCATGTCCCAACCGCACAAATATTGCGCGTATCTGACGGCAAGCATGGTTTTACGCTGCCGTTTGTAGTATTCCAAATAGTCTGTCATTTTCTTTCTCCGTGTAGGTTTACGCTTCTTGCGGCGGCTGTTGCGACAATGCAGTTTTCTTTTCCATGCGTTTGTCGATATACCGCACCAAAAATTTCAGTCCGACGATTATACCGCCCATAACAACGGCGTTCAATGCAATAAACAAAATAGAGTAACCGCCAATATCCGTCACAAACATCGGCTCGGGAGGATTTTTGCTTAGACCGATTTTGTACATTAAATCGAACATCCATGGCAAAATCCAGAAACTTGCCACCGCCCCCAACGAACCGAACAGTCCTATGCCGATATTTATTTTGTCGTAGGGGAACAGCAAAATAAGCAAAGCCACAACGCCGGTTGCCGTCATAGAGAACATAGCAACGGAGGATAATTGGTCGGAACTGAGTCCCAGTCCCAACACGCCTGCAAAAGCGTAAGTCATGGCAATTGATAAAAACATCGCCAACCCGCTGGGTAAAGTGCTTTTAAGCGTATTTGTAAGGAACTTGCCCTTTATCAAATTGTGGTTGGGTTTTAGCGCCAGGAAGAATGACGGTATGCCGTCGATAAAGAACTCGAATGTGTACAGTTGGTTGGGCGCAAAGGGATAGTTGACCTGCATACACAAACACAAAATCGTGGTAAGCATAACCATACAGGTCTTCATCAAAAACAGCGACGAACTGTTTTGAATATTGTTGACCACTTGGCGACCTTCCGCAACGACTTTCGGCATTTGACTGAACTTGTTGTCCATTAGCACAAGATTGGCAACGGTTTTCGCCGCATCGGTCCCGCAGCCGACGGAAATGGCGCAATCGCTTTCGCGCATTGCCAAAATGTCGTTTACTCCGTCGCCAGTCATTGCGACGGTACGTCCGGCTTGCTTCATAGATTTGACCAACAATGCCTTCTGCTCGGGAGTTACGCGTCCAAACACAGTATATTTGTTTGCGGCTTCCATAACTTCTTCGTCCGTCATTCCGTCCAGAGAAACGTACTTGTCGGCGTCTTTTACGCCTACGCTTTGAGCGATTACGGAAACGGACAAAGGATTATCTCCGGAGATAACTTTGACGTCCACGTTGTTGTCGCGGAACCAACCGATAATTTCCGGAGCGTCCGGACGTATAGTATCTTGCAATACTACTATTGCGGCGGGAGAAAGTCCTTCTACGGCGTCCCCCTTTATTGCTTTTTTAGTGTGACCTACCGCCAAAACACGCAAACCCTGTTTAAGAAGTTTGGTGCACTGCGCATTGAAAGATTTGTCCGTTTTTTTGAACATAAATTCCGCAGCGCCCAACGCCACAGTGCCGAAACCTGTCAAAGTTGCGGCGGAATACTTGCGCGCGGAGGAAAAGGGAACGTGAGCCGACGAATCGGGAACTTCCGTGCCCTCGGTGTAATTTTTGATAGCAAGAGCAGTCATGTTGTCGTCGCCGGTTGCGCTGACGACGCCGGCTATACAACGCTTTATCTGATCCTCCGTAAAACCGCCCAAGGGAATTATCTGCTGAACGGTCATACTGCCGTCCGTTATCGTGCCGGTTTTGTCCAGACACAAAGTGTCCACGCGGGCAAGCATTTCTATACAGGGCAATTCGCGAACCAAAACTTTTTTGCGGGCAAGTTTAAGCGCGGCGACAGCCAACGCAACGCTGGTTAAAAGCACCATGCCGCTCGGTACCATACCTAGCATAGAGCCGCTCATGGAAATAAGCGCTTGGTTGACGCCTTGCCGTACGGTCATTTGCTCGCCGGCAATAAGCAGTTTTTCGGGCGAGCGCGACCAGTATGCATTCCAAACGTTTACTCCGTCCATACCGATAAGGTCTTTTATTTGAGTGCTGCAAAAGAAAGTTGCAATGCCCAAAGGAACGATAATAACAGCCAAAAATTTGATTATTCGGCGAATACCCTTCATAAGTTGGCTGTCCGGCATTTTGGCTTTCTTGACGCGAGCGGAAAGTTGCTGAACGTAATTATCCTTGCCTACCTTTTCGCAACGCACCGTACAATTGCCGGAAATTACGTAACTTCCGGAGTACAGCGTATCGCCCGCCTTTTTTTTGACGGCGTCACTTTCTCCGGTAAGCATAGATTCGTTTACTTCCACCTCGCCTATGATGACGGAACAATCGGTACACACCTGCTTGCCGGCGGACAACAACAAAACGTCGTCCAAAACGATGTCGCGCGTAGCGATGGTTTGTTCCACGCCGTCGCGCACTACCGTAACAGTAGGCTCGCTGACGATGGACAACTTTTCTACGGCAAGCTTACTGCGGATCTCCTGAAAGATCCCTATTGCGGTATTTGCCAACACTATCACTATACCCAACGCGTTTGCAGGACTTTCCACCAAAATCATAATAAAAAATATAAACAAACCTATAGCGTTGAAAAACGTAAAAATGTTGGACATAAATATCTGCAAGTAACTTTTGCCCACCACTTTTTTGACGCGGTTTGTCATTTTGGCGGCAACGCGTCGTTTGACGTCCTCTTGTGACAGACCTTGGTTTATGTCCGCCTGAATACGTTCGATTTGCTGTTTTTTTGTTGTACGTTTACTCATTAGGTGCTCCAAAGTAAATTTGTTTGCGTCCGCAGGCTAGCGTTTGGGTTTTTCTCCTCGCAGTTTCAAGGTGGGACAAGCGTTTAGCGACAAATCTGCAAACTCTCCGTTTTTGTACATATAGTAGCCGCGAGAAGCTATCATCGCAGCGTTGTCTCCGCACAAAGAAAGTTTTGGCAAACAAACGCGAAAGCCCGATTGCTCCAACTCCGCAAGCCTTGCGCGCAGGTAACTGTTTGCGCCGACGCCGCCTGCTACGGCGACGGTTTTGAGACGGCTTTTATTCGTTTCCTCTATCAAAGCGTCTACTATTCCGTCGACGGCACACTTATTGAAACTTGCGGCAATATCCGCCTTAGATAGTTCTTCGCTCCTTTGCGTAGCGTTGTGCACTACGTTTATGACCGCGGTTTTAAGCCCGCTGTAACTGAAATTACCGTTGGAAACCACTACGGAATGGAACGGATAAATCGCCTTGCCGTTTTGCGCGAGTTTGTCTATTTGAGGTCCCCCGGGATACGGCAAACCCAACACGCGCGCAACCTTGTCGAAAGCCTCTCCGACTGCATCGTCAACGGTAGAACGCAACACCGTATACTTGTCGTAATCTTCCACCTGCACTATAGAGGTGTGACCTCCGCTTGCAAGCAAGCACATATACGGCGGCTTTAAGTCCGGATAGGTAAGGTAGTTTGCGCAGATATGCCCCTCTACGTGATTGACGGCAATAAGCGGTAAACCGCTTGCCTGACAAAGCCCCTTGGCAAACGACACGCCCACAAGCAGGGCTCCCACAAGCCCGGCGCCGTATGTAACGGCCACGGCGTCCAAGTCGTCCAACGTCATTTTTGCCCGAGAAAGCGCTTCTTTGACAACCTTGTCCACAACTTTGATATGATTGCGACTGGCAATTTCCGGAACAACGCCTCCGTAAATTTTATGTATATCTATTTGCGAAAGCACCACGTCGGACAAAATTTCACGCCCGTTTTTGACCACTGCCGCAGCCGTTTCGTCGCAGGAACTTTCGATGCCCAAAGTATAAATATTATCTTTTTCGTTCATCGTTATTTAATAATACGCCATCGCCGAGTTTTTGTCAATTTTTTGCCCAAAACCCGTATTGCTTTTTTCTTTGCGACAAACCGTATTGCAAAAAAAGCGCGCAAAATCCGTTTTTACAAAAAACTTGAAAACACGTGGTTGCAAAAACTTTTGTTTTTTTGTATTATTTTGTAAGAAACAAAAAAGGAGAAACGCCATTGCGAAAACTGTTTCGGTTTGTTTTCAGCCGTTTTACCGTAATTTTTTTGGCCATCGCTTTGCAAGTGGCGGCGTTTATCGCCGTGGCCGTATATTACAGCGAATACTTTCGCGTAATCAATATTATAACCGCCGTACTGTCCGTATTTGTATTGCTGACAATTTTTAATCGGGATATGAGCGCCGACGCAAAATTACCTTGGTCCATACTCGTAGCTTTATTCCCGCTTACGGGCAGCGTCATATACTTTTTCTTTTCGCACAACTACGCGTCCCGCGCAGAACGCAAAATGTTCAGAAAATTACCGCAATTGAAGTTAGCGGAAAAAAATCCCGAAGCGCCGCCCAAATATTTAGGACAACTCAGTTATTTGCGGGCGATGGGAGCGCCGGCATTTACCGATACCGACACGCAATATTTCGGTTGCGGAGAATATTTTTTCGACGACTATCTTGTAGAATTGGAAAAAGCGCAAAGATTCATTTTTTTGGAATACTTTATCGTAGAGCGCGGCAAGATGTTCGACTCCATTTGGGAAGTATTAAAGCGAAAGGTCGCCGAGGGCGTAGAAGTAAGGCTGATGTACGACGACTTTGGCAGTCTGACAAAAGTCAAACGCACATTTTGCAGAAAAATCAACAAAACGGGCATACGTTGCGTGCGTTTTGCAAAACTAAAACCTTTCGTATCCGCCGTTTACAACAACCGCGACCACCGCAAAATTACCGTTATCGACGGCAAAGTCGGATATATGAGCGGACTTAACCTTGCCGACGAATACATCAACCGCACGCACCCTTACGGCTACTGGAAAGACAGCGGAGTAAAACTGTGCGGAAACGCGGTGTCTACGCTTACGACAATGTTTTTGCAAATGTTCGGCATGGCAACAAAACGCACGGAAAACTTTGACAAATATCTTTTTGAAGACACGGTTTCCGCAGAGATAAATGACGAACGGTCGGAACGCGAAGCCGTCCTGACAGAACCGATATTGCCCGAACACACGGCAAACGAACTAACTCAGGAAGAACAAACCGAGCGTACGGATACTACGGAAGAAAACAACCGTTCAAAAACCAAAGGAGTAGTTGCGCCGTTTGGCGACGGACCGAGACCGATATACCAAGAACAAATAGGCAAAAACGTCTATCTCAACCTGATCGACCAAGCCGTGCACGACCTGTATATCACAACGCCGTATCTTATAGTAGACGAAGCCTTTTGCGAATCTTTGCGCAGAGCCGCCCAACGCGGCGTAACGGTCAACATACTGATACCGGCAGTACCAGACAAAAAGACGGTGTACGCAATGACCAAACAAAGTTGCAAAAAACTGATGAACGCGGGCGTACGCGTTTACAAATTCAGCAGAGGTTTCGTCCACGCAAAAAGTATCGTAGCAGACGGCACTGCAGGCGTAGTAGGCACCATAAATCTGGACTACCGCAGTTTTGTACACCACTACGAATGCGGCGTATATATGTACGAAACGGACGCCGTGCGCGAACTGTATTTGGATATTGCGGAAACTCTTTCCCAAAGCGAAAGACAAAATACTCCCCCCAAACTTAAACTTTGGGAAAAATTGGTCTGCGCTTTCGGCAGCGTACTTAGACCTTTGATGTAAAAAAACAAGTAACACGTAAAAACGGCGTTGCATATTATGTAACGCTTTTTTGTTGCAATTTTTTCGGCGTTGCCGCAATGCGTACGCCTGCTGAAACAAGCTAAAACAAACAAAATATTTAAGGAGACGAAATTTGGCTACATACTACATCGGAGCGAACGACGAGCACGGGCAAAACCCGTTTACAGCCGGAAAGAGAACGCCGACAATGCCCTACCTTAACCGTCCTTTTTACGAAAACGAATTTAACCGTCCGGCAAAAAACAGATTTTTAGAGGCCTGTCTGCGCTGCGGTTTTGCCGTGTACGACGTAAAACCGGAATTGACGGACACAAGTATTTCTACGCGCGTAACCCGCATCAACCGCCAAAACCTGACTTTACTTGTAACGTTTGGATACAATGCCTTCGGCAGCGGAAACAGTTTCAACTCCGCCAGAGGTATAAGTTCTTTTTATTCTACTCGCAACGTCAAGGCTCGCCAAAGCCGCGCGCTTGCCGAGGAATTGTACGAACAATTGGTAAACGGAACAAATCAAGTAGGACGCGGAGTTTCGGCATTGACCGACGTTGGAGTATTGGAAAGCGTCAACTGCACGTCGGCGCTTGTAGAGCCCGGGTTTATGACCAACCTTGCCGAAGCCAAAATGATGATTGACCCTGACTATCAAACGGAAGTAGGTGAAGAATGCTGCCGCGGCGTTTGCGAATTTTTGGGAGAAAGATACGTGACGCGCGAATTGGCAAACTACCCTACGATACGCTACGGTGCGAAAGGTAATTTCGTATATTTACTGCAATTTATGCTACGGCAAAACGGTTACAATATTACTGTGGACGGGATATTCGGCAACGGTACGCTTACGGCCCTTGTCGACTTCCAAAACAAAAACGGTCTTACTTCCGACGGAGTGGCGGGACAAAACACTTGGCGCACGTTGCTTGTACTTCCGCCGCGCCCGACCTTACGCGTCGGAAGCCGCGGTACGTACGTGCGTTACTTACAGGAAAAATTAACGTCCAAACTCTATCCGCTAGGAACGATCGACGGAATATTCGGCAACGGCACTAAAAACGCCGTCGTAGAATTTCAGCAGGAAAACGGACTCTCCGCAGACGGCATAGTAGGCCCGCGTACTTGGAACGCCGTGTCCGTTATAGGCGGCGGACGAAGTTAGAGCAATGCTAAAACGCAAAAGTTTGAAAGATTTTAATCATCGCAAAACAACAAAGCTTTCAAGTATTCTAATCAAACAAAAAAGTCGAGATAACTTCTCGACTTTTTAATTGTTGTATTGTAATCAATTCGCTTATATTCAACGTTTAATTAATGTACGTTAGACAATCATAATCGCACTCGAAATTCAAAAATCCCTCGAAATATGTTTGTATATCTTTGTCCGCCAAAACAAGCACGCCGTTAGGCAAAACGAAACTGCCGTTTTCACTATATTTTGTAGACAAACTTAAAACAAAGCCTGTTTCTGCGTTTCCGCCGCAATATAAACACTTTTCATATTTAATTGGAGAAATCGCAAGCGCTGAGAAATCGTTCTTTTTGATTACGTGTCCTTGCTCTTTATAGTCACCGCAAGCGCAATAGGAATAGTGTTTTTGCAAGTTTTTCCACGTGTAACTGTACTTATAGGAATGCTTGTGGAAATACTTGACGGAAACGGCCTTATTTTCCCCTGTCAAATTCGGATAAGGACATTGGTCTCCGCGGTGTCTATACAACCCACAACCACCCCATTTTGAAACAATCGTAACAGTATTGGAATTGCCGCACACTCCGTTGGAAGATCCGCCCAACACTTCTTCCACTATTCCGGAATGTAGATTTATGCCATATGAGTTATAGTAACAAATTCTGTCTCCGACGACAGGAGTGGAAGTTTCGTAATAATTGCCACCTATCAAATTTGTAGGATCGTCAATCCAAATATCATTGGTATTACAATCTTGGCTATACCAAGCATATGAATGACAGTTAAACTTAATAGTAGAAGTATAAAGTCTCGTCGCAGATGGAAACTGACTGTCTCCATATGAATTATTGTCTTTTACTTCTGATGATGTCCAGTCTTCCAATACTTTTAGAGCCTCACACACTGCTCCCGTCTCTGCTGTAATATTAGCATCATCACAATATACCCACTTTCCTGCAAGGTTATGTTTACTTCTCGATCGTGATAGCTAATTGCTTTCTATCGAAAATGAACTAAACACTTGTTGTGAATCAATTTGGGATTCATCAGTTTCCGCATATGCCGTTTGAGTAAAACCAACGATAGCACTCACTAGCAATACGAAAACAGCCAACAAAACAAGCAAACTCTTTCTTATTACTTTCATAAAATATTCCTCATTTGTTAAATACGTCTTAAATCACATATCACTACCGATACTTTTTCAAAAACTCATCGGTATCTATGGAGTCCGGTTTGGAACGGAAAACTTCCTTAATACGGAAGTGGTTATCCTCCAATACTTCATGGATAAAATAAACGGTACCGTCTTCCGCTAGTGCTAACGAATAACCCAAGTAACCGCCATTCCCCAAATTATATAAGTAAACGAATGTGAAATTCGGTCTTGAGTCGACACTTGCATAGTGCCAGTTAAAAAAGTCTTCGTCGTAATCATCAAAACGTTCGAGACGAATATTCTTCAATTCGTTTAATGCCGCGTCAATCGTGTCCTTATCTGTGATATAATGTTCTACACTCAAAATGGGATTATTTTCATCTATTTGAATACAGTCAATTTTTCCTGCCCTTCTAATTTTGCTGCCGACGGTATTACATGCCGTGGCAGTTGCAAGCACGCACACCAAAATCAACACGACCGCCATTACTTTTACAAAACGTTTCATAATGTCTACCTCATTTCTAATAATATTAAACCTATATCCAAGCAAATACACAGACCGAGGGTGTTCGGTTTGAAGACATCGAGAACGATATAGGGCGTGAGGGCGGTGCCGATTGGAGACATCAGGAGCGTAGCGAGTGCTAGGCTTCAATGATACTCCGAAATGCCCAAGTGAACGCATACCTCAAACAGAATTAGCCCGAGCGGTTACTTTTCAAAGAATACGACGTTTTCATTACCCAAAAGCATGCCAAGTTCGTATTCTATACCGCTGCAACGGCGAACCGTGCGTTCCAACGAGTACGCCTTGCCCTCTATTTTGAATTTGACGGGAACGTCGCCTTCGTACTGACGCAACACGGCAAGCACGCGTTCGTATTTTTCGTCGTCGCGCTCGTCCATTCTAAGCCACAAAGTAACGTTTTTGTCTGCCTGTTTTGCCGTCTCCTGCACGATCGGCGCCGCGGCTTGCCCGTGCGGATTTACGATTTCCCTCAACGTAATTTTGTAACCGTCGCGGCCCTCGCCCAAACTGCCCTTGACCACAACGAAACTGTCTTCGGCAAACAGGTTTTTGTACTTGTCGTACGCGGGGGAATACAGCGCCACTTCTATAGAGGAAAATTTGTCTTCCAACGTGGCAAAGCCCATTTTTTTGTTATCCGAACCTATGACCACCCGTATTCCGCGCAAAATACCGCCCGTAGTAACAAACCTCTTAGAAAGCGAAGGACGCACTTTTTCGCCCGTTTCGGAATCGTCCGGCACGTACTCCATCGTTTCCGACATGTTGAAATCGAACCGGAACTTTTTGGAAATTTCGTCGTAGTCGTCCAAGGGAGAACCCGTCATGTACAAACCCAACACTTCGTTTTCGTAGTTGTACAACACTTGTTTTGGAAGTTCCTTGACCTGATCGTGTTCGGGGCGTACCGTCGTTTCCAATTCCGGCACCATGTCGAAAATGGACATTTGCCCCGTAGCGCGGTGTTTGCGATTTTCCGTAACTTGGTTAAATTCGTCCACGTACCATTGCAACATATCCGCGCGCGTGCGGTTGAAACAATCAAAAGCTCCGCCCTTGATGAGATTTTCTATCATACGTTTGTTGATAAAGTCGTAGCAACGTTCGAACAGATCCGTCATATCCTTAAACTCACCGTTGGCTTCGCGCTCGTCCACCATTTGCTTGACTACCGTTACGCCGATGTTGCGAATACCTCCAAGACCGAAACGCAGCGCGCCGTTTTCCACGCGGAATTCGTCGCGGCTTTTGTTTACGCAAGGCGGGAGTACCGCTATGCCCTGAGACTTTGCGTATTCCATATATTTTTTAAGTTGCGCGATATCGTTGATACGGTTGTTCAAAAGCGCGCATATAAATTCTACCGGATAGTAGTTTTTGAGCCAAGCCGTCTGATAAGTAACATATGCGTAGCATGTGGCGTGAGACTTGTTGAATGCGTACTGTGAAAAATCGTCCAACTGTTTGTAAATTTTGAGAGCGGTTTCTTCCGGAATGCCGTTTTTGACGCAGCCGGGTACGCTTTCGCCGTTGTGCCAAGTTCCTCCGTGCACGAACAGTTCGCCAAGTTCCTTCATCATGTCGGCTTTCTTTTTACTCATGGCGTAACGTACGTTATCTGCCAGAGCCATGGAAAATCCCGCCAACTTTTGCACCAACTGCATAACCTGCTCTTGATAGACGATACAACCGTTGGTTACGGACAATATGCTTTCCATTGCAGGGTGCAGATAGTGAATTTTTGATTTATCGAATTTGCAATCGATGTAATCGCCGATGTATTGCATGGGACCGGGACGGTACAGAGAAATACCTGCTATGATCTCTTCCAAGCCTTCCGGTTTCATCCTATGCATAAGATCGCACATGCCGCCGCTTTCCAACTGGAATATGCACATCGTATCTCCGCCGGAAATCAGTTGGAATACGTTTGGATCGGAATAGTCGTCCTTGGAAAAATCCACCGTAACTCCGTGATCTTCCTTTACGTAATCGCAAGCCTTTTTGATATCGGTAAGCGTCCTAAGACCCAAAAAGTCCATTTTCAAAAGACCCAGTTCTTCCACTTCCACCATGTTGTACTGGGTAGTGACGATACCGCCGTTGCGCAAAGCGCCGCCGTTGGTTTGAAGAGGAACGTGGTCGGAGACCTTTTCGCGGCAGATAACTACGCCGGCCGCGTGCATGCCTGTTTGGCGAGGAGAACCCTCTATTCTCATCGCTATGTCTATCACCTTGTGGGTGGCCGGATCGTTATAGGCCTGTTTCAACTCCTCCGATACGTACGCGTCTTCCGCCTTTTTGTACTTGGCAAAACCCAACAAATGGCGCAAAGTAAACTTGAAGTTATCAGGCACCATTTTTGCCAAACGGTTAGATTCGGAAATTGGCAAACGCAAAACGCGCGCGACGTCTCTGATGGCGTTTTTGGCCGCCATAGTGCCGAAAGTTACTATTTGGCATACGTTGTCGTTGCCGTATTTTTCGTGCACGTAGTCGATAACTTCGCCGCGTCTGTCCATGCAAAAGTCTACGTCGAAATCCGGCATGGATTTGCGTTGCGGATTGAGAAAACGCTCGAACATCAAATTGTAGCGGAACGGCTCTACCTCCGTTATACCGATAAGATACGCTATAACGCTGCCGGCGCCGCTGCCGCGCCCCGGACCTACCGGGATCCCGTTGGTTTTGGCGTAGTTGATAAAGTCCCAAACGATAAGATAGTAATCCACAAAACCCATACTGCAAATTACGCCGTACTCGTACTCGATACGGTCGCGTATTTCCTGAGTACAATCGGGATATTTTTCCTTCAAACCCTTTTCCAAAAGGTAACGCAAATATGCGGGAGAATCCATGCCGTCCGGCGGAGTGTAGAGAGGAAGCAGTTTTTCTCTGCCGAAATCCACGTTGCACTTTTCCGCAATTTCCAACGTTGTTTCCATCGCGTCCGGCAAATTGGGAAAGAGTTCCGCCATTTCGTCGTATGTTTTGAGATAGAATTCTTCGCCTTGAAACTTCATTCTGTCCGTGTCGTCGTAGTACTTGCCCATTTGCACGCACATCATGATATCCTGAATTTCGGCATCCTCTTTGTTGAGATAATGCACGTCGTTGGTAACGACGATTTTGATATTAAGTTCGCGCGCCAATTCAACGAGCTGCGGCATGACCGCGTCCTCGTCCTCTATGCCGTGGCGTTGAATCTCTATATAGTAATCTTCGCCGAAAAGTTGCTTGTATTTGATGGCAAGTTCCCTAGCTTCATCCGGACGATCGGCAAGGAAAAGACGCGGCAATTGTCCCGCTATGCAAGCAGACAGACAAATAAGCCCTTCGGAATGCTTTTCTAGCGTTTCGAAGTCGATACGGGGTTTGTAATAGAAACCGTCCACAAAAGCGATGGAATTCAACTTGCAAAGGTTGTAGTAACCGGTATTGTTTTTGGCAAGCAATATAAGGTGAAAATACTCCTTATTTTCAAAACCGACGTTGTGCAAGTCCTCGCACATATAAAACTCGCACCCTATAATGGGTTTGACCTTCTGAACGAAATTGCCGTCCTTATCTTGATTGATTTTTGCGGCGGCTTTCATAAATTTCCAAGCGCAATACATATTGCCGTGGTCGGTAACGGCTACTGCGGGCATATTGTACTTGACGCAACGCTCCAACAAATCGTCTATTCTTGTGGCGCCGTCCAGCAAACTGTATTCCGTATGTAAATGTAAATGTACGAAAGGTTTCATTTCTTCTCCTGTAATTCTACCAACCTTGCCAAACGGTGGTTTACTCCGCTTTTGGATATATTGAGAACTGCGGCAAGTTCCGCCAAATTTGCGTCGGGATTTTGCTCGCGCGCGACGGCTACGTCTTTTAGCTGTTGAGGCAATGCGTCGAACATACCCATAGACCGGATATATTTTATGGCTTCCAACTGTTTGCTTCCTGCGACTACCGATTTTTCGATATTGCTGTCTATGCAATTGCGCTGTCGGTTTGCAGTGTTGCGGAAACTCCGTCCGATAATTATATTTTCCACGGTAAACTTGGCGTTGACCGCATCCACCGTAACAAAGAAATCGGCTATTTTTGCGCTTTCCTTCAAATACAGCACGACGCAATTTTTACGAGCTATTTGTTTGAAGTCTATCTCCGCAAATGTATTTTTGACAAACTCCGCAAAGTCCGCATTGGAAAAGCGGATTTCCAAGTGGTAATTACCGTGCGCGCTCTCCGTAAGCAAATCTCCTTCGGATCGGGGTACGGTCACCGACCCCGCGGACAAAAACAACGCCTGCAAAAACGTGCGCCTGCAACACGGCTCGTCCAAGTTTGACGAAACTTTCCCTCCTCCGGCGAATGAACCGTAGGCGTCGATAAGCCCGAGTTTTTTGCCTATCTCTTTGCCGAACTTAAGCGCGTACTTTACGTTGTTTCCGACGGACTTATTTTTTTGACGGTAGCCGACGATCTCGCCGTCCTCGTCCAAATAGTTTTTGGCGAGAAAAGCGCAAAACTCCAACAATTCCAAATTGTCGCTTTCTACGTCAAATCGAAATGCGTTGTTTTCCAACGAAAGCAACCCTATGCTTTTTATCACGGCAGTCAAAAAAGAGGTTGCGCAACAACCCTTTACTTTTTTGACGTTTTTTAAGATTTCTTCTTTGACGCTTTGAGAAAACGACATTTTGTCACTGCCCGCTTGCGCGTATTATAGTGCGTTTGCAATAGGGCGTTTTTGCCAAAACGCTAGTTGCAGACTGCGTCCATATTGACGAGACACAGTTCCGTTTGAGGGTTTACGCCGAACTTTTCCCTCAATACGTTTTTGACAAACTCTATCAATAAGTATATATCCGTTGAGGTGGCTTTGTCAAGGTTAATTACAAAACCCGCGTGTTTTTCGGACACTTGCGCGCCGCCTATAACAAAGCCTTTAAGTCCCGCTTGATCAATAAGTTTGGAAACGGACACCTTGTCGTCAAACAAAACGCAGCCCGCGCTTTTTGCACCGAGCGGTTGGGTTTCCGCCTTCTTTTTGCGCATATCGGATAGCGTTTGGCGCACCTGCGCGGCGGACGCGCGCGGAAAACGCATAGTTACGGAAAGAACCAAGTAGTCGGGGTTATTTTTGAACGCGCTTGTGCGTTTGCCGAATTTGCACTGAGCGGCAGCAAACGTCTTTCTACGTCCCCTGTACAAAACGTCTGCACTCGCAACGATTTGCGAAACGCACTGGTTGAAACACCCTGCATTGCATACTACGGCGCCGCCCACCGTTGCGGGGATGCATCCCAAAAATTCGCCGCCGGTAAGTCCGTTTTTTACCAGTTCTGCCGATACGCTTGCCGTATTTGCTCCGCAAAACGCCGTTACGTACTGTCCGTCCACCTCAATGGCATTTACTCCTTTCGTTACCACCGCAACGCCGTCATAATCGCAGTCTCCGGCCAAAACGTTGCTGCCGTTGCCGATAAAAGTGTGCGTTACTTTGCGGCGTTTAAGCAGTTTTGCAATCCAAACCAGTTGATCGACGTCCTGAGGATATACGGTAAGAAATATTTTTCCTCCGGTACACAGAGTTGTAAGTTTTTGGAAAGAGTTATCCGTTTTGTAAGGTATTTTTCTTTTTTTGACTGCGCGTAACACGCCGGATAATACATCCATTAGTTGATCCTCAAAGTATCCAAGGCCGTTTGCCTTTGCGTTGCTACGGCGTTGCCGTCCCCGAACACGTTGGGAACGTAGGCTGTTTTTACGCCTTGTTCGCACAGAGCGTAACGCTTATCCGTGTAGAAACTCTGCATAAGTACGGAAAACATATCCACGTTTACCAAACTTTGCTGACTGTCACGACCTACGACGTATTGCAAAAAAGCGTTGCAACTGTCGGATTTGTCTCCGCAAGCTGAGGAAATACCCAAGTACTGTACTAAATCCGTATATCCGGTAAGCGGAGCAAAGGTCAATTCTTCTATTTTGCCCATTTCCTCCTTTTTGCCGAGACGGTACAGGTCGCGTTGAGTACCCAAAAGCGTTACGGCGGTTTTATTTCCCACAAAACTTTCGTAAGCCGAGTATTGAGTAACTTCTTCGGACACGTTGGCTTCGCCCTTGCCTCCGGAGAGAGCCAATGCCGACATAGGGCTGTTGTTACGCGTAAATCCGCAAATTATCGGCTGCAAGTCGTAAGTAGTTTTGCCGATTTTGCGCGTGTACGTTGCCGAAAGCGCCACGGAAAGCAAATCGGCGTTTGGCGGAAGCTGATTTGTACGGGCAAACAAACAGTAAACGCCGGCATACAGCGGCAACGCATACACGCTGCCGCTTATTTGTCCGGATACAAGCAAGTTGTCGCATACGTCCGCTACGCTTCCGCGGTACTTTTGCAGCAAGCCGGAAATCTGCGCGCCTACGCCGCGGGAAAAACATATCATATCGAAAGATTCGCCGTTATCTAACTTCTGCTGCAACTGTTCCTCGCTTACGTTAGTAACGTGCACAAACAAGCCTTTATTTTGAGCCTCGAACTTGGCGGCTCGCGACGTCAGCCAACTAGACCTACTGCCGGATCCGCCCTCGAAAGTTTCCACGTTCCACAATTCCAACACGCCTTTGTATCCGAGCGGCTGCGTTTGCTGCGGCTTTTGCGGCAAAAAAGGCAATACCGCCGCAAGTACCGCCGCTACGCATACGACAAATGCAACAACGGGCAAACACTTCTTGGGGAAATGCCGACGGATTTTACTTTTTCCTTGTTTCTGTTTTTTAGGTTTGACTGTTTTCAGTTTCAATTTGTTAAACCTCCAGGGTATAGGCAATTAAATAACTTGATCAAACTTTTGTGTTTAGGTTAAACGTACACGCGGCACGGATTTGAGGTATCGCACAAACTTACAGGAGAGACTTTATATACTATACGCGGCTGTATGCCGCTACTTGACCGAGTGTGCCGGAGATTTTTTACAAAAATGAAAAATGAAAACAAACATTTGCTTTTTTGATTTAAGCATATTTACTTTTGCAGAGATGTCGGATATAATATTATCAAGCGGTCGTCTGTCGGCGTAAACGTCGGTGTTGTGCGTTGTAGTAAACGTCGCTTTGCGAATGAAAGCGCTTTTTCGGCTTTGTACGGCGAACGCAAATAAAAAAAGGAAAATCGACAATGAAACTGAACTACAAACGCACCCTGCTTGTGGGATTTGCATTCTTTTTGATTTGCGCATTCTGGCAAGCGTACGACACCATCATCCCGCTGATGCTGACAAACAAATTCGGATTGGATCAAACTTGGTCTGGGCTTATAATGTCGTTGGACAATATTCTGGCGCTGTTTTTGTTACCGTTGTTCGGCGCTTTGTCCGACCGCAAAAATACCAAATACGGCAAACGCACGCCGTTTATTTTTATCGGTACCGTATGCGCGGTGCTTTGCTTTGTAGGATTGACGTTTGCCGACAATGCGCAACTGGCAAAGTTATCCGAAGGAACTAAAGAAGAATTTTGGCAAAGCAACTACACGGTGGAAAACCGCGAATACAATTCCATTACAAATCCGATAAAAATCGAAAATCCCGACGAATACGAAACGGACGTAAAAAAAGGCGATGCCCTTAACCGATATACCGTCAGAGACTACGCCGCAAAAGTGTACTACGGCAAAACCTACAAACAACTGACTGCGGACGAACAAAGCACTGTAAGAGAATGGTACTTGGGCGAGGATACGCTTACTTACGATACCTACTACACGTACGACAAAGAAACGGACGCTTACCGAGTATGCAGAGTAAAGGAAAGCGGCGGCTTGTTCGGCGGAACGAAATACGAGTACTTGGACGGCAGCGAAGTGAGCGGTGCGCGTCCGATAAACGCATATTCGGCGCTCGTATCCGACGCAGAAAACCAGTTTGCAAAAACGGTAACGGCGGCAAACGGATGGATATTGGCAATATTTATTATCGTTTTACTTATGACTCTCGTATCCATGGCGGTGTTCCGTTCGCCTGCGGTGGCGCTTATGCCGGACGTTACTGTAAAACCGTTGCGCAGCAAAGCCAACGCCATCATCAATCTTATGGGCACAAGCGGCGGAATACTGGTACTTTTATTGGGAATGTTGTTCGGCACCGGCAAAGTTGCCAACCAAACGATGAAATACACTTGGTTTGTTCTAACGGTATGCGCCATAATGGTAGTTGCACTGATAATCTTTATATTTACGGTAAAAGAAAAGAAGTGGAACGCGGAAATGTTGGAACTGCAAGGAGCGTTGGACGCCAAGGAGGCCGAGGATGCTGAGACAACCGGCGGCAATGCCGAAAACGAAACTTCCGTTGCAGATACCGTAGCGTCCGACGCGCCAAATAATACGGATAACGAAAAAACGGTTGCAGAAACCGACGGAGAAACGTTGAGCGCCGCCAAAAAACCGAAAAAGCAACGGCTGCCGAAAGGCAAACTGATTTCACTCATTTTAATTTTGGCAAGCGTCGCTTTGTGGTACATAGGATACAATGCCATTACCAGCAAATACAGCGTTTACGCCGTAAACGTCCTGAACAAAGACTACAACACCACTTTGCTTATAGCGCAAGCTGCGGCGATAGTATCCTACATACCGGTAGGTATGCTTGCAAGCAAAATAGGCCGAAAAAAGTCCATTCTTATAGGCGTAGCAATGCTGACGGGAGCATTTTTCGGTGCAATATTTATTGACAGCAGTTCGCCTTCGTGGTTGATGTACATACTGTTTGCACTGGCAGGCATTGCTTGGGCCACCATCAACGTCAACAGCTTTCCCATGGTGGTAGAATTGGCGCAAGGCAACGACATAGGCAAATACACAGGTTACTACTACACGGCAAGCATGGCGGCGCAAGTCGTAACGCCGATACTTTCCGGAGCGCTGATGGATGCAATGGGCACAATGGGAGTTCTGTTCCCGTACGCCACGATATTTGTTGCATTGGCTTTTGTGACTATGATTTTTGTCAAACACGGCGACAGTAAGCCCGTTGCCCCAAAAGACAAAATGGAAATGCTCGGGGACGCGGATTAAGAAAAGTTCAGCAAAGGGGCGGTTGCATTTTGCAACCGCCCCTTTTATATTATTTGTAATAGTCAACCAACAAAAAATCACTTTGAATACGGAAATTTCGAATACTAACGATAATCTACAACAAGTCTAAAACACGGGAAAACTCTACTCCGAAACGACTGTCCCCGCACTCGGTCAAACTTGCCGCCTTGCACACGAAATTGGCGGCGATCTGCGTTGCGGCGACTACGTCCGCTCCGCAAAGTATTTCCCCTAAAAGCACGGAACTGAAAGCATCGCCCGTACCGGAAAAGTTGACGAGTATGCGCTCGTTTGTAACGAATTGAACTTTTTTGCCGCGTTGCAACACCACGTTACCCAAAAGGTTGCCGCATTGGACTCCCGTTATTACTGCGCTTTGCACGTCTAATACGTCGCAAAAATCTTGAAACACTTTACCGCAACGCGCTAAAAACGCAGGTTCGTTTTTGTAAGAAATCAATTCGTTATAGTCTATATCCGCGAGTAAGCAAGCCTCAGTAAGATTGGGAGAGATACAGAAAGCGCCTTTGACAAGCGATTTCATAGCAGCAACGTAACAAGCGTCGAACACCGGATAAAGAACGCCGTTATCGCCCATTACGGGATCTACAAATTTTAGCGTATCGGACGATAATTTTGCCGTTTGTTTTTCGATTTCCGTAAGTAAAACCGTATCTGCACAAAAGCCTACGTACACCGCGTCGGGAACGCGCTGCGACGTAACGTCGGCAACGCTTGCAGACAAACTTGCATTTTTTTGACAAGTAAAAGTTTTGAATCCGGTTTGTCTGGAATACGTCGCCGTAACCACCGGCATACAGTAGTGTCCCAATTTGGAAAAGATGGACAAATTGGCGACCAAAGAGCAATTGCCCAATCCGGATATATCGTTGAAAATAAGTACGTTTTTCATTGCCGAGTTTCAATTTCCGTCCGTTTGAAATTATTCTTTCTTTACAACACGTTTGCACCGCGCAAAATAGGAGACGCGCGGGATATTTTTGAGCGGTTATTCTTCTTCCTGCCCGTCGGGAGCCGTATTTTCCATTGTGACGGACGTTTCTTCCGTACCGTTCGTTTGCACGGCAGAAACGTTTTCGTCCCGCAAAACGTCCGTTTCGCCGCCATTGCCCGTTGTTTCCGTATTATTTTCCGCAGACGATTCGGTTGCCGAAACAGGAGCGAGATCCTGCGCGGATACGCCCAGTACCGACGCAAAAATTCTGACGGGAACGCCGCGCAAAATAAGCCAAACGGCAAATCCGACGATAAGCCCTGCGACTATGCCCAAAAGCCCCAGCCAAGGCATGTAGGAAAACATCTGCGGCGTGTTGGAAACAAGGCAAAACACCACGTTCTGCGTAAGGTTGTGCATTACCGCAGACACTACGGATATTGCAACTATACTTACGTGAGGATAGACGAATTGTACCAAAAACGCCGATACTACTACGCTTACCACGCCTGCCGACATACTGTACAAAAGCGTGGAAATATTGCCCATAAAGACGCTGCCGAGAGTCGTCCGTATTATCACCAAAATCAGAGCGTCAACGGGACCCAACGTAAAAAGAGCAAGCATGGAAAATATGTTGGAAAGCCCCATTTTTGCACCCGGCAAAAATAACGGGGGAAACAGACTTTCCACCATAAACATAATAAGTCCCATTGCTGTCAGCACCGACAAATACGCCAGGCGACGGGCGGAGAAATATTGAGTTTTGACTCTTATTTGCGACATACCGTTTCTGTTATCTGCTTGTAGTTACTTTTAGATTATTAGGACTGCACACTATCGTTCCGCCGCTCAGCGTCACTTCGCCGAAAGTATGCATACAGTCTTGGCGGCGGCCGCACTTGCTGTCCAACATCTTGACGGAGGGCGTTGTTCCGCGCGTTACGCCTATAACGTTGAAATGCTTTTCGCCGTCGATTTCGCGGCTGAAAGTAACTTTGATTCCGTCCGCGACGCTTTCCACTTCGATAGTCCAACCGTTGATACTGTTATTGTTGATTTGGTACTCGTTGCGCACCGCATTGTACAAAAACAGCTGCTCTCCGTTTATACCGTCCGTTACCGCTACCGTTTGCCAATTTTCGCTTTCTCCTCCTGCAAAAAACACCGCGAACAGCACAGCCACAAGCAACGCAACCACAAGGTACGCACCCACGTCGGCAGGCTTAAACGGTTTGTCGCGTCGCGCCGACTTGACGTTTTGCAGCGACTTTTTGTGTCCGCGCACAAAATGATAAACAACGATAGCAACGACTGCCGCACCGAACAAACTTGCAAGCACTATTACGATCACCGTGTTCGGATTGGCCGTTGCGCCGAACTTTGCATTGCCGTCGTACACAAAAATTCCGTCTTGTTCTTTAAGTACCCAGTTGAAGTCGTCAAAGCCGTAACCCTTGTATGAAATATCGTCCTTATCGACGTTTGACAAAATCTGCTTGTTGGCGCCGGTATCTAGCGGTTCGTAAACGGCAACCACTTGAATATTGTGTTCCTTCAAGTAGCCGTTTATAAATTCCACAGCCTTATCCCGTCCCATTACGGTAAGCGCCGTAGTAAGACAGTCGCCTCGTCCTGCCCACAGTCCCTCGCTTTCCGGCACGACAACCATTACCGATTTTAGACCGGTTTGCGCAGGCTCGCCCCTTACGCCGTCGATAATATGAGCGTACTCTACGCCGTTCGTTACGTATCTGCGCACGTATTGACCGCTTGTAGAAACGGAGCATTTACCTACTTCAAATCCCAAAAGAGGTGCGTATTGGCCGAACGGATTTTCCGTATACAATACGGAATTGCCGCCGTCGTATTCCCAACCGAATACGGTACTGCTGCCGCCGGCAGTTACGTAATAACGTTCAAGCCCAATTTCCGACAACATTTCTTTGATACCGTCGACGGCATAACCCTTTGCAATGCCGCCAAGATCCAACCACTGCTGATACGTTACGCCGTCCACTGTAACGGGCATAACGTTTTTGGTTACGGAATAGGTTGCGTTGTCGCCGTCGCCCGTTTTGTTTAGCACCACTTTATCCGGAGCGAAAGTCGTAAATTCCGGTTCGGAAAAAGCATCCTTATATTTCTTATCGGGCAACGGATAACCGTTTTCGTCAAAACGTCTGTCGTAAGGCAATCCGTAGTTGCCGTATGTGTAAAGTCGTGAAGAAAATCCCCACAAGTCTACAAGACGGTACACGGCAGGATTAAACTTGCCGTCGGTTACAAGATACATCTCCTGCGCGATTTGCAGCATTTCGTAGGTTTGTTTCGATACGTCTATCGTGTCGCCGAAAGACGCTTGGTTATATTTATTTATATCCGACTGATAATACTCGGTGGTACCCAACGGGTAATACTGCTTTGTTACGCCGTCGTAAGTAGTGTTGGCACAGTTATCCACCAACGTTAAGTAGTCGTGTACGTGGTTGAACAACAAAACAAGTTTATCGCGCGTGGCGACATGTTCCGGTTCAAGGTTGGCGCTGTCTTCGCCTATCCAAAACGACAGATCCATCTCGGGAGAAGAATAGATTTCCACGCGGACGTCGATTCCGCTCCGTCCAAAATATTTTTTAGCAAAAATTACCGTTTCCGGCTCGCCGTCTCCGTCGTTATCTTTGGATAGCAGCATATAGTTTTTGTGCGCGGGCTGATAGTAATCGTTGCGCGGAGAATCCGCCGCTGCAGACATTGGAGCAACGACGCAAACAACTAACGCTATAAGTAATGCAAAAAGAATATACTTTTTTACCACAGGCACACCGCACATTTATTTTATAGAATAAAATTTTACCATTTTTACTGCGATTTGGCAAGAAAATACACGGCGAGACTAGTCTTTCCAAAATAGCAACAAAAAAGGATGCGCAACATATGCGTATCCTTTTTAATCTAATTTTACAAAGATTGCTTATTTCGCTTCGATTTTGGAAAGAGCGTCTTTAACGGCAACAATAACGCGAGCGGAAGATTGAGTAGCGCCAGTCATTTTGAGACCGTCGTCGGCTACCGCTTGACCGTTACTGCTAGCAAATGCAGCGTAACGATTGACCTCGGCAACCGTCTTTCCTACAAAGATTTCTTCAAACCATGCTTCATATCCGGCTTCGGTCATAGTGAAACCGATATCGCCGCCGTGAGGTGCTTGATAGGTGTCTTCCAATTGTTTGGCTTCTTCGGGATATGCCGCTTTGAAAGCTGCAAATTCTTTTTCACCCATCCATTGAGGAGAAGTTCTGTGAGTACCTTCTGCCCATTCGACTTTCGCATCATTGTACATTATTTCATTGTTCTTTGCCCAAGCTGCGGCTTCTTCGTCGGTGTAAAGTTTAACGGCAACGATCGTGTCGCCTTTTACGGTGACGTCTACAACGCAACCGTATCCGCCGTTACCGTAAGGGCTGGGATAGTAGCAATAACCCGTGTAGGTTTCGCCGCCGCTGCAAGCGGCAAGCACGGAAACTGCGCCGACCAACATTAAAACTGCGAGTGCAATTACCAAAATCTTTTTCATTGTTTACTCCTTATACAATTTGTTTTGTTTTTTTGTTAAAGGCAGTTTGTGCCCAATACGTATTGATTATAGCACAAACTTGCAAATAATCAAACTTTTTGCAAGGGTATAGCGATATTTTTTTATTTATTTTGTTATAAGTTTTTTTTATGCAAAAACAAAACTACTCTTTAAGCCCTATTATGGTTACGCCGGCCAAATTTACAAAATCTTAACTAGCGTTATGGCATACGCCTAGGTACTAGTATGCCCTTGCCACCAATGCCACGACGAGATTTTTGCCTTTTTTGCCGCAGCAGGTGCAAACGTCTTGGAAAACAGGCTCGTCGAGCATTACTCGCACCGTTGCTTGATACTTTTCTTTGAACAACGCTTCGCATGCCGGGTCTTGATCCCACACTACTTTGGCAAAACATTTGTCGTCCAATACTTTCCCCAGTTCTTCCATATTGTGCGCCAACTTTACGTGGCTGTCGCGGAAAGCAAGCGACTTGCGATACATATTGGATTGAATTTCGTCAAGCAGTTTACAAACGGCTTTGTCTATACCGTCAAGCGCCAAAGTAAACTTGTCGCAAGTGTCTCTCCTTGCAACCGTAGCGACGCCGTTTTCTATATCGCGCGGACCGACCTCGATACGTACCGGCACGCCCTTCATTTCCCACTCGTTAAACTTCCAGCCCGGCGATTGGTCTCTATCGTCCAACTGCGTGCGGATACCTGCCGACTTCAACAATTCGGCAATTTGCATCGCTTTTTCCGTAACGCCTTCCTTATGCGCGGCAACGGGTATGACCACCGCCTGCACGGGCGCAACCTTTGGAGGCAACACCAATCCGCGTTGATCGCCGTGAGCCATGATAAGCCCGCCGATAAGACGGGTAGAAACTCCCCAACTGGATTGCCAAACGTATTTTTCAGTATTGTCCTTATCCAAAAACTTGATACCGTAAGCCTTGCTGAACTTTTGACCGAAGTGATGCGTAGTGCCCGCTTGCAGACTTTTGCCGTCCAACATCATGGCTTCCATACCGTAGGTAGCCTCTGCTCCGGCAAACTTTTCCTTTTCGCTCTTTTGTCCGACAAAAGTAGGCATAGCCAATACGTCGCGCGCAAAATCGTGGTAAAGTTCAAGCATATCCAGCGTTTCTTTGACGCTTTCTTCGCGCGTAGCGTGGATCGTATGTCCTTCTTGCCACAAAAACTCGCTTGTTCTCAAAAAAGGACGCGTCGTTTTTTCCCACCGCACCACGTTCGCCCATTGGTTAAGTTTCAAAGGCAAATCGCGGTAACTGTTTATCCACTTGGAATACATACTGCAAATTATCGTTTCGCTGGTAGGACGGATAACTATGGGCTCCGCCAGTTTTTCTCCGCCGGCGACGTTGACGATTGCAACCTCGGGAGCAAACCCCTCTACGTGTTCCGCCTCCTTGTTCAAAAGGCTTTGCGGAATAAGCATGGGAAAATAGGCGTTTTGGTGTCCGGTAGCTTTGAAACGGGCGTCCAACTCGCGCTGAATATTTTCCCAAATAGCGTAGCCGTAGGGACGAATGACCATCGTGCCTTTGACCGGACCGTAGTCTACAAGTTGGGTTTTAAGCACCACGTCGGTGTACCATTGAGGGAAATCGACGCTCATATCGGCAATTTCTTTTACAAACTGTTTATCTGCCATAAAGTTGCTCCTTTTTTTGCAATACTGATAGAAATCAGCGGCGAAATTACTGATTTTGCCGCAAAACGTACATAACCGCGGCCTTTAAGCAAGACTGCGGTTACAGTATAGAGCAATACTTTATTTTTGTCAATTTTGCAAACAAATTTTTGTCGCAAAGGCTACTGCGTTATTCCCCGTCGCACTTACAGCCTTCGCCTTCAACCTCCGTGTCGTCACATTGCAAAGGTACGCCTTCGGGTTTTTTGTCGGTTTGCGAAGCGAAATTCGCAGTTTGCGGAAACATACGCAATTTTGTTTTGGCGTTAAGCGCAGTAAGCGGAACGAAGGCGACGGCAAAAATAAGCATATTGGATACCACGTGCGTTACAAAAAACGAGACTCCCGCAAGATACAATGCGGCAAAACGACGGCCGAACTCAGAAAAATCCAAGAAAAATCCTTTGCCGCCGACGTAACCGATCGTAGTATCCACCGCAGTCGTCAGCACGCCGAAAAGCACCGTCAGCACCGTAGCAAACAACGCGGCAAACACCGCCTTGAAACGCACGCCGCCAATGCGCCAAAAGGAAAACGCCCAAAACACTACCGCAACGACGTTCCAATGTACGACGTAAGATATGACCCAAGTATTAAACCCCCACACGGTGACGTCCACGGCAATAAACGCAAACACCGCCGGCACAGCCACCGCAAGTCCCCAAGTGTACGCGCAAACGGCGGTAAATAGCGTAACTACTTCCACGTTGGGAAGTGCGGCAAGTGCTTCTTTGCCGCCGACAAGCAGCGCGGCAAACATAGCGGTGACGCACACGCGCAAAGTTACGTTTTTTGTTATGTTTTTGTTCTTAGGTTTCATTTTGACAAATAATCTGATTTAAGAAGCCTATGCTCCGTAAGTGATCAAAGTGATATAAATTACGCAGCCGTATTCCAAGTGCATTTCCGCACAACCGAAGTTGCTGGTTTTTACGGTAACGCCGTCGCAATCGTATTCCTGAACGTAAGCGTCCTGCGCAAAGTCCTGCGCTACCGACGTATATAGAAATACGTATTCGCCTTTGCTTTGATCGTTGGCAAGTTTGTCAAATTTGTTTATCCAGCCGTCGGTTTGATCGAAGGTCACGTCGAAGTTAGTCTCGATATAATTCAAGACGTCCAACAAGGTGCTTTTTTCCGACAGGTCTCCCGTCAGCGGAACGATGAAATAGTTGTATTCCTTGTCGCCCACCTTTTCCACTACGACCATTTCTTTTTCGGATAAATCGGGCAATTGGAGGTTTTCCAAAGTTATCTTTTGCGGTTTGTCCGTACAAGCGGCAAACACGCTAAGCGAAACAACCAATGCGACAACCAGAATCCACGCCGACAGTCTTTTTGCGTTTTTCATTTTTCTTCTCCTTTTGCGCGCGGCAAGCAAACGGACGCACAATTTTGTATTTTCAACCGTACTTCGGCGCAAAGGACAAAAAAATGCCGCCGTTTTTACAAAAAGGCGACACAAAACTTTACCGCGGCATTATTTGCGCGGCAAAAGTAAGCACGGCTCTTTGCATCGAAGATATGCTTGCAAGCCACTCCGGAATCGAGTGGCCACCCGCGGTCGGGCATTCGGACTTGCAAAACAAAAAAGTTTTGCTTACCGTAGCGGGACTGTCAACGATTTTCACGTTGTTCCCCCATAAATGTGCGGCATGACTTTTTCAGGCAAAGTTTGCTGACCCGTACAACCCGCGGATACTATTCGGTTGTAAAATCATTGTACCACAAAACGGCGCAGACGCAAAGCGTTTTTGAAACCGCAATAAGTTTATTTGCCGTAGCCGGCAATTTCCAACCCCAAAGTTACGCCGAACAAAAAGCCTTCCTTAAAATAAGCGTCACACTCCTGCACGCTCATTTCGCCCAGTGAGTCAGTAACTTTTTTGTAGACTTCCAACAGTTCGCCGTTGTCTTTCAGTCGCTCCTGCAAAAAATCGTCGCAGTCGCTCAAACTGTTTAATGCTTTTGCGTAAGGCGTGTTTTCGTCGAAAAACATATTTCCGCAAACACATTCCAAAATCGTTTCTATCGCGCTTTTCCTCATACTTTCACCCCTTTGCAATAGTTCAGTAATCATAAAATAAACTTTAATACTAATATATCTCAGCAAATGTTTTCCACAAATGTGGCTAGCATCATTATACAGCCACGAATGTGGAAAGTCAATGGTTTTAGCCACAATTGTGGTAATATATTTTTATGGAAAAGTTCGGTGACAGATTAAAAGAATTAAGAACAGAAAAAGAATTATCCCTTATGGCGCTTGCTTTGGAAACAGGATTAAGCAGTAGCGCGCTTAGTTATTGGGAACTTGGCAAAAGAGTGCCTAATGCCGAAGCAATAATTACACTTGCAAAATATTTCGGAGTGTCCGCTGATTACTTGTTGGGCTTGGAAAATTAGAAGCGTACAAAGATAACGATCACTATACAATAATTTTTCATCGCCAACTAACCGCAACCGGCATTCGGGTTACGCTGCTTATATTTTGACAATTTGTAAAATTGCCACATGATTTCATTATGGAAAAATTCAGAGAAAGATTGAAGGAGTTGCGAACAGAAAAAGGCTTGTCTCAAATGGGGCTTGCGTTGGAAATAGGATTTGGCACTACCGCTATCTGTTATTGGGAAAACGGTGTCCGAGTTCCCAGTGCCGAAGCCGTAATTGCGTTGGCAAAATATTTCGGAGTATCCGCCGATTATTTGTTAGGTTTGGAAGATTAGATCAAATAAACACAATTAGTTTTTTTTCGCTCACAACGAAAATCAACTGTTTGACGGTCTTGAAACAATACGAGAATATGCAAAAAGAGCAATGCAACTGTGCACTGCTCTTTTTTATTTGCTATTGTAATGTCGACCGAATTCTAGTCGTTGTTATCTTCGTCGTCCTTGACTTCCTCTACCAACGTGATATTTGTGGAAGTGGAATTCTTTTTAGTTTCCGAATTGAACTTGACTACGGATACGGAATCGGTACTGATCGTAAATACGTACGTTGTAGTCGTGTCTCCGTCCGTCACTTGCAAAACGTCGGGGAGAGCCCAACCGGTTGCACTGGTAGAAAGACTGTAAGCATAGGGTACGGGTTCCGCAGCGGTGTCGGACAGATCCAAAGTGTACGTAACGCTGTTCATTGTGTAATAAAGCGTGCTTCCGTCCAACCTGGTAAGCGTTACGGACGCGCGTTCGTTACGCAAAGTTTCCAAATTACCGTCCGACTCGCTTCCGTTGCCCGTTGCGGCAACTATCAAATAACGCGTTTGGTCGGAAGGAGCCTTGGAATCGGACTGCGTATAGATAACTTTTGTGCCGTAGCAGAAATACGTGGAAGAAGGAATGTAGTTGATTACCGCAACGTGGTTTTCTTCCGTTACGGGAGCGGTTGCATAGAACAACACTTCTCCGTTGTATTCCGGCTCGCCCAAAGTAGAACTGTCGGTGATAGTGTAATATACGTATTCGTTATTGACCTTTTGGATAGCGTAAGACTTGTGGTTGTGGTCTTCGTGGCCTTCCTTTTGAACGAGAGGCACCAACACTTTGGCCTCGCTGCCGCCGATTTGGAACTGACAAATAGAACCGTCTTCGTCCAAATAGTACACGTAGTTGCCGCTGAATTGCTGCGAAGTGATTTTTTCGGCAATTTGAGTAGGCTCTTTGTCGCCTATTTTAAGGCTCATAAGTTTGCCGTCCAAAACGTACGTTGCGTACACGTCTTCGCCTATTTGCGCAAGTTTCAAAGCGGGAGCGTTGGTTTCGAACACCAAGTGGTTTTGCCTGTCGCCGCCGCCCAAGTTGTAACTTGCAAGTACAAGCTGCGACGTAAGCACGTTACCCTTTGAATCCAACTGATCGTTGGGAGTAGTAATGTAAATGCGGTCGCCGAATATATAAATACCGTTTAGTTCCGCAACGGTGTTTGCCGTGTAATAAACGTTGGGCACCACCATTTCCGCATTATCGCGCACTGCGGCTTGTATGGCCTTGGTTTTTTCCGTACTGGACATATCCATTTGGTTGACGGAAAGCACTTTGGATTCCAAATCCGCAAGTTTGATACGAACGACCGAACCGCTGCGCAAATCTTCGGAATAAGCGTTATTTGCCGCGTCCGGACCGGAAATATTACCGTTGACGTAGTACAGCCACTCGCCGTACAAAACTGCAATGCCGCCGTTGCCGACGGGAGTAGCCTTGGAGGGAAGTTCGCGTTGCTTGAAAGGCTTTGCCGGCGAGCATGCCGCAAACAAGACTGCCATGCATACGAGCAATGCAGCAAGTATTATTGTCAATCTTTTGACAGACGTTTTTTTGAACATTTGAAAATACTCCTTATGTAGATACTACATAGGCTTTAATTATACGGCATAATTTGCAAAAATGCAACACTTTTGAGAGGTTTTGTACCCAAATGTGCTTGGCCTTGCGTAGCCTAAGACGAAAAACTGCGCTTATAAAACAAACAAAAAGCCGCAAAAGCGGTTTGCGGCTGAAGTTGAGGCAGAAGCAACGTTATCAAACGCGGTCTACACCGCTTGAGAAAGCGTCGTGATTTGACCGGTGGCGGCATCCTGAAACAACATCCAAAAACTGGTGGGATCGTTATCTACAAAAACAAAATCTTTGTCGGAAAAGCCCTCTTTTTCCACAGGCAATCCGTAACAAATGTAACGTACCTTTTGCTGCTGCTGCAAAACGCCCAAAACAAAGTACTTTTCCGACGAGGGAAAATCGATACGCACAAAAAAAGACTGCGGATATTTTTTGATGAGAGGATAATACGGAGGGAAATCCAAAAACACTTTGGTTATCTCCTTTTGCACCGACTTGTAGTAATCGGCGTCGGCTCCGCCGGCGTAGTACCGTTCGAAAGCGGAACTGTACTCCGCAACGCTTTTGTAATGACTGTTGGCTTGCAGTTTCAGTTTTTCTATGTCCACGCCGTCATAGAAATTTTGCGTGGAAGCGACAAACTGTTCGTAAGGAGTTGCCGCAGCGTTTTGCGCAATGAGCGTTGCGGCGTTACGCCGCAGAACCGCACACAAATTTTTGCGTCCGTATTGCGCGCAAGCGACTTCACAACAAGCGTCTTCCTTCTTTACAAGCAGACAACCCAAGTTTTCCAAATTTTGCAAAGGATAAAAAAACGTATCGTTGTTCAGCGTAACCAAATTGCGAGCATAAATTTCGCCGTCAAAATTTAACAAAAGCCACCACTCGCCGAAAGTTTGCGTGACGGCGTTAGTAACAAACACGGTAACGTCGGTTTGCGTATTGTTGACAAGTTTGACCATTCCGCACAATTCTTTGCCGCGTTCGGCAAAACGCGGATCGGTTTGTTGCAAAATAAGAATACGCTTGCAGTACATCGTTTGCTCCTTAATATTTCGGTAGCAAACATATTACCGCAAGCGCAAAGTAATTTTGTGCAAATTTGTGTTGAATTTTGACGAGTTTGGGCTGTTAGCGATCGAGCGCGTCTACAACGGCAATCGCGCGGCGGCGGTTTTCACCGTCCAGTTTGCGGAAAGCGGCAAGCAACTTGCGTTCGTCTGCGTCAAGAGTTTCGCCCTTTATTTCCACAATGCCGGTGCCGTAATTTTCTCTGCCCAACAATTCGTCGGCAGTAACGCCTAATGCGTCGGCAAGTTTTACGATCAATTCCACGCTAGGCTCGGAGCGGTCACGCTCCCAGTTACCTATAGTGTAGTTTTGTACGCCGATTTTCTTTGCTAAATCGCCCTGACTGATACCGAGGTCTTGCCTGATTTCCTTTAATTTCAGCATAATTTACACCTTAATTCAAAATGATGTGCAAATTTTAGCAAAATCTGCTACAATACACTTGACATCAGCAAATTTTGTTGTAAAATTAAATATATATTCAGCAAATATTGCTGAATATGCTTTACGAAAGATAAATCAGGCGCGGAGTTGCGCTTAATACATCAAGGCGGTAAAGCAAAATGGAACCGAAAAGAGCCAAATCAGTTGAAAACTATATCAAGAAAAAACAACTGACAAAAAAAGAATTTTGCAAAATTTGCAAAATAAGTATTGCAACGTTAAACAGAATATTAAATAACGACGAAACAGTCAAAGTGTTTTCTATTTTGAAAATTATAAATGCGACGGAATTAGTGTTGGAAGATTTTTACGAACCTATTACCAAAGAAGAAGGCAAGGAGTAATCCTTGCCTATTTTTATAAAATCGAATAATACCTTTTTCGAAATATCTACGACTTTTTTACGGAGATTTCCGACAATTCCTGAATACGGCTTTGAGCGCGTATCTTGTCCAAAATGGCGCGCATAGCAAGGTCCATATCGCTTCCTTCGCGGTAATCGCTCTTGACGTAGAAGTCTACGCGCTCCTCGTTGACAAGGTAAGTAGCGTCCTCAGGCTTGCGGTACACGCCTATTGCATAGCCGCCGCGCTGACGAGCCAACTTCATGCTGGGCACGTCGGTCAGACCGTCGCCGACGTACACCATATTTTCAAACGGAACAACGCGGCTGTCTCGGGGCATATACATATTGAGTTTTTTGTGTTCGCCCATGTTTTCCACACCTTTGTTTATGCGATACAAAAACTGGGTCTTGCTGGTGTAGTTGATGGCAACGGACGGCCAAACGGGCGCGCCGTTTTCGTCGTACACGTAGTCGCAGGCAAAAATGTTGTAAAATTCGCGCGCGATGTCGCAGCCCTCTATCATAGGCTTTAGTCCACAGGAAATGATGTAGTGTCTTACTTCCAATCCCAAATTTTCTCCGTAGGAATTGATACGTTTGAACCAGGTTTTTACGCCCTCGAAAAACTTTACGCCTTTGCCCATTTTGCGAAGTTCGTCTTGTGAAAGAACGATACCCTTTTGTTTAGACATAGATGCCATAAGGTACATATAAGCCAGAATATGGTCCATTTCGTACTTGTGGGACGTTTCGTCGCACATATTCCAAAATTCGTCAGGAGTGATACCTAACGACGGTATAAAAGTAAACTCCTGCATATCCTTTGTAGAAAGAGTGTTGTCAAAGTCGTAAATAATGGCAACGATAGGTTTTTTCATTGTTTGTCTCCCGTTTTGAATTTATGATGTATTGCACGGTATTGGTGCAAATTATTTACTTATTTTAAGAAAAGAAAACGCGCGTTATTTAAGCAAAAACACTACCGCCGTTTGCGGAGCAAGACTTACGGCATTGCCGACGGTTTTGTGGCTGCCAGTTTCGAAAAGCACTTTTCCTATTTGCATTTGCATCGCTTGCGGACGGTCGGTAGGGTTGAACGCCACGCAAACGTTTTTTCCGCGTTTGTAGCACAACACGCCGTCGTCGTCGCACACAAGTACCTGTATTTCTCCGTCCGACTGCAGATCCTCGGTCTTTGCGCGCAAAGAGTTGAGATTCTTGACCAAATTCCACAACGATCCTTCGTCACGCATTTGTTGGGCTGCGCACGGAGCGTTTGGAGCCGCGTCTACGTTCAAATACAGTTTGTCGCATTCGGCGTCGGAAAACCCGAGATTTTTTTTGTCGGCGTCCCACTGCATAGGCGTTCTGCTGCCGGTGCGGTGATAGCCTCCCTCTTTGGAAGTTTGCGGAATATAACGCATACCGATTTCGTCGCCGTAGTAGAAAAACGGCACGCCGGGCAGCGTCAGCAAAAATACGTATGCAAGACGCAGTTCGCTTTCGTCCAACATATAGGAAATCCGTTCGGTATCGTGATTGCCGCTTATTACGGAGATATATCCCTTGCCCCAAGTCTCGCGCAGTTCGTCAAGATACTTCGTGAGCATATCCCGCGCGGAAACGTGCGCAGTTTTGCAAAAGTAACTTTTGTTGATTCCGTCCGGAGATTTGCAACGAAACGCGTAATAGGTGAGTTTTTGATAGTGATTGAGTAAAAAATCGCAATGAAAGCCCGCCATATTGATAGCGCGCGGAGCATTGCACCACTCGGAAACAAGCACCGCTTCTGGATATTTTTCGTCAAGCATTTTGCGGGCGCGCTGCCAAAGCGAAGCCGTGGCGATTTTTTCCTCGTCGTTTTTGACAAGGCTGTCCGCCATATCAACGCGGAAACCGTCGCAACCTTTATCCAACCAAAAACGCATAACGTCCAAAAGAGCCTCAAACGTCGGCTGTACGCGCGGATCTTCGTAAGAAATTTGCCAACCGGGCTGAGTGATATTGTTAAAACCGTAGTTGAGTGCAGGTTGACTGTTAAAAAAGTTGAGCATATAACAACCGTCGCGATCGCTCATACCGGAAACCCAAGCGTGATCTGCCGGACGGTTCCACACGCTGTCCGACCAAATATAACGGTCGCTGTATTCGTTACGGGCAGGCTTCTTGCTTTCTTCAAACCACTTATGTTGATCCGAAGTGTGTCCGGGGACAAGATCCAAAATTACGCGCATGCCGCGTTTGTGCGCCTCGCAAAACAATTTGCACAAATCTTCGTTTGTGCCGTAGCGCGGAGCAACCGATTTGTGGTCGGCGACGTCGTAGCCGGCATCCATAAACGGAGAAAGATAGCACGGATTTAGCCACAAAGCGTTGAAACCCAGTTCCCGCACGTAATCCAACTTGCTTATTATTCCCCGTATATCGCCGATACCGTCGGCGTTGGAATCGCAAAAACTTTGCGGATATATTTCGTAAAATACTGCGGTTTTCAGCCAACCGGGCATAGAAAAACTCCTTAAGACGCCGTGCGCCTAATTATATATTATAACTATTTTACTACATTACGGGTACTTTTTCAATACTTTTTTGCAAATTACTTGTGTTTTGAAACGTGGTATGCTAGAATAAACCTATCGTAAGGGAGTAGTTCGCTGACTGACAGTTGTCCCGCCTACATAATGGTGTGTACCAGGTTGGACATTGAAGAACGAGACTTATGCTGACCGGCCGCTTAAACCTTGCAACTTCAAGGTTTTTGCGACACTTTTGACGGCAACGCTGCGTAAACGCACGATTTGCAATGCCGTGGGTTGGTATAGGGCTCGTATTTTTTTGCTTTAATTGGGTCAAACTTGCCCTGCACGAATATTTACCCGGGAGAAAACGACAAATGCTCACACAACTTTTTTCCTTTATCTACGGTTGGCCGCTGTGGCTACAACTGGCAACTTACGTCGTTGGATTGGCGTTGGGCGTATTTTGTCTTGTAAAGTTTTGCAATATTTTTGTAGACGCATCCGGTGCAATTGCAAAGAAAATGAAAATATCTCCGCTTATTATCGGGCTTACTATCGTAGCGATGGGAACAAGTCTGCCGGAGTTGGCGGTATCCGTCTCCGACTCCATTACGGCGCTAGTAAACGGAAGCAACGCCGAAATGGCTATCGGCAACGTTGTAGGAAGTAACGTTTGCAACTTACTGCTCGTGTTGGGCTTTTCCGTCGTTTTTACGCCCATACTCGTCAAGAAAAACACATTGAAGCACGAATTTCCCATACTTATCGGAGTTTCGGCCATCGTTGTAATATTCGTATTTCTGTTCGGCACGCAAAGCGTAACCGGCGAAATAGCAATAACGCGTTGGGAAGGCGGCATTCTTGTAGCAGGCATCGTTGCGTACATCGTATATCTGGTATTCAGCGCAAAACGCCATCCCGAAGAAATAGAAGTGGAAGAAAACGAAATTAAAGACATGGCGTGGTGGAAAGCGATACTCTTGACTGTACTTGGTGCAGTCGGCATATTTGTCGGAGGACAGTTTGTAGAATTCGGCGCGAGAGGTCTTGCTATGGAAGGCGCAACCGCAATGGGACTTGACGAAGACTTGGCGACAAATCTTGTGGGACTGACTATCGTTGCCGTGGGGACGAGTCTGCCGGAACTTGTAACAAGCACCATTGCCGCAAAAAAAGGTCAAAACGAAATTGCTCTGGGAAACGTTATCGGCAGCAACATATTCAACTCGCTGTTTGTGCTAGGTATAAGCAGCGTTATTTGCCCGTTAAAAGCGGGCAACCAAGTGTACGCCGACGTAGTAGTGATGATTGCCGTCACTTTGCTCGTATTTGCGTTCGCTTTGCGCGGCAAACTTAAACGGTGCCACGGAATAACGTTGCTTACCATATACGGAATTTATTTGGCATATCTTATTATGCGCACGTTAAAACCCGAGTGGTTTGCCTGGATGATGTGACGATAACGTATATTTGAGGATTTTATGTGGTGGGAACTGATACTTAACAGTTTGCTATTGGGTGTAGGTTTGGCAATGGACGCATGCGCCGTGTCCATGGCAAACGGGCTTAACGAGCCGCAAATGAAAGTGCGAAAAATTGCGGGAGTTGCCCTAACGTTCGGATTTTTTCAGGCATTAATGCCCATGATAGGCTGGGTGTGCGTACACTTTGTTACACGACAGTTTGAGGCGGTTACAAAGGCAATACCTTACATAGCGTTGGTTCTGTTGGCTTTTATCGGCGGCAAAATGATCTTTGAAGGAACTCGGCACAAGCCCGAAACAGACGAAAAGCCGGCCAAACCGCTTACGTTTTGGGTGTTGATAGTACAGGCTTTGGCAACAAGCATAGATGCGCTTTCGGTAGGATTTACTATTGCGGAGTACGACGTGACGAAAGCGCTTGTAAGCGCAGGCATAATTGCCGTAGTTACGTTTGCAATTTGTTTCGGCGCAGTGTTTTTGGGAAAAAAATTCGGTACGGCACTAGGGAACAAGGCGGAAATAGCGGGCGGCGCAATATTGATTTGTATAGGGATAGAAATATTTGTGAAGGGCGTATTTTTTGCGTAAGTAAAAATATATAGTAAAAGTATACACGGCAAGCGAACCCACCGCTACCGACAAACATAATATTCTCGAAAATTAAAATTAAAAAAATAACTAGCGGAACAGGCCAAACGACTGCTCCGCGTTTTTTACCTTTACGTACAATCCGAACGTTACGGCAACGTATAATAATTGCATTGGGCGAAGGAGAAAAACTCATCGCTGCATTGCGGCGCATTTAGGACTGCGCCGTCTCAGACTTGGAGTATTTAGAAAACTTTTTGACAAGATACGACATAAGAAAAACCGACCAATACGCAATTTCGTAAACAGCAAAAGATACTGCAAAAGTCAAAAACACCAAAGCGGCGTCGGATATTTTTGAATGTTTCTGTAACAATTCTCCCGCGGCCAAATGAATAACGTACAAATAAAACGACATGTTCCTGCCGAAGTATTTGTAATAAGCTGTGTTTTCGGTAGGTTTCAAATTTGTAAAAAACACTACCAGACAAGCGGAACACAACACCGACGTCACATAGTACTCCATTTCGACGATCATATTTTCGAAATATTGCAGAAAAAAGAATGCTATACCTAGTACCAGATAAATCCACTTGTAACGGTTTTGAGGACAGAGCGCGTTTTTATGTTTACCTAGCAGATATCCCGTTGCGACCGCAGGCAACCCCATGAACAATGCGTTGCGGCGATAGTATAACCTGACGGCACGATCGAACAAATCCAAATATCCGCCGAAAAACAGCGAAACTGCAAAACATATCGGTACTATAAAATAATACCACTTTGTTTTGCCGAATTTGACAATAACAAAGTGTATAAGCGACACCACAAACAAGGCTATCAAAAACCACAAATGATAACCGGACGTAATGTATTTGTTAAAAACGAAAAAATCCTGAAAAAACGAGTCGTAAAACAAGTTTTCAAACATATCGGCAAGGCTATCGCCGTAAACAAGCGTCATTACAAAATCGTATATAACGTAAATCAACAGCCCCAACAATAAATATTTAGCAGAACCGATTACAAAGCGTTTGGATCTTGCATACTCGGTATCTTTATCCGACGAGTAAAGAAAATATCCGCTTATCATAAAAAATGCAGGCACCGCCATGCGGTAAAGCGCAGCAAAACGGAAATCGTCGTAGAAATGAATGCCTATGACTAGAATAATTAGAAAAATTTTGAAAATATCCAACCATACAATTCGAGAACTCTTGGAATTACCCATACTTTCCTCCGACATATCGGTATTGCCGTAACTCATCGATCCACCTGTTACCTGCTTTTTGTTACACGGCAATTTATTACATACTCGCTGCTAATACAAACTTGTGCAAAACAACTACGTTATGCATCAAACGTCTGCAACTGTAAACGCATTACGCAAAACTGCGAACAAGCGAAAAGGCGCAAACCGTTAGCAGTTGCGCCTTTTTGAATTATCTGATTATTTCTTGTCGAAGCCGTACTTCTTGTTGAACTTGTCTACGCGTCCGCCTGCGTCTACCAACTTTTGCTTACCCGTAAAATACGGATGGCATTTGTTGCAGATTTCCACCTTGATGACGTCGGTATCCTTCGTGGTACCCGTCTCGAAGGTTGCGCCGCAAGCACATACAACAGTCGCCGTGTGATAATTCGGATGTATACCTTGTTTCATTACGCTTTACCTCGCTTTGATATTTTAGAGAAAATTCCCTAACAGTGCTTGCTTATTATACTCTGCGCCAAACGATAAGTCAAGCGTTTTTTATTGGACGCCGCCCGCTAAGCAAAATACTTAAAAACCTTATCCGAACAAAATGAAATCGGCGTCTTTGCCTATTTCTATCGTTCCTACGCGATCGGACAAACCGATAAGTTTGGCAGGGTTGATCGTCCACATTTTTATCGCTTCGTAAAGCGGCAGACCGGAAAACGTTACTGCATTTGCAAGCCCGGTATACGCGTCCAAAGTGCTGCCGGCGCGAACGCCGCTTCCCTTAAGTCTGGCGTCGCCGTCCACTACTTCTACGCCGTAGCCTGCAAGAGAATATTCGCCGTCGGGAAGCCCCGTAGCCATGATACTGTCCGTAATGCACACCACTTTGTCCGCGCCTTTGGTTTTTACAAGCAGACGGAAAACGTCGCGCTGCACGTGTTTGCCGTCGCAAATCACCTCGCAATAATTGCCGCACAGCATTGCCGTGCCGGAAACGTTCAGGTCGTGTCTGTCCAACTGCGCCATAGCGTTGCCCCAATGAGTAAAAGATTTCGCGCCGGCATCTATCGCCTTTTGAACCGTAGCGCCGTCCGCAGCGCTGTGTCCGACGGAAACAACCACGCCGGTTTTAGAGACCGTTGCAATAAAGTCAAGCGCGCCGTCCAGTTCCGGAGCAACGGTAATTACCTTTATCATGCCTTTTGCGGCTTTTTGATATTGCAAAAATTTGTCCATGGACGGCGTTTGCAAGAATTCCACCGGCATTGCGCCGCAGAACTTTTGCGAAAGAAACGGGCCTTCCAAGTGGATTCCTTTAACTTCCGGATAATCTTTGGCAAGTTCCGTAATTAGCGAAAGTTGACGGCAAATATGCTCGTCGCTGTCCGTCATGACGGTCGGCAGCACAGTACCTACGCCGTGCGCAACGTAAAATTCCAAAATCTTTTTCATTCCGTCAAGGTCGGCGGTATTGAAGTCATAGCCGTTGGCGCCGTGCGTGTGAATATCTATAAGCGCCGGCAAAACGTATCGTCCCGTACAGTCCACGACTTCCGTTTGGTCGTCCGCCACTACGTCGGGGGCAATTTCGATAATCTTGCCGCGGTTGGCGACTATGTCCATACGTTCCAATTTATCTTTGATAAGTACAAGCCCGTTTTTGTAGAGAATCATTTCCGTAACCTCTTGATAAAACCTTTATTTCATTATTGCATCCAATTGGTTTTTGATTTCGTCAAACCGCTGTGCGATCGTCTCGTCGTCGCCTTGCGCAGTAACGTAACACTTTACAAGAGGTTCGGTACCGCTCGGGCGCAAAATCACTTGGCTGCCGTCCTGACTGTTGTAGCGTATAACGTTGGACTTGGGAAGTTTAAGCTGCGTTTGCGTGAGAAAATCCGTTGAAGCGACGACCTTGCTGTTACCGAGTTTTTGCAGAGGATGGTTACGTATGCTTACGAACAAATCTTTAATTTTTTGCGCGCCCTCGGCTCCCTCGAACGTGTAACTGAATGTTTTTTGTACGCTGTTTCCAAGTTCCGCTTTCAGTTCGTCAAGTCTGTCTACCAAAGTTTTTCCGTGTTTGCGCCAATAAGCTATGCACTGACAAGCAAGCATTGCCGCAACCACTCCGTCCTTATCTCGTACGTAACTGCCTTTAAGATAACCGCAGCTTTCTTCAAAGCCGAAAAGAAAACGGTGTTCTTCTCCCTCGTCTTCCAATTCTTTGATTGTCGCACCGATATACTTAAATCCGGTAAGCACGTTTCTGACTTCGGCGTTGTATTTTTTTGCAAGCGCTTCCACCATAACCGTAGAAACTATGGTTTTGACGATTACCGGATTTTTGCACAGAGTGCCTTGTTGCGCCTTGTATGACAAAACGTAGTCGCACAAAAGCAATCCAACGTCGTTGCCGGAAAGTATCGCGTATTCTCCGTTATGACGCACCGCAACGCCCAAACGGTCGCAATCGGGATCGTTGGCAAGCACTGCGTCGCAGCCTTTTTTTGCCGCAAGTTTCAATGCAAGCGACAACGCTTCCGCTTTTTCAGGATTGGGGTACGGGCAGGTTGGGAAGTCGCCGTTAGGCACGGACTGCTCGGAAACCATGTCCAGTTTTTCCAGCCCTACGCAACGCAAAACTTCCGGCACGACTTTGTAGCCCGCGCCGTTTAGAGGAGAATATACGATGCTTATTCCGCTTGCGTCGTTTAAGCCTTGCGCAATAACGCATTGCTTGTATTTTATGCACATATCCTCGTCCGCGTAGGTTATAAGTCCGCCGACGTAATCGGAAAAAACCGGAATGGGAATTTCAAAAGGATCCACGCCGCTTATAAACTCCGTCACTTCGTTTGCGGCGTCGTCGGTAAGTTGACAACCCTCCGAGTCATACACTTTGTAACCGTTGTATTGAGCCGCGTTGTGGCTAGCCGTCACGTTGATGCCCATGTCCGTTTTATAATTGCGTACCATAAAAGAAAGATACGGCGTGGGCATACACTCACGCGTTATGTACACCTTTATGCCGCAATAAGCCAACGTCGCGGCAGCCGTTTCGGAAAAAAGCTGCGAATTGTTGCGGCTGTCGTAAGTTATAGCGCAAGACGTCATTCCGTGGCTTTGCATATAACGCGCAACGCCCATAGTGGCGCGGAAAAGGGTGTACACGTTAAGGCGGTTTGTTCCGGCTTCCATTATTCCGCGAAGCCCTGCCGTACCGAATTCCAAATCTTTGTAGAAGGCATCCTCTATTTTAGCCTCGTCCCTTGCCATTGCACGCAAGCCGGAATGAACTGCGGCGTCCGAGGCGTGTTCCAACCAAAATTTGTAAGTTTGCTTGTAGTCTGACATTTTCCCTCCGTTGGATGCGCATTTGGCGCAAATACTTAAAAATTTATTATTCTCGGCTTACTTTTTGTAACACGTACTGCAAAATTTTTTCCGACATGTCCACGCCCGTGCAATCCAGCGTAGACTTGAAATGCGGATTGGAATTGACTTCGCATACGAGCGGTCCGTTTGCGCCGAACAAAACGTCTACGCCGGCGAAATCCGCACCGACTGCACGGACTGCTTCAACGGCGATCCGCGATTCGGTTTCCGTAGGAACATAGGAAGTCGCATTTCCGCCCAAAGTCACGTTGGAACGGAAGTCTCCGTCGCTTTGTCGCAGCATACTGCATACGACTTTGTCTCCAACAACGTTTATGCGAATATCTCTGCCGAAACTCGTTTCGACAAACTGTTGCATAACAAAACCTTTGCAGCCCAAACTTTTAACTACCGACATCGCTTCCTCAAAAGTTTTTGCCAAATAAACCTGTTGACCGAAAGATCCGAATTCCTCCTTGACGACGAGCGGCAAACCGAGTTCTCGAACGGCGTTATCTACAAACGCCAAATCGGAGTAACCGACGTTTTGAAACGTTTTGGGAGAAATAATTGTTTTGGGCGTAGGCACAACGCCGCACAGAGCCAAGGCCGTTTGAGCCTTGCTGTCGCAGGTTTCCAGGGCAACAGCACTATTGAACAGTTTTAGTCCTACCCTTTCCAAACGCCGCGCAAGATACGCGTCCTTATCCCAAAACAATACGAAATCCGGCCTTGTTCCGAATTGCGAAAAATCCGACGAAATGTCGCAGGAAAGCTGCGCCGACGACAACTGACGTAATTCTACCCCAAGAACGCGGGCGGCGTTTTGAAAATACGCATACAATTCGTCAAACTTTGGCGAACGCAAAAAACCGTTTATAACAAGCCAACCCGTCATTTCGTTTGCACCGCGTCGCCGTTTTGCGAAATATTTGCAGATAAAAACAACGTAAGCGCTTGTTGCATACGGTCAATATCATCTGCGCCGACCGTTTCGCAAGCCGAATGCATTGCCAGTTGAGCAAGACCGATATCGCAAGTTTTGATACCGAGTCTGCGAGACGTAACAAGTCCCAAGGTCGAACCGCAGCGCACGTCGGAACGGTTGTAGTAATCCTGTACGGGAACTTTGTCGGAAACGACGCTTTTGAACAGCGCCGCAGAAAGCCCGTCCGTAGCGTAATTTGGGTGATGTTTTACCACCACGCCGCCGTTAAGTTTAACTTGAATATACGGGTCGTTTTTTTCCGCGTGAGCGGGATGCGCGGCATGACCGTTATCCACCGAAAGCGCGGCTCCGTTTTCTCGCGCGGCGATTGCCTGTTCGACGGACAACGACAATGCGGACTCTATCTGACAAAGCACTCTGTCTACAAAGTCCGGACTGCCCTGACGCGTACCGCTGCCAACCTCTTCGTTATCCAAACAGGCAACTACGGCAATATCCTTCGGACTAGCGTTGCACAGCGCCGTTACGCTTGCATAAACGCTCGTAAGATTGTCCAAACGCGGCGAACACAAAAATTCCTTATTTACTCCCGCATAGAACGCCGGAGTTGCAGGAACAACGTACAAATCGGAATCCAAAACTTTTTTGTCCGTAAACGTTTTGTACAGGTCCTGTTCGGACAAAGAAAACAAAGGCAACGCGTCGCTTTGCAAGTTGACTGAAAAACTTTCGTTGGCAGAAGGATTGTGATGAATAGCCAACGACGGTATAACCACGTCGTAACCGCTTGCAACCAAACGTTGTTCCGCTCCGTTTGCAGTTTCCACAAGAAGCCGCCCGCACACTTTAAGCGGACGGTCAAAAAACGAATACAACAAACCGCCGCCGTATTTTTCCGTGTTAAGACGAACGACTCCGCCGTTTACCGCAACGCTCGCGCCCTTTACTTTGAAAGCGGGACTGTCAGTGTGACTTTCGCAAATATTGTACGTTTTGTTTTTACCAATGCAAAAAGCCGCAACGCTGCTGCCGTTTTGCGTTACGTAGTATTTGCCGCCCTCAGACAAACGCCAACGCTCTCCGAGCGTCAAAGGTGCAAATCCGTGCGCGTCCAAAATGCCGCACACGTTTTTGACCGTATGAAAAGCCGTGTAACTTGTATCCAAAAATTCGAGAATGTCCATATGATCGCCTCGTTGATAATTGCTGAAAAATCAAATTGATTGTACCACACAAGACGTGTATAGTCAATAATTATCCAAAGTGTCTCAACTTTCAAAATACAAATAAAATATCCCTTAAAATAACAAAACGCCCTGCCTAAACAAGACAGAGCGCTGCAGTACACGGATTACTTTTCCGTAACCTTTATTTCCAATTTGACCGGAATTTCCGACATCGACAGTTTAGTCACTTTGTCCGTAGTGCCGAATTTTTGACGGAAAGTTTCGTGCATTTCCAATATATCGAAGTCCAGTTCCGTTTGCTTTTTCAAAAACAGCGTTGCCAATTCCACGGACTGTTCTTTTACCTGATCCAACATCATCTGCGGTATTTCTTCCTCCGTCTTGGCCGTAAACACCCCTCCCGCGCCGAAACTGTCTGTGCGAGCCAATTTTACCTGCATTTCCACGCTCATAGATACGACGCCCTCCTTTTCTTTTACGGAAACGTCTTTGGAATTTGCACGCAAGGTGTACATTTTACCGTCTTTGTCCGTTACGGCAAACACGTTTCCGGAAACGCTGTTTTGCAAGACGGCAAATCCCTTGCTTTCCTGCTCGTCAAGTACTGTCACCAACTTATTTTCGCGAAACACCGCAATTGTGTTACACACAAAAAAACCTTGAGTTTGATCGGGTTTTTCCGTACTTTGATTAGGAGAAGGAACAAACTCTATCACGTTCAAAAAACCGGTTTTGTACAGTTCGTGCTGACTACGGGAATACGTAAGCAAGTCGCAAACGGGGATCGCCACGTCTTTTGACAATCCTTTCAGTTTGTCGGCCAACGCAATGGACACGCTTTGCGATAAAGCGTCGCCGTTGTTCAACATATCCGCGGCGCGGCCTTTGCAACAGCAAACTATCGCGCTTTCCTTAAAACTGTCGGAACGGATAAAATAATCCGCAGTAGAAGAAAAATCCGTCGCGATAAATTCCTCTCCGTACATAAGCAACACGCACTGACCGAGCGAAGTTTCCTTGCCGGACTTTAACGCAATGCTCTGCAATGCCTCCGCTACGGTTTTGCCGCTTGCCGTTACCGTCTTGCTGTAAGTGCCTATTTGCTCGCTGCCGTTGCCGGGGCTGACCACTTCGGCAGTGACGACGACTTCGCCGTTTTCTCCAAGGTCTATCCCAAGCCCCAACACTATGGAACGCTTCATTATATCGTTGCCCTTGTAACCGACGGACACGACTATTAGCACCGTCGCTACGGCAAGAAAAATTCCTATACGTTTAAGATTGTTCATTGTATTCCTCCGTTTATGGAGATCAACTCCGTTTTGGGAGACTTGTGCGCTAACTTGACTAGCAACGGCATAAGCAACGGCAAAACGTATTGCACAACGGCAAATGGTATCACGCACCAATGTACGAAGTTTTCCACCAAGGTGACCGTCGGTAAAAACATCGGTATCAGCATAATGAGAGACAGCGCTCCCAGCGTAGGCAAGTTGATTTTAACAAAATGCAGACCGAATATTTTTTCCACACACTTATAAGCGCAAAAGATGAAGATTATCACCTTGATAATGACGGACGTAAGCCATACCGTAAGAGTTATCCAGTCCCAACGGCCGTCGGTGGATTCCGATACGGAAAACATACCTATCTTGCTCATCGCTATATTTCCGTACTGCGCAAAATCTCCGAACAATGCTACGAACACGGCATCCAAAAGCAGCGTCAAAACAACGCCTACGGCAAAACACGTCAAAACCGGAGTAAACACGCGTTTTTGCGGCTTGATGTCCTCTAACACAAAGTAAATAAACACGTAGTCGCTAAACCAAAAACTACGCATAAACGCCGTGCCGAAAATTTTGCCGGCTCCTGCTTCGCCAATCGGCAACAAATATGAAAACTGCGCCTGCGTCGTCGGATAAATGAGTATCGCCACGATAGAAAGCAAAATGAGCGCAAACAATACCTGCGATACTCTGGCAATGGAATTGAATCCGCGGTAAATAGCAAACCCCGCAACTGCTACAATCGGCAGCATAAACAAAATCCAGTTGGTATTGACGTCGAAAGTGACTGCAAAAGTGTTGTAGCAGGAATCCAATAACACCAACGTGCGGCACATAAACATCACGAAAAATATAAACAGTACTATTTTACTGCCGACCTTTGTTACAGTCTTGTCCAACACGGCGTCGATAGAAAGTCTGTTTTTGTTAAGTTTGACGCCCCACAGCAAAAAGCACAGGCACAGCAGATCCCACATAAAAGCCACGCCCATGACAAGCCAACTGTCGTGCCCCACGTCCTTTGCAAGAATAGAAGGCAGCGAAAGAAATTTACCTCCGGTTATGACCAACAAAAGTAACAAAGATATTTGAGTTACGTTGACTTTATTCTTACCCATTAGCCCCTCCTTTGATCGTTATCGTGCGGAATGGAGCGCGGACGCTTTTTTTGTTTTTGCAAAGGTTTTTGCAGAATAGCGTCTTGACGGTCGTTGGGAATATCGGGAGCAAACGGAGCGAGGAAAGGCGTTTTGTACGTGGTAAGCGACGTGATATAAAGTAATATCAACAGCATAGAAAGCATAACGCCCATAATACCCATAATACCGCCTATAAGAGTAATAACCAACCGCAAAAGAGACAAAACGAGGGTATTGTCCGGCATGGCGAAAAGTCCTATGCCCGAAAGGGCGCCTATCATAACGGCAGGCGCGCCGATGAGTCCCGCTTTTACCGCAGCGTCGCCCAAAACTATCGCGCCGACAAGCGACAGAGAAATACCGACGGCCGTAGGCATACGCAAGTTGGCTTCGCGCAAAATATCAAAGATAATTATAACCAACATCATTTCCGCAATAGGCGAAAACGGTATCGCCTGCGTAGCGTTTAGAATAGTTATCAAAAATTTTAGAGGAATTATTTGATAATTGTACATTTGCAAGCAGACGTACAGTGCCGGCAGCAGCACAGAAGCCAATATGCTTACAAGCCTTAAAATACGGTTGACTCCCGTCATGACGGAATTTTCGTAATAATCGCCGGGAGACTGCAAATCCTCGATATAAAGGTACGGCAAGGTTATGACCATGGGCGAGCCGTCCACGAGAATCGCTACGCGCCCTTCCAACATTTTGCCCACCGCTACGTCCGGCTTTTCCGTAAGACCCACCCTGCGGAACAAAAAAGTTTTGTCCTCGTCCAAGTAACGTGAGAGATACGTACTGTCCAATACGCCGTCGATTTTGATATTTTGGATTTTTTGAGCGATTTTGTCTACTAATTTCTGGTCGGCGATGCCGTTTAGGTAACATACGTACACCGCAGTATTGGTGTAGACTCCCACGTTCAACAATACTGTTTTGAAATCCGGAGTTTTAAGGCGTTTCCTCAGTAGCGTTAAATTCGATTTTGCGTTTTCCACAAAACCCTCGCGCGGTCCTCTCATGACAATAGACGTGGGAGGCTCGGCTACGGAACGTCCCAGTTCCGTTCTGGTATCTACGGCTATGACGGTTTGTTCGTCGCCCTCTACGAATACGAGAGTGTATCCGTTAAGAAAATCTTGCAAAGCCGAATCGAAATTGGGCGCAGTGTGCGCGTTGATTCCGACAAGCAATTTTTGCAAGACGTCCTGCGCGCTTTCGACTTCTTTTAGATAAGTCAAAGGCTGCAGCACGAAGTCGCAAATTTTTTGCATATCGCACATTGTATCCAAACTTACGACGTGCAGCGTTTTGCCGCAATCTACCGTGCGATACAAAAAGTCGTCCTGACCCTGATAGATATTTTGAAGTTTTTTCAAATTTTCCATAATGAAAAGTTTTGCAAACAAAACGGGAAAATATACCTGACGGCAAAAGAAAAGCGCCAATCTAAAATAAAAAGGAAATCAAAATAAACGAAATGCGGGAAGCGACCTCTGTACGGCAAAAACCGAACCGGACGAACGTTAAACAAACGCAAATAATCCACGCAAGAAAAAAGTCCTCTGATTTTGAAATACATCCACAAAAGTGTCTGACCTTTGAGGTGAATTTCATTTTTTAGAGGACTTGAAAATTTGATACTTGTAACCGAGTTACGGATTGATCACAACTCCGTACAGTTTGTCCAACCAAACGGTACCCAACTTGGAACTTCGCGAGTCTTCGCTTGCATAACGGTTGTCGCCCATTACGAACACGTGATCTTCTTTGACGGTAAACGCAGTCTCTTCGGAATCGTGCGCGTACAAATTGTTTTTATCGTTGAGAGGAATTTGAAAATAAGGCACGGTAGACAATTCGCCGCCCGACTCCGTGTAAAACTGCGCCTGTTTGCCGTGACGGTAGTATACGTTGTCCCCCTCGTTTTCTCTGATAATTTTGCCGTCGGCAGTTTTTATAACCAACACGCAGCGTTTGTCGTCGACTTTTTCCCACCAAATGCTGTCACCGCCTACGGCAACCACACGCTTGATGTACTTTTCGTATTGTCCGCCGGACTTGGCGTCGGCTCCGGTTGCAAACTCTCCCAAAAACTTGTTTACGCTCTTTACGTAGAATACTATCACGTCGCCGCGTTTGGGTGTTACGGCCTTGTTCACCCACACCACGTCGCCGTTTTCGTAATTGGGCATCATGGATATACCGGAGACTCCGATGTTGCTTACCCAAAACCATTTAAGCAGCAAGCACCCCACAAATACCACAATCGCAACAACCAACAAAACGGTCAGTATTTTACTTATCTTGCGTTTGCGGTTTTGGGCGGCGGTACCGCCGGAAGTTGCTTTTTCACCGGTGTCGAAATCTTGCGAGGATTCGTCCGCATGTAAATTATTTTGTTTATGGTCGTCTTTATTTTCCAACCCGCTTTACCGCCTTATGAAATTTATCGCTGTCCAAAAGTACGGTGTGACCGCATTTGAGACACTTTATTTTGTAATCTGCTCCGACGCGCAATATTTGCCAAGAGTTTCCTCCGCACGCATGAGGCTTGCGCGTAGTCACATTGTCTCCAACTTGAAAGTTACTCATACCAAAAACACGTTGTTGACGATAAATTCATCGTCCGCCACAAATGAAAGCATTTGCACCTGTTCGTCGTCGGACATTTGATGCGCGTCTTCCATGGAATGAAAGTTGGAATAATCCAGTGTTACGCGCTGCCACTTGCCGTCTCCGGACAGTTGCACGGTTTGTACGTAACTGTTATTTTCTTTTCCGAAATCGCACATCGCTATTACGCTTAGCGTCTGCGCTACATTGCAGCACACGTCAAAACTGACGGTAAATACGTCCACTCCGTTTACGCAAGGATCGTTCAAAGCAAAGGTAGCCATTGCTTTGCCTTTGGCTCCTTCTATATCCAGATAACCTTTGCAATACTCTACTTTGTGCTTATCGCCGTGCCATGATTCGCTTTTGCCGACGGCTATCATACGGCTGTCTGCAGAACCGGAATAGACGCTACGCACGGGAATTTTCAGGTTGGTCGCGCCTTCTACGTCAATTTCGCAAAGCGCGGTCGTTATATCCACAGCTCCGTGTATCAACGCAAAAGCGGCAATTTTGCAATTTGCCGAATACAGATCCAACGTTGCGATATACCCTTCATCGCTCTTTTTCATCGTTGCCTGCACCCAGTTGCGCGCGCGATTGTCCGCGTTGCGGCAATACCACAGCTCGATCTTGCCCGTATTGTCCGGAGCTTCGACCTTGACGCAGCGGTTTCCCTGTTCGTCGGTAAAGGGTTCCAAAGTCACGTCCTCGTTTGCGGTAGCGCCTTTAAGCCACTTTACTATCGAACGCGTATATTCGTCCGGCAAATATTCCATAACGTCCGGCAGCAACAGCATACGGCTGTCGTCGTTTAGCCTGTAATACATTTTATCGGTACTTACCGCGTCCACGTATGGGCTGATAGCCGAACACACGACGTACACGGGAACAGTCGTTTGCATTGCGTAGCTTTGCGGTGCGATTCCGGCCGTCCACATTTGACGTTTTTCCTCGTAGTTTAACCTGTCCGTCAATTCGTCCTCGGCAAGTTCCGCTGCAATGTCCTTTTCATCGTCGCCTTCGTACGGCGGATATTCGCGATACAAACTGCCGAACACTACCGCGCCGCTCTGTATGCGTTTGTCCGTGCCTAATACGACCGCGCCTACGGATACTCCTTTTTTGACAGTCACTACGGAAACGGATTTGGCGTTTTGGTTTTGAAGAAGATAAGTAACTGCGCGCATAGAGTTGAGCGCGTAATCGTAAATTTTGGATTGTTTGGCGTTGTCGCCGACGTAAAAATAACTTTGAGCGCTGTCGCCGTTGCAGTAATCCAACGAAGAAGGATACAAAGTGCACAGACCGTCGGTGCATCGTCCGGCGTAATCGATAGCCATTGCAACAAAGCCGTTTTGCGCCCAATACTTCAATTCATCTTCGTCTATCGGGTTTTTGTAACTGTCGATAATAAGTACCGCAGGTTTTGCCGTTTTAGACGCTTTTTGGCATACCTTGGCAAGCACGCGGGTTTTGCCGTCGGCAACCGTACGCCCGGTAAAATATACCGTTTGCGTAACGATTCCGTCTTGTTCCGCAGTTTTTAGCAGGTTGATGTCCAACGGTTCGGCTGCGGGATCGAAATCTTGCCATAATGCGGCAGACGTCAAAAATTTTTCCATAACTCGAAATTTAGCCTCTTTGATATTTTTGCAAGTGACCGTGCTACAAAAAAACCGGTCAAAATTTTAACCGTAAAACGCACTAGGCGCGCAACGTAGGCATATTGTAGCACAAATAAAAAATATGCGCAATAATTACGCGCGTGTTTATATTGAGCGTAATTGCGGACAAAAAAAGTCCTATTTATGATACGGAACGTTGTGCTTTATGGTGCAGGCGCGATACAATTGTTCGCACAATACTACCCTGAACAACTGGTGCGGCAAAGTAATTTTGCCGAAAGACACTCGGTAATCGGCGCGCTGCTTGACTTCGTCGGACAAACCGTGACTGCCGCCTATAACGAAAGTTACCGTCGAATCGGACAAAGAAATCTTTTCTATCAACGCAGCCAAACTTTCGCTGTCGCAGGGTGTACCGCTTATATCCAGCGCCACCAAGCATCCCTCCGTCTTTTGCAAAATATTTCTACCTTCCGTCTGCAAAATTTTTTGAACCTGACTGTCATTGGGAACGCCGCAAAAAGTACATTCGTCCACTTCCGTTATTTGCATGGATGCAAAACGGCTAGTGCGTTTGACGTATTCCGCTACGGCTTCGCGAAAGTAACTCTCTTTGATTTTCCCAACTGCTACGACGTTGAATTTCATTGAAATAACCCCGCTACCCACAACGCCAAACAAGCGGCGGAAGAAACTATCAAAATTATAAGAGACGCATTGTCTGTTTTTACAGACGCCTGTTCGTCTTCCACACTTTCGTTCCAACGGCTTTTTGTAGTAAACAAGTAACCGACAACGCTGCCGGCAAATCCCAAAGCGCCTACAAGCGCGAAGATCCAAGCGTACTCTCCGACAAAAATTTGCGCATCAACCGTAAACGTAAGCACTACGGCAAGTACGTTGTTGAAAAAGTGTACGCATACGGTAGTCCAAATACTGCCGCTACGAAAATACAGCAATGCCAAAAACGCGCCCAAAACAAATTGATGCACGGTTTGCGCCGCGCTTAGGTGAAACAAAGCAAAAAGTCCGCCGCAAATTGCCAAACTTGCAAGTTTGTTTTTGTTGTCCTTAACGCTTGCGGAAATCGTACCTCTAAACAAAAATTCCTCCGTAAAAGACGGGACGATACACGCGACGACGAGCATAAGCGGGACAAGCGCGGAAACGGGCAGGTTCATCGGCATGGAAGTTTGCGGACGTTTTAGCCCCATAAGTTCGAACAGATCTAAAAACCACTCGTTGACAGGAAGCATAAACGATATTAAAAACACAGTCGCAAGACACCCCCAAGCAACGTGCGTTACGGGAGGTTTTTCCTTTACCTTACATGCCTGTAACAGATCGGTTTTAGACAATTTTGCGTAAATAAAGGGAACGCAGCCCAAGATCAAAGCATACACGGTTTGAAGCGTCCAATACGCCCAATCTACGTATTGTTTTGTTTCGGCGTCGTAAAACTTTGAAAACGCCAAAGACAGCGTAATTTGCAAAACCAACATAACAAGGACTGTTAAACCGAAACTTTTGCCCAAGTCGTTTTTGTTGTAGGAAGTCCTCATACGGTAACCTCGTTTTCGTATTGATCTGCGACGTAAACGTTGACGTCCTTGCCCACGACGACGCCGCGCTTTGAATACGCTTCGTTGACGGCGGAAAGGGCGGCTTGCTTAGTGTTGTTCTGCTGCGAAAGGTGCGCTAAAATCACATTTTTGACGTTACTGTCCGCAAGTTGAGCCAGTACGTCCGACGCTTGCGCATTGGATAAATGTCCGTACTTGGAATTGATACGGTTTTTGAGATAGAACGGATAACTGCCGTTCCATAACATATCGAAGTCGTGATTACTTTCCAAAATAACCGTTTGACACGGAGCCAAAAACGGTACCAGTTCCGCCGACGGCTCTCCCGTATCCGTAACTGCCGCAACGCTTGTATTTGACGAAGTAAAACGGTAACCGAAACAGTTGCGCGAATCGTGCGAACATCTATACGTATGCACTGATACGTCGTCTACTTCGAAAAAACCGTCTACTTCTTCAACGTTGTACACGCTTTGCATTTGCAGAAACGTTGCCACAAGCGGCGGCGCAAACACCTTGGTGCGGTAATTGCGCGACCATGCCGGCAGCGCCGATATATGGTCGGAATGCTCGTGAGTGACGACTATCGCCGCGATTTCCCGCGGAGCAACGCCCAAACTTTTAAGTTTTGCCTGTATCGCGCGGAATCCGTAGCCCGCGTCCAAAAGCAGCGCCGTTTTATCTGTACGTACAAGCGTACAGTTGCCGCGACTTCCGGAAAACAGAGGAGTGACAGTTATCATAACGGACATATTATACCACGTTTGGGAAAAGTAGACAATATATTTGCATCGGCAACAAAAAAGGCAGCTGCATGGCAGTTGCCCTTGATATTCGTATTACAGTTGAGACAACAGTTCTTCGCGGGTTTTGGCGAAGTCCTCGGTATCCTTGTCGGCGCGGGCGTTTGCTTCCACGATCTTTTGCTGTAAATCTTTGGTAAGTTTGTAACGGAAAGCGATCACGCAACCGATTGCCATGATAATTATCGGTAACACGGCAAAGCAGATACGGATAGCCCATTGCGCGCCCGTAGACTGAGAAAGAGGCAAAAGCTGCACGTTGCCGTTACCGACGGTATATTTGAACGTTTCGTAAACGCCGCTTACGCCGTTAGTAAGTTTATCCACGGCAATGCCGGACATTTCGCTGAATTTGGAAAGAGACACATAGTCGGTTTCAACGTAGCCGGCAAGACCGATTACAAGCGGCGGAATGGCAAGACCGATTGCCTGCGCGGTAGTATTGAGGAAGTTGGTGATACCGGAGAAAGCGCCTTCGGTACGCTCGCCGAAGTACAGTTCGCCAACGTCGCAAACGTCGCCGAAACTGCTGTGAGGCACAAACACCGTGCCGCCGATACCGAAGCCGAGCGCAAGCCCGATAATCATGAGCGCCCAGTCGGGAGTACCCGAAGCAATAGACTTGATGTTGCCGGCGTCGTTAAGAATAGGAGTGCCGGATTCGCCCGGAAGGAACATACATATTGCGGCAACGCCCATCCAAATAAACGCTCCTGTGAGATAAGCAAAGCGCTTGGAGCGGACTTTTACCAGTTTGAGGTAGAAAGGCAGCGCCACAGCCTGAGCAACGAACATAAGAGCGGCCGCAACCGTCGCTATGGGAAAACGGGAAATGCCGTCGGTCGTAACTAGACGGTACGATTCACTACGCAAATAGAAGTCGCACAACGTAAAGAAGAAACTGGACATCATCGCCATAGCCATGCTGGTACACATTTGCATACCGAGATACTGGCGGTAAGTTTTGACTTTGAGCGGGCGTACAAATTCTTTGAAACTGAATTTGCTTTTCACCGCGGGAGTAACAATTTGCTCCTTGGAGAAAATTGCCGCGACAAGTATGGACGCCATAAAAATTACGCCGAATATCGCCGCCATGATTATGTAGCAGATGCCGCCGTCCTTTGCAGCCTTTTCGGGACTTGCGATCATACCCGGAACGGCAACGCAAATAGTACTACTTACAATAGAAAACGCCAAACGCACTGCGTTAGTTTTGTTGCGTTCGTTAAAGTCGTCGGTCATTTCGCTGGCGTGCGAATAGTACGGAATAAGCACGAAACTTTGCGCCGTGGCATACAGCATATAAACGATTACGACAAACACGCATTTCAACGCCGTGCTGTCCGTAATAAGATTCCACGGGAAAAACAACAGCACAAGTCCTACAAGCACAGGCGCCGCGCAAATCAACATAAACCAACGGCGTTTACCGAATTTGCCCGGATTTTTGGCGTCGGTAATTTTGCCGATAAACGGGTCGATTATGCCGTCCCAAATTTTGGTAAGCAATAGCATCCAAGTGAGGTGCACCATCGGTATGCCAACGACCAACGTTAAAAACGGCGTAAACAAAAAGTTGATAATATTGAAACTGCCGCCGCCGAAAATATCGCCGCATGCAAAGGCAAGTTTGTTGCCTAAGCGCACTTTGCCTTTTGGGAGCGAAACTTCGCCCGATTTGTTTTTTGCCATAATATTTACTCCTTGATCCGCTTATAGTAGAAGATTTCCTTAACTTCGCCGTAATCTATCTCGCCGAATTTTACGTATCGAAGTTTTTCGTAAAAGGCCGGCGCTTGAAAATCGTACGTACTTAAATGCGCCGTTTTACAGCCTATTTCCGAAGCTCTCCGTTCCGCCTCTGCAAGCAATCTGCTTGCAATACCGTTACCGCGGCAGTCTTTTCGCGTCCACACGGTATCGATATACAAAATATCCCACATGACCGCGTAAGCTAAAACGCCGCCGACGATTTCGCCGTCCTTTTTGGCGCAGACGTTGACGGGAACGAAGGCTTTGTCAAAAGAAAAGGGTTTTACCTTTTGTATTTCTTGCAGCAAACTGTCGTCCAAAAATTCCGCTTCGTCGCTGTCCGGCACGCAAATTTCGTAATTGAAGTTTTTCATTATTTTTGTACGTAACCTACACGTTGAAACGGAATAGCACAACGTCTCCGTCTTTTATCACGTAGTCTTTTCCTTCGCTACGGATCTTGCCGTGTTCCTTTGCTTGATTGTAACCGCCCAACTCCAACAGAGTTTGCCAATCCACAACTTCCGCGCGTATAAATCCTTTTTCAAAATCACTGTGTATTTTGCCGGCGGCCTGCGGGGCTTTGGTACCTGCTTCAACCGTCCAAGCGCGGGTTTCCTTTTCGCCTGCGGTAAGATAACTGACGAGATGCAACAGTTTGTAGCACTTTTTGACCAAACGGTTAAGTCCGCTTTCTTCTATTCCGTAACTTTCCAAAAACATTGACTTTTCGTCATCGGCAAGGTTGGACAACTCCTCCTCTACTTTGGCGCAAATAACCAACGTTTCCGCACGCTCGGCAGCGGCTTTTTGCTCAACCGTCTGCACATAGGCGTTTTTCGGTGCGGAAAGGTCGCTTTCCGTAATGTTAGCGGCGTATATAACTGGTTTGGACGTCAGCAAAAACATTTGCTCTACCGCAATTATTTCCTCTTCATCCAATTCCATCGTGCGGACGGGTTGTTCGCTTTCCAAGTGAGCAAGAATGCGCTGCAACAAGTCGGCTTCTATTTTATACTTTTTGTCGCCGGTCTTTTGCATGCTTTGAGCCTTGTTCAGACGTGCGTTGACAGTTTCTATATCCGCCAAGATAAGTTCCAAATTTATGGTATCCATATCCGCGGACGGATCTATCCTGTCGCTTACGTGCGTGATATTGCTGTCTTCGAAACAACGCACCACGTGCACGATCGCATCCACCTCGCGTATGTGACTTAAAAACTTGTTGCCTAAGCCTTCCCCGCGGGAAGCGCCTTTGACAAGACCCGCTATATCGACAAACTTCAAATAAGTGGGGGTGATTTTTTTGCTGTCGTACAAAGCGGCAAGCTTTCCCAAACGCTCGTCCGGCACGGCCACTACGCCTACGTTCGGCTCGATAGTGCAAAAGGGATAATTGGCGATTTCCGCCCCCGCTTGGGTTATTGCGTTAAACAGCGTACTTTTGCCCACGTTGGGCAAACCGACAACTCCAAGTTTCATAGGTTACCTCGGTCTAAAATATCGCAAAAATGCGTAAACTTTACAAAACGGAAAATCGGCGGTTTTGCGCGCTTTTGCAACAGTAATTTACAACGATTTTACTATAAACTTTGTAAAAAGTAAACAAATAACGCAAAAAATAGAGTAAAACGCACGCCCACGGCGGCTTAAAGCATTTTTTTAGGACTTATTCAGGGCTTTACCGAATTTTTGCCCGTAGGAACGTTTGAAACATCGGCCTCCGCTACCGAACTTATTAACATTCACGTTTCAAACGTTGGATACGTGCAAAACCGACTTATACAAGGAAATATATGACGATATTAGAAAGCATTTTTTTAGGACTTATTCAGGGCTTTACCGAATTTTTGCCCGTTTCCAGCAGCGGACACTTGATGCTGGCGCAAAAACTGTTCGGTATAGACGCCGGTCTGTTTTTCGACGTGATGCTGCACGTAGGCACTCTGCTTGCAGTAGTTATAGCGTTGCGCAAAAGTTTGTGGCAGACGATACGACACCCTGTTCGCGACAAAAAATTTTTGTACCTTGTAATTGCCAGCATACCGACGTTTGCGTTGGCTCTACTTGTAAAACTGTTTGTACCTGAAAGCGCCATGGCAATAGTGCTACCTATAGGATTTGCTTTGACGGCGGTACTCATCGTTTTGTCGGAAAAACTGACCAAACCCCGACTGCGACTTGACGAAACAAATTTTGTGCCGGCGCTTGTGACGGGTATTACGCAAGGGCTTGCGGTATTTCCCGGATTGTCGCGTAGCGGCACTACCATCTCCACAATGAAATTTTTCGGTGTCAACGCAAGCGATGCGGCGGAGTTTTCCTTTTTGCTGTCTATACCCGTGATACTGGCAAGCGCCGTCGTAGAATTGTGGGAAGCGTTACACGCCGCCATAGCCGTGCAATGGTACGTAGTGCTTATAGGCGTTGCCGCAGCTTTCGTATCGGGATTGGTCTCCGTATGGACCGTAATGCGCGCCGTAAAAAATAAAAGTTGGATCTGGTTTGCCGTATATCTCATCGTACCGTTTGTGCTGTCGCTTATCGTTTTGTGACGGCAATAGCAAGCAGTCTGCAAAAAGACGCCTGTCCCAGCAACTTGGGACGGGCGTCTTTACGTATATAAATCTGTTGAAAAACAGATTTACAAGCAACACACGCGCCGTTATCTAATTACGGCTGCGATATGTATAGCGGATAATTTGGCGCGGAAAATTTTACTCAAACAAACTGTCGGTGAGATCGTCCACCGCTTTGGAAACCGCGCCCAAAACCGACGCATTCTCCGTTGACGATAACGTCACGTTACAGCAAGCGGGAGAATTCTTGACTACGTTCGCTACTACTTCAACGTATCCGTCCAATTGCGACAGCCTTCCGCATAGAACGATCGTAGATACGTCCAAAAGTTCCACAACGTCTCGAAGCGCCTCACCCAGCGTCAGCGCAGTGCTCAAAACGGCGGCGCGCGCTTCCGCATTGCCGTCAAATAGTGCCTTGACGTCCGCAAAACTTTTGCACCTGCCAAAGCAGGAAAGCATTTCCTTTACCGCGCGCAAAGATACGCAATCGTCCAACAAAACGTTTTTGCCATTGAACGCTGCGTGTAACAAACCCGCTTCCCCCGCAAAGCCGTTACTTCCCAAATACGGTTTGCCGTTAAATACAAATGCTCCGCCTATGCCCTCGTCCAAATGCACTAACATTGCATTTTGCGCATACCGCAAAGCGCCGCAAGACAATTCTCCAAGCAATGCCAGATTCACGTCGTTGTTTACCGAAACGGGAACGCCGAAATGTTTTTCAAAGATATCCTTCAACGTATTTTTGTCTGCAAACAAGTCCGCATCGAATTGCGGCGAAAACTGCAACTGCCCCGTTTGTACGTTTACGCGGCCGGCAACGGAAAGTTCTATCGCAAAAAGCGGCATATCCGCAAAATTGCGCGAATGCAAAACGTCTTTAAGCGCGATTACAAGCCTGTACATAGCGGCCGTATCGTATTTTTCTGTAACAACCGTTTCGCTGTGCAATATCCGTTTGTTCATGTCTGCAATTACCAATCGGGCTTTATTATCGGCAAGTTCCACTACCGCAACGCAACCGAATTTTTCGTTGACGGAATAGTAGACCGGACGGCGTCCGATGCTCTTGTTTGCAGTCTGTTGTTCTACGCGTTTTATGTACCCCTTTTGCTGCAACGCAAACAAAATTGCCGTAAGCGCCGCATTGGACAAACCAAGCTTATTTGCAAGCATTGTTGCGGAACATTTACCGCACAGGCGCAACTCTTGCATAATAAGCCGATTGTTGACCTGCCTGGCGTAAGATTGGGTTTTTCCTGTCATAGAAGAGTGCCGTCCTTTGCATATTAGAAAGTGCGAATAACCGCGCGATTACGAAAAATGTGCCACCCAAGCGAGTGGCACACCGTAGAGCGCGCCTTCGCCTGTTGGCACACAGTTGCTAATACTTTATCTGCAAGGATACGATTTAGCGCGAAAAGAGCACACTTCTACCAAAAGAAGTTTACCCTTGCGATAAAATATTAAACTGTGTGCCGGTGACATTGTAGCACACCCCCCATTGTCAACAGCAAACCGATTTTGACCAATTAAGACAGCGAATATTTTTACAAAAAAATAGTTTAACAATACAAATTGCGTATAATAACCAACAAAAAAAATACGAACCTACTGAAAGTAAGTTCGTAAATTGCGGTTACTCCAAATTTTCTCTTTTGAACAGAGGACTGTTAAAGAAATATTCAATATCTAACTCTAAGCCGTCCATAATTTCATAAATAGCAACAAGATTGATTGATTTGGATTTACAGTTTCGCAAATCATGAATTGTCGATTGCGCTACGCCGCTCTTTGCAGAAAGTCTGTACTGCGTAATATCAAACTCTTTCATAATTTCATTAAGGCGTATTGCTACTGCTTCTGTTATCTTCATAAAATATCTCCGAAATTACCCATATTATATTTCGTAAATAATTTTTTATACTTCGTACGCCGAAGTACTTTGAAATTCCGAAGTATTTTGTTATAATACAATTAGAGGCAATTTGAGCATATGAAAACTGCATTTATCGGACACAGAAAGGTTTTTGCAAAAAATATTGAAGAAAAAGTTGAACAGGCTGTCATAGCAAAAATAAACGAGGGCTGCACGTCATTTGTAATGGGTATGCACGGAGCATTCGATTCTATTGCCCTTGCCGCGTGCAGAAAGTTGCGCAGAGCAAACGCCGACATAGAAATAGAGGTTGTACTAACAAGCCTTAACGCCATAAAAAAACAAAACGAATACGACGAGGCGCCGCTAAGCGACGTAAAAACCGTTATGTACGACGTGGAAGAAGCGCACTACAAACAACGGATAACTTTGAGCAACAGACAGATGATAGACGAGTGCGACACGCTTATTTGCTACGTAAATACCGACGCAAACGCAAGCGGAGCCAAAGGTGCCTTGCGCTACGCCAAGAAACGCGGACTTAAAATAATAAATCTGTTCCGAAAGGAAGATCAACCGTTTTTTGGGCTTACAAGCGAACAGGCAAACGAAATTATTGACGAACAATACAAAAGAATTATTGAAAACAAGCAAAAAGACCGCGACTGAACGCCGCGGTCTTGTTTGTAGAGGGAAAGCACGGTTTTTTGTAGTGCAATCAATCAATATTGATGGAGTGTGTTGTTTGCTCCGGTTGCGCTTTCGGTACGACCACTTCCAACACACCGTTGTTGTACTTGGCTTTGATAAGTTTTTCGTCAACGTCGCCGAGATAGTAACTGCGGCTGCAACTGTATGCGCGTTCGCGACGAATATAGTTGACGTTGTTTTCCTCTTTTTCACCTTTTTTGGCGGAAACGGTAAGGTAGCCGCTTTCAAACTTCAAAGCGATATCTTTTTTGTCAAAGCCCGCCATCTCCACGTCCATAAGATACTCGTTTTCCGTTTCACGGATATCCGTCTTCATTACAGACGTTTCGTCTCCGACGTAGAACGGACGGAAAAGGCTGTTGAAAGTGTCTTCAAAAATATCGTTGTTTCTTCTGGTAAGGTAAGTTTTCATTGTTACATTCTCCTTTTTTGATTTTTGCCGAAAAGCGAGGGGCGAGCGCATCGAATTGTTTTTAGCAATCTTTGTTACTGTTTGTTAGCACTCTTGCTGTTCGACTGCTAACATTATATCACGCCCTGCGGATTTGTCAATACTTTTTTAATGATTTTTTACAATTTTTTTTGAAATTATTACATTGCATCGAAAAAACAAACGAAACGCGCGCAAAATTGCGATAAAAAAGACTTTGTCGGCCGACTTTGTTAGTAAAAACATTGCGCGGCTCAAATTTGTGTGATAAAATGGTTTTGTACGCACGCTTGAATAAAGAGGCGCAAAACAATATTCTATCGCGGCAAACCGACGCTTACGTTCGGAAAAACGCTTAAACCCTTTTTGGAGCAATACATGGACGGCGAAAAAGACAACAAAATAACTGAAGAACAAAGCGATTGTTTTGTTGTCGACCGCGACGAAGTAACGGCGGCGAAACAAACGCAGGAAAACGAATCAGCGGTAAACAGTGGCGAAAAGACAGGCCTCTCCGTACAAAACGAAGACTCTGCCGACAATATTGCGGAAGAAGACGAACCGAAATATCCCCGCAAAAACAAACGCTCCAATTTATGGGGAAACATTTTTTGTATAGTATCGATTGTTGCTACGTTTGTGGCAATGTACTTTGTTTCTGCCGGAATATCCGACGAACCGCCCCTTTCGGAAGCCATAAAGGAAGTCAACGTTCAATATTTGCTGATTGCAATAGGTACGCTTCTGTTGATGATGCTGTTGGATTCGTTGAAGTACGTCGTAATTATGTGGGCAAACGGCATAAAGCCGCACTACCCAACCGCGCTTAAAGTTTCACTTCTCGGGAAATACTACGACAATATTACGCCTTTTTCATCCGGAGGTCAGCCCATGCAGATTTACTATCTGCACAAAAAGGGACTTGGCGGAGGAAAAAGCAGCGGCGTGATTATGGCCAAAATGGCGTTTAATATGACGCTGTGGCTTACGATATGCTGTTTACTTATGACTTTGAACCGCGGCGCATTGGATACTTACGTTACAAACGACGCGCAGCGGCAAACCTTTACGATAATGGGCTGGGTAGGATTCGGCGTCAACTGCTTTTTACCTATAACAATACTGCTGTTTGCTCTTTTCCCCAAAATGATCGAAGCGATAACGCGCTGGATATTGTTTTTGGGACACAAACTGAAAATTGTAAAAGACAAAGACGCCACGTTTAACCGTGCAAAAAAAGGCGTTGCGGAATTCAAAAATTCCTTTGTCAGCATGCTGAAAAAACCGCTGCAATCCTGCATACTTATCGTATTGTGCGCTGTGGAACCTTTCCTTGGAATGATGCTGCCCTACTTTGCGGTGGTTGCCTTGGGCGGAGCAAGCGTAGTGCCCAGTACGGAATTGATGTTTGCGATAATGACGCTGAACGTGTACGTTTCCATGAGTGCAACGATAATACCTACTCCCGGCAATATGGGCGCGATAGAAACTGCGTTTATGATGACGTTGACCACTATTGCCGAAGGCACGCTGTTTTGGACTGTGTTCGGGTGGAGACTTTTGTCCTTCTACAGTTACATAATAATCGGGCTTGTAATGACGATAGTACAAATAGCGCGGCAAAACCGATACAAAAAAACATTGTTGAACTGATTTGTCAATATTCGAAAGCGCGTCGCAGTATTTATGCGACGCGCTTATTTATTATAATTTCTAATATGCTTTTTGTAAGTAGTCCTCAATGAACGCCTGTATATTGCCGTCCATTACGTCGGCAATATGCTTTATTTGAGGACTTATCACGCTTGTTTCTAATATGCTTTTTGTAAGTAGTCCTCAATGAACGCCTGTATATTGCCGTCCATTACGTCGGCAATATTGGCGTTCTCGTAATTTGTGCGGTGGTCTTTTACTAGAGTGTACGGACAAAAAACGTAAGAACGGATTTGACTGCCCCACTCTATCTTTTTTATTTCGCCCTTTATGGACAAGGCTTCCTCCATTTGCTCGCGCTCTTTCAGCTCCGCAAGTTTGCTTTTGAGCATTTGCATGGCTTGTTCTCTGTTTTGGATCTGGCTGCGCTGCGTTTGACAAGACACCACTATTCCCGTAGGCAGGTGCGTTATACGTATGGCGCTTTCCGTCTTATTGACGTGCTGACCGCCGGCGCCGCTGCTGCGGTAGGTGTCCACCTTCAAATCTTTGTCTTCTATCACTATATCGTTATCGACAGGCAATTCCGGCATTACTTCCAACGAAGCAAAACTGGTGTGACGGCGCTTTTGCGCGTCGAAAGGCGAAATACGTACCAAGCGGTGAACGCCTTTTTCCGCTTTGAGATAGCCGTAGGCGTTGGCGCCGCTGACCTGAAAAGTGACGGACTTGATTCCGGCTTCTTCTCCTACAAGCATATCTATGAGTTCCACTTTGTAACCGCGACGTTCGGCATAGCGCGTGTACATACGGTACAGCATTTGTACCCAGTCCTGCGCTTCCGTGCCGCCGGCGCCTGCGTGCAATGTAAGTATAGCGTTGTTTGAGTCGAACTTTCCGGACAGGAGCGTAGCTATATGCATTTCCGCAACGTCCGTTTCTATCGAAGCAAGTTCCACGGCGGTTTCGCCGATCATCGATTCGTCGCCGTCGCAAATATCCAACAATTCGGAAACGTCCGACAGGCGTTTGCACAACTTGTCGAAGCCTGCGATTTTGTCTTCGATATTCTTTGCTCGCTGGCTGACCTGCTGCGCCGTTTTTACGTCGTCCCAAAAATCGGGCTTATGCTGTTTTTGATTGAGTTCGTCCAATTCCGCAGTCAGTTTTGGGATATTAAGACTGTCGCCTATTCCTTTCAATTGTAAATCGAGCGCTTTGACTGTTGTTTTGAGATCTTCTATTTGTATCATCGGGATAAAGTCCTTTTTACACGGCGGTTACTTTTTTTGCTTGTCCAACTTCCGTTGCTCTCGTATAAGCGCATAACGCTCTTTATTGGTCAGTTCGCGCTCGCCGGTTTGATTTGCCGGCACGGAAGACACGGACTTTTGCTTTTCCAAATCCTTTTTAAGGCAGCAGTCTTTGTACTTTTTGCCGCTTCCGCAAGGACAGGGACCGTTTCGGTTTTTGTTGGGGTTTAATTCCCCTTCCGGTTGACGCTGCGCTGCGCTTAAGTTACGTACAAACTTACCGTACAGCAACATGCGTATTGTTTGTACCTTGATTTGTTCGTTTAGTTTTTCAAACATATCGTAGGCTTCTTTTTTGTAAACAAGCAGCGGATCGTGCTGACCTATTGCCTGCAAACCTACGCCCTTGCGCAAGTCGTCCAAGGCGTCGATATGATCCATCCACAACTTATCGGTCGTGCGCAACAATACGTAACGTTCTATTTCGCGCGAGGACAAATCTTCCTCGTCCAACTGTTTGGCACGTTCCTCCAAAAGTTTGCGGCACTTTTCCTCCAATACGTTGCAGGCTTCGCGCGCGGTAAAACTGTTGTCCGGCGTCAACAGAGGTTCTTCTGCAGACAGATAGTTTTGCAAACGTTTGTTGATTTCGTCAAAGTCCCACTTTTCGGTATTTTCCTCCGCCGAACAAGCGTCTTCCAAAGCGTAACGCGCGTAATCGTGAGACATATCCGAAATTTCCGCGTGGACGTCCTCTCCGTCCAAAACGCGGTTACGTTCGCGATAGATCACTTTGCGCTGTTGGTTGTTGACGTCGTCGTATTGCAATACGTTTTTACGGGCGGAAAAGTGTATGCCCTCGATACGTTTTTGTGCCGACTCTATCGCGCGGGAAAGCAGTTTCGCCTGCATAGGCGTATCGTCGTCCACTCTCAAGAACGTCATCGCGCGTTTCATAACGTCGCCGCTGAAAATACGCACCATGTCGTCCTCGGCAGAAACGTAAAAGACGCTTGCACCGGGATCTCCCTGACGGCCTGCGCGGCCGCGCAACTGATCGTCGATGCGGCGCGAATCGTGGCGTTCCGTACCTATCACGCACAAACCTCCGGCGTCCAACACTTTGCGTTTTTCCTGCTCGGTTTGGACTTTATATTTTTTTACGAGGTCGGAAAAAGTCTTCTGCAGTATTTCCACGTCGGGGTCGCCCTTTACAAAACTTGTGGACGCTTCTATCTGCTCGTCGTCATAACCTTGTTTAGACATATCCTGCTTAGCCATAAACTCCGGATTGCCTCCAAGCAAAATATCCGTTCCGCGTCCCGCCATGTTTGTGGCGATCGTTACTGCACCGTAGCGTCCTGCCTGCGCGATTATTTCCGCTTCGTGCTTGTGGTTTTTGGCGTTCAAGACGTTGTGAGGTATTTTTTGTGCGGAAAGCATTTTGGAAAGTTCTTCGCTTTTTTCCACAGTGACGGTACCTATAAGCAAAGGCTGTCCCTTCTCGTGCCGCGCAGCAACTTCTCTTACTATCGCGCGCAATTTGCCTTGTCTGGAAGAAAATATCATATCTTCTCTGTCGTCGCGCGCCATCGGCAAATTGGTGGGTATTGCCACGACGTCGATATTGTAGATCGTGTTAAATTCGCGTTCCTCCGTCTTGGCAGTTCCCGTCATGCCGCTCATTTTGTGATAAAGACGGAAATAGTTTTGGAAAGTAATGGTCGCCAAAGTTTTGTTTTCTTCCTGTATGGGGACGTTTTCCTTGGCTTCGATCGCCTGATGCAATCCGTTGGAATAGCGGCGACCTTCCATTTTGCGTCCGGTAAAAGAATCGACAATGATTATCTGCCGTTTTTCCACGATGTAGTCGTCGTCCCTGTGCATAATGGCGTGCGCGCGCAGCGCGTTGTTAATATAGTGGTTCAAATCTGTATTTTCCGGATCAGACAGGTTTTCCAACGTGAAATACCGTTCCGCCTTTTCTATTCCGCGGTCGGTAAGACGAACGGTTTTATCCTTTTGATCGACGACGTAATGTCCGTTGGGTTCTTCGTTTTCGTCAAGAGGTTTGCCCTCGTCGTCTACGTTGGTGGAATTTTGCAACGTGCAAACAAAATTGTTTGCGCGTTTGTAAGTATCGCTGGATTTTCCGCTGGGACCGGATATGATAAGAGGCGTACGCGCTTCGTCTATAAGAATGCTGTCCACCTCGTCGATAATAACGAAGTTGAGCCCGCGTTGCACGCATTGCGCGCGAGACGTGGACATATTGTCGCGAAGATAATCGAAACCGAATTCGTTGTTGGTGCCGTAAGTAATATCGCACTCGTACGCGGCACGTTTTTCGCGCGCAGTTTGCTTGTTGAGAGTTACGCCCACGCTCAGCCCCAAAAATTTGAACACTTTGCCCATCCACTCCATATCGCGGGTAGCAAGGTATTCGTTTACGGTAACTATATGCACTCCGTTTCCGGAAAGCGCGTTCAGGTATGCCGGCAAAGTTTCCGTAAGAGTTTTTCCTTCGCCGGTTGCCATTTGACAAATACGTCCTTGATGCAAAGCGATACCGCCCAAAACCTGTACGTGATAATGGCGCTGATTTAACACGCGTTTGCTTGCCTCGCGGCAGACGGCGTATGCGTCCGGCAAAAGATCGTCCAACGATTCGCCGTGCGCCAACCGTTCTTTCAAAACGTCGGTTTGCTTTGTCAATTCAGCATCGGACATATCAGTGTACAAACGTTCCTTGTCCTCCACCAGTTTTGCTATCTTTTCTAACTTCTTTATTGCTTTGGCGTTTATTCTGCCGTATTGGTCTTTCATATTTGACCTCCCGATACTTAACTCTGTTCTGTCTGAAAACCTTTTTGCTTTGTTATTTACAATACGGTTTTCTTTTTATCAAACCGCCCGACTGCGTTTTCGATGCGCTCATGTGAACGCCGCATAAATGACGGCTGCTTATTCCTGCAAAAGGCTTTCGCCGTCCTCATCCTCGGTTTCTACGCTCCGCTGCGCGTTTTGCATAATACTTTGCACTGTTTTTATGCCTTCTTGCAAAAAACGCTTGAGATTTGTAGTGCGTGCCGCAATGTAATTGTTGTGTACCATCAACGCCAACACCTTTTTACTGCCGACAAGCACGACTGCGCGTTTAGCGCGGGTCATTGCCGTGTAGAGTAAATTTTTATTTATTATTCCCGGAGGACCGGATACAAGCGGAACGACGACCACTTCGAACTCGCTGCCTTGGCTTTTGTGTATTGTTATGGCGTACGCCAGTTGCAAATCGGAAAAATCCTGCTGAGCGTACGTTGCCAAACGGTTGTCGTCGAACAGAACCTCTAAAACGCCGTTGCCCCTGTCTACGCGCTGAACTACCCCTATATCTCCGTTAAACACTCCGGCACCCTCTTCTACCATACCGCTTTCGGAAAAACGCTTGAACGGAAGTTCGTAGTTGTTGACGGTTTGCATAACCCTGTCGCCTGCGCGAATCACGTTTTTGCCTATTTGAATTTCCTGCTTGCCGAAAACAAACGGATTCAATGCTTCCTGCAAAAGTTTGTTCAAATTTTCCACGCCCGATACTCCGTTTTTCAGAGCGCCCAAAACCTGAATATCTTCCGAAGGCAAACCGGTAAACTTTGGCAAGCGCGTTGTTACCAGTTGCACCACGGTTTTTGCAACTTCGTTGTAATCGTTTAGCGGCATTACGAAAAAGTCGCGGCTTTGATTGTTGATTTCCGGCATATGACCGGAGTTTACCAAATGAGCGTTGGTTATAATAAGACTGTCCTCCGACTGGCGGTAAACGTGCGTAAGATAGCGTATTTCTATCGCGCCGCTTTTTATAATGTCGGAAAGTACGTTGCCCGCACCCACGCTAGGGAGTTGGTCTTTGTCCCCGACAAGTATCAAACGCGTGCCGTTTTCCAACGCGGAAAGCAAACTGTACATGACGGACACGTCTACCATAGAGAGTTCGTCCACAATGACGGCGTCGCAGGAAAGCGTATTGTTTCGGTTATATTTGAAGGCCATCATACCGCCGTGAGATTCGTATCCCAAAAGACGGTGTATGGTTTTTGCGTCGCGCCCCGTACTTTGCGATAAACGTTTGGCCGCTCTGCCCGTAGGCGCGCAAAATTCCACTCTTAGCCCGTGCGTTGACAAAATTTCGGCAATACATTTAATAATCGTCGTTTTGCCCGTGCCGGGCCCGCCCGTTATTACGGTAACTCCGTTGAATACGGCCGACTTGACCGCGCCGCTTTGACTTTCGTGAAAGTTTATTTTATTGACGGTTTCAAAACTTTTTATCAAAGCGTCGGCATCCATAGAAATACGCTTTGCCGAAGCACTAAGATCCAAAAGCTTGTATGCGATGGATTTTTCCAACTTGTAGTATCTTAAAAGCGCTACCGCTCTGCGATGATGCTCCGCGAAAAACACTTTGACGGTAGGCTCCAACACCAGTTGTTCTATAGTATCCTCAACCAAAATTTCGTAGTTGGTCAAGTCCAGTTGAAGCAATTCGCCGGAGCGGGATATCAAGTCGTCAAAATACAAAAATGTATTGCCCTGTTTTTCTGCGGCTTCCTTCAAGGCGTGTACAAACGCAGCGCGCACACGAAAACCGCTTTCGGCAGGTATAGACATGCTTTGCGCAATTTTGTCCGCCGTCAAAAATCCCACGCCGTCAACGTCGTCGATCAGCCTGTACGGGTTTTCTTTTACAAGCGTATCGGTATCGCCCTTGTAGATGTTGTAAATTTTTATCGCCAAATTGGTAGATATTCCGAATCCTTGCAAAAACATTATTTGCGATTGCATAACCTTTAACGAAGCGACGGAATTGGCTATTTCCATGGCGCGCTTTACCGATATGCCCTTGACGCGCGCAAGCAAAGCGGGATTGTTTTCGATAACGCCGAAAGTGTCGTCTCCAAACATATCGTATATGCGGTCGGCGGTTTTTTCGCCTACGCCTTTGATAAGCCCTCCGGAAAGATACTTGACTATGCCTTGACGGTTTGTGGGATTTTTTACCTCGTACCCGCTAACGGCCAGTTGTTCGCCGTACTTGCTGTGAACGGACACTTCTCCGGTAACGCACAAAACGGCTCCGACCGAAAGCGTGGCAAAACTGCCGACGCAAACGATATCGTCTCCGTCGGAACAATCCAAACTCAACACGGTGTAGCCGTTTTCTTCGTTGCGGTATATAATACCGGCAACGGTGCCCGTTACAGTAATACTCATGTACTAATCCTTGTTTGCGTATTTTGCGAGGTCATTTACCTTGTCCAATTGTTCCCAAGGAAATTCCTCGCGGCCGAAGTGTCCGTAACATGCCGTAGCAAAATACATGGGACGCTGCAAGCCGAATTTATCGATTATCGCGCGGGGACGGAGATCGAATTCCTCGGATATGATCTGCGACAGCACGGCGTCGGAAATAACGCCCGTACCATATGTGTTTACGTCGACGGAAACCGGTTTGCTGCGCCCGATTGCGTAGGAAACCTGAATTTGTATTTTCTTTGCCAAATGCGCCGCGACAACGTTTTTGCAAATGTAACGCGCCATATACGTTGCCGAGCGGTCGACTTTCGTCGCGTCCTTGCCGGAAAACGCCCCTCCGCCGTGAGCGCAATACCCGCCGTAAGTATCGACTATTATTTTGCGCCCCGTAAGGCCGCTGTCCGCCGCCGGCCCGCCCAGTTCAAAACGTCCCGTAGGGTTGATATAATACTTGGTTTTGTCGTCCAAAAGATTTATAGGTACAACCTTCCGTATAACTTCGTTTATCATATCGTCGGCAAGACGGTGTGCGTCCACCTCGGATCCGTGTTGAGCGGAAAGCACTATAGTATCTACGCGAACGGGTTTGTCTCCGTCATACTCCACCGTCACTTGACACTTACCGTCGGGACGCAGATAGTTCAAAATTCCCTGCTTGCGGACTTCTGCAAGACGACGGCTGATTTTTTGCGCCAACGTTATTGCCATGGGCATATATTCCGGCGTTTCGTCGCACGCATAGCCAAACATCATTCCTTGGTCGCCCGCGCCGTACATATCCAAAATTTCGCCGCGGTTTTTATATTCGTCGGACTTGTCCACGCCCAAAGCAATATCCGGAGACTGCTTGTCGAGAGATATTATCACCCCGCAACTGTCGGCATCGAAACCGTACTTTGCGCGGGTGTAGCCGATTTTACGCACCGTATCGCGCACGATATTTACGTAGTCTACGACCGCCGTCGTAGTGATCTGTCCCATTACGAAAACCGTACCCGTGCAGACTACCGTTTCACAAGCGACACGCGCGTTTTCGTCCTGCGCCAAAATGGCGTCCAAAATAGCATCGGAAATTTGGTCGCACATTTTATCGGGATGTCCTTCCGTTACGCTTTCGGAAGTAAAATACCACTTTTTGCTGTTTTTCATTGGTTACTCCTTTTACTAAACCTACTTGAAGGCGTACAAGAAATTTGTTTACTTACAAAAAAGCCTTGTCAAACCGCGACAAGACTTGGAATACGCAAATTTTTCCGCCGTCCCATCTTCCTTTCGGATGTTTTAGACCGAATTGTTTTTACTCGCCGTTCTGTGGCAAAAACATAGTCAAAAAAACACTCTCGAAAGCGGAATTTAGCACCTAACGCATATTTTAGGTTGCTGTGACTTCATCGAGTCCGTCTCTCTGTCACTCTAGATAGGTTTGTAAAAATATTGTACCACCATGCGCGGCATCTTGTCAATAACATACGTCCGCCGCTGAATATAATTTTTTTGAGGGCGGAGACGGGTTGCGGATTGCGCGCTTCTGTTCGTGAACAACAAATGAGCGTACTTTTGCTTACACGATCGCAATTTTTGATAATCAGAATAAGTATAAGATAAGCCCTTATACGCTCATACAGGCTTTGGTCCGTTGAACGTATAGTAAGTGCACTTGATGCCGGCATTGTATAAATAACGCTTCTTATCCGCGCGGCGGCCGAACAATTTTTCCCATTGCTGTTCCGGAGAAAGAAAGTAAAAGTTCCATTTATCCAAAGTGCGGTACAACGCGCCCATCTCGCGCGCAATTTTGCGTGCTTCGGAAAGGTCGCCCAATCTTTCGCCGTAAGGAGGATTGCTTATATTTACTCCGTAACTCTGCTTGGTTACGAAATCCTGCGCCGCGCGTACGTTAAACTTGACGTATTTATCTACGCCCGCTTGCTTGGCGTGAAATTTGGCAATATCCACCGCTTTTTCGCTTACGTCGGCCCCGATAATTTTCAGCGGTCTGTCCACGCGCAAATCGCGCGCTTCGCTTACGGCAAGGTCGTGTGCGGAAGCGTCGACGCACGCCCAATTTTGAAAAGCAAATTTACGATTTAACCCCGGCGCGATTTTAAGCGCTTTCATTGCCGCCTCAATCGGCAAAGTTCCGCTTCCGCAAAAAAGATCCGTAAAAGTTTTGTCGGGATTCCACACGGACAGGTCGATGAGAGCCGCAGCCGTTGTTTCCTTTAACGGAGCGTCGTAAGGCAAGGTACGGTAGCCGCGCTTGTGCAAACCGACGCCGGTAGTATCGAGATTGACGGATACGACGTCGCGCGTTATATCCAGTTCCACCTTGTATTCCGCGCCCGTTTCGTCCAACGCGCCGTAGCGACGTTGCAAAACGGAGACTATCGCCTTTTTACCTACCGACTGTATAGAGTGATGAGCAAACAATGCGCTGCCCACAGACTTTGTAACGACGGTAACGCGTCCGTGTTTGTCCACAAAATCGCACCACGGCACAGAGACAATTCCATCGAACAATTGATCGAACGTGACGGCTTCAAACTGCGCCAATTTGATAAGCACGCGCTCGCCGCTGCGCAAAAACACGTTCATTCGCGCAACGTCCGTCCACGAACAGTTTTCCACGACCACACGGCCGTCCACGGCGCGGGTATCAGGATAACCTAATGTTTGCAATTGACGTTTTACCACCGCTTCTACGCCTACGGCGGCAGGAACAAGAATTATCATACCCGCATTATACCACACATTGCGGCGCGTAACAACACAAATAATCCTGCCGCACACCGCAAAAATTTTTAGACGTATTTGCAAAAAATTTTTTGGAATTGTGTTGTAACGGCAAACCGTAATTTGTTCAAGCGCGCTTGACCGTTGATTAACGGTTTTTATAATATAAGCGCCTAGCATAAGATATCGCCGCATATAAAAATCCCGAACGCGCAATTACGCGTTCGGGATTTGTTACTTGCTTTTACAATAGACAGTTCAAAACTATTTCGTAGCTTCGATACCGGCTTTAGTTCCGCTATAAACAACGTTACCGGTCTTTCCTACGATCATGTTGTTAAGCATATTATCCACTTGCTCTTTCATAGTCTCGTAAACGGCTTGTGCGGCGTCTTTTGCAGCGCCGGCTTCCATAGCGTCAAGTTCTTTCTTTGCTTCGTCAAGCGCTTTTTTAGCTTCTTCTTTCGCTTCGTCCATACCTTCCTTAGCGGAATCGTAAAGTTTGTTGGCGAGATCGGCGTTTTTGCACCAAATGATAGATACGCCGTCGCCGGTTTTGGCGTTGGTCGCCATAATAACCGCCTCTACGTCTTCCGCTTTGGCGCCTTCAATTTCGCTAACCATAGAAGCAAAGATAGCGTCTGCGCCGGTGTCGCCTTCCTTGGCGGACATGGAAACGGTGTAGCCTTCTTTCTTTTCCAAGTTAGCCTTGGCTTCGTCATAGTTTGTGTTGGGCGTGGGTGCGCAAGCAACGAGAGCCGTTACAGCCAACGCGCAAACCATTACTACCGCAAAAATTTTTGCAAGTTTTTTCATTGTTTTGTTTTCTCCTTTTTTATATATCCATATACATGGTAAGTATATTATACAACCCATACCCCCCCCTGTCAATAATTTGGATTAAATTTTTCACCTTTCTTTGGGTTTTTGCAACATTACGTAGGTTTTTAATACGGAAAATAAAGTAAAAAAATAAACAAAAACGCTCCAAATGCGCTTGTCCGCACTCGAAGCGTAAACGTTTTTATTCGGTTATAAAGTATTGTCCAATCGAACAGATCATCACAGCAAACGCCGCCCTACGATACTGCGCTATCGCTAGATTTCTCCACGCGCTGCGCTTGGTCGAAATGACATATTGATCGTTTTGTTTTACTATTCGGGTTTATGTAGATAGCAGTAACCTTTTTCGGTCTTATCAACTAAACAAGCCGTAAGTATTGCAAAATGTTTAGAACTTTTGGGTTTTTAATATATTCCTTAATGCCTTTAATACTTGCCTTTTTCCGCTTGTGCATTGCGAGCGCAGCGAAGCCGCAAAAGCAATGGACTAGACCTGCCACTCACCGATACAATTATACCGTCCTCATATGCTATCTCAGAGCAAGGAGCCGAAAGCATTGCAATTCACGACCTATCGAGCAAAGCGAGATCCGAGGCGCTAATTGCAATTCCGGAGGCTCCCGAGTATAACTGTACAAACTGCCTTGCCCTTACGCGAACGACCCGAAGGGAGTGAAGCGCCAAGCGTTCGGGCATACGGACTTGGCGACATCGCAAAGCGCTAGGCACCTAAGCCGTATGAACGAGCGCCACACTAATCTAACTCAACCGCAGATTAGGCTCTCGCAAAGCAAAGAGCGAGGGGTTCGAACTTGGAGACATATCGAACAGAGTAAGATCAAGGCTCCTAAGTCGAACCACCGAGCGTTACTTCAAAAGTTCGTACTGGCTGTTATATATCTTGGTATAGAAGCCGTTTTTACTCATCAGTTCCGCGTGAGTACCTTGTTCCACCACTTCGCCGTTGTTGACCACAAGTATTACGTCCGCATTGACGATAGTAGACAGTCTGTGCGCGATAACAAAACTTGTACGACCTTTAAGCAGTTCGTCCATCGCTTTTTGAATAAGTATTTCGGTACGCGTGTCAACGTTGCTTGTCGCTTCGTCCAAGATAAGCATTTTGCGGTTGGCAAGGTAACTGCGCGCTATCGTCAACAACTGTTTTTGTCCGCTGCTGATATTGGTACTTTCCTCGTTGATGACAGTATTGTAGCCGTCCGGCAACGTTTGAATAAAGAAATCGGCGCGCGCTTTTTTTGCGGCTTCCACCACTTCGTCAAACGTCGCGTTTTCCTTGCCGTATGCTATATTGTCGTACACAGTGCCGTTGAACAGCCAAGTATCTTGCAATACCATCCCAAACTGTTCGCGCAATTTTGCCCTGTCCATTGTGGACGTATCCACGCCGTCGACGGTTATCCTGCCGCTGTCGATATCGTAAAAACGCATAAGCAAATTGACTATCGTAGTTTTGCCGCCGCCTGTAGGTCCTACCAGCGCAACCTTTTGACCGGCTTTTACTTTTAAGTTTAGGTCTTTTATCAACGGTTTGTCGGGCGTGTACGAAAAACAAACATGACTGAATTCCACTTCCCCAGCGCCCTCGGGAACGTCATCCGTTTGCGCGACAGACATTTCTTCGCGATCGAGCAATTGATACACGCGGTTGGCGCAAGCAAGCGTGTGTTGTATTGAACCCATACCGTTGGCAATACTTTCGAGAGGTCCCGCAAACATTTTGGCAAACAAAACTATTTTTATTACGTCGCCTACACTTACCGTACCGTTGACCGCAAGCACACCGCCGGCAATACATACCGCAACGTAAGCAATATTGTTGGTCAACGCTATTATCGGTTGCACAAGTCCGGACAAATAGTACGCACGCTTGACCTTGCCGCGGTATTCCGCGGAAATATCGTCGCAGATTAAGCGCTGTCTATCCTCCAAATTGAAAGCTTTGACCGTGTCAAAACCGGTGTAGTCCTCTTCTATAAAAGAGTACATTTTGCCGTTTATTTTTCTGAAATCGTGCCAACTTTGTTCACTCTTAGACGATATAAACGCCGACAACGCAATAGACAAAGGAACAAGAACGATAACCGCAGTTGCAAGTATCCAGTTGGTCAAATACATCAGGACGGCGATTACCACAATTTTGACAAGACCGTTCATCAGCGTTTCGATAATGACGTACACCGTTGTAGACATGTTTGACACGTCGTTCATCATGCGCGAAAGTATTTCGCCGTTGGGCGTATTGTCCACAAAACTTACGGGCAAACGACTTATTTTGGCGCTTATCCGTATACGCAATCCCTTGGTATAAAAGCGCGACGAAATATTCGTCATAAGCACAGTCATAGCCATTTCCAACAGCGATCCGCCCGCGTAGGCCAAAGCAAGATACAATGCGAGTTTGCCCATGCGCAACATATCGATAGGCACGCCGGTTTCGCCGAAGTCGTAGATAATATCAGTCATTATACTGACAATTTCCGGAGCGATACTTACAAGAGCCACCGAACACACGCAAACGATACCGCTCAGCGCTATGGCCCAGGCAATAGGCTTTAGGTCGCGGACGAGTCTGCATGCCGTTTTCCATGCAAAAGCAGTCTTTTGTTTCTTGACAGTATTAGAGGTAATATTACTCATTTGCACCGCCTCCCATTTGACTGTCGTATATCTCCTTATAGGTTTTGCACTCTTTAAGCAATTGTTTGTGAGTTCCAAATCCCACAACTTTGCCGCAATCCAACACGTACACCTTGTCGCAACGCATTGCCGTGGCAGCACGCTGGGTAACTATTATTTGCGTTTTACCTTCCAAATACTTGTTCAGTTGCTTGCGTAGATTGGCCTCTGTAAGATAATCCAGCGCCGAAAAACTGTCGTCGAAAATATAAATTTGCGCAGGTTTCAAAATTGTCCTTGCTATATTGATACGCTGTTTTTGTCCGCCGGAAACGTTGTTTCCCGCTTGAGTCAACTTGTAGTCCAAACCTTCCTCGCGGCTTTGTACGAAATCCGTCATTTGCGCTATTGCAAGCGCTTGTAACACTTGTTCGTCTGTGGCGTCGCGGTTGCCCATTTTGACGTTTTCCTTAACGGTTCCTTCGAAAATCATACTTTTTTGCAGTGCTACCGCCACATTGTCCCGAACCGTTGCAGGGGACAGTTCGGCGTAATCGCGCCCTCCTATGTAACGTTTGCCGCCGATTGCCGAATAGAAATCCAATATCAATTTAACAAGCGTACTTTTTCCGCTTCCGGTGCCGCCAATTATGCCTACGATTTCTCCGTTTTGTATATCAAGAGATACGTCGGTCAAAGCGTTTGCCGCGGCGTTGTCATACGCAAAGTCAACGTTATCGAACTTGACGCTGCCGATTAGAACTTCGCCGCTGGATTGTTCGGTCTGCGTAGGCGCATCCAATATTGCCGATATACGGCGCAAACTTACCTTTACGTGCGGAACAAAGGATATTGTCCAAGACAATATCATTACAGCGTTGGCAATAAGCGCAACGTATTGAATTGTGGCAAGTATGTTGCCGGCCTTTAACGTTTCCACCGATTGCAGACGGATTGCCCCGACGTAAATTATTACAACGGTAGCTGCGTTCAAAAAGAGCGAAGCCAACGGACTTATTATTCCGCTGATAGTGTTGGCCTTGACAAAACTGTTGCACATTTCGCTTGTTGCGCGTTTTGCGCGCTCGTGCTCGTGAGATTCCTTGTCGAAAGCCCGAACAACGCGTATGCCTGACAGGCGTTCGCGAATTATTCGATTTTGCACGTCGGTATATTCGTCGCCGCGCTGCCAGTGTTTTTCGAGAGTGGAACAGATAAGCGTAGTGATAACAAGCACAAGTACGGACACGCCAAGCAGAATGAGCGGCAACACCCAATCGCCGCGAAAAGACAATGCAATACCGCCGATAAACAATATCGGGCAAGAAATGATTACGTACGGCACTTGAGATATAGTTTCCTCCATCCAACCGATGTCGTCTGTTGTGCGCGTAAGCAAACTGCCGGTACCGATTTCCGAAAACTGTTCAAACGTCAAACGGTTGACCTTGTTAAACACTTCCCTGCGCATGTTGACCGCAATTTTAGAGGAAAAATTGCTACTGACTTTGTTTGTGACCAGTGCGCAAATAAACGCCGCGACGGCCAATGCAAAAATGACCGCGCCTTGCTTTACAACGTAGTCTAAATCTTGATTGCGAATACCCAGTTCCACGATGTCGCTCATAACGAACGGCATAAACAACGTTGCAAGCGACCTGACTGCAAACAGAAACATCAAGAGCACTATTTCTTTTGTATAAGGTTTTATAAATTTCCAAAAATATTTCATAAATTCAGTTTTGCGGGGACTGCCCCTGTGCGTATACATGCCGACTAGATTTTTACTAAATCGGCGCAGCGTATTGGTTAAATAAGATATATCGATTTGCAATTGCAAAAAGCAATAAAAAATGCGTTCCCGACTTTTCGGAAACGCACGCAAAAGCAAATTGGCCTTTTGAAATTCAGCAAAAAGCGCAAAGCAGGCAAGCGAAGTTTCCGATAGTTTGTAACGTATTAAGTTTTACGGTCATTTCACTCACCTCCTTTATATTTTATTTTTATAACAACAATTTACCACGCACAAAAAATGCGGTCAAGCGTTTTACTGCTTTTTTACGATATTTTATTTTAACCGCAGAATACTTGGCGGATAAAATACAACGGAAACGTTATTTACAAATTTGTATCGACAATGTTCTCCGCTTTTCGACAAACCGTACGATTTACGCGAAGTTTTACGCAGCGGGAAGTAAAGCCGTGATTTTTTCAACAAACATATTGACCAGCCAATTGCCGAAAAAGTTTTTGTCAAAATTCAAACCGCCGTAAATTTTGTTGACGAACCAACTGTTCAAGAAATCCGTTTGCAAATTAGCAATAAAGCCGGATGTTGCGCGAAGAACGATTGCCACTACGACGGCAAAAACCATGTACACCACCGCAACGGAAAAAATTGCGCCGAGCAATCTGTTGAGCCAACCCAGAATGGGTATTTTGTTGACGAGTTTGGATATAAGTTTTGTGACGATAGCGTAGATAATACCCAACACCACAAACGTTATAGCGATTGCCGTAATATGTCGCCAAGTGTCCGATTGGATAACGCCGGAAAGCCATTTGTCCGGATAGGGCGATAAAAGGGACGTGCCCAAGCCGACGAGAAAAATGCCGGCAATGGCAAAAATCTGTCTTATAAAGCCTTTCCACAAACCCAAAATCAAACCGAGCGCCAAACAGCCCAATATTACGTAATCCAAAACTACCATAGTTTTTCTCCCGTGTTTATATTATTGACCGTTTTGCAGATGACAAAAACGGCTTAAATCCGTACGTTTAGAGCGTTACCGTGCGAATACTGCCACGGACGGTCACATTACGTCGGGCGCGTCGATACCCAAAAGAGCCAAACCTTTTTTAAGCACGATCTGCGTGGCGGAAACAACCTCCAAACGGGCGTTTTGTACGGACAGATGCTCGCCCAAAACGCGATGCTCGGCATAAAACTTGTTGAAAGCCTGCGCAATATCGATGAGCAACGAAGAAAGAATACTAGGTTCGTACTTATAGGCGGCATCCTTTACCGCTTGTGGGAACGCCGCAAGCAATTTGCACAAACGCAGCGTTTCTACGTTATCGAGAGCGCGCATATCGTGCGCGATGCGGGCAAGACGCGACATGCCCGCTTTTTGCAACACGGAATTGCACCTCGCGTGCGTATATTGCAAATACGGCGCCGTTTCTCCGTCGAAATTCAGTACGCGATCGAAAGTGAACGTTATATCCTTTATCTTGCTGTTTTCCAAAGCGGAAAACAACACGGCGCCAACGCCCACTTGCTCGGCAACTTGTTCTTTATTTTGCAAAGAAGGATTCTTGACGGAAATGATTTCTCGGGACTTTTCCACCGCTTTATCTATTACGTCCTTTAACAATACGACGTTGCCTTTTCGGGTGGACATTGCGCCGTCTTCAAGACTGACCATACCGTAAGCCACATGGACAAGATCCTTTGCCCAAGGCAGACCGGCTAGTTCCAGCACTTTGAAAAATTGTTTGAAATGCAGATTTTGCTGATACGCCACTACGTACAGACATTTGTCAAAGTCATACTCGGCCTTGCGCCAAACGGCAGCAGCAATATCACGCGTTGCGTACAAACTGCTTCCGTCGCTTTTTACAAGCAGACACGGCGGCATATCGTAGGCAGATAAGTCCACCACCTTTGCGCCTTGACTTTCGCTGATAAGACCTTTATCTTCCAACATTTTTAGAGGGGCGTCCATTTTGTCGTTGAAAAAACTTTCGCCGTTCCAACTGTCGAAATCCACGTTTAACCTTTTGTAAATACGCTTGACGTCGTCCAACGTTATTTTTTTGAAGAATTCGAATAATTTTTGTGCCTCGGCGTCGCCGCGTTCGATTTTGACAAACCACTCGCGCGCTTGTTCCGTAAGTTCCGGATGTTCAGCTTCCTCTTGATGAAATTTTACGTACAGACGCTGCAGCTCTGCAACGCCGTCGCGTTCTACCGCAGTTTTATCTCCCCACAGTTTGTAAGCAACGATCATTTTGCCGAACTGCGTTCCGTAGTCGCCAAGATGATTGATACCCACAACGTTGTATCCGAGCGCTTTGTACAGTTTGTACAAACTACTGCCTATTGCCGTTGTGGAAAGATGCCCGATATGAAAAGACTTGCAGATATTAACGCTGCTGTAATCTATGCAGATCGTTTTGCCGTGCCCCTCTTCGCTTGTGCCGTAGGCTACGTCCGCCGCAGTGATACCGTAGATTGTTTCGCCCACAAACTTGGTACGGTCGATAAAAAAGTTCAAATAACCGTTGACCGGCTCTACTTTATTGATTATTTCGTCCGTTTCAATACGGTTTGCCAACTTCTGCGCAATAGCAACGGGGGACATACGCATTGCTTTGGCAAGGGAAAAACACGGAAAAGCGTAATCGCCGAAACTGTCGTCCGCAGTCTTAGTCACTGCCGATAAAACCGTATCAAGCGTCACGGGTTGATTTAACTCCTCTTGTTCAAGAGGAGTATAAATCAAATTTGCAATATGTTGTTTGTAATCAGTCATAAAAAGTAACCTTTACTAAAGGCGGTTATTCTTCGCCATCTTCGATTTCTTCCGCTTGAGCGGGGCTCTCCGACGCGCAAACTATTTGCGCCTCGCCCTTAAATTTCATTACGCGCACGCCCAACGTATCGCGGCCGATTTTGGAAACGTCCTTGGCGCGCATACGTATTACTACGCCGTTGTCGGCAATAAGCATAATGTCGTTGTCGGGGTTTATGAGTTTGAGATTGACCAGTTTTCCTGTTTTTGCGTTGAATACGCCGGCCTTGATACCTTTGCCCGCGCGGGATTGCAAACGGTAATCGATAAGTTCGCTGCGTTTGCCGTAACCGTTTTCCGAAATGGTAAGTACTTCCAGTCCGTTGCGCGCAACCGCCATATCCACAACGTAGTCGCCGGCGTCCAACTTCATAGACTTGACACCCTGCGCTTCGCGCCCCATGGGACGCACTTCTTCCTCGGCAAAGCGGATGCACTTGCCTTCGTGACTTGCCATCAAGATTTCGTCGTAACCGGTAGTCATATCTACGCCGATAAGTTCGTCGTCATCCACAAGGGTTATGGCAATTTTGCCCGTTTTGCGGATAGATTCGAATTCCGTAAGATTGGTCTTTTTGACCAAGCCGTTACGCGTTGCCATAAACAGGTTACCGCGGCTGTTTTCCTTGCGGGGGATGACAGCAGTCACTTTTTCGCCGTTGTCCAATTGCAACAGGTTGACTATTGCGCGGCCGCGTGCGGTACGTTCCGCTTCGGGAACTTCGTATCCCTTGATACAATACACCTTACCGCGGTTGGTAAAGAACAGCAAGTCGTCGTGCGTATTGGTGATAAACATATTTACGACGAAGTCTTCTTCGCGCGGTTTGTGCGCGGTAACGCCCTTGCCTCCGCGTTTTTGCGTGTGGTATTCGGTAACCGGCAGACGCTTGATATATCCCAAGTGAGTCATAGAAATAACCACGTCTTCCTTTTCGATAAGGTCGCCGATGTCGATTTCCGAGTAATCTGTGCAAATTTCCGTCTTGCGGGGTTCGCCGTACTTTTCGCGGATCTCTCCCAGTTCCGCCTTGATGATATCGGATATACGGGCAGGTTTTGCAAGAATATCGCGCAGATCCTTGATGAGAGCGTCCAGTTCTCTAAGTTCGTTACGCAAACTTTCCACTTCCAAGTGAGTAAGACGGGACAACTTCATTTCCAATATTGCGTTGGTTTGACGCTCGGACAGACCGAACTCCTTGCTTAACGCATTGGCGGCCGCTTGCTTATCGTCGCTCTTTTTGATAATTGCAATAACTCTGTCGATGTTATCAAGAGCGATAACCAAACCTTCTATGATGTGATAACGGTCTTCCGCTTTTTCCAAATCGAACTTGGTGCGGCGAGTAACGACCTCGCGTTGGTGAGCGATATAATATGTAAGGATTTCTTTAAGCGACAAGATTTTGGGTTCGCCGTCGGCAAGCGCCAACAAAATTATACCGTCGGAAACCTGCATTTGCGTGTGTTTGAACAACGAATTCAAAACCACTTGAGCATTGGCGTCGCGTTTAAGTTCGAATACGATACGCATACCGTGACGGTCGCTTTCTTCACGGATATCGGAAATACCTTCCAATCGTTTGTCTTTGACCATTCCGGCAATGGTTTCTACCAGTTTGGCTTTGTTTACCTGATACGGAAGTTCCGTAACGATTATGCGCTGACGACCGTCGTGTTCCTCTATTTCCGTCTTGGCACGCACCAAAATGCTGCCCTTTCCGGTTTTGTAGGCGTTGCGAATGCCGACGCGTCCCATCATTATACCGCCGGTGGGAAAATCGGGCGCAGGAATAATGTGCATAAGTTCCTCTACCGTAATCTCAGGGTTATCCATTACGGCAATGGCGCCGTCGATAACTTCACCGAGGTTGTGAGGAGGAATATTGGTTGCCATACCTACGGCAATACCGTCGGCGCCGTTTACCAACAAGTTGGGAAAACGGCTGGGCAGAACCGTGGGCTGCATAAGAGTGTTATCGAAGTTAGGGTAGAAGTCTACCGTATTTTTGTCTATCTCGCGCAGCATCTCCGACGCAATTTTGGACAAACGGGCCTCCGTGTAACGTTGCGCTGCCGGAGGGTCGCCGTCCACGCTGCCGAAGTTTCCCTGTCCGTCTACAAGCGGGCAGCGAATGGAAAAGTCCTGCGCCAAACGCACCAACGCTTCGTACACGGCGCTGTCTCCGTGGGGGTGATACTTACCCAACACGTCGCCGACGATACGCGCGCATTTGCGGTACGGCTTGTCGTTGTACAAATTGAGTTCGCCCATTGCGTACAAAATTCTGCGGTGAACGGGTTTCAAACCGTCGCGAACGTCGGGAATTGCACGGGACACGTTTACCGCCATGGCGTAGGCAATGAACGATTTTTTCATTTCCTCTTCCATTTTGACGACTTTTACGTTGGTTTTGTCCAGCGCCTCTACGTAATCTATGTGATGACCTTCTTGCTGTTTAGCCATGTTGATTTACTCCTTATATTAACCGATTAGTACGATTTTTACTCACTGAATTTGAATTTTCGAAAGCGGACAAGACGAGGCCGGCGCGCACTTCGCGACAGAAGTATACTTTGGGAGTACACTGCTTGGCGAAAATGCAAACACAAACGAAGTATTGCTACGCTTACAAACGCTCAAATTAAATATCCAGATCCTCTACGAGTTTTGCATTTTCCACTATAAACTCGCGTCTGAGTTCGGGCTGGTCGCCCATAAGCAACGACACGATCTCGTCGGCCTCGTAGGCGTCCTCCATCGTAACTTGCAGCATTGTGCGGCTTTCCGGATTCATTGTAGTGGTCCACAGCTGTTCGGCGTTCATTTCGCCAAGACCTTTGTAGCGGGATACTTCCGTGCCCTTGGTGCCGATTTGCGCCAATTTTCTGTCGCGCTCCTCGTCGGTAAATGCGTAATATTCCTGCTTGTTTTTTGTAATTTTGTACAAAGGCGGCTGCGCAATGTAAACGTGTCCGTTTTCAATTAAAGGACGCATAAAACGGAAGAAAAACGTTATAAGCAAAATTCTGATATGGCTGCCGTCTACGTCGGCATCGGTCATACAGATGATACGGTCGTAACGCAATTTGTTTTCGTCAAAATCGTCGCCTATACCGCAACCGAAAGCCGTGATCATAGACTTGATTTCCTCGTTTTCCAAAGCGCGGGCGAGCCGGGCTTTTTCCACGTTCAGAATTTTGCCGCGCAAGGGCAGTATCGCCTGAAACCGTCTGTCGCGGCCTTGTTTTGCCGTACCGCCTGCGGAATCGCCCTCTACGATATAAATTTCGCAATGTTTGGGATCTTTGTCCGAACAGTCGGCGAGTTTGCCCGGCAACGACGCGCTCTCCAAAACGCTTTTGCGCGTAAGTTCGCGGGCGCGGCGTGCGGCGTCGCGGGCGCGCTGAGCGGTTACGGATTTGAGTACAAGTTCCTTAGCTTCTTTGGGATTTTCCTCGAGGAAAGTTGCCAATTCCTCCGTCACGACGCGGTTGACCGCGGTACGCATTTCGCTGTTGCCCAATTTGGTTTTTGTTTGACCTTCGAATTGAGGGTTTTCCAACTTGACGGAAATAACGGCGACCAAACCTTCGCGGACATCCTCGCCGGAGAGTTTTTCCGATTCCTTCAACAAGCCCATTTTATGACCGTAATCGTTGATAACTTTGGTAAGCGCCGCCTTGAATCCGTCCAAGTGAGCGCCGCCCTCTTCGGTGTTTATGTTGTTGGCGTAGGCGTGGATAATTTCCGTGTAACCGTCGTTGAATTGCATTGCGATTTCGATTTCGCCTTCCTTGACCGACTTATCGATGTACATCGTGTTTTGGAAGATGGTATTTTTAGCGCGGTTGAAATTTTCCACGAACTCCGCAAGTCCGCCTTCGTAGCAGAACACTTCGCTGCGTTTGCGGCTGTCGCGGTCGTCTTTCAAACTTATCGTAATGCCTTTGTTGAGATACGCAACTTCGCGCAAGCGGGCTTTCAAACGGTCGTATTCCCATTCCGTAGTTTCAAAAATTTCGTCGTCGGGCATAAACGTGATTTTAGTACCCGTATGGTTGGCGTCGCCGATAACCGCCAAGTGTGCTTCCGGAGTGCCGCGATGATATTTTTGATAGTGATGCTTACCGTCCTGGAAAACCTCCACAACCAACCAAGAAGAAAGCGCGTTGACGCAGGACATGCCCACTCCGTGCAATCCGCCGGAAATTTTGTATCCGCCGCCGCCGAATTTTCCGCCGGCGTGCAGTTTTGTAAGACACAATTCCACCGCCGAAACTTTTTCCTTTTTGTGAATACCGCAAGGTATACCGCGGCCGTTGTCTTCTACGGTAAGCGAACCGTCCTCGTTTATCGTAACGTAGACGTTGTCGCAATATCCCGCCAAAGCCTCGTCGATAGAGTTGTCCACGATTTCCACCGCCAAATGGTGCAACCCGCGCGAATCGGTAGAACCGATATACATACCCGGTCTTTTGCGGACTGGTTCCAATCCCTCCAAGACCTGAATTTGCTCTTCAGAATAGTTGTTGTTTTTTCCGGCCATAGTTTTCTCCTTTTTTACCGAATTTACGCAAATATTGTACCACAAAACAACAGGTTTGTGAACAGTTTTACAAGATTTTTCTCACTATTTTTTACAAGGCGCGCCGTTTAAGGGCGAGAAATGCGTTATTTCGGCAAAAAGGGGCAAAGACGAAGGTTGACACATACGGCGTGTTTTTGCCCGTAGAGCGAAAATTTTGCACGGATGCGAGTATGCGTTTTGCGGTTGTATTATTGCAAAAAATGTGGTAAAATGTATAAGCAATATGGAATTAACCGTTTGTATCAAAACGACGGCGTCGTTGTCCTTTTGTCCCGCGCGTGCGTTTGCATACTTATACGAGGACAAAAAAACCGTACTTTGCCGAACGATATCCGTACAATAATGCTAATAAAATGAAAATCACAGAAATACACACGGCCAATTACAGAAATCTGCAAAAACAAACAGTAACGCCGGGACAGGGACTCAACGTTTTTGTGGGCGACAACGCACAAGGTAAAACAAACCTTGTAGAAAGCGTCTATTTGTGCTGCATAGGAAAAAGCCCACGCACAGACCGCGACAAAGATTTGGTGACTTGGGGACAAGATAAAGCGTATGTAAAAATAAAATACGTAAGCAAATTCGGCAAAGGCGAGATAGAAATAAACCTTGCACAAAACGCTAAAAAACAAATTATAGTAAACGGGGCGCAAATCGCCAAGGTCGGCGAATTGATGGGATACCTGAACTGTATCTACTTTTCTCCCAACGAGATAAGAATAATCAGTCAATCTCCGCAAGAACGCAGACGTTTTATGGACATAGACTTGTGCCAGACGGACAAAAACTATTTTTACAGTTTGGTACGCTTTAACAAAGCGCTTGTGCAGCGCAACAACGCGCTAAAACAGGCATACGACTTGGACGACGCAAAAGAAAGCGTCTTTGCTTGGGACAAGCTGTTGGCGGAAGAGGCCGCACGTATAGTACCAAAACGCCGCGAATTTTGCGAAAAACTGAAAACCTTGGCAAAGACCGCACACGAAAAACTGACGGACGGCAAGGAAACTTTGGAACTCAACTACGTTACGCAATTGCAAGGCGAAACGGCCAAAGAAACTTACAAATACTTGCTGCAATTACTGCAAAACAATTTGGAAAAAGACTTCGGACTGCGCCACACAAGCGCAGGCTGTCAACGCGACGATATTGCAATAAAAATAAACGGCGCAGACGTCAGAAACTTCGGCAGTCAAGGACAATTGCGCACCACCGCGCTGTCCTTGAAACTTGCGGAACTGGCAATATTCAAAAATTTGATCGGCGAATACCCCGTATTGATACTGGACGACGTGCTGTCGGAATTGGATGCCGACAGACAGCGCAGATTGTTAAATTTCGATCCCGAACTGCAAATATTGCTTACCAGCGCCACCGATATTTCGCACAAACTGATGGAAGCGCAATACAAAGTATTTGAGATCCGCGCCGGAGTTTGTACCGAAAAAGATAACGTAAAAATGTTATAACGATTTTGACGCAACGAGGAACGCGAAAAATTTTCCGCCGTTCCTTTTTTGTACGAAAAAAGTTTTTATAAGCGACGACACCGAAAATATTACTTTTCGATTGCTTGTAATAAACGCCTGCTTTTGATATAATAAAAATATAGATTGCTTTTTTAGAATTTGTATAAAATAAAACGGTTTAGCTGATTTTGGTTTCATTAAATTTGTAGTTTTGCGATACGGTACGAATAAATTATAAAACGATTAGGGAGACTGAGTATGAGAATAAAAATTTTATCGGCAGTTTTTGCCATAGTTCTCGGCTTGAATTTGTCAACGATTTGTTTAGCGGGGAATATTTATGACAAAACAAATAGCGCAAGCGCAGACGCAGCCGTTTCCGACGCTACGGCTCCCCTCGCGGACGAAACCGTAACAATGCAGGAAATCGCGGCATTTTTGAACGGCAAAAACGAGCACTATCCATTATCCGACGAATTTATCGAAAGATATCAGCAAACAAGCGGAGGCTACATCGCGACTGCAAAAACGAAGGGACTTGTGGTAGACAAAACAAAACACGAGCCCAACCAAAAATGGCACTTTTTCGATTCTTGGCTTTACCCGAGCATAGACGACGGAACTATTACTTGGGACGCCGACGCAAAAAAGAGAGTTTACACAGGGCTTCTGTGTCCGGAGTTACTGCTTTGGATATACGAGGCTTCCGGCGTCGATCCCGTCAAGGTTAAGGCGGCAAAGGAAGTTGCAGAGCAAGGCAAGTCGGCAGGCACAAACGTTTCCACCACCGCAAAAAACATGAGAGCGTGCGTCCCTTGGGAAGACATAGCGGACGCGATAAAATCGGCCAACGCGGAAACAAGCGTATCGCTTAACCCGAAATCGTTGTCGTTGACCGAAGGACAGGAAGCGACGGTGACCGCCACCGTAATATCCGACGATACGCCGAGCGATCTCCGTTGGAGCGTAACCGAAGGCGCCGATGTAATAACGATCACTCCAAGCGGCAACCAAGCGACGGTCAAGGCCGTTACAAAAGGCACCGCAAAGATAAAAGCGTCCCTCAGCGATTCCGTATTTGCCGAATGCACCGTAACCGTGCGCGAACAAGGCTCGATTACCGACCTGTTCGTTACAAAATACAACTTTTCAGGAACCAGCACCGCGCAGATAAAAACGGTAGAAAACGCTTTTGCCGCATTGGTACCGGACGGCGAGGGCGACGGAATTGTTACTGCGGTAAGCCAAATATCCTACGTTTACGGCGGAGGGAGCGGCGGCAGCACGTCAAGCGGAACCAACTGGAAATCCACGGATATGATAAAGTTGGGGACAGGCTCCGTTACGGGAAGCATAACGTTTACCCTAAGCGCCGAAGTAAACCGTATCAAAATTACAGGCTACGTCGGCAACACAAAGTGTGAAATACGAGTCGGAGACGGCAATTCGACCGACTGGACGGATGACGCCGACGACGGCAAAACAACTACGCACGTTTGTTCCGATATGAAAGTGATCGGAAAAGATGCCTTGGAAGAAGGTCAGCCTTTGTCTATTTACGTCGATTTCCATAGCACTTCCAGCGTGACCATCGCCACTATCAATACCACTTCTACAAAATATCCGTTGTATATTACGTCTATAGAGTTTTTTCTGACAGACGCGGCGCAATAAAAAACGGGGAATAATTGAAAAAATCCAAAGAGGTAATTGTGATGAACAGAAAAATTTTAGCGGCATTGCTATTGGCGTTGTTCTCCGTAATTTGCGTAACCGGCCTAAGTGCTTGCGCAAATAACGAAGAATATACGATAACTTGGAAAAACGAGAACGGCGATATTTTGGAAATAGATACAAACGTTAAAAAAGGCAGCATACCTACCTATGACGGCAAAGAACCGACAAAACAGAGCGACGCACAGTATTCTTACGCCTTTTATGGATGGGAACCGCAAGTAAGCGAAGCACAAGGAGATGCGACCTACACCGCTACGTTTGTTAAACATACAAACAAATATACCGTAGTTTGGAAAAATTATAACGGCGATATTTTGGAAACCGACACGGACGTTCCTTACGGAACAGTACCCGCGTACAACGGAGATACTCCAAAAAAAGACGGAACGGAAGAGATAAGTTACGTTTTTGCCGGATGGACGCCCTCCGTAGATGCGATAACCGGCGATACGGTTTATACGGCAAAGTTTACTGAAAGGAACAGCGGCGATTTGATTGCAGGAATAGATCCTGTTTTTTCCAAAGATAATAAAACGGTTCAATACGGCTTTTATCCGCAAACCCGCGTAAGCGACAGCGATTTGATTGCGGAACTTGACAAATTGGCTCCGTCGGGAACAAACGGCTGGTACTTGCACGACGGTCAATATTACGCAAAAGAAACGGCAAAAGTATATAATAACGAAAGTTATACATTTGACGACGGAACGCCGATTATAGACGGTAACGAATACTGGTTCAAATGCGAAATTATAGAGTGGCGCGTACTTAGCAATGCAGACGGTTCGTATTACTTACTGGCTTCCAAGTTGCTAGACGCTCACAACTACTACGCCGACTATTCCGAAAGGACAGTAGAGGGCAAATCCGTTTACGCAAACAACTACGAACGTAGCGGCATCAGAGATTGGTTAAACAACAGTTTTTACAACGCTGCATTTGCTCTAAACAATACGTATATTCGGGAAACTACCGTAAGTAACGCAGCCGCAACGACCGACGCGACAAACAATAAGTACGCTTGCGGCGACACGAAAGACAAAGTTTATTTGCCAAGCTATCAAGACTACGTCAATTCCGATTACGGATTCGACCCCAACGTCGATAACGCATCACTCGATAGACAATGCGTAACGACCGACTACGCCAGAGCGCGAGGCGCTTGGTGTAACAACAAATTCAACGGTTCTTACTGGACTCGTTCTCCGTCGTCGGAATACTATTACTGCGCTTGGAACGTCAATTCCGGAGGATACCTGAGCGTTTATGCGATCGACGGAGACAGTCACTGCGTCCGCCCCTCTATAACCATCGGTTTCTAAAACCCAACCGATGATTATCGAAACAGTCTGTTACAATAACTGAGCAGTATACCGAAAAATACCAATACCCTTGGCTTGTCAATCGCTTGATATTCTTATCGTAAAAATAATACGAACTCACGATTTCGCGGGTTCGTATTATTTATTGATTACAAATGCGACGTGAAAATCTACGAAAAGAAACCATACTGATGCCAAATGAAATAAACGCCGAATTTCGAGCAAGAATATTTATATTAGCAAAAAATCATATGGCATCGACAATTGACTGACACAAAGCGAATCCAAAGCAATATCATACGAATCTGAACTTTTATGCGTAAAAATCACGTTTGAATGATGCTGCAGAGGTAAATTAAATAGGCATGTCAGTAAAGAAATCTGCAACTCTAATTTCAAGAAAATCGGCAATTTGTTTTATTAAAAAGAGCGTCACGCTGTGTTCTCCACGTTCTACCCGTCCATAATATGCGAAACTAACGCCGCATTTGCGCGCAAAATCACGTTGAGAAAGATTCATTGCTTCGCGACGTCGTTTCAACTCGTTACCAAATAATTTATGGATATCTTCATTGTTTTCCATAGTCTAGCCTCTTTAGTATTATATCATGACGATATATATAGCGTCAAATTATAATTGACCTTACAGTCAAAATAGATTATTATGAAATTATGAAGGGAACAAAGTTGTTCCGTTTCAAATATTTTATAAGGAGGCATATGAAATGCCAAAAGTAAGTTTTAATGTGAAATCTTTTAGGAAAATCCCCAATCCGTATATCAAGTCTGAGTGTGGAGATCCAATACCAGAAATGTATATTATGCTTTGCGACGTCAAAGATTTACCGGATAATATTCCAATGGATACAAATCCGCGCGAACAAAGACTGACTACTGGAGTTGCAAAAAAAATAAAAGAATCGTTGCTTGATACTACAATTAATAGTTTTTACTTGTTAAATCGTGGATTACTTTTATCAGCAGATACTGTTTTTTTTGACAACTACCTTAATGAAGTTACGGTTGATTTTTCTGACACGGATTATCACGGCAACGTGGACGGCGGACACACATATAAAATTATTCTAGAAAACCGTGATAAACTCGAATTTGGGAAACAATATGTAAAAGTAGAAATTATAACCGGTGTGGACGGAATATTCCAAACTCTTGCTGCCGCGCGCAATACATCTGTACAGGTAAAAGACGAATCCATTGCAGAATTGGAACATAAATTTCAAATAATTAAGGATGCCCTAGACAAATTGCCTTTTTCGTCTAAAATCAATTATAAAGAAAATGATGACGGAGACATTGAAATCGTAGAAATTTTGGCTATACTTAATATGTTTAACATTACAAGATATCCTGCGTTAGATAGTTTTCCAATTCCATCATATAGTTCAAGAAAAAAATGCTTGGATTACTATTTGGAAGAATATAGATTGTATGGTGACTCGAATAAAAATTCATATATTAAAATGAAAAATATTATTCCGGACATTTTTCATTTGTATGAGCACTTGGAACAGCATATGCAATTCTATTATCGTCAAAGATATTCCGGAGGAAAATATGGCGCTGTAAAAGGTGTTTTTATGTCAAATGAGAAAAAACAATTCAAATCCAAGTTTTTCTTTAAATCATTAGACTATTTTTCGCCAAATGGATTTATTTATCCTATATTAGGTGCATTACGCGCATTAATCAAAGAAGAAAACGACCAATTTTTGTGGAAAAAGGATCCTTACGAAGTTTTGGACAAACTGGGTCCAGCGCTTGTAGAAACCACTATTGAACGTAGTCGTTCCCTCGGGAATAATCCCCAGTCGGTTGGTAAAGATTCCGGCAACTGGAAAACACTATATATGACAGTTGCTTTTGATTTGCTAGAAACATAAATAATTTAATAATCGAAAAAGTTTATTAGTGTGCAAATTCTGTGCTTTATGAACATTTACTTTTAACTGTAACTAAACATATAGAGGCATTCGATACGACGCAAATGAATGCATACATTGCGCACATGCTAAAACTTGGCAAGTGTTCGACGTCATGTAATTGTTTCCTTTGACTCCGTCATTCGGGTGTTCGAATCACTTCGCCCCAGCCAGCAACACTATATATTGTAGTTCCTAAAACAAGGGCACAATATATAGTGTTTTGTTTTTTGCCCAAAATTCTTAAAATCACGATTTTTGCCCGATTTTACCCCGATTTGGGAGTTGGCAGGGCTTTTTTTTTGGGGGGGGGGATTTTTGGGTAGAAATTTGAGTTATTCTTCCTCGAACTCCCAACTAAGATAGTCCACCTTTTCGGCTTTTTCACGTCGTAGTCAGCAAACGTCTTTTCCTTCTTCTTGGACTTTTTCGCGTCGTCCTTGTTATTGAGTCTGTCAATAAATTTTTGTTTTAATTTTGTTAAATCTTTGGACGAAACTTCGATGTCTATCCCCTTACTGTGAAAGCGTGCCTCGTACACGCCGTCCGCTCTTAAACGGTAGTGAATAATCATATCGTTCGCCGCAAAAATATTTCTGTATGCTGTCGGCATAAGTGAAATCTCCTTTTTTGTGAATTTCAGCCCATTCCAACGATTTTCAACCTTACTCTTTTTTGTTTTGGAATCGAACAAGGTCAGCATCTGCTCGTATAATTCGTTCTGTCGTTTTATCGTTTCGAGCAACTGCTTAACGGTGTCGTCCGTAAGTTGCGTATTAGTTTGTTCGTTCAAGTATCCTTATTCGGACTTAAATTACGGAATTATTCCGCGCCCTTATAGTTGAGAATACTATGTTTCTTTTCAAAACTTTGTTCCTCCTTCTTGATTACTTCTTATATTGTTCTTTTAACGCCGCCCAGCCCGTGTAAATGAGCTGGACTTTTGTTATGCGGTTTTCTTTAAGAAACTTGTTCAGTTCCTCAAAGTCCGCTCTACTCATAGACGTTCCCCACACGGCGTGTGCCGCCTTGCGTTCGTCCTTGTGCTTTTCTTCGTAACGCTTGTCAATTTCCGATTTCGGTGTTTTCATATAGCCCTCCTATTTTAATCCTCTTCTTCTCTTGTGCAACCGGAAGTTCTATATACCACTTTTTTCCAATAACTACACCAAAATGTCCAGAAATCGTTTGTAGCTTGACTGTATGGACAATCGCTACATTTACATTGTCTAATCATTTTTAATCTCCTTCGCCATAATAATCATATCAATAGGGAATGTGTTTTTATCGTCGTTGATATTGACGAGTAGAAACTCTAACTGTTCATAGCCCTTAACCCGCGTGATAATTCCGCCCTGATAACGGCATTTCCCTTTTCTGTCGGAGAATTCATCGGTTTCCAGTAAATCGCCGTTAAGCAGCGTCGCTAGGCTTATTTTGCAGTATTCTTTGTGCTTTTTGCAGTCAATGTAATCGATTTCTTTCAGTTGCTTTGTGATTGCCTTTTTGTCGGATGTGCTGATTATAGCTGTAAGTTCGGTAAGAGTCATTATCTTTTATTCTCCTCTTCACTCACAGTTAAGCCTTCGTCCGTTTCAGCTCTTGCCAACAACTCTTTGTCCGTAATCATACCAACACCTCCGATATAAAATGTTAATACGATTATACTCACCGCGCCGTTGCTTGTCAAGCATTTATTTGAATATTAATACGATTAATTCTTTTAGCTTAGCCTATCATCAAAACGGCGAATCGTCGAAGTAATCTTTATCGTATTGGTCATATTCGTCGTCTTTAAAACGACAAAAGCGTATTTTCTGGTCTTCGTTTGTGTTCATAATCAACGAAGTGCTTTCGCCGCGTTTTGCCCCGTATCGTTTGGAAATCTTTGTATAAAAGTCTTCCTGCAAATCTGAATACGAAGTTAAGCCGCCACGCTGTTTCCAAAACTCCGAATGACACAAAAGCGGTTTATCTACATTCAGTCTATCTCGGTATAGCGGTTCGCCGTTTTTATCCGTTTGTTGCAATTTTGAGCCGTGAATATTCTTCCTATTGCTCATTACTTTCGTTTGCCACTTTTCCGTTATTGGTAAATAGTACACAAATAAATTTCGCCTGTTCGGCTCGGTTATGATAACAGCACAGATGACGTTCTCATCCATACCGAGAAAACCTATTTTGTTTACCGCATACGCATAACATTTATGAAAGTAAGCTTCGATTTCTTCTTCGTCGGGGAAGTCATCCCAAAATTCTTTATTACCACCAAATTGAAGACACTCTAAAACTACGTTCCGCTTGCGTTTATTGAACTGTGCGTTCATACTTTTCATAGCGTTTGACCAAGCCTGCTCGGCTGAGCAGTTTAATCGTCTTATATAATCTACCTTAAATTGCTGTTCGCAGTTCAAAAGATACTCTTCCACAGTAGCAAAGTCCTTTTGCCTATGCGTGATAACGGAAATAGTTGCGTGCTTATCCCTCGGCAACTTCCACGGTGCGATATCGCCCGGTTTTAACCCGTAAGCCTTTTCGCACCAATATGATCTCATTGACATTTTCCTCACCTCCTAAAAATTATTTCCGTTTACGGGTTCGGATTCCCGAATAACAGTAAAAGTCGACTCTCTGTCTAAAAGCCGACTTTATTTTTTTTCTTGTTCAGAAAATTCCATTTTCTACTTATAAGCCACGAGAACGCCGAAATTATTACTTGTTTTGAAGAATTTTTAAAAAATATTGACAATTAATTCATTCTGTACTATAATTACCGTAACAGAATTGAATAAGATTATACTCTCTTCCAAGATATCAGAAGAAAATTATCGCACGAATACCTATGTTGTAGTCGTAATATCGAAGGACAGACTATCGGCAAAGACATTAATTTTAATAATCTCAGAGCCTTCTTTGAAAATTCTGTTTGGAGTACTATCATTCCAAAACAACAGAAAAATATTTGAAGGAGGCAACCATGTTTCTAAGAAATGGGGTTGACCTTAATTGGTCAACCTTTTTTAATGTAACAAAAGAAGAAAAAGAAGAATTTTTAAAACAAATTAGAGTAACGAATGTCGAAAATTTTAAGTTGGAACAATATAAATTTCTTTTCACTTTTGAAAGACATTCTATGTTGGACGAAAACTTTGATGTCGCATTTAAAATTGAGATTCTAAATTTCTGCATTGAAGAGGCAAATTTTGCTGCAGATATTTTATCGGAAGAAAACTATCTAAAATGTTTAGAATTATTTAAGAGAAAGCAATATGATAGCAAATTACTCAAGACTCTTTTGGGCACATTTATATGCTTTTTGTCTCAACAGGAACAGAAATCGGCAGGAAAGAAATTATCATTGTATCTTGAAAGAGATATAAAAAAACGAGTTAATGAGCTTCAAGAACAAAAAGCAGAAAAAGCCTTTATGCCGTTGAAAAAGCAAATTGATAATATTGCGGCAGGCGTAAAAGGTTATTGCTATCTTGCGGCGGAGAATCCTAATGATTACGGAGTAAGAATAAATCTTGACTTTCAAATCAAGACAGAATTAAACGTATATTTAAAAGAAAAATATTCGTATGATTTTAATGCGCTTAACGGAAATTGGAACTTGGGTTTACTTGTGCTTTCTGGAAATCATATAGACGATATAAATCACGTATTTCAAAAAGCACTGTACAATGACAACGAATTTTGGGAGAAACATAAGAAGTTTAACATTGTAGTATTTCTTGAAGTTGTGTATCAAGTTAATGATTCTCGACACGCAGAAAAGATTCTTGACTATATCTTTACCGAAATTACAAAAATTCAATATGGTAAAGAGATTCTTGATAAATCTCTACCGCTAGTATTTTTGAAAAAAGAAGATTTTTTATATGGTTTGGAAGAGCGCACTTTCAGGTTCACGTTTGATAGATTTAAAAATTACTATGATTTGCGAGTATTGTCGAAAAATAATCTTTGCTTCCCCTTTGTAAACGTAAGCGAAGCAGATAAAAAGATTCGTCAAGGAAAGCAAATCGTTGAAGAATTTTTACATGAAATTTATCCCGATGAGTTTGAATGTGTATTGGAGATTTTAAAATCAGAGATAAATGCTCCGAGCACTGCGTTTTCGGCAAGAAAACAAGCATTGTGCAATGTAAACGGTCAAATGATTGTATCTTCAAAAGATTTTGACGAGTGGAATATACAGCATATTTTTGACTACCCTACCTTCGGTTATCATAATCATATTGTTGACAGAGAAGCCGTTAAGGTTTATTGTCCTGAATATTTTTCCGCCGAGAACATATGGTATAGATTTTATTTAAAAGCTTTTTACATGTTCAAGCTGGTAGATGATAAAAGACAATGCTTTGCAAATTTATTTGAAGTTTACTACGATTTGTTTCAATTCATTGAAGAAAAGGCGGGCATAAAAACTTCATATCAACGCAACACAGAAAGTCGCAATGAAGCATTTACAAAACTTGCGAAAATTTTAAATAGGTACGGAATCACTATTTCCGATGAATATAAATCCGACTATATTATCTCTCTGTTAGACAGAAAGGTAGCAATCAGAGAAGAGTCTGAAAGATTTCCGGTTTTAGAACAACTCGGTGACGCCGTTTACGGACTTGCGGTCGCTGAAATGCTGTTTTATAATCCGTATGAAAAAGATAGCGCAGAAGATTATAACGATTATATCACCGCTAAAAGACAGGTAAAGGTCGCTGAAAAAATAGGCGTCGATAAACTTTATTTATCTTCATATTCGTTACCGAGAAAATATGAAAGCGATATACTTATAAATCCCACTAATGAAAGTTACGCTCTGGAACAAGAGCGAGAACAATTTAATAACGACAAAAAGTATATAGCTGATTCCTTGGAAATGATAATTGGCACGGTATGCAAAGATCTCGGATATAAAACGGCAATCGATTTTACAAAACAAATTATAAAAGAAACTTATCCCGATAAATTTTCAAAAGAATTTCGTTGGGAAGATAAATCAAATGAGATTATCGACAAGGACTATTGGACAAGAATACTCCCCGCGCCTTATACGTTGTTTGATGAAACACACCGTGTTCTTTGGCAAGCTTTTGACAAATTATTTAAAGCCTATGTTTTAGGAACTGAAGCCGTTGAAACCAGACGCTTTATAACTAACAGTTTTAGCGATAATAAACTGTATGACAATATCGGCACGTCTTATGAAGTTAACCAAGTCTTTTATGAGTATTTACATAAGGGACTTGAATGCGTTATTGAAAAATTTAGCAATAGCGTTAAAGAAAAATATAAAGAGTTAAAAAAATAATCTGTTGTATGGAATGATATGAACTCCGAAATAAAATTTTTTGGAGGTTCATATAATGAACACTATTAATTTTCACGTAACAAACTCGTGCAATTATCGTTGCACATACTGTTTCGGGAAATTTCCCGATAAAACAGAACTAACTTTTGAACAGGCTTGTATCGTGATAGACAATATCGCCAACTACTTTTCAAAAAACGGTATTAAGGACGGACGGATAAATCTTGCCGGCGGCGAACCGCTATTATATCGATATTTAGATGACATAATAGAATATATCAACGCTTACGGCATAAAGGTATCAGTCATAACTAACGGTAGCCTGCTTACTGAAGAGCGCATTGCTCTTTGGAAAGATAAGGTTTACTGCATAGGTTTAAGCGTTGATACGGCGTTAGCTGAAATCAACGAGGCAATCGGTAGATGCTGTAAATGCAAGACGATTCCTCTCAAGCAATTAATTCGTATTACACAGGCAATTCACCGAAACGATATAAAGCTTAAAATAAACACGGTTGTTTCCAAACTCAACGTAAACGAAGATATGACCGAGCTTTATAAAAGGATCAAACCAGACAGGCTGAAGTTGTTACAGATGGAATTAGTAGATGGCGTAAACGATTGTGCTAAAAATTTAACCATTAGCAAAAAGGCGTTTGACGGGTTTTGTAAACGGCATAAAAACTGCTGTCGTGATACCGTTTTTGAGTATTCGAGCAATATGGAAAACTCGTACCTTATGACTAACCCGCAGGGCGAGTTTCAGCCAAATAATGGCGGCAAGTATGAGATTTACGGCAATTGTCTCGAAGAAAATTTGGAAGATATTATAATCAGAGTACCGATAAGTATCGAGAAATTTAACTCAAGATACAGCAAAGTGAGTAAAGCTCTAATAACCGATAAAAAAGTTATTATTTTCGGTGGACATCCAACGTGGGTTAAAGTCATTAAAGAACGATTACTTAATGCAAAGTTTTTTAAAGACGGTAATTTGCACAGTTTAGGCGCTATTCGCAATGCGGACGAAATATGGATTCAGCCAAACGCCATTTCACATTCGTTTTACGGTAAAATTATGGATGCGGCAAGACTAAACGGAATTCCCGTCCGTTATTTTAGCTTTGCCGGCACGAAAAAATGCTTAGAGCAAGTCTTTTTTAAAGAATCATCATAAACAATAAGCCGCCGACGGAACTCTGTCGGCGGCTTATCTCATTACGTTAGATTTTTGCTCGAATAATATTTATAGAATTGCCTTAATCTCTTGTTTCGCCATTTGGCTATGTACGGATAAAATCTCTGCGTTAGAAATTCTTCAACCCCTACGTTCAACCGTTTTGTTATCTTCTCTAACGTTGCATACATATTCGAATAGAACTTATCCGAATCGGTTAAACCAACCTTCTTCCTACGGTTCATTTCTTTAGTTAACCGAATATAAACTGACCCGACAATAGACGGTTGATTGCCGTAATAGTCTTGATAGTGTGTTCTTTCTTCTTCGGTTGCCGTTTCTAAATACTCTTTAATCTCGCCATCCATCTTATCATTATCAAAAAAGTAATAGGTTAAGATAAAACGACACAGTTCTCCGAAACTGTAAAACCAATGCGTGAACGGCATCAAGTCGCAAAGGAGTTTGCGTAAAACAAATTCTATTTCCACGTCAAGGAAATACGGCATTTCGCCCTTATTCACAAACCTCTCCCAGCAATGCCAAACAATCTCGACACGTGTTCCCGTATTAAAGATATAATCGTCCACGGACTTATTTGCTTTTTTTAACGTTGTTGACAAATACCCTTGCGTAACGCCGAGTTCTTCCGCAGCGTTCTCTTGCGTATTCTCTTCAACTGCGTCTAATATTTCTCTATGTCTACTCGGAATATGGGCATAGAGAATTTCTTTGTCTATTTGCTCGTTGACTAAGACATTAAAAGGAATTTCCTTATCAATTCTTTTCTGCTGTTGTTTGGGCGTAAGCTCTTCTTCGTCCTTATCCGAAATACGGCTTGAATGACGCTGATACTTATGGGTATTAATTATATTCCAACCTGTCCAATTCTCGCAAAGCTTCCCATTCTTGCTCGGTAACTTCGATTACGATATAACACTTATCACCAAACCAAGCGTCCGGGTTATCTTCCGGATCACAAGGATAATAATAAAGAAATTTTCCTTCCGTATTTGCCGGTTTCTTTTTCTTATTGAAATGATACGCTAACTTATCCATACAGAAATTATAACATAATAAACTTGACAGAAATAGGCATATATTTAAAGATTTTTGAAAGAAATTTTACAGCCAAAATCTGTCGCAAAGTGGTATGCATTTGCAATGCCTAAGCAGGTTAAGGAGAAAGCCAAAATTGGGATTTTTGCCTTTCTCGATATCGTTCGCATACGCTCTCTTCAAAAAGCGGGAAACCCGCGTTTTTGTTGCCTTACGGCAAGATTTCTAATCTTCCGTTTCGTAATAGTAAGAATAATAGATTCCCTTCATAAAAAGTTCACGGTCGCTTATTTCGTCCGTGAGCGCACCCTTGATAAGCGCAAAAATCTCACTCGAATCGACTGGACTTTTCTGCATTGCGGAAAGATAGGCACGCTTGTCTATCTTGCTCCAATCTACGCATTTGCGTAAGTTCTTTTTCAAAATCAGGTCAAGCCAGATTCTCGTACTTCTGCCGTTGCCTTCCATAAACGGATGAGCCACGTTCATTTCAACATACTTCTTTACGATGTTTTCAATCGTATCTTCGAGCATCTTGTCAATGAGCGCAAGATTTTCTTTTAAATACATTGAAGGTGCAAAAGCAAAACCGCCCTTTGCGATATTACAGCCTCTAATCTGCCCTGCAAAATCGTACAAACCACCGAATATATAGCCGTGAATCTGCTGTAAACCTTTCGTCGTTCCGACCTCTATTTCGTCTATCAAACCACTCTCAAAAAGTTCGTAAGCCTTCTGCTTGCTCTTCTCGTCAACTGTACTTCCGATGCCCTTTACCCACTTGGAAAAGTTCTCTTTATTCTTTGCAGGAATGAGCGCAGTAATTAAAGTTACACCGTTCTCGTCCACAACGTCGGTTAAATATGATTTCCCATCGCTTGCCTTCAATTTCAGTTGTTTGCAAATTGCAATCAACTGAGGATTACGGCGTTTCATCGTCGCCCAGTAAACGCGCGGATTTTTGCTCTTCGTCAACGCCTCGGCAATATCCACAGCGCAAAACCACCATTTGGAAGTTTCGTCTTCCCAAACGGCTCGAACCGGAATATCTTCAAAAAATCTAATCGACGTTTTTATCAAGTCAATTCACTCCTTATATATATTAACCAATACCGAAAAATCTCTCAAAGAATGCTTTCAATTTGTCAATGATTGACTGTTTCTTCTTTGTTCTGTCGCCCCCACCGAAACGTGAAATAGGCGGCATAATCTTGTCGATATCCGTTCCCGTCGTCTTAATCTGTCCGTCGCGGAAAGAATTATCGATAAACTTTCTCGTTTCATCGGGCTTCAAGTTTTCTTGTGCGATTATATCCGAAAGTTGCTTCTCTTTCTGCGCCGCAACATATTCTCGCCATTCAATCATGACGTCCGAAACGTCGTTCACGCCATCTATAAAGTTTTCGATTAACGCTTTTTTACTGCGAAGCTCAGGACTTGCGTCAATGGCTTTTTGAATTGTAATCAATACTTCCTTGTCCTGACAATGCGTATCGTGATATTTCTGTACCAACAGCAATATGTAATCGATATTTATTTCAATCTGTTTGATAAGCTCTATTTCAAAAACGATATCGTCGGTTATATCTTCTTTTTCGCCGTTCCCTTGCCGAACCTTCCACTCGTCGCGCAAGTCCTGATATCTGCCAAGATAGTCCTGCAAATCACGTTCGGAAAGGATTTCAGCTCCGGCAAACTCATCAAATGAAGTCAACAGGTTTCGCATACGAAGAATTGCACCGAACAAAACTATAAAATCTTTCTGATTCTTTTCGCCAGTTATACGTTCTTCATCAAGCGAAAAATTTACTGTAAGTTCATTGATTAAATCGACGTATCCCTTTTTGTAATTGCCCTTCTCGTCAGTATAACCATTGTAATAATCATTGTACCCTCGCATCAAAACGATACCACCGGCTTCCTTGTCGCCGAATACCGAAATCGCATCGTCCGTACGCTTTTGAAGATTGCGGAAACAAACAATATTACCATGCGTTTTTATCGTGTTCAAAATACGGTTAGTACGGGAATATGCCTGCACCAACCCGTGCATTTTTAAATTTTTATCAACCCAAAGAGTATTCAAAGTCGTAGCGTCAAAACCCGTCAAGAACATATTAACAACTATTAGTAAATCAATTTCCTTGTTCTTCATACGAAGCGAAACGTCTTTATAATAGTTGGGGAACTTATCGCCCGACGTATCGTACGTCGTACCGAAATACTCGTTATACTCTTTAATAGCCTTTTCAAGAAAATCTCTTGAAGAGCTGTCAAGCCCGTTAGTGTCGTCCGAATTTTCTTCTCCGAGCAATCCGTCCGCTTCTTCCTCGTTGGGCGCAAAGCTGTAAATTGTAGCTATTTTTATCGCCTTGTCGGGATGAGCTTTCATTTGCCTTTGAAATTCGGTATAATATGCCTTTGCCGCCTCAATGGACGAAACCGCAAATATAGAGTTAAACCCTTTCAGATAAATCTTATTTTTAAGCTCTTGAATATCCGTTCCGTTTTTGGCTTTAGCAACTTGCTCTATATTGACAAGCTGACGGAATTGATAAGCCTTGTCGCTACGCTTTGTTTTTTGGTCGAAGTGATCAAGAATATACGTAACAACCTTTTCGATTCTTTCAGGCGCAAGAAAAGCTTTTTCCCTGTCGATATCCCAAACGTCCTTATCGTCAATGTCAGGCTCCTTATCCATAGTGGAAATATAGTCAACCCTGAACGGCAACACGTTTTTATCGTTGATTGCGTCAACTATCGTATATGTATGCAATTTATCGCCAAACGCCTGCTCGGTAGTTCTGAGCTTCGGGTTTTGCGAAGCACCTGCATTAACGGCAAAAATCGGCGTACCCGTAAACCCAAACAAATGGTATTTTTTGAAAAACCGAGTAATGTCCGTGTGCATATCGCCGAATTGACTGCGGTGGCACTCATCAAAGATAATGACGATATGCTTATCCGCAATCGAGTGTCCTGCATTCTTTTTAACGAAAGTACTCAACTTTTGTATGGTCGTTATAATAATTTTCGATTTAGTATCTTCAAGTTGTTTTTTGAGGATTGCCGTTGAAGTATTGCTATTAGCCGCACCCTTTTCAAAACGGTCGTATTCCTTCATCGTCTGATAATCCAAATCTTTTCTGTCAACGACGAAAAGCACTTTATCGATATAATCGAGCTTTGTTGCAAGCTGTGCAGTTTTGAAGGATGTAAGCGTTTTACCGCTACCCGTCGTGTGCCATATATAGCCACCGCCTGCAACCGAACCATACCTTTTATAATTGTTGGCTATCTCAATTCGGTTAATAATTCGCTCCGTCGCCACAATCTGATAAGGGCGCATAACAAGAAGCATATTTTCCGAAGTAAAAACGCAATACTTCGTTAAAATATTCAAAAGAGCGTGTTTTGCAAAGAAAGTTTTTGTAAAGTCCACAAGGTCGGGAATTATCTTATTGCTTCCGTCCGCCCAAAATGAAGTAAACTCAAAGCTATTGCTCGTCTTACCCTTCTTATTTGAAGAGCTGTTTTGCTTATTTGCATTTTCCTGATTCCAACGCGTTGTATTTGAATAATACTTTGTATTTGTACCGTTGGAAATAACGAATATCTGAACATACTCAAATAATGCCGAACCTGCCCACCACGATTCTCTCTGATAACGATTAATTTGATTAAACGCTTCACGAATAGCAACGCCACGCCGTTTTAACTCAATATGTACAAGCGGCAAGCCGTTTACTAAAATCGTAACGTCATAACGGTTTTTATACTTGCCGTTTTCTTCCTCATACTGATTGATGACTTGTAACTTGTTGTTGTGAATATCCTTTTTATCGATTAACAGAATATTCTTTGTTTCGCCATTGTCGCGGTGCAAAATCTGAACGTAGTCTTCCTGAATACGTCTTGATTTATCTTCAATATTTTCGTTATGCCCCGTAATACAGTTTGAAAAGAACTGTTTCCATTCGCTATCTGTAAATACGTAATTATTGAGTTCTTCTAACTTTTTACGCAAGTTTAAAATAAGCTCTTTTTCGCTATGTATCGGCAAATAATCGTAACCCATTTCACAGAGCAATTTAATAAATTCCCTTTCAAGGTCGGCTTCGCTTTGATACGCTTCCGAACGCTTGCTTTCAGGTTTATATTCAGAAACAACCGTACATTCGCTACTCTGCACTACGATATTAAAATAACTCATTTATCTTCTCCTTATCATTCTACTACTTTACATTCAATAAGCATAGGTTTTGTAAAATAATGAACTTTGATTATTTCAAATTTAGTACTTGAAGCCAACAAAAATTCTTGTTCATTAAGAGTTGAAAAAGTTCCTTTATAAGAAAGATATGCCCCTTTCGTCCCTTTGGGGAGATATAATTTCAATAAGCAATCTTTAGAATGTATCTTACCATAATCATACGCACAACCTGCACAAAGTGAAGTGCTGAAATACGCTTTATCTGTAAATATCAAACCTTTTCTCAATATATGCTTCTTACATAATTTTTTAATTACTTTAATATGTGTACTGCGATATACTGTAACATTCTCTGGCGTAGAGTTATTTAATACAACATCATTAATTAAATTAACTAAAGAATATAACTCATCACGACCTTCTTGCAACCCTCTCAAATATCTATTAATGGGGCGAAACATATTGCCACCATAGAGGAATAAGGCTTGAAATTCTTTAGTCTTTTTGAACTCTTTATTAACTAAATTAGGAAAGCTCTTTTCTCCCCATTTATCAGCCTCTTCTGTGCTTCTGAAATCAAGATAGTTTTTCAAGCTTTTATCTTTACACATTCTGATTGAATTGTAAAAGTTTCTCTCTAAAATATTCATACTGTTTATTTCTTGCCTCTATTTCCGCAGGCAAGCCTTCTGAAATATCGTTACAAAGTTTATCAAACCTATCAAGAATTTCAACAATTCTGTTTTGTTCTTCAATGGGCGGTAACGGAATAACAACATTATTCAGACTGTCCGGCGTTACTTCAATTACTTTTGTGCCGTGAGCAAGTTTTTTCTTTTGTTCATAAAAAATACTCGTATGGAAATAGTACGAAAGATACTTTGCATTTTGATTGTGATGAATTATAGCCGTATGTCCACTGACTGCAATTTCTTCATTACCTAACCAAGCAACGCACTTACAGACGTCCTCTACATTTTCACTAGTAACTGCCATTATAACATCATTTGTTACAGCTTTTTTAGATTTCTGTGCTACTGCATCGCTAACGCTTGTAATTGTTGTATCGGCATATAGTCCATACTTTGTATAAATCTGACCGTAATGAATACAAGGCACTCCGTACTCACAGAAATCTTTTTTCTGAAAATTTCCGCCTCGTGTAATCGTAGCAATATCACCAAGCCGAACAAATGCGAAACCGAAAACGTACTGAAAGAGTCTAATCAGCCCTGTCTGTCTGTCTGTCTGTCTGTCTGTCTGTCTGTCTGATAGATTGTAGTCGAGCTTAAATCGAAGGTCAACAGTTTATCACGATAATATTCATATTGTTGCTGTCTTTTTTCAATTTCCGCCGGCAAACCTATACCTAAATCCGAGCATATCGCATCGAAGTTATCAAGCACGTTTACAATTCTCTCTTGAATTTCAAGCGGTGGAACGGGAACTTCAAATTTGCGAATCTTTTCCATTGGAATATTTTGCATTGATGATGCTTGTAACAACCGCAAAATCTGCTTACTGTAAAACTCTGTACTTTGGAAATAATACATTAAGTATTTGGGCAATATTGCATTTTTATCATTTAACCTAACAAGTGCAACGTTTGGAGCTAAATAATATTTATCATTTTCATCTATAAGCGCAACTTGTCCGACTGTTCCTACATAAGTAAACAGCATATCCCCCACTACAAGTTTACTTCTAATTAATTTTGACAAATCACTTTCATCAATATATTTTACATCCGCTAAATCTAATCTGCCATTTTTTACATTTAATCCTCGTAACGCAATAATATTGCCACGATCTGAATACTTTACATAGTTTGTGAACTCAAAACCAGCAAGTTTTGTTACGACGGCAATATCGCCAAGTAGCACTCGCTTAATACTAAATTCCGGATTAAAAGTAAGCAACTTGTCTCTATAAAATTCATATTGCTTTCTGCGAGCTGTAAGCTCTGCTGTAAGCTCTGCTGATAACAACGTGAACTTGTCCAATATATGGACTATTTCACGTTGTGCCACCAAAGGTGGCAACGGAATTTTAATGCTCGAAATCATTTTTGCATTAATATTTGGTACTGAAGATTTTTGCTGTTTAAAATCAACTATTTCAAGTGCATACTTCAAATAACTTATGTCTAACTCGTCTTCATTAATTGGAATTAAAACTTTTAATCTTATAATAGGTGTAAAACACACTTCTCGCAAGGTTGGATAACCTATTGTACCAATAGAAGAAAAAGTAACAGCTTTTTTATCAATACGATATGTTTTTGCATATCCCCATAAAGCATTTTCTCCTATACCATTAGAAAATATAGGATAAATATAATCTCCCTGTGGTGTTTTTGTTTTAATTGAATCTTGAGGGGGCTCTCCACCTGTTAGTACTTCACAAATTTCGCCAATAGACTTATACTCAACTCCATTCGGACACAGTTCTTTTATCAATTCTTCAAGTTTCGTCATTTAATTCACCTATTACCAACCGAGATTTCCTATTGCCGCCATAAATTCAGTATTGTTTTTTACGTTTTCTATAATACCAACAACTAACCTGTGTAAAGGTTCATACTTTAACAAGGCATCAGCTTCGTTTACATTTGCACCATGTGCAATAGCACTCAATTCCCCAAACAATTTATATCCGTCAGCAGAAAATTCTTTTGGTATAATTGATTTTTTAGCGTCGACCTCTTGTAAAATATCTTTGAATGGTCTTTGGCTTGTCCCATTTGATTTCATAATTGTAATGCCTGCTGCCTGCGCCGTTTGCAAGGTAATATCTTCATAAACCTTTCTTAAATAAATTATTGCACCTGCGCCTAATTCGTTACGATAAGCACAATCCGCCTTACTTAATAATTCTGCAAAACTACCGTATGTACCTTTTGCGCTTAATGCGTTTTGAGTGAATTTTTCAGTTCTTTTTAAAACTCTTACTCCTGGAACCGGACTATGAATATCCGAATTACTTTCAACTAAAAACCAAACGGGCAATTCATTTCCACATCGTGAACAAGTTAAAACGCTATCAATACTAATCTGCTTATTATTAACGCCAATGCAATAAATATCATCTGCGGAAATGAATGTCATATCGCTGTCGCAACATTTACAAAAATAGGGCAAACCCACTTTACCGACAGCCAACTTTTTGCTCTTGCCGCTCTTCAATTTTTTGTTATCTAAAAACCCATCAACTTGCCAAAATTTTAAATCAACAGGTTTAGATAGTACATCGCTCAATCTCATTTGTAACCCTTAACTAAAAATTCGATTTCTTTTGTTTCGCCAAATACTTATCTAACTCATATAACGCATCAATATATAATTCGGCAACATTATAAATATACTCTACTTTGCTTCCTATTTCTCTCGAAAATCTCATTTCATCATCTTTTTTAGAATACGAGCGCAAATAGAAATTATCTGTTTCATCAAATGTCTTATCTTTTAACCCATCTAATCCAAATGATAAAAATATTCAATATGATTATTTAGCAAGACAAATAGTGGTCCAATACTTGAACAAATATCTATGCAAATAAAATTACCATCAAAGCCAAATTCTTTATGTCTATTAGTAGATAATGGATGTGCAACAACGAATGAACGTAACGCTTTAAGATATGCTTTTGCCTTTTGAAGTTCTGATTGATTTAAGTATTCAAATCCTTTTATAACGTCCTCTTTGATTGCTTGTTTCGTTGCATTATAAGATTCAACGATCCAATCCACCAATGAAATCGTGTAAATAATTTCTTTTGCCGTAATGTTATTTAAACACTCCGTCTCGCTATTTAAATCTTGGACAGAGTAGTTAATTTTTTGCAAATAATCGCAAACCTTATGATAATCAAGAGGTGTTTTATATATCCAGCGTTTATATATTACAAGTCTATCGCCTCTTCGTATGTCATTAAGGTTTTTAATTTTATCAATCATTTTTCTTGATTATTTCCAATTTTCTTATTCATCTACAAAGCATAAATCGCTCTCAATGTCGTAATGGTAACCATCTAAAACACAAAGAAGATGTCCGTTTCGCGTAAATTCAATATGATAGCCCTGCGGACAACGGCTATGCGCTAAGTTGATATCATCATTGTATAGTGTTATACATATTTTCTTATCACTCATCTCCTTCAATCTCCTTTATTATCTTATCAATCTCTTCGCGCAGAACTTGTTCACGGGCGACTATTTCCTTAATTTCGGCGTTGAGCTTAACAATATCTATCTTTTCCCTTGTATCTTTCTGTTCCACGTAAGTAGAAACTGAAAGGTTATAGTTATGCTCGTCGTCGCCAATAACGCTATTTAATACTATCTTTGCAAAGTGCTGGTCGTCCTTTCTGTCAATATAGGCTTGTACTATTTTATCAAGGTTTTCGTCCGTAAGTTTATTGTTATTTGTAACCTTTACAAACTCGTTACTTGCATCGATAAAAAGAACGTCGTTGGTCGATTTAGAGTGCTTTAATACCATTATACAAGTTGAAATGCTTGCCCCGAAAAACAGGTTAGACGGAAGTTGAATTATGCAGTCTATTTTATTGTTATCGATAAGATATTTTCTAATTTTCTGTTCCGCTCCGCCACGGTACATAATGCCGGGGAAACAAACTATTGCCGCCGTGCCGTTACTTGCAAGCCAAGAAAGCGAGTGCATAATAAACGCAAAGTCAGCCTTTGATTTAGGCGCAAGTATTCCGGCAGGAGAATAACGTGTATCATTAATAAGCAAAGGATTATCGTCGCCTGCCCAAGGGATTGAATACGGCGGATTTGAAACGATAACCTCAAACGGCTCGTCATCCCAATGTGCAGGGTCAATAAGCGTATCGCCGTGCGCTATATCGAACATATCGGGGTTGATATCGTGCAAAAACATATTGATACGGCAAAGGTTATAAGTTGTTATATTAATTTCCTGACCAAAAAACCCTTGACGAATATTTTCCTTACCGAGCAGTTTTGCCGCTTTTAATAAAAGCGAACCTGAACCGCAGGCAGGGTCGTAAACTTTATTTACTTCCTTTTTGCCAACGGTTGCAAGACGGGTTAAAAGCTCGGAAACTTCCTGCGGAGTAAAGAACTCTCCGCCTTTCTTGCCTGCGTTGGAAGCGTACATACTCATCAAATATTCATAGGCATCGCCGAATGCGTCGATTGTACTGTCCTGATACTTGCCGAGTTTCATTTCCGCAACTGTATCTAAAAGTTTTACAAGTTTTTCGTTGCGCTTTGCTACCGTTGCACCGAGCTTATTTGAATTGACGTCAAAATCATCAAATAGCCCTTTGAAATCGTCCTCGCTCTCTTCGCCTTGCGCAGAACTTTCGATATGGTTGAAAACTTTTTCAAGTGTTTCGTTCAGATTTTCGTCCTTTGCAGCTCTCTTTCTAACATTACAGAAAAGTTCGGAAGGCAGAATAAAAAAGCCTTTCGATTTTACCAAATCTTCACGAGCTACTTCGGCTTCCGCATCGGAAAGTTGAGAATAATCAAAGTCGTGGTTGCCTGCTTCGTGTTCGCCGGCATTTATGTACTCTGTTATATTTTCGGAAATGTAGCGATAGAACATTGTGCCGAGAACGTACTGTTTAAAGTCCCACGCATCAACGCCACCCGCATGAACCAAATCGGTTGCGGCATTCCATATCATTTTGTGAAGTTCGGCTCTCTCCTGCTCTTTTCTCGTATCTGCCATATCAATTCTCCTTTGCGCTCTCTATTATAACACACTAAATATGACATAAATAGTCAAATTTTAAATATTGTTTCTCTCCATCAACAACTTTAAAAAATTGATAATTTCTAAAGATCTAACTTCAAATTAAATTATTTTTAGATAGCATATCCAAAACTTTAGCACCCGGTTCCATACTTATTGCAGTATACTGTCTTGATAACACAAGTGGTGCAATTGAAGAAGTATCCATATCGCACTTCAATTCTTGCAATAATCTCAAGGCACATTGTAAATTATTATATTTCAAATAATCACTTTTTTCCTTTTTAAAAACTTCCAGCTTACTCTTATTGCCTACAAAATACGGTAAGTCAAAAATTAAAATATTGCCTTGCTTATTTTTCCAAATAAAATCTTGTCCATAATATGTTTCCGCACCAAAAGTTGTACCTGAAGCTTCTCGATTAAAATTAATATATTTGTCTCTAAACTCATCTGATACACATAATAAAGATTCAGGCTCTAAATGTTTTTCAATAAGATTTGCATAATCATTAATTGCTAATCCACCATTTACTAACCCAATAATCAACAAATCCGTATAACCCTTCTCTCGCATCTGCAAATTAATTTCATTAATAATCTGCATAATTGCCCCATGCAACCAAGCAGCAGTTCCTGCGACAGCCAAAGGACCATTTATTACTATAGCAAGACTATTAAACAATTTTAGATATGTATCCTTATTTTTTAATCTTAATATTCGCAATAAATGTGCCAAATGAATATGACGAATGGCTTTTTCAAATCTTCCAAGTACACCTTGATTGCTTGGAGATGCTTCATCTATCTCCTCAAATAATCTTAGTGTATCTGTAGCAAATATTCTCTTATGGCATTCAGGGCAATATTGTTCTTCCTCAATGTTATAGACTTCTAAATCTTTTCTTCCACATCCATTGGGACATTTATGTAAAATAATTTTATTGGGTTTACCATCTTTTCTAAATGATGATAACCAAAATAGAGTTGTTTTTAGACTTGTTTTTCTATCTGTTTTATCTTCTCTAATGTTTTCAAAATACTCATCTAACGCTAATCTAAAACTTTCGCTTGTTGTGTCTGCGTCTTTATATTTTATATTACTACTCGGTAAAGTAAATGTTATTGTTTCTTTTTCATCAGTTAATTTTGCCACTTCAAAAGGATTCACAAACTTTGCGCCTTTTAACAATAGCATATCTTTATTTTTTAAAAGATAATTAACAAGTTTTACATAACCAATATTTGTAAATGGAATATCTTCACGCACCTGTGCCTCATAACTGCTTGAATCTATAGTAATAATATTATCAGGTAATATGCCCGAATTGGCGATGCTTACTTTTATAAAAGAACTTGTGATTTCAGATATTTCTTCTCCAGTAGGCTCTCTCATATACGTGCATCTCTGCAAAAAATCTAAAACATCTGGATTTTGCACTATATCAACATGAGATGTTTTATTGGCATCATTAATCATTTAAATTCTGCTCTCTCCTTATTTTTTCAGGATCAAACCTATCTATTTGAATCGGAATCACGAACGGACTTGATAATGTTTTAACTCTAGCAAAACCCACATCTTGGCTTCTAAGTAGGGATTGGCTAAAATCTGAAAAATCATAAAATTTAGCTAACTCTCCTATTTCTTTTTCACTATTTAAATGAGTAACAAACCAATTTTCAGTATTAGCTAATATATTAGGATGCACAGATGAAACTTCCTGAGTAGCATAAACTAAAGCAATACGATATTTAGCTCCCTCCTTTGCCAAACGTGGCCAAGTATCGGTCAACTCCATTTTCTTCCCTATTAAGTTATGGGCTTCCTCAATATATACAACAATATTGGACGGCTTTTTCCCATCAGTAAAAGCCTCCATTGATTTATTAAAAATATATTTGGCTATTTTTTTACTTGTTTTTTCTCTTAATGCCGCATTGCCAACTGATAAATCTATAATTATTATTTTACCAGCAGACAAAAAATCATAAATCTCTTTTGATACATCTTCTGTTCTATTATATGAATGATACTTATTTGCTGGCGTAAGTAATTTATAGCCCGTTATGTAATTATCTGAATCATTTTTTTGACACAGTAAGTTTAGCATACATTTGCATTCATCTGTTATCCACTTATTAATTGGATCTTCATCTTTGTGTTCTCTTAAAGTTTTAAACCACTCATATGCCTCACTTAAAGCCAAGCCATTTTTGGGATTAACCGATGGATTTACAATATTGCGAACTTTCTCATTTGCTTCAAAGTAAACCTTCTGATCATATTTTGGTTGAAAATTAGCTACATATAATAAAACTTTATATAATGCAATTTTTCTCTTCCATTTTTGCTGATCCTCAAAAGTTTCTGGCTTATCAAAAGTTAAGTTCATAAATTGAACGATGTCAGAAGCTGAAGATGACGAGTTTTCTTTCATCACATCACAAATAATATTATGACCATCTTCTAATTGTTCATAAAAATTATTTAACAGTGGTTTAAAGCCATCTGAATTTATCATTCTATATCTTATACAATCATCTTTATATATATCTGCTATTGCTCCTTTGTCTTGTTCATTAGCATTGGCATATTCACCATTTATATCATAAATTAACTGTCCTATAGGCAAATTGCATTTTTGTGAAATGCCCTTAACGACAGATATTGTCTGTTTAATCATATTAGATTTACCTGTTCTAGTCATACCCAAAACTGCCGTTCTACGAGCAAGAAAATCCGAAGGCTGTATAGTAAATGGAACTAGATTATCTTCATCCGTTCTATGTAATCTATCTGTTGACGTATATCTTACAGTTCCGATTTTAAAAGGTTCTACTTCTCCTTGTATTCCTAAGGCTTTAAATTCAGATTTAGAACTCTTTTTCCTTATTGGATCCACATAATTAACTATCTGTTCAAGAGCCGTACCCGTTGGCATATACACATTCAATTTTAAAGAAGTATAAAATGTCTCTATATCACTTCCCAAAACCAAATCTTCGTTTTTGATATAAAATGTGCCTAAAACTCTACATTCTAAGCCGCTAAATTGCATCTTATTTTTTGTAAAAACATCATAATCCTCATCTTCGCCTTCTATAAAAACAGCTTTCTGCTTTTGAAAACCATCAATTTTAGTCCTTATCATATCATCGTCTTGAGGCAACTTGCAAGAGCCATTTACTCTAAATAATATCACTTGTTGATCAGTATCATCAGTCTCGGAGAATTTTTTAGGATTAAAAGACGTTGCAACAAGAAAAGAATTATGAGGAATACCTTTTACTTTTTGCTTCCATTCATCATTAGTAACAATAAGCGCTTTCTCATAATTTATTGAATACACCCAACCAATAAAATTATCTTCCTGTATCAAATCAAGCAACTTATTATCAATATCTATCTTGTTTATTATACTCATATCAAAAACCTCATCTTATGTTCATATCTAATTTTTCTAAAGCTTCTTTACTTGGCCAGAAATTATCAGATAATGCTATAATTTCTTTATTTTTTCCCTTATTTGCCGCACTATGATTAATATCATACCTCTTAATATACTTATCCTTATACAATTCAACTATTTCGGTCTCATCATCATACGTTAACATCCAAGGAATATTAAGTCGACGTATTAATTCTGCAATATCGCTATGGTCTGTCAAAGTAAAAAAGTTTTTATATAGTTCTTTTCCTTTTTTAAAATAAGGAGGATCAAAATATATAAATCCATTGTCAGTGTAAAGAGGCAAGTAATTAATTATAAAATCCCTTATCTCTTTATTGTATAGAATGATTTTTTCTTTATATGTCGATATCTTCTTAATCCTTTTGACCAAATCTATTTTATTAAACCTTGCATCAATCAAATAATTACCTTTTTGATCAAATCCACCGATAGGCCCAGCTTTTATTATTCCAGATCTATTAGTTCTATTTAAGTAAAATGTCGCAAATGCTAATTCAAGTGAATACGTGTCATTTCGTTCAACATAAATCTTTTTTTGTTTTTTCCATTCCTCTACCGAAATCGGAGTATTATCAATTAGCGAAATTAGTTTTTCGGTTTCATTTAAAATTGCATACCATATTGAATAAATCGCCATATCATAATCATTGATAACTATACTTTCAACCTTATTATTAAACAGTAACGATAGTGCAACTCCTGCACCCCCCACAAACGGCTCAATGTAAGTTCCATTTTTTACGCCAGAACTTTCCATTAATAACGCGACTAAAGGGGTTATTTTCGCTTTTCCACCAGGATATCTTAACGGAGAATAATTCATACCATAACTCCTAATTAATTTAATTCGAATATAATTGTATTGATTAACATTTCAAATTTCATTTCTTTATTTGATGCATCAATTAGGCTAATTGAAAATTTCAATTTCTCTTTTTCTTTTTCTTTATTCCTTACTATTTCAACCATTTCATTGCTAACTTTTACAAACAGTATTTTCTGATATTGCGAATGCGCTTGAATTTGCAACGGCTTTACGTCTATACTTGTTAATTCTTTTGTATAGACGTCATCTTGATTCTCAATGTAACTGATTTGACTACTTGTAGAAGTATTATAATACTGCCAATAGATTTTGCCTTTATGTACAATGATAGACCTATTACTATTGTTATCTATAAGTATTTGTACACAACATACTTGTTCCTTTTTATGCCCATGTCGTAAATTTATAAAGCGTATAGCATTGTCTTTTACCGTAAGTAATATTTTTTCACGATTAGCATAAATACAATCCAAATCGTTTCTGTTTGCCTTAAAATTTGTAGCACCATGTCTTATGTAAATTTCCCCCGAACCCAATAATTTTTTACCATTTTTATGATAATCTTTCTTTATTAAATAAGGGCGATCTACATTATCAGAAATCACTAATGACAATAATTTTTTTCCTTTATAAGTAAATTTAAAGATTTCTACATTAATGAATGGCTCACAATATTCTTTGAGTACTTGATTTATTTCGGAAATGTCCCTTACTTTATCATAATCAATATCACAGAGTTCGTAATTGTTGGCAACGCCGACAATTATATATTTTTCTTCATTGCTCTCAGAATTGGCAAAACTCATCACATCTTTAATTAAATCTTGTGTTGTTTCTTTATGATAAAATTCTTGCTTAAAATCAACAAATTCCGATTCTATTTGATTATCAATTAATTGTATTAACTTTTGTTCTCTAAGTTTCTCTTTTTCCATAGTCATCCGTTTAATCTATTTCATAGTAGCCAAGTTCATCTTCAATTTAAGATGAAATATCCTATTACATTATTAACGTTTCTGATATTTTTCTTCGGCTTCCAACCTTGCTCTTAAGTCCGATAAAATCTCTCCGTTATATGTAAAATACAGCGTACCTTGAACCGGATGATTTAGTCCCAACAATTTCTGCGCCAATGCGCTTACCGATGTAGTTGTGCCGTTGCATTTAATAGTTCTATCACCTACTACCGTACACACAATAGACGTATCATTTTTATAAACTATTTCTTCCCCGATATTGATACCACAAGCAAAAAATGAAAATGGAGAACGCCGCTCGATACTTTCTTCCTTTATTTCATTTGCCGTTTCTTCATCTTGCTTTTCACTCAGAGATGGCGTATGGCGTTTCAAGTTTTTCGTTAAGCCGTTTATTTTTGCAATACCTTCAAGTAGCTTGTATGCATCTTCTGCGCTCATTGCATAAAACTCACGCACACGCTTTTTGCCCTCAAAAGTTTCGATAGCGCGGAGATTAGGGTTAAGGCTGTCGATAATATTATGAATCTGGATATCCGAAAGCCTATCGGTAACTTCATAGGTTGCATAGACATGAAAAGCAAACGGAACGCACTCACTACGGTTCAGTTGCTTTAGCCTTTTATTAATATCATCGGCATAGCCTATTTTTACATAGTCTTTAAACGACGGGTTGGTAAGAATATAAATAACGCCTTTGTTTTCCATAATTATTTCCTCATGCGTAAGTTTCAGAGTGTCAAGTCCGCCACAAACTCTATACCGTTTTCTTCGCAGAATTTTTCAAAACGATATAACGTCAACTTTTGAGGAAGAGCCTTCCCGTTCTCCCAACGGTTGATTGTAGCAAAAGAAACGTCAAGCTTTCTCGCCAACATTTCTTGACTTAAATTGAGTTTGAGCCTTGTTTCAAGGCAGAACTTAGAAAATTGCATAATTCACCTACTAAATTATAACATATTATAGCATATCTTGATTTGACTGTCAATAGCTGCCCATAAATTATCTGGTTAGTACTAACAAATTGGAGAAAAAGAGACCTAAAACCTCTATTTTTGCCCCTAAAAACCACATTTTTGAATGACGGACGGTGTCCGTCATTCAAAAAGCACCCCCTATTTTTTAGGGAGTGCCTTGGGAGTTTGGGAGAATTAAGGTTGAAAATCAGTCCCAAATGCGCTTTATATTGTAGTTTTATAAATTTTTGACACTATATCTTGTGTCGGTTGATTTAGGTTACTTCCTCTGACAAAGGCACAAAACACTTGAAAGAAGATGTTTCCAACAATAAATTTTTTGTGTGCATTAATTATAATCCAAGAGTAAATACAAAAAGGTCTCACAATGATTGCTTAAAAAAGCTATTGACGAATACTGCACCATAAAGACTCCAATTATTTTTATCAATAAAATAAACACAGTCGTAGCAAAACAATAAACGCACTTCGGTTGGACTTTTTCTTTGTTCTTCAACTTTCGCTTGTTAAGTTTTATTACGTCTCCACTTGGAACAATCCTTATATTATAAAAGAAATCCACCGGCATAGCCGGTGGTTTCCTTTTGACGACAAAAAAGCCAAGAACAAGTCTTGGCTTTTTTGAATTCAGATTTTTTGCTACTAAGTTGCATTTGCGTTGACGCCGTTTATAAGACAACCGCAAAATCAACCTTGTTGGAACGCCTCGTTGATTCCCAAAATGAATTGAGACAAATAGTAGTTGCCGCCTGATTTCAGCGCTTTCATATTGAGTCCCAACGACATAATAGTTCTGCGGTTGCTGTTTGCCGTATCCAAATCCAAGAAAGACTTGGTTATACCGTTTTGCCCCGCATAATCCGTGTAAAGCGCGCCGCCGCTTTGTCCATTCATAACCGTTTTGAACATTGCCGCTTGGTCAAACAATGGGCTTTTCTTATTAAGGTTGTTGATAAGCGTGGTAAAGTTGACGCGTCCGGATTGCGCTACCGCCGACTCCAACTGGATGCCGTAGTTCATCATCAAGTCGTCAGGGTTGGATGCTTCACCGCCTTCGCGGACTTTTAGTATAATCCCGTTGTTACTTCCGAGCATTTGCGTGATTGCCGCCACAAGCTGTTTTGCCGCCGCATAAGACGAAGTGTCGGCCTGCAAAAACGCAGAGTTGTTGAGATCCAACCAGTTGTCGAAAACTACGTTTCCTTTCAGTTCTATCGTGTGTCCGTTGCTTGGAAGCGCGTTGAAATTGGGCGAGCCGTATGCGTCGAAATAAGTCGTGTTTGCGTATTGACCTTGGTTTGTGGAATCCAAAAATTCCTTTACGCCGTCGTAGTAAACAAATCCGTCAATCATTTGTCCGGAATAGTCAGTTTGCGGCAACACCGCCGCGTGACCTGCATGTCCGAACGTAGAACCGTCCAAAACAAGCTTGCGGCTTACCCTGGTGTAAACGCAGAAACCCGCCACGTCGTCTATCGTGCTGTCCTTGATCGTTACCGAAGCCGAACGCACGGACGTGACCCCGTTGAGCACGCGGGAAAGTTCGCAACCGTCCAACGTAACGTTGGCGCCGCTTGCTTTGATACCGTTGAGAGAACGGAAACCTACATACGTTTCTCCGGAGGAAACGTTCATGCCGGAGTTGGCCTTTACGACGACGTTGTTAAACGTAGCGTTGACGGGGACAAAAGTGCCTGTACCGTCGTAGAAAGAGTTGAGATACGTCCTTTCCGTTTCTACGTACGCGGAAGAGTTGGCGTAAGTAGGATCGTCGCCCTGCGTCTGCCAATGAGCGCGAAGTTCCGGCGAGTAGTAGAAAGATTTGTCGTCGCGAGTGACGTTTACAAGTTTGCCGCTACGCTCCTCGATCTTTGCAATTTGGAAAATTGCGGGGTTGCCGTCGTGACAGAACACTTCTTTGGAATTGTTGCTTTCCATAACTGCTTGGAAATATTTGGCGTTTTCCGCAGAGACGGTATGCCCGTTGCCGTCCAACACCACGTCGTGATAACGCACGTAAATTCTGCCGCTGTGGTCGGCTTCGCCGGTACCCGTGCGCACGTATTCGTTGCCTGCAACTGTAAAGCAAGAGTCGGCGTCAACGGTGATATCCTTGACCAATACGATATGCTCTTTTTGGTTTTCTCCCTCGTTGAATGCGGCAAGCAATTCCGCATGGTTGCTTACGTTCCAACCGTCCGTAACGGTAAACGTGTACTCTATCTTGACGGAAGCGTCGTACTTGAAGGCTACTTCCACTTTGTAAGCGTTGCCGTTGGCGGCAGACTTAAATTGGAAATTGTTTCCGTCGATCGCAACTACGCTAGTAAGCGTTTCGCCCGTAAGCAAAGTAGAACCGAGGTACACTTTTGTTTCTACTTGCGGATCGTCGTGAACATTTGTAAGATATTCAAATTTGTAGTTGTTTTGCGAACCTACGAGATAATCGTTTACGGTAGCGTTTTGCAAATGCGTGGGCAAAGTCAAAACTTTAACTTTTTCAATAACTTCGAACGCAAGAGTCTTGGTGCTGCCTCCGGACGTTGCGCTGACGGTAAACGTACCCAAGTTGTCGGCAGAAAACTCGCCCTGATTGAACTTTACCGCGCCGTCGTTATTCTGCACGGCGAACGTTACTCCGCTTGCCTGCAATTTGTAGTTTGTACCGCGGAATACGACGTATTTATTTTCCTCTGCGTCAAACTTAACTTCCGTTGTGGAAGAACCGAGGTCTAGCGAGTTAGTATCGAAGTCGTATGCAAGATCCTGTGCGGCCGTGCTTGTCGTTTCGATATTTATCGTATCGGTTTTGCCGCCGTCCGCCGTTTTTACCGTTATCGTTGCTCCGATAAAGGGCGTGGACGACTTGACCAATCCTTCCGCAGAAACCGTCACGGCAGAATTGGACGAAGTAAAGGTCACCGCCTTGTTATCGGCATTGTCCGGCGAAACTTTCCATTTAAGCTGTTTGGACGCCTCGCCGGAAGTCACGTCCAAACGGAAAGATTTTGCAGCAGCGTCGGCAAAAGGTTTGCCGTCGTCGCCCAAAAACTCTACGCCCGTAACGCTTACTTCACGGGGTTTGAAGAAAAATTGCGAGCCCAAAATGCCGACGATAATGACGACCACTATGGGTACTACAATCAATACAATCAACGTTTTTTTGTTCATTAAATTTCCTCCTGTTTTGCCGCATTTGCGGCTTTTCATAAAAATATACCGCTACGCTTCGCAAATCAGATTGACATGTAATTTGCGCAACGCGTAAACCAAATAAACAACAGGGATAAGCGCAAGATAAACAAGTGCGCGCTCAAAAGGTGCGATGAGCAAAAACTTGAATATAAACGCCGTAAACGCAAGACCGACGATGACTCCCGCAGTCATAGAAAAACCGATAGCCTTGCACTTTTTGAAATCGCCTACGTCTTTCCACTCGATTTGCGGCTTGACAAAGTCGTTGCTAAAAACAAAAAGCATTTGCCCTAGACTTATAATCAGCGCCACCGCAAAGGCGTACAGTCCCTCCCAAAATACGAGTTCTGTAATGGCGGTAGCCACAATGCAGGACGCCAACAGAAAAAACGCATTGACGACGAGATTGATCGTTATTTTGCTTGCCGCTTGCATGCGGTAGGAGACGGGACCCGATTTAAGCAAATAGTAGTTTGCGCCCTCCTGCGAAACGCCGCTGCCTGCGTAAGTGCAACACAACAGCGAACACAACACCAAAATTGCAAGATTTCCGCCGAACAGCAACCTGTAACCGAAATCGCGCAAATACATCGCGTTCATAAACTTGTCCACCAACGTCACGATAAAAGGCATTGCGATGGCGGGAATAAAGTACGATATTGCGGTAGACGGATCTTGCAAAAGCAACCAAACGTTTTTGCGCGTGATCGTCCAAAACGGATGCTTGCAAGGCTTGATTTCCTTTTGCGTATTAAATTCGCGTTTTTTGGAAATCTCCCACAGCGACGCTTTGAAATAGAACGGTTTGATAACAAAGTAAGTTACCACCGCAAGCACGACCAAAACGCCCAAACAAGCAAAAATCACCCATCCGACGTTTACGCCGGCAAATGCCAAAGACAACTGCAAAAATATCCAAGAGCCTTTTGCAAAATTTTCAAAAGCGATGGCCAGTTTAGACGAAAGTTGCAGCCATTGCCCCATAAGGCTAAAGTTATCGATGGCGATGTTCAAAATCCAGTTGAGCAACAGTATGACCGCAACGAAGGAAACCGCCCAAACGGCAATTTTCAACACGGAGTACTTGTTGATAAGATTTTTGAGCAACAAGAGCGGGATGGAAAGCAACGTAGTCAACAGCAGAACTATCGCAGGTATTACAAGTACCGCAAACACGGATACGAACGCATACGTTACCGTCGCCCCCGTAAACAATCCGGCCATATTTGTTTTGGTGATTTCAGCAAAACATATCAGGAAAGGCAAACTGAACAGCACGGAGGACAGTATTTCGCTCAAAAACGTGATAATGAGTTTAGAAACGAAAACTTCCGACGGCCTTACGGGCATTGTAAACAGAAACTGATTGTCTTTGACGTTGTATAGATTTCTGAACACCGTAACCAAACTGCTGACGAATGAAATGGCAACGATTATAAACAAAAACACCGCAAGAGTATTCTCGTTGGCTTGAAACATCGACAACTGTATAAAACGCGTTATAAGCACGCTCATCAACACCGTTATTCCAGCAACCAACGCCAGTTTTATAAACAACGAAATCAAAAATGCCCTGAGGTTATATGTGCGGATAACTTTGAATTTTTCGCCGAATTGTAGTTTGACGAGTTTGCCGATTCTGCCAAGCGCGCCGAAACCTACGCGTGCTTTTGCTTTTTCCGGCGTAGACGTTGCTTGCATCACTTCACCTCGTCATCCTTTTTCTTTTTCGTTTTTTTAGGTTTCTTTGAAGAAACCGATTCTTCGGCAACGGGCTGTTTTGCTGCAAGTTCGCTTGCGTCAAGTTCTGCCTGCGCCTTTTGAGTCTTTTCCAAAAAGATTTGTTCCAACGATTGATTGTTGGCGGCAAGTTCGCGCATATCGTACACGCCCATCATCTCGCCGTCGTTTATTATCGCGACGCGGTCGCAGATCTTTTCCACCACTTCGATAACGTGACTGGAAAAGAACACCGTATTTCCCTTTTCGGCATGTTTTTTCATCAGTTCCTTAACTTCGAAACTACTTTGCGGATCCAAGCCGGTCATAGGCTCGTCCAATATCCAAAGTTTGGGATCGTGAACAAGCGCGGCGATGATAGTTATTTTTTGTTTCATGCCGTGCGAATACGTTTTGATTTGGTTATTTATGGCTTTTGTAAGATTGAAACTTTCGGCAAGCTCCGCCATACGGCGGTTCTTTTCTTCTTTGGGAACGTTGTACAGCTCCGCAACGTAAGACACGTACTGTACGCCGGTCAAATTTTCGTAGACGCTGTGGTTATCGGGTACGTAACCGATAATTCTTTTGGCCTGCAAAGGCTGCGTAGCGACGTTATAACCGTCTATTTCTATCGTGCCTTCGGAAAATGGCAACACGCCTATAATACTTTTTATCGTGGTGCTTTTACCGGAACCGTTAGATCCCAAAAAGCCGAAAATTTCGCCTTCCTTAACTTCCAGGTTGAAATCGTGAACGGCGTAAGTTTTGCTGCCTTCGTATTTTTTTGAAAAGTTTGCTATCCTGAGCATGACGCCCTCCAATTTGTTTACGGGTAAATTCGGCGTTTTTCCGTCAAACAACAGTTGCAGTTGTTTTTGTTCCCACTTTTTATGATCGTAGATCGTGCGACGCATTTCGCCGACGTCCGTTACGGCGTAGACCTGTTGGTAAATGAAATACTCCAACCACATAAGCCCCACGAATCCCACGTACATAAGTACGTAAAATACAGGATACATAAGGAATGTCAAATTGCCGATTGCAAAGGAAACTTGGAACTTGGGTTGACGCGCCCAGCCCATAATCGACAGATACTTGGCAAGGAAATCGTCGCCCAAATAGAAATAATTGACAAACGGACTGTAATTGTGAAACCACACGTTAAGAACGATCATCAATACAAAGTAGACGGAAAACACCGCCCAAGCGCGGAAAATATCCTTTTTTGTACCGCGCGGACGCACCTTCAACGCTACGGCCAAAAACGGCACAAGGAAAACCAACGTGTGTTCGTAGCCGAATTTCAAAAATTTGTAACTGAATATTCCTGCGCTGTCCGGCACCAAAATTGCAATAAACGCGCCCAAAACGTTGACGTACAGGTTAAAAGCAAACAACGATTTGCTTTTTGTTACAAGGGCGAGCGGGATCAAAAACGTAGCCAAGTTACACATGTGCAAAGGCAGGTCGTTTAAGGGGATTTTCCAAGAATGGAATCCGATAAAAAACTGATAGAACATGCCTATGCCCAGTATTATTATCAGCGCCTCGCGCTCTTCTTCCGTTTTGTTGCGAAATATATTTTTGAGAACGAAATACAAAAGAAAAATGCTTGCAACATACACGTGTTGCCCGAAAGTGAGAAATTTGATTTCCAAATCGGTTTCGCCGAAAAACTGCTGCGGCGTATGCAAAGGCATCATCAATACCAACAAAGGAATAAGCGCCGCAAAAAAACGCAGAAAGAACGTCTTTTTGTTTTTGAAACCGAAATTGTGACGCAATACAAATACGATGTAGAGGTAAATTACCATTTCCGTAACTAACGTCGCGGAATACAAAATAGCGCGCCAACCGAATTGCTGCGCATTGGCTACGCCCTGCAGCATTTCGACATTGGTGCGGAAAAATACTATGTTCAACAAACATATAGGCGCGCAAAAACAAACCATAATGTTGCGCACGTTTTGACTTTTTATAAACGGCTGCACCGTGATAAGCAAAACGGAAAGATAGGAAAACCACTTAAGCAGCACTTTGAGCACTATCACCGGTTTGGAACCGAACTCGTCGTGACTGAACTTGACCATGTGGTCTATGTAATCGAACTCGAACAACGTAACGAACATGATGGCAAAAAACACGCCCACCATGCAATAAAAAACGATCTTTTTGCACTTGTCGGATTTTTTACGTAGCGGAAAATACAGCGCGCAAAATATTGCCGCGATACAGACCGCTATTAAAATCGGACTTAACCACCACATCGTCGTTTCTTCCTTTGAAAGTCGGTTTTTTGCCCCAAAGCAATGCTCCGCCGCAAACAGCTAAAACGCGAAATCTGAAAAACACCGCGTCTACAACCGAATATCTTTGTATCGCTTTTTTTCGCAGAAACGCAAAACAAACGGGGGATGGGTGCGTTTAACACCCCCCCCCGTGGGGAATTCCATAATAACATTTGACCATACCGTTGTCAACCATTTGCCAAATCAACCGGCCTGAAAACGCGCAAAAAGAAGAAAATTTCGACAAAAAAACGCAGAAATCGCCCAAACCAAACCGAAAGAAGCTGCGGGCCAAAAAGTTTCTCCGACGTCACGGCAAACAGGTATTTGCTTTTTGCCGCGCTCCTGTAGCGACAAAAGGCGGGACTTTTACGTCTCGCCTTTTATTTGCCAAATCGAAAATTCACACATCCGCGCTTAACGCGTAAGCGCATTTGCTGCAAAATATTATCCGCTCTTTACCTAAGCGCGAACAAACCATCGCTGTGACGACCGACACAAAATTAAATATTATTGATAAAACCGAAGCCGTTGCCGGACGTAGTTGTAGTAGTCGTAGTCGTGCGGGAATCGCTTCCGCCGCAACAGCGGTTGCCGAAATAGCAATTGAACAACAAAATGGCAAACGCCGCGATCAGTCCCGTTGTGAGGCTGAGTTTGCCGTCTTTGTCCAACACGGCGTAAAGCAACAACAAATACAAAAGACTGTTGGTGAAGTTCATTAAATGCTCCTTTTTTTGATGTTAATTTTAAGAAAATTACTTTTTTCGTTTTTGTACTACTTTATGCTCGGTTTTTCGACAACGTGCAGGATTTACAATATTTCCGTAAAAGCGGACAAGCACCTCGCGCGGGTCGTTCCGCTTGAAACCTGACACGTACGCGCATTTGCGCCGGTGGTCGTCGCTAACGCTGACGGCACGCTTGTGCTCCGGATGTTCCGAGTCGGAACGCCATTGCTCGATGCTCTCAAAAGCCTGTAAAGACTGTCTAATCGGAGTATCAGGAACGGAGACGCAAGAAGGGATAACACGGACAATATATTATTAAAGGTAAAAAATTATGATAGAAGCCACACCGCAAACACTGGACGACTTGGACTGCTACCTGCCGGACAAAAACTCCACACAAAAAATCGCGCGCTTTTTTGCGCTGTTTGCCGATTCGTCACGGGTACGGCTGCTTTCGGCATTGGCAATTTCGCCGCTGTGCGTAACGGATATTGCAAATATACTGGATATGAACCAAACTACCGTTTCTCACCAACTGCGCATTTTACGCGATATGGACGTAGTAGTTTGCGAACGCCAAGGCAAAGTGATAAAATACAAGATATCCAATCCCAAAATAAACGAAATTCTGCTAGTAGGCGTAGAATATTTGGGATTTTGATTTACCTCATTCCGTGCAAGCAAAAATACTTGCACGATACTGTTTTTTTTTGCACGTTTCCATACAATATCGCATAGATATATTTGACGGCTTTGCGGCAAAATGCTAAAATACGGCTGTAAAATCCTACGGAGGAAGTTTATGTACAAAAATTACGTTTTTGACGTGTACGGAACGCTAGTAGACATCCATACGAACGAATACGAAATTTCAACTTGGCAAAAAATGGCGGATACGCTGAGGTTTTACGGAGCGGAATACTCCGCGGAGGAACTTTCGGAAACTTACTTTTCCGCATGCGAACTGCAAATGATCACCGGCAAAGCGCGCTTCAAGCATCCGGAAGTGGACGTTGTGGAAGTGTTTCGTCAAATATTTGCCAACCGCGGAAAAAAGGCGGGGAAATCGCTGGCCACGCATTTGGCGCAAGAGTTCCGTGCGTTTTCTACCGAATACTTGAAACTTTACGACGGCGTGACGGAAACGCTTGCAAAATTGAAGAAAGCGGGGAAAAAGCTTTATATCCTTTCCAACGCGCAAAGTTGCTTTACTAAAACGGAAATTGCAAAACTGGGTCTACGAAAATATTTTAGCGGTATTGTGTACTCCTCCGACGTCGGCTGCGCCAAACCCGACGCAAAAATATTCGACTTTTTGGTAAACAAATACGGACTCAACAAAAAAGAAACCGTTTACGTAGGCAACGACGCATACACCGACGTTACCGGCGCACGTAACGGCAAGATAGACTGTCTGTGGATAAAAACCAACCTGTCTGAGGACCGCGAACCGACAGTTGCGCCCAAGTACCGCATAGACGACGGCAATTTCCGTGAAATTGCCAAATTGCTGCTGAAATAAGCCGCATGGTTTTTAACGTACGTTTGAAAAGCATAACGCGGCGCTCTTTATCTTGCCGCATATATACAAAAAAGAAAGGCCGCAAACCTTACGGAATGCGCCCTTTCTTTTTAATGGAGTAATGTATCTTATGTCTCGGTCAATAAAACCTTAGCAATTGTATCACTCGGATATGTCGTTGTCAATACCGATTTTACGATTTTTCTAGATCTTATTGAAATATTTTGCGCAACGAACCGACATTGCGCGCTACTTAGACATAACGGTATGTTTGCGAAGTTGTTTCAAAAGCAAAGTTTGGTTGATTATTTCGGGAATTTTAGTTCTTACGTATTCCGTATCAAACAATTCCAACAATCCGTCTATTATCTGATTGTAAAATTCCGCCAATTCCGTATCGCTCCACTCCGCTTCATTATTAAGCGTCGCTCCTATCAACTCGACAAATTCGTTTCCCAACCACTTTGCGTTGTCCCGCGTTACAAAAATTTTCAAACTGCGCCGCGATTCCTTCAATTCGCTCACAGTCAAATTTCCCTCGAACTGAGAAGCACTGCTAAGCGCGCACGTCAGCCTTACGGCGTTTATCATATTGTAGGCGTAATGCAGCAAATAACCGGCGTTTCTCCGCAGACCTTCCTGTTCCATATCGGCAATTTCCTTGTAAACGCGCATTAGCGTCAGTTCCAAGTCTTCCGCGTTGCTTCCGTACCGACGCATAAACGAAACGTACTGCAACAATACGGAAGTGTTTTTAGGTAAAACGCCCGCTTTCGTTTCGGCAGTTATAATCGCCCTGACCGTCGATAGCAACCGCTGCTTTTCCGAATTAGGAACGGATTCAATATGTCTCAAAACAAATACGCACTTGTTGATATAACGGCTGCTGAGCAGTTTCAAATACACCTTAGGAATAAATCTCGCCAAATTCTCGTCCAAATCGCACGCTTGCGTAAACAGCAAATACGCCGTATCTGCGGAGAAAGCGGCGACGTCGTCGACAAATTCTTCCGTTTTTTCGGCGGCAACGGGCTGTTTGTCCAACACGATACCGCAAAAATATTGCCATGCCTTTTCCGCGCCTTGTTCGCAGCGGATATTTTCCGCGCCGCCAAGCATTTTGCATTCCGGCACATTCTGATACAACGCAAACAACGCTTCCATCAGTTTTTCCGTATCGGCTGCGGATAAAGTATCCAACCGGTCGTATTCCGCTTTGAAACTGCTTTCCGAAAGATAACTCACAATTTTTTGCTTGGTGATGCTAAGCATATTATATTGCAGACAGTCTATAAAATATTTTTCCGTAAATTGGTTGTGAGCGCGCATTACGGCGTCGTCCACGACCTCGTTAAATACGTTGGAGAAATACTTGCCGTTTTTTTCCAAGTAGAAAAATCTTGCCGCAAAGCGGTAGGACGGACTTTCTATTTCGTTATCAAAGACAAGCGACTCTTCGCCGCAGTCAAAATCGTATAACAAATAAAACAAATCGCAATCCGCAAGACCGCACGAAAGCAAACGCGCTCTGTCGTCTTCGCCGTACAAAACGTCGTACAGATAGGAATCCGCATTGACTTTACCTAGCGCAGTTGCTATTTCTTCCGAAGCGTCGACGTATTCGCACCGCTGCGAAAAAAGTTTAAGCACTACGGTCCGCTTTTCGCACAGTTGCATACAATTTGAATAAATCGCGTTAAAAACCGCCGGCAAACGCGAGCCTTTGTTCGCGGCAAGCAAATCGCGATACCTTTGCGTAAGCGCGGAAGAATCTTTTTCCGAAACGGTCGAATACTCAAAATTACACATAAACTCAAACGACTGCTCCACGTCTACGCTTTGTGCGGAAAGGCTTTGGATCGCTGCGACGTTTTCCAAATAATCCAAATGCATTTTTTGCGCGTTGACCGTCTTGCCGTCTATTTTGCAATGCGGACAAACCAAAGCGTTGACCTCGTGCGCTTTCTTTACCGTAGGCGAAACGTAAAATTGCATAAACTTCGCATTGTCGGAAACGGTAAGACTTTCTTTATATAAAACGTCCAAAGTGTACAATAAACTGCAATTACGCGCAAAATATCCGCACGACGAGTTGATTTCCAAAAGATAAGACAGTATCTCCAACCAATTGTCGGATACGTTTTTTATCCGCAAAGAAGTGTGTTTGCCGTACCAATAAAAAATTTTGTCCCAAAATCCGTTTACGTCGGTTTCCATATCTTCGTAAATATAAAAGTTTTCGTTTTTGTATTTAAGGAAGCCTATCGCACAAAGAACGGCTTTTTGATAAGACAAAACCGGCAAGTTGTCGGCATGCTGATTTTCCGTAGAAAGCAAAACGTATTCGCGCTTTACGACCAGCGGCATTTTGTCGAAGTCCGACCAAACCATTTGAAGTATACGTCGGCATATCTCCTTATCCGTCGGCGCAGACGGCTGCAATATCTGACAAAAATATTCGTCTATACCTGCGTTTTCCGGCAAATCCAAAACGTCCGAAACGTTGTCTACTTTGCTGCCTCCCAAAAACAGTTGTAATGCCGCCAAAAACGACAGAGATTTGCGAACGCCGTCTTTGGACACGGTCTGTAAGGAGAATTCTTCTTGTATCTTTGCATAAATATTGTCCACTTCCGCTCCGTAATCTTCCAAAGACATATATCCGTCTTCTTCAAATCCGTAAAAGTAGTCTCTGCCGCCGTAAGATAAAAAACCGTTGGGTATCTTTTTGCCCAGTCCCAGTTCTTCCACCAGTTTTATTTTTTCCAATTCCGTCAAAGGAACGAGATATCCGCCGTCGGCTACGTCGAAGTTATTCTTTTTCCAAAAAATTTTTTCGTTTTCAAACGTTTGACCCAAGACTTCGCTGGCGTGCTTATCTCCGATCTTTACGCGCACGGTTTTAAGCAACAACACGTTGAGCGGCGCCTTGGAAGGCTTGCACTGAGCATAACGCAAAAAACATTGCCAAACGGTATCGTCGTCAGTTCCGCAGCAAGGTTCTTTTACGACAAATATACGGTTTTTTGCATACGAATAACAAAAGTCGCGTCTTTCCAACTTTTTGACGTCCAACGTTTTCAAACAGTCGGCGGACAATTTGTTTGCAATCCTTGAGCGCGAAGATTTGCGGGCAAGTCCCACGAACAGACTGACCGCAACGCACCCCGCCAATAAAACGGCAAATACGCAAGCCAGAATTATTTTCCATTTATCGTTAATTACGCTTAAAACGGTAGGGATCAGTCCGGAAAAAAGCAACGCGCCCAAAATACCTCCGCCGAAAAGCGCCGTCTGCGACTTATTAGGCGCAGACGCTATTTTTTCGCGCGTCTTTTTGCTTAAAACCTCTATTGCCGCATTATTATCAAACGTAACGAACTTATCGCTTTTCTGTTCCTTTATAGCATCGCCAAGCGCGTAACTTTCGTCGTGCGGATTGTGATACAGACAGTAAATTTTGCTTGAAGAATCTTCTCTTGAAGCCATCTTCGATACGCACGTTTTAAGTTCGTCGGACGAATGCAAAATCGTGGAATTAAGCGCGTCGACTTTGTGTTTCATATTTATCTCCTTGGTATAAATCTAAAAATAATTATATCTTATAAATACAATATTAGCAATATGTTTCCTCCAAAATGACAAACAGGTTAAAGCAAGGGAAACGATACATAAAACAAAAAATACCGCAAAATGCCCGCAACAGATAGTTGCGGGCAAAACGCCAGATAAAGTTTTGACAACGCGACGCGCCCTACCTCAGTCTATTTCTATTGCATTGACGGGGCAAGCCGAGGCGGCCTCCTGCGCGAGTTCGTAATTGGCGGCAACGTCTCCGACGACCTCCGACACGTCGCCCACCATTTCGAATACCTGCGGACACATACTTGCGCACAAACCGCAGCCGATGCAATCTTCGTTGACTTTTGCTCTCATAACAACACGCTCCTTTTTTTCGGCGCTTTTGCGCCCGTTTGTTTACAGTGTACAGCGCGGCAAGTTGCGCAATACGTGTTTTTACGGAGCATTTTGTCGCGTAGTGTCGCATTCCGAAATAAAAATATCCGCAGCCTTTGCGGCAACGGATAAATTCTCGGTTATTTACTTTTTAAGTCCGTCCAAGTACATCGAAGCGGAAAACCCCGCAACCGCGCCGTCGCCTACAGCCGTTGCGCATTGACGCACTTTTTTGGTGCGGCAGTCGCCGGCGGCGAACACTCCGTCGCAGGACGTTTTGCAGTCCTCGGCCGCAACGATATATCCGCGTTCGTCCAATGCAACCAAGCCGGCAAAACTTTTGTTATGCGGTTCTTGTCCTATGGCAACGAACGCGGCGTCGCAATCCTGATAAGTCACTGCGCCGTCGTTATCTTTGTATGCTACGCCCTGAACCTTATCGTCCCCGACCACGTCGCAAACGGACACGTTTTTTATCCAACTTATTTTGTCGTTTTTTTCAATGCGCACGACAAGTTCGTTATCGCAAAACAGACGGTCGAAAAGCGTAAGCAGTTGCACTTCGCTACAGATTTCCGCAAGATACAATGCGTATTGAGCGGCGCTGTTGCCGTCGCCTACTACGACGACTTTTTTGTCCTTGTAGAAAGCACCGTCGCAAACGGCGCAGTAGCACACGCCTTTACCCGCCAATTTTTTTTCGCCGTCCAACCCCAACGTTTTGTGCGAAACGCCGGTTGCCAAAACGACGGCGCGGCACTCGTACTTGCCGTATTCCGTAGTAACGGCAAAAGTTCCGTCCTCTCTTTTTTCAACTTCCGCCGTGCCCATATCGAACTCCACGCCGTGTCCGGTTGCCTGATCAAACATTTTGTCGGCAAGTTCCGCACCCGCAGTTTCCGTAACGGATGGAAAATTTTCCACGCGAGGCGCAGTGGCGATCTGACCGCCGAACGCCTCTTTTTCCAACATCAATACGCTTTTTCCGGCACGCGCTGCATACAGTGCTGCGGTCATACCGGCAGGTCCGCCGCCGATAACTATTATATCGTACATTTTGATTTTTCCTTTCAAGAGTTTTCAAAAGGTCTTGCGTGTACAAGACCTTTAATTGTGCTGTGTTTAATTGCGATTTTGAGTTATTTAACCGTTTCGATATACTTACGCACGTTGGAAGCGTTCTCGTAAACTTCGTAACTGTCTCCGTGCGCCACTATTAGCGTGGGGGTCAACTTGACGTTGAAAGTCTTAGAGAGTTCCGCGCTGTCCACTGCGTTTATCGCTTCGTAGTCTACGTGAGCCTTATCCATCATCAGTTCCGCCATCTTGCAGTTGGGACAGTTGTTTTGAACAAACAGCAAAGGTTTTCTTACGCAAACTTGCGCTTTTTCTTCTTCCTCGGTGTGCACTACAAGACATTTTTTAAGCTGACTGTTTTTGGGTTGATAAGTTTTGCGTTCCTTCCATTCCTGCGCTTTTCCGTCGTTCCAGTTTTGCACGGGACGGTAGTAACCGGTTATGCGGCTGTAAACTTCCGTCTTTTTGCCGCACTTGGGGCAAACGTACTGTTCGCCGGAGATATATCCGTGATCGGGACAAACCGAATAAGTGGGAGACATCGTGTAATACGGAAGTTTGTAGTTTTCCGCTATGGTGCGAACCAACTTCATTGCCGATTTCCAGTTGGGCAAGCGCTCGCCCAAAAACGCGTGGAATACGGTGCCGCTGGTGTACAACGTTTGCAATTCGTCCTGAATATCCAATGCGTCGAAAATATCCGAAGTAAAACTTACCGGCAGGTGCGAACTGTTGGTGTAATACGGCGTTTCGCCTTTTTTGCTGGCAAAAATCATATCTGGATACAATTTTTGATCGTGTTTGGCAAGACGGAAAGCCGTACTTTCCGCAGGAGTGGCTTCGAGGTTGTACAAGTCGCCGTATTTTTCCTGATAGTCGGACAGTCTTTCGCGCATGTGGTTCAAAACGTCCTTGGTAAATTTTTGTGCGTTCTTGTCCGTCATGTCTTTGCCAATCCAACAAGCGTTTAGGCAGGCTTCGTTCATACCGACCAATCCGATCGTGGAAAAGTGATTGTCAAATCCGCCCAAGTAACGTTTTGTGTAAGGATACAACCCCGCTTCCATAAACGCCGTAATCGTGTTGCGTTTTATCTTGAGCGAACGAGCCGATATATCCATCATTTTGTCCAAACGTTCGTAAAATTCCTTTTCCGTTTTGGACAGATACGCCAAGCGCGGCATATTGATAGTAACTACTCCGACGGATCCGGTACTTTCGCCGCTTCCGAAGAAACCGCCGCTCTTTTTGCGGAGTTCCCTGAGGTCCAGACGCAAACGGCAGCACATACTGCGCACGTCGCTGGGCTGCATATCGCTGTTGATGTAGTTGGAGAAATACGGAGTTCCGTACTTTGCCGTCATTTCAAACAGCAATTTGTTGTTTTCCGTCTCGCTCCAATCGAAGTCGCGCGTAATAGAATAGGTAGGGATAGGATATTGGAAACCGCGTCCGTTACAGTCGCCCTCTATCATCGTTTCGATAAAGGCTTTGTTTACCATATCCATTTCCGCCTTGCAGTCTTTGTACTTGAAGGGCATTTCCTTGCCGCCCACAATGCAGTTTAGTTCCGCAAGATCGTTGGGAACGGTCCAGTCCAACGTTATGTTGGAAAAGGGCGCTTGAGTACCCCAACGACTGGGAATATTTACGCCGTAAATAAAACTTTCTATGCACTTTTTGGTTTGTTCGTAGTTTAAGTTATCCGCTTTTACAAACGGAGCAAGATAGGTGTCGAAGGAACTGAACGCCTGTGCGCCCGCCCATTCGTTTTGCATGATTCCAAGAAAATTGACCATTTGATTGCAAAGCGTTGCAAGGTGCTTTGCGGGAGCGGAATTGATTTTTCCGGGGATACCGCCCAAACCTTCCTGAATAAGTTGTTTAAGCGACCAACCGGCGCAGTAACCCGTAAGCATACTTAGGTCGTGCAAGTGTATTGCAGCCGTGCGATGCGCTTCGGCAATTTCTTCGTCGTACACTTCGCTAAGCCAATAGTTGGCGGTTATTGCTCCGCTGTTGGAAAGGATAAGCCCGCCTACGGAATACGTTACGGTGCTGTTTTCCTTTACGCGCCAGTCGGCAATTTTAAGATAATTGTCTACCACCGATTTATAGTCCAAGATGGTTTCGCCCGCTTTACGGACGTTCTCGTGCTGTTTGCGGTACAAAATGTATGCCTTTGCCACGTCGGTGTAACCCGCTTGGATAAGCACCGTTTCCACGCTGTCCTGAATGTCCTCTACGGAAACGACTCCCTCGCTGATTTTGTCCATAAAGTCCGCCGTAACTTTAAGCGAAAGCAACTCTATCACGTCTTCAGAATAGGGTTTGTTTTTCGCCTCGAACGCCGCCTTTATAGCGTGGCTTATTTTGGAAAGATTGAAATCGATAATTTGACCGTTTCTCTTTTTTACCTGATACATTTTGTTCCTCCTGCTTTGACTTTTGTTTCGCGCGGCGCCTTCCTCGGGCGGCGGCGCTTTCCTATTGTATTACAACCGCAATGCAAAAGTCAACCGCTGAAACACAATATATTGTGGTATTTTTTTATTTTTAACACAATATATAGTATGTCACACATAGCGCTATGTCAGACAAACTTTGCAATGTTACAACACCGATATGTATTTGGAATATCATTGAATAGAATTAGACCGAAAAGTTGACCGAAGAACTTTATTTAAGGCGCTTTTTTTCAAAAATATTTTCCATGCGCCGTTTACTCAAACGTTTTTGCCGTAATTATAAAACGCGCGTTTAGGGCTTGATGATGACGATTTCCGACTATTGCTTTTTTGCGCAATATAATGACTCGCTCCGCTGCATCACGTAATAAGGTTTAATCCGCTCGTTTCTGTTTGACTGCAAACAAACGGAAAATCGGGAAAATATTGACATTGCCTATTTAGCGCGCTATAATACTGCCGAAAAAGCGACCGAATACGCGCACGCCGCGTCAGGCGCTTTACAAAAAAAGTAAGAGGAGAAAAAGATCATGCTCAAAGAAAATGAAAAACGTACTTTTTGGATCGTAGTTATGGCTGTTGCTACCGTATCGCTTGTTGCGGCGTGGGCATCCGCTTTTATCGTATCGGTAGATTCCATGATTGACAGAGTCGAATATATCGGCAAATACGAAAGCGAAGCCTTTGCGTTTAGCGCAGCCGTTTTGCTGTTGACTGTTTTCATCGCTGTGGCCGCCGCAGTGACGCATCTTGCAACAAAGGGCAGAAACTGCACCAAAGCAAAAATTATATGGGCAAGCGTGATAGGCGGATTTGTACTGCTGTCATCGATTGCGCTTACCGTAGCTAATTACTGTGTCGACGAACTAATCGGTTCCAGCACATCATATCAAGCGCTTATCGGTTACATTACAAACACACTGTCAATAGCAGTAAGTTACGAAATAGCGTTTTTAGCGCAAATGATGCTTACGAGAAGACCTAAGCAAGAGACTGCGCAGGAAGAAGTAAAAGCCGAAACAGAAAACGCGGCAGACGAAAAACAAAAATAATCGGCATGTTACGGCAAAACGACCGGCCGTACGGAACAGAAAGCAATATTATCTTAAAACGCTAAATATTTGATAACTAAATATGAGACAAACGGCGAGCGCGTATTTCAATTTTCGCGCTCGTCGTTTTTCCCAAAAATTCAGCGCACAAAAAGTTGTGCAAAACTTGCCAAACGTCCAATGCTTTGATACAATATTTACAAAAAGGGACATCCCGCAAAAATACAAAAAGGAGCAACGTATGAAAAAGTTTTTCGGAGAATTCAAAAAATTTATTTCCCGCGGCAACGTAATGGATATGGCCGTCGGTATGATCATCGGCGCGGCGTTTACCGCAATAGTCACGGCGCTTTCCAACGGCATATTAAAGCCGCTTATCAACGCGCTTATCTACGTCATTTGCGGAGGCGATGCCGACGCGTTAAACAAAATGTACACGCCGCTTGTCGCAGTATGGACGACCGACGACGCCGGAGCAAAAGTATTGGATCTGACAAATTCTATCTATATCGACTGGGGCGCTTTTATCAGCGCGATAATCAACTTCTTGCTTGTGGCAATAGTTTTGTTCTGCATATTGAAGATGTTTAACAAAGCCAGAGAAATGGGCGAACAGGCCAGCAAATCCCTGAAAAAAGAATCGCCCTTTACCAAACAGGAACTGAAAGCCCTTAAAAAGGAAGGAAAAACCCGTGAGGAAATAAAAGCGTTGGAAAACGCCCGCCGCGAGGAAATTTCCGAACAGGAACGTATTGCAGCGGAGGAAGCGGCAAAGAACGCTCCCAAAACGCAGGAGCAATTGCTGCAGGAAATTGCCGACTTACTTCGCGAAAAGAAATAATAACTATACAATAAAAAAAGTGCAGTGTTATACGCATTGCACTTTTTTATTGTATACGTTTTTTTTATTTTACGATCGGTATCAATACGACAGTGCCGCCGGCGGAAGCTATCGCATCCTTGGCTTCGCGCGAAAACGCGCTTGCCGCAATTGTCAGGGGCTTATCCAAATTACCGCCCGCAAGTACTTTAAGACAGTTGACGTATTCGCCCAAAATACCTTTATCTTTCAACGCTTGCGGAGTTACCGTTGCTCCTGCGTCAAAGTTATTATTGATTGCGCCGATATTGATTATACCCTTGGGATTTGACTTGACGCTTTGCGGTACATCGTAACGTGACGGAACCGTAGTTGCCGCAACGGCAGCCTTCGTTTCGGGCTTTGCTTTCGGTTCTTCTTTCTTGACAGGGACCGGCGCAGGTTCGTCGTCTTCTTCGAGCGCAGCTTTCTTTTTGCCGGAATACACCTTGATAAGCGCCATTTCCACCAACGTTTCCTTTTCGTAGAAAGGTATTTCGCGCTCTTTTACTTTTTCTCCGTCTACCCTGTCCACGCCGTCAAACAGCGTTTCCAAAAGTTCGCGCAGATATTTTACCTGTCTGTCGGAAGAAAGACGCACAAGCATAGGCGTATTGGCAAAACGCGCCACCTCGCTTATATCGTCGAATACGTACTTGCTTTCGGCATAGTCGGCTGGATTCAGCGCAATAGCCAAACACAAAGTTTTGCCGCGGAAAGTCATTGCGCCGTAAGTTTGACGTCCTATGTAAACGCGCACTTTGTCCCAACTCTCGGACGTTTTTACTCCCTTGTAGGTTGCCAGTTCGTCCAACAACAAAAAGTAACGTTTTTTCATTGCGTCGCTTGCGTTATGCAGTCTTGCTTTGAAACTCCAATTCAATGCCATATTAAATACCTCCTTTAGGCATTTTCTTCAAAACGTTTGATCCGCCTATGCGGGCAAATTGCTCTGCAAAAGCGGTTTTTGCTAACCGGTAAATTGTAACACAAAGCCGCAGAGATTTCAACCCCTGCGGCAAAATTTTGTCTTAGGGCGAACTAATCTTTTGAAAGACGGTAGATAGCGTCCAAATACAATTGCGCCATAAGTTTAAGGTTGTTTAGATCCACGCACTCGTTGGGCATATGGATAGTCTGTTCCTCGCCAGGGAACAGCGGACCGAATGCCACGCAATTGGGCAGACATCTGCTGTACGTTCCTCCGCCGATGGCGATAGGTTCCAAGTCGGTTTTAAGAGCCGTATTGTACACGCTCATAAGCGTGGTCACCAACTTGCTGTCCGACGGAACGTAAAGCGGTTCGCTGACGTGTTGCGGCACGACGGAAAACGCGCTTGGAGTATTTTTTCGCAGCAAGTCGTACATAAAGTCGCATCTGTACGTGACGGGGAAACGTATGTCTACCGTTGCGGTAAGCGTACCGTCGTCCGCGGTTCGCAACACGCCCAAGTTGCAGGTAAGGCAACCGCTCGCATCGTCGTGCAAATCTATCCCCCAAGCCTTTCCGCTTGTATCGCACAGTTTGTTTGCGGCAAATTGCAGCGTTTCGTTATCCGGAAAAATTTCCGCAAGCAGTTTAAGTACGCCGTGCGTCGCGTTTACGCCTTCGTTCGGAGTGCTGCCGTGCGCGGATTTGCCTACGGAAGTGATCAACGTAGTTTCGTCGTTTTTAACTACCGACATTTTGGGATATTTTGTTGCATCCACGTCGAAGCCGCGTACCGTCGCCGTACATAGCGATGCTACTACGTTTGCGCGCTCGCCTGCGTGTAAATGCACGCCCTCGGGCAATTTACCGCAAACGAGATCGAATTGATAAATACCTTTTTCGCGGTTGATAACGGGAAAGTCTCCGTCCGGCGAAAAGGAAACGTTTGGATGCGGCATTTTGGAAAAATAGTGTTCTACGCACTGCATACCGCTTTCTTCGTCGCAACCGAAAATCAAACGCACGGTTTTAGCCGGAACAAATCCGGCTTCTTTCAACGCCTTTACCGCAAACAGACAGGCGATCATCGGTCCTTTGTCGTCCATAGTCCCGCGCCCGTACATTTTGCCGTTTTCTATAACGGCGGCATAGGGCGGGTATATCCACTCCTCCGCTTTTGCAGGCACCACGTCCAAGTGTCCCAAAATACCCAATACCTCTTTGCCGGTGCCGACAAAATCGGCGTGACCTGCATAGTTATCGCAATTGTACGCGGACAATCCGAAACTTTGCGCAAGATTCAACACATATTGCAGACAATCGGCAACGTTAGCGCCGAAAGGAGCGTCGGAAGTCGCCAAGCCCTTTTCCGTATTAAAAGAAATTACTTTTTGCAAACTTGCGACCATTTGGTCAAATTGTTCGTCCAATATTTTTTTTGCTTCAGTCATAAATCATTTCTCCGAAAACGCGCGCAAAACGGAGCCGTTTAGTGCAAATATCTTTGCCCGACGCCATGCGCAACAATTTTTTAATTTTACGTCTATATTATACACAATTAAAACAAATTGTGCTATTATATTTGCACGAAAGAAAAAATTTAGCGAGAGTTACCTATGACAAACGTTAACGAAGGTCACAGAAGCCGCCTGCGAAAGCGTATGATGAAAGAAGGTTTGCAAAGTTTTCAAGACCACGAGGTATTGGAACTTTTGCTTTTTCAATACCTGCCGCGCAAAGATACGAACAAGATAGCGCACGACCTCTTAAACAAATTCGGCAGTTTTGCAAACGTTTTGGAAGCGTCGCCCGAACAGTTGATAACGGTAAACGGAATTTCCGAAAGCACCGCTTGCAATCTTGCCGTGCTGAAAGAAGTGTGGCAAAGATACAGACGCAGCGCAATGCAAAAAATGCCGCTTGGAAGTATAAGCGAAATTTTGAAGTATTCGCAGGAAATCATGTCTTTCAGTTACGAAGAAAAATTGGTAGTAGCGTACTTGGACGGCAGCAACAACCTGATCGTAACGGAAGAATTCACGTCGCGCAACACTCACCGCGTTGACGTAGACTTGAAAGAACTTATTTCCTCCGCGCTCCGAGCCGGAGCAAGCGGCGTTATTTTGTTTCATTGCCACGTCAACGGCGTTTGCAAGCCCAGCGCCGAAGACAAAAAATTTACGGAAAAAGTTTTTATCACTTTGGCTAATATGAACATAGTGCTGTTGGAGCACATCATATTTAACAACGGCGGTCAGTATTACAGTTTCTTCAAAGAAGGAGAACTGCAACGCTTAGCGCTTAAATACAACAAGATCAACGAAAACTAGAAAGAGGGTTTATCACAATATGAAACAACTTCGCACCAGATTTGCTCCCAGCCCCACGGGGTACCTGCATATCGGCGGACTACGCTCCGCGTTATATTCTTATCTTCATGCAAAAAAGAATAACGGCAAGTTTATTCTACGTATCGAAGACACCGATCAAGGCCGCTACGTCGAAGGCGCGGTGGAAATTATTTACCGTACTTTGCGCGATACGGGAATCATCTGGGACGAAGGTCCCGACGTGGGCGGCGATTACGGTCCGTATATACAATCGGAGCGCAAAAACGAATATCTTAAATACGCCAAACAGCTTGTGGAAAGCGGTCACGCATACTACTGCTTTTGTAGCGAGGAACGTTTGTCAAACCTGCCCGACGTAAACGGAGCGCGACGCTACGACAAGCATTGTCTGCACCTGTCTAAAGAAGAAGTGGCAAAAAGATTGGCAAACGGCGAAAGTTACGTAATACGCCAAAATATGCCGACAGACGGCAGCACCACCTATCACGACGTCGTGTACGGCGACATTACGATAGAAAACAGCGAATTGGAAGACCAGATCCTGATAAAGTCCGACGGCATGCCGACCTACAATTTTGCAAACGTCGTAGACGACCATTTGATGGATATCAACTGCGTTATGCGCGGAATGGAGTATCTTTCCAGTACGCCGAAATACAACCTGTTGTACGACGCGTTTGGATGGGAACGTCCCGTATACATACACATGCCGCCCATTATGAAAGACGCGCAGCACAAATTGTCCAAACGCAACGGCGACGCCAGTTACGAAGACTTGATAAAAAAAGGATACTTAAAGGACGCGATAATCAATTACATTGCGTTGCTCGGTTGGTCCCCGAAGGACGACAGCGAAAAAATGAGTTTTGCCGAATTGCAGCAAAAATTTGACGTTTCCGGCATAAACAAAAGTCCTTCGATTTTCGATCCGGTAAAACTGGCTTGGCTAAACTCGCAATACATCAAGGAGATGCCAGCGGAGGACTTTGCGGAATACGCAACGCCTTGGATAGAGAATTGCTATTTGAAAAACTTTGACAAAACGCTTGTGTGCAAACTGATACAAAGCCGCGTTGAAACTTTCGGCGAAATAGAAGACAAACTGCGCTTTTTGACAGAGTTCGGCGAGTTTGACTCCGCCCTTTACGAAAATCTAAAACAAAAAACCGACGCCGATACCGCGCGGGAAATTTTGCCCCTTGTGCGCGAAAAGTTTGCGCAAGTTTCAGTCTGGGACAATGCCAACCTGTACCAAGCGCTCGTATCTCTTGCGCAGGAAAAAGGATTGAAAAACGGTAAAGTTTTGTGGCCGGCGCGCATAGCGCTGACGGGACTGGCAGCGACTCCGGGCGGAGCAAGCGAAATTGCCGAACTGTTAGGGAAAGAGGAAACGTTGAAACGCCTTGACCTTTCTATCAAGAAATTGGGCTGATATAAATTATCGCTAGCGAACAACAATTACAGCGCACGTAAAAAAGCATGCCGCATAATTGCACTGTTGCGCAGTAAAACGTTATTTGTCAAAATAACACACTTAAAAAAGGTTAAAAAAGACTATGCTAAATTGGTGGAAAAAGGAAAAACCGGCAAAAACGTCAGCGAACGCTGCAAATAAATCCGTAAACACGGCGGACGCCGAAAACAACGCGGAGGAACTTAAACGCGAGCAAGAATTTCTTTCGCAAAAAATCCAAGTGGACGTCGCGCTGAAATCTGCCGGAAGAAATATAATCGCCGTTATCAAAATTTTGAGAGAAAACTTGCATTTGGATTTGCCGCAAGCAAAATCGCTTGCGGACAGCGCGCCGACTGTAATAGCAAACGGAATGCTGAAAGAAGAAGCAATTGCGCTTACGCAAACGCTGCGTAGCGTAGGCGCGGAAGTGGAACTTTTGTAAAAGCGCCGCGCTCAAAACGAGACGTAAAAAAAGTTGAGCGCAATTTGTTGACAATGCAACGGTAATTTGTTACAATAAGTAGGCTTTTGACAGCACTCGGCGCGGAAACGCACATCGAAAATGCATGGGAAAGCGCATGGCGGCGTAGCTTAGATGGTTATAGCGGCCGGTTCATACCCGGCAGGTCGTTGGTTCGAATCCGACCGCCGCTACCAAATACGGCTCCTTGGTCAAGCGGTCAAGACATCGCCCTTTCACGGCGGTAACACGGGTTCGATTCCCGTAGGAGTCACCAAAAAAGCCGCCATATTAAAGCGGCTAAAGAAGCCGTTATATAACTAAAACGGCTAAAAAAGCCGCACGTGCGGCTTAAGATCGGGAGTTAGCTCAGTTGGGAGAGCATCTGCCTTACAAGCAGGGGGTCACAGGTTCGAGCCCTGTACTCCCGACCAAAACAAGGGATATTGTAACACTTTGCCGAGTGAATATCCCTTTTTTACTGCAATTTTTAGGTATTTTTAACCACTCGCGTATTGAAAATACCTATTTTTTTCACAATTTGGGGCAGATTTGGGGCAAAATTAGTAATCTATCTTTGCCGCTTCTGACAACAAAAACTCGTCCGAATACTCAACGTAGGCGCGGTCTAATTCTCTTTTGGGAGCGTGACCCAAAAACGCGACGTCCCGCACATTCTCGTTGACACCACATTCTACGCAGTGACTGCTAAACGTGCGCCGGCAATCTTTCAGCGTATGATTCGCCAAAATTTTGTTGAACTCTTTTCGCACATTGTCCAATTTCGGCACGTGGGGCAACTCCGCTATATCTTGCAAGTACGGTTGCAATTTTTTTATAATCGGAATTTTTTTCTCTACGTATTCTTGTTCGTGCTGTTTCATATTTTGGCAAACCACAAAGCCGTTTTCAAATCTTACCGTGTAAATTTCGCTTGGGCGAATACCGCAATAGAGATAAATTGCAAAAAAGAGTTTGTAATTCGGGCGGCACTCGGTCAACAGTTTGTTTTCGTCTTCGATACTTAAACGCACACCGTTTTCTCGCTTGTGCTGCTTGTGCGGAACTACTGCAAGCGGATTCCGTTGTATCTGCCCAAAGGCAATCGCATACTTCAATATTTGATTAAGTATGGAGTGTACGTCGTCGGCGGTTTTGCCGAAGCCCTTTGCTTTTATCTGCTCCAACAAGTCTTTGCAGTGCGCAGGCGTAATTTTGCCGAGCGTCAAATCTTCAAAATGCGGCACTATCCAACGCTTGAAAAGGGCTAGATTGTTTCTGTACGTTTCCTTGGCAACTTTTTCTACGTAGTAGTTATCAAAGAAATACTGCCCAAACTCGTTGAACACCGAGGAAACGTCTTTGGAGCCGCCCCTCTTTACCGAAGCGTTAAGCGCAGCAATAAACTTTTTCTTTGCTTCTTCCAAGTTCGTGGACGACACGTCTATATCGTGGCCGTCGCGACGGTATCGGATATTATACGAAAAACTGTTCTTTCCCGTTTGACGGCGGCGCACTTTGTGTCGGCGTCCGTCGTTCATAAAATATTGTCTAAATTGTTTTGGCATTGACATCAACTCCTTTTGTGTAAAAGTGATATTGATGTCGTCATTGCTTCTTTCTGTTTCCAATAATTGCGGCGCAGTGACGTACAGTGCCGTATCGAGCATTGTCTCCGGAGCCGGCGCTCCGCTGCCGAACCGTGCATCTAACGTTTTCAAATACGTTAAAAGTCCCGACAGTTCAAACATTTGCGCCTTGTAGTGCTGCTCCGCTTCCCGCATCTGCGCTTTGTAGTACTGCGCGGCATTTTCCTGCATACGCTGCACAAATGCCGTAATGTATTTTGTTAGTTTTTCAACGTTTATAGTATATTTCATAGTTGCATTATAGAACATTTATTCTAATATTGCAACATTTGTTCCAAATTACTTTTATACTATTTTTTCATTTTTGTGTGCTTTTTGCCGCACGGTATCGATTGGCCGCAAAGCCGTTTCGCACATACGTGTGTGCTTTTTTCGTAAACGTCGACGCTGATCCGCGCCGCACTCCGCACACAAAAGCACTGTCACGACATAGTAGACAATGCTTCGGCCATAGCAACAAGTTTGTGTTGGTCTACCTCCTCTATCTCGTAAAACGCGTCTAGCAACCGTCTGGCTAGGGGCGTTATTTTTATGCCGTTTGTTGCCGGAGTAGGTTCGGCAAAGACATTACGGTCTAACAACTCATCCGCCGAACACTTAAAATAATTTGCAAGCGCAATGAGATTTGAGGACTTTATTTCCGCTTCGTCGGCAATCCATCTATAAATTTGCCGCGCACTCACAGATATAATCGGTCCCAACTGCTCCGCCGAAATTGCGTGCGATTCCATTAAATCTTTTAAGTTTTTCATTGTTTTTTTCTCCTGTTTTTGATTTACAAAATAATTATGACATAAAATTCAGAAAAATCTTGACAAATGTAGTTTAAGTCAGTATAATAGGGAACTACTGAACTATAATTCAGTAGTCAAAGGAGGTATTACAACTGTGACCCTGAAAGAACTACGTGAAAGAAAGTTTGCAAACCTGTCCGAGTTTGCTGCGGCTATGGACACATCCAAAGCCACCGTCTGCCAGTGGGAGACCGGCAAGCGCGTCCCCAACGTCAAGCAAATAGTCCGCTTGGAGCGCGTGCTAGACGTATCGCGCTACGAACTGTTGGACGTCTTTGCAAACAAAAACGGCCAACTGTAACGTTGGCCGAGATTGTCGGAATTATTAGAGACAGCCCTCTAACTGCTTTGCAAGCCGTTTAAGTTGCCGCTTATGCCGCCTTGTGAGCAAAGTTTTGAAAGGGCAATGATAATGCTCCATTATTTGGCAGTCTTTGGTGCAATAACAGGGTTTTCCCTGCCTTGACATTATCGGACAAATACCAAGCCCTTCGTTGTGTGTGCCGAATTTCTCGTCACGGGGTTGTGTTTCTTGGAAGTCATAATACATAATACCTCCTTTTCCTTTAACGTATGCGCCGAGTTCCACGGTCGCACACCTTTCGACGGAAGTTCACTTCCGTAAAAAGCATTTTATCACTGACGTAATTATACCACATTTCGGTTATGCCGTCAGCCGTTTTGCAAAACGAAATGCGCAAAATACAAAAAAGTCTAATTTTTGTGTGCTTTTTATCTTTGGCCCGTTGCCGACGTCGGCGCAAAAAGCACACCGCTATGCGGCGGACGGTTCGGAATAGGTTCACCTCCCCTAGTTCTTGCCGGTTCGACTCCGGCTCGCCGCCCAAATCTAATACATCGGAGGCAAACAACAATGAACTACAAAGTAGAAGGCAACATCGGCGGAGTTAGAGTAATTCCAAGACTGTACGGGCAAAAGGACGTTTACATACTCGTCAACAAACTTTTTGACGCAACGCAGGCGCCCGTCCTCTTGGAAGTATTCGGACAACTGGAACACTACGTCCAAGAAGTAGGCAATACCGACTTCGAGGAACGGTATATGACCAAGCGTTTTACCTACGACAGTTTTTGTACTTTGGTAACGATTGAAGTTCTAAACAAGAACGGTAGCGTAGTTAAAACTGTCGAAATTGACACGCCGCCAAAGCAATGGGCGCAATGGATACAGGAGGACGTATGACGACAAACACCGAACCGCAATGGCTGCAACAAGGCATAGAGGGGCTTGCAGAGGACAAGCCTCTGACGTCTGACGACGACAGCCCCGTGCTCCGCAAGCGCTTGTACGACTATATCACAAGCGTTTTCTACACCACAAAACTGGGCTTTGCCCGCCTTATAGGAGTAAGTCCGGCAACAGTCTCCAAGTGGCTGCACACCACGACAATGCCAAGTACCTACTTGCTGCTCAAAATATCCCGAGAAACCGGCTTCGACTTGCAGGAAGTTATGGAACTGTTCGAGGAGGGACTATGAACAAATACGAAATATACGGCTCTTTTGATGTTGCAAAGGAGCAACTAATGACCGAACAATGGAAAAAAGTACAAGGACACGCCAATTACGAAGTAAGCGACCAAGGGCGCGTACGCAACGTAACAACAGGAAAGATATTGAAACCGTTTGACAGCGGCAACGGCTATTTGAGAATAGACCTTGGCCACGCTTGCCGCGTAAAAGTACACCGCTTGGTTGCCGCAGCGTTTTGTCCGAACCGCAAACACAGACCCGTGGTCAACCACATAAACCGCGACAAGCACGATAACCGCGCCTGCAACTTGGAGTGGGTGACGTATGCGCAGAACACCGCGCACTGGCAGGCCATAGAGGAATTACAACGCGCCCGACGCTTTGCTCTGGAAGCCGCCTCCGGCGACGCTTTACCGTACTGACCTACTGTGCTTTTTACAAAGTAGATCTCCGGCAGCTTCAACGCAAAAAGCACACGTGTATGTGCTTTTTGCAACAACGTAAGCGCGCATCAGAAACAACAAAAACACAGGAAAGCACACAACAACACAAACAAAAAGGAGAAACAAACAATGCAAGTTAAAGAAAGAGAATTTGCCGACTACGGCAACAAAGTTATTTTATCCGACACGGACAGCGGGCTTTGCCTTGTGCAATACACGCCCGTTGAAAAACCGGAACTCTCCGAACGCGCGCCAAAGAAAGGCTATTCATATTACGGCAATGATACGTGCTTTGAGATATATATCCGAAACCCGAAGCCGCGCGAAGTGCTGCGCATAGCCATTGTGCAGCGCACGTCGCACAACCTGTACAAAGCCTCCTACGCCGACGCGTTGGGCTGTGCCAACTGCACCGCCAAGAACTACGACGAAATACACGCCTTTTTGAAACCGCTTTGGCAAAGGAGTTTACAGCAATGAAATGCTTTTTGAAAAACGACTGCGCACGCAAAGACTGGTGCTGCAACTTTTGTAACTTGAAATGCAACGTCCGCTGCAAGGACGACTGCAAAAACTGCAAATGGTTTTTGGACGAACCCGTCACTGAAACCGACGAACAGGGCAACGTGCGCCTGTTCAAATACGTTAAAGACGCCAACGGGGACTTGGTACGCCATTACTACTCCGTTGCCGAACTGACCGACGAACTGATACTGAAACGCTCCGCAAGGCCTGCCAAAGCGCACTGACGCCGCTGTGCTTTTTGTCTTCCGGATCACAGGAAGCTTCAACACAAAAAGCACACGCACGTGTGCTTTTTAGCAATCGCCCAATGGCCGTTAAAGGGAAAAGCACAATAACGAAAAGGACAAAATGAAACCAAAATCTAACATCGACATCGTAATAACCGGTAACGTCGCTTGGTTGGACATACAGCGAGACGCAAAATTTTTGTACGGAATAATTCGCGGTTTAACACGCAACGACAACTACTGCTGTTACGCCGCAAACGCCTATTTGGCGGAACTGTTGGACGTTTCGGAAGAAAGCACCGTGCGGAGATATTTGCGGCAATTGAAAGCGCTTGGCGCACTCTATTGCACTAACGGTTACATCATCGCCGAAAACGGCAAAACAGTGTTCCGACAGCGACTTATAGTCCTATCCGAACTGCGGAAGAAGTTTGAACGAAAACAAGAAGAATTGCGAGATTTGCACGACAAATCTTGCAAAAAAAACGCAGTTCAGGCGGGCAAAAATAACCGCCCTGAGGCGGGCAATTCTGCCCGCCTAAATATAAATAAAGAATTACCTTGTAAAGAAAATATTATTACTACAAATAACAAAAAGAGAAATAACCCCCAACCCCCTTGTAAGGGGGCAGAAAAGGCTATTGAACAGACCGAACAGTATTTAGTCCTAGGCAAATACGCCAACGTCCGTTTGACCGAGCGACAAAAGGGCGAACTGGTAACGGAGTTCGGCAGCAGTTTAGCACTGTCGCTTATTGAGCAGTTGTCCTGCTACATACAGTCCAAGTGCAAGCGGTTTAGAACAGACGTAGACCATTACGCCTTGCTCCAAGATTGGTGTTTGAGACGGTTGGAACGGCAGGGTTTATCCAACAACGAAAAACGAGTACGAATAGCCGGCTCGAACAATAGCGGCGCGTACACGCAAGAACAACTGGACAGCCTTTTTACCGAACTGGAAGACGAACCGGACAGTTCGACATAGATTTGCTTTTTACGGAAGTAAAATTCCGACAAAAGAAAGTGGGCGACCGTGGAACTCGGCGCTTGCGCTAAAAGGAGTTCACTCCAATGAAAAAATTTTTACTAATACTTGTGCTGCTACTGGCAGTTGTCGTGCTACTGGCGTGCCTTGCTTTTTTGGGCTACTACGCATACAGGCAATGTTGGTTCAACCACGACTACAACGACAAGGGCGTCTGCACACGGTGCGGCCGGCACGACGTTCCGAACAACAAACCGGAAGAAAACACCGGCACGTTGCTACTAGATACGGAAAGCATTGTCATTACAGACTTTGACGAAAGCGCCGAACATCATACGCAACGTATCAACGCAATGCTGAACGGTACCGCCAACGACAGCACCGTCGCTTGGATGTCGGACAACGTCGACGTTGCAACGGTTGACGACTTTGGACTGGTAACAATACGCGGCTGCGGCAAAGCCACAATAACCGCGACTTGCGCAGAACTTACGGCAACGTGCTCCGTCACAGTGTCCGCAAAACTACAAGGCATAGCGCTATCCCCTGCCGAACTGCAACTGGACGTCGGTTCGTCGCAAGCGCTTGGCGTAAAGCCCGTACCGGCATATGCGGAGATCGACACGGCCGCTTGCGTATTCAGCATCAGTGACGAAAGCATTGCTACGGTTGACGCAGACGGCGTTGTGACAGCCGTTGCCGCAGGCGAAACAACTTTGGTTTGCGAATACGACGATTACACTGCCACAACTCAAATACGCGTAATTATTCCGGTTGAGAAAATAACGCTGAATATTAAAGGCATCGACATAGAAAGCAAGTACGAGGAAAACACAATTGCATACGTTTGCTGCGGAAAAACGTATGAACTGACCGCCGAAGTTTACCCCCAAAATGCTACGTATGCCGAGGACGTAAAAAACAACACCGCTTGGAATTCGTCCAACGAACTTGCCTGCAAAATAACTCAAAGGGATAACGACAGCGCACTTTTTAGTTTACAAGTATTGCACTCCGGAACCGGTGAAATATCCGTAACGGCCGGCGGTGTTACCGCAAAGCAAGAGTTTGCAGTCCTTGCCCCGCAGGAAGTTACGTTTGAAGATATTACCGTTGACGTTGGCAGCAAAGTACAGTTGAAAACTATCGGCACGGAAGATATATTTAAGCCGTTATCCAAACCTGTGTCTTTGTGGGACTATGGGGCATCGTCTGCGCAAATGTTTGTATTATCTTGCAACAAAGAGGGTTTCAATACGGAACCGACAGGTTTTAATTCTTTATACAATATTTGGGTAGACGCTGCCGGTACGTACGAAGTTACGGTAACTATCCACAACCCGCTTAACGTCTCCGAAGTACTAATGACCAAAACGTTTACCGTAACCGCACAATAAGGAGGAACATCTAGTGATTTTCAGAATAATAAAGCGCTACATAATTTTGCCGCTGTTGGTTGTCGGTCTGCTGTGCGCCGTCTGCGCCGCTATTGCTTACACTAAAACCGCCGAAGCGGCAACCGACGTCTACGACGTCAATAGCGACAGCAAAGTCATACATCGCCCAACCTATACGTACTACTGGTGCGACGAAAACGAACCGCAGTTTACCGTACATTTCGCGTACAACTCAATAAACGCAGTTGAAGAACTTACAGACTTGCCTGTCAGTCTGACAACCAATGGCACCAATAACACTGAAAGCGCAACAGACTGTTTTGTAGATTTTTTGAACGCCAAACGGCCTGCTCCCCAAAAAGACGGTTACATTTTCGTAGGCTGGTATGTCGGAAATCACATAGCACACAACCCAAAGTGTCGCTCAATAGATTTTTATCTATCAGATATTTGCAGCCGCACCGACGACTTAACATTGCATCCGCATTACGAGCCGGAAGTTTGTACAGTCACTTACCATTGGACAAGCAACGGAATAACGCAAGAGCGTACCGTAAAAGTCAATCACGGCGAACCCGCTCCGGAATTTATACCCAATACTGACGGACTGTTTTTAGGGTGGCTTAGAACAGACATTAAAGACCACTACGACGGTACACCCATAACTAAAAACCTCGTCTTGAAAGCAGAAGTTAAAACCTGCACTATTTGCTACGAACTAACAGATATTGACGGCAGTGTCAAGGTTGTTGAAGCGACCGAAATATACGGCTTAATTCCTACGCTCTACGCACCGGATAACGCTAGCGACCCCGCTGTCCTGCATTACGACTGGTACGTTGACGCGGAGTGCACGCAGCAGTACGTTCCCGAGCCGCTGACGAACGACGTTACGTTGTACGGCAAGGCCGTAACAAGATACGACTTGTTTACGGAGTTTGTCCCTGTGCTGCATAACGAAAGTACCGGAACGCACAGCGCCGGCAACTTCTCCTTTCAGAACGACGTTGCCGTAATGAAAGACGACCCGTCTACGTTGGTTTTTCGGCTGAAATTAAACAACCCAAACAACGCAGCCTTTTCCGTAACAAAGAATACGCAGTACACTTTCAACGTTATACGTCAGAGCAACGACGGCGCTCAAAAGATTGTGTACAGATTTTTGGCAGATTACAACGCCGGCAATCGCGGTTGGGGGTTCTATCAGTATTCCGACTGCGTAAAAGGTGAAACGGTTCAGATGTACACGACCATTGACGAAGCAGAATACAACGGCTGGAAATACACCGCCGCCGGCGATTACCCGTCCAAATTGCCTATTACCCTTCCTTGGAGTATAGATATGGAACCTTGGAACGAGTATATTTTGTACCTTTCCTCATCAATAAAAACCACCTACCTGCCCTTTATCCACGAAGAAGCCGACGGCAGCAAGTATGTCTACTTGACCGTAGACGCCGCCAACACAACTGACCGTTACACCGTAATATTTGACCAAGGCGGAACAAAGATAAACAGTTACTCCGCAAGCGTCTACGACGTTGTAAACAGTCTTTCCGACCGCGGAACGCTAGAAGACAACTTCGGAGACAATAAAGACGACGCAAACAACGTACTTGAAAGCACAACTAAAACAATCGTTGTCAAATACTTGCAGGACATACCTAACACGCACTTTGCAACGGCAGTCAAAAAAACGGTTGACGTTGTTGTGGACGGTTCGGGCGAGGTCAAGACGTCGGCAGTTGCCGCAGCGCTCGGAGTAAAAAACTTTGACGCATTGGGCAGCACCTGCATCGGTTTCGAGTTCGATGCTTCCGAACAAACCTATGTGGCCAAATACCTCAAAAACGTTTGGCTCTCCGCCAAGACCGTCGACGGCAAAAGCGCAAACTACTTTTTGGACTGTAATCTGAGTTTCCAAGAATACTACGGCAAACTAGTAAAAGACAAAGTATTTACGCAAGACCTGTACGACTACGTCTACGCGCAAATTCTTAACACAGCGCCGTACTACTTGGCAGGTTACAAGCCCAACGAACTGTACGGCTACTGGGGCTACGTAGTCATACCCAACACCTACACTTTGGACGCGCTGTGGGCGGAACTGTTCGACACTAAAACGTCGTTTGACGGAGTTATAACCAAGTACGAGTACACCGAGTTGCTGTCCATATCCGCCTACGACAAATTACTTTCCGAATACGACTACTCTTGGATAGGCCACGCGTGGAACGATACGGCAGCATTTTTGACCGGAAGCGCTAGCGCAAACCACTACATATTCTACGCCGAAGCGGAAACCAACAAAACCGAAATAGGCGAGAACGGCGGAGGCAACGGCGGCGCAATGGAAAACGGCATTAAAGACGCGCCGAACAAGATACTCAACTGGCTTGAAAAAGGTTTCAGTTGGTGGGACAACCGCTCCAAAACTACCAAAACAATCGTTTACGTCATACTCGGGGTTATTGTCGCGGCGTTTATATCTTGCATAATTGCAAATATAGTCGTACGCAAACGGCAATAGACAAACGCCAATAAAACAAAAGTGCTTTTTACAAAGAAGATCACCGGCAACGTCAACGCAAAAAGCACACACACGTGTGCTTTTTGCAACAACGTAAGCGCGCATGCGAAACAACAAAAGCACACAAAACCGCCTAGGCTCGGTATTCCGAAGCGAACCGAGCCAAAAGGCGGGTTTAACTTACAAGGAGAAATTATATGAAGAAGAAACAATCAAGAGAAGTAAACAAAGCAAAGCAGGCAACCAAGCGCTCGGACAAGCCCGTCAAAAAGGCTGCCGCAAATAAAAAGACAGTTGCCAAACAAGCGGCCGTCAAAAACAAAACCGCCGCCACAAAGGCGGCTAGCGCTCCGAAAAAGCCGACAACGTCAACAAAGTCCAAGTCGGCAACCAAGAAAAAAGAAGTAAAGACGGTGAGCATCACCATAAAGTCTTTGCCAGACAGTCAAGGCGGTCATATACATTTTATTTTGGATAACTTGGAAGACAATCACGTAACGGTTGGCATAACACACGACAAGTACAAAGGTAAAAATCATCCAAATATTCCATTAGAGGTCAACCCGACGGGCGGCACAGAACAATCGTATATGAAAAGACAAGGAACGGTTGCAGAGAAAAAGAGATATACCGACGAACAAAAGGGAAAGATTTCTAAAAGCGACCTATCCAAAGCAGTACATATCGGCGAAAAGGCGAAACAAAAACACTTGAACAAAACGAAATAGACAATAAAAAAGTAGCGATATGCCAAACTTCACTTAAAAGTGCATCAGTCCTAGCCTCATAAGAGACCGCTTCGTCGCTACTAGAATTAGTATACGCTTATCTATGAAAACTGTCAACAAGTTTTTACAAGCAGGCTAAACCGCACCGCCACTGTGCTTTTTGTCTTCCGGATCACCGGCAACGTCAACGCAAAAAGCACACACCCGTGTGCGAAACACCGTTGCTGCATATCGATACCGTGCGGCAAAAAGCACACACTCATATTAGCAAAAGGAGCAATTACAAGTGATTAGACTAATTTACGGAATACCCGGCGCAGGCAAAACTGCGCTAATGGCCGCATTGTGCATTGAAGATATGTATGGCGAAAATGCTGTGGCAGCAATAACCGGGGCATATGACGAAGTCGCAATGCTTAATCAACTAGGTTTTAAGGTTACGCCGCCAAAAAGCGACCACCTCGTATATTGTAGCAAACTGACAATAGACGTCACAAGTCCGGATTTCGGACATAGGCGCAGTTTGGAAACTAGCGTAGACCGACTAGGCGTGGGATCAAAAAACTTCACGCCGCAGTATTTCTACCGCGGGAGCACGATTGCGCTTGACGAATTACCGGAAGATGCCGACAGCAGAGAATGGACTTCTTTTCCGGCGGAAAAACGCCGTTTCTTTGCAAAACACCGAAAACGCAATTTGACAATTTATGCAACTTGCCAAGACCCCGAACAGTGTGAAAAGCGTTTCCGCAAACTTGCTTTAATAACGCACGTGCGCGAAATAGAGTTTATTTACAACGAATTCGATGAGGTTATCCAAACCGTTTGGACGCTGCAAAATTGGAAGTGTTACGAGGACTGGGAAACCAAAGTAACACCAACCGAAGAAACCTACGTCTACAACGGAGATATAAGGGAAGCCTACGACACCTACGAGGGCGAAGAAGAATTTTATATCGGCTTGGAAAACTCCGACTTTTCTTGCGAATATTCAAGATACAAAAAACTTACGCCGCAAGGTATTGCGGAGTATGCCAAAAAATATGCATAAGGAGCAACAATGAAAAACTACAAAGAAATGGATCAACTCGTATTCGAGTTCGGCGACGACTTAAAATATTTTGCCCAAAACCACGCCGGAGCAATGCCTCCGGTAATCAAGACGCGATTACAAGATTTGATGTATACCAAGTTTAGCAAAGAACTTGACGCAATGGAACAGCAGGAGCAATTAGAAGTAAAGTTCAAAAAGCGCTTTTACGACAAACTGCTTAAAGCAAAATTACGTCTAGCGAACAAAGACCGCGCAGACGCTTGGTTTGACAAGGTTTTCAGTAAGTACTTTAACAAGGGGCTGTTGGAGCATCTAATAGTCTATGCCGTTAAGTTCTTGCGTAAAAAAGACTTGTTCGTCCCGCAACGTCTGTTCACTCAACTGAACGACGATGAACTGTTGGTTCGATTTACCTTGGCAGCCTGTGAACGTTTAGGCTGGACAGGCCAAAACGACGCCGCAGAACAGCCTACAACGGACGAAACTGAACAGACTGAGGAGCAGGCAGAACCGGAGAAAACGTCGGACGGCGACGCAGAACAAGCGACGAACGAGGCAGAAAGCACAGAAGTTACCGTTTACGAGCCGAAGCCTGTTCAACCGATAGATCAACCGGTTGTTAAGGTAGAGCGCACCGTAACGCACGAAGTAATGACGGCAACGTCGCAAAGCACGGTACAAAACCAAACAGCCGCAACGGGAACTGACGAAGAACCCGAAGCCGTTACTGCCGAAGCGCAGGCAACGTCTGTTAAAAGCGAAGAAAAAACATTGCCTCCTTTTTATCGCAAGGGCGGAAAAAGCGGAAATAAATAAGGGTAAAAAATTCAGAACAGGCGAACAGCAGAACAGCGCCAAAGCGCAGACTGGCGCTGCTGCTGCGACTGCTGAATTTTTTGTTTTATTTCTGCCGTAGGGAGGCAATGTTAAAAATAGGGCTAAGGAATTAGACCGCCTTATGAAAAGTGATAAACGTTTATCTATATAAATGCCGACGGCATAGCCGTCGGCAAAATTTTACCAAAGTAAAATATACAAAAAGAAGCAAGACAACATCAAAAATTTGTTTGGGGTGAGATTGGGGCAGACCTTTTACAGCCACAATATATTGTACATTTTTGACCGCAAAACCACTATATTTTGTGGTCAAAAATTTTGCAACCGAGGTTCGAGCCCTGTACTCCCGACCAAAACAAAAAAGGATTGCAGCAACAGCGCCGCAATCCTTTTTGTTATTTTATCGTTTTTTATAACACATATGGAATTTTCTCAGCCGTTTCCTTTGCGTCAAGACAGTTTTCTTATTTTCTGCAACAATACGTCCAAATAGTTCTGTGGCATTTCGCGGTCGTGTATCCTCTGCACTATCGCTTTTTGTTCCGCTGTCAACGCAGTGCTGCCGTTTTCCAAAATAAACACAGTATACGCCACGTGGTAAATAATCTTTGAACAATTACCTTTATTAAAGCGTAGATTTTTAACAAAATTGCACGCAGCATTGTCCACTATCCAGTTTAGCAATTCTATATACTTATTGCGCTTATCCAATATGTGATATTTCAAAGGAAAATTTTGTCCTATTATATCGGCATCATATTGATAATTAGCAATATACCGTATTACGGTTTCGCAATTAAGCGGTACCTCAAAAGCCATATACCGGCCAATATGTGTTGCAGTAGATTTCATTGTATCTAAGCCGTCTACGTGTTCGCAATGAAAGCAGTCGCTGTCTCCGTCTAATATTACCAAAGTATCGCAATCGGAATTATTACTTAATCCCAATAATTTACTTCCTATGATATACGTTTTCATCAATTCCTCTTATGGTCTGTAATACTCGTAAACAGTAATGAGAGTAGAAGAAGTTGCTGTACCTGCTCCCACTGTTAGACTTGCAACATTCGTTATAACTGTATAAAAGTTAGTTCCGCCATTTGCCATTATAACGCATCGTCCACCGAGTTCTTGCCAAAAAATGCTTACCCACGTATCCACTTCGGCCATGTTAATTGTAGTTATATGATGAGCCACCCCACTCGTATCCTTGTATTCCAAATCAACACTTCCACTTATTGATCCCATTGCTCTCCAGAGTCTTACATTAATAGAACATGGGACAGAATATGTCCACATATCACTATCATCAGAATACGTTACACTGCTATATATCGCATTATGATTTGTTCCCACTGCTATACTTGCAATCTCTCCTGCAAAATCTTGCGGATCGATCTTTGCCGTCGTGCCCTTTTTAGCACGTATAGCATTGGCCGTATCAGTCAAAAAATCCGTCAGGTTATTTGTTTTACTCATATTATTATCCTCCTTATACCGGCGTATTAAGCGCCGTTGTAATGGCGTTGGCAATTGCGTCGCTTACGTAAGTTTTGGTAGCATATGCAGTCAAGTCCGCCGCAGGTCCTTCGGGACCTGCTTCGCCTTTGGGTCCTTGCGGTCCCTGAGGGCCTTGCTCGCCTTGCGGACCGCGCGCGCCCTCCGGCCCCTGCGCTCGGACGCCGGTGTCCTCGTATATTCTGCTTTCTTTGCTAAACTCAAACCAGTTGCCGTTGGTTCCTATGTACGGGGCGTAATTGGCGGCAACGACGTCGCCGGCGAAATTTTTTGCCTCCTCTGCAAATTGTTTTGCGGCATCGACCGAACTTAACGCCGCGCCGTACAGCGCCGCAACGTCCAAATCGGTGGGAGTATTTTTTCCTGCGCCTGCCTTTGCCAAACTGTTAAATACGGTAAATTCCTCCACCTCGCTTGTAGATACCGCCGTAAAATTGTCCGGATCGTCTTCATACGGAACTTCGCGTATTTCCAGTGAAAAATACCACTGCCCTTCGTTTGCAAGCACGGCAGACGGCAACGTAAGCCAATATTCGTAGCCAGTGTCCGGCGTTTGCAAAATTTGCGATACGTCGTTGTCCACCACTTGTTCGGTACTGTTTTCCACCGTTATTTTGCGCTCTGCCAGCATTGCGGCTTTCAACGTTACCGTCGGGTTTTCCTCCGCATTTTGAAAAGTCACCCACATGCTTTCCGTAGGCGCAAGCGAAAACGTCGGGCGCACCACAAAGTCGTTTACAAGGTAACTGTTTTTGTACACTTGGTTGATGCCGCGCAAAAAGTCTATTTGCATTTTTTTATTCAGCACAACCGTCAGTCTGTTAGATTTCATTGTTTTTTCCTCCTAGATTTTTTTGTATTAAAAAAGGCAAGATGATTTCTTGCCGTTTTTTTCAAGATGTTTTATGTCAGGCGCTTTGCCGCCTTAAATTATTTGTAGCGCGGCACAAAGCCTTGTAGTCGTGGGTAAAGTGCAGGTTGAAAGTTGCTCCCGACGCGTCGTTATACGCTACCAGTACGTTG
>JAMPEJ010000003.1 GCA_023665205.1 Corallococcus sp.
TTGACTGTGTTTCAATTCTTATTTTTTCTTCTTTACTATTCTGTTTTCAAGCGTCAATGCTGCAATTTTTACAGCCTTTTTATTTTACTATATTGCAATAAATATGTCAACGGTTTACGCATTCTTTCGTAAAAAAAGTTTTACGCAACAAATGCCGTCATAATTATGATTTGACAATAATACAAAGCGTTTGTATAATATAAACGTAGAAGATGTCTTCAACCATACTTGCATCGAAAACTTTCTGCTTACGCCGACGGTTCTCTGTGCTTACAAAGAATAGCAACACCGCTTCTACAACAAAAGAGGTGTCAAATGAAAAAACGTTTTGCAATTTGCTGTATTACGATTGTTTTGATCTTATACGGAGTGCTTTGCGTCGGATGTTTTGACGAAGGAAAATTTGAAGCAAGTTTCGTACGTTTCGGCATAGGCAAAAGACAGACCGATTACTACTTAGATTTTACCGTCAAGTTGGATAACAAAACCAACAGTACCGAGACGGTTACGTCCAGCGACTTTTGCGTTGAAGTAAACGGCAACAAGATAGACAGTCTTACCTTTTTGTATGAAAGTTCCGATACTTTTTATCCTGTTTTCGTATCTGTAGAAAGCGGGTCTACGCTGACTTTACGCGTGCGAGCGATAGCAGTAGTAAACAATAAACAGCAAAACAAAATACTATTAAAATACAAAGACAAAACGCTTGTGGAAGACAACGTTTACGTTAGCGACAACAATTAGAATAAAGTTGAACAATATATCAAAGGAGATACGTTATGAATATTGACGAAAAATATTTTCGTGACAGCGAATTTCAAAAAAATTCAATAGATGACGTTGTTAACGCCGATGAAAAAATACTTTGGCGAGGAAAACCCAACGCAAAATCATACGTTCTTGCGGCAATGATGAAAATGCTTCCGATAGCGATGCTTTGGCTGGCAGTTGACGGAGTCTTTATTTATTTTATGGCCGCAGGGATGTCTGCAGGCGATATTCCGCTGGCAGTACTAGGCTTTATTATTCCGTTTTTTGCGTTGCATCTTACGCCCGTGTGGATTTGGATAGTGCACACGGTAAAAGCGTTTAGGGAAGTTAAAAACATAGAATACGCCATAACGGACAGAAGAATTATTATTCGTTCCGGACTGATCGGTATCGATTTCAAGTTTGTAAACTATACGGAAATAGATTCGGTAAATATCCGTGTCGGGCTTATAGACAGAATTTTCAAAGTCGGAGACATTTACGTTAATGCCTCCACCAATTCCGCAGTTCTTTGGGACGTAACAAATCCGTACCAAATAGGAAAAGCGCTTCAAAAAGTTACGATGGATATAAAAAGCGACGTCTACTACCCCAACGCTCTGCGCCCGGAAGAAAACCCCGGATACAAAACAGGCTATACCGACGATCCGTTTGACGACAGAAAATTTTAGTAAAGAAAATGACTTGGCAAATATAATTGCCAAGTCATTTTTTATTTTATTGGACAACGACAGCAAACATTGACTGCGTTTTCCATAATAACAACATTGTAAAAAACTATCGTTGAAAACAGCAAAATACTTTTACATACTCCTGCTTACATTGCGCACAGTAAGTCGAATTCTATATCAACTACGCCCCACTCTTGCTGACGATCGAACGAATAGTAGCGTAGCATATCGTCCGCGTCGAGTTTGCCGTTTGCCGCATAACCGCATTTTGACATATCCAAATTTTTGTACAACGTTGTAAACGAATCGAACTTATGCAAAGCTGCAACCCTTACCACACATACGGATAAATTGGAATACGCGTCTAAGTTATGCAATACGATATATTCACCGATTTGTATAGCGCGACGCTTTTCGTCGTAAAGACGGAGTTCGACCGTTTTTGTACCCGAAACAATTTTTTCAAACCACTCGCCGTCTACGTTCATTTCGTGTTTCGTTATATGCAATGAGTATTCCTTGGATACAAAGGTTTTAGATCCGTCCAACTTTTTGTAACTGCCGAATTTGTCGAAAACAAACCCGCATTTTTCCGCGACACGTTGCGAGCGAAAATTTTCAACAGCGTGAGAAACGTAAAAGTCATACGTACCGTACTTTTCAGCAGAATACGCTATGAGCGCCAGCGCAGTTTCGGTGCCGTAACCTTTGCCCCAATATTGCTTGTGCATATTGTACCCTAGTTCCCGAACTTCGCCGCGTCCGCACAAACTGCAATCGGCGCTGCCGATAAGCGTACCGTCACACAAAAACATTCCGAACAAAGTTTCGTTATTTTGTTGTGATTTTAGCCACTCCTCGACTTCACGCACGCTGTGATACAAATTGTAAATCATAAACGTGTTTACAAGCGGATCGCCGCACCACTTGAACACTTCGGGCGCATCACAAACAGAAAGCGGCATAAGAAACATCCTCGGCGTGCGGATGAATTTGCGTTGTTGCATTGCGTTGTCTACACGCGTTTGCAGTTGTTTGTTTAACTTTTTCATAGTTGTTATTGTGTTTATAATTTTTCTAAGAAGTACCGAAAATTTTCCTCAGCATAATTTATCCGCTTTTATCCGGTATCTTAATCCAACTTTACGTCGCCTTTTAGCGGCGTTTCTCTGTCGGTAAGTCCTCTGTGACGTTGACAATAAAACAAGTAGGAAATATAACTTTTGTCGTACGGAACAAATTTTCTGCAATCAAGCATGGCGCAAATTTCCGTCTCTGAAAGCCACTGTATCGCCGATACTTCATCAGCTTGTAACTTTACGTCCGCAGCGCTAACGTCCATTGTGACGCAATACACGTCGTCAAAACCGTAATTAAAGTGTACGGTAATACTAGGCAAGGCGTCGTTCGGCAACGTCAAGCCCAACTCTTCCCTTGTTTCCCGTACAGCACCCTCAAAGGAAGTTTCACCGGAATCCACGCAACCGCCGCAAGAAACGTCCCACAAGTCGGGATAGACAGCCTTGCTTGCTACGCGTTTTTGACAAAGCATTTTGCCATCGGGTGAAAATATGCACACGTGCACAACCAAGCGAAACGTATCGGGCGGCTGCTTGGCGCCGCGCTCCATTGTCAAGCCTAAATGTTTTCTGTTTACGTCGTACAAATCGAAGAGTTCTGTTTTAACGTTTTCCACTTTACTACTCCTCTCTTGTTTGAACTAATTGCGTATGTTTTGGTAAGTCATTTATATTCTCTTTAATACATAACGGGAAAAATTTTACGTCTTTCAATTTTCCCTTTTCTACCCAATAAAACATACTGTCTCCGTCGAACGATTTGAAAGCATCTTCCGGAAGGCTCGAAGATTCCGCTAAAAAGTAAAAAGCAATTTCGTGACAACGGACGTTTTCGTTTAGAGGAAAGAAGCATTGATGTACGTACAGACAACGCACTATCTTTATGTCCGCTTTCAATTCTTCCTTAATTTCTCTTGCAAGGGCTTCTTCTGCGCTTTCGCCGAATTGCACCCGTCCGCCGGGCAGACAATAGTGATTGCACCCGGCTCCCATCTCCAACAAGACCTTGTTTTGTCGCACAAACAATGCTGCTACACGAACGTTCAAGTTACCATCGGGAAAATTTACACATAGATCGTTTTTTTGAGTCATAGTATCCTCAATAATTAGAATCTTTCATAATAAAAGCCATTACTGTATTGAAAAATGCGGTAGCAGATTATTGTAACAGTAATATTTGCAGAAAAAATTTGTCCGCCCTATAAGAGCGAACAAATTTTATTTCCATTATTCTTCCGCGGCAAGTTTCTTGGCTTCCTCTACGATTTTCGGCACGTTTTGTGCGGGCACTTCTTCGTAGCGAGCAAAGGCAAGTTCGTATTTGCCGCGACCCTGCGTCATAGAACGGAGATCTGTTGCATACTTGGAAATTTCGCCCATGGGCGCTTCCGCAGTGATAAGGCATTTGCCTCCGTCCACCATATCCGTACCCATAATACGTCCGCGGCGCTTGTTCATGTCCCCCATGATGTCGCCTTGGTAACTACTCGGGACAGTGATTTTAAGTTCGTAGATCGGTTCGAGCAATACGGGTATAGCCTTTTCGCAGCCGCTCTTATATGCGAGTTTTGCCGCCATTTGGAAAGCGATATCCTTACCGTCTACGGGGTGCGTAGAGCCGTCGTAAAGCGTTGCCTTAAGGTTGACCATCGGGTATCCTGCCAATACGCCGTGCTTGATAGCGTCGCGCAGTCCCTTTTCTACAGAGGGGATAAACTGACGGGGAACGGCGCCGCCTACGACCGCGTCGACAAATTCGAATATTCCGTCTTCTGCACCCGGTTCAAAGCGAACCCAACAGTGACCGTATTGACCTGCGCCGCCCGATTGCTTTTTGTGTTTGCCTTCCGCTTCCGCCATTTTTCTAATCGTTTCGCGATAGGCAATACGCGGATCGTTCAAAACCGCCTCGCACTTGAACTTTGTTTTCAATTTTTTGCAGATAACGTCCAACTGCGTGTCGCCCAATCCTGCCAAAATCATTTCACCCGTTTCGGCGTCTTTGGTCACGGAAAACGCTATATCTTCGTCCTTAAGTCTGGACAGTCCGTCGAACACTTTTGCTTCGTCGTTTTTACTTGCGGCGTACACTGCGCGGGTATAGACCAACGCAGGAAGTTTAACAGGATCTATTACGATATCCTTGCTGTCTGCAAGCGTGTCACCGGTAGAGGTTGACGCCAATTTCAGACAAGCGATATCTCCTGCGCACACCACGTCGGCAGGCTCCTGTTTTTTGCCTTTAACAAAACAAACGTTACTTATTTTTTCCGTCGTATCGCGACAGGTATTGTAAAGCGTTATGCCGTTTTTAAGCGTTCCGGAAACGACCCTGCACAGAGACAGCTTTCCTATGCTGTCCACAATAGTTTTGAATATGCGCAAAACTACGCGGCCGTTTTCGTCGGCTCTCAGTTCCACGTTTTTGTCGCCCTGTTTGGCGTGTGTGACAAGTTGAGAAGCGTCGGGCAACATTTCGATAGCGAAATCCATCAAACTTTTTATACCCGTGTTTGCCGTTGCAGATCCTGCCAAAACCGGAATTACCGCGCCTCCGCGCACGCTTGCGGAAAATCCTTTGGAAATTTCCTCTGCCGTCAAAGGCTCTCCTTCCAAGAACTTCATCATAAGTTCTTCGTCGACTTCCGCAGCCGCTTCCATCATAGCGTCGCTTTCCGCCGAAACCGCGCTTTGCAATGCGGCGGGAACTAAATCCGACACAGTATCGTTGGTCAGATTTGTATATTTGCCGTTGATAACGTTGACGTAGCCAACCAATTTATGACCGTTAAGTTCCGGTACTATTACGGCCTTGACCTTATTAAACTTTTCCTTGATGGAATCAACGGTAGCAACGTAGTCTGTATTTTCCTTATCAACGCCGTTTACAAAAATCATGGCGGGAATTTTGTGTTCGTTGCAATACTCCAACGCCTTTTCCGTACCGACGGACATCGAACCTGTGGCACTGGTTACGATAATCGCGCTGTCAGCAACAGACAACGCTTCCAACATTTCGCACTCAAAATCAAAGTAGCCGGGAACGTCTATTATGTTGAATTTCGTCCCCTTGTAGTTGCAATTTGCCACGGCAAGGCTTATAGAAATTTTTCTTGCAATCTCCTCCGGATCAAAGTCCATTGTCGATTTGCCGTCGTCAACTTTCACCAATCTGTCAACGGCTCCCGCGTTGTAGAGGATCGCCTCAGCCAAGGACGTTTTGCCTTCGCCGCTGTGACCGATAAGCGCAATGTTTCTGATGTCTTTTGCGTTTGCTGCCATTGTATGTACTCCTAATATAAATTTACGTTCGCTTGCATTTTGCAAGCCGCTGTAAATAATTATATACTATCGCTATCGATTTTTCAATAGGGTTAGCAAAATTCGTCGGCAAAAAATTTGTATTTTTGCATCAAATCTTCGCCTTGTTCTCCGACTACGGTAAGCGTGCTGCTTTCGCGGGTGTTCTTTTTGCATTTTTTACGCAGTTTGCGTGCAACGCCCTCCAAGCTGTCAAATATTTGCGCATTGGGAAACACGCGGGAAAAACAGTGTTTGTACAAATTCATACTGCTGTTGGCAAGAGCAATACAATCGAAACTTCCGTAAAAACGCTCGGCGCATTCGGAAATGTACGATACTATTTTTTTGTCGTCGGAGAAGTTTTCTGCAAGCAGAGGAAATTCCGACAAGGCAACAGGTATCACGCTGGGAAAACGCTTTGCAAATTGCGCGGTGTACAAGTCCCCCGCCACCAATACTTTGGACGCAGTATACGTTGAAGCGTGTAAAACCGGCGCCTCGCAACCGAACAGAGAAATTTCCGGAGGAGGATTTATTTGCTTAGCGCCGGAAACGGCAAGCGCAATGGAAGAAAACACGACCGTATCGCAGCCGTCCTGCACGGCGCGGTCAAACGTAGTTTTAGCTATTTCGGTAAGTTGCGCTTTGCTCAGTTTCCCCAAAGGAAAATGCGCGTCCAAAATATATACCGAATAATCTGCGGAAACGCCGTACTTCAATTTGTTGAACGTAGCAAACGCGCCTGCACCGTCGTCGATAATTGCTATTTTCAATATGTAACCTCCCCGAAAAACGTAAAATGGTAACACAATATTTTACGGCGAGGCAAAACAAAAAATGATTGTTGTATGATATTATAAACTCAATTTGCTTTACCGAATTTTTTGCGATTTGCACAAATTCTTAACTTTACTTTTGTTATAAAATGTGCTAAACTGAAAATACTATATACAAATTTCTTTTGGGGGTGTTTTCAGATTCGCCCGGCGTTGAAGGAGATTTGATAAGCGTGCCGCAGTGCCTGCTGCGTTAAAAAGGCAAACTTAAATTAAACGCTAATAACAATAGCACAAGCCGTTCTTACAACAGAATGGCACTCGCTGCGTAATTTAGACGCGCGCATCAACTTTTGCTCTTACACACGGCAAAACGTTTGGTGTCAGACAGTGTGTATCGCAAAGCAAAGTTCGGTTTGACGTTGCTTTGCTAAAACAATAAACCTCGGCGGCAATTTGCCTGTTTGTTGGAACTTTGCCGCGACGAACAAAAACAAACTTCGCACGGAGAAAGTCAAGTAGTCTTGCGTTGGTACACGGGTGCAAGTCCCGTCACCTCCACCAGCAGCGTAACGCTGCACACTTTGTCGCGTTGTTGTTGCGCGGAAAATCAAGAATTTATTCCGCGCAGCGAGTGCGTATTTGCCCGAATAATTATAAGCAAATACTCCTCTAGTGTACAAACCGTATTTGAAATATAAAAGTCCAATATGCTAAAACCCGAAGCAATTACGCTTCGGGTTATTTTTTGTATCAAAGAAAAAATCCGACACACTCCAAAGGATTCCAACATATTATAAACAAATCACAGGAGGTATCGATGAACCCTTTTAATGAGAAGCCCATATCGCTGCTTAACGCGTTTGAAAACTGGAAACAGCTGTACCCTGCGTCGTACAATAAATACGAAGTAAACCCGTACACCAAAACACGCATCATATTGATGAACGGTACGGAATTCGAAGCGAATTGGTTTTCGCATCAGTTTTCCAGACATACTGCAGACACCGATTTAAGGAGAGACCTAGCTCTTACCCGTGCATTGGAAAAACAGCAACAACTGAAAATTTCTCTTTTGAAACCCAGCAACGAAAGTCCGTTGGAACACACTATCGCGTACGAACAACTTGCAGTAGACTTGACGGCGGAACTTGCCAAACGCGAACCGGATTGTTACGTTAAAAAGGCGTTGGACTTTGCACTCCTCGAAGACTTTGACCACTTGTACAGATACGCAGATCTGTTACATATGACTCAAGGCGTAATTGCCGAGCGGCTTGTTGGAAGATACACCGAAATCATGCCCGGACGTCCCACCATAGCGCACCACCGTTTTCCGCTAGACAACGTGCGCAGATGTATCAATTCCAAAACCGCCGACAAACAAACTGTGCTTTCTACAATGACGATAACCGCGGCGGAACAGCAAACGATGAATTACTACATGAACGTAACCAACCTTGCTACAGACGAAATGTCGCGCAGACTGTATCAAGAAATTGCCTTAGTAGAGGAAGAACACGTTACTCAATACGAAGACCTGATGGACGCAAACGCAAGTTGGTTTGAAATGCTGCTTTGGCACGAATACAACGAGTGCTATCTGTACTGGTCCTGCATGATGACGGAAACCGACAAATACATAAAAATGCTGTGGGAAGAAAACCTTGCAATAGAGATCGCTCACTTACATAAAGCGGCGGAACTGTTGGAAAAATACGAGCATAAGCACTGGCAGGAAGTTATCGGAGACGGAGAATTTCCCGCGCCTATATCTCTGCACGAAAATATCCGCTACGTGCGCGACGTGTTGTACAATACAGTTCAGTACACATCTGTAAGAGAAGACTACGAAAGCGTTGACTTTTTGCCTGCGGACAGCGACTTTTTCAAATATCAGGCAAAAATAAACCCGACTACGGAGATAGTTCCTTCGCACCGAGTTATCGATGCGCACATCAACCGCTTTGGGAAAGACTACCGCTTTGAAGTGGCGCCAAACCCCGTAGAAGCATTACGCAACAGACGGCGCGACAACACCTCGGTCGGCAGAGTTGCCGGTGCGGCGTTCGTGTCCGACTTTACTTGCAACGATTAACAGATATTGCAAAATCCTTTTTTACTTTTCATCCAACTTAAATTGATCTACAACGCGACAAAAAGTTACGGCACAAATCCCGATAGTTTTATTTCTATCGGGATTTGTTAAGCTTGAAAAAACTCAAAAAATATGTTAAAATAGTTTTTATGAAACAAACTGAAAATAGCGTAAAAATACGACACGCGGAAATGAAGGACAAAGATTTTTGGTTTTCCTTGGATAAGCATCTGCCGGTTTCGGAATATGAAAAGAAAATACGCTACAAACAATGTTACGTGTTGTTTGTTAACGACTGCGCGGCAGGGATTTTGCGCTACAATTTGTTTTGGGACAATACTCCTTTTTGCACGATGCTTTACATATCAAAAGATTATCAAAATAGCGGCTACGGAAAAAAATTAACAGCGCGTTGGGAAAACGATATGTTACGCAATGGATACGGTTACGTAATCGTATCCACGCAAGAAGACGAAAACGCACAGCATTTTTATCGGGCGCTCGGTTACCGCGACTGCGGCAGCATGTCGCTGCCCAATCAGGCAAAAGAGTTATTTTTGATAAAAAATCTTGCGTAAATATACAGTCAGCAAAATAAATACGCATTTGTTAAAACTTAGCTAAAACACGCGAAATAAAACAATTTTAGCGCGTGCGGTCAAAATTACTTATAAAAATCGAAACGTAAACCGAAGCATGCACGATTGACATGCGCGAGCAAATTTGATAATATAAAATCACAGTTAAATATCCGCCACCGGGTGGAGCAATGCAAAGAGCATTCGATAAGTATCGTTAGGTCTAAGAAGATACCGCATCGGATGTTTTTGTTTTTTTGAGAAATATGAAAAAGATACTTAAAAAATTTTCGATAACTGAGATATTATTATGGACTGTTTCGATATGTTTGATAGTAACGTCGTTTTGCTTATTCGACCGCAAAAACTATTTGGTACTGTCTGCATCACTCGTAGGCGCGACTTCGCTGATATTCAATGCAAAAGGCAATCCGATAGGACAGGCGCTGATGATCGTATTCAGCGTACTTTACGGTATAATTTCTTTTACTTACCGCTATTACGGAGAAATGATCACGTATCTAGGAATGACGGCTCCGATGGCGCTAGCAGCGTTGATATCTTGGTTAAAAAATCCGTACAAAGGCGAGAAAAGTCAAGTTAAAGTAAATACATTGAAAGCAAAAGAACTTTGGCTGCTTGCGGTTTTAACTACAGGGGTAACCGGCACTTTTTACTTTATTTTGCGAACTCTCGGTACGTCCAACCTTATTCCAAGTACAGTTTCAGTAACGACAAGTTTCGTTGCCGCGTACCTTACGCTAAGAAGAAGCCCGTACTTTGCCATAGCCTACGCCGCAAACGACGCCGTATTGATCGTGCTTTGGAGTATGGCGGCCGCGACGGACAACTCGTACGTTTCGGTTATAATTTGTTTTGCAGTATTTCTGGTAAACGATATTTACGGTTTTATCAATTGGCGCAAAATGCAAACTTTACAAAGCAAAGAACCTTGACGCAAGTACGAAAAAACTCCGGTGCGAACTTGTAAGCACCTTAAACTTAAAAATACGCTATTTGTTACCGAGAAGTTTATTTACGTATTCCGTATTGCAATTTTGCAAATCCACCAAAATAAATACGTCAACGCTGCCAAAGACAAAATCAGTATAAGGTTGCGGCGCCACTTTTGCGCCGACAGCAACATAACCACGAATAAGCGGCGGCAACCTGTGCAACATTTCGCGTCCGTCAAAAGAGGACGTATCGACGATTTGCATCGGAGGCAAACTGTCGCGCGATAAAATTTTTAACGACGGATCGCAAGCGTAGTTATTTATCAAGTATGATATTTCATCCGTGTACTTTTCTCTGTCCGTCCCGAAAAAACTTGCGTCTCCTATCAAATATCTGAAACCGTTTTGCAGCATATAATTCAAAATAAATTTCCACAACAGTAGCAAAACCATGCCTCCGCGGAACTCTTTTTTGACGACTGCACGACTGAATTCGCAAATTTTATCTCCTTGCGCCTTTAGCGTATCTACGTCAAATTCTTCTTCGCAGACAAACTTATTGCCATCCGACAACACATCGCTTGTTATCATTCTGTAGTATCCGCAAATCTGCCCTGTCGCTACTTCTTTAACAATAAGATGTTTTGCATACTTGTCGTAATAGGATGCATCGTCTGCATTTTGCGAAGCGCCGTTGTATTCCAAAACCAAATCCTCGTAACGCAACTTGTATACTGCGTCCAGTTCCTGCCGCGTTGTAGCAAACTTCACTTCGAAACGTTCGTTGATCAATATTTCACCTTTGTTAAATATTTTTTTATATATTACACCCTACGGATAAATATATCAATACTTTTCTAAAAGTTTATCAACATTTTTCATATTGTTTTGCCAAGTTCTGCTTAACAAAAATTCCGATTGATCAAATCGTCTTTTTACGGCGGCCGAAACCCCTTGTATCTATTCGGCAAGTTTCACAAAAACCGTTGATACCGCAGCAATAAAAAAGGCGCCGAAAAGACGCCCGAGAAAGAAACAAGTTATTGAAATTTCAAACCGAACCCTTGACTTACCGACAGCCAATTGAGTGCAAGTTCTACCCACTGCTGCGCGGAAACGTTGACGGTTTCCGAATTACATGCAGATTCTTCCGTTGCCAAAGATAAACCGTGACAACCGTTTTGAAACACGTGCAACTCGAAAGGCACGTTATGCTTTTTTAGCGCGAGCGCGTAATTGACGGAATTGGTAAACGGCACTACCGTGTCGTCCGCCGTATGCCACAAAAACGCAGGCGAGGTTTTGTCCGTTACAAGTTGTACAGGATCGACCTTGTTCAAATCTATCTTACCGCCGTCAGACACAACGTCAAACGTAGAGATATGCGTATTTGATTTATCGTATGAAACCACTCCGTAGCAAAGCACAACGGCATCGGGTCGAGCATTTATTACGTGCTCGCCCAACAAACGCTTGACGTCGGCATTGCTGCAAACGGAAGAAAGCATTGCCGTAAGGTGAGCGCCTGCGGAAAATCCTATCGCTCCCGCGTGCTGCGCGTCGGTAGCAAATTGATTTGCAGTTTCGCGAACGTACAGCATTGCCATTGCCGCTTCCGAAATTTGCGTAGGATAGCAACACGGATCGACGGAATAGTCCAATACAAAACAATTATACCCGCGCTGCAAAAACTGCAACGCAACGCATTCCTTTTCTCGGTTGGAGACTATCTTGTAACCTCCGCCTGCAATAATAAGCATTGCCGGGCGTTTTTTATTTTGCGGTTCTTCGTCATTTAACGGACGCGCATAAGTCGTCAAATACCCCTGTTCTCCGCCTTTGCGATTAATTCCGAAATGCTTATATAAATCGATTTTTTGAACAATCATACAAAATCAGTCCTTAAAGCCTTTGGGATTTTTCGTTTGCCAATTCCACAGCGAAGCGCACATTTCGTCGATGCCGAGTTCGGCCTTCCATCCAAGCTCCTTGTTGGCTTTCGTTGCGTCGGCATAGCACATGGCAATATCTCCGGCACGACGCGGTTGAATTGCATAAGGCAACTCTTTTCCGCAGGCCTTGTCGAAAGCGCGGATCATTTCCAACACGCTGTATCCGTTGCCCGTACCCAAGTTATAAACGTAGCAACCGCTGCGTTTTACGCCTTCTATTGCCGCAACGTGACCTTTTGCCAAATCCACCACGTGGATATAGTCGCGCACTCCAGTGCCGTCTGGAGTGTCGTAGTCGTTGCCGAATACGCCGATTTCTTTAAGTTGCCCTATCGCCACCTTGGCAATATACGGCGTAAGATTGTTTGGTATTCCCTGCGGATCCTCGCCGATAAGTCCGCTAGGATGAGCGCCCACGGGGTTGAAATAGCGCAACAGCACTATTCTCCAATTCGGATCGGACTTGTACAAATCTGCCAGCATGATTTCCTGAAAGTACTTGGAAGTGCCGTAAGGATTTGTCGTTCCGCCGACTTTGCAGGTTTCGTCCAAAGGGAGTTTTTCCGGATCGCCGTATACGGTAGCGGAGGAAGAAAACACCATATTTTTGCAACCGTGTTTTTGCATAGTTTCCAAAAGAACCAAAGTACCGTACAAATTGTTGTCGTAGTAAGCAAGAGGTTTTTCGCAACTTTCGCCTACGGCTTTAAGTCCGGCGAAGTGGATGACCCAATCTATCTTATTTTCGCTGAAAACCTTGTCTAACAGTTTTCCGTCGCGAACGTCGCCTTCGTACATAGCAACTTTCTTACCTGTGATTTGCTCCACTCTTTGCACCGCTTTGGGCGAAGAATTGACGTAGTTATCTACAGCTACGACTTCGTAATCCTTGTCCAAAAGTTCTACGCAAGTGTGCGTACCGATGTACCCTGCGCCGCCTGTAACTAGTATTTTCATATATTGCCTCCGTAATAAAAATCCATTTTAACGTTGCTCTACTTTTGCACAAAGCCTAAACTCTGCAAAAATAACGCAAACTTCTCCTCCGTTTTGAACACCGCGGTATTTTGTAAAATACGGTAGCAAATACTACCCAATTCCAACTGCATTGCAGCGTGAACAGCCGCTGCATCGCAAGAACGCGCAAGAGCCGCAGTCTCGTTACAAATCGTATCAAACTCATTTAAGTCCGCAGACAAACTTTGCCCTGTGACTATACATTGTTCCACTTTTGCAAGTTGTTCCACAAGCCGACCGGGGAGAATAAACAATCCCTGCGCCTCGATTAAACCTATAGATTCCTTTTTGATAACGTGAAACTCGGGATGGGCGTGGAATACTCCGTCGGGGTACTTATGCGAAGTAATATTGCTACGCAAGATAACGTTCATTTCGTAACGATCGCCCTTCTTTATTGCCGTGGGACTGATTGCGTTATGCTGTCCCTTTTCCGTTTTGCAAACAATTCCTTGACTTTCGTCCGTGAAGGTCGCCCACCCCCGGCGAATCTTGTCCGTCAAGTCGCAGATTTTTTGTTTGTCGCGACCGCATATACGCAAAGCAGTTCCCGGCCAGTCCAATATTCCAACAGTTAACTCCTCGTAGCTTTTTACACTAAAATAACGTTTGACGATCGCTTTGTGCAGCGGCAAAATTTCTCCGCCGCCCTGATAATGGTCATGCCCCAAAACGCTGCCGCCGATCCTTTCCAATGCGGCGTTGCAGCCGATAAAGTAATGCGGAAACGTATCCACAAATTCCAACAGGTTAGATACGGTTTCTCTATCGACGCCCATAGGTACGTGCTGCATATTTACGGCGATACCGTGTTGAGAAAAATATCCGTACGGCGAAAACTGCCAAAACCAAGGCTTACCGCCCAGCGTCAGCGATACCGTACGCAACGTGCATTTGTTTCGCGGAGCAAAACCTTCGTTTTCGCGGCATATAACGCACTTGGGATATCCGCCCGCTACACTGTTGCCGCTTGCAGCCTTTTTAGGATCGCGGAATTCCGGTTTGGCGAGGTTGATGGTTACAACCAACCCGTTAGAGTCAAAACGTGGATTTTTATCTAACACCGCTTTTTTAACGTAATTGTTGGCAACGCAGTAACCGTACAACCAATCCATTGCCTTTTGCCCGCCCCGAACATTTAGCGTATTTTGAAAAATGTCGTCTACTCTGCTTGGCATAAGTGACAGCATACCCATAATTTTGTCGCAATAGTAGGATTCCTGCCCTTTTTCGATAACGCCTTCTTCTACCGCGTTTTGTGCAAACTCTAAAAGCAGCGAATCAATATCGTCGCCCGACGCTTCCGTCGGCACATATTCGAAAGTACGCAAATTCAAAACGTCCAACACGTTATTGAGAACGTATGGAGCGTCCGCGCTATTTAATCCCAAATATTGTTGCGCATATGTAAGCAATTTACTAATCGATTGAAAAATTTTCATACGCTTACTCCGTGGAAAATTCAGTACGTTACTGCAAATATTTTTTTACCGTATCTTTCATGTATTGCTCGTTGCGTTCCATATCTTTTGCAAGCGCGATTTGCGTACGGCATCTGTCCAAATTGTGTCCTTCTCTGTGAATGCGGAAGTACGCGTCTCCCGAGAGATGATCCGTCAAAAAACGCATTCCGCATTCGTACGTTAAAAGTATTGCGCCGAAATGCAAATTTGCCTTCTCACATTCGGTTGCCATATCCTTGACTTCCGGCAAAAATCCACGGCAGTACGCTTCGAAATATTCTTTGGAAAACTCAACCTTTGTCAAATCCTTTTCGTCCTCGGCTGCGGTGTTTGCTCCGTAGCGTATGCTGTCGCCGAAGTCGTACAACATACTGCCGGGCATTATCGTGTCAAGATCGATTATCGCAACGACCTTGTCCTGAGATTCTTCCACAAGTACGTTGTTCGGCTTAGTATCGTTATGAGTTACGCGCAGAGGAATTTGCCCGTTTTCCAACAAGTCGAGCACGCGTCTGCAATAATGCTTACGGCTTATAAAAAACTCTATTTCTTCCCTACAGAAATCGGCCCTGCCGCATACGTCGTCTTTTACGGCCTTTACAAAGGCCTCAAAACGCTTTTCCGTATTGTGAAAGTATTTTATCGTTTCAAACAGTTTGCCGGACGGATAGCCGTCCAACAGTCTCTGAAAACGACCAAATCCTTTGCCGGCAAGTTCAAACTGTTTAAGCGTAGCGCCGGTTTCCACCGCCTGTCCGTACAAAAAATTGTACATACGGAAACATCCTTCGTCAACGCGCAAATACGGAGCGCCGCCTTTTGTAGGAATAACTTTAAGAGGTTCGCCTTTCTGCGTGCGCTCAGCAACGTACTCCGTAACGCCGCAAATATTGGACATCAATCCGTCGACGTCGGTAAACACAGTATCGTTGATTTTTTGCAAAACGTACTTTTTGCCGTCGCTTGCAACCGCCAAATACGTGCGGTTAATATGTCCCATTCCGTACGGTTCCAAAGACACGATCGGACAACTTGTTTGAAACCGGTTTGCAATTTCTAACATAATTTCAACTCCAAAATACTTTTCGTTATCGTAAATCTATTTACGCGCAACACTTCAAAATATTACAATTTGATTTTCAAATCAATGCCATCGCGCTTTCCGTCGCCGTCGCAAAGATAAACGCACACAGGAACGGGTTCTCCGACAAAGGAGCAAATAACCTCGATATCCTTGTGCTTCCACTGCTTATCCACCGGCATATAAAAAGTATAATTACCTTCGGCAGGGTGCACATAGCACTCGTAAACGTTGGCAGGATATGCAGGAGCGCGATTTGGAAACGCACGCGGTTCGCCGTCGATTTTTGCTACGCACGTCACTCCTTCGTGGCCGGTATGTCCCTCTACCGCCACGGCCAAATACGGATGCAGAGGCAACTGCTCGGGTAACCGCACGGTCGCAACCGCAACGCTTTGCGTCTTGTTTCTATCGTACGGAGAAAACAGATTTGTTAAATGCGGTTTTTGCAAGACGATTTGCTTTCCTTTTGCAAACGCCTTTATGCTGAAAATTCTGTCCACAGGGTCGGGTATAGAAAAATAACGTAGTCTGCCCTCGATATTGAAAACTGCCTTTTTGCGCAAACCGTTGTTTACTCTCGGGCTGTCCACGTAATAATCGAAATAGGTCAAATCGTATTTACCCAATTCTTGTACTGCTGTAAGAGTTGCTTTTTTCCAAGTTTGCAAATCGGACGAAAACTCAAAATTGTCGCGTACCGTTTGCTCTGCAAATACGTGCGGAGGATCTTGCAATCCGTCAAAAAATTCTATTTCCACAGTATCGACGCTCATATCTTTTCCCAGATCCACTCGCAGACAACCTCCGTTGACGCGGTAGCCGGGACCGTGATAAATCTGATACAAACGCGATTTGGTATCAAACACCGTATCGGGATCGTTATCGAAAGGTATGGACGTTTCCAATCCGCGCAAACGATAAGACGGCTGATCGAAAAACGCGTCGCGGGCGCGTTGCACGCATGGCAAATCAGTTGTGCCGGAACGCACAAGCGAACGGTATTCAAAACTGTCGTTATCGGCAAAAAAACAAGCGAACTCGTACAATTGCCGCGCGTTATCAGGCAAGTCTGTCGGCGCAAGTTCGCCTAAAAGGCGAGGCGAAGCCAACGACTCGTCAAAAAGTTCAATATCGGACGTATCCGTAACCGGCTCAGTTTGACCGTTAGGCGAAATCTTTTGCACCTTGCCGAAAACGGAAAGCAGCTTGTATTCTCCGTCCTTTTGCGAAACCGTTTTGTATTTGCAATTTGTAAGCATTGGTTCGGCGACGCTCAATTCGCAAATTTCTATTAGCGCCGCCCTAAAAGACGGTAACGCTACTTCCGCCGTTGCGCCGTAAGGATAAATGCCAATAAATTGTTCGTAAGGATAATGCAAACGCACAAACACCTGCGAACACTTTTTAAGACCGATGCTTTTGTCAAGACGGACGGAAACCGTTTTATCCTGCCAACCTGCGTTGCCGGTAGAAATAAACCTGCGCTTTCCGTCGCCGCGTACGAAAGCATTGTTTCCGTAAAGGTTTTCATCCAAAGCAAAACCTCGCACTAAAATATCTCTGTACTTACGGTGCAAATTGAACACGTGCGCAAGACGCGGTAATTCGTCGTCGCGTAAAAGCCAAGGATTTCCGTAAATTTCCGGCGCCAAAATAAGACAGCGGTTGAAAGCCTGATACACCAAATCGTCCTCAAAAAAATCCAACGAAGACGACAAACACACTCCGTGATCTTCCGTCAAGCGAGAATTGTTCGGCGTATGTCCGCGAAAGAACATATAAGCTCTGTTATGAGGCGCCGTGATAGTGTTGTATACGTGCGCTTCGACATAAGTTTCCTGTCCTTCCCACAAGCGAGTCGTGGCATACTTTTCCACATTGCCCAATTCGTTGCGGTGATTTAGCAAAATCAAATCCGGAGAGTATTTACGGGCAAGACGCATTGTCTTGGCGAATTCTTTACGCTTGTTTTTGCGTAAAGCGCCGCACACGGTATCGAACTTGAACAAAGCCCAATCGTATTTTTTACAAAGCCCTACGATCAAATTTCTGCGTTTTTCAACGTCCTGTTTCGTATCGCCGTAGCCGTCGGCTCCGCCCCAAACGCCCAATCGTGTGCCTATTTGGGCAGCTCGCTCTACTATCGGTTCGTAACCGTTTGGATACTGCGCAACTATTTTTGCGCTGTCCAAACTCTCGTAATTACCGTTGGCTCCGTCCAAGTTTCCGGCATCCCAAGCATATATATCCAGTTGCATACCGTACCTTTCGTTTAGGTACGCAAAAAAATCCAGATTGATCAAGGTTTGCCGTTCTGTCGAGCCTTCGTTAGTGTTATTGATCCAAGAAAAGTATTCCGACTTGGACGGCGTCCTTTCGTCAGCGCCGGAAGTTTTTGTTCGTTTAGTATTCATATTACCTCGTTTCGCGATATTTGACCGAAAATATACCGTTATGTTCACTGCAACTTTTTGACGCTTTCGCGACGCATGACGGTTGCCGGCAACATATGTACTCCGCCGACGCTCTCGCCGTGCAAAGCGTTCAACGTAAGGTTGCATATTTTTGCGCACATGCCCGCCACGTCTTGGCGAACCGTAGTAAGCGGTACGGACAATAGCGACGAAAACATCAGATCGTCAAACCCCACAACGGAAATATCGTCCGGCACGGACAAACCGTTTTCCTCTATCGCCTTGTATGCGCCGTACGCCATCATATCGTTGCAAACGAATATTGCGGTCGGCTTTTCGCATAGAAGTTCCTTGGTAAGCAAATAGCCGCTTTCGTACCGATAATCGCCGTTACGTACCAAATTGCCGTCGTATTCTATTCCGTTTTCCGACAATGCTTGTTTGTAACCGTCCAATCTTTCGGAGTAAAGTCTGGCATTGGAACCGCTTATGCAAGCTATGCGTTTGTGTCCCAAACCTATTAAATACTCCACGATATCCTTGGCACCGTTTTTGTTGTCTGTTACTACCAGCGGACATTTGAGATTATCGAAAGAACGGTCGAAAGCGATAACCGGCACGTTATCCGCAGCGAAGTCGTCCAAAATTTCCATTGTTTTGGAGCGATCGTTAGCAACGCACATGACCAGCGCGTCCACGCCGCGGTTAAGCAGCAACTGCAAGTACTTTTCCTGCTCTGCGGCATTATCGTTGGTATTGCACAAAATAAGGTTGTAGCCGTATTTACCGAAGTTGCTTTCCAAATGCTTGGCGATTTGCGAAAAGAAGACGTTGGAAATATCCGGAATCAATAACGCTATCGTATTGGTGCGACGGGTAACAAGTCCCACCGCCAACGAATTGGGCGTGTAATTGTATTTTTGGGCTATTTCCAAAATTTTTTGTTTTGTTTGCACAGACGTGCGCACTTTTTTGTTGTTCAAAACAAGCGACACCGTCGTAACTGACACGCCGCACATTTCGGCAATGTCCTTTATTGTAATCCTCATTGTTTTTCCTCTTTTGCCAAGCCTTTCTTTACAAGATCCGGATATTCTTTTTCGTTTATGTATTTATCAAATACGCTGTGACAAAACAAAGTTTGTCCCAAAACGCAAAGAGCAAAACAATACACTGCCATTACCGTAAACGCCACCGTCATACCCAAAATACGCCACATGATCATAGGCACAAAAGGCAGAAAAGTAATTATTGCCGCAAGAGCATTACGCGGATATTTGACAAGCGCAAATATAAAACTGTTTTTGAGCCTGTGAAAAAATGAAACCTTGTAGATAGCGTTTTGCGCAAGGTCGTACATAATAACCGAAAACATCAATATCACAACCAGAGCCACCACTACGTACATTACAATTTGCCACGCAATATTTTTCAAAAAAACCGGAACAAAAATCAATGACGCTTCGAAAAATAAATAGGTAAGCGTCGCAAACGCCGCAGGCGCAATACTTGCCGCAAGACCGCCTTTTACGCCTTTGAAAAAATCACTTTTTATCGTTGCTCCTTGCGACCAGACGGTACGGCGAATAAAATAAAACGCGCCCGACAATCCCAACATAAACGGATAAAAACCGACAACGGATAGCAAGCCTGCAAATACCCTCATTTGAAGCATCTTGGACAGATATTCCGCTCCGTCGGTTACGTCTTTCAATAAAGAAGCCTCGGCAACAGCGGAAACGGAAAGTATTGCAATAAGGGGCAGAGCAAACAACGTTACAAGCAGACTCAAAGTCAGCATTCTGTCCCAAAGAGATGCAACGTACTTAAATTCCTGAAATCTGTTTCGAGGCAAATTCGGCGAAGAGTTTTTAGACAACTTGTTTCAGTTCCTCCAAATACGGTATGGCGACCTGCGCTCCGCGACGAGTCACGGTTATTCCGCTTGCAGTCTGACAAAACGCAAGCGAATCTTCTACAGCGGCGCCTTCGGCAAGTCTTACGCACAAAGCACCCACAAACGTATCGCCTGCGGCAGTTGTATCCACTGCTTCCACAGGGATTACTACCGGATAAATTTTTCCGTCGTAGTAGCACCCCTTATCGCCCAAAGTTACGATTACTTTTTTGACGCCCTTTGCACGTAACGTTTCGTCGATTTTACAAAGGTCCCGCAAATTTTCCGGCTTTATTCCGCATATGTCTTTCGCTTCGGACTCGTTTGGAATAACGTAGTCGGAGTACTGTAACATAGCGTCCGTAACGCCTTGCGCGGGCGCAGGATTAAGCACAGTTATCGCGCCCATTTCCTTGGCCGCTTTAAGTCCTGCTTCCACGCAATCGCAGAGCATTTCCATTTGAGTGACGAATACGTCGCCTTCGCGCACGTTTTCACGAATCACTTTTTCCACATAATGCGGCTGCAACGCAAAGTTTGCACCGTGATCTATGATTATTCGGTTATCGGCGTCTTTAATGATCACAACTGCTGTTCCGGTGTTGGTTTCCGACAGTTGTACAAAATTCAAATCTACGCCGAACTTTTTAAGAATTTCCAAACACTGCTGTCCGAAAAAGTCCTTGCCGACAGATGCTATGAGACAAGCATCGCCGCCCAATTTAGAAACGGCTACTGCTTGGTTAGCGCCTTTGCCGCCGCTGTTACTCATAAAGTCGTAACCGCTGACGGTTTCTCCGACGCACGGCAACCTGTCTGTATAGATCGTCAAATCAAAGTTGACGCTGCCTAATACGTATATCTTTTTCATAATATATCCTTTTGTTAAAATATGCAAGGGTTTACGTGCGGCAAGCGCGTATTTTTGCACCTGCCGCGCGTGATCTGTTAAATTTTTTCGCCTGCAGCGTTTACTTCGTAAATATAGACGTTATCCACCGCAACTTCCCACATCCCGTACATGCAAATCATAAATTGGAAATAATTGTGATTCGTCATTTGGAAGGTTTGTTTGAAGTGATAGTCGACGTATGTGCCGCGAACATAACCGTTAGAGTCGTGCGAAATACGGCAGTCGTACTCGGTACCGTCCACAGGTCCGTTTATCGCTTCGGCAAATCGATTATCCCCTAAGGTATCGTCGCGGAAGAAACAGAAGACGTATCCGCTGCCGAACTGTTTTAGTATACGATAGTCGAATTCTACAGTGTAGTAATGATTGGGCAGGAAGTTGTAGTATTCCAACTTGGAACGGGTAAACTCGAACCAGACATTGTCGATTGACGGATCGTATGCTTCCACTTCCACTCTGCCCAAAAGCGACGCATGACTCTTTTCGCCTACGGCTTTGTTCATGTAACTTGCCGAGCCTTCCGTGACGCCGACGACTTCGTTTTCGTCAAAGGTCATACGTCCGAAAGCAAACTGTCCCCAGTTGAATCCGCTGGATTGGAACGTGCCGTAATCGAAAGTTTCAACGTTACCCAAACCTATATTAGTGTATACGGGAATTTCGTTGTGTTCAAAGCCGATATCTTTGCCTTCGGACATTTCGTTTACTGTTGACGCAGTAACGATCAGGTTGTCGATAAAATAACAGCCGGGCATATTTACGCCGAAGAATATAGCTTGATTATCCGCCGTGCAGATAAATGAGAAGGTTTTTTTAGTATCCCAGTTATCCGCTCTTTCGTACCACTCGCCGATCACCGTCATACTCTTTGTAAGAGATTGCGGGTTAGTACTGCCGTTCCCTAACGCCAAGAAATAGTATCCGCCGTTGCCCACGTCGCCTTCGGCACGGAAGTCGAAAGACACCGTGTACAACATACCTTTTTTAAGAGGCACGTTAGCCATATCGGTTTTAGCAAGAATATTCTTTTGAGAGTTTTTACCCGTAAGGACCAAACTGTCGCCGTCAATACAATCTTTTTCCAAATCGGCAGCGCCCATAGCGGTAGGAGCGATCAAGGTTTTGGGATCCAGAGGATCGTATCCTGCAAAGTCCGAATAATAGCCGCCCTTCTTTTCTATCCAAACTTGATCTACGCCTATTTCGTCGAAGTTGACGGATTGAATACTGAGTTTGTAATCGCCGTCGGCCCCAGTACGTACCGTTACGGTTTTTTGTCCTACTTCACCGGAAATATCCTGCCAACGGTAAACGTTGGATTCACCGCTTTTGCTTGTAAGGCTAAACTTGTAGCAATCGCTGTTGCCAAAGTAGAAGTTTGCCATATCGAAATGCGGTTTGTAACGGAAGGTGACTTGATAGGTAGAGTTGGAATCCAACTTTATATCGTTTACGTTTTTCCACGAATATGCTTTGATTCCGCCGTCTGAAGCTTTTACTCCGTCCTTTACAGTGACGTTGCCCAGTTTGTACAAACGGCTGTCCGTACCTATTTCTCCAGCCATGCCAAGCGCGATATAATCGTGTTCGGTATCGCCGGCGTTGACGTTCGGGATATCCACAGCAAGAGTATAAGTGCCGTTGGCCAAATTTTTAGGAATGTCAAGCGTACTGTACACGTTGTTTACTTCGCCTTGAACGAACGTTCTGGCATCGAATCCGTTATCCGTGTAAGTATAAACCGTCTTTCCGCTTGCATCCAACAGTTTGAGTTCCATCGGATAATCGTAGGGGAATATACCTACCGCAGAATTGGACCATGTTGTACGAACGGAAACTTTGGAACCCGCCGAAATTTCTTTGGGGAACAGCGCTTCGTCAACCGCCAGACGGTAGCCCATCATGGTGTTGCCGCGATCGATGAAGTCCGTGTCTCCGGCAGCAACGATATTAGCCATTTCCACCGCGACCCAACCGAGAGCCGTCGTATTGTTGGGACGGATCTTGTACAAAATGTCGTCAAGAGCGCTTTCCAACGTGTATTGACTTGCGGCGGAATTGATATTCGCGTAGTTATTGGCGTATTCTCCAAGGAACGGTACGCGTTTTCCGGAGCGGAACGCTTCCGCCATCAATCTTTCGTCGTAGTCGTAACGCAAAGCGCTTGCACCGCCGTCGCGGCGATACGTTACGCCTTCCGTGCGCCAAGCCTTGTCAAAGCAAGACCACTCGACAAAGTTTTGATACGCTTCTTCGGAAGTGTAACCCGCTTCGTAAGCGCCGGACTGAATGTAATCCGGATCCCAACTGCAGGAAACAGCCAAAGTCTTTCCGGAACCGTCAAAAGCGTCGTAGTACTTATCTATAACGTTGCCGAGAGTTTCTACGCGTTCTTCCGTCGTGTCGTAAGTGTAGCCGTGATGCCACTCTCCCCACATACCGAAACCGCGGATTTCCACCGTATCAACCATGGGATTGTCTTTGTAGTGCTCGTACAAAGCGTCTAGAAATTTTTCCAATCTTTCCAAATACACCGGGTCGGAAAGATTTGTTACGCGTGCTTGAGTAACGGGACCGCTGTCCGTGTAGGGCACCCATTCGTAACCCACATTGTATTTTTCGAACAAATACGCAGGAGAAGCGTTAAACGTGTACGGCCATACACAGCTGTCGGTAGAAATACGCAGCAACACGCGTCTTCCGGTGCCGGTCCAGTAGTCGACCGCTTGGTCGCACATCGTCCAATCGTAAAAGTCTTCGCGCGTTTCGATATGGAACCAAGTAGTAGACAACGCAGCAAGGCTTGCCTCCGGCAAATCGCCGGAACTGCCTATGTCTATGTGACCGCCGTATGTGGGTTCTTCCAAAATTACCCAACCCACGCCGGGATTATCCAATTTACCGCTTATCTTTTCGTACGCTACGGACTGATAGTCGGCAGGGATTTCCGTTTCCGTAGGATCGGTATTGCAAGCGGCAAGTACGGTCACAAGAACAAGTATCACCGCAACTACTAACGCAAGATATTTCTTCTTATTTTTGGTTGCGGCGCCGCCCACTACCAACGCGCACGCACCTATACCGACGCTTATGCCGGACACAGCCGTAAGAGTTATTGCCGCGCTTCCTTCGCTGCCGCCCAAGTTTTCGTACTTGGCGTTTTGCGTTCCCGTAACTTTGGTGGGTTTGGCGGGCATTTCGGTTGCGGCATCGTCGTATTGGTAGGCTTGCAACAAACATACGTCGTCAAAATCAACGTAATTGGAAGAGGCGTTACCTACCTTAAATACAATTTGCAGATACACGTCGGAATTTTCCTTTACGCTGAACTCGCCGTAGCAAGTCCTAACTCCGCGCGAATCGGTTTTGCACTCGGAAGCGTCGAACAAAGTTACAGTTGCCGGTTCCATGCGCTTGTCTTCGCTTATGCTGTACGTGTAGGAATATATTTCCTTATCCGTTGCCGCATCCATCACTTTTACGCCAAACAAACTTGCGCCCGTGGGCTTGACAAGGAAAAACAGTTTGTAATTGTTCTTCGGCAAAGAAATAGTGGACGAATTTACGACAGCGTTAGCCGTGCGGCTGGTGGAATACAAGCGCAAGGAAGCGCCGTCTTTTATTGCGCCGTCTGCAACGAGCGCAGATTTGTCAATATTTACGTTGACATTTTTAGAGCTGTTTTCTCCGTTCAAGGCAAACATACCGAAACCGTCCTCGAAGCCTTGAGAAGTCAACGTGCGGTACGGTAAATACTCTACTTCCGGAGTAACTTCGGAATATACCGTTACGTCGTCGATAATAAGATAATGCTCCACAGCGTCGGAAAGCACCTGAGCGTCAAAATCGAAATAAACCGCGTAATTAGACGGACCGCGAACGGTGAGAGAAACCGTTGCGTAATCGCCGTCGGCATTGTAGACGGACGAAGCAACCGTTTCCGGATCGTCCTGCGTCAATCCTTCGGAAGCGCCCAAACTTGTGTAGTTGCCGTCAATAGACATATTTTGCAAAAGTTTGTCGCCCGAAGCTGCGTTATATTCGCGCGCGCGGATACCGAAACGGTTCATTCCGACCAAACGGACTTTTACTTCCAACTTGACAAGCATACCGTTTTGTATACCGCCGAGGTTATTGACTCCGATACCCATTTGAGTGCCGACCCAACCGTCGGTGCCTTGCGGCTTGGCGTCCCAAACGAGAGATTTGCCTCCGCTGAGAACGTCAGGGCCGCTGATCGTATAAAAGTCGCTTTTTACGGAAACGTAACCGCGCTCTACAAACAACAGGTTTGAGCCGTGATACATTTCGTCCTCGGTATTTCCTCCCGGAGTAATCGTGTAGGACTCGAAGCCGTCGCTTCTGTATTCTCGCATTTGCGCTACGTAGCCGTCATCGGTTGCCGCAAAGGAAATCATCGGCGACAACGTGAGCGAAAACGCTACAACCAACAGCGCAAACAGAGCTGCAACAATTTTCAATTTTTTCATAAAAACTCCTAATTTTGTTTTATACAGAGCGATGTCTGCTCCGCGTTGCGCAAAACTGCATTGCGCTAACAGTGAGAGAAAGATAGAACTTTCGCCGTTATTTCGCCGCACCGTAATTCAGCCCGGCGAAAAACGATCGGTCAAATACTTAGTAGGTTACTTGGAACGGCGTTTTTTGAGTACCAACACTACCGCAAGAGCCGCGGCGCCTGCAACTGCAGCAACGCCTACAACTATGCCTACTATCGCCCCCGTGGATAAACCTGCGGGATCTGCTTGGGCAGGTGCGATAGTAAGTTTTGCCGAAACAAAGTTGATCGTGTAATTGTCGCCTGCGGACAACGTGCCTTGCAAAATAGCGTACTCGCCCTCTTCCGCACCTTGCTCGCGGGTAAGAGTACCCGTAAGAGCGTCGCCCGCAACAAGACCTTCCGTAGTGTAAGTCAATGCAGGTTCTACGTCGCCAACCGTTATTGTTTTAGCGTCGGCTTTGACAGTAACCGTCTTTTTACCGATAGTTGCGTTTGCAATATCTTCGGCAACAGGCGCAATATAGTTTGCCGCATCGGCACCGGAAAGCGCATACGTTACGGATACTTTATTTGCGTCGGCAACGTTAGCACTGTTGAAAACTGCCGTTGCTACGCTCAAAGTTACCGTTTCGCCGTTCAAAACGCCCGTAAGCGTTCCGGCAGTTGCAACTGCATTTGTCGTGCCGTCGTAAGTTTTATTTGCCGCAGTCGTTCCGCTTACCGTCAACTGAATTTTGTTGATTTCAGCCTCTACCGTCAGCGACTCCGTTGCCAATTTGTAATCGTCTGCATTTGCGCCCGTAAGTCTGATATTCGTAATTTCAATAGTAGTTGTTCCTGCATTCTTGGAGGAATACGCAACGTCGCATGTAAAGGAAATATCGTCGCCTGCAGTTACGCCGCCAATAGCGATTTGCTCCACTATTGCATCGATAACGGCTTGATCCACGTCGGTCGTGCCGTCGTAATCCTTTGCAATTGCCGCTCCGGTGTAATCGAGAGACAACGTTACTTCTTTTCTGTTGTCAACAAGTTTTGCCTTAGCCGTTAGGTCTCCTTCCGACGTTTTTACCTTCAAAACGCGCGCGGCAACTTGAGGATTTGTAGTTGCAAACAAAGATTTGTCCAAAGTGATAGTATCTTTCGCAGCGTCGTAAACGTATTTATCCGCAGAAACCGCAACGTTATCCAGTTCTACGCTTTCCAACTTGGCACCTTTCAAATAAACGTTAAATACGACGTCATCGGTACCTACGAAATTGTAGGTAGCGTCTTTTGCGGAAGGCGTATAGTCTTCGTGAGATACAAACAGATTGTCAAAGTAGATAGAACCGCCCGCAGAACCTGCCGATGCTTCGAGATTGAGATAAGTCGCGTCAAATGCAGAACCGCTCATATCGGCGATAAAGGACACGCGCGTCATACCGTTTTCCGTAACTTGCGTTTTGAAATTGCTTATCCAACCGTCGTAGCACTCGACGGAAAAACTGTATTGGTCGCCGTTCATATCACAACTGATAGCGAAGAAGTTGAAGGAACCGGCATCTCCATGTGAATACAGTTTGAAGTGCGAACAAGTCATATCGAAATCGAACTGCACGTAGTGAATGCCGTCGCCTTTGAAGAGTTTGTCATTGCCGTCGGCAATACTGTTTTTGAAACATCCGACTCTTTGAGCGCTTGTATTGGCAGGGATATCAAGTCTTACGACGGTATTATCGGCTACAAATTCGCCGGTCCACTCGTTGTCGTACACAAAGCCTTCGCCAAGATCCGAATAGAACGGAGTATCAGTTACCGCGTCGCCGTTTGCGCCTTCCATATCGAAGTTGTGATCGATAGTCATATATTTATCGGGAGTGCTTTTGCAAAGATACGAAACGTCGTCAAAGTAATAGGTAGAAATTGTTTTACTACTTGCGGTTGCGCCTGTAAATATCAGCACAGGACAGAATTTATCCGCGTAAGTAATTCCTTCTGCCAACTCGTACTCAAAGTAACAATCGATCCAACCGTTGGCGTCGACCGTCGCACGGCCGTTGAAATACCGTTGGTTTTCACCCAAAAATCCTTGCGTTTCTTTGGCTACGGAAATTGCTTTTCCGCTTGCGTCGTTAGTAACGGAATAGCGGTAATCCGCTAAAATACTTTCGGCATCGTTAGTAGCGTACGAATTGCGAATAAGCACGCCGATAATACTTGCATTTTGCGGCTTTACTTTGAAGGAAACTGCGTAAATACCTGCGTCGCGATAACTGCCTGTAGCATTTGTGGAGAATAATTGTGTAGCATATCCGAAGCAATTTTCTTCCAGTTTCAAAACTTTATTGCCGTCTTCTTCCACTACCGACGCCGTTTGCGTAATGCCGTTGTTCATTTCTCCGCTCGATGGAGAAAGATACAGTCCGCTGATAGCGTCTGCGACCACATTGCCGGTAATAACGTTTTCAAAATCGAAATACTGCAACGTCTGTCCGTCCATCGTGTAGAAACCGGCGTTGTCGGAAACAGACACGTCTTTCATCTCGATGATATACCCAACCTTTTCAAAGGAGGTTGCAGCAAGCACATATTTATAAGCGTCTCTTCCCGTCAAAACAAGGTTTGTAAATCTGACCGTGCGGTCGCCGACTTCTTTGCCGATGAATTCCGCCTTGAACGTTACCGACACCTGATCGCCGTCTGCGATGTTGGAAAGAGTAAGCGTCATTCCTTTGGTATTGAGGAAACTAGTGCCGTCGTAGCGTTTTTCAATTTCGCCGGCGTAAGTTGCGGTCGTCGTAGTACGCGCCAATATTTCGCCGTCTATCTGCAAAGTAGCAGAAGCAAGCTTGTATTTGCCGGCGTCGGCGCCGGAAAGTGCCGCATTAGTTATGTTGATTTTTACTTTGCCGGCAGCTGCGCTTTCGTAAGCCGCGTCGAAAGTTACGTTTACGTCGTCGCCCTGCGCTACTCCGTTAAGAGTCAAAACTATGTCGTTCTTAGAAACGTCGGTATTGCCGTTCTCGTATTTTACAATAGGCTCGCCTTCGTAACCAAGAGTTACTGTGATGCGATCGTATATTTCACATCCGGTAATTTCCAACATTTCGGTTGCAAGTTCATACAATGCCGCATCGTTTCCCGCCAGTTCGAAAGTGATTGTAATTTTGCGACCGGTACCTGCCGCTGCACTGTCGTACTTTGCCGTATAGATAATACGAACGTCGTGATCGGCCTCTATTCCCGTTACGTCAAATTCGATTTCTTCTTTAACGTCTGTCGTTTCGTCGTAATACTTATTGATTGCGGCAGTCGACTTAAGCGCGACCGTCAAAGGAATTTTGGTTTGCGCTGAAATAACGGTGAAATCTACAGATCCGCTTTCGGTTGCAAGAGTAAAATCAAGGTCGCCGGTTTTACCGCTGAATGCGGCGGCCTTTAACGTAAGTTTTTCTCCCGAATAGGAGTAGTTTGCCGCGTCCACAGCATCTCCGCCGCAAGTAAGAGCAGTAATTGCTTTACCTTTGACGTCCAACGTCACGTTGACGTCTGCGGGGTTAGAAGCATTGTAGGTTACAGTTTCGGAAGATACCCAAGGCGCACGAACGGTATCGATTTGCGCAACAAGAAGATTAGCAATATATGCCGCACCGGTACCGGTCGTATTGATATTAAATTCCATATTGGCAGCGTTTGCCGCGCCCATATCTATGAAATACGAAATACGCCAGCCTTTTGCCAAACGCACGGCTTTGAGATTGATGGCGCCTCCCTCTACGTGCCAAACACCGTTTTGGTAAATCACCGCAGTGTAACAACCTGAAGTCCAAATATTCAGCATCGAAAGCCCGTCCAAATCTATATCGAATTGATAGTATGTCATAACGGCTTCTTTAGCAATTTTTATGGGATTTCCGGCAGTATTAACGATGCCTCCGATTTGAGTATTATTCGTATCGGTTGCGTTAATTTTAAGCGCAGAAACTCCCGTTCCGAAATAATTGGAAACAACGTCTCCGCTATTTGCCCATATAGGTTGTTCGCTCCACACGTTGGTAAGTTTGCCGTAATCTACGTCCCAATCGATATTATAGTAGTCGGCCGACTTTGCCAAATTGCCGTATGCAATATTATCCCACTGGGCAGAGTTATCTCCTCCGACAGTCGCATTTTGACAAAATACCAAGGAAGTTGCGCTGCTCATATCCGCAGTGACGTCGTACTCGAAATACACGTGCCAATAACCGTTATCCAATTTGGAAACGGAAGCGTTTTTGTAATTCGTTATACCGGACCAACCGCCCACGGTAACACCGTCAACAACTGTAAGATTACTTAAATCGCTATTGAAAGATAATCCGATTTGCGCAAAATGAGTACCGCTTGCAGGAATCCCGAACAGTACCGTTGCAGCAACTACGTTTTTGACCGGTTTAATATCGAACTCAACAAAATAGGTTCCTATTTCGCTAGAGGTTCCCATAGAAAACATTTGTCCGGCATAGCCGTTATCCCCTTGCGTAGTGGACAACGCGTGATTCCCGTCCTCGTCGGTAGCCCACGCGTGAGTGTTGGCTGCATAAACCACAGACGCGCCGCTGATACCTTCTTCAAAATCTTCAAACGGAGCGTATTTGAAATATCCGCGACCGGAGGGAGTGTTGCTTACTGCAACGTCAGTTGCGGCTGTGGCAGTGAATACCGTTGCAAAACAGCAAACGGCAAGCGCTAACGCCAAAACTGCCAAAAGAATTTTTTTCATAGTTTCCTCCTAGTTTTACTTTTTTATTTTGCCGACGCCTAGCCCGACGTCGAAATAATCAGTCTTTAAGTCCGCTGGTTACTATTCCGCGAACAAATGCGTCCTGCGCGCAGAACAGCACTATTATCATCGGCAATGCAAACACTACGCAACCAGCCATGATAAGATGCCACGGAATAGCGCCGCCGCCTGCCGTTTGGTTTGCCAAAATAGAAAGCCCGACGGAAAGCGTATACGCATCCGGATTGCCCATCAGATAAATGCTTGGCCCGACGTAATCGCACCAGGCGCCGTTAAAACTAAACACCACGAGCGTTGCAAGCACGGGCTTGCATTGAGGCAACAGCAGCCTCCACAGCACCCCAAAACGGCTGCAACCGTCTATTATACCGGCTTCGTCGATCGACTTGGGCAACCCCATAAAGTATTGTCTGAGCAAAAAGATATTGAATGCTCCGCCGCCTATCGCAGGAACGATAAGAGGCAAATAAGTGCCAGTCCAACCCAACTTTGTAAACAAAATATAGGAAGGCATAAGCGTTACTATCCACGGAAGCATCATTGTGCCCAGCATTATCGCAAACATCAGTTTTTTACCGCGGGCGCGGAAACGTGCAAATCCGTAAGCAACCAATACCGACGACGTCAACGAGATACCCATTGTGGAAAACACCACCAACAACGTATTGAGCAACATTTTGAAGAAACTCATTCCGTTGCCCCAGTTGACGAAAATATCAACGTAGTTTTGGAAACGCCATTCGCTAGGCAGTTGCGGCGGATTTTGAAACAGGCTTTCGCCGTCCGGCTGGAAAGATGAAACCAACATCCACAAAAACGGGATGAGCAATATCAAACTAACCACACACATAATAACGGTTATGATAATGTTTGCCGTTTTTTCCTTGCGTTTTCGCGTACTTCTGCGCGTTTTTAGAGAGAACTTTTGGGCGGCGTCTTTTGCATTGTTTTTTGCCGACATCAGTTTTCACCCCCTTCCGCGTAGTATACCTTCCCTTTGGAAAACTTGAAAAATACCAAAGTGAAAACCATAACCAAAATACATATCAGCCAAGCCGCGGCGCAAGCGTAACCCAAACCGTAGGTTCTGTCGTTCATGGCGTTGATAACGAACATAGACATCGTCGTCGTAGAGTGACCGGGACCGCCGCCGGTGACCAAATCGAACTCGGCATAGGCTTGAAGACAACCGATAAAACCTGTGACTAGTATGTACAAAATCGTAGGCGAGATCATAGGCAAAACGATTTTTCTGTACTTCTGAAAAACGTTAGCGCCGTCTATGTCGGCGGCCTCCATCAGTTCGTTGGGAACGTTTTGCAATGCGGCCAAAATTATTATCATCGTAGGACCGATTCCGCACCATATACTCATAAGCAAAACCGAGCCCATCGCGCCGCTGCCCGTCCAATCTACCGGCGGTATACCGATATAATTAAGCAAGAAGTTGAAAAAGGAAAAACGCTCGTCGAACAGTCCTTTCCAGACCAAAGCACTGCCAACCATCGGAATAATTGCTGGTATATATACCAATACTCGGAACAGCTTTTTCAATTTCAAGTTGCGGTTTAACAATACGGCAAATATAAAACTTACGATCAAACCCACTACAACGCGAATTATAGCGTACAAAAACGTATTTCCGACGGTTTCCCAAAAGTAACTGTCCGGACCGCTGACTATATCGATGAAGTTGCGGAAACCCACAAATTCCATCTTGTTGCCCATTGCAAGATCCTGCTTGGTAAAATCGAAAAATGCAAATACCAACGAGCAGATAAGCGGCACAAGAGTAAACAGCAAAAAGCCTATAATCCAAGGAGAAATAAACGCGTAAAACTGACGTTCTTCTCTTTTGGCCGCTTTGGACATTTTAATTTTCGGTTGTTTGACTTTGGCTTTCATCATATCACCATCAATTTTTCCAGTTTGTTTGTAAGTTCATCCACGTCAAAATTTGCCAAAACGTAACGTGCGTTGCCGTTGCCTTTTTGCAAGGTTGTTACACCGCTGTCGGAGACGGCAAGTCCGCCCCAATCCGACGTCGGCAGACACTCTACCGCCGCGCAGTAGGAAGTAATAGGATCCCAACTTTCGCGAGGACCGCCGTTGTGTACGAAATATCCCAGTTTCATAGGAGAATCCGCACTCGCCAAAAAATTTGCTCCGGTTTTGACGTTTATTCCCGCTTCGTACGGAATAAGCGTCCAGGGACACGTAACCGTTTTTGCCACGGCTTGCATTGCGGCAAAGTCCTCGGCCACGTTCCACTCCGGCCAATCGTTTACAAACGAACCTGCCATAGAATACATTTCCGTAACGTTTTCACGAAACAATTCCGCACCGCTTTTAGGAGAAATTTCATCAGCGGAACTGTCCAGCAAACGCGCAATATTGTTGAGCGGCCCTACCGTAACCAACGTTACGTTGCCATGCAAAAGAGCTTTGCGCAACACCGATACCGCGTCCGAGACGGGCTCAACGCTCCGCGGATAGGCTTTTGCAACGGCACGGGCATATCCGCCGTGTTGATCGTCGTCGCCATAGGGAACCTTGCTGTTCCCCATGGGCACACGCAGCCCGTACCAATTGCAAATTGCATCTATCGTGCAAATAGGAGGCGTAGTAGACGTGCAACTGGTTACGGCAAGCAGATTGATTTTGCGTTGCCGTGCAAGGTTGCAAAGTATGGACAACGCACCGATGTCGTCGCTATCGGTGCCTATATCCGTATCAAGAATTATGTTTTTCATTTGTTTCGAGTTGCGCGATCCAACTTGGCTTGCAAGTCGGCCGCAATGTCGTCCAAGCATTGTTCCCATCTGTTCTTATCGAACGTTCCGGTCGATTTGGAGAAATAGTCGGAAAGTTTTGCAGTCAAGGTTTGCTCTACGGAGTACTGCGAGATATAACGGTTGAACTCAATCACAAATCCGTGGTTCAATGCCAAGTCGTAGAAGAAAGTATTTATTTCCTTTTCCTTAGCGCTGAGTTCCGAGTCATTCAAAAATTCGTTAGCCGCGACTTGACGGTTGCCGGGAATATTGTAACCTTTCTTGGCAAGCATTTTTTGACCTTCGGTAAAGTAGTATTCGATAAAATCCCATGCCTCGTCCTTAAATTCGCTCTTGGACGCTATGGACATACCGACCATTGCCGTTATGCCGGCATACTTTGTGTTTTCCTCTACCGTCATATTGTTGGGAACCGGAGGAGGAGCAAAACCGGTGTCGCATTTTGCCTTGCTGGCATCCATATCGTACGTAGTATACGCCCAACGTCCGATAAAAATAGACGCGGCTTGTTTTTGCTTTAATTGAGCGGGACCCACCTGAACCGCATTTGTCGCTGACAACGCTTTCGCCGTAATTGTCGACGACAATCCTGTATTATTGGGATTAAAGGACGGACTTGCCGTGGCCTTGTCGCGCAGCATACGGTAGTATTCGAAAGCGGCGCGGACCGGAGCGTTGTTTTTGATATCTACGACCTGTTTGTGGTCGGCCGACCAAAGAGAACCGCCTGCCTGTTGTATCCACTCCAAAAGTTGCTGGAAAGGCTCGTTATCCAACGCTGCGCCCATAGTGCTGCCGCTTTGCATTGCGCCGGCAAAATTCATGTATTGGCTCCACGTCATAGGCGTATCCAAACTAGGCAAATTATCCGCACCCTTTGGATAATCGAGATTTTTGACGTTGTTGGAAACCAGATTTTTGTTGTAGTTCATAACAAAGTCGCAAGAGAAATCCTTGACGAGCGAATAGATATCGTCCTCGTGATTTCCAACGACGTCGGTTTTGGGATTGTAGCGGTAACCGTCATTAAAATCCCAAATCATATCGTCGGTTATAACTTTGGAATTGTCGATATAATCCTGTAAAGAAATGATCGCTCCGCTTTCCAAATAACTGGAGATATAACCGGGCTTCATCTGCACGATATCAGGAGGTACGCGACCAGTCAGTTGTAAATCCAAGTCGCCGTAGTAGTCGTTACCGGCCTTACTGAGAATGATGTTGACATCCTCGTGCTCGGCTTCGTAAGCGTCTATTACTTCTTGGAATATTTCGTTTTCTTCATCGCTACCCCAAGTGTAGTAAATAAGATTGGTTTTGCCGTCTTCCCAACCGGGGATATTGCGACGCGGATTGCCGCAAGCGGTAAGAACCAAACACATACTGCCGATAAGCAACACGGTAGTGATTACCAATGCAATAATTTTTTTCTTCATAGTTTTCCTCCCAACAAAAATCACTTTTTGTTTGATTTAACGTTATTACAAAACACGGGTTGCCCGTTGTTTAGACGAGACTGTTCCGCCGCAAAACACATAAGATGGCTGTCCACGGAGCGCACGATATCGCTGTTAAGCGTTGCTTTGCCTCCGGACAAACTTTCGCAAAACTCCGCAAGCATCACTTTGTCTCCGCCTCCATGACCGGAAAAATCCGTCGCCAAGCTGTCAAACGATACTACTCTTTTTGCCTCGCCGAACCTTTGCAAGGTTATCGTGCGGGATTGCTCGTCGAGGTAAACTTCGCCTTTGGTTCCGTAGACGTGCGTTTGTCTGCCGCCGTCTGCGGAAAAGCCTATCATGGTAAGAGTTCCCACAAGTCCGTTTTGGAAGCGTACAGTAGAAAACTGATGATCCACAACGTTGTTGTCCGTACGATACACGCATTTACCCCACGGTCCGTTTTTAAGAGCGACAAGCAGTTTTTCTTCGGTCGGTTCCACCGTCACTTGCGCATATGGCCATACGTTGGTTTCGCGGCCTTGTTTTTTCAATTCTTTGTAATTGCCTATATAAAAATCCACCGCATTATACGGACAATCTTTTACCTTACAATCCGTACATCTGTCCGCAGCGCCCGCAGGAGCGTTTTGAGCCTTGAAATGACGCAAACTGCCGACAGACGTTACGTACTCCGGACGTTGGTCTGTCAGATACGCCAGCAAATCCATATCGTGGCAGCACTTTTGCAAAATCATAGGGCTGGTTTGCTCGCTATTGCGGAAATTGCCCCTTACAAACGCATGAGCCATATGCCAATAAGCTACGTCTTCGGTTTGTTCGATACCCATAATTTCGCCGATTTCGCCGTCCGTAAGCAACTTTTTCAAATATCTGTAATACGACGTATAGCGCATAACGTGACAGACGGTGACAGACAAGTTGTGCTCTACTGCGTAGTCGCGGATATTTGTGCACTCTTCGATACTGTCGGAAATCGGTTTTTCCAAAAGCAAGTTGTAGCCGAGAGACATAGCCCGCATTGCCACCGCGTAGTGATCGCGGTCAAAGTTGGCCACAACTGCGGCGTCGGCGATCTTTCCAAGTGCAAAAAGACCGTCCGAGTTTGTAAAACACATATTTTCGGCAATGCCGAACTCTTTTGCAAAAGCGAACAGACGCTCGGCGTTTGTATCGCACAACGCAACTATTTGCGCCTTGCCGCTTTCGTTAAAATATCTTCCGTAGGTTTCGCCGCCGCGCGCGCCGCAACCGATAATTACAATTTTAGGTTTCATAACGATTTCAAACTTCCAATTCTATTTTTTCAGATAACATTTCCTCAACGAGTTTTGCAACGTATGCGTAACCTTTGGTATTGAAGTGCAGACCGTCTGCGTCGTAGTAGACCGTTTGGTTTAGCGTACGCGTTTTTGCAGCCATATCGAACAAATCAACATCGTAGCCTTCCGCAAGCGCAGCCGAAACGCAATTTGCCTGATAGTTGCATATTTCTCCCGTATCGTAACCGTTGGCATATACTCTAGGGCAATTCATCAAGGTGTATTTAACTTCGGTGTTGACTTCGCTTATATCGGAAAGCATCTGCAAAAAACTGTCGGTAAACGCCTGCTCGTAATTTGTAAGCCACGGCCGTTCGTCGACGTAAGGCAAATTGATGCACCACGAGTCGTTGGTTCCTAGCATTACAATCGCGTAGTCGAACGTCGCCGCGTCATCAAGACACTGGTTCCACTCGCCGGTTTGAGTAAATCCGCACACAAGCGCCGAATAATCCACAAGACTGTTCATGGTTTTGCCAGGATTTGCATATTTTTTTACAATGCAATTTTTCCAAACGGCACGCTGCAATATCGCCGGATAGGACAAGTATTTTTCACTGATAGACTGTGCGCCCCAAGTAAGGCTGTCGCCTATACATGCAATAGTCGTAAGCGTCAAACCGCCCTTTTGCTCAAAACCATGAACAACGCCGTTTGAAGAAAGCGCCGCGTCGCTTTGTTGCAAATTTTGTTCCAAAAATCCTACGGCTTGCCACGTTTCGCCGTAACTGCCGCCGCATACGACAAGTTTACCGCCGTTTTCAACAAGAACATATTCCTGCTCTTTGAGTGAATCGAGTTTTGACAAAGCCGTTTGCTTGCGATTTGTTTTGCCTATCAATATTTCGTTTGCACTCTCTTTCGAGGAGGAATCCAAACAAACGGGCAGTTCGACGTCAAACTTGTTTTTAATAATCTTTTGCAGCCTTTCCGCACAATACAAATAAAAGTCGCAACCTTCGTCATAGCCGGAATTTTGCAAACAATTCAGTTCGTCGCGGTCGATTTCGGAATAAACGATTATATATTTTGACAAATCGTCGGATGAGTTGAGATTGCACCCTGCAAAACAAAGTCCCAATACTGCAACCATTACCAGTAGCGCCGCGGCATATTTCAAATCCGTCCTCCATTACACAATAGTTGCAACCGTAAGCGAATATTCTGCCAAAGGCGGCAACTGTTTGTCTCAATTTGCCAAAAAACAAAAAAATACAAACGCCGTTTTTGACAATAACCATATTTATCGAAAAGAAATTTGTATAAAATTGTAGAAGTTTGACTTGGTAAACCGTTTTACCATTTTTGTTGGTTTTATTGTAGCATACCCCCCCCCGTATGCGCAAGACGTTTTTGAAAAGAAAATATTTTAGATGGTTTTGTTCACTATTAAAATACGCAAAAAGAAACGGACAACTGCAAATGCAATTATCCGTCCGTTGTCCGTTAGTATTGCAGCGGTTCAAATAGCCGCCGCTTGTTTTCATCCATTGCTTACTTTGCCGCTTTTGCCTGCAACTGCGCCTTGTTAAACTGCAAAGTGTACAAATCGTAGTACCTGCCCTTGCGCTTGAGCAATTGATCGTGACTGCCCTGCTCTACTATTTCTCCGTGAGACAACACGATTATATTATCAGCGTGCTGAATAGTAGACAGGCGGTGCGCCACGATAAGCATTGTTCCCACGTTCATCAATTTGGAAAGAGAATCTTGGATCAACACTTCCGTTTCAGTATCGATATTTGCCGTGGCTTCATCTAAAATCATCACTTCCGGTTTGTGAATTATAGTTCTGGCAAAAGAGAGTAACTGACGCTGACCGGAGGAAAAGTTATTGCCCCGTTCGCGCACTTCCTCGTCCAGACCGTGCCCCAGCTTATCAATAAACTTGTCGGCATTGACGTACTTGCACGCTTGTAACACCTGTTCGTCGGTAAAACTTTCTTCCCTAAGCACAATATTGCTGCGCACAGTACCCGCAAACAAAAATACGTCCTGCAGCATTTGTCCGAAATGTTTGCGCAAACTTGAAATCTTGATGTTTTTTATATTGACGCCGTCCAACAAAATTTCGCCTTGTTGAATATCGTAGTTACGGCACAACAGCGAAAGTATAGTAGTTTTGCCGCTGCCGGTTGCGCCAACAAACGCAACGGTTTGCTTTGCGTCGATATGGAAACTTACGTCTTTTAATACCCATTCGCCTTCGTTGTAGGCAAACCATACGTTTCTGAATTCTATTTCGCCCTTTACTTCGTCCAGTTCGATAGCGTCGGCTTCGTCCACCACGCTCGGAGTAATATCCATAACGGTAAATATCTTTTCCGCCGAAGCAAACGCCGACTGCAATCGGTGAAACTGTTCCGCCAAGTTTTGTATCGGATTAAAAAACTTGGATATAAACATATAAAACGCCACTACCGTTTGGCTTTCTATTTTCTGTCCCAACACAATCCAACCGTCCAAGTATCCCTTGCTACCTAAAAACAGCAAACACAATACCGACGAAATATACAGCATATACACTGCAGGGCGGAAAATACCGAAAACAAAAATCTGCTCGCGCTGTGCTTTGTACAACTTACCGCACTTTTCTTCAAACTTTTTCATCTTGTGCGCTTCGCGGTTGAATATTTGAATTATTTTCATTCCGGACAAATTTTCCGATAAAAAGGTATTTACGTCGGTAAAGCCGTCTTTTACTCTACGGAAAGCCCTGCGAGAAAACTTGCGGAAAATAACCGCAAACAACACTACAAACGGAACAAAACACAATACCATTAACGTTAGCATATAATTGACGCACATCATTGCCACAAACACGCCTACGATAACGAAACTGTTTTTAATAAGGTTGACCAACAACCCGGTAAACATCATCGATATGGAGTTGGTGTCGTTGGTGACGCGAGTAACCAAAGTACCTACAGGAACTTTTGCAAGTTGCTCGTGCGATAAACTTTCTATATGCTTAAACGCGTCCTCACGCAAAGCGGAAATAATTTTTTGCCCGGTTATTTGCAACACTATCGCCTGAATATAACTGCTTACAAGCGACACGATCAAGATGCCGGCGTATAACACCACTCGCCAAACGAGATCCGGCAATTGAAAATCCGCCTTGACAAGTTCCTCTATGCCGGAAACCAACAATGGCGAAACGATGTCGTAAGCCACGGAAATAAGCATTACAAACGCCACGGCAACAAAGTTTTTCCAGTACGGTTTGGCATAAACAAGCAGACGTTTAAGCAATGCTCCGTCCTTCATTTTGCGGCTGAAACCCATCGCTTCTTTTTTGTCTTTAACAAAAGCGTACACGAATATCAGCACTGCGGAAAACAATCCGATTATTGCGCCAACAATCAAAAGAGGAAGCCAATTTTTCATATCAGTCGTCCTCCCGTTCTTCTTCCAACTTTTGAAGTTCTACCATATTGCGGTACTCCGCGCAATCGGCGACCAACTCCTCGTGCGAACCGTACCCCATCACTTTGCCGTTATCCAAATACAGCACTTTGTCCATTTGTTGCACGGTAGAAACGCGATGCGCAATAAGTATCGTAGTTTTGCCCTTTCTGTTTTGGCGCAAATTAGACAAAATTACTTTTTCCGTATCGGTATCCACTGCTGAAACAGAGTCGTCCAAAATAAGTATAGGCGCGTCCTTCATCAATGCACGGGCAATGGATATACGCTGTTTTTGTCCTCCGGAAACGGTCACGCCGCGCTCGCCGAGCATGGTTTCGTATCCCAGTTGAAACTCCGCAATATTTCCGTCTACGTCTGCAAGGCGCGCGGACTCTTGCACTTTGTCCATATCCGTTTGGTCGCTTGCGAAGGCAATATTGTTGGCAATGGTATCGCCGAACAAATAATTGTCCTGCGGGACGTACGCGCAAAAATTACGCAAAGAAGCAATCTTTACGTCGTTGACGTCCATGCCGTCTACAAACAGTACGTCTCGAGACACGTTGTAGCACCGCAGAATAAGGTCCGCGACAGTCGTTTTTCCGCTGCCCGTTTTTCCGATTATGCCTACGCTTTCGCCCGCATTGATTTGGAAAGACACGTCGGACAAAGCGTCGTAATCTGCGTCCGGATAACGGAAAGTGAGGTTTTGAAAAGTTACGTTTCCTTTGAGTTCGTCAATATCCCGAGCGCTCTCTGCATCGCAAACCGTTTGCTCGGTATCCAAAAGTTGCGACACTCTGGCAAGCGAAGCCTTTCCGCGCGAAGTCATATCTATCAGTTCCGTAATTGCCATCACCGGCCAAACGACGGCGTTGAAATAGCCGATATACTCCATAAGCTGACCGGCGTCAAATATTTTTTGATATACCAAGTAACCGCCGTAACCCAAAATAACGCATATTACGGATTCCACAAACAGAGTTACCGTAATATTCAAAAGCGTGCTGATTTTGGTGTACTCGACGTTGGCTTTTTCGTTCTTTTTGTTAAGCCAACGGAAAGCCATAAGTTCCTTAAATTCCTTTACAAAAGCTTTGATAACCGCAATACCCGAAAAACTCTCCTGCGCAAAATCCGACATATCCGAAAAAGCGGCTTGGCGTGCGTCCCATTTTTTTGTGATAAACCTGCCTACGATAATTCCTATTGCAACCATAAGCGCCATCGGAATAAGAGAAAACAGCGTAAGTTGCCAACTTTGCATAAACATTTTGATAAGCGACATCACGCCCAAAAACGCCGCGTCGCAAGTCATCATAACGCCCCAACCGAAACACTCCTGCACGGTTTCCAAATCGTTGGTAAACAATGACATGAGATTTCCGACCTTATTGCGCTGATAAAACTCCAACGGCAAAGTTTTGCAATGATCGAACATTTTTTCGCGCAGGCTGCGTTCGACGCGAATACCGGGAATAAAAAAGCATATACGCCAAGCAAACCGCCCCGTAATCATCACAACGATAATTATGATCAGCGGCAAACAAATTTGCCGCCACAGCACCGTTCCGTCAAAAGGCACGGTCACGCCGTCTACGACAACTACGCCCTTGTTGATGCCGTTGATAACCATACCGTACAATTCGGGAATCAGCAATTGAAAATAATCCACGGCGACAAGAGCGCACAGCCCCAAAAGCAACAGAGGCGCATAGCGCAAATAATATCTGTTGATATGCTTGCCGAAAATCATTTTGCTTTTCTCCTCGTCAGTACAAATTCATATAGTAATAGATAAATACTCAGTAAATATATAACCGATTTTTTTATTTAACAATTTTGACACTTTTGTGCGGTTTTTGCAAGCGTTTTAACATATAAGTAACAAAAAAACGACGCTCGAAGCGCGAACGTCGGTAACTGAATATTTAATTGATTCAAACATAAGGTGACACACGGAATACTGTTTGATGCATTTGACGTTTATTTTCTAGTAACTAAAAAACATACGTTTTAATTTACTATTTTTTTCCGAATCCTAAAACCTTGAAATTACGCCAACTTTACAAGTTCCGCAACGGTTTTCAGAGGATAATAAATATGCGACAGATATTTATTACACAGCAATAACGCGTCTTTCAACGTATCCAACGGATAAACGAGGTTCTTCAATTTGTCGTAGTCTACCGAATCGAGCATTTTGCAAGAAGCGACCGTTTGCGGACCGACCGGTATCGAATCGGAACTGCGGCAATGCTCGCATACCGCTCCGCCTCGTCCGAAATCCAAATACAGTCTAAGACTACTGCGTTCGCACGCCGCACAGCGCGAAAAATCCAAGCCGAAACCGGCCGTACGCAAAAAATCTAAAACGAATTTCAGTGCAACCGTCAACGGCTCCGTCCCGTTCACTATCGCCTGCAAAGCCTTGAGCGTAGCTACAAAAATCTTGGGTTCACTTTGTCCGTCCTCGGTGTAATTGACTAAACATTCCGCCACTACGCAGGCGGCGTAATACGCGACGACGTCCTCACGCAAGGAAAAGAAACTTTCCAATTGGTCGCACGTTTTTAGAGTAAAACGGTCGTCGAACGTTTTGACAAGTTCGTACTGACCGAAACAAAACTGATCGCAAGCAAACTTCAACTTGGCGCCGGCTTTGCGAACGCCTTTTGCCTGAACGGAAATTTTGCCGTATTCCAACGAATACAGCAAAACCATTTTGTCATTTTCCTTGTAGTCGGTCGCCCTCAATGCCACCGCTTTTGTCGTCATGTCCATTGTCGGAGAGTTCCTTGTACAGTCTGTAATAGGCAACGTTGCCCGTCTGTTCAAAAAGTTTCCAAGCCAAGTCTTTCATAGCAAACCTCCTTATACGGATAGTTTGCCTTTTTGAAAAACGATATATTCAGTCAATAAAAAAATTTTGACAAATGTTACTTTCTGTTGGAATAGCCCAACTCGTTTAGCACGGAAGCGTTATTGCGCCAATCTTCCTTTACCTTTATCCACAAGGTCAGGAATACTTTGCCGTCTACTAGTTTTTCAATACTTTCGCGAGCGTGCGTGCCAATACCTTTTATCATCGAACCGTTTTTTCCCAAAACGATAGGTTTATGGGAGGCTTTTTCTACAAGGATAGTTGCGTCTATATCCCACGTGTCGTTTTCGTACTGCATTTTGTTTAGTGCTACGCCTACGCCGTGCGGAATTTCGTTATCGCAGCATAACAGCACCTTTTCACGAATAATTTCACAAACCAAATAACGCTGACTCTTGTCCGTCACGTCGTCCTCTTCAAAAAACATCTGCGTACCTTTCAGATACCGTTTCAAAGCGCTTTTCAGTTCTTCAACGCCCTTGTTGCGCTTTGCCGAAACGCAATACACTTCGCTTATTCCTTCCGTATCGTTTAGTTTCGCAAGTTCGGGCATAAGTTTTTGAGGTTGCGTTATGTCGGTTTTGGTAACGGCAACGACTATCGGCGCGCCGTGTTTGCGATACTTGGCTATCTGCGAAATTTCGCGCTCGCTTATACCGTTGTGTCCGTCTATTACTATCAAAATGCAATCTACATCCTGCACGGCGTTATCGATGCTTTTAAGCATGTAGTCGCCCAAAGCGTTTTTGCTGTGCAAAAATCCGGGCGTATCTACAAAAACTATTTGACTGTCGTCGTCCGTCCACACGCCCATTATACTGTCGCGCGTAGTTTGAGGTTTGGGCGAAACTATGGATATTTTTTGCTTGATCAAAGCGTTAAGCAACGTTGATTTGCCCGCATTGGCAAGCCCGACTATTGCGATAAATCCGGTTTTTCTCATATTATTTCCTCGTAACGCCGGCGTCCATAAGAATCGTCTTTTGTAAAGTTACCATTTCTTCTTCATCCAAAGGCGTTTCATGATCGTATCCCAACAAATGCAAAAGACCGTGCAAAGACAAAAAACACAGTTCCCGTTTAAGTCCGTGACCGTATTCCTCAGCCTGCTCACGCGCTCTGTCCAAGCAAATTATTACGTCGCCCAAATTGAGCCTGTGCGTTTGTGGATCGATACTGTCCAAAGCAAAACTGCTTAAATTTATTTTTTGCTTGCCGACGTCGACGGTCGGAAAGGACAACACGTCCGTTACCGAATCCACTTTGCGGAACTCGGCGTTCAAACGCCTGATATCCTCCGCGGAAACGACGGAAACAGACATTTCCAACGCGTCGGTAGGTTGTCCCAGACTGTAAAGAGCCCGTTCCAAAACTTTTTTAACGGAATGCTTGTACAACTTAAAGTCGGAGAAATAAATTTTCATTTGCTTTCGCCTTCCAATTGTACGTCGGGATATTTAACGCGTTCGTGACGTATGCCCAAGTACGTAGTGATTATCGTATCTTTGATTATGTCGATTTCCTGCATAGTTATATCGCAATTGGAAAACTGCTCGAACGCCAAACGCTCGTTTACTATATCGTCGACGATTTTTTCCGCCTTAGACTTGTCGTTGCTGGCTCTTAATGCCGCTTCGCTTGCGTCGCATATCATCAATATTGCCGAAAGTTTGCTGGTCGGCTTAGGTCCGTCGTAGCAATAGCCGTCGTATGGCAAATCTCCGTCGGTATATTTTTTTGCTTTCAAATAGAAATACTTGATGGGCATAGTGCCGTGATGTTCCACTATCGCCAACTGAACGTCCTTGGGCAAACCGTATTCCTTAGCGATAGCCAAGCCGTTTGCCGTGTGCATTTTTATCATATTGACGCTTGCTTCCGGAGTCATTGCGTCGTGCGGGTTTACTCCGCCCAATTGGTTTTCAGTAAAATACGCGGGACTTTTTACTTTGCCGATATCGTGATAGTAAGCGATCGCTCTTGCAACAACGGCGCTTTGACCTATTGCCATTGCGCACGCTTCTACGTAGGTTGCTACGGATAAACTGTGATTGTACGTACCGGGAGCCTTTTCAAACAGTTTACGCATAAGTTCGTTATCGCTTGACGCGATTTCCGAAAAACGGAAAACCGAAGATACGCGGAAAATCTTTTCACACAAAGGAACCAACACGAACATCAGCATAACGCCTGCAATGCCGCTTGCAAATGCACAACCGACTTTGATACCGAAATCCGTCCAGTCCCATGAGGTCAAAAACACTATGTAACTGATAACGGCACTCAATGCGGAAACAAGCCCGAGTATCACGCCGATGAGTATGTAACGCAATCGACGGTAATCTTTTACCAAAATGTAGGAAGCAAACACCAATTCTATAACTCCGCCGAAAAACAAATAGAAGTAACTTTCCGTTGATACGGTAGGATTGGACTGCCAGTTGATGCTTTGCAAGAAGTACATCAACAAAATGGTAAAATTGGCAAAAAAGCCGGTACGTCCGGAGACTATCAAAGTAAGCACCAACGAACACAGCGAAAACGGAGCCAAATAAATTCCGTACGGTTTCCAGAGCGAAGCAAGCATTATTACTGCGTAACTGAAAATCATTGCGCCGAACATGGCAACCGATTTGCGCGTTTCTTGCATCGTTTTTCTGTCGGCGTAAAAGCAATACAGCGCCAACGAGACCAAAAGCAGACCTCTTGCGCCAAGCAATACGGCGAGTTTTCTGCCGGAGTCCGTTTTGACGGATTCCCAGTTGGAAGCGATAGTCATTGCCGAAAGCAAAACAAAACCGACAACGTAGCAAATTATTATCTGCTTCCATTTTATGTTAGTAATTCTTTGTTTTTTTCTCATTGTTTATCCTCGTAAGTTTCGTAAGCTTTGACGATCTGCTGAACCAGCGGATGCCTTACGACGTCTTTTTCCGATAGACGAATAATGCCTATATCGTTGATATCCTTCAAAATTTTTACGGCGTGCTTTAAGCCCGAAGTATGACCTGACGGCAAATCTATCTGGGTAAGATCGCCGGTTATTACCATTTTGCTGTTTTCGCCCAACCTTGTCAAAAACATTTTTATCTGTTCTTTCGTAGTATTTTGCGCTTCGTCCAAAATTACGTAAGCATTGGATAACGTACGTCCGCGCATATACGCCAAAGGCGCAATTTCGATAGTGCCGCGCTCCATCATTTTTGCAAAAGTATCGGTGCCTAACGTTTCTTGCAAAGCGTCGTACAAAGGACGCAAATAGGGATTGACCTTTTCCTGCAAGTCTCCCGGCAAAAAGCCCAACTTTTCGCCCGCTTCCACGGCGGGACGCGTCAAAATTATTTTCTCCACCTGTTTTGCCTTAAAAGCGTTGACCGCAATTGCAACGGCAAGATACGTTTTGCCCGTTCCGGCCGGACCTATACCGAAAGTGACGGTTTTCTTCTTCATCAAGTCGACGTACTTTTTTTGACCGACGGTTTTGCTTTTTATCGGCTTGCCCTTATTCGTTATGGCAACGACGTCGTTTAACAATTCGTCCACTTCCGACAATACGCCGTCCTTGGCGCAACCGCAAAGATAATTTACTCTTCCTATATCCAAACTTTCGCCGGTGTGGATAAATTCGCGCAATTTATTAAGTACCGACAGAGCCTTGTCCACGTTTTGTTCGTCACCAAGTAAGTTACTTTGCCCGTCTGACATAACTACCTTGACGTCAAACGCTTCGCATACCGCCTTGATGTTTTCGTCAAAAGCGCCGAAAAGTTTTATAAGTTCGTCCAACGACTCCGTTTCTATTCTCTTACTTACCGTAAAGATATCCTCCTGCTATTTGATTTGCGTTTCGCCGAACAACGTAACGGTTACTCCGCCTTCGCTAACGCGACAGTCAGTGCGCGCAACTACAAAATTTGCATTTGCGGTCGCTTCTTCCAAGGCTTGACTTTTCAATTGTTCAAAGCATTCGTCAAAGGTTGCCGGCAAACTGACCTTTTGCGTTTCGTAGTATGTAATACGTTTTATTTCCAAATTTAGCGGAGCAAGACGGATCGATTCGCATTCTTCGCGAAAAGTTGCGAATGGAGGCTTTTTGCCGTAATCGTTCTGAAACAAGACCACTCTGTTTGCCGTAAAAGTTTTGCCAGTATCAACAGTCTTATCCGCAAATCCCGTATACGGTGCAAACGCCGTACAGCTCTGTTCCAAAGTTACGCACCCCAACGCATACACGTGTTCCGTAGTTCCGTCGGAAAACGTGCGTAGCCCTACGATCAAAGGATCGCCCTTTTTGACTTCGTCTCCCGCCTTAACTACGGGCGTGCCCTGTTCGCACAATACGTCCGTTACGCGTCCGCTGCAAGTTGCAACGATATCGCGCCGTGAGTGCATGTCTATCGGCTTATCCGCTTGTTTGCTTTTTACCACGTTGACGTACAGCGCGCTGCCCTTACGGTTGACAACGGCGTACATTGCGTCCAACTTGACCGCAAGTTGATTTTCCAGTTTGTCTGCGTCGAAACCGAACAAACTGCGGCCCACGCCCACTTCCAAACCGTTTAGCGCTTCTAATACCGTCGAAGCGTCATAATCTCCGGACACTTCCACGTTCCAACAAAAATTGGACGAAACCGCACATACGACTACGGCCAACGCAATAAACAACGGCAAAACAAAATGCACCCGCAAAAAAGCCTTCGCGGCGCTGAAACCTATCCGTTCCACGTCGATGATATTGTAGCACCTTTCTTGCAAAAAGGCAACAACCTGCTTGCGCGAGGCGTAAGGTACCGTTATTTGACAACGTTTGCCTTGCCTAGACACGTTTATAAGAGCAGTAACTTTGGACAGTTGGTTTAACGTGCGGGCAACGTTCAGCCCGTCAAAAGTAATTCTGCAACGCGACCTAATCATTTTGCACCGCCACAGAAAAAACTTCGCCTGCCACTACGGCATAATTTTTTTCCAAACATCTTATTTGGAGATTTGCGCCGCTGATTACAAGAACGTTTTTACCGAACAGAAACGACACTTTATCCGCTTGGTAATCGCAGATGCCGCGGTGACCTTCAATCACTGCGTAACGGTTGGCAAAAACACTGTACTTCCCCTGCACGAGCGACGACAGTTCTACGCCGCAAATATCGGATATACATTTTTCAAAAGAATTGTTCATACCGCTAGTATATGAGGGCAAAAACAATTCCTTGCAAAAGTTACAGCAGTTTCTCCAATAGCGTATTCAGTTCGTTCACCTTTTCTTCCGACATTGTTCCCTCGGAATTTATAACGCAATTGAACAAATGAGCTTTCAAAATTTCCTTGTTTGTACGCGACAAGATTGCCTGACTTGCCATAATTTGGTTAGAAATATCCAAACAATATCTGTCTTCCTGCACCATTTTTATGATGCCGTCCATTTGTCCGCGTGCGGTATTAAGCAACCTTATAACTTGTTTTTTATCTGCTTGCATGATGGTTTTCCTCTATAAAGTATATTTGTTGTTTCAAACGCTTACAACGTTTCAACTTCCGTAACGGAATAGTCCTGTGCGGTTACCGCTTGCGAAAGCGCTTGTTCGGCAACCGAACCGTCGGTAGTTACCAAAGCGCACTTTTCTTCCAGACTGACGAAAACTTCCTTTACTCCGTCTACGGCTTTTAACGCCTTTTCAACGCGAGCAACGCAGTGTCCGCACATCATTCCTTCTACGTGCAATTTGTATTTCATTTTGTCCTCCTTGTCCGGAACGTCTGGTTCCGTAATACCGTCTTGATTATCAGACGAAATTTTTTCCTCGATCGACTTGGGCGCGCGAACTTCTACGGCCGCTTTCAGCGGTTTGAAAAAGTTCAAACGCAACGCGTTTGTCACCACAAACAAACTGGATACGCTCATTGCCGCAGCGGCTATCATAGGGTTGAGCTTCAAAGCAAGCGGCGTTGCGTACAAAGCGCCCGCGGCGATAGGTATGCCCAACACGTTGTAAAAAAATGCCCAAAACAAATTTTGTTTGATATTTCTGACCGTTTTTTTGCCCAAACGTATTGCGGTGGAAAGGTCGTTAAGATCGTTTTTCATCAGCACTACGTCGGCGCTGTCTACGGCTATATCCGAACCGTTTGCCACCGCAAATCCCACGTCCGCCGCGGTTAAGGCCGGCGCGTCGTTGATACCGTCGCCCACCATTGCGGTCACTCCGCTTTGCATAAGTTCTCGCACCTTCTGCTCTTTTTCGTCGGGTAGCACTTCGGCAAAATAAGTATCGATACCAACTTCTTCGCAAACGGCTTTTGCGGCTAGTTTATTGTCGCCTGTAAGCAAAACGGTTTTTATGCCCAAAGAATGCAATTTTGCGACGGCCTCCTTGGAAGTCGGTTTTATTTCGTCTCCTACTCCGATAATTCCCGTCACTTTGCCGTTTTGCGATACGATAAGACAAGTAAGAGCCTTCTCGGAATACTCCTCCAAAAGCGCTTGCACGGGCGATATATCTGCGCCTTGTTCTTTCATTAGCAACGCGTTTCCTATTGCGTATGTAATTCCGTCTGTAGTCGCAACTACGCCGCGTCCTGCCAAAGTCTGAAAATCGGACGGCGCAAGCAGGCTTACGCTTAGCGTTTCCGCATAGTCGACAACGGCTTTGCCGAGCGGATGTTCGCTTTGCTTTTCAATGCCTCCTATAACTGCAAAAAAATGTTTTTCGTCCGTGTTGCACCAAAAGTTTTTTACTTTAGGCTCGCCCAAAGTCACGGTTCCGGTTTTGTCTAAAACCACCTGTTTGACGGAAGCGAGACGCTCCAAAATTTCGCCGCTTTTTACAAGTATGCCGTTTTGCGCGCCCTTGCCGGTTGCAACCATAATGGCGACCGGCGTAGCCAAGCCCAAAGCGCACGGACAGGAAATGACCAGCACTGAAATACCGAAGCCCAAAGCGTCGGAAACCGACTTTGTAACGCACGCCCACACAATAAACGTTACAAGAGCCAAACTCATGACCACAGGTACAAACACACCGGAAATTTTGTCCGCCAACCTTTGAATAGGCGCTTTGGAAGAACCGGCGTCTTCCACCAAAGCGATAATTTGCGACAAAACGCTTTGCTGCCCAACATTGGTCACGCGTACCCTGACGTAGCCGCCGGCGTTTACCGTACCGCCTATAACGCGGCTGTCTACGTTTTTTTCAACCGGCAGGCTTTCGCCGCTTATAGCGCTTTCGTTAGCAAAGCAATTGCCGAAAACGACTACTCCGTCCGAAGGAAAAGACATACCGCTTTTGACGGCGACTATATCGCCGGGCGCCAACGTTGCGCTGTCAACTTCGCGCTCCGAGTCGCCCGACACAAGCAACGCGGAATTAGGAACAAGTTTTCTCAGTTTAGAGAGAGCATCGCCGGTTTTGGTTTTGCTGCGCCCCTCAAAATATTTACCCAAATCTACCAAGGCAAGAATCATAGCAGAAGACTCGAAGTACAGTTCGTGATGATATTTGGCGACCGTCGCCATATCTCCCCTGCCCAAAGCAGCGCTTACGATAAACATAGTGATGACGCCGTACAACGCGCCCGCAAAAGACCCTACGGCAATAAGAGTGTCCATATTGGGCGAGCCCTTGAACAGACGCTTGAAGCCGACGGTAAAATAACTGCGGTTGACGTACCACACCGGTAAACACAACAAAAACTGCGCCAATGCAAAAGACAGTGCGTTTTGCGTGCCGGAAAGAAATCCGGGCAAAGGAGCGCCTATCATGTGCCCCATTGCCACATACATCAATACTACGCAAAAGACGGCTGATAACAACAAACGAAAAAGCGATACTCCGCTTGGCATCTGTTTTTGCGAAACGGGCTTTTGCCGAGAAATTCCGCTTTCGCACAAGACTTGCGCGCCGTAACCGGACTTCTGCACGGCGTCGACTATTGCGTCGGAAGTAACCGCTTTCTCGTCGAAATCCACTTGCATGCCGTTAGTCAAAAGGCTGACAGAAACGCTTTTGACTCCGTCCAACTTTTTGACGGCTTTTTCCACGTGAGATGAACATGCCGAACAAGTCATGCCAGTCACGGTAAATTTTTGTTTCATCGCACCACCCTTATAAAAAATATACCCCCACTGGGTACTGGTATGTTCATTATAATACTATTGTCGGCGTTCGTCAACGGTTACAAACGGATTTTCAAAAGATTTTTTCTATAAACACGGCTGAATTTTAATGGTACATTTAACAGTATTTTTACGGTATTAAACTGTAATCGCGAATTTACGTCAATGCTAAAAATAATTAACTCTAAAAATCTTGAACAATTTTACTTGCCGTGATACAATACGTCTATAAAAACGGAGACTGCGTATGACGAAACGTAAACGTAAATTTAATTGGAAAATTTTTTGTATAATTGCAGGCTGCATATTACTGGTTTACTTTGTGTTTGCCATACTTCCGCGCACGCAATGTATAGAAGATAATCCGTTTCTGATAGAAAAAGGCGCTCGGCCGCTTCTCATCGCGCACGGCGGAGGACACAAAGAATTTCCGGACAATACGCTGGAAGCATGTTACAACGCATACAGCGTAGACGAAAACGTAATGTTGGAAATGGACGTATCCATAACCAAAGACGACGTTGTGATAATGTCGCACGACACAACTTTGGATCGACGCACCGACGCAAACGGGGCTATCGCCGACTGGAACTATTCCGATTTGATTGAACAAAAAGTTAATTTCGGCTACCTTAACGAAGACAAAGACGGAAATTTGCTTGATGAAAAAATCAAATTCAAAGATTTTTACGGAAAACAAGTAACTCCGCGCGACGTTCCGAACTACCCTGACGGACTACCGAACCGCGATCCTGATATTTATTTGGCAACCACGCTAAAAGAAGTGCTGGAAGCTTTTCCCGACAACACGGTAAACGTAGAAATAAAGCAAAAAGACGATACAGGCTTGCGAGCGTTAGCGGCAGTTGTAGAGATCTTAGAAGAAGAACAGGCTTTTGACCGAGTAGTATTGGCGTCTTTCCACAATAAAATTTATAAAGAAATTAAAAATATCGCAAAGGAAAAAGCAAAAGAAGGCATAACTCTTTTGTGTTCGCCGGAATACGTGGGCGTCGGCACTCTGCTTATATCCGGAGCATTGAAACTGGACGCACTGTATGCCGAACCTGTCGCCGTTTTGCAAGTGCCGATGAACCTGTCAATTATCCGCATGGACAAAAAGTGGTTTGTAGACGCGGCGCACAGCCACAACGTTGCAGTACACTTCTGGACCATCGACAAAGAAAAAGATATGCGGTACCTGATAGAAATAGGAGCAGACGGGATAATGACCAATCTGCCCCATCTGTTGAAAAAAGTTTACGACGACGTTTTCGGCAAATAAAATTTTTGCAAACACGTTGACAAATCTTAAAGCAAATGCTAAACTGTGCATATTCAATATGCACAGTTGTTTTTTTGTACCGTCGATACGCAAATAAGCAAGTAACAATATAAAACCGTAAAAGGAGTTAAAATGCTGGAAGTAAAAAATTTGTGCAAAACTTACCCCGCGTTTAGATTGCAAAACGTAAATTTTATCTTGCCGGAAGGCGAAATCGTAGGCTTTGTCGGACAAAACGGCGCAGGCAAAACCACCGCTTTGAAATGCATAATGCGCGCGGTAGTTCCCGATAGCGGCACGGTGACAGTCAACGGACTGGATATGAAAGAAAACGAGGAACAGATAAAGCAGTATGTAAGTTTTACATCCGGCGCTTTCGAGTACTTCCGCAATGACAAGATACGCAAGATAGCCGCCGTATACGGCAAATTTTACAGCAATTGGGAGGATGAACAGTTTGAAAATTACTGCAAAACCTTTGATCTCGATTTGAACAAACGCGTAAAAGAACTTTCCGCAGGCATGAAAGTGAAATTCGCTTTGGCGCTTGCGCTGTCGCACAACGCAAAAATTTTTATCTTTGACGAACCGACAAGCGGCTTGGATCCGATTGCGCGGGACGAATTGCTGGACCTATTCCGCGACGTAGTGTCCGACGGCGAAAGTTCTATTTTGTTTTCTACCCATATCACGAGCGACCTGGACAAATGCGCCGACAGAATACTGTTTATAAACAAAGGCAAAATCGTTTTGGACAGTCCAAAAGACGAACTGCTGGAATCGCACGCTCTCATTAAAGGCGGCTCTAACGACCTTACGGAAAATCTGAAATCGCGCTGCGTAGCGGTAAAAACAAACTCATTCGGATTTTCCGCCCTTATAAAACGGGGAAATCTTACGGAAAAGTTAGACAGCGAAAAACCGACTTTGGACGACGTGATAGTGTTTTACGGTAAGGAGAACGAACAATGATCAAACTGTACTTAAAAGAACTGAAACTCAACGTAAAACTGCCCGTATGGCTGATAGGTTTGCTGGGCGCCATGGTCTTGATACCCAACTACCCCATTATAGTAGGCATAGGGTACAGTATTTTTCAAATTTTTATATACATGCAATACGCGCGGGAAAACCGATCGCAGGAGTTTTCTGCAATGCTGCCTGTAAAACGCAACGACATAGTGTCCTCTACCGTTTCGGTCATAGTAACGTTGGAAGCGGTCAACTTACTTGTTTCGGCAATAAGCGGCGCGGCAGTGCGGATCTGCTACGGTTTTGGAGTGCCGGCATATGCACAAGGCAATATCGTGGGATTGGACGCCAATTTGACTTTTTTCGGAGTGGCATTGATTTGCCTAGCAATATTCAATCTGATATTTATTACGCAGTTTTTTAAGTCCGGATACAAATACGGCGTACCTATCGTTACGGGGTTGTTGACTTTTGTTGCGGTATATGCAATACTGGAATTGATGATCCAACTTGTTCCCGTTTTGAAAAACTCGTTGGACACGTTTGACGTAGAGACCGTCTGGGCAAGGTTGATCGTGTTGACGACAGGCATGATCGCCTACGTCGGTTCGGCTTTTGCCGCCGACAAAATTGCGCAAAAGAATTTTGAAAAGGTAAGTTTGTAGATGAAGTTGTACGTACTGCAAAAAAGCGAAACGCCGTTATATTTGCAACTGCACGATCAAATAGTATCGCAAATAGTAACAGGAGAAATAGGCGAAAATTACTGTTTACCGTCCATACGCTTTGTTGCGCGCGAACTTCAAATAAGCGTCATACCCGTAAAAACCGCATACGAACAGTTGGAGAAAGAAGGATATATCTACACGGTACAAGGCAAGGGGTGTTTTGTAGCAAACGTTGCCGCCTATGCAAAAAAGCAAGAACTTGCCGCAAAAAAATTGCAGGAAAGCGTGAACTACTGCAAAGAATTAGGTTTGAGTTTGGAAGAAATAGAAAAAACGGTTGCGGACTGTTACGGCGATAAGGAGATTTGAAAAAAACGGTCGTTTGAGACGGCGCGTGCCGTATTGACGGGAATATAAACAAAAACTTAGTACAACCAAGAAAAACAACAAAAAGCCGAAGAAATGCGTTTCTTCGGCTTTAACGATATATGTTTACAAACGTCTCAATAAGAATCGACGAGTTTGTTGGCAAGTTTGTACAAATCCAAATTGAACGTGCGGCGTTCGGCAAGAGCCTCCACAATGTCTTCGTCAATGATGACGTTACCGCGTATTCCCACCACTCGGTTAGTTTTGCCGTCCAACAAACACTGCACGGCATGCGCAGCCATACGGACGCCCAACAGCCTGTCTTGGAAACTGGCGTCGCCGCCGCGCTGAATATGTCCTACGATCATCGGGCGGATATTTATGCCGGGAATGCGACGCTCTATTTCGCGGTACATTTCCTCCGCTTTGCCCGCGCCTTCCGCAACGACTATAATGTTGTCTTGCTTACCGTGGGCAATATTGTGTTTGACGTGGTCCACCACTTCGTCCATAGTAAACGGAACTTCCGGAACCAAAATCATTTCCGCACCGCTTGTGATGCCGGCATATAAAGCGATGTCGCCGCAATGTCTGCCCATAACTTCCACTACGCAGTTGCGGTCGTTGCACGCCATCGTGTCGCGCAGCATAGTTATTGCGTTCATGGATACGTTGACTGCGGTATCGAACCCTAACGTAAAATCGGTATAAGCGAGGTCGTTATCTATCGTTCCCGGAATCCCCATAGTTTTGATCCCGTACTGCGTGGAAAGCACTTTTGCCCCGTTGAAACTGCCGTCTCCGCCTATTACTACCAATCCCTCAATATTGTTGTCTTTCAAAGTTTTGACGGCTTTTTTTTGACCTTCTACAGTCATCATTTCCTTGCAACGGGCAGTTTTCAAAATTGTGCCGCCGCGGTTGATAACGTAATCTACGTCGGTTATTGAAAGTTTGTTCAATTTGCCTTCTATCAGTCCTTTGTAACCCAGTTGTATGCCGTACACTTCCAAGCCGTGTTCTGCGGCGTATCTCACTGTCGAATACACTGCGGCGTTCATTCCCTGTGCGTCGCCGCCGCTCGTCAGTACTCCGATTCTCTTCATTTCGTATTCTCCGATGTATTTAGTTTGCTTTTGTTTTCCGTTTCCAATTCCGTATCTGGATTTATCTTAAAAAATTCGTTTACAGTTTTTACGTTTCGTTTTCCGAATTTTTTGATTGCTTGCGTATTGTACGTAAGCCCCAGTTTGTCGTACAACGTCACGTAATTGCTTGCGCGTTTGACAAAATTTCCTTTATTAGTTCCCCACGCGCATTCGGCAAGCGCCAACATGCGGGGCAACAAATTGAAATACAGTTTGTTTTCCGTTGCGATATATTCCGTCCATAGCGCGCCTTCCACTCCCAAAACGTTGTCCTGTCTACTCTTTTTGACGCCTTTTAACGGATTGAATGCGTACGTCTTTTTTAGAGGAGTCATTGCGTAAGGATAGTCAAAATACATACTGAAAAATGGAGACATAACGGTTTGCCTGCCGCGGTTTGCCTGTTTGGCTCCGTCCTTACGCGTAAAAGGCTTCCAAACTTGCGACACTATCTGCTTACTTGCGGATTTGGTAACGCCGTCGTTCCAGCAAATAACTTTTTTGCCTTTACTTTCCAAATGAGCGCGGAAATTTTCCACCATGTATGTTTGCAACTGCTCGTAGTCGTCAAGTTTTAGTTCCGCCATTTTCTCGCGGCACTTTTTGCAATTGCACCATCTGTCTTTCGGGGCTTCGTCGCCGCCCAAATGCACGTATTCGCTTGGGAACATTTCACAAACTTCGTCCAACAGTTCGGTAACGAAATTGTACGTTTCGTCATTACCTGCGCACAGGATATCTTTGGAAATCCCCCACCTTTTGCGGACTTCGAAACTGCCGCCTTCGCAACTTAAATCAGGATAAGCGGCCAAAATCGCCACGCAATGCCCCGGTACGTCGATTTCCGGTATCACTTCTATTTGGTTGAGCGCGGCAAAACGCACAAGTTCCGCAACGTCCGCGTGAGACAGATAGCCCGACACTTCCGTTTCGTCCACTACTCGAACGCCGTTTTCGATAACCTCCGAGCCGGAACGTATAGAGGAAACGCTGTTTAACAACGGGAACTTTTTGCTTTCCAAACGGTAACCTTGGTCGTCGGACAAATGCAGATGCAATTTGTTAAGTTTGACGCGCGCCATAAGTTCCACTATTTGTTTAAGGGTATCAAGAGGAAAAAAATGTCGACAGATATCTACTGACAATCCTCGATAAGCAAATTTCGGATTATCGCGCACGTAGCAGTTACTGCAAGTGGGATTTTCTTGCGCCTCGTCCAAACGCAACAATTGACGCAACGTTTCCACGGCATAGTAGCAGCCGTTTTCGCAAGATGCGGTTACGGTCGCCAAGCCTTCGCTTATCATAAGTATACTTTCTTCGCGGGCGCACTTTTCGTTGAAAGTAAAGATAATTTGCGCGTCGGTTATGTTCTCTGCAAAACCTAACGTCAATCCGGAGCACTCTTTTATCAACTCCGCAAGTCTTTTGCCCTGCGCGGAAAAAATATCGTCGCAATACAGTTTGGTTTCGGCCGTAACGGTAAAATCTCCGCCGAGTTTTTCGTATTTTTGAGGTTGCGGTAAAATAGCCATTATTTTCCTTTCCTATTTATGGTTAAATCTTCTAGGGATTATGCCAACTGCCATATTTTATCACAAAAAAAACATATTTTCAACTTTTTGACAACGGGTTTTAACTTTGCGACGGAGTTTTTGTTACCACTTTGGACTTTGCACGTTCCTTGACTAACAAAGCCAATGCTATTACGCCGGCAGCCAAAGCAAGCACGCCTAACGTTATGCCCAAAACTCCCCATACCGAAACGCCTGCCGAACGTGCGTAGTTCCACATCGTTACGACGGCCTTATTGTTTTGCCCGAAATCGCGCATTACGCCCAGCGTTGCCAAGTCGCGTTCGGCGCCGTTATTTGCCGCGCTTACAAACGGATAACGCCAGTTACTGTCGTCAATTTCATTGACGTCATAAAAAAAGTAGTCCTCAAAGTCTTTCCAACTTGCGTAATCGGCCGTTTCTTCCGTAAGCGGTTTGCCGTTCTCGTCTACGTTATCCCAATATTCAGGATCGTACACAAGGTAACTTTCCGAAAGCACTGCGCGCGCTTCGGCGTCCGTACGCACCACCTCCGGATCGACTGCGGAAGAATATCCTATTTCCATCATATTTTGCGCGGCAACGTAGGGCGAATTGAGAAAATTGATAAACAGTTTGATTGCGCGCAAATGTTCCGGGTCGTGAGTTTTGGGTATAACCCAACCGTCAAACCAAATATTGCCAGCAGTGTTGGGTACGTAGTAGGACAGTTCGTAGTCCTCCAGCTCGTCAGACCAACTTTCTTCCACCGCGTACATCGCGTCGCCGCTCCAAGCAAGGTCTACTGCGGCGTTGCCTTTAAGCAAGTCGTCTTTGCCGAAATCGACCTCGTATCCGAACAAATGACGTTTTTGGTTGGTCAACGCTTCTTTGCACAAATCGATCAATTGGTCGTCTACGGCGTTTATCAAGTCGCCTATCGGCATATCGGTATACTTCGTGCCGTACAGCGGACTGCTTTTGTCATTGTAAGTAAGTCCGTCCAGTTTGCCGCTTTGCAACAGATAAAATACCGTCGCGGCGTAACTGTCGCGGATGCTGTCCTTCATCAAAATAGATCCGGAAAGCCCTTTTGACAGCATATTACCGCTGCCGTCGTCGTTAAACAATATGCCCCAGTTGGCTTTGTTAATGACCTCTTTATCGTATATGCCCAAATCCATAAAAGCGTACTTGTTGTACAATATACCCAAAGTTCCGTACATATAAGGCACAAAATAGTCCACCATATTGACGGTTTTGTCGCCGACTTGTACGCTGCCGAAGGCTTCGCTCACCTTCTCTATAATTTGGCCGTCTACGTTGTCGCCGTTATGTTTGTAATCGGCGCTCAAGTTCAAACCGTCTACGTATTTTTCTTCGTCAAAGTAATTCAACTCTACCAAAAGGTCGTTTTCCAAAAGTTTTTGAATTGCGTATTCGCTGGGACACATAACGTCAACGCTGCTGTCGCCCTTCATAATTTTGGTAAGCATGGTTTCGTTGGTATCAAACGTAACGTAAGTGATATCTACGTTGTTTCCCGTCATCGCCTTGTAATACTGTTTGAAATCGTCCTCGTAATCGTAGATATAGTCCGCCCAGTTGTACACCACCAGTTTGTCTGTCGGAGTAACGTCTCCGTCGCAAGCGATAAAAGACAAGGCGCAACACAAACACAACAATAAGCACAGTGCAGTTTTTGCAAACTTTCTCATTTATGCGCCTCCTTTTTTCCGTTCTTCTTGATATTGACAAGCAACAAGAGCGTCAGCATTACCACAAAAAAGATAGAGAACACCGCAAACCAAAACGGCTCCAAACTTTTTACGCGCGCGTCTTCGTAGATATAGGTGGAAAGCGTTTCTATGCCCGTGTCGCCCTTGTTAAACTGCGTGATGATAAAGTCGTCCAACGAAAGCGTAAACGCCATAGCAAAGCCGGAAACGATGCCCGGCATGATGTACGGAAACACTACTTTGATAAGCGCAGTAAACGGATTTGCACCCAAGTCCAACGCCGCCTCGTACATGTTCGGATCCATCTTTTGCAAACGCGGCAGTATGGACAGAACAACATAAGGCGTACAAAACGCCACGTGACTGATAATAAGGCGAACCATTCCCTGAGGAAAAATAAAACTAAACGCCGCAAAAAACACCATCAAAGATACGGCCATTACTATTTCGCTGTTGATCATGGGCAACTGATTGACCGTTAGCGTCGCTTTTTTTGCGCGGCGTCCCAAACAGAAAATACCGATTGTAGAAAAGGCGCCCAAAACTGTGGAAATAGCGCTTGCGGACAACGCCAAGATCAGCGTATTTTTAAGCGCGGAAAACAGTTGTTTGGATTGAGCGTCGCCTGCAAACAACGCGCGGTATGAATCGAAAGTAAAGCCGTTTTTGAAACTGAAATTACTAGTGCCGGAAAAACTGTACACTATTATCAAAAATATCGGCAAGTACATCAGCGCCAACACTAAGCCGAGGTAACCGTCGGCGCAAATACGGGCAAGTTTAGACTTTTTCATAGCGCGCTCTTTACCTCCTCTTCTTTATTGACAATGTTTACGACTACGTTGGCGATAATAACCAAAACCAACATCACCAAACTCATTACGCTGCCTACGCCGAAACTGTTTGTGGTTTTGGAAAAATGCATATTGATTGCGTCGCCGAACAAATAGATTTTACTACTGGACAAAATTTCCGAAATGGCAAAGGTGGAAATTGCCGGAATAAACGTCATTGTTACTCCGCTTAGTATTCCCGGTACGGACAAAGGAAGAACGGTTTTAACAAAAACGGTAAACTTATCCGCGCCAAGATCCTCCGCCGCCTCGATATAACTGTGGTCTATGGAAGCAAGCGTAGTGTGCAGCGGCAAAATCATATACGGCAAGTAGTTGTACACCATGCCGAACAGCACCGTACCCATCCCGAGCGGCACGTCCAATGCCAAAAATATAGCTTTGGTGGAAAGCGTGCGGATAAGAAAGTTTACCCACATCGGCAATATAAATAACAGCACCAAAACCTTGCTGCTTGCGTGATACTTTACAAGAAGATACGCCACGGGATAACCTATGACAAGACAAATGAGCGTCGTCACAAGTCCGATAACAAGCGAGTTGCCCAAAACGGTAAGTCCGCCGCCTGCGTCGCTGAAAAACTCCGCAAAGTTCTGGAAAGTCAGTTTGCCGTCGTCAGTCAAAAATGCATTGATCAGAATTATTACCAAAGGCACCACGACGAAAATAAGCAAAAACGCCATGTAAGGGTACGCCAGCGCCTTGCGGGAAAAGCGGAGTTTAACGGTCTTTTTCTTCATTTGTCACCTCCTCTTCCTGCTTGGGGACAGGCGTAACGATAATTTTTTCGGGAGCGATTTTGATACCTACGCGGTCCTGCAAAGTCCACTCGTAATCGTTATCCACAAAAAAGTCGTCGTATGTATCCGTGCGTACGATGTATTGCCAGTAACTGCCCTTGTAAATAGACGAGATTACCGTTGCGCCGATCGTTCCGTCTTCTTCGTCGTCAGTCAATTCCACGTCGTCAAAATCTACCGTTACGGTGACGGGAGTAGTCTCCTCCAAATCGCTTACACACTCGAAACGGCCGCCGCAAAACGCAACAACGTTTTTGTCGTACATTTCGCCGCTAAACGTGTTGATAATGCGAGACTTGTGCATGATGTGAAAATCGAAAGGCTTGATATACAGCCCGATTTTGTCGCCCTCGTCTACTTTGACGTTGTCGTGAATGATAATTTCGTTGCGTTCTTCGCTGCCGAGCGTCAAAGCCGTCACTTGATAATGATCGCCCTTAAACACGCATGTGACCACTTCCGCCTCGATCAAACATTGCTTGTCGTCAGGCGCGACTATTTTGATATCTTCCGGACGAATAATGACGTCGATCGGTTCGTTATGTTTGAAGCCCTTGTCCACACACTCGAATTTATGGCCGGAAATATCCACGCAGCAGTCCTTTACCATTGTGCCGGACAGAATGTTCGACTCGCCGATAAAATCCGCCACAAAGGCATTTGCAGGCTCGTCATACACTTTTGTAGGAGTGCCGATTTGCTGAATAACGCCGTCTTTCATTACGACAATCTTGTCCGACATCGTCAACGCTTCTTCCTGATCGTGCGTGACATATACAAAAGTTATACCCAATTGTTGGTGCATGGACATCAATTCCAATTGCATATCTTTGCGCATTTTAAGATCCAACGCGCCCAACGGTTCGTCTAGCAAAAGAACTTCCGGTTCGTTTACCAAAGCGCGCGCAATGGCAACGCGCTGCTGCTGTCCGCCGGAAAGCGAGTTGACGGAACGGTGACCGTAGTCTTCGAGGTCCACCATTTTTAAGGCGTTGTTTACTTTATCCGTAATTTCGCTTTTTGTAAGTTTGCGCATTTTTTGCACGGTATTACCTTTTTTGTCTACGTAAGGCTCGCCGTCTTTTACCCGTTTGAGTTTGAGTCCGAAAGCTATATTGCCGAATACCGTCAGATGCGGAAACAAGGCGTACTTTTGAAAAACGGTATTGATGTTACGCTTGTGAGGCGGCAGTTTGGTGATATCCTGACCGTTGAACAAAATTACTCCCTCGGTAGGTTGCTCGAATCCGGCAAGCATTCTAAGGGTAGTCGTTTTGCCGCAGCCGGAAGGTCCCAGAAGCGTCACAAATTCACCGCGCTTTATGGAAAGCGAAACGTTTTTTACCACGGGCTTACCGTCGTAGGACTTATGCACGTTTTTAACTTCTATTATATTATCGCGCGCAGTTTCCGCATAGCCAACGGCGTTTGCAGTTTTGAGGGTGGTATTTTTCTCGTTCATGACGACCTCCGTTCCTTCAATATTGTAAAAAAAAATTACCCAATACAGGCCTCACAAAAAATATTTTACATACTGCCGCATTTCACGACGAGTGCATACAAACACTCATATACGGTGCCGCATCTCACGGCTAGCGCAAACGACACGCTCATATATAAAATAAAAATTGTTTGCCTTGGGCAACTTGAATAGATTATAAATTAGAGGTCGAAAATTGTCAAACGATTTGGGGTATTTTGTGCACAAGCAAAAAAGGCTGCAAAAGCAGTCTTTTTTTGAAACGCTGTACATATGTTCTCCACCGAACGAGCGAAGTCCGCATCGGTGCATGTCGAACGTAGCTATAACATCTGGCGGCATCAACGCAAAATATTGGAACGTTTTGCCAGATCTCTCCGCTTCGGTCGAGATGACGTTGTGGAAAACAGTAGATAAAGTAAATAATGAAGCAGCAAGGACTGTTAAACAGAACTTTACGCCACGTTAGATTACACACGGCAAAATCGGCCTCGGTAAAGATGACATAAAGACATACTTGTTTACACTGCCGACAAGTAAAAAACATTAAGCGGTGGGTTTTCAAATTTTTGGCTTCAAGTACCAATCAACAAAATAAGTATTCAGCGCGCCAACGTACCGCGACCGAGCCCGAGCGCTACTCTACAACTACCGTTACGGGTACGGACAATTCCGCATACATCTTGACGTTGACGACGTATTCGCCGCTGCGTTTGATAGGTTCCTTTAAGATAACTTGCTTTTTATCTACGGAGTAGCCCAGTTTTCCCAGTTCTTCGGCAATTTCCTTGTTGGTGATACTTCCGAACATTTTTCCGTTTGCGCCCTTGGCAGCAGTGAGGCGCACCACGCTTCCTTTTAGTTCCTGCGCCTTGCGATACGCTTCGGCGCGTTCGGCTTCTTTCTGTTTTTGTACCGCCTTATCGTGTATCGCAACGCTGTTGATCGTATCGGCGGTTGCCACCGTACCAAGACCCTTTTTCAACAAAAAATTGTTAGCGTATCCGTCGGAAACGTTTATTATCTCACCTTTTTTGCCCTGACCTTTTACGTCTGCTAAAAGCAATACTTTCATAAATTACCTCCCAATAATGTTGCGCTACTTTGTGTCCTCAGCCGAGCCAAAGAGTAAGTGAACCCCGACATCGCCGTAAGGCGACGTTACGTCTAGCAAAGCCTAGACATCCAACGACAGCAAAACGAACTAAGGACGCGTTTCGCTAGACCTCTCACACGGTGACAGTCTAGAAGTCGGGCAATGCCCATACCGCACTTCGGCAAAAACAGTCCTCGGTCGAGATGACAAAATGATGCGCTACGCTGGATTTCTCGACTGCGCCTGCGGCTACGCTCGAAATGACGTCGCCCGACAGCGACGCGAACGTTTGTGTGTTGTCGATATTATTTTACAACAACAGTCGGCAACGTGTCAACAGGCGCGGACGTATGAATTTGAACGCATTGGGGCATAATAGTACAAAACAAAGTTTTTTGCAAGAAGACGATTAAAAAAATATCTCACACATATACAACCATAGTACATAACAAATTTAGGAGGTATGGAATGAAAAATCAACAAACGATACTGTGCGACGTGCACGCATGCAAACACCACAATATGCAAAACGGCTGCGGATGCTGCAAACTGGGACAAATAACGGTTACGCCCTGCGACGACTGCGAAACAGCCCACTACTGCAAGGATTACGTAAACCGTACAACCGGCAGCAAAGACGCCGAGTAAAAAATATTACGACTGCAATTTTCAAAAAATGCGTATTTCACAAAGTGATATACGCATTTTGCTCGTTTTGCGTTGGCAATAGCGGAACGTTTGAAGCAAATACACGAACTTTACGAAATAAGTACGTTTTCAAGCATTTATGAGGACAAAACATATCATACGAAATATCAATTGGTTTGTGCTCAAAAACAACTATACTACGCCAAATACCTTCGCAGTAAACGCACGACATATATAGAAAAAACAGGTCGGAAATTATTCCGACCTGAATTTTTTCTTATGACTGAATTATATATTGACTATTTAACAATCAATTCTACTGCCGCAATACCTGCCTGATTGCTTGTATCAGAACTAGCTACCGATATGCTGGTGATATTGTCATATGCAGACAAATCGAATGTTTGTGTAAACTCATTAGTTCCCGTCACTGTTGTGCCGTCAGACAAAGTCAAAGTAATAGTACCAAGTGCTTTTGTAGTCCATTGCGTGAAAGTAAGTTTCAAACCGACAATAGATTTTCCTTCTACGGAAATAGTCATAGCCTTTGTTTTTGAAACAGGAACATCAGTAATGTTAGACGTCTGTTTGTTAGCGGAAGCCAAAACAATTTTTCCGGTTACAGATTCCTTGTCGAACGTAAGTTCACGGCTAGCATAGCTACTGTTCCATGTACCGGCATAAGTAGTATCGGTACTTGTAAACGCCAAATCCAACGCGACAGTCGTCGTTTCAGGTGCAACCGTAGTTACAGTCACAACAACGTTTATAGCATCTGTAGCGCCGGCTGCTACTGCAATTTCGTACTCAGCCTTGGATTCCGTATCTGCGGTTCCCGCAATACTTACGGATACAAGAGTGAACTTGTCGTTGAGGTTCAACGAAATGTAGTAGGTCTTGCCGCATTCCAAACTGTTGGGCGCCGTAGGCAACGTATTCTTTTCCCCGTCCTTCCAAGTAAGTTCCAGATTTGCAGGAGCGTCTGCTGCCGCTTCTCCTCCGTCTACAACATAAGTTACGCTTACTGCCACATATGTAGCGCTTTCATTTTTATATCCGCACTTGCTGCAAGCGTTATCCTCTCCGTTGGTATCGCAAGGCTCCGTCGTCGTATAAGTGCAGTCTCCGCAAGTTACACTGTGATTGCCTGCGTTATCCGAAGTGTAAGTCAAATTTATGTGCGTATCATTGTGAATCCTTACTGCCGCAAGAGCCGCATCGGCATCTTCGCCGAGGTCTACCCAAGCGTTTTCGGCGCCTGTTTGCGCAAAGTAGTGGTTGCACACCGTGCACAGATAATACGCATGGTTACCGAGTTCGTTTGCGCCGGCTGCAGTTTCCGCTTTTACAGGAGTTCCGGTAACGTTTTTGTCAGCATCCATAAAGGAGTGAACGTCGGACACAGGGATAACGGAGATCTTTGTGTTTTCGCAGTTGGAGCAGGTCTGAGACTGCTTGCCGGGCGTTGTGCAAGTTGCTTGGTCAATAACGTTTGCTTCGCCCCAAGCGTGGTCGCACTCGATTGCGTAGTAGGAAATATCGTATACCAAAACGCCGCCGTTAGTAGCGGAGTCATTAACTCCGTACACAGACAATTTGTATTCGCAATTTGCTTCGTAAGCGTTGACAGGAATAGTGATTTTGCCCACGTTTGCAGGAACGTTGCCGCTTTCGTACGTATAAATCACGTTGCCGCCTTTCAATACTTCCAATTTGATTGTTGCAGTACAACCGCTGATTGCGCTTGCATTTACGACAATACTGGTTATTTCCTCGGCAAACGTTGCGGAAACAGTTCCGCCGACAGCAGGCGTCGTAACGTTTTTACCGATGGTTTTGATCATATCCCAGCCCCATTTGTTATTATTGAAGCCGGCAAAATTCCAAGTATATCCGTTGTCGGAAACACTAAACGTCGTAGTGAGAGCGTAGGAACTTACTTTAGACGCGTCGGTTCGGAAAGCCTTTTCCTTATCCGACAAATCCAATTTTGTAAGCAAAGCGGGCAAAGGCATACCTTCGCGACCTACGGCGATTTCAATTTCAGTATCTTCTGCAACAATTACCGTGTAAGTGTCGCCGTCAACTTCCACCACCGTTCCGTTAGCTTTTACGTAAAGGACTTGTTTGCCCTCTGCGGGAGTAACTTTGAAGGAAACGGAGGAGCCGCCGTCCACCATCGTGGGCAACGTAGCCGTACCGTCCGCCAAAGCAACCGTAGTATTGGCAATGTCGTACGTCCAAGTAACCGTGCGTTGAACTTTGGTTACGGATTTAAGCAAGCAACCCGAATCAAACTCAGCGACCCAAGAACTGCCGTAGAAATGTTTGAGAGTACCGACAACCGTGATAGTATCGCCTACGCTAAGCGTTGCAATACCTTCAACGCCTTCGCCGGCAACCATACGGTAAGCCTGAATAGTCGTACCGTTTACATTGATATCTACGGTTATGTTGCCGTAGTTTGCGCTGTATGCAGTTACGATTTTGGTAATTTCACCGGTAAGTTTGAACGTTCCTTTAAGTAACGTAACAGAAGCGCCGTATGCGGGTTCTGCAGGTTTTTCCAAAGCATTGAAAGCGGCCAAAACGTCCGCTTCGCTCATTTCGTGTCCGCAGACGTCAAAACGAACGCACTTGTTTTCAGCATATTCGTGTCCGAGAGCCTCGACAGGTTCCGTCTTGGTAGCGGGGCTGGGAGTGCCGTCGCACCCCGTGCGGGTGCAGGTAAAAGTTTTTACGCCGGCTGCCGTACAAGTGGGATCCGTCGTTACGGAGCCTTCGTCCCATTGGTGACCGAGGGCAGGATCATTTTCTGTCTTAGTACCGGTATCGGAACGATCGTCGCAATCGGTACGCAAACAAACAAGAGTTTTTGTTCCGTCTTGCAAGCAAGTTGCCGTCGTTGTCCAAGTTCCGTTCCAATCGTGACCGAGCGCTTCTGTTGCAACCTGATCGGTCGCATTGCAGCCCGTGCGTTTGCAGGATACGGTTGCGGTGCCGGGTTGCGTGCAAGTCGCGGTATCGCCGGTCTTGTTTTCCAAATCCCAATCGTGGTTAAGCGCTGCGATCTCTTCCGTTTTGGTTTCGTCGCAGTTAAGGCACTTGTAGGTCATTTCGCCTTTTTCGGTGCAGGTTGCAGCCTTATTGACGGTGCCCTTATCCCAAGCGTGACCATCGGCGCAAGGATCCGAGCAGGCGACAAGCGTCAATGCCAACACGGACACTGCAAAAACGACGATCAAAATTTTGAGTAGTTTTTTCATCTTTTTTCTCCTTTTTATTTTTTCAACAAAAAAGCCTGACGCTTACAGCCCCAAACGGGCAACGCCAGACATAACAACCAAAATTACGGCTGAAAACTTGTTCGCAACGCAAACGCTGCGAGTTGAGGTGGGTGCTGTGCAACAAATTGTTTTTATCGAAGCGACGGTCCGCATCAAATTCTCCCCAATACGTAATAAAGAAAACCTCAAACAAGTTACGGACTTATTGTATCATACGCAGATAAAAAAAACAATACCTTTTTGAAATTATTTATAGATATTATTTTCATTTTTACTGCGAAGACACAAACTGTTGGCGCAAGCAAACGTTAAAACACAACATATTGGGTCAATATAAACTTCGTCTCTGCTTGACTGACGGAAAAAACGGAAACGACAAGCGGAGTATTTGCAGCAAACTACAGACAAACGAACATGCGGCGCAGACAAAATTCCCACAAAAACAAATACACGCCGGCGCATAATTGCATAACACCGAACCGATTTTTACATACTAGGCGCAGGAGGTCAATTATGAAAGAAAAGAACAAAACCGTAAACGCGGAAACGCGCGGAGAACGCATTAGCCTTGCCATAGGCATAATAGTAGTTCTTGCAGTGGTTGCAACGGTCTTGGGGCTGTTGATAGCCGGCGGCGCCCGTAACGGACGCGTAACCGCCATGGGAGAGATATCCGCCCCTGCGGAAATACGCCGAGGAACGGAACAGACGCTGACTTACGCTTCCAAAGAACTTAAAAAAGGCGACACGGTAACTTGGTACGTAAACGGACAAAAAGCCGCCGAAACTACGTATGACGGCAACGCGGCAACCTTTGTCTACACGCCCGACGCAGCTGGCAAAGCAAACGTAAAAGCCATATGCGGAAAATGCCGCCAAAGCAAAACGCTGGACGTTAAAAATCCCGTGTTGACGGTAAGCGCGCCCGACGTCGTTATAACGTACGGCGACGAACTGCCGCAAATTTTATGTCAAACGGAAGGCTTTGTGTGCGGAGAAACGGCGGAAACGCTTGGATGTAACTTTGAATGCCGCGCAAACGACTGCACCGACGTGGGGGTGTGGGAAATGAAGTTTTGCGGACAGGAGCCGGACGGCTACGAAATGCACTATAATACCGCCCGATTGACGGTTCTGCCCAAACTTGTGCGAATTGCAAATACCGTCACAAAAGAGTACGACCAAACCAACACGTTGGCCAACCCCAAACTGATACTGGACGGAGTGCTGGAAAACGACGACGTTTCCGCAGAATGCGACACAATGTACTTTACCACTAAAAATGCCGGATACCAAAACGTGATGACGGCGAATATTTGTCTGAAAGGAGACGACGCAAAAAACTACGTGCTGTCCGAATACGCGCAGGGGTACGTTGCTCCGAAAAAAATCTGCGTTGCGGGAGTATCGGTAGACAATAAAATTTTTGACGGCACGACCAAGGCAAGAATAAACAATCCCGGAACTTTGGAAGGAGTATTGGAAGGCGACAGCGTTGCGATAGGCAGTTTGGACGTTTGCTTTGACGGCGCAAACGTAGGGAAGCACACCGCTACGGCCAACGGCATTGTGCTTATCGGCGTAGACAAAGATAACTACGTCGTATCCGACGCGCAAATAGACGATGGTGAAATTCTCGCAAAATAACGAGCAAAAGACAAAATGCCGCCAAACGACGGGCGCAGAAATTTGCAAACGCTTGAAATGCGCCGGTAACGCGAACGCACAACTGCTGCAAAAGCGCGCCAAAATAGCGCTAAAATGCGCAAAATACACGCAAAACATTGCAAAAAGAGAATTTATAGGGTATAATACTTTGTACTATAAATATACAGGGGCTCGGCTTACGCCTTTGCCCCAAATACATACGTACACGAGGTTTATTATGAGAGCGCGCAGAACTTTTCAAATTGCGTCGGCGATGTTGGCACTGATTTACGCCGTTGTGCTGCTTGCGACAACAGTAATGCTGCTTTTGCCGATTTTCGGCAGCAATATGTTTGAACCGTTTAACGGTTGGGGACACAACGTAAGCAACAATATAGTGCCCAAAGTATCCTTTTTGCCGCAGGACGGCCCTTGGGGAGGAGTGCTTGTTGTAGCAGTGATGTTTTTGGTACCTGCAATCCTTATGTTTTTGGCAATGTTGGTGTTGTTTTCCAAACCGTACAAAGGCAAACAAGGTTTCCACAATTTTGCATGCATTTTGGGTATACTGGGCATACTGACGTTCGCCGTACTTGTAGAAATGTGCGCCAAAGATATATTCGGTGACAAACAAATCACTTTTATGATAGCACTCGGAGTTGCAAGTGCATTCCTACTGCTGTTTTTGATCCTCGGTTTAGTACTGAAAGACAAAAAGAAAGTTGCCAAAACCACCGAACAACCCATACCTCCCGTCAGTAACGTTCCCGCATACGAAATTGCCGACGCTGCTGCCGACACCACCGTTCACAACGACACTAACGACAGAATTTGGGTTGCGGAACCGGAAATCAAGCCTACCGTAGACGAACCTGCGGCAGAGTCGAAAACTTCCGAGTACGTACCGGACGACACGAAATCCGTAAGAGATATATTGGACCGCACTTACGGATCCTCTACCGAAAACGTCAGTTCCAACAACATGAAAAAGATACAAACTTTGCGCAGCCTGTTGGATGCAAACGCAATTACGAAAGACGAGTATATTGCATTGGTAAATTCCTACTTAGGCGCGCCGGACAAAAAGTGACCTCGGGTTTCTACCGAAACGAAACCGATCAACTTGACGCCGTTTCGGCTGCCACGCTTACAAAAAAATATTAAAAAAGCGACGGGATATTCCGTCGCTTTTTATATTATTGTTCTCCGCAAAAACAGATTCCGCTTTTCACGCGTACTGCAGTTTTATTTTTTACGGAAACCGCTTTTGAAGCGGGGATTGTTTATCACGTCACCCATCACGATTGCCTTTGCAATTGCAGTGTAGTCGGCAGATTGCGACTTGCTTTGGTACGCAATATCGTCCACTATGAAACGCACGCCGTCCAAATCGTTGCACCCCTCGTCGGAAACGTCACCCAAAGAGCCGACAATTTTGTCGTATAGTTCCTCCTCTCCGGCAACGTGCGTATGCCCGTCGGAATTAGAAACTATTCTGTCACCGATATGAGAATGCGTCGTCTCCTGCGGAGAGTTGGACCGCAATTTTTCAATACGTTCGTTTTTTTGCCGCATATCAGCATTTTGCTTTTTTGCTGCGGCATCTTGAAAAGATTTAACCGTTGCTTCCATTTGCTGTCGCTCCCGCGCCGTTCTTCTTTTTGCTGCCCTTACGCAAAATACCGCCGCCAATACGACTACAATAAACGTAAACAGCAATACTGCCGAAAATGCAATTATTTCTCCGACGCCGTCGACATCGCCGAAAAGTAATAAGTTTGACATTTTTACCTACGTAATTACGACGTTATTTTTTGCCGCCCTTGCCGTTGCCTTCGCCGTTGCCGGAGATAGCGTTGCGCATTGCGGTATCCGCCTGTATGTTTTGCATATTGTAGTAGTCCATTATGCCCAAACGACCGTTGCGGAATGCCTCCGCCATTGCACGGGGAACTTCCGCCTCCGCCTCGACGACTTTGGCACGCATTTCCTGCGTGTGAGCTTTCATTTCCTGTTCGGTTGCAATAGCCATAGCGCGGCGTTCCTCTGCGTTAGCCTGCGCAATACGTTTGTCGGCTTCCGCCTGATCCATTTGCAACTGAGCGCCGATATTTCTGCCCACGTCCACGTCGGCGATATCGATGGACAAAATTTCAAACGCGGTACCCGCGTCAAGACCTTTTTTAAGCACGGTTTTACTGATAAGATCGGGGTTTTCCAAAACTTCTTTGTGGAACTCCGCCGAGCCTACTGTGGTTACTATACCTTCGCCTACGCGGGCAATGATGGTTTCCTCGCCGGCGCCGCCGATAAGACGGGAAATATTTGCACGAACGGTAACGCGCGCTTTGACGCGAAGTTCGATACCGTTTTTGGCAATAGCGGAAATAACCGGAGTTTCGATAACTTTGGGATTGACGGAAACCTTAACTGCATTTAACACGTCGCGGCCAGCAAGGTCGATCGCTTTGGCCGAGGCCAACGACAAATCGATATTTGCGCTGTGCGCCGAAATAAGCGCGTTTACTACGTTACTGATATTACCGCCCGCCATAACGTGAGACTCCAACTCGGCAATATCGATACTGAGTCCGGCTTTTTTAGCGCGAATGTAAACGTCTATAAGCATACGGTACTTGATGCGGCGCATCTTCATACCTATAAGCCTGCCCATAGAAACGTGCGCTCCGGAAACGGCCGCAATAAAATACGTGCCGATAGGAAGGAAAATAAGCAATATGAGCAGCAAAACCGCCGCAACTATAAGAACGATTCCCCACCAAGGGAACGTTTCGGCAAAAGCCAACAAATTCAACATTTTTTACGTCTCCTTTTGCACATACGTGCATATATTCATTTTTTGCCGCTTGACAGTACGGCTATTTTTTCTCAACTACAACAACGCGAGAGCCTTCGACCTGAACGCACGTTATCTCAGCGTCTTGAACGATATATCCGTCGCGCGCAACGACGTCCACGGATTCGTTTTCGAAAGTTGCTTTCCCTACCGGGCGCAACGGCGTTTGAGTAACACCCGTTTTGCCTAACAAATACGAAAAGTCTTTGGTACCTTCGGTCTTGTCTTCCGACACCGTCGGATCGACGCTGAAAATAGGCGTTTTTCTAAGTCGGCTTTTGGTTATCAGTTTGCTGAACACAAAAAACATCAATACAAAAAGAACCAAAGCGATAACAATCATATACAGCAGCATCATCAAATCGCCGCCGCATACTATGCGCACCACGATTCCGGCAATTATCATCAAAGTACCGGTTATGCCGAATACCCCGAAGCCGGGAATGCACATTTCCACCGCGCAGAAGATGATACCGAGCACGAACAGAATTATAGTCGCCGCGTTCATTTCGGTAAACAGCCTTGCAAAACTGGAATCGGCAAAACTCTCCGCCAAGATTGACAATACGTTCATTATTTTTGCTCCGATATATATTCGTTAGTTTTTGTACGGTTGTAACAAACCTATCGTGCCGTCCTTTCTGCGATAGACAGACTCTACGTTGCCCGTTTCTAAGTTTACGAACAAATAGAAATCGTGTCCCAACATATCCATATTTTCCGCAGCTTCCAAAGCCGTCATACAAGACACTTCAAAGCGCTTGGTTTTAGCAATAGTTACGGGTTCCACCTCAACTTCCGAAACAAATTCGTACTCGGAAGGTTTTTCCGGCAATTTGTGCGACTTGTTGAGTTTTTCGCGGTGCTTTACAAGTTGACGCTCCAACTTTGGCAAACAGGTATCGATATTGTAGTACATAGTATCGCCCGTAACTTCCGAGCGGATATAAGTGCCGTGGTAAGAAATGGAAATTTCCATTTTGCTTTGCCGGCCGAGATCCGTAAGCACCACCTTGCAAGGCGTATCGCCGTCGGGAAAATATTTGTCCAATTTTTTGAGTTTGGCTGAGAGAATCTGCTCCAACCTTTCCGAAACGCGATAGTTTTTGGACGTGATTTCCAGTTTCATAGTAAAGCCTCCCATATGGATTAAGTAAACCCAGCAAACGGTCATCGTACAGACGGAAACCTATTACGGATTTTTACCCGATAATATTATAGCACAGTTTTACGGAAAATTCAATACAGTTCTATAAAATATACGCAACTTTACGTCAATTGAGCCCTATAGCGTTTGCAATTGCAAAATCAACTGCGTTTGCAATTTTCCGCATCTGCGATAAATTTCAGACAAAAAACCGAGCATAAATTACTTCGGCATCGATACGGATACGCGTTGCGACAAAAAAAGCAAACCGATAAACGGTCTGCTTTTATTTCGTATTATTTCTATGCGTTTTGCAAAACTTTTTTGCGGATAAGAATTTCGCCGTGTACGGCGTCTACGATAACGGTCTCACCGCGGTTGATTTCACCTGTAAGCAGTTTTTCCGCCAACACGTCCTCAACGCGACGCTGAATAGTGCGTTTTAACGGACGCGCGCCGTAGTTTTTATCAAAGCCTTCCGCCGCTATTTGCTTCAAAGCGTTGTCTGTAAACTTCAAGTTGACGGTGCCTTTAAGCCGCTTGTACAAATTGAAACAAAGCAATTCCGTGATCTTGAAAGTTTCGTTTTGTCCCAAGTAGTTGAATACTACCACTTCGTCAACGCGATTGAGAAACTCGGGACGGAAAAAGTTTTTGAGAGCGTGCTCTACGTCGTCGCGCATTTGAGCGTAATTGTCCGTTGGTCCAAAACCGATTTTTTGCGCTTGTTCGTTCGCAACGCCGATATTACTGGTCATGATAATGACCGTATTGCGGAAGTCTACAGTTTTGCCGTGAGAATCGGTAAGTCTGCCTTCGTCCAAAATTTGCAATAACAAATTAAATACGTCGGGGTGGGCTTTTTCGATCTCGTCAAACAATACCACGCTGTAAGGTTTTTTACGAACTTGCTCCGTCAAATACCCGCGTTCCTCGTAACCGACGTACCCCGGAGGAGCGCCGATAAGTTTTGCCGTAGACTGTTTGTCCATATATTCCGACATATCCATTCGGATAACTTCGCTGTCGTCGCCGAACAGACACTCTGCAAGCGCTTTGGTGAGTTCCGTTTTTCCTACGCCCGTAGGTCCCACGAAAATAAAACTGCCGATGGGTCGGTTGGGATCTTTAAGTCCTGCGCGCTGACGGCGCACAGCAAGCGAAACCACGCTTACCGCCTGTTGTTGACCTATAACGCGTTTTTGCAGTTCTTTTTCCAAATTGACGAGTTTGTCGCGTTCCTCGCGGGAAATCTGCGCAACGGGCACGCCCGTCATTTGCGATATTACAAATCTTACGTCTTCCGCCGTCAATTTGCAACGGTATTCGGCAAGTTCGCGTTCGTAGTCCGACTGTTCATACTCGTACTCGAAATACAAATCGTTGTACTGCTTGTTGAGTTTTTCCACCTGAGCGCTGTCGCCGACGGCAATTGCCAAATCTTTTTTACGTTTTAGCGTGTTAAGCTGCGTAGTTAGTTCCACCAAGCGCTCGGGCACGGCAAAAGCGTTGATTTTGAGACGGCTGCACGCTTCGTCAATGACGTCCAACGCTTTGTCCGGCAAAAATCTGTCGGTTATATACCGAACGGACAATTGCACCGCGGCTTTTATAGCTTCGTCGGTTATTTCCACACCGTGATGAGTTTCGTATTTGGATTTAACACCGTTGACGATTTGTATAGCCATCTCCTTGGACGGTTCTGCTACGGTAATCGGCTGAAAACGACGTTCGAGCGCGGGATCGGATTCGATATAACGCGTGTACTCCGCAGTTGTGGTCGCACCGACAATTTGTAATTGTCCGCGCGCCAACGCCGGTTTCAAAATTTCCGCCGCATCCATAGCCCTTTCGCCGGAGCCGCCGGCACCGACGATATTGTGTATCTCGTCTATAAATAAAATTATATTACCGGCGTTTATTACCTTTTGTACGGTATCTTTCAGCCGTTCCTCAAAGTCTCCGCGGTACCGGGTACCGGCAACCATTCCGGCAAGATCCAACTCCACGATATGTTTGCCTTGCAACTCCGCCGGAACGTGCCCCTGCGCGATTTTCAAAGCCAATCCTTCCACCACGGCGGTTTTGCCTACGCCTGCTTCGCCCACAAGCACGGGGTTATTTTTGGTACGGCGCGTCAGCGTTTGTATAACGCGCGACGTTTCCGCGTCGCGTCCTATAACGGGGTCGAACCCGCCCGCCAAAGCCTTTTCGGTAAGATCCAACCCAAACTCGGATTGGCTTTTGTACGTTTTTTCCGCGCCGAGTTCCAATGTATCCGTATTTGAATAGTAGTTGTTGCGATGCTCGTCAATTTGCGGATCGCGCACAAACTCGCGCAGTTTATCCTTGTTGGGGATACTTTGCACGATGCGCTCGTACAATTGCTGAGTCGTGTAGCCCTGTTGTTCCAAAAGATATTCTATTTTGCCGTAGGCGTAACTGTCCTTCATTGTAAGGATAGCCAACAACGCGTGCACGCAACTGACGTCCTTTTCGCAAAGTTGCTCGGCAAAATATGTGGCTCGGGAATTCAGTTCCTGAATTTCCGTAGAGTTACTGATAGGTCCTCCCAAACCGGTTTGCTTGGGTTCAAGATTTTTCTTAGTAAGCCCGAACTCCGCCAAAATGTCCTTGGCCTCGCTATCCACGTTGGCAAGTTCAAAAAGAATGTGTTCCGCCTTTAAGTTGGAAACCCGCAACTGATTGGCAAACATATAGGCATTTTCAAAAACCTTTTGCAGTTTTTCCGATTGCATTTGGTACCGTCCGAGTAACTTAGAATTATTTGTAGACATTGTACCAAATAGTTGCGAGTTTTACAAGAAAAAACGTAATACTTGCCTATAAATATTTTTTGCCGCGCTTTCTAGACGCAACGTAAACGACGAACCTGCGGAGTTCTTTGGCGACGGTAGGCAGCAAAGAGAGCGCCAAAGCGACAAAGTACATATACGCGGGCATAAGCGTTAGACCGAACAAATCTCTGAACGCGGGCGTAAAAGCAACAACTCCTACCAAAGCTACCGATATACCGAAACTTGCCATCATAAACGGAGTTATGCCTCCGGTAAAAATACAGCGGCGACTTCGCATTTCCAATACGTAAAACAGTTGCGACATTGACAAAATGAGGTACGCCATAGTACAAGCGGACGCGGCGTCCAGACGGTTGCCTATTGCATATCCGCCCAAAGTTGCCGCGGCAAACAACACTCCGCCGAAAGCGATTTGCCTGCCTCCGCCGCCGCTGAAAAAAGTTTCGCTGCTCTTTTTTGGCGGACGTTTCATCACGTCGTCTTCCTGTTTGTATATGCCGAGAGCCAATCCCGGCAACCCGTCCGTCACCAAATTTATCCACAGCAGCTGCATTGCCGTAAGCGGCGATACGTTCCAAACAAGCAGCGCAACAAATACAGACAAAACTTCGCCTATGTTGCAAGTAAGCAAATACGTAACGGACTTTTTGATATTTTCGTAGACGCTTCTGCCCAAAGATACGGCGTCTACGATCGTTGCGAAATTGTCGTCCGTCAATATGATATCGGAAGCGTCCTTTGCTACCTCGGTCCCGCTGCCCATGGCGCAGCCGATATCGGCGTTTTTCAAAGCGGGAGCGTCGTTTACTCCGTCGCCCGTCATTGCCACCACGGCATCGCGCTTTTTCCAAGCGTTGACAATACGCAATTTGTCGGCAGGCGTTACGCGGGCGTAAACGGCGATTTGAGACACGTTTTCCTCCAACTGACCGTCCGACCAACTTGAAAGCGTGTCGCCGTCCACAGCCTTGTCGTCCGCCTGCATAATGCCGAGATTTTTAGCAATTTCCGTAGCGGTATCCAAATTGTCTCCCGTGATCATTACCGGACGGATACCCGCGCTTTTGCACGTGGCTACGGCGCTTACCGCTTCGCTACGGGGCGGATCTACTATAGTGAAAAGAGCCTTGATATTCAAATCGTTTTCCAAAGCGGCGCTTCGTGGAAAACTGTGTTGCACTTCCTTTACAGATAACGCCAACACCCGCAAACCGCGTTTGGTGTACAGTCGGTATTGTTTTTCAAACCGGGAATAATTAGCCGCGCAACGCATAGCTTCCAAACTTCCCTTAGTTACCGAATAATACCTGCCGTCGCACTTTACTACCACTGTCATCAGTTTTCGGTTACTGTCAAATGGTATCTCGTACAAACGTAGCGCCTGTTTGGGATTTTGCAACACGCTTGTGACGGCGATTTCCGTCGGATCACCAAGCCATCCTTGCTCGTTTTTGACGGCGTCGCAACACCAACAGTATGCCTGCAAATTGAAATCGTCCTGCGGAATATTTTTTGCAATGCGGTACTCTCCGTCGTATATACCCACAAGCGTCATTTTATTTTGCGTCAGAGTGCCCGTTTTGTCCGAGCAGATTACCGTAGCGCTACCCAGCGCTTCTACAGCGGTCAAACGTTTGACGACGGCGTTTTTGGACGCCATTTTTTCTATTCCTTTTGCAAGCACCACGGTAACTACCGCAGGCAGTCCTTCCGGAATGGCCGCAACCGCCAAAGAAACGGACGTAAGAAAAATATTGATGAAAACGCCCGTCAAGGTATCGCCCTGCGACATCTGTTTGACGCCCTTGACAAAGCCGATAACCAAGACCGCCAAACATACTGAAAGACAGACTATACCTATTACTTTGGATAGTTGTTTAAGTTTTTGCTGCAACGGCGTAAGCATCGCTTGGGAGGAGGCAAGCATGCCCGCGATTTTGCCGAGTTCCGTATGGGCGCCGGTTGCGACGACTTCCGCCACGCAGCGCCCTTTTGTTACGAAACTGCCGGAAAAAATTTTGCCGTCGTCGTTTTTGCCGCCGGACTTTAACAACCGTTTTTCTACAGGAACGCTTTCGCCGGTAAGAGCCGATTGATTGACGAAAAAACTTTCCGCAGTTTTAAGAATGCAGTCGGCAGTTACCACGTCGCCGGATTCGAACACGCAAATATCGCCGACGACCAAAGTGCGGCTGTCCTCCGAACGCAGCTCGCCGTCGCGAAAAACTTTTGTTTTGGGCGAAGTCAAACTTTTTAGCGCGTCTAATGATTTTTCCGCGCGGAACTCCTGAAACGCGCCCAAAAACGCGTTGGCCAAAACTATCAGAACTATTATGACCGGTTCTAATATATCCGCCGTTTCGCCGCTGTAAATAGCTAACGCAAAAGACAAAGCGGCAGCCACCAGTAAAATTATTATCATCAAATCGCCGAACTGCGAAAAAAACTTTTTGGCAAAGCCGCTGCGCTTTGCCTGCTGCGTAACGTTTTCTCCCTGTTCTGCAAGATAAGCCTGCGCCTGCTCGGTTGTAAGCCCTGTAAATTCCTTTTGAGCCAACTTGCACCACCCCACGATCGTTTTGTAAAATTATATGTACAAGTTATATAAAATAGAATGCGGCATGATTGCGAGATAAAACAAGCGTCAATAAAAACACGACGGCAAAATGACGTGTACCTCAATAATGGATTACACGTCAAAATCAAAAAACACTTAAAGAAAAATTAAGACCGCCGAGAAAAATTCGACGGTCGGATCAAGAACTACCGATAAAAGTTTTTTTGCCGCACAGACAATCACGTGCCGTGCTCAATTTCCTGTTGCAAAGGTTGCTCCAACAAGTGCTGCGCATATTGATTTTCCTTATACGCCCACTGCTTTTTGTAATTGTTTACAGCAAATCCCGAAAATACGACGAGCGACATTATTTCGGCAAAAGGATAGCATATCCAAATTCCCTGCTGTCCCATCCACATATTAAACAGAATTGCCGAAGGGATAAGAAACAGCAATTGACGGGACAAACTCATAAGCAAACTGGAAACGGGACAGTTGATGCTTTGCAACATATTGATAAGCAAAATAGAAAACGCAGCAGGCATAAACGAAATAGAAATACAACGGAACGCATGCGCGCCTTCCTTTACCAAAATTGCGTTTGCAGCGTCCAATTCCGCCTGCGTTTGACCTGCGGAGACCGTTTTGCTTTCAAATATAGACATCAGCGTTTCCGGCATAGTTTGGAATATAACCAACCCCACGGCCAGCACCGCCATTGCCACGTACAACGCGTAATTGAAAGTTTTGTTAAAGCGCTTTCGCTGATTTGCGCCGTAGTTGTAACTCAATATAGGCATAGTGCCTTGCATAAGCCCGAACACCGGCATAAAGATAAAAGATTGCACTTTGAAATACGCCGAAAGCACCGTTATGCCGTTGGTATAATCGCGAAGCATTACGTTCATTATGATAGTTACTACAGAACCCATAGCGTTCATTACAAACGCCGGCAAACCGATTTTGGCAATTACGCCGAAATACTTTTTTTCAAACCGGAAACCTTTGAGCGAAACGGAAACGTCCTGCTTTTTGAACACAAAAAACGCCAAATCGAAAATGGCCGCCAACCATTGACCGATAACGGTTGCCAAAATCGCGCCCAAAACGCCCATTTTGAAAACCATGATAAACAACGCGTCCAAACCGATGTTTGTAAGTGCACCGATAAGTTGACTGAACATCGGCACTTTCATATTACCGGTGGCTTGCAAAATACGCGCTAAAATTATATCTATGATAAAACCGCCGCTTGCGGCAAGATAAATCGTCAGATACATTGCGCCTTGCGAAACCACGAAATCTACGTCGGAAGCGTTTTTGTTATTGACAAACGCCGCCACAAACGGTTTAGAAACCGTAAACGCCAGAACAATCAAAACCGCCCAAGAAAACAATCCCATAACTACGGCTGTTTTTGCGGCCTTATTTGCCGCATCGCGGTTCCCTTCGCCGAGTTTGCGTGCAATAAAAGCGTTTGCTCCAACGCCTATACCTATTGCAAGGGCGGTAACCAACATCGTCATCGGCATGACGATACTTACGGCGTTGAAACTGTCTATGCCTATATTAGACCCTTTGTAGCCGTCGGAAATATAACTGATATTTGTTAAAAACAATGAATCTACGATATTGTACAGCGCTTGCACAAGCATAGAAAATATTGCCGGCAGACTCATTTCCGTCAGCAATTTGCCTATGCCTTTCACACGCATTTTATCCGATTGCAATTGTTGCGTATTATCTTTTGTCACGGTAACTCCTTAAATACTTGTTGAATTGTAGCACAAATGTGCATACGTGGCAACAAAAAAAGCGGTCAAGCCGCTTTTTAGATATCAACGTTTTGATAAGTGCAAAAAGTTATTTCGTAGCCGTTGTCATTTTGAGGTTCAGACCGAAAAACAAGTTGCCAATTGGGAAGTTGATCCAAATCAGGAAAAAACAGTTGCGCGCCGCCGTCCGCGCCGACTTTGGTTACAAACGCGGTTTTGCAACGAGGCAACATAAGTTGATAAAAAGACGCGCCGCCGCAAACGAATACGTCGTCCGAATTATACTTTTGCAGTTCCGTCTCCAATTCGTCAACGGTAGAAACAGTTACGGCGCCCTCGTGACGTGCGCCGCTTGCGTCCAACACAATATTTATGCGATTCGGCAAAGCTCCGTTTGGGAAACTGCGAAAAGTGTTTGCCCCCATCACAACCACTTTTCCGCCGGTTTTTTCGCGGAAAAAGCGCATATCGCGGGGCAAACGGAACAGCAAACCGTTGTTTTTGCCTATACCCCATTTTTCGTCTACCACTACAATTAAATTCATAATTTATTCTCCAACGGATTTACTCTTTTACTGCACAACAGTACTACGTGAAGGTAACACAAGATACGCCATTTCGGATTGCAGACTTCAAATTGAGTGCGGCTAAATTGCAACTTCGAATTTTTCTGCAAAAGGTTCGTATTCGTAACCGTCCAAAACAAAGTCGTCAACAGTAAACTTGTAAAAATCGGTAACGTCCTTATTGATAACGAATTTGGGCGCGGGATGTTCTTTGCCGCAGAGCATTCTTTCAACCTGCGGGATATGCCTGTCGTAAATATGCGCGTCGGCTATAACGTGCACAAGTTCCCCAACCTGCAAATTTGAAACTTGCGCCAACATATGCACAAGCACTGCATACTGCACCACGTTCCAGTTGTTGGCTACCGCCATATCGTTGGAGCGCTGATTCAAAATCGCGTTGAGTTTTCCTCCGGCAACGTTAAAAGTTACGGAATATGCGCACGGGTACAGGTGCATTTCGGACAAATCATTGTGAACGTAAATGTTCGTAATGATACGTCTGCTTGCAGGATTGTTTTTAAGGTCGTACAACACGCGGTCAACCTGATCGAACATACCTTCCTTGTAGCGATGCTTTACACCAAGTTGATAGCCGTAAGCCTTGCCTATACTGCCCGTTTCGTCCGCCCAACTGTCCCAAATGTGAGAGTTGAGTTCGTTTACGTTGTTGCTCTTTTTCTGCCAGATCCACAACAGTTCGTCCACAGCAGCGCGAAAAGCCGTACGGCGCAAAGTGATAACGGGAAATTCTTGCTGCAAATCATATCGGTTTACAACGCAAAAAAGTTTCTTTGTGTGAGCGGGCGTACCGTCTGCCCAATGCGGACGTACCGCCGCGTTTTCGTCGGAAACGCCCTTGTCCAGAATGTCACGCATATTTTGTCGAAAAATAGTATCGGCCTTGCTCATGTCGCCCTCCCGTTTGTGCACTGCAACTATTGTAACAAAATACCTTTGCGTAGTCAAACGGGATACGCCGCTAAATACGAAAAAAAATTCTCGTCCGATGGAAGAGAATTTGGTACGCACCGTCGCTTATTTTTTGCGCCGTCTGACTTTTTTAGGGAAAACGTCGTCGCTGATTTGCCGTTCCACCGTAACCGCGACAAAAACGTTTTGATACAAATTATCGACTTCCGTCTGAATGTAGTCGGAAATTTCTCTGTCAGTCATTTCGGTATCGAAATGCACCGCCACGTCGAAAATAAGGTTTACAAGTTCGTTACCTTTGACCATGCGGAAATCGTGTAGAACGAAATGCTCGTCAATACTTTTGACGATTTTGTCAACTTGCGCTTTGTACGCGTCCGTTTCCGCGTTTCCGACTACTATGGGGTCTATATGCGTAACGAGCGTGACGTTTGTGTGTTCAAGAAAGTCGCGTTCTATTCTGTCCGCCAAGTCGTGACTGTCCATAACGTTGACGGCTGCATCGACTTCCATATGTACGCTTGCATAAAACTTATCCGGACCGTAATTGTGCACGTTTAAGTCGTGCATGCCCAACACTCCGTCGTAACTTTTGATACGCCGTTCTATTTTGTCGGTCAGTTCCTTGTCCGGAGCTTCGCCCACCAGTTGGTTTGCCGTGCCTTTCAATATCTTTGCGCCGGCAAAAGCAATAAATACGGCGACGATAAGTCCCATAAACCCGTCCAGATTGATTCCGGCGTAATGCGAAATAACGATAGCTATCAACACCGCGCTTGTCGCGCACGCGTCGGAAATGCTGTCGATTGCGGAGGCTTTGAGCAGCGGAAACGCATAACGCTTGGCAAGTTGAAAATTGAATGCAAACATCCACAGTTTAACCAGTACCGACGTCGACAAAGCCACTATAAGCCAGACGTTAAATTCAACGGCGTCCGCCTGACCTTTGGCAAAAGCGACTATTTTCGTAACGCTTTCGATTCCTAGTTGCACAGCCAAAAGTAACACAATAAAAGCCACCGCCATGCTTGCCACGTACTCCATTCGACGGTGTCCGAAAGGATGTCGTCCGTCGGCAGGCTTTGACGCCAACTTGATTCCGACAAGAGATACGACGTTGCTGCCGCAATCCGTAAGATTGTTAAGTCCGTCCGCCAAAACGGACAAAACCCCGAACAGTGCGCCGACAACTATTTTAGCCGACGCAAGCAAAAGGTTGAGCACTATTCCGACAATTCCGGACATTTTGCCCGCATTTGCTCTTACCGCGGGATTTTGAGTATCTTTGAAATTTTTTACAAAAAGCCTAAGCAACATTTTTGTCATAACGAAAATTTTACCGCAAGGTTACGGCAAAGTCAACGTTTTTTTGCCGCTACGGTCTGACCACCTGCTGGGCAAACGTTGCAGCCACGCAATCGATAACTTTCTGCGCGTTGTCGCCTTCGGCATATGCGCGAACCTTGTTTTCCGTACCGCTTTTGCGAATGACTATGCGGCAATCGGGATATAGAGCGCTTATGCGTTTCGATGTGCCGGCAAGACTTTGCGGACTTGCCAAAACTTCGTTTGACGGAGAAAGCGGAATGCTTTTCATTACGTAGGGAACGTCTACGCACTCGCGAGCGTATTCCGACAAACTTCCTACTTCCTTGTAGATTTTGGATACGAACAACGCGTTGATAAGAGCGTCGCTGCTGGTTGCAAAATTACTCAAAAGATAATGACCGCTTTCCTCTCCGCCGAATACGGCTTTGTTTTTGACCATCAAATTGAACACGTTGGTGTCGCCGACGTCGCTGCGCAAAAGCGTTATTCCGTGTTTGTTTAGAGCTTTTTCTACACCGCCGTTAGTCAAAATAGTGCCGCATACGATATCGTTATTCAACAATCCCTTGTAATGCAAATATTTTGCCATGGCAAAAAACACTTTGTTGTTGGGAATAAACCTGTCGCCTTCAAACACGGCCAACCTGTCGGCGTCGCCGTCAAAAGCAAAGCCCAGCCGATAGTCGGAATTTTGTAGTTTGGATAATAAATACTCCGTATGAGTAGCGCCGCAATCGACGTTGATGCGTTTGCCGTCGTTTTTGTCGCAAAAAGCGGTGACGTGCGCGTGCGCCTTGACAAACAGCATACGCGCAACTTTGTAACTGGCGCCGTAACAACAATCCAAGGCGATTTTGACGTCAGATAAGTCCACGCCTACCGAATCCAATACGTCGTCGCAATAGATATTTTCTATGTCGTAAAACACCGGCTCGAACACGCGGTTCTGTTGCGGCAGGGGCGAAGCAAGTCCGTTCATAATGCGGGAAACCGCGTCCTGCTTGGCTCCGCAAAGTTTCACCCCGTAACGGTCGAATACCTTTAGTCCGTTATCGCAGGGGGGATTGTGACTTGCGCTTATCATAACGCCGTAATCACCGCCCATTTTGCGCACGAAATGCCCCACCGAATTTGTGGGAAGTATGCCCAAGTTTATAACGTTTCCGCCGCCGTCGTAAACCCCTTGCGAAAGCGCGTTAAAGAGACTTTCGCCGGAAGTGCGCGTATCCCTCGCAATAAGCACAATCGGGCAGTCGCCGCCAAGGGACGCCAAACTTTTGCCAAGCAAAAAGGCAGTTCCGTCGGTTATGGTACTGCCGTAAGTTCCGCGTATACCGTCCGTACCAAAGAAGTTCATATCATTTTCCTCCAAATAGATTTTTCTTCTTTGGTAGACGTTATAATATATGTCGAATAAAAATTATTTTGCAAATTTGGCCGCATAAGCGGAGGCAAAAGTTCCGGCCTTTGCGCCGTCGGCGCATGCCGTGACTATTTGTTTAAGCGTACCGAAAGTAACGTCGCCGGCGGCAAACAATCCTTCTACGCTTGTTTGGCACTTACCGTCCACAAGCAGATAGCCGTTTTGTTTGTCCAAGTCGTTCATATCTATAAATTCCGTTACCGGCGCCGCGCCTATTGCAACAAACACGCAGTTGACGCTAAGCGTGTAGGTTTTTTCGCCGTCGAATACGTCTATTGCAGATACGGTTTCGGCGCACGTAATTGCGGAAACCCGACTGTTGAAAGTTACCGTCACGTTGGATTTTTTCATAAGGTCGTCCGCCGCGCGGTCTTCGGTAGAAAATTGCGATTGAGGCACTATAACGTACACCTTACTGCAAATATCTGCAAGATACGTTGCTTCGCGTACCGCAGCGATACCTCCGCCCACAACTGCGACCGGAAGATTTTTGTAGAAATTGCCGTCGCACGTAGCGCAATAGGAAACGCCTTTGCCGACGTATGGCGCTTCGAACCCGAGTTTGTTATGAGCGGTACCCGTGGCAACCACAACGGCAGGGAAATCGAAAGAACCTTTTTCCGTAGCGATAGTAAAAGTATCTACGTTTTTAGTTAGAGAGAGAACGCGGCTGCGAACCGTTTTCAATCCCAAAGACTTGGCTTGCTCCGCCATATCGGATGCCAACTGCCACCCCTCAACGGATTTGTACGACGGATAGTTTTGCACTTCGGCTATAGTTGCGGTAAGCCCTCCCAAGCCGTATTGCTCGAACAATGTGACCTCCGCATTGGCACGTAACGCATACACTGCCGCAGTCAAGCCTGCAACGCCTCCGCCCACTATTGCGATTTTTTTCATTTTTTGCCGTCCTTCGTTGCTTGTTTTATTGTATCAAACGGTACTATGCGCAACTTGTAGAATATTGATATTTTGTAGATAGTATTGACAAAACCTCGTAACAATTTTTTCCGCCGCAAAAGCGCAACAAATCTACTCTTAGCAAATATATCGTATCATAAAACGTCAAAGATGTAAACTTGCGACAAACAAAAAAACAACGGCAAATTGCCGCCGCTTTTTTTCGTAACCGAGCGATTATTTGCATCGTGCCTGACGCACGGCGTGCGCCCATCCGTCCACAAGTTTTTGACGGGTAACGTCATCCATTTGAGGGACAAATTTTCTGTCCACGGAAATATCGGCACGAATCTCGTCGATATTTTTCCAATAGCCCATGGTAAGCCCTGCCAAAAAGCAAGCGCCTAGCGCCGTAGTTTCCGTCACCTTGGGGCGCACGACTGTTGCGTTGAGTATATCCGCCTGAAACTGCATCAAAAAGTTGTTTGCACTGGCGCCGCCGTCCACGTTTAAGCATGAAATTTTGACGTTGGCGTCGCGCTGCATGGAGTTGACCAAATCGTACACCTGATAATCTATTGCCTCCAAGGCTGCACGGACAAAGTGTTCTTTTTTTGTGCCGCGCGTAACGCCCGTGATCGTGCCGCGGGCTTCCGCATCCCAATAGGGCGCGCCAAGCCCCGTAAACGAAGGCACTACGTACACGCCGTTGGTGTCCGACACTTTGTTAGCGTAGTTTTCCGTTTCGGCAGCGTTCTTTATCATACGCATTTCGTCGCGAAGCCATTGATTAACCGCGCCGCCGATAAATACGCTGCCTTCCAACACATAAGGGGGCTTATCGTCCAAACTTGCTCCCAAAGTGGTTATAAGTCCGTTTTTGGACTTTACGGCTTTGTCTCCCGTATTCATCAACAAGAAGCAACCGGTGCCGTAGGTGTTTTTTACGTCGCCTTCGTGTACGGCCAAATGCCCGAAAAGCGCGGCCTGCTGATCCCCTACAACGCTGCAAATAGGTATTTCCCGTCCGATAAAAGTTTCGTCGGTATGGCCGTAGTTGTAGCCGGACGGATACACGTTTGGCAACATACACTTAGGAATACCAAACAATTTCAAGAGGTCGTCGTCCCACTGTAAGGTATGGATATTGAACAGCATAGTACGACAGGCGTTCGTGTAGTCGGTGGCAAATATTTTTCCGCGTGAAAGCTGCCACATAAGGTAGGTATCCACCGTACCGAACAACAGTTCGCCCTTTTCGGCGCGGACGCGAGCGCCCTCTACGTTGTCCAAAATCCATTTGAGTTTTGTAGCGGAAAAATACGCGTCCAAAACAAGTCCCGTTTTGTCATAGATCGTTTCTGCGAGACCTTGTTTCTTTAATTGTTCGCAATAGTCTGCCGTACGACGGCACTGCCAAACTATTGCGTTGTATACCGGTTTGCCGGTTGTCTTGTCCCAAACGAAAGTAGTTTCGCGCTGGTTAGTTATGCCGATAGCGGCAACGTCCGCTGCGGAAACGTTTGCACGTATAAGCGCCTCCACAATAACGCCTACTTGCGAGCCGTAAACGTCGTGAGGATCGTGCTCTACCCAACCTGCTTTTGGATAGATCTGAGGAAACTCTTGTTGGGCTTTACCCATAACGTTGCCCTGCTTATCGAATACTATCGCGCGGGAACTTGTCGTGCCTTGATCCAGAGCAAGAATATATTTCATTACCGAATCTCCTGTAAAAAATTTGCGAAAAATCCGACTGATACAAAAATTTGATTTTACGCTTTGTCTACGTTTTTTGTAGCGATAAAGTCCACGCCGCAACCGCAAATATTACTAACCACCACGTCGCCTATTTTAACGGGGGCGGAAAGCGTAACTTTCTTTAACAAATCCAAACTTTCGAAAATAAATTGTTTTGGTATTGCCTCGCGCGTTTTAACTGAGACCATTGCTATCGTGCCGCCTGTAACACGAACGGAACCGGTTACCATGCGCTTGGGAGAAGTGACCTCGTTTACGGCGTAAGTTGTGCCGCGCGGACAAGTGTTACCAGACACTTTAATATTGTTCTTGTCGCTGTCGTCCACTGTCAAGCGGCACCCAATGGGACAATTGATACAAATCATTTCTCTTGGCATAACTCACTCCTTTATCAACGTGATTTCGACTTTTTTCGCATTTTTAAGCGTCTTTATCTGTTCGGCGGAAAGATTGATATTTTCCATTTCTCCCGGCGCAACCACCGGACGCTTCTTCCCGAATATTTTAACGCCGTCAGCCAATACCGCCAATTCCACCTTTTTGAACACGTTGGAAACGCGCATTTTGAAACTTTGGCTTGAGTAGCAGTCGTCGCGGTTGAGTACAGTCGGTACGCAGTAACGCACGCCTCCGGTACAATCTATCTTTATTTTATCCTTGCAAGGTTTTTGTCCGTTGATATATTCTACGGCGCGTTTACCAGCATTTTCGCTTTCGGCAGAGACAAAATCCACCAAATCGTGCACGTGCAGTACGTTGCCGCACTCAAACACTCCGTCCACGTCCGTCATCAGGTTTTCGTCCACAACGGCGCCGCCGGTAACGGGAGAAAGGGTCACTTGCGCGTTTTTGACAAGTTCGTTTTCCGGAAGCAAACCGACGGACAAAAGCAACGTATCGCAAGGGATTATCTGCGCGGTTGCCTTTTTGGGTTGCAAACGGTCGTCCACTTCGCACACGACAACGCCTTCCACGCGGCCGTGTCCCAATATTTCAGTAACCGTATGCGAAAAATACAGAGGGATACCGAAGTCGTTCAGACACTGCACGATGTTGCGGTTCAGACCGGACGAATAGGGCATCAATTCCACAACGGCCTTGACTTTGGCCCCCTCGAAGGTCATACGGCGAGCCATGATAAGACCTATGTCGCCGCTGCCCAAGATGACAACTTCCTTGCCGGGGAGATAGCCGTTGACGTTGACTAGTTTTTGCGCCGTTCCTGCGGAATACACGCCCGCACCCCGCATGCCTGCAATATTTATCGCTCCTCTGGGGCGCTCACGGCAGCCGCACGCCAAAATTACGGCCTTGGCGGACAAAGACACCAACCCGTCCTCTTGCGAAGCGTAGGTAACGGTTTTGTCGCGAGAAACGTCTATGACCGTGGCACCGAGTTTGTACTCTATACCGCGTTTTTTTACTTCCTCTACGTAACGTGCGGCGTACTCCGGACCGGTCAATTCTTCTTTGAAAGTGTGCAGCCCGAAGCCGTTGTGAATACACTGGTTTAGAATACCGCCGAGTTCCGGTTCGCGTTCCAGAATAATAATATCTTTTTCGCCGTTGTCGTAGGCGGACACAGCCGCGGCAAGTCCTGCCGGACCGCCGCCGACAATCACCAAATTTACGCGTTTCATCATTTCGTCCTCCCCACCACAACGTTACTGTTTCCGCCGCTTTTAGTCACGTCCTGCAAATCGCAACCGAGTTCGCGAGCGAGAATTTCCATTATGCGCGGAGTACAAAATCCTGCTTGGCAACGCCCCATACCTGCGCGAACGCGACGCTTTACTCCGTCCAAATCTTTTGCTCCGACGGGACGACGAATGGCGTCCACTATTTCTCCTTCAGTAACCGTTTCGCAACGGCAAACTATTTTGCCGTACAAAGGGTTTTGTTCTATAAGTTTTTGACGCTCGGCATCGGACAGTTTGGAAAACTGCGGGATCGCTTTGCGGTGAGCGTTGAAATGAATATTTTGCGGCAAATTGAGTTTTGCCGCCGCTTGTGCGGCAACGTCCGCAGCTATTGCGGGAGCACACGTCAAACCCGGGCTTTCGATACCTGCCACGTTAAAAAAGTTGTCGACGCTGCTTTCGCCCACCTCAAAATCGTCCGAGTCCAAATGCGCGCGCAAGCCGGCAAACTGCGTGATTATATCGCGGCGCGAAAGGGACGGAACAGTTACGAGCGCCTTATCAAACGCTTCGTTTAACCGTTCGGCAACCGTATTGACGTCGTCTTTGTCCTCCACGTCGGCAGCCGTAGGACCGACCAAAATATTGCCGTGCGTAGTAGGCGTGACCAATACGCCTTTGCCCATTTTCGTGGGCAATTGAAACAAAGTGCGATCGGCAAGACAGCCGCAATTTTTATCCATCAAAACGTAATCGCCTTTGCGTGCGGTTATGTGCAACTTTTCCTTGCAGACCATATTATTGATATCGTCTGCGTAGTCGCCTGCGCAATTGACGATAACTTTCGATTGATGCACGCTGCCGTCGGAGCAAGTTACCTCAAAACCGCCGTCAATTTGTTTGACGCCGTTTACTTCCGACAAAAAGCGGAATTCCACGCCGTTTTCCGCCGCATTTTCCGCATAAGCAATCGCCATTTCGTACGGAGAAACTATACCGCCGCTAGGCACTACCAATGCGGCAACCGCCTTGTCGGACACGTACGGTTCCATTTCCTTTATGGCTGCATTGCCTTCGACAATATGCAAACCTTTTACGCCGTTTTGCAAGCCGCGTCCGTACAGCTCGGTCAGCCCTGCCTTTTCCGACTCGTCAAAACACAGTACAAGCGAACCGTTGCGACGGAATGGAAATTCCAACTCGCGTGCGAGGTCGTCGAACATAGCATTGCCCAAAACGTTGTAGTACGCTTTTTTTGTGCCGGGCTTTGCGTCGTGCCCTCCGTGCACAATGCCGCTGTTAGCCTTAGTTGTGCCTACGGACACGTCGTTTCCGCGTTCCAAAAGCAGCACGTCGGCCTTGTAACGCGACAATTCTCTTGCGATCGCACAACCGCATATACCTCCGCCGATAACGATAATATCTCTCATTTGATCCTCCATACGCCTTTCTTTTGCCGATAATCTACGCCGAAAGCCTTTTGTGTTGGTCGATTCGCTTACCTTCAAGCAAGTCTCCTACGCTAAGCAGACGGCAGCCGTGACACAGCCGACTATAGATTTTCCGTCAAACTCTTGCGCCTAAAATATGTTTGCGCGGCAAAGCGCCGACTAACCGTTTGTAATATTATATATCGTGTACGGACAAAATTCAATAGGAAAGCCGGCAAATTTGAAAAACCAAACGCAAATCTTTTTCACTTTTGATAAACGGAACAACGCGGCAAACTGTTTTGTACAATAAAAAATTTTGAAAAGTAAAAGCAACTCCCGTTTTGGGGTACGTCCCAATCGAAAGTTGCTTTTTGTAATTTTTACCGAAATTTCAACCGTTCGCTTGTTAAAAGGGTTTGCTCGCGATCAAACGTCCGTCAAAATCGGAAAGAGTAACGCCGCTTTCGTCTATCAAGCAAAAACTGTGTTTGCCGTCTTTTGGCAGTGCGGCGCTGCCTACGTTTACGCAAATTACGCCGTCAATTTCCGCAATCTCGTTTTGATGAAAATGACCGTAAAACAGGACGTCTCCGCTTTTGAGCACAGGCAAAGACCGTTTGTTGTAAACGTGTCCGTGCGTAAAAAATAAGCGCCTGCCAAAAGCAAAAAACACGTTATCGCGAAGGAAAGTAAAGGGGCTTATCATTTGGTCCACTTCGCTGTCGCAATTACCCTTGATAACGACAAGTTTGTCTGACACGGTAGACAGCGCCTCAGCAACTTGCATAGGCGCATAGTCGTCGGGGAAAGGATTTCTCGGACCGTGGTTGTAAATATCTCCAAGCAGCACCAACACGTCCGACTTCGAAAGTTTGAACTGCTCTATTACTTGTTGGGTCCAGTAGACGGAACCGTGCAGATCTGTTGCAACAAAAATCTTCATACTATTCCTCGTCTTGCGTCGTCAATTCGCCGTCTTGATCGTCGTCCGAAACGGCGTCGCTTGATGTAGCGCACTTGTTGCAGTAGGTAGGAGTTATGCCAAGTTCTTCCAAAGTAAAACTGCGCAATTCCGTTTCGTCGTTTTCGCGCGAGATACGCACCGTCACCAATTGACGCAGCATATCCACGTCTTCTACGCGCCCCTGACCGTTTGGAGTTTGTATTTGGGAGTTGACCTTAGGCATAAATTTCCCCGTTTGCGCGTAGTAATCGTCCTCGTACTTCAAGCAGCACATAAGTCTGCCGCACAAACCGGATATTTTGACGGGATTGAGAGACAACCCCTGATTTTTTGCCATCTTGATAGAGACGCGGGCAAAGTCGCCAAGAAAATCCTTGCAGCAGCACACGCGGCCGCAAGGACCCAAACCGCCCTTCATTTTACACTCGTCACGAATACCTATCTGACGCAAATCGATGCGCATATGGAACGTTGACGCTAATTCTTTGACCATATCGCGAAAGTCCACGCGGTTGTCCGCCGTAAAATAAAAAACAACTTTACTGTTGTCAAAGGCAAATTCCGCGTCGACGATTTTCATATCCAACTTGCGTTTGTTTGCCTTTTCCTGCGCTTCGCGTATAGCCGGCAATCTGCGCTGACATATGGAATTGTACAGAGAAGTATCCTTTTCCGTCGCTTTACGAACGACCGGTTTCAGTTCGCCGGTAATTTCGGAGTCGTCCACCATGCAGTTGGCAATAGTAATCTTACCGTACTCCAAACCGTGCGCAGTGTCCACAACCACGCCGTCGCCCACTTCAAACTGAATATCCTTAGGCGAAAAGTAGTAAACTTTTCCAGTATCTCTGAATTGTACTCCAACTATATTCGGCATCTGTATCTAACCTCCAAAATAGAACTTGCCAGTTGATCCACGACCACCGTCAAGTTTCCGCCGTCGTCAAGGCGTCTTTTTGCGGAGTCGATAATTTCTATGCAGGCTTCCGCCGCCTTTACAGTGTAATTTTGACAAATATTTTTGATCTCGCGCTCATGACAGGGGAAAAGACACAACCCGTCCGCCAAACGGTAAACCACGCTTTCCCTTAAAAGCGCCGCAAGATAAAACAAGAACCACGAAACGTACTCTTTATTTGCCAAAACCTGCGAAACGAAGTTCAAAGCGTTTTTCGTAGAAGTCATATTTTGCGCCATGTCGCACGCGTTGTCAAAGGCGGAAAAAATCGAGGCATCGGACATTATCCGCTTGCCCGATTCGATGCTGCCGCCGCTGCCTGCGGCTGCAATTTCGCAAAAACGACGCTCAAAGCCTTCCGCAATCAAAGCCTGACAAACCGACTCCGCGGAGAGTTTCGTTTGTTTTAACACCTGACAACGCGAACGTACCGTAGGCAAAAGAGACTCCGCATCCGTTACGCCGATAAATATATATACGTTTTCCGTAGGTTCTTCCAAAGTTTTAAGCAATTTGTTTTGCCAAACTTCCGCCCCTATGCCGGCGACGGAATTGGACGCATCGACAAGAAATACGCGTACGTCTCCGCTATCGACCGGACGACGGTAACATTCGTCCACCAAAGTCACCATGTCGGCAACCGTCAAACGACCCTTTTCGGTATCGCGAGGGAACGTAATTACGTCTTGATGAATGCCTAAATCGATTTTGTTACAAATTTCGCATCCGTCGTATACGTGAGACTTGCACATACACGCCGCCGCGCACTGTTTTAGCAGGTAGTACAGCTGATGCTTGTCCCCGACTACGATATAGGCATGCGCGGCATGATTGGAAGCAAACGCTTTTTTAAGAATATCGCCTACGTTTTCGTCCAAAACCATCATTTCAGGACACCTCTGTCAAAGAGTGCTTTTCGCAGTTGTTCCTGAGTTTGTTGTTTAGTTCCGGATGCGTCGATAACGACAAACTTATCAGGCTGCATAGCGATAATTTGTTTGTAGCCGTCGTATACTTTTTTATGAAAACCGTCGTCTACGGCTTCCATACGGTCGGACTTATCCGCGCCCCCCTTGCGCTCGAAAGCTTTTTCCGGAGGAAGGTCCAGAAATATCGTAAATTCCGGCATATAATCCCCAACGGCAATAGCGTTGAGGTCTACGATTTTTTGCAAACCCAAGCCGCGCGCTATACCCTGATATACGTACGACGAGTGAACGTAACGGTCGCAAAATACGATTTTTCCTTGTTGCAAAGCCGGCTTTACTATATCGTGCAAATGCTGTATACGTGCGGATGCATACAAAAAAGCCTCGCACATATCGTCCATCTCGCTGTTTTGGGCATCCAAAATAATTTTTCGGACTTGTTCGGCAATATCGCTGCCGCCCGGCTCGCGCGTAAACACAACATCGGCGTTTATTTCACTGCAATACTGTTTGAGCATTCTGGTCTGGTAGGTTTTGCCTACGCCGTCGCAACCTTCGATCGTGATAAAGTTTTTCATAATGCACCGCCTTGTATTGCAATTGAACTTTTTACGCCGTCCCGTAACGAGATTTTTCAATCCGAAACGGACAACTTGCTACAAATACAATGATAACATATTTTTTTGCATATTTCAAGCCTTTGACAGTTGCCCAAACACATCTATTGTTGACAAATTTTTTGTAAAAGTTTATAATTTGTAAAACTAATAGGCAAAATATTGCCAAAAGGATTTTTTGCTCAAAAAGTCGCACTTTTCGCCCTGACGCGTTGAGACGCGCAACTTCAACGGTAACGGAGACAAATATGCTCAACAAAAAAACGGAAGCAGTGCTAAATATGCTTTCCACGGAAGTCGGTTACAGTTACAAGGTTGTAAAAAAACAACAGTTGCTGGACGCAATGCCGAAAAAACAGAATTTAACTTTGGATGAACTGGTTTCCTCAGTAAGTCTTTTGAAAGACAACGATTATTTGACTGTAAAATACCAAGACAAAGACGAAATTTGTTTGGCTTTGACAGTAAAGGCGGAATCGTATCTTTCCGGAGAACAGGAGCCGTCCCCTAAAGCCAAAATGGCAAACGGACAAGCTTGGCTATTGGTTGCGGCAACGTTTGTGGCAGCCTTTTTGGGTGCGCTTGCTGCCGTACTTATCGGCAAACTGTTTTAGGAGGTAACGTAATGCTAAACAAAAAAGAAGTTGCCGTTATGCGTTGCGTCTACGAGTGCTGCAAAAAACATAACGACAGCGCGATAATATCCGACGAAAGAATAATAGAAAGCTGTCCGGAAAAATACAAACTGACGGAAGCAAAAGTGGACGCAATACTTAAACAACTGGAGTACGACGGATACTTTGAATGTACCAAGTCCGACAGAGCAAATAAAACGGTAAACGTAATAAGCCTCAAACAAAAAGGCAAAGCTTTCGAGCGCGAAATGGTACAGCGCAGACGCGAACTTGTCAACACTATGATTTGGCGCGTAGTATTCGCAGCGCTTGGCGCGGTTGTGGCGTTGGTAGTCAACACCATACTGACAGGCGGCAAATAAACCGCTAAAAAACCGTTGAACAGTCGTTTGCATATATGCGCACATACGCATGTATGCAATACAAACGACAAGACGGGATCCGACGTAAAATATCGTATTTTTGTTACGGAATAAAATTATTTGACGGCAATCAAAAAGACGGCAAACGCATTGTTTGTCGTCTTTTTGTATTTTGTTTGATTCAGTAACTTTTCGCCGTATTTACGGTACGACGATCAGTTAAAGCGTTACTCCGCTTTTGCCGCGGAAGTTTCCGCTTCGGGAGCGGATACCGCGTCGTTTTTGTCAAGATATTTGATGCAATGACGCGGGCAACCTTCCAGACACTTGCCGCAGGAAATACACTTGCTGTAATCGATAATTGGAACGTTGTTGACCAAATGTATTGCGCCGGTAGGACAATTGCGCTCGCACTTTCCGCAAGCAATGCAGCCGGCCTTGCACTTGTTCATTACGTCCTTGCCGCGGCACTCGGAGGAACACGCAATATATACTTTTGCGGATTTCGGTACGCGCTTGATAAGACGTTTGGGACAGGTTTGTATACACAGTCCGCAGGAACGACACAGTTCCGGATCGATATGTGCGTAACCTTCGTAACACTCTATCGCCATATACGGACAAGCGTCCACACAGCTTCCGCTGCCCATACACCCGACGTCGCAGGCTTTGCGTCCGCCGGACATCATATTTTGACTGACGCAATCGCCGTAACCTTGGTATGCGTACTTGTCCTGACACTGATTACCGCCGCAACAAGACACCACCGCAACCGTCGGTTCGGAAGCGCCGTCGTAGGCAATACCTAGAATATTTGAAATTTCTATCTGAGCCTGCGTTTTTGTTTGGCCGCAAGCATCCAACTTCGCGGTGCCTTCTACAAGGGCCTTGGCAAAGCCCGAACAACCGGCATATCCGCACGCGCCGCAATTTGCGCCCGCCAGATGCTTTTCTACTTCCTTGATACGCGGATCCTCTTTGACCCTGCACAGAAAAGAGATAAGCACGATACACAAGCCCAACACAAGCGCCACGCCGAACACGATTGCTGCAACGACGCCGAACGAAGCCCAATTGATATCGCGTCCGATACCGGCAAATAACGTTAAATTCATAATTTACCCCTCCTACACCTGCGTGAATACGTAGAACGCCATTGCCATAAAGCAAGCGGTCAACATAGTCATGGGGAAGCCGCGCAAAGGTTTGGCAACGTTCAAACGGTCAACCTTTTGACGAAGTCCCGCCAAAATCAGGATTGCCAGAGTAAAGCCCAATCCGTAGAACAAACCGGAAATTACAGCTTCGCCGAAGCCCAAAGCCATGTAATAGGACTTGTTCACCCAGTTACCCAATATTACGTCTTTGACGATAAGGGTATAGTGTGCCGTTTCCGCCGTAGCTTGTTTGATAACGAGTTCCGCAACGCCCAAAATTGCGCAGTTTGTAGTAACCAACGGAAGGTAGATACCCAGTGCGGAGTACAAACCGGGACTGAATTTTTTAAGTATCATCTCAAGCATTTGCACCAACGACGCAATGACGAGGATAAATACGACGATTTCCAAATATTCCAATCCCAAAGGCAGCAAAACCCAAGTGTATATAGGATACGTGACGGCGCAGGTGATCACCATAACAGCCGTAACCGCCAGACCCATGCCGAGAGCGGAACTTGTCTTTTTAGAAACGCCCAAAAACGGGCAGATGCCCAAGAATTTTACCAAAACGAAGTTTTCGGCAAACAATGCTGCAATGATTATACCAAGAATATCCATTATTCGGCCTCCTTTGCAGTTTCTGCTGCGACTGTGTCGTGTTCGGACGCAGCGCGGTTAGCCTCGATTGCTTTTTTGGCTTGATTGTGACGGATTTTACGTTCCACAGCGTTGTAGCACAACGTAAACAATGCAATAAACAAACCGTACGTCAAGAAAGCGCCTGCGGAATTGGAGAAGAATTTGATGGAGAACGCGCTTGCATCCCAAAGTTCCACTCCGAACAAGCTGGCTTGACCGAGCAATTCGCGCACCATTCCCATAAGGGTAAGCGCCAAAGTAAATCCGATGCCCATAAACAATCCGTCCAAAACGCTTTCGCCGACGGGATTATGAGAAGCGAAACTTTCCGCCCTGCCCAAAATGATGCAGTTGACTACGATCAAAGGCAAAAATACGCCGAGACTTTCGTACAGATCCGGCAAGAACGCTTCCATAAACATTCTTACGATCGTAACAAACGTTGCAATAATAACAATAAAGCAGGGTATACGCACGCGGTCGGGGATGATATTGCGCAACAACGAAATGATAAGGTTGCTGCAAACAAGTACGAACGTGACCGCCATACCCATGCCCAAACAAGACATGGCCGCCGTCGTCAGCGCCAGTGTCGGGCACGTGCCCAACACCAGTCTGAATATAGGGTTTTGTCTTGCTACGCCGTCCAGGGCGATTTCTTTGAATCTTTTAAGTTTCATTTTTTCAGCCCTCCTTTACGCTTTTGCAAGACTTGCGTCGAAGTCTGCCAATGCCGCTTTTGCAGCGATCGCAATCAAATCTGCCGATTGCGTCGCGCCGCCGACTTTGCCTGCCGCGTACCATACGTCGAACGTTGCCGTAGTAGCTCCCACAAGTGCCGTTACCATCTTGTTGGCGTTATCTTGCGTGGGTTGTCCGGGAACAAATCCGTCTGTGGCAATTGCTGCTGCAGTAATTTCTCCCGCGCCGCCGTTTTCCGTTATTTCGATAGTAAGAACGTAATTCTTCGGCTGCATACTGCCCACTTTCAGTCCGACCACGGTGTAAACCGTCTTGGTTGCGTCGGACGTATCGATATTTGTGATGAGCGCGTACCTTGTAAGGTTGCTGGGCAATCCGCTTGCGTATACCTTATTTGTAATGATATTGGTCACAAAGTCTTCCGTGCCTTCCACGTTTTCGGAGTGGATCATTCCGTTTGCCGTCAAAGCAACGATCTTTCTGTTTTCGTCGCTGCCGTACACAAACGCCTGAACGTCGCCGTTTGCGCCGGTACCGCGCAAATAATATGTTATCGCGTTGGAACTGTCGGACAACATAGATTCCACCGTCTTACCCTCGTACTCGCCGGCAAAGATTCCGCTGGCGTTTTCCAACGAGTAATCGGCATAACTTTCGTCCGTCGTTACAAGCAAGTCGATTACCGCTTGCATTGCGTCGGCTACGGGGTTGGAACCGATACCGAGAGCGTTCATGCAGTAGTACGCCGCCATATTGATAGCGTTGTTTACCGCCGTACTGGACATCGTCGTTCCGCTTACTTTGTTGTTGCCCAGCGACAAATCGCCGTCAACGCGGGAACCGATATACCAAGCCTTTTGGTACTTATCCGTAATGTTTGCAATAAAGGTTTGACCTTCGTTACTTTCTATTCCCCATCCGACGATCGTACTGTCGGCCGCGCTTACGGCAACGTACAACGTCACGGAGCCACCGTTGTATCCGCCGATACCTTTGGATTGCAAAATGTAATCGCCCTCGGTAGACTTATACACTTTGACTATGTTTCCGTAATTGGATTCCTTTGCGAACTCGCTGACGGGAGTTTGGTTAAACTTTGTATCCACGGTAAAAGTACCGGGATAAATTTTTGCTAATTTTCTGTTGAATTTTTCTTCGTCGCTGATGTACAAAAGGTCGTTGCACAAAGCCAACAAAAGACAGCAAATCAAGCAAATGGCAACCAATACGGCAACGGCTTTTACCGCTTGCAATACAGTCGCTTTTTTGTTTGCATTTACGGTGTTTGTATTTTCTGTCATGCTACTTCGCCTCCTTTTGTTTTTTGGGCGGCTTTACGTAGCCGAACGGTCTGCGTACGATATATTTGTCGATAAGCGGTACGAACAGGTTCATAAGCAGAATCGCAAAGGACACTGCTTCGCCCTTGACTGCCCAACGCAGAACCGCAGTCAACACGCCCAACAAAACGAAATAGATATAGTTGCCGAGTTTTGTGTTCGGCGTGGTTACAAAGTCGGTTGCCATAAATATCGCGCCCAACATCAAACCGCCGGAGAAAATACTCTTGTAAAACACGTCGCCTGCGTTTACCATAACGCCCTGCTCCGCCCAAGCGATGATCACAGCGACAACGCCTGTAGTAAGCATGTACACAAGCGGCCAGCGGAAATTCAACACTCCGCGCACAATCAGATAGATACCGCCGATCACTAGAGCCAGTTTGCACACTTCGCCGATCGTTCCGGGCACGCCCGTACCCAAAAATAAGTCCGCATAAGTCAACGTGTTGTGATAGGCGTCGGCGACCTGAATGTTACCGAACATTGCCTGCAACGGCGTTGCGCCTTGAATGTAGCCGCCCGTAACAGGAGAAAATACTTGAGATGCGTTTCCCGCCTCGTTGACAAAATGCATAGTTCCGCCGAATGCCGCCCCAAAAGAAATGAAAGCAAATATACGGCCTGCGATAGCGGGGTTGACAATATTTTTGCCCGTACCGCCGAAAAGCATTTTGACAACGATTATTGCAAATACGCTTGCGAGCATAGTTGCGTACCAAGCGGAATTAGCATACACGTTCATTCCGACAAGTAAACCGGTAACCACCGACGAAAAGTCGAATTGATCAAAAATCTGCTTGAAGGACTTTTTACAGCAAAGCAGATACACCCACTCCGCTGCGACCGCCGAAAGCACAGCGATCACAAGTTGTAACAATGCGCCCCAACCAAGCAATATGCACCCCGCAATACAGGAGGGCAGCAACGCGATGCACACGTCTATCATTATCCATCTGCTTGTTCTGCGAGATTTTATTTGAGGAGAACTGGAATATACATAGTTAGACATATCACTTTTTCTCCTTCATTTTATTTTTTGTAAGACGCACGCTTTGAACTATCGGGCGCTTGGCAGGACACACGTAAGCGCAGGTGCCGCACTCAAAGCAGTTCATCGCGCCGTATTTGACCGCATTGTCGAAGTCCCCTACAGTCGCGTAAAAATCGATATACATGGGCATTAGTCTCATCGGACATACGTTTGCACAACGTCCACAGTTGATGCAGGGCGTGGGCAACACGGTGCTTGCTTCCTTATCCGTCAGCGCCAAGAAGCCGCTGTCCGTTTTGGTTGTGGCAACGTCCAAATCCGCCAAAGAAAATCCCATCATGGGGCCGCCGGAAACAAGTTTGACGGTGTTATCCGTCAAACCGCCGCAATACTCGACGACATCGGACAAAGGCGTGCCTATTCTGACTTCCAAATTGTGAGGCGCTTCGATCCCTCTGCCGGAAACCGTCATAACGCGTTTGTAAAGCGGAACACCGTTTACTACCGCGTCGTACGTAGCATACGCCGTAGAAACGTTACACACTATGCAACCTACTGCCGAAGGTAACGCACCGGCAGGAACTATCTTGTTGACGCAGGCTTTTATAAGAGTCTTCTCGGCGCCTTGCGGATACTTCTTTTTGAGAAGAACCACTACTATATCGCCTTCCTGCTTAGGATCTTTTTCGCCTACTACTCCGTTGAGCGCCACAAGCGTTGCGTAAGCCTCCATTTTGTTAGCTTCCAAACCTATATACACGTTTGTTACGTCGCATGCTACGGCAAGCAAACGCACTCCCTTTATAAACTGTTCCGCGCGTTCTATCATTATACGATTGTCGCAGTTGAGATAAGGCTCGCACTCCGCTGCGTTGATAATGAGAGTGTCAACAGGATCTTTGGGTTGAATTTTGACCGCAGTGGGGAAGCCTGCGCCGCCCATACCTACTATGCCCGCCTCTTGAACGCGATCGACGATTTGCTGACGAGTTGGGTTTTCCAACTTGTCTAAAAGTTTTACGTCCTGTTTGCCGTTGGATTTGATATGCAAACAGTCGATAAGCGCGCCCTGAGCGTTTTTACGCTTGACCACTTCCACTACTTCGCCGCATACCGGAGAGTGAACGTTTGCCGAAACAAAACCCGACGCTTTTGCCACAAGTTGACCTTCCGAAACCGCCGCGCCAACTTCCACGACAGGCTCGGCAGGTTTGCCGATATGCTGCGAAAGCGAAACGTAGTAGTCGGCGACGATCGGCATTTGTTCTATACCGATGCTTTCGGAAAGCGACTTATTATCGGGAATGTGAACGCCGCCCCTGAATGTTTTCATAAAAGCATTACGCCTCCTATTGGAATATTCGGGAAAAATTTTCCCCATACGGCAAATATTTTAACATACGGCAAAAAAAATGTAAATCAATGAATAGCCATTGAGAAAAATTTATATTATATTTTTTCTTGCTTTTACAATAAATTTTGCCTATAATTCAATGCCGCCGAACGCTCGCGTTTTTTGTTTAGAATAACTGCGACACTAAAAACAAAGCAAACCTTTCCGCTCCTTTGCAAAATTGCTTTATACGAAAAACAGCTTGGGACAAACGACCCGCAACAAAACAAGAATGCCCCGACTCACCGTCGGGGCAAAAATCATAATTATACGATTCGTTATTCGGAAACTTCCGGGGCCGGCTCCGTCGGGGAGTTGCCGCCGCCGTTGGACAGACCGAACAAATTTCGCAAAGTGTTGAGTACGTCTTGGTCGTAGTCGTTCAAGTCCGGATCGGCAAAAGCCGCCTCTATTTTTTCCTTCTTATCTTCCGGCAAATTCATAGGAGAGGACACGCTTTCCAACATCGGCATAACCAACGTACTTTCGGACAGATCCTTTGTGATTGCTTTCAAGTCTTCCGACGTAAAGTCGTCTTTATTTGCGCGATCCACGACGTCCACGATAAGGTTGCCTTCTTTGGCAAAATCGACTTCTTTCAAATCAAACTTGCTGGCATCTACTTCCACCGGCAAGCCCATCTGTCCCAACATAGCGCCCGCAACGTTGTTTATCGTTTCGATGGATTCGTCGGAAAGTTGACCTTTTGTATTTTGCAGATTGTCCATTACGCCTTTTATTTGGGTTGCAACGTCGCTGTCAAAATCCACGTTATCCCAGTCGATGTCTTTAAGTTCGGAAAAGTCCTTCATCATACGGACTGCGCCGACGACTGCGTCGATTTGTCCCTCCAACGTATACTTTTTAGTTTCCTTTTTGCCGGTTTCCGTGTTGGTTACTTCCACTTTGGCAGAGGCGATCCAAGTGAAAGGCGTTTTGAGAGTTTTAGTGTAAAATTTGCCGATAAAAGAATCGCCGAAACCGCTCATCATTTTTGTGACATCTTCCGGAATAGCAAAGCCGCCGCCTTCTTCCGAGGAATCGCCCGCAGGTTTGGAATTGCTACCGTTTTCGGAATTTTCGCCATCGTCGCCGGACGCTTCTTCAACAATTATCGGATCTTGCAAACCGTCGTCTGCAGACGCATAATATCCGTCGGACGGCGCAGTTGCAACGGCTTCGGATAAGTCGCTTGCCGCAACCATCAGTTTTTCCGTCTGCACTACCAGTCCGCCAAGCGGAACGCATACGCACAATGCGATAACTACGCCTTGCACAAGCCCCACAACGCCGCCTATTACCGCGTGTTTCTTTTTTCCCTTTTTGACAAACAGTTTGCACAAAGGATAAACTATCGCCCAAGTAAGAATTTTGAGCAAATAGAACATAACGAGGAATATCATTACGCTTGCCAATACGGACACCATTATAACTACGGTGTCACCCATTTCTGCGAAACTCTCTCCGAAATTTTCCGCCAAGAAATTTAAGATAGTTTGATGAACCGTTACGTCGCCGACCTTTATTTCCAAAATAAGACTAGTGACAGTCTCTTTCAAAAAGAAAGCGGCAACCGCACAAACCAGTACCAATACCAAACGGAGCACGGAGCGGTTTGCTCCGCGCACTGCGCCCATAATTATTCCCAATACCAACGCCGAAGCGGTGATACCCCAAAATCCAAGTTCAATGTAATTCATAATTGTCTCCGATTTTATGCTTTTGTGTTTAACAAACTTAAATCAACTTGTATATTATATTACCATACGTCGCGTAAAATTGCAACGTATTTTTCCGCAGAACAAACGCGGAGCCCCACACAATATATAATGCCGCAAACGCGGTTTTTGTTGCATAGAGTAAAATTACCTTGGCTGTTTTTAGCGCGATTGCAACAGACATTTCATCATTCTGCCAATATGCCGAAAAAAATCATGCATTACGTACATACAAAAAGCAGCCCCGTTTGGGGGCTGCTTTTGAATTTGATCGTTATTGTCATACGTTTTGCTCAAAACGCGCGACGATGCGGCTAGACGCAATTAGTCAAGCTCGGCAAGGTGTTTGATCGTTCTGACCATCTGCGTAGTATAGCTGTTTTCGTTGTCGTACCAGGAAACGACCTGAACTTGATACTTGTCGTCGCCGAGTTTAGCAACCATAGTTTGCGTAGCGTCAAACAAACTGCCGTAACGCATACCGATAACGTCGGAAGAAACGATCATATCCTCGTTGTAGCCGTAGGATTCGCTTGCAACGCTCTTCATGTATGCGTTGATGCTTTCCTTAGTGATGTCCTTACCCTTAACTACTGCAACCAAAATCGTTGTGGAACCTGTGCAAACGGGAACGCGTTGAGCGGAACCGATAAGTTTGCCGTCTAACTCGGGAATAACCAAACCGATTGCTTTGGCAGCGCCGGTCGTATTGGGAACGATATTTTGCGCGGCGGCGCGGGCACGGCGAAGGTCGCCTTTGCGGTGAGGTCCGTCCAAAACCATTTGGTCGCCGGTGTAAGCGTGAACGGTTGTCATGATACCGCTTTCGATAGGAGCATAGTCGTTCAAAGCCTTTGCCATAGGAGCAAGACAGTTCGTCGTGCAGCTTGCGGCAGAGATGATGGTATCTTCGGCCTTCAAAATGTTTTCGTTTACGCCGTAAACGACTGTGGGAAGGTCTTTGCCTGCGGGAGCGGAAATAACGACTTTTCTTGCGCCGGCATCGATATGCGCTTGGCTCTTTTCCTTGGAGCAGTAGAAGCCCGTGCATTCCAACACTACGTCAACCTTCAACTTTTTCCAAGGAAGATTAACTGCTTTGGGTTCCGCATAGATCGTGATTTCCTTTCCGTCCACGGTGATAGAACCGGGAGTAACTACGGTCTTGCCGTCTTCTGCCAATACGGGATCTTTGTAATCCACGGTGTGTCCCATTGCAACGTAGTTGCCTTGTGCAGTGTCGTATTTCAACAGGTGCGCAAGCATTTTGGGGCTGGTCAAGTCGTTGATCGCTACGATTTGGTAGCCTTTTGCGCCGAACATTTGACGGAAAGCCAAACGACCGATACGTCCGAAACCGTTGATTGCAACTCTTACGTTTTTGTTTGCCATTGTGAAGATACCTCCAAAAAAATTTTCTTATTCGGTTTGCAAATACTTCTTTGACTTATGCGAAGTGTTGTGCTAAAATACCTTTGCTATTATAGCACAGTGCAAAACGTTTGACAACCAAACGATTAGGAATTATTTATAGATTTACGCTTTGCCTGTATAAAATTTATTTATCAACGGAGGAACAAAAAATGCCACTTGTTACAACCAAAGAAATGTTTGAAAAAGCCTACAAAGGCGGCTACGCCGTCGGCGCGTTTAACGTAAACAATATGGAAATGATACAGGCGATCGTAGAGGCGGCAAACGAGTGCCGTTCGCCCGTGATACTGCAAGTATCGGCGGGAGCAAGAAAATACGCCAACCCCACGTACCTTAAACACTTGGTGGCGGCCGCAGCGGAAACGACGGATATTCCCGTAGCGTTGCACCTTGACCACGGCGCAGATTTCGAAATTTGCAAATCCTCTATCGACGGCGGCTTTACGTCGGTTATGATTGACGCGTCCGGTAAGCCTTGGGACGAGAACATTGCCATTACCAAAAGCGTTGTGGAATACGCGCACGCACACGGCGTGGTTGTAGAAGCCGAACTTGGCAAACTGGCAGGCGTTGAAGACGACGTAAAAGTTGAAGCCAAAGACGCATTGTTCACCAGCCCAGACGAAGTAGAAGAATTTACTGCTAAAACCGGCATAGACAGCCTTGCTATCGCTATCGGCACCAGCCACGGCGCATACAAGTTCAAACCCGGACAAGATCCCAAACTTCGCTTGGACATTTTGGAAGAAATCGGCAAACGTTTGCCCAACTTCCCCATCGTGTTGCACGGCGCAAGCAGCGTGCCGCAAGATAAAGTGGCGATTGTAAACCAATACGGCGGAAGCATGCCGGACGCAATCGGCATTCCGGAAAGCGAACTGATGAAAGCCGCAAAAATGGCGGTTTGCAAAATCAACATAGACAGCGACCTTCGAGTTGCATTTACAGCCGCTGTGCGCAAACATCTTGCAGAAAACCCGAGCCACTTCGACCCGCGTCAATATCTTGGCGACGCCCGCGCAATGATGAAGGAAATGGTAAAACACAAGATAGTGAACGTTCTTGGCAGCGCGAACCGTGCATAACAAATGCATGTGAAAGGAATATAATTAGAGCCGCTCGGAAAAACCGAGCGGTTTTTCAATAGCAAAGACCGTCACTGCGACTGTTGCGTGCTTTCTAAAAAGTCCGAATTTTGAAAATAGTTTTATTATATAAAGGCGGCCGAGGGGAATACGACCGCCTTTTTGTGTTGCGGCAACAGGGTTACTCTTTGTCACCGTCGTCACCGTTATCCACTTCCGCTCCGTCCGTTGCGAAAATGATTTGTCATGTTGACCGAGCATTTCAAACAGCGCCGCTAGTGCGTCGCCGCCGTTTGCCGTATTTGTCCACGCCGTTGACTGTGGCATAAAAACACACATTTTTACCGAGATATAATAATTACCTAAAAACCGATTGCACAAATGCGAACAAAAAAATGCAGTTGCCTTTTAGCAACTGCACCGTGTTATAAAAATATAAACTTCTGCCTAAATACTACTTATTGTTTTCCAACCAGACGGTAACGTCCTTTTTGAGATAGCCCATTTTTTCCGCCCACTCGATAACGTATTCGTTAGTCTTGCGGTATTCCAACAGTTCCTGCATCTTTTGTTCGTCGGCTTCTGCGGCCTTGATCAACTCGCGCAACTGCCCGTCTACGGCGATGAGGTTTGTGTACTGGACCAGAAAACCCAACAGCACGCACAGCAGAAACACCAACACTATTGCCAGTGCCACCGTCATTACCGCGAATTTCTTTTTGTAAAACAGCCTTTCCATCCTTTTTGACCGCCTTGTAAGAAGTAAGACGATTATACAACGAGGCAGACCATTTGTCAAGCGTAGTTTTGCATATTGCGGCAGACAGCGCCGCTCCGCCGAAAAATCCCAAAAACACAAAAAAGCGACACTCGCCGTTGTTGACGGTAAGATTGGTTTTCCACATAACGTAAAGAGCGACCGAGCAATAAATGCAGTCGAAAATTACGGCGGCAAGTCTGCTGCGCAAAAATCCGCATGCAAAAAGATACGGCAACGCAACAAGCGCCCCAACGCAAAACATCGCCACAAACGCGTACAGTTGAGTTATGCCTTCGCCCAGCATCACTTAAACAGTCCTTTTAGGCTTACGCCTCCCTGCCGATAAGTAATTTGCTGTACGCGTTGCGTTTCCAACTGAACCACGCCCTCCGCCTTGTCCAGTTTGACGATATTCAGTCCCGTGCCGCGCACGATGAGCGTACTTTGAGAAAGTTTGAGTTGCGCAACCGCCGCGGAGACTTCCACCACCTGTTCTACGCCGCAAATTGTAAGAGTATTGTTTTGGTAACTTAAACTGTGCGGTTTTTCCGTTTTTTCTGCCATAAAGTTTTCCCCTTTGCAAAATAAGTCTTATGGGAACAAAACGATATTCCCCTTGCACTACGATATGCAACGGTAAAATAAAAATATTCCCCTCAAAGACGTGCAAGGAGAATATTATGTTGATATAAGTATTTGCTTTAACCTATAAAACTGCATTGCCAAGAACGTAAATCCGGAATAGCAGCGTTTTGAACAAAATTCCGCAGAATTGTTTCGACCGCCGAAAAATCGCAAGTCGACGTAAAATACAAAGACAGTTTACCGTCCTGATCGTATTTCGATAAACAAATAGAAAAACGGTTGATTTTGACTTGGCGGGAAAACAGTTTGCGCTTTATTTCATGGAAAACGGCAATTTCGGCGACTCCGCAAACGTCCGGCAACGCGTTTATTATGACGTCGGCGCGCTCGTTTTGTAGATTATCGTAAGCGTAGCGCATTTTGTCCAACTGTTGAGACACATCGGAGAAAGACACAAGTTTTTGATTATACTTTCGGATTTCCTTTTCCGACGAAAAGTCTATACCGACAGCTTCAAAACGGTAGTAATATGTAAAGTTGTTCATATGCACACTTTATTTTTTATCTATTTCGTAGCCGCTCGGAGTATCCTTGACGGCGTAACCGAGAGACGCTATTTCGTCGCGCAAGCGATCGCTTTCCGCCCAGTTTTTGTTTTTGCGAGCGGCAAAACGCCGTTCTGCCAACTCGGCGACTTCGGCGGGAATATCTATTTGCGATTTTTCTTCCTTGACTTTGTCAAAGTCCAACGCAAACACTTTGTCAAACTGCAAAGCGAGGTTATAAACGTCTTTGGACTTGGGCAGTTTCAACATCGTCCACAATATGCCGATTGCAAGAGGCAAGTTCAAGTCGTCGCATATCGCATTTTCGAATTTGTGCAAATATTCGTCCAGGACGGTTTGTTCCGTATTTGCAGGGCTATTTTTGTGAGCAACGAGTTGAGCGCACAATTTGGCATACGCGGCCTTAGCGGCGTCCATGGCTTCCCAAGTAAAATTGATTTTTTGACGGTAATGAACGTTTAGATTGAAATACCGGAACACGTTGCCGTCATAACCGCGTTCGGCAAGTTCTGTAACGGTGTATGCGTTACCCAAGGACTTACTCATTTTGCCGCCGTCAACAAGTAAAAACTCGTTGTGCATCCAGTAATTGACTACCTTGTGTCCCAGCCAGCACTCGTCCTGCGCTATTTCGTTTTCGTGGTGAATGGGCACGTGGTCGATACCGCCGGTGTGAATATCGAAGCGCTCGCCCAGATACTTGACGCCCATTGCGGTGCACTCGATATGCCACCCCGGAAACCCGCGTCCCCAAGGGCTGTCCCACTGTTGCAGATGGTTTGGCGCGGCCTTTTTCCACAGAGCAAAATCTATCGGGTGGCGCTTGAAGGCGTTGACTTCCACGCGCGCGCCGTGCTTTTGGTCTGCAAGACTTACACCGGACAATTTTCCGTAACCGGGGAACTTTTCAACAGAAAAGTAGATGCCGTCTTCCGTTTCGTAAGCGTACCCTTTGTCTAGAAGCGCCTGAACCACTTTTATCATCTCCGGAATATTTTCCGTTGCGCGTGGACAAAGAGTGGGACGCTTGATATGCAAAGCATCCAGATCCGCCATAAACTGCGCCGTGATTTCCGCCGCAATCTCCAAAGGAGTTTTGCCCGTTTCGTGGGCAGACTTGCTCATTTTGTCCTCGCCGTCGTCTGCGTCGGAAACAAGATGCCCCACGTCGGTAATATTCATAACCGACTTAACCTTGTAGCCGTTGTATTCCAAAACACGCCTGAGTTCGTCCATAAAAACATAGGAGCGCATATTGCCGATTGTCGCGTACTTGTAGACGGTCGGGCCGCAGGAATACATCCCGACCTGTTTTTCATTGACGGGGAGGAAAACTTCCTTTTTGCGAGTGAGAGTATTGTAGAAACGAAGTTGCATTGTTACTCCTGTTTTGTTGCGTTTTTGCCGCATTTGCGACATTGTAACGCAACGTTTAGTAGACATATTTTAGCACAGTTTGTTTTTCTAAACAAGCAATGCGGCTACATTTTTGTTTATTTTGCCAAACCATTGCCAAAAAAACTTGACTGTGCTAGAATATGCGGTGGGAGCGCACTGCGACCCCAACTTGTTTGACACAAGAGGTGAAAACATGATCGACATCAATTTGATTAGAAGCGACGCAAAAGCCGTGCATGACAGATATCTTAAACGCGGCAAGAATATAGAGTTTGACGATTTGCTGAAATGGGACGAAGAACGCAAAACGTTGATCGCACGCGTGGAAGCGATGAAAGCTGAGCGCAACAAAGTATCTGCGCAAGTACCGCAACTGAAAAAGGCGGGGCAAGACGTATCCGCCACAATTGCCGAAATGAAAAAGTTGGGCGACGACATTGCGGCGTTGGATGTAACACTAAACGAAGTAAACGGAAAAATCCGCGACTTTTTGCTGAGGCTTCCGAATCTACCCGACGACGACCTGCTTGCCGGTGGCAAAGAAAACAACAAACCAGTCAAAACTTTCGGACAAAAACCGCACTTTGATTTTACGCCCAAAGACCACGTGGAACTGGCAAAAAGTTTGGGACTTATCGACTACGAACGCGGAGTCAAACTGGCAGGCAACGGAAGTTGGATATACACAGGTCTTGGCGCAAGGTTGGAATGGGCGCTGTTGAATTACTTTATCGACAGCCACGTTCAAAAAGGATTTACCTTTATGCTGCCGCCCTACATGCTAAGCTACGAATGCGGGCTTACGGCGGGGCAATTTCCAAAATTCGAGGACGACGTATATCAAATAGCCAACGGCGAAGGACGTAAATTTATGTTACCGACGGCGGAAACAGCGTTGGTCAACCTGTACCGCGACGAAATTTTGTCGGAAAGCGAATTGCCGAAAAAGTTTTTCGGATACTCGGCTTGTTTCCGCAGAGAAGCCGGCAGTTACAGAAGCGAGGAACGCGGCATGATACGCGGACATCAATTCAACAAAGTTGAGTTGTTCCAGTACACCACTCCGGAACAAAGCGACGCCGCTTTTCAAGAAATGGTAGATACGGCTTGCGGGCTTGTGGAAGGTTTGGGACTCCATTACCAACTGAGCAAACTTGCCGCGGGCGATTGCAGCGACAGTATGGCGCGCACCTACGACATAGAAATTTACATACCGTCCATGAACATCTACAAAGAAGTTTCCTCAGCGAGCAACGCGCGCGATTACCAAGCGCGCAGAGGCAATATGAAATACCGCCGCGACGCCGACAAAAAATTGGAGTATATGCACACGCTTAATGCAAGCGGATTGGCGACAAGCAGAGTGTTTCCCGCGCTTCTCGAGCAAAACCAAAACGCAGACGGCAGCGTAACGATACCTGAAGTTCTGCGGAAGTACATGGGCGGATTGGAAAAACTGGAACCGCAAAAGAAATAATCCCAAAATAACGACAGAGACGAGATGAAAATCTCGTCTCTGTTTTTGTTATTTTGCAAGCGCTCAATGCCGGTTATAATAAACGTTGCGCATTGGTAAATATCACATAAACCTGCGGTAAAACGCCGAAACAGAAGTTACATCATAATAAGTATATCAAGCACAGAACGAGTTTGCCAAAAGTGCGCATATGCGCTAACGTCAATGCCGTCAAATTTTGTTGTATACCACTATACGGGCGTCTTTATCCAACGGATTAGTTATTTCCGGATTGACGGAAAGCAAATCTTCCTCCGACATATGCAGGCCTTTGGCAAGTTCCCACAAAGTTTCGCCTTTATGCGCCAAGCAGACTTCTATCGCAGGAAGCTGCGTCTTGTCAAAGGGTTTTTCATAAGCCTCGGTAATCACGCCGTACTCCACCGTGCGGCAGCTGTCCACTGCAATGCACAACTCCGCCTTGGCGGAAAGTCCGGACGCATCGGTAAGCGCAAAAGCAATAACGTTTGCAGTAGCAAAGGACGCGCACTGAGGAGCAAGATAGTCAATTTCTACGGTCTGGATAAACGGAAGTTCCAAACGAGTGCTTTCAATACCGTTTTCCGCCTGAGACAATACCGTAGCAAAAATTATACCCTCTACCTGCGCGCATTTTTCCATAGACGTACACTTGGTTACTTGCGAACCTACGTTGACCGCCGTAATAACGTTTTTGCCGGCATCAAGGGGCAAGGTGCAATCGGTAGTCTTTTTTGCCACTACGCTGCCGCAGGGTAGCGTAGTGGACAGAGTTTTGCGGTTAAACTCGAAGTCGCACGCAGATCCGTATGCGTCGGTAACGACTTCAACAACTCCCACCACGCAACTTTCAACGCACAAATTAGCCACTATTTCCACGGTAAAATCCGTATTGACGGAATCTTCGGCAATATCCAAACGCACTTTTGTTCCGCGCACCACCGGAGATATTTTCAGTTGCGCTTGCTGCGGTATGCCCGTTGCATCCAACTCGCGCTCGAAACGGAAAGGCAAAGTATCGGTAACGATGCCGCCTTCGGACAGATACGTAAGGCGCACGGTCGCTTCGCCGGCAACGCGCAATACGCCTTCGGCATTGGTGTAATCGGTAACGCACAGACAACTTTCCGCGAGCAACACGGTACTTATGGTTTTGGAAGAAGTAAGCTGCTCGTCTATTACCGCAGTTATATTAAGTATATCTGCGGACTGCAATATTTCCAAATTTTCCGTCTTTACAAAGACGTCTTCGCCGCCGGACAAAACCGGTAAGGAATCGGTAACGTAAGCGTAGGCAGTGATCTCCAACAATACGGCAAGAGTTGCGGTATTTGCGTTAGTATCCACTTTGACGTCCACAGTTACCGCATCGAAACAAAGTTTTGCGTCGGGCGAGATTTGCGGATCTTGCAAACTTGCGGAGAAATCGGCATTGTAGGTTTGAGCGGCTACGGACGCACCGTCGTTATACAAAAACTTTATGGCTGTTTTGCCGTATACCGTAACCTCGCCTTCCGTCGCTTCGTAGGAATTAACGGTGCTGTCTATACCTACGGAAAGAACTTCCGCGATATCGTTTTTGACCGACAGACGAATATTTTCCGCAGTTTGAATTTTACCTACCGTAACGCGAACGGCGCTTGTTGTATTTTGATACTGCAAGTTGGACATATGACTTTACCTCCGCAAACTTTTTGAGTGTTCACTGTAATATACGGAAGTTTGCCCGTTTGTAGAACAAAAAAAATAAAAGGCTTTACAACGCAAAACGCAATATACTTAACTGGGCGACAAACGCGCAAAAGAACAAACCGACGTGATATATTTAACAGAAAAAATAATTCAAAACGGAAAATAAATAAAATTTTAACGCGCAAAGCGCATCGGAATTTTACTCCAATGCGGCGCGTTGCTCGGAAATGGTCACTTCTCCGCAAAGCATATCGGTGTAGGAACAGCTTATCCTGTCTATTACGGTTGCACCGGACAGCGTCACTACGAATACGTTACCGTGTACCTCAGTCAGTACGCCTCGATAGTTTTTTACTCTGTTGCGTCCGCGGTTTAGACGGACACTTACGGGTTTGCCTACAAGCAACCCGACTTTTGCCTTTATATCGTCCAAATTTGCGCCTTTTTTCATAGTTTTCCTCGCTTGCGGCCGACGAATTCTGTATCCCGCACAAACGAGTGTTGACGAAAATTTGCAAAAAAATACAAAAACGGAATTGACACTGTATCAATCCCGCAAAAAAACGACGTTAAAAATTATTCCTCTTCATCCTCGTCTTCTTCGTCATCGTCGTCGACAAAATCGTCATCATCGTCAAAGTCCTCGTCAAAATCGTCGGGATAGTCGTCCAACTCTACTTCCAAGTTTTCTTCGTCTTCAAAATCGTCGTCATCGCCGAAATCTTCGTCGGCTTCCAATTCGTCCAAAGAAATGATGTCTTCTTCGTCGGCGTCTTTCGTATCGTCGTCATCCAAATAGGTGCGCCAATCGTCGTTATCGTCGTCGTTGACTTCCACAGTCTCTTTATCCCGAGAAAGACAGTTTTCGCACATTTCCTCATCCATTCCTATATATGCAGTTTTGCATACGGGGCAAAGTTTCAGCGGTTCGTCCTCGTCGATTATATCGTCCAAAAGCACAATGTTTGTAGCCAACCCCAACTCCGCTTTGCAAACGTCGCACATTTCCTCTTCCGCGGGAATATAGTTGAGATCGCATCTTGGACATTTTTTATATTTTGCCATAGTCATACCACCTTTTGTCTGCCGAAATTTACCATGCAAGCGATACGGAACTGAAACCTTTTTCGATCCGATCGGCGTAACGCCTTTATACCGCGTCAAACCGTACTTACGGCACGCCCGAACAGTGCGCAAATAATTTAGCATTATTCGCATAAAAAGTAAACTATTTTCGCTAATGTTTTTTGCGTTTTTTTACACTTTTTTGTCGCAGATATTTTATATTCATTATGGCCGCACGGTTTTCGGCGGTAACCGACCGTTAAATTTGCCACAACCATTGCCTTGAAGAATTGACAAAAGCCGTCCTTTGCGTGTACAATATTTTTAACGGCAAAAGAAGACTTGGCTAAAGACTTGTCCCGACAAAAAAGCCGAGCATTTTGCACAAGGAAGGCAAAGATATGGACAGAATTATCGTAGGCATTGCGGGAGGCACAGGCTCCGGCAAAACCACCATTGCAAAAAAGATCCACCAAGCGTTTCAAAAAGATGCGGTAATACTGTCGCACGACTTTTACTACAAACCCCACGACGAACTGCCGTTTGAAGAAAGATGCAAACTGAACTACGACCATCCGGATTCTCTCGATACGGAATTGCTTGTAGAACATCTTGCGGAACTTAAACGAGGTAACGCAATAATGCACCCGACTTACGACTTTGCCAAGCACACGCGCAACGACGTGTGGGAAAAGACGGAAAGCGCCCGCCTGATAATTGTTGAAGGCATACTTATTTTTACCGACAAGCGCCTGTGCGATACCTGCGACGTGAAACTTTTTGTAGATACCGACGCGGACGTCCGCTTTATACGCCGCCTGAAACGAGACGTAAACCACCGCGGACGCACTATGGAATCGGTCATAAATCAATACCTGAAAACCGTAAAACCCATGCACGAACAGTTTGTAGAACCGTCGAAAGCCAAAGCCGACTTGATAATTCCCGAGGGCGGGCACAATTTGATTGCAATATCGATGATAGTTGACGCAATAAACAAAAAACTTGCCAAAAAGGAACAATTATGAAAATAGAATTGCAAGGCGCAAGTAATGCGCGCGACTTGGGCGGCATCGCGACGCCCTTCGGAACAATAAAACAAGGAAAACTGCTGCGCAGCGGAGAACTGGGAGGATTGACCGAAACCGACAAGAAAAAACTTTCCACAATCCCGCTTTCGCGCATTGTGGACCTTAGAACCGATGCGGAAATAAACAACTGCAAAGATGCCGATATGCAGAACGTTGCATACGTAAAAGTGCCAATTATCCGAGCGACTACTTTCGGAATTACTTTTGAAAAGGCCAGCGGACAAGAAATAGTAGAAAAAATGGACGCAGGCATTGCCCGTATGAAAAACCGCGGCGAAACGTACTTGCAACATATGGAGTCGCTTTACCGCAATTTCGTAAACGACGAGTACAGCCGCACCGGCTACGGCAATTTTTTGAAACTGCTTGCACAAAAGCCCACCTCCGGCGCGACGTTGTGGCACTGCACGGTAGGCAAGGACAGATGCGGCACTTGCACTGCATTGATCTTGCATTGTCTGGGCGCAAGCCGAGATCAAATACTGGAAGATTACCTTTTGACCAACGTCCAAATGAAAGAAAGCCGCGAAACAGTGCTAAAAAGAGCCGGCGCGATTGCGCCCGAGGAATACATGCCGATACTAACAAAAATGCTTTCCGCAAGCGAAAGTTACATAGCGGCCTTTTGGAAGGAAATAGACGTCAATTACGGCGGCACGGACGGATTTTTACAGGCATGCGGCGTAACCGAAGAAAACATACTATTACTGCGCAAAAACTATCTTAACTGACGGACGTTAGAAACGTTTTTTATAAACTGTAATACAAAAAAGTCCGAGGAAAACCTCGGACTTTTTTGTTCGGCAAAAACTATTATTGTTTGGGATCGTCGTTTTGATTTCGATCGGTTGCATTGTTGTTTTGCCCGCCGTCGGTTTCGTCAGACGGCACTGTTTCTACAACATTTTGCACATTTGTATCCGTTTGCACGTCGACGTTCGTTTGTTCCGTTATAACGTCCGTTTGCGCATCGACGTCCGCAACGGTATCGGCACCGCCGCCGACTTGAGCATGAATTTCCTGCAATTTTTGGGCGCGGAACTTCTTGTTCTCTTTATGCACGAAGTACGTAGGAATAAACATCAACAGCGCCGCCGCTGCCGAAAACAAAAACAGTTCAAACGGATACACGTGATCGCCCAAACCGTAACCGAAACTTTCCTGTATGGGGAAATACCCCGCCGCCGGCGCTTGGCCGAATTCTTTTACGACAGGACCTAGTCCGTCGATAATAAGCGGACAGAATATACTGGCTATAATCATTGGCAAAGTTACGAAAATGATAATACGCACGCCCTGAAAACAACCGGCCTTTTCCGCAGGGGTATAATCGCGCGCGGTTGCGTTGAATAAGCCCGCCGCCAACAGCGACGCTCCCTCGATCAACGTGCCGCCTAAAATAAACATCACATACACAGCCGCCATGTTGTTGCCGACAAACTTGATAAAGTACACCAGCAATCCGCCCGCTACGCCTGCAACCGCCACCGGATAGAAAAACTTTTCCTTGCCGAATTTGTCCATCAGCTTGCCGCCGACAACCGCTATTACCGCCGACAGTACTATCACAACCGCAAGAGGAATTACGTAGCCGTCATAAAAACCCAAAGTATACTGCAGCATAGATATCATATACGGCTGCCAAAACTGCATAGCAAGACCGCTGAACATCATACCGATCAGGCAGATGTAAATCATTTTATGTTTTTTAACGTTTTTAGGACGGAAACCGTAAACGACCTCCGCCATATATTTGCCGGATTTGTCGGGTTTAAGTCGATGACTGTCCTTCAACAAAAACAACCCGGCAACGCCCGCGAGCGCCGTCATGCCGCCCAAAATTACAAAGAAAAGCACCCAGTTTGCTTCCTTTATCACTTCGTTAGTGACCGGATCTATTTCACGCTGCGTCATACCGGAAAAGCCTACGAATATTACCATAAGAGCCGCAACCGGCATAATACCCAAAATTATATCGACAAAACCCCGGTTGGTTATATCCGTCACGTCCGTTACCCACGAGGAAAACGCAGCGTCGTTACTCATAGAACCGAACACCGTCATTACGCAGTCCATAACAACGAATACGACCACTATTGCAACCACTTTGCTTTCGTCGAATTGTTCGTTGCCGAAAAAAGCAAAAGACGCCGTGACCAATCCCCAAATAATATAGCCCCAGGATACGAATACCTTGCGCTTGCCCAAGCGGTCGGATAAAACTCCGCCGAAAATAGTGACGAGAGCCGCCACAACCGCGCTTGCGGCAACAGTTGCGCTCGTCGCCCATCCGTCCTTGGTAATGTTTGCCTGAATGTAGTTGGAAAAGAACATATTTTCCACCATCCACGCAAGTTGTCCCATAAATCCGAACAATACTATTGATATCCAAACTTTGGCGCCGAGTTTATTCGGCTTTTTTACCACAACTTCCGACATTGCGTTTTCCCCTTGCACAAAGATTTTTGAAAAGCGTCGGTTTGACGTCTGATGAACGCCGAAAAAAAGGCGACTCAAACTTACGGGCAAAACGCTCTGCAAATATTGTATTGATTGTAACACAAAGCGCAGACCTAAACAAGACGTAAACGCGAAAAGGCAAAAAGTTTCACGTCAAGTTCGCTTTTGCGCGAAATTGAATCCAAGGCGAAAATTGCGTAAACTCTTGCAAAAACGCGACGCCTGATTACTTGCAAACTATTGCCGCATGCGTTACCCCGCCTTATATTTCGCGCGTAAAACAGTACAAAAGAAATATGCCGCAGAGAGGTGCGGTACGGTTGACCTACGAAAGCAATTTATTGTATAATTTGTATACACAGAGGAAAATCCGTTTATGTTTGAAAAAATGACGATAGAAGAATACAACAAAATTTTAGCAAGCAAAGCGCCTACGCCCGGAGGAGGCAGCGCGTTGGCAATAGTAGGCACCATAGCCTGCTCGCTGGTAGAAATGTCCGTAAACGTGACGCTTGCAAAATTGAAAGAGGACGACGAAGTATATATCGCTTTATCAGGCAACGCGTCGTTTTTTGCAAGAGCGCGCGCAAAATTACAGCAACTGTCCGATGAAGACGCCGCCGCATTCCGACATATAGTAGACTGTATGCATTTGCCTAAGGATACGCCGGAACGGCAAAACGCGCGGAATAACGAATTGCAGAAGGCGTATCACAAAGCGGCGCTTGTTCCGTTGGACGTTATGCAAGTATGCTGCCAAGCGTTACAATCGGCTCAAAACAAAGTATTGCCGCTTGTGTACAAATACGTAGCAAGCGATTGCAAAATAGGTATAGATCTGTTTGCAAACATTATCGAAAACTCGATGGAAAACGTGTACGCAAACACCTGTCTGATTACCGATACCATTTTGCGTAGCCAACTGGAATCTCAAGGCAAAGAAATTTTGACAAAAAGCAAAACTATATAACACGTCAGTATATCTACCAATGCCCGCATTAAAATTGCGGGCATTGTTTTTTCTTCAAAAGCAACTATTCTTCCGTGTAATCTGACACGTCGGGAAAGGTTACGCTTTCCGCAGAAAGGGTGATAACGCAGTAGAATTTTGTCGTTCCTATCAAAGAATAATTTCCGTCGCCCGATCCTTCACCATAAGGCAAAGATACTCGGCAGGAGAAGGAGTATTGACCGAATTCCAATTCTACGGTATACGTCATACCGTCCACTACAGCTTCCAAAATATATTTGCTGTCGTTGATATATATTTTCACCGATTCCGTTTCAAGCAACATATAAGTAAGTGCGCGGAATCCGTCAACATCGGGAGAAGGATTCGGAGAAATTAGCGCGCTACTGCCTCCCCACAACCTCCAATTTTGGCTTTCGATTCCCGTGAACGCTTCCCTGGTTTCCGTGCCGTCTCTAATCTCGTTTACGTAAATTTTGTCGTTTGCATAATCGCCCCAAGCAGAATATTCTTGCGAGTGCTTGCCGTCGGCGCCGCTGTAAGTCATCTTGAATTCGTGATAGACTTTGAAGGAATCGGCGGTACCGTCCATAATCACAAAACCGTTGTTTTCCATATGAACATCCACACCTTCTTCTTTGCCGCTGAAAACTGCGGCATATGTTTGTTTGTGACCGGACACAAAATAGTCTGAAACTATATTGTCTACTTTGAGACGAAGTTCGGCAATTTGATTATCCGTGCAAATGTAAAATCCTTTCTGTCAAAAAGTTTGTCGAAATAACCGTCGTCTAAAGTCGGCGTATCGGTTTCGTCGCAAGCGGCGAACACGGACAATGCCGCAACCATCGTTAGCGCTAAAATCAAAGCAATAATTTTTTTCATAAGCGTTCTCCTTTTATTTACTGTATAACAATTATACCTCTACCCCCCCCCCCACATTGTCGTCAAGCCCTTTTTGCAAAATACTTTCAAAATATTTGCTGTTGCAAGTCGACCAAAGAGTATAGACAAAAAAAATGCACATTTGCAAAAACGTGCAAGTGTGCATTTAATCTATTATTTGCTACCAATAAAATTTTTGTATTTTATCACCAACGGATAAAATTTTGAAAGGCTTAGAAATGTTACTTGTGCAGTTCCGCCTTGATACGACGCACGCCGGAGGAAGACGACTGCTCTTTAGTAATGGTAAAATGTCCCAGTTCGCCCGTATTTTCCGCATGAGGACCGCCGCAAATTTCCTTACTGAAGTCGCCCATCGTGTAAACTTTTACCACTTCGCCGTATCTGTCGCCGAACAAACCGATTGCCCCCGTTTTGCGGGCATCCTCTATCGGCATTTCTTCGCAGGTCACGGGAAGTTTGCGTTCTATCGCATCATTTACCAAACGCTCGGTTTCTGCGATTTCCTCCGCAGTCATAGGACGACCGAAAGAGAAATCGAAACGCAAACGCTCGGGAGTGATATTTGATCCTTTTTGTTTGACCTCGTCGCCCAACACGCGCCTTAAAGCCGCTTGCAAGAGGTGAGTTGCCGTGTGCAAATGCGTAGTTTCCACACCGCCGCCTTCGGCCATACCTCCCTTAAAGCGCTGTTCGCTGCCTGCATGAGACTTGGCTTGATGCTCGGCAAACTTTTGCTTGAATCCCTCTACGTCTACCGTAAAGCCGTTTTCTGCGGCAAGTTCTACGGTCATTTCCACGGGAAAACCAAAAGTATCGTACAGTTTGAAAGCCGTGCCTCCCGGAACGACGTTTCCAGGAATATGCGAGATAACTTTCAAAAATTCCTTTTCGCCGGCAACGAGAGTTTTGCTGAATTTATCCTCTTCCTTGTTAAGTTCGTCGATAATTTTATCGCGGTTCTCTGCAAGTTCGTCGTAGACGCCTTCGTACACCTTGACGTATACGTCGGCAATTTGCGCTATACTGCCCTTGGGCATATCAAGCGAGTTTGCCATACGGACTGCACGGCGGATAAGCCTGCGCAAAACATATCCCTGATCCACGTTACTGGGAACGACGCCCACAGGATCGCCCAACAAAAACGTTGCCGTACGTACGTGATCGGCAATAATACGCATAGACTTGGTGATTTTTTCATCCGTGCCGTAAACTTTTCCGGAAAGCTGTTGTATCTTAGCAAGAGCATCGGCAAACAGGTCGATATCGTAGACGGATTTGTAACCGTTAAGCACGCACACCGTGCGCTCCAAGCCCATACCGGTATCCACGTTTTTTTGCGCGAGAGGCAGATAAGTTCCGTCAGCCTGACGGTTGAATTGCATAAATACGTTATTCCATATTTCCAGATATTTGCCGCAGTCGCAACTGGGATCGCAACGGTCGGAACAGACAGGTTTGCCGGTATCCCAAAAAATTTCCGTATCCGGTCCGCAAGGTCCGGTAGTTCCGGCTATCCACCAATTGTTCTTTTTGGGAAGATAAAAAATACGTTCCTTGGGTATGCCGCACTGTTCCCACACTTTGGCGCTGTCTACGTCGCGCGCGGCATCGTCGTCGCCCGCAAAGACCGTAACGGAAAGACGGTCGGCATCCAGACCGAGATATTTTTTATCGGTCAAAAACTCGTAACTCCAAGCGATAGACTCATGATTGAAGTAATCTCCAAGCGACCAATTGCCCAACATTTCAAAAAAAGTCAAGTGACTGTCGTCGCCGACTTCCTCTATATCGCCCGTGCGCACGCACTTCTGAACGTCGGTCAAACGCGTACCTTTGGGGTGCTTTTGTCCCAAAAGATACGGAATAAGCGGATGCATACCGGCTGTCGTAAACAACACGGAAGGATCGTTTTCCGGAATTAGACTTGCCGACTTGATTACGGCGTGACCGCGTTCGGCAAAGAAATCGAGAAATTTTTTTCGTAAATATTGCGATGTGATTTTCATAACAGTAGTCCTTTGGTTACAAGAATTGATAGTAAACAGTAAAACCTTAACGCTTGGCTAGACCTCTACACGCGGCAAAACAGCCTTGGTCGAGGCGACATATTGTTTCGCTCCACCGGATGTCTCGCTTTCTTTGCCTTCTTGGGGCGATACTTCGCTCGACATGACATAAAGGCGAGAGCGACTTAACAGCAGAAAGACCAAACCTAACAAGTTCGGTCTTTCCGTAATTTTGTTTGATCGGGAGTAATTTGTTAGGCGGCTTTTTCCTTTATCTTCTTTTGCTTGAACATACAAGAAAACAGGAAGCAAAGCCAATAATACACCGGAATAAGGTAAATGACAAGACCCAATCCGTAAGTTTCCAAACCGAGAGTGTTTGGCATAAAAATGTTTCTCATAGTTACTACGAAGCCTTCGGTTTTGTCTGCCGCAAGCCAGTGGAACAACCACAACAAGCCCAAGCACAGCGTAGTGACGATCGCCATTACCAAGTGGAAGATATTCATCTTTTTGTGACGTTTTGCAGAAACCAACTGTCCTATTGCAGAAACCAGTTGGAAAAGCATAGTAAACGCCAATATTACTATAATAACCGCCCACAGCATACCGCCTATACCGAAACCGTCTTTAACGGCAGAAAAGCCGCTTTCTATCCAGCCGTTTATCGGTTGATATACCATGTCGTAACCGTACCAAGGTTCAATCTCCATAACGTTGAAAATACCTTTGTCAAAATCCTTCAAAAATGCGGGACGACCCACGGCTGGTACGATTATCAGATAAGCGAACAGCAGTATAACGATAAGCGAAAATACGCCTATCGCTCTTGCGCCTTTATGACGCGGATCCATAAGCGCGGAATTGTGCGCGGCGGATTTGGCGGCCTTTTTGTCGGACTTTTTGTCTACCGCAACGCCCTCCGGCGAAGCGTACTTTACTCCGCTGAAAGAATATCCGCAACTGCACACGTTGACATTTGCGTCCACTTCCTTGTGACACTTGGGACAAATTTTGGTTTGTGCGCCCACGCGAAGAGGTGCGCCGCAACTGCCGCAAAAACTTGCCATGGACGAGTTGGGTTTGTGACATTTGTGACAAACGACAACTTCCTCCGGCACCGCAAGCTGCTTGCCGCAGCCCGAGCAATATCTGGCGTTTAGCGAGTTTGCCTTGCCGCAATGGGGGCAAACGTTAAAACTGTTGGAACTGTACATTTATTTCCTCCCTGTAACTTGTTTTTTTGCACCGCAATGCTGGCAATATGCGTGTTTGCCGTCGTTGAGGTTTTTGCAACGCTTACACTCCCATTTGGATTGAGCGTCGGGACTTGTACCGTCAAACGACCATTGACATCTTGTGCAAAAGGTATCTTCCGCAGAGTTTTCCGCTCCGCAGTTGGGGCAATATTTCTTTTGTTCTTCTGCGTCCAGTTTGAATCCGCAATTTACGCAAAACAGTTCGTCCAACGCGTTTAGAGAGCCGCAATTCGTGCAAATCTTCTTTTTGCCGTGCTCGTCCTCCAAATACGCTTGATTGATCATATCGGATCCGACGTTTTTGACGTCGTGCACTACTTGCATTTCCTGCGTATCGGCATTATTGAGAGTACAAAAACAATATATGCAAAAACGGGATTCCAAATTATTAGGTCTGCCGCAATGCGGACATATTTTGCGCTTGACTACGCGGTGCTCGTGCAAACTTGCAACTGCCGCTCCGCACTTGGAACAATATATAGCGTGAATAGGCACCAACGAACCGCAGTTTGTGCATTGAGCAGACTCGGTAGGAGTTGACGCGGACAGTCCTCCGTATACGTCGTTCATCTGCTCGCGCAGATCGACGGGAATTGGAGTATATCCTTCGTCCGGCGACGCGGAAGGCGCAGAAAATGCCGCGTTTTCTCTTACGCTTTGTTCGATGCGCAGAGAGTTTCCGCAATTTATACAATGAACAAACGATTTGTCGTTGGTTGCGCCGCAATGAGGACAAGTTATCTCTTCCTGAAAGACAAATGCCGTCTTGCCGCAATTGCAACAGTACTCGCAATCGTTTGCATTGATTTCTCCACAGTTTTTACAAACCTTCATAGTAGCCGCCTATTACCTAAACTGGTACATATAAATAATATACCATTATTATTCATTTGTCAACGCCAAAATTTACTTTGATTGTTTGGGCGCGTTGAAACTGTCTTTCAAGCCTACGATTTCGTTAAATACAAGGCTTTGTCCCGCCGTATCTTTATCCAAAACGTAATAGCCTACGCGCATAAATTGAAATTTATCTCCGACCTTTGCAGAAAGTAATTGCGGTTCGACAAGAGCCGTAACGACTTTCAAGCTGTCTTCGTTGAAACGTTGGTTAAAATCCGTTACTCCGTCCACGGCGTCGGTAAGCAGACTTTGCAACTTGCGAACGGTAACTTTTACGCATTCGCGAGCATCCACCCACTGTATAACGCCCTTTACCTTGACGCCGCTTTCGTCCTGTCCCGATTTGGAATTGGGAACTACCGAACAATGCAATTCGGCGACCTCGCCGTTGTCGTCCAATACCGCTTCGTCGCAACGAATTATGTAAGCGCCCTTCAAACGCACGTAACCTTCCAATTTCAAGCGGTAATATTTAGGAGGCGGAACGAGAGCGAAATCGCTGCGATCGATGTATATTTCTTTAGAGAACGGTACGTTATGAGTTGTGACTGTCTCGGCATTGGGATTATCCTCTACGGGCAGCATTTCCTTGCCGTCGTAGTTTGTAAGCACAACTTTCAACGGATCGAAAACCGCCATAACGCGGTTTGCGTTTTTGTTCAGGTTCTCTCTTACGCAGGATTGCAAATAGCCCTCCTCAACCTCGCTGTTGGCTTTGGAGACGCCTATACGTTCGCAAAAGTCTTTCAACGCTTCCGCAGGGTATCCGCGACGGCGCAGCCCCGAAAGCGTGGGCATACGCGGATCGTCCCAGCCCATAACCTTGCCTTCGTCCACCAACTTTTTCAAAAAACGCTTGGACATAATGGTGTTAGTTATGTTGAGACGCGCAAACTCTATCTGCTGCGGACGGGGCGACGGGTAATCGCAGTTTGTTACCACCCAATCGTACAGCGGACGGTGATCCTCGAATTCCAACGTGCAAATAGAATGCGTGATGCCTTCGTGAGCATCCTCTATCGGGTGAGCAAAGTCGTACATCGGATACACGCACCACTTGTCTCCCGTGTTGTGATGAGTGGCATGTAGCACACGGTAAATTACCGGATCGCGCATGTTAATATTGGGAGAAGCCATATCTATTTTGGCGCGCAACACTTTGGATCCGTCCTCGAACTTGCCGTCGCGCATATCGTAAAACAGCTGCAAGTTCTCGTCTACCGTGCGGTTGCGGAAAGGACTTTCCGTACCCGCTTGCGTCAAGGTTCCGCGGCGTTCGCGTATTTCCTCCGCCGTTTCGTCGGAAACGTATGCAAGACCTTTTTTTATCAGCTTGACAGCGTTGTCGAACATAACGTCAAAGTAGTCGCTGGCAAAAAGCAATTTGTCCCACTTGAACCCCAGCCACTCGATGTCGCGCTTGATGCTTTCTACGTATTCTTCGTCCTCTTTGCTGGGGTTAGTGTCGTCGAAACGCAAATTACATTTGCCGTTGTACTTTGCAGCCAAACCGAAATTGATGCACAAACTTTTGGCATGCCCTACGTGCAAATATCCGTTCGGCTCCGGAGGGAAACGGGTGTATATCTTGTCTACTTTGCCGCTTGCCAAATCGCCGTCTATTATGTCTTCGATAAAATTCTTAAATTCGCTCATTGTTATGTATTCCTTTGCGGTTAAATAAATGCAACGCTTAGCCTTTTTTTAACAAAACAAAACCGCGTTAATCTTCTTCGGCAGGCGGAGCTTCCAAATTGTCCGTCTGTTCATCCGAAGTTAAAGTTATCGTGCCGTCCGTTTCCGAAACCTGCGGCACTGAGGCTGGCGCGGCGGATTCGCCCACGGTACGTTCGGCAACGTAGTCCTCGTCCACAAAGCGGACGATCTTGCCCCACCAGCGCAACGGGATCGAAGCCGTTTCGCCGTTACGGTGTTTTGCTACGACTAAACTGTAATTGACTTCGCCGCTTGTAGCGTTGGTATCTTTGTGTATAAACAAAACTATATCTGCGTCTTGTTCGATAGCGCCGGACTCGCGCAAGTCGGACAATACGGGCTCGCTGGAGCCGCCCTTTTCACCCTTGATATTGCGGATTTCCGCATCGCGTTTCAACTGCGACAGAGCAATAACGGGAATATTCAATTCCTTTGCCATAAGTTTTAGCGAGCGCGTAATATTAGCGACTTCCTCTTGGCGGTTGCTGTCCATAAAGGTGCGTTTGCGGTCGCTTGCCATAAGCTGGATGTAGTCGATCACCACCAAGTCCAATCCGCCCATAGCCTTTTGACGACGGCACTGTGACGATATTTCCGAAGGACGTATATTTGCAAAATCGTTGCCGTACAAGTGCATGGTTGAACTTATGACGTCCTGAGCCATGCGAAGTTTGTCAAGGTCGGAATCCCTGTTTGGAAATTGACCGCTTTTGATGTATTCCAAAGGCACCGTGGACATACCGGAAAGCATACGTTCCATAAGTTGCTCGTTGGACATTTCCAAACTGAATACGGCAACCGTCTTGCCCTGTTTGGCTACGTTTTCCACTATGTTCATCGCAAGCGCCGATTTACCTACGCCCGGGCGTGCGGCAAGAACGATAAGTTCGCCGCCGTGCAGACCGTTTGTAAGCCTGTCAAACTGTTTGAATCCGGTTGGCAAGCCCTTGAACATTTCCGGATTGCTGTACCGCTTGCTTATCTTGTTCATAGTGCGGGCGGTTTCTTCCGCCAAGTCTACCAAGCCTTCATTGTTGTCCTTTTGCGAAAGATTGAAAATCTGCGTCTCAGCATAACGGATCGCATCTTCTTCGCTATCCAAACTGTACGCTTTATCCTTTACTTTTTCACATACGTCTATAAGTTTGCGCATTGTGGACGCGCGCTTGACTATTGCCAAATACTCGTCGTAGTTTGCGGTTCCGGGGAGCAAATCGTTTAGACGCAGTATGTAGTCGATATCGCCGACCTTACCGAGATTATCCGAACGACGAAGATTGTCCACCAAAGTTGTAAAGTTTATCGTATCGGCAACGTACTCGTCGCCTTGCTTGTGCGAACCGCGGGAAATATTTTTCATCGCCTGAAAAATTATCGCGTGGTTGGGCTGATAAAAGTCCGACGGCTGTAATCTTTCTACGATTTCCATTTGCATTGCCGTGTTGCGCATTATGCAGCACAAAAGGTTTTGTTCCGCCTCCACGCTGTTAGGCAATACGGTGTAGTCGCGCGGTTTTGTTTCGTTTCGCTTAGCCATAAGCAAAGTGCTCCTTTGTGTAAAGTTGCCAAAAAAGCGGCAAGTCGCGCATTTGCTTTAACGCTAAGCAACCGCCGCAAAATTTTCCTTTTAGCATTATACTATTTTTTTGCGGAATAGGCAATAAGGTAAGCGGAAAATGTCACGGAATATTTTTCACGGCATATAACCGTTTGCTTGCGGTATCAAAAACGAACCGTCCACGTCATCTTCCACACAATCTTGCGGACGCTGAAGCGTACCGCGAGCAATTACTTTATCTACTTTCTTGTATGTGTTTTGGCGGATAAGTTTACGCAAAACGAGATTGCCTGTTGAGTCGTAGTAGTTGAGATAGGACTTTGATTTTACGCCGTCGCTGCCGTACACAATGACTTTGCTTTGGTCCTCGTAGACGAGTTCCGGATATTTGTTGCCGTCGGTAATTTCCACCACGGAAAACTTTTCACGCGTTTCCACGCTTTCGCGCACTACTTTGTAAACGTTCGGACAACCGTATACGGTAAATGTGACGGATTTATTTTTATCCGAAACGCTTGCCGAAACATACAACGGGCATGAAGTATCGTTGACGAAAGTAAGATCCGCGCCGGCATCCGACACCATTGCGTCAAACCCTGCCGCAACGTACGAGGACACCAGCGAATGCTGGCATGCCTTGGGAGACAGTTCCGAAAGCAGCAATGCGTTGTACAAAGTTGTGGAAACTTGGCATACGCCTCCGCCAACCCCCTCTACGTAATTGCCGTCCATTATTACTTTGGAAGTTTTGTAACCTGCTTCCGCCGTGCGAGGTCCAACAACTCGGTTGAAGGAGAACTCCTCGCCGACGTCCACCGTTGTGCCGTTGATTGCAAGCGCCGCCTTTTTGACGTTGAAGCAGCGGTTTGCGCCGCTTGTTTGATAGTAGGTGGTAAAACTTGCCTTTTTGACTGTATTTTTTTGTAAATCGGCAACGGTAACAGCCTTGTCTACGGCAAGAGGCAGTTGCACCTCTATTTTTCGGCCGCAACTTTTTAGTAGAGCATCGAACAGCTTATCTTGGTCTACAGTCACGCCGTCGGCGCCTTTTGTGTAATGAAAACCGGTTTTGTCAAACGTTACGATTGCATCCTTCCTGTCTACTTTGACGAATGCAAATTGCTCTACTATATTTTTGAAATTAGGCAAAACGTAGTTGTACGACGCTTCGCGAGGCAGACCCGCGGATATGAGACGATCTGCCGCGGCTCGCTTTGACTTGGCGCTGCCGTACAAAGCGCGTACGTCCGCCGTTTGGGAAAAATCCCGCGATTCTTCTTTTAGATCGTAATGGCACGTAACGCCGTTATAGGAAATTTCCGCAACCACGTTCCAAGGCTCGGACGCCTGCGCGGCCTGCGCCTCCGAAGCGAAACCTACGGAAAAAAATTGCAACATAACAAAAACGCTTGCAATAAATGCAAGCGTAAATGCAACCAGGAGTAACGTTTTGAAATTTCTCATATACCCAGAATCGTTCTTGTGTAACTGCTTGGCGAAAAACTTTTCGACCCCAACATAACTCCGTGCGTATAATCGTGAAAATCGCTTCCGCCGGTGACGATAAGTTTGTATTTTTTCGCCATTTTACAAAAGAACTTACGCTCGGCGTTATTATGTGTAAAATATTGCGCTTCAATACCACCGAGACCGGCCAAAACCAACGGACGTAAAAAGCGTTCGAATTCGGCATAGTTCATGCGCAAATTTTTGGGGTGAGCAAGCACGGGGATAGCCCCGAAACGCAACGCAAACTGAACCGCCTCCACAGGGGTAAGACGTTTCGTCTGCACGTAACAGAGTTTTCCCGCCCCGAGATACTTTTCAAAGGCTTCCTGCGAATTTTTAACTATGCCGCGGCGAACCATTTCGCGCGCGATGTCTCCGCGCCCGATAGAACCGTCGCTTTTGAGAGAAGCGATATCTATGTCTATTCCGTTCTCGTCAAATTTTTGCTGCATTTGACGATTGCGTTCGCGGCGGAAATCGGATATGCGGCGCATTTCCTCTTCAAAGCCCAAAGCGTCCATATCCAAGTTGAACGCCAATACGTGCACTTCCTTTCCGCTCATTACGGAGGAAAGTTCCGTACCAACGACAAACCCTATGCCGAGTTCGGCAGCGCGTTTTTGGGCGCGTTTTACTCCGCAAACTGTGTCGTGGTCGGTAAGAGAAATGCAGTCAAGGCCTTTTTCGCAAGCCATCTCTACTATTCTCTCCGGCGTAAAAATGCCGTCGGAACAGTTTGAGTGTATGTGAAAATCACACTGCGTGTGTGGAGCGCATTTTATGCGGGAATCGAATTTCATACCGTAAATATACCAAAAACGACGCAAAAAGTCAATATTATACGAAATTCCGCCGCAGAGATTTCAAAAACGGATTATACCGCATTAAATATTCATGAGCAATTGCAAAAGGCAAGAATGTATTTGACAAATACCGGAGTTAAATTTCATTGTATCAAAAAAAGAAAACGCCCTTTCCGGCGTTTTCTTTTTAGTATTGCATTCTAGGCGTTGGCGGAACGGCTTGCCAGTACGTTGTGAGTTGCGTAAGTAAACGTGATAGAAACTATACGTGCCTGACTGTTGTCGGCATTGTACTCAAAATATCCCAAAGCCGAGGCAAAGGCAAATTCCAACGTAGCCTTTTTGGTAAGGGGATTGATTTCGTACGCGTCGATAGCCGATTTATGTAATCTGTCGGTACCTACGTTTATCGTGTTGTGAACGACTTCGTCCAGTTTGTAGTTTTGATACTCTATTACCACTCCCGTAACGTAAGCATTGTTTACCACAAAACGCGTAAACGATCCCTTGTACAATCTGCCGCTGTCGTTGGTGTTGCCGTCGTATTCGTAAGTCAAATATTCGTTGACCGTATACGGATCGGCATCCCAAACGCTCGTATTTATATTGTCGATCTTAACGCTCATTTCGTTTGTTGTATCGTAAACGAATTGCGCGTTGATATCTCCCGTCACTCTAACCGAGAACTGTCCGTTTTCGTCAGTGGAATAAGCCTTACCGTTGACGATGATAGATTTGAGCACGGCGCCGTCTTTGTTGCCGTAGCAAGTGAAAGTTACCGTTTCGCCCAGCACCAAACTTTGCGGGCTGTTAGTGTTATCGGAAAACGTTTCGCCGCACTCCGACTCGGCGACGACGTTACCCAAGTTAGTATCGTTTACGGACATATTCATAGTAAACAAGTCCGAGCCCGTCGAACTCAACACGGAAATAATTTCCGCATCGGCAAAATAACTGTCGGCGTCGTCCAAAACGAGGTGACCCTTGATTGTGATTATGTCTCCCTCTCCGATATTTGACAGATCGGTCGTTGCGGGGAACAAAATTTGACAATCGTCGGTTGCGCTCACGTTATCCCATACCCACAGTCTGCCGTATCCGACGTTTTCCAAAACGTCTAACGTAATTTCGTAAATATCGTAGGACGGAACGTCGGCTTCCAGATTCAAGATCAGTTCCACCATTCGATCAATGCTTTCCAGAACTATATACTTGGGCGCAAGTATAAATATATCCTCGGCAAACTTTTCGATTACGCAGGTTTGGGAACTGAAATATCTGCCGCAAAGCGTACATTGCCAGTAAGAATAATTTCCGTCCTCCGTTTCCGTTACGGGTTTTGCCTTGAACTCCACAGGCTCGTGTCCGCCCTCCACCGGAAGCGAAACGTGTCGTACGTCTCCGCAACGGGAACAGCGCTCGTCGTATTCCGTGTCGTTACAGCAATCGCCCTCAACGTAACTTTCTTCCACTTGCAGGTAACTGTGAGACAATACTTTTTCGGTATCTTGATTGTAATTGCAAACTTGGCAAGTACGGCGCGTAACAGTGGTTTCTCCGCAAGTTGTTGCTTGCTGAATTACCGTTTCTTTGCCGAAACTGTGGTTGCCCGTATCCGTGCGATCGCAGCGCGAACATGTCTTCCAGTGTCCCGTTGCATCGCCCTGATACGAAGACCAGTCGTGTCCCAATTTTTCCGTAGGCGTAGAAGACTTTTCGTGGCAGCGCGAACACTGGGTTTCGTTGCTTCCCGCCGCAGTACAAGTAGCGGGCGTCAACACTATGCCCGTGGGCTGGTAGTCGTGTCCCAATTTGTCGATATTGGAGCCCTGTGCATCCACGCGGCCGCATATCGTGCAAACCATGCTTTTGCGTCCTGCTTCCGTACAGGTAGGTTCTTTGGTCGTTTGCAAAGTATTGGCGTGAGAAGCGCGTTCCAATTCCGTTCCGCAAACGGGGCATTCCTTCCAATGCTGAGTACCGTGAGTTGTTACCCAATCGGACGGTTGATGCAAGCCCGTCGCAGAAATAACCGTGTGGAAAATTTCGCCGCACACTGTGCAGGTTTTGTCCTGATGACCGTTCTGTCCGCAGGTCGCGGCTTTGTTGTGTCCGTCGGGACATTCGGCATCGGCGCCGACAAGATCTGCGTCCATGGAGTCGTGTCTTACAAAAATAAACTCGCTGCAACGCGCGCACTGCAATCTGTGTCCGGTCGAATTGTGCTCACCCAAAACGGGATTGTCGAAATCGTGTCCCAGCGGATTGGTTTGACGCGTGGTTTGGTAGTCACAAACCTCGCACTGCACCTTTTCGCTACCTTGTGACGTGCAACCGGCAGCCTTGACGGTTTCCGTGACCACGTATCCGTGCGCGGTTTTGGGATTGTCGGGATCTACCGCGCCGCAAGCAGCGCAAGCCATCCAGTGGTTTGCAGAGGTGATTTCCCTTTTAGTAAAATCGTGCGGAGCAAGCGGCAACTCCGTTATCTGTTTATGTCCGCACTCGCAACTGTAAACGTTTTTGCCTTGCACCGTGCAAGTGGAGGACGAAGAAAGTTCGTTTTCAAAAGTATCGTGGCTATGAACCGTTTTAGGCGTATCGGGATCTACGGCCGTGCAATCCTTATTTGCACATACGATCCAGTGATACGTATCGTCCGACGCATACTTAGTAAAGTTGTGTTCCAAAAGATTGAGCGTCGTTGTTTGCTCGTGACCGCAAACGCACTTGTACACGTCTTTGCCCTGCACCGTGCAAGTAGAATCGACGTGGAAAACCAAAGTCAAATGCTCGTGGTCAGACTTTGCCGTATCGGGATCGACCTGCGTGCAGCCGTTGTTGGCGCACACTAACCAATGCCCCGACTCGTCGACGGCATATTTTGTAAAACTGTGTTCCAATTTGTCGATAGCCTGAGTATAACTGTCACCGCAAGAACAGGTAAACGTTTTTTCTCCTACGGAATAGCAGGTGGCTTCCTTGGTGATTTTTTCCGCATACTCGTGAGTATGACCGCAAGCGCTTAGAGCAAAAATGCAGGCAAGCAGCGTTACCGTAAACAGCACTAAGCCGACAGTTTTAGCAATGAGAGACTTGTTTGATTTCATTGTGAACTCCGTAAAGTTTTGTAGGCATTACCGGTTGCGTTACGCAACTCGGCAACGAATTTTGCACACAATATTATACAACTTCGATCTATATTTTGCAATACCCTTTTTTAAGAACGAACCGTAAACGTATTTTAACACACAAAACGCGCTTACAGAAATAAAGGCAATGCGTTTTAACGCACTGCCTTTCATTATATGTTTTGATTTGTAATGTCAAATATTTATTTGGCAAGACTTACGGCCACTGCGCATGCCACGGTGGCTCCGACCATAGGATTGTTACCCATACCGATCAAACCCATCATCTCGACGTGAGCGGGAACGCTGCTGCTGCCTGCAAACTGCGCGTCGCTGTGCATACGTCCCATGGTGTCCGTCATGCCGTAAGACGCGGGACCGGCAGCAACGTTGTCCGGGTGCAACGTACGTCCGGTACCGCCACCGGATGCCACGGAGAAATACTTCTTGCCGTTTTCCGTGCACCACTTTTTGTAAGTGCCCGCAACGGGATGTTGGAAACGCGTGGGGTTGGTGCTGTTTCCGGTAATGGAAACGTCCACCTTTTCAAAGCGCATGATCGCCACGCCTTCGTTTACGTCGTCCGCGCCGTAGCAGCGAACCTTGCTGCGTTCTCCGTCGCTGAACGCCACTTCGCGAACTATGGTCAGTTCGTCAGTGTATTGATCGTACTTGGTTTGCACGTAAGTAAAGCCGTTGATACGCGAAATGATGTAGGCAGCGTCTTTGCCGAGACCGTTCAAAATTACGCGCAGCGGTTTTTTACGTGCCTTGTTGGCGTTACGGGCAATACCGATTGCGCCTTCTGCAGCGGCAAAACTTTCGTGACCGGCAAGAAAAGCAAAGCAGTCGGTTTCTTCACGCAAAAGCATTGCGCCCAAATTGCCGTGGCCGAGACCCACTTTGCGGTTGTCTGCAACTGATCCGGGGATACAAAACGCTTGCAGACCGAGTCCAATACATTCGCTGGCTTCGGCGGCGGTTTTTACTCCCTTTTTGAATGCGATCGCGCAACCCAAAGTGTACGCCCAAACAGCGTTTTCAAACGCGATCGGTTGAACGCCTTTGACGATTTCTTCCACGTTTACGTCGTGAGAAAGGCAAATATCGCGCGCTTCTTCCAAATTTTTCAATCCGTATTTTTTCAGTTCGGAATTGATTGTGTCTATTCTTCTTTCGTAACCTTCAAATTTGATAGCCATTTTCCTTTCCTCCCCTTTTTACTCGTTGCGCGGAATGATATACTTCGCGGCGTTTTCAAAACGTCCGTAGTGCTTCTTTGCCTTTTCGAGAGCCTCGTTACCGGATACGCCTTCGGAAACCAACTTCATCATCACTCCCAAGTTGACGTATTCGTAGCCGATGATTTCGCCGTCCTTATCGAGGGCGCAGCGCGTAACGTAGCCTTCTGCCATTTCCAAATAGCGCGGTCCCTTTACTTTTGTGGAATACATCGTTCCCACTTGGCTGCGGAGACCTTTGCCCAAGTCTTCCAAACCTGCGCCGACAGGCAAACCGGCGTCGGAAAAAGCCGATTGACTGCGACCGTAAACGATTTGCAAAAACAGTTCTCTCATAGCAACGTTAATGGCGTCGCAGACAAGGTCGGTGTTGAGAGCTTCGAGAAGCGTTTTGCCCGGCAAAATTTCCGCTGCCATTGCGGCGGAGTGAGTCATGCCGCTGCAACCGATGGTTTCCACCAACGCTTCCTCTATAACGCCGTTTTTGATATTCAGCGTAAGTTTGCAAGTGCCTTGTTGAGGCGCGCAGCAACCGCAGCCGTGCGTAAGCCCGCTGATATCTTTGATATCGTAGGCTTGCACCCATTTGCCCTCTTCGGGGATGGGAGCCGGACCGTGATTGCAACCCTTCTTCACGCATTGCATAAGTTCTACTTCGTGCGAGTATTGCATAGTGAGTTTTATCCTCCATAAATAATTTTCAAACTTTTTTAATTATAGCACGCCAAGCCTTTTTGCGCAATGTTTTACTTGCAAAAAATGCATTTGCAAATTTGATGTCGACATAAAATTTGTTAAAGTTCGTCAGTAACGATACTGTACTACAAATTGAACGTACCGAACGATCCGCGTTTACAAGCAGACGTAATTACAAAAAAAACGCGACCCCTGCCGTCAACGCCGTTTGACTATAACATGCGTTTGCAGTGCAAAAACGCGCTCCGAAAAAACGGAGCGCGTTTGTATATTTAATCTACGTCAAAATTGCCGTAACGTTTGTCTAAGCAACGGAGTGCACGCCGCCCAAAATAACGCCGAAATAGGGGTACTTGCTGCCGGCATTACCGGAACCCGCATTCATATAAATGCACATCAGGTCGCTGGGGTTAGCCCATGCGGCAAAACTTGCACCCGTAGGATCCGCCAAACTTGTGGTAGTGTTCATATATGCATATGCGCTGCCGCTCTTAAACAATACCGTATTGTAGGCTTTCAAACCGCCGTTTACGCCTGCGGCGCCTGCGGTTTCTCCCCAATATACGGGGTCCTCCATAGAGTACGTTTCCTGAGACGAACCGTTATCGCGGATAAAGTCGCCCTTGATCCAAAGACGGTTAGCGTCGTCCTTTGCCGCACTCATAATATCGCCCGGTTCGGGGCAGATGACGGCAATCAGGTTGAGCAGTTTTTCCGCGCCGCCCTCGGCGTTGTTGTGCTGCATGGTAAGACGTACGTATCCTTGCAAAAGTTGATCCATATCCTTGATTTTGTTAAACAGCAATTGCGCGTTAAAAATCGAATACCAAGATTCCGTACCCGCCGCATAGGCTTCCAACACAGATTTGTCGTCCACCGTTACGGAGCATTTGCGCTTGCTGTAATCGTCCGTAGGATCGTATCTGTCGATTTTTCTTTCGCCGTCCACTACTATCATAAGCGGACCGCCGGCGCCTTTCAATACGCTGTTAGAAACGTTGACCTTCGTGCGGAACAGATAGATCATATTGGAATATGCGTCGGTAAGTTTGCTATCGGTAAGATTGATTGCGGAACTTCCGTATTCCGATTCCGTCGAGACGTATCCCGAATTGCTGATAACGATGATATGCGTGTAGCACGTGCGCATATTGACGTTAGTAATATCCAAACGGTCTGTGCCTGTGATAAGTCCTAAAAGACCTGCGGCAACTCCGTCGGAAGATTCGCTTTTGCCCATATTGCCCGTAATATCCACGTTTTCCATGGTAAGGTTCAAAACAACGTTCGTAGACGTCTTGACAGAACCCAAAATCGCCCAGTGAGATTTAGGATTGTTGCCGGCATTCTTTTCGTTGGTAACGTAACTTACCAATTGACGGCCGCTGTTTTCGGCTTCTACAGTCTTAAGCGACATATAGTTGCCGGATACGCTGCACTGGTTCGTCATATACAGCGCCTTTTGTATAGTGTTGATAGAATAGTCTTCCTGACCGCCGTTCCAAAGACGGAACGTTCCGCCGTCGCCTACGCCGTCGATCAAGGATCCCAAAAGTTCAGAACCTTCAGGGAAGTTGCATGCGTCGAAAAATTCCTTAGCCTGCGAATATCCGCGTTGATATTTGTTGCTGCCGTTTTCCAAATTTACAACCGTACCTTCCTCCCAGAAATAGTCTTTGGGAAGATTATCCGGATTTATTTCAATATCCCCGTGCAGCACGATTTGAGTAACGTCCGTGTATTCGGAAAGTTTTTTGTCGTCCCAACGCAACGTTCTGTCTTTTTGATTTGCCCAATGTTTGACGTTGAGATTGTCGTATACGGACAAACCGAACATATCGTAGACGTTGTACGCGTCAACTACCATAAATTCAATCGTCAGCGTGGTTTCCTCCAAGGTATCCGCAACCTTGTAAATATCCGTATCTAAACTTACCTCCATTTTGAAGTATTCGCCGTTGGCAACTTCGTTAAATTTGTAGTAGTTTCCGCTTTTGGTAACGTAAGTTGCGGTCTGATCTGGCGTAAGTGCCGTGTATGCCGCGTCTAAATCGGACTTTGTACTCAACTTCATTGTAGTGGCGACGTTGGAACCGAGATCTTTCAATTCGCCGTTTTCACTTCCCTCGACCAGAGGAGAAAATTGGAATTTGTTGACTGAACCCACCTTGTATACTGCGCCGGATTGCGTAAAAGCGTCCTCGTTGCCTGTGTTATCGGCAGATCGGGACAAATACGTACCGTAACTTTCAGGATACCTGAACGATCTTACCGTGGCGTTTATCGGCGTATCGCCGGCGACGATTTCGATGGCGAACTCTGCCGTTTTTCCACCATAGGTGACGGTCAAAGTAGCGGAGCCTTCCTGCGCGGTGCTTATTTGATTGTACTTAACGCCGCTGTCGGTAAACTTGACTTCGTCGGTCGCGCCGTCCTCGTAGGTGACGGTCAAAACGCCTTTGGAGTAGTCGATAACGTCGCCCACGTGGTAGACGCTGTCGATAGTGCCGTTTTTGACTTCTATTTTGGCAACGGGATTACTGCACGCCGCCAAAGACAAAGAAAGTGCAAATACAAGCACAAGCATTACTGCGGTTAGTATTTTTTTCATACTGAATTTGTTCTCCTTTCTTTTTTGTTACGTATATTTCAGCGCCCGAAGGCGTTATTGCCTATTCCATATAAACCAACAGGTTCATAATCGCATTGCTTCCGTCTGTGGAACGGAAAGTGACTACTATATCCGCTTTTTGCTTGAAAGTGATAACGTTGTTTCTAAGCGAAGCGCTGTTACTTTGGTCGCCGCCTTCGCCAACGACACCGCCTTTGCTGTCGTAAGAAATGACGATTTTCAAATTACGGTTTGTTGCGTCGTTAGGTAATATTTCGTAATCGGCAACGACGGTCAAGCCGTCTTCGTACGGCACAAACACGTAGTAGGTGTTCGGCTGACTGGGATGGACGCGAATTTGATTTTTAGCGTCGGACCCATCCGGATAGTATGTGTATACCGTGTTGTTTCCGTCGTTTAACACCACCTGCGTCGGTACGATACGGTCGATATACACCTTGACGTTGTAGGACATAATCTTCATTCCGAATATGCCCACTATCACGACGGACAGGACAAACACTATCAATAGAATTAGAACGGTAGATTTTTTCATACGCGCGCCCTACTTTTCCGCATAGTACAGTTTGCAACGCACAAAGAACAAGTACGCCCTTGCGCCCAGCAAAACCGCCGTGACAATAAGCACCTTGACAAGCGCTTTGACAATGCTTTCGTTAGACAAAAAATACAAAACAAACGCCACTACGGCCGACAAAACCGTAGCAATGAGCATAGCCTTGCGTTCGTTCGGGTTATCGTAGTCCAAGCCCAATGTTTGGAAATTTTCCGTTTTGGGATTCATGACGTCCAATTCCGCGCTCCACAGCAAATGAGCCAAACCTGTGAATATTACTATAAAGCACAACATGGCCGCTTCGCCTGCCGACGTGCCGCTTACCGCGGCATACAAAATAACGGCAAATACCGAAGATACGACGAGCAATACGGCGCGGGTCACAAGACGTGAGCAGGTTATTGTCAACATTTTGACCGGGCGCGTTTTTTCCAAGTTGCGCGCACCGCCGTCACGGCTGTAAACCGAAGCGTAAGCCGTATTGAAAGACAAAGCCGTCATCAATATTACCAACGTACTGAAAGCGCGCGTCATGATTTGTCCGGTCATACTGGTATTCATTGCAGCGTACACCTTGTTCAATGCGTACACCAACGCTGCAGGTAGAACCACTTGCAAAACAACGCTTACTATAAACTTGCTGCTGCGAAAATTGCGTTGCAGATCCTGCCAAAACATACTGCTGAGATTACCGTGCACTTTGTTTTTGCGAGGAGGAACTACGCGTTTTTCGTATTCGAACTGTCTGCTGGCCATCCTGAAAAACAACGGACGCGCCAGCAAAAACGCCAAGCCCAAACTTGCGGCGAGCACTGCGGTCAGAATGCCGAAATACGCCATAGTCATACCGGAAAGCAATGCGGAGGAAATCTTGAGCGTACCGCCTATCACCATAAGATTGACGTAGTGATACGGAGCGAAAATTCCGGCGAAACTACGCAAAAACTTTTGTATGCCGGCGGATATACTACCCCATTGTCCGATCAAGTTTATGTTTTGGGGAATCTTGCCGATGACGACAAAAAACAGCCACACGGCCAACACCGTTACTACAGTTGTAAGCGCCAGTTGAAGCCAACGGTAACGACGCACGAAATTGCCTACAAACAATGCGGGAATACTTATTATCGACGCCAAAGCGACAGGCAATAGCGAAAACAGGAAGAAGCATACGATAAGCCACGGATAAAAGTACCACACTGCGCCGCCGGTGATACCGTACGCCAAATACATAGGTACGGTAAAAGTAAGGTTGCGTTTAAGTTCGAATATAAAGTACACGATAAGTTTGGACAAAAACACGCCCGCGTGTCCGACAGGCAGCGTCAAAAGTACGGCGTTATCCTTAGACAGATACAGCGTTTCCGTCAGTCCTACGATACAGGAAACAAGCGACATCAACTGTATCACCGTAAAAATCACCGTGATGACCGTATCCGGCAAAACGTCTCCGAAAGAGAAAATGCCGAACTTTTTACACAGTTTGAACACAAAGTAGAACGCTATGGTAATAATTGCAAACAGCAATGCGTATAACACCGACTTAAACAACAAGGACTTTTTGTTGCGAATAAACGAAAGGTCGATTTTGTCGCGAAGCTGCATTACGACAAGCGTTTTAAGATTGGAAACAGTCTCGCGCATTTATTTGTCGCTCCCTTGCGTTTGGTCTTGCTTTTCGCTTTGTTCCGGGTTGTTTATCGGTTGTTCCGTTTGAGTATCGGACTTGTCCGATTCGGACGCGGGTTCCGCCCGATTGGACTTGCCGAGTTTGCCGAAGAGACCGCGTTTGGTTTTTGCGGGTTTTTCCTCCACGCCACTTGCAGTAACGCCGTCCACCGCAATAGGATTGACCTCGCTGCCGTTTATCGTTTGCATGTAGAATTCTTCCAAACTTTCGCCGTTGGTTTCCATTTGGTGAACGTCCTTGACGCACTGGATCTGCCCCTTACGAATGATGGCGATCTTATCGCAGATACGCTCTACTACGTCGATAATGTGACTGGAAAAGAACACCACGTTGCCTTCCTTTGCATGACGTTTCATACATTCTTTTACTTGATAAATACTGTTTGGGTCCAACCCCGTCAAAGGCTCGTCCAGTATCCACACTTTGGGGTTATGGATAAGCGCCGACATTATGGTAACTTTCTGCTTCATACCGTGCGAATACGTTTTTATAGGGTTGTCTATTGCCGACTGAAATTCGAACAATTCGATAAATCTGTTCAGGCGCTCGTCGCGGTCTTCCTGCGAAACGCCGTACAAATCTGCAATATAGTTGATATATTCGCGCGCCGTAAGCCTTTCGTACAAGGCGTAATGGTCAGGCACAAAACCGATTTGCTTCTTAGCCTGAACAGGCTGAGTTTTGACGTCGTAGCCGCACACCTCTATGGAACCGTCCGTTATGGTCTGAATACCGACGATGCTTTTGATGATCGTAGATTTTCCCGCCCCGTTAGGACCGAGGAAACCGAATATCTCGCCGCCTACGACTTCCAAATCGGCGTCCTTGACCGCGTAGACGTCGCTTGCTCCGTAGCGCTTGGTGAATTTTTTCAAAACCAGTTTGTTTGCGTTTTCCATACTCATAGGCTCCTCTATGCTTCTGCCTGCCAGTTTAACTTGCAATGCCAAGTTGTCGACTTTTATCTTTTTGTTGCGGGCGGCGATATCCTGCCAACCGGTTATAACGCCGAACGCCAGTTCGTACACAAACCATACTGCAAACGCCAAGCCCACGTACACCAACAAAAACAAAAATTGATACACGGGATAGAAAGTGAAATTCAAGTCGCCGATATCGAACTGCCACACCACGTTGCGGGTTTTTTCCGCCCACGTACCCAGTTTTTCCGCAATGAAATCGCTGTTGAGGAAAAAGTAGTCCACGTCCGGATTGTAGTTGGTAAACCAAGCGTTAAACACTATCATCAGCACAAAATAAACCGCAAACCCCACCATGCTATACTGAAACTCTTTCCAACGCGGACGGCGGAATATTCCCAAGCCAACTATAAGAAGCGGCATAAAAAATGCCTGATAATGATTGAGATAGAACCGCCACACAAAGGGGGAAATAAACGGATGCGTAGAATTGTAGTTTGGCATCAACAACGCAAACAACGCGCCCAATACGTTTATAAAATAGGTAAAGTAGAAAAGTTTTTTCCACTTGAACGTGAGGCACAAAGGAGTGATAAACATTGCCGTGTTGCACAAATGCAACGGTAAATTGGTTACCCAATCCTTGCTTATGAAATCGGCGAATTTGTAAAACAGCATAAAGTTTATCAGACCCGCCCAAGCGTAATACATCATAGAAAAACGGCGCGTTTCGTCTGATTTGTCTTTCAAAAGCAGATACAGCACCACCGGTATGACGAACGCCGGATACAGCAACAGCCTGTGATACAAATTAAGGTTTTTGGGGTTGGTGGAAAACTTGAGAGGATCCAACAAGACGTTGAATGTGAAACTTGGCAAAGAAGCCAAGACTAACCCCAAAATGCCCAAAGCAAACCAAAGCCATTCCGTCTTATGCAAAAGTATCTTGCGAGCGTTTACTACGGTATAAACGACGCAAAAGCCCAAGCCTATCCCCGCTTCTACCGACATAAGCAGAGCACGGTAGTCAAACGCGGAAAGCGCAGCGTTGCCGGTTATGGCAGTCACGTGATTGAACAAAAAAGCAAAGTTTATCAAAAACGTAAACGACGCGAAAAAAGATACCAGCGCCGGCATACTTTTCAATTTGAAAAATGGCGCCAAAATAATCAATAATTCCGCAGCATTGGCAAACCATACCTGAAAAAGCGCCAAGACGATCCATCCCTTAGCGGAGAAAGTCGCATCGGATACTTTCAAATTCGAAATAGAAAGTATTGCGTCGCGACCGGTCATATAGCGCACGAAAAACACCGTCGCCAAAATAAGCGAAAGAGATTTGAAAAATATATTGAGTTTTTTCGAGGCTTTGAAGTGCAACAGTATGCCTACTCCGACCAAAACCGCTGCTACTAACGCCGCCGTAAGATAATATAATATCAACATATTTTTTTGCTTCCTTTGTGTTTTTTGTTTTGCCGACAACCGCGCGGGCTTTGCGAAACGTCCGTGTCGGATTGCAACAAAAAAATCCGTCCTGCACATAGAGTGTGCACAAAAAACGGATTTAGTTTACTTGGGTTACAATTGTAAGCCGAAATACCGCACGGGGGGGGTATGCGCGTATAAAAACAAACCGTATGCGGCAGTCAATACTGCATCGTGCCACAAAGCGGCAAAAATTGACTAATGCAATACGCACAAAGCCTATTATTTCCTCGGCGAAGCATACCGTCCTAGCGCACGCAAAAAAGCGGCGCTTGGAAAAAGCAACCCTGCTATTAAGTTTTAAGCCAAAAAGGCCACGTGTTGTTTATAGGAAAATACGCAAACTCGGCTGACCGACTTTTGCGAAAACAATTTGCCGTTTCTTTGCGACGTTCTGAAAAAACGCATTGCAACGGATGCGGCGGTGAATTTGAGAATGCAGCCGACGGCTGTCGCCACCACTGCGATGGAAAACGCTACAAATTTGTACTGCGCAAATAAAGAAAGTATAACGGCTACGTTTTGCGTCATAAACGAACGCAAACCGCTTTCCAACAAACGCACAAACTCCATCGAAACGGGTTTGACGTTATCGAACAACAGTACGACGCAAACGTTCAAAACTAAATAGACCAATACTGCAAGCAAAAATTTGACAATACACCTTACGGTGTTGCCTATTTTACGCGCCGTGGTATTGAGTTTTTCCAGTCCGTCTTCGATGTCGAAGCACTCCGGTAAAGGTTGCATAAGGCCTCTTTACTGTTGCAAAAATCGTTAGCATATGCGTTTTGACCGCACGCCTAAACGTAAGACAATTGTAAATTAACGGACAAAATATGTCAATACAATTGCAGTAAAAATGGAAAAAGCACGCCGTTTTTTTAATAATATTAAACAAAAAACGTAATTTTTGCGCAAAAAACCGAAACATTCCGTGCGCCGCGACAATACAAATACAAAAAATTCACGCCCGTATTTGGGGCGTGAATTTACTACATACCGTTATTTTTTCTTTTTTTCGGCGGTCGTTTTAGATGACGTCTTTGAAGAAGACGAACTCTTAGAAGCCGGTTTTGCGGAAGCAGATTTCGCGGCAAATTTTGTCGCCGTGGATTTAGGCACGGACTTGGTTGCCGCAGCAGTTTTGGTTTTGCTTGCATCCGACTTGTTTTTTGCAGGCTGCGCCGTTGCCGGTTTTGCTTTTTTCGTACCCGTCGACGCGACGGATTTTGCGCCTCCGGTCGTTGCAGACGACTTGGCTGCCGCAACCGACGTAGATTTTACCGTATTGCCTGTTTTGGTTTGTTTGGGCGTAGCCGACGTAGATTTCTTTGCAGAAGACTTTTTGCCGGAAGAAGATTTAGCCGTTTTGGAAGCGCCCGCCGTAGCAGTTTGCTTCTTGTTTTTAACCAAGAACCACCAAGCGGCAAATCCTGCGCCGGCAAGTACCAACACGACGGCAATCACGCCGATAACGATACCCGCGACGTTTGGAGAATTCGGGGCGAGAGGATCGGCCGACTTGTCTAAAACGTCAAAAACTGAGAAGCCTTTGTTTTGATATTCTTCGGCTATTTTCTCGTTTACAAAGGTTACTTCCAACATTCCGCCGTTGGAGTTTAAGTCGTTTTTGGAAATGGTAATGCTGCATTGCTTAGCGTCGGAAACGGTCAAGGCTTTGCCGTTAAGCGTCACTTTGCCGATGACAAACCCTTCGTCCGCCTTCAAATCGTAAGAAATGGTTTCTCCGGTAATTTCCGCAATACCGCTTTTGCCGTTGGTCGCGACAGTTCCTTTGCCTCCGTTTACGGTTGCGTACACAAAGGACTGACTTCCGTTTTGTACCGCCGCGCTGGTATTTTTGACCTGAACGATAGTAAACGGGCTGAAACTTGTAACCTTGGCGATAAGACCGTATTCCGTAACTATTACGGGGATTTCCTCTACGCCGATAATATTTTTATCTGCGTCGCGTTTGTAGTGATAAATTTTGAAAGTGGTTCCCGCATCGTCGGGGCTGTATCCGTCGGGAAAACCGAACGCAACCTGCATATAACTGCCGTTGGGGACGTCTCTGACCATTCCGCAGATTTGCAGGTCTATCTCATACGTTGAAGAAGCTATGATTTCGTCGCTCTTTATGCCGGTTTCCTGTTTCAAAACCGCATCCATTTGCTGCTCCTGCGCAGAAGTGGGCTTACTTGCAACCAGTACCAACTGACTGCGTTGACTCTCGGCAAAATACTTGCCGTTTTCGTCTTTGAAATCGGTTACGGACAAATCGGAATTATCCAAAATCTTGGGTTGTCCGAATACGCTCATATACAATCTGCCGTCGTTGAACACCTTACTGCACACTACGCTTTTGCCCTTGAAAGAGTATGCGACGGGATCGGGAACTTTTTTACTTTTAACTCCGACAAGATTTACGGGAGTAAAGTAATAGGAAGCCATATTGTGAACGTACATTTTGCTGGGAGTAAACTTAAAAGTTATCGTTCTGTCGCCGTCCCAATTAAAATCGGTCAATACGGCGTGTTCTTTTACCGTATCGTTACCGTGCGACGTTACGTAATCAATGCCTATATCTTCTTGAGACGCGCCTTCGGCAAGTTCGAGTTTGTCGCTGTATACTATTTTTATGTCGTACGTTTTGTCAACGGGCAAATCGCCTCCGTTGGACGGAGTGCCTATTCCTCCCGGTGAGGGAATGTAGGATTGATAACCGTTATTTTGATAAGGCGCCGTAGGTTCTACGACAAAATGTTCTTGAGTAAGCGTGCCTTCTTTATAAGCGTAACAGAAAGGCTTTCCGGCGTTTTCACTACCTTCGGGATACGTCGAGCCGAGACTGTCGTCCGGCAAAATATCAACTAAGGCGAACTGTACGTACTCGGTAGAAGGATACACGAACGTACTTGTGTCCGTCTCGTTAAATTGGAACGGCGTAGCTGCTACAACGTTATAGTTGATACAATGATACCATGCCGACCAAACGGAAGCGTCGCTGTTATCGCGGTAAGCGTAGCGGTAAACGAGATACTTACCTTCGTCTTGCAATTTGTATGCACTCTTGTCACCGAAAGATATTGTCAAATTCAAAATCTTACCGTAACTGGCAGTATCGGTGTATTCGCCGATAACGGTCATACCGTTTTCGTCGCTGTCAACTCCGAAATCGTAAGGCTTTAACGCAGGATAACGGAGTTCGTAGCCGGAAGATGACACGACGTTATCTTCGCTGTACTTTTCGTCAATTGCTTGACCGCCTACAAGCATCCATTTGTTATCAGAGGTTGTATTGTTAGTCGGGTCGACCATATACCATTGTCCGTCAACCTGAACATAGTTCCACATGTGCGGCTGATATCCGCCCTTATCATTGTTGTAAACATATCCCTGAACTAGTACGCAAGGGATATTGAGCCTATCCAACACGGCTTTGAAGCCCTTTGCATAACCTTCGCAAACCGATTCGTTTTTGATCAGAGAACCGTACGCGGAATAGATAAACGGCGCTTTGTCGGTATCAACGTTGCGGTCGCCCTCCACTTTTGTACCGTAGCCGTAGACGTTGTGTTCGCCCAAGTAACCGTTTACGTATTCGATTTTTTCTTTAACCGTCGTCTTTTTGTTTGCTTCTGCCGCAATTGCCGTCACCTTGCTTTCGTAAGCGTCGATTGCCGATTGCAATTCCGCTTGCGAACTCCAATTGCCGACGTAAGTATTAAGCACTCTGCTGGAATCCAAATACGCAGCGTATTCTTTGCCGTTTTGCCCTGCGCTTATAGACGTAGAGAAAACGTCAGCATAAAACAAGTCGGGGTGGTCCATATAGAATGCGTCGCGTCCCGCGCCGTAGGACTTTGCAAGTTTGTCGCTTGCGCCGTTGACGTAGGCGGCGACCTGTTCGCTTGTCGCAACGTTGTTTGCGATCAAATCGTACTGAACGGCTCCCTTTTTGAATTCTCCGTTATTTGCGAGTTGTTCAAAAGCGGAATAAAATTTTTGCGCCAATGCGTCGTTGGACAGTTGTTCGTAGTAATATTTGTTTGAGTAATCCACGCTTGCCGCGTTTGCAGTCAAACCGCCTATAACAAGACCGGACCCCGCAATCAACGCAAATAACATTGCGATGCAAATTGCAAAAGCGCCGACGCGTTTTGTTATCGTTTTCATACATACCTCCTGATTTATATAGAGTACGGTTTCGGTGGAAACCGCATTTTTTACCGATATATTATACACATTTTGAATTGACAGCGCAACTTTTTTGATGTGGTTTTACGTGTGCCATTTAACATAAACAAGTATAACAAAATACCGACTAAAACAACAAAGAGCATGAATAAACAAAAAAGGAACGCGGTTATTTCGCGCTCCTTATCTGCTGCGACCCAAAGCAAGCCGCCGTAATCTGGCGGAGAAGTAGTTACCTAAAACGAATTTTCTGTTTGCAATCGCTTTTGTTTTTCTTTATGTATTTTTACGGAAGTTATTACAATACCTACCGTATCGGCACAAATCAATATAACCGAAATTACAACCCACGTTACGGCATATCCGATATCCGGTTTTTCTCCAACGGGAAAACATTCGCCTTTGCCGTCGATATAAATTTCGATTTTTTCGCCTATATGTTGCTCCGCTTCTTTCGAGGTTTTGTAAATCAAGTCTAAAATTCCCCGGTATTTGGTGCCGTCTTCATCGATAAATCGATATACGCAAGACCACGGAGAACGAATACCGCTTTGAGTACAGCCGTAAATTTCAGCCGTTGCAGTTTTACCGTCTACAATCATTTTCTGACGGTGTTTTACGTTGACTAATCCTACACAACAGAAAATCATTACACCGCATAATATCAAAAAGCCGATACAAAAAACAACAAGGAACCTTGCCTTGCTTGCCGTGCGCGTTCGTGAATACGACGTAATAGATTCGTCCATAAAGTAATTTACCTCTAACAAATATTATATCGTACACGAATGAAATATCTCAATATTTTTTATTTGTCGCGTGATACGATGTAATAACGAACGATTGACTGTAATTAAACGTAGTTAAATGCAGTTAGGCGTCGTTATTTATGTAATTATAGCAAAAAACAAACGACCTTTCAACCGTATAACGCCGTAAAAAATTCAAAAGGCACTTTAGCGGCTTCTTGATATAATGATATAACAAGCACCCGCCACAAAACCGAACAAACGCCACAGCAAAGGGCGGCAACTAAAATTCGTGGACACTCGCAGGCTTTCCGTATTACTCAAATTTTCTTTTGCGATTGAGGTATATTTCTTAAACAAAAAAATAAACCTTATTCTTGTGAAAGACATTCGTTTTAGATTTTGACTGTGTTTGTAGTACGAAAATACTGCCTTTCCAAAAAGCAGAGAATGGTTGCGATTGCGTTTTTGTAAGTGCGAGAGCTACGGGAGTTTACACAGACGTAACCGAGCGCGAGTACGTAAAAAGGGCGCATCGTGCGCCCTTTTATGACTTTTGGTGGAGATAACGAGATTCGAACTCGTGACCTTTTGACTGCCAGTCAAACGCGCTACCAACTGCGCCATACCCCCACGTATTATTAAGTTAAAATATAATTCTCTATATGATTTCAAGCAGTTGGTAGCGCCCAAGGCGCTTCCTCGCTTCAAGCACAGCTTTCGCGGGCTTTGGCTAACAACAGCATACTATGCTGTTGTTTTAACGCGTCGCCCCAACTGCGCCATACCCCCACGTATTATTAAGTTAAAATATAATTCTCTATATGATTTCAAGCAGTTGGTAGCGCCCAAGGCGCTTCCTCGCTTCAAGCACAGCTTTCGCGGGCTTTGGCTAACAAATGTGCCGCGCCAAAACTTATGTCTAAGAGGCAACTGAGTCCATAGCCTAACGCCGACAGGTGCGAACGCCGCACGCGAAGTATACCCCCGAAATCTTTAACAGTATAGCACAAAAAACTTGTAATATCAACAATTTGACGACAAAAAAATTTACTGCGGCAGTGCAAACGCAAAGTAAATAAATTACAAATCAGCAACGACGTTTTTTGCGTATAGAGATTTGCTCCGACATTTACCCGTATTTTACCCATGTTATATCAGCACACAAAACTTTTGCAAAATAACATATAGTCAATCTACTCTCGACGAACTTCCGTGTTACTCCACTTCATACGGGATATTTTCTTTGCGGGCGGAGACGGTCAAACCCACCACGGATACTGCGCCGGCTTTCTTCAACACCTTAGCGCATTCGTTCAAAGTGGCGCCTGTCGTCTTGACGTCGTCTATAACCAAAACGCGTTTTCCTTTAACGTCGGCATTCACCTTGTAAGCGCCTACAAGATTTTCCTTCCTGTCGGCCTTGCCCAACTTTTCCTGACGTTCCGTTTCCTTTACTTTTACGATAGCATCCAAATAACTGTCGCAACGATCCATAATATCGCAAAAATATCTTGCCAACAATTGCGACTGATTGTATCCGCGCTTTCGCTTGGACTTGGCGCTCATCGGCGGAAAACAAACGACGTCAAACTGCAAATTGTGTTTACTTGCTAAATATGCAAGATACTTTGCAAAAATTTTGGCATAACGGCCTCTACCGCCGAATTTCATTAACAAAATTGCCTTTTGCACTGCGCCTTCGTAACTGAATGCAGAATAAGACCTTTCAAAATACATTTTGTCAAACGCGCAATTACCGCAATAATCTTCATCGCCTTCAATTCCTACGCCGCAGCGTTTACAAGTTTTGCCGTTGTTGAAGACGATGTTTTTCTTGCAGTCCGAACAAAAGCCAAGGCCGTCAAATATCTCCCGACCGCAAACCATACACGAAAATTCTACCGGAGCGACGGCTTCGGCAATCTTATCTAATATGGAGCGCATCTTATACTTGAAAGAACGTTTAGAATTCATAACGGTTTACCACGCAATACGCACTACTGAGTTACATACTAAAACAAAACTATATATAAACAGTATAAATATTTCCGATTGTATACGGTGGACAATAAAACCCAAAAATTACGTTTTCGGTAGTTTTATATTTGCATTACGACGTCATACTTGGTTGAAAAATTATATTTTTAGATTTTCTTCCATAAACAACGGGCTGTTCAAAAACTCGCTTACCGACATATCGAAACCTCCCGCAATAAGTATGGTTGTCGACAACAAATTATCGTTGACAGTTTCGTGAACGATATTTTTAAGAGTGGAATGCGTAACGCCGCTGTTCATAGCCAATCTGTAACGTGTCATACCTTTTTCTTTTAACAATTCTTTTATTCTCAATGCAAGAGCGTGACTGACTGTATTCATACTTGATACCCGCTTAAATATGGTTTTGTACAACTATAATTTTAGTATGAAACGTAACGAGCATATAGTTGCACGCAACCATAAATTTAATTAATTACGAATACAGAAAAAAAACCGCGGGGAAACATTATAGCAGAAAATAAAGCAAAGAAAAATACGTCGAATTAAAATAACGGCAGATTATTGACGATTGCCGCCAGACAGTGCGACAAAAAACACTGCCAATACGGCAGTGTTGCGGCGACGGTTTGCAATAGACATAAATTGCATTTTTAGTTTCAATTGTACTGTGATCAATTGATCACAAAAACAGACCAATAAAGTTGACTATGAGCCAAAGAACTGCAATGCACAAAACAGGCATAGTAAAATAAGCAACAAATGAATGCTTGCCGAGAATCATGATCGGCGAAAGCCACTTTGGCGGAGTTTTGCGTTTTAACCTTGTTGTTTTGTCACCGTAAACGTGCTTTCCGAAAACGCCGCCCAAAATAAAGAAGCCTATGTGCGGAATGAGCGGTTCGAAGTTATTTTGAGAAACCTGATATGCGTGCTTATTGTAAATGAAAAGCGCAAAGAAATCGTTTTTGACGTATATTCCGCCGGTATGAAATTTGTTGACGAAAAAAAGCGTAACGCCGGCAACCGCAATCAACGCGCCCAGAATAAGCCTGTAAATATCGGGAATTTTAAGTTTATCCAAAACGTACCAAAATGTTGCGGATAGGGTGAGTACGGCAATTATATTAAAAAGAACGTATCCTTTTATTATATCGGGAATTATAAAGTGAAGCGCCAGATATCCGCCCATAACTACTAGGCATACTACCCAAAACTTAATCAGACGTGTTACGCTGCTGCGCGAAAACTGACAGCTTATTCCCGACATAAAACAAATCAACCACAGCACAAAAGGATAAAAGTAAGTGCAAAAACTGCTGTTGATGTAGGTTACGGCTGCATGTCCGATAGCTTTTCCGAATTCCGTTTGAAATTGAAATAAATGCAAATAATATGAAAAACGGCAAACGTGGTCGAAAATTACCCCGACTATGATTATACCGCGGATAAGATCCAATTCCCAAGCCCGAAGCCTTTTTCCTTCTATATTGTAAGTAAAAAAATTTTTAATTTTTGTTTTAAGTTTTTTACCTTTTCCCACGTCCGATTGGGGAGCGTTAGGTTCTTCGTGATTGTTTGTTTCGATGTTTTGCATAATTATTCAAGCGTGTTTAACGTAAGCAAAATAAGTTAATACTGCATTGCGTATTCAGAAATAAAAAACACTGCCGAAGGACAGTGTTTTGGTTGGAGCAAGTGGACTCGTGCAAGGAGCGCAGAGATGCCCCTAAGCACATTTGCAAGGCAAATCGCGTCCTCAGTACCCCACCTTATTTGGCGAAAGACACGCCAATGTTTCAGGGTGGTGCTCTAACCTACCGTACAAAGAAAGTACCGCTTTTTCTGCGGTACTTTTGGTTGGAGCAAGTGGACTCGAACCACCGACCCCCACCTTATCAGGGTGGTGCTCTAACCTACTGAGCTATGCTCCATCGTTGCATTATTCATTTTGTGCATAATCCGTTTCAGCTGTCACCACCCTGTGTTTCATTGTGGTGCTCTAACCTACTGAGCTATGCTCCATCGTTGCATTATTCATTTTGTGCATAATCCGTTTCAGCTGTCACCACCCTGTGTTTCATTGTGGTGCTCTAAGCCTAGCGAGCGATGTTTCAAAATATGGCACTTGACGATTGGTGGAGATGAGCGGGATCGAACCGCTGACCCCCTGCTTGCAAGGCAGGTGCTCTCCCAGCTGAGCTACACCCCCATATCCGTCAAGTGCTAATAAATAATACCATTATAATGTATTTGTGTCAATTATTTGCAAAGAAATTTTTGCAAAAGTTATAAATTTCGCAGAATAAGCCGTTTTATGCAAATATGTCAATACGCACATATATATAAGTAAAGTTATACAGTATAAGTTTCTCGTTGAGAATAATACTAGCACAAAAATTAAAGTTTTTTACCGCAAGACGTTTACAAAATACAATTTGTGTGCTAGAATGATAACACAAATTTACGGGCGATTAACTCAGCTGGGAGAGTGTCTCCTTGACGTGGAGGAAGTCACAGGTTCGAGTCCTGTATCGCCCACCACACGATGCCCAGTCGAACCCGCAAAGGTTTGAGTGGGTATTTTTATTGAAAAACACGTTTGGGGACGTTTTTTTATTCGTTAGGTTACCTATAAAAATACGACAAAAATTGTAAAGCGCGAAAATTTTACGCGTGTCCCGAATTTCAGTTGACGCCTATTGCTGGACATTTTCATTTACTCTTTTAATTGTGTTTGTTGGCTACGCCACAGCGTCATTTTAGTTTTTGACGGTAATATATAATTGAAAAATAAAGTCGTTTGTGCTATTATGTACTTACTCGAACAAAGCGTTATGAAGCAATGTTTTGCGGTTATGATCAGTAATTTAACGCAAATCTAAATTAAATATTTGCACCGATTAAATACTATAAGGAGAAATCGAAATGCTGTCTTTGCGCGATATGCGAAAGGAAGATATCGAAGATTATGTACGTTGGTTTACCGTTCAAATCGATTGGGGCCAAACCGATGCCCCGTGGGAGCCATTTGAAACAACCGCCGACGAAGAACGAAAAAATTGGACGGAAATCTTCAATGAGACGCAGAATATTCCTTTTAATCAAATCCGTCAAAGATTTGAAATCGAAGTAGACGGCGTACATATCGGGTGGGTAAGCGCTTATCAAGATACGGAATGGTTTCCGAACCCCGACAAACGCTACGCTATCGGTATCGATATACCGGAAGGTCGTTTTCGCGGAAAAGGATACGGTACCATTGCATTTGAACAATTTATAGACTATTATCGTAAAAAAGGACACGACAAACTTTATACGCAAACTTGGTCCGGCAACGTCGCAATGATTGCTGTTGCCCAAAAACTTGGTTTTGTTGAGATTGGGCGCAAAGCGGATTATCGTTTGGTGGAAGGCAAACTTTACGACGCGCTAACTTTTGAGTTGAAATTATAAATTTAACAGATAAAAATTGCCATTTTAATTGCAGTATAATATTCGTTTTAGGTTACTGCTTCTACGCCATACAATGCTCAGTCGAACCCGCAAAGGTTTGGTTGGGTATTTTCTTAAAAAAACACGCAAATAAGCGTGTTTTTTCGTTTTCAGCACTTTTACAAAAATAGTCAAATCGACAATGATCAAGGCAGCGGTATTTACGCTTAATTAAGAGACCAACGTAATGCAATAATGAAAAACATAATTTTTTCGATGTTTGCAATTTTTCTTTTTCATCTAACGGAACGAAATACGATAAAGTTACAAAACTGTACGAAATCGTGTCCAATTCCACATGCATAATAAACTTTGCCTTGAAAAATGAGGAAGTTATTTACGTCTTTACGATGCCTACGTCGCGGCAAAAATCATAATTTCGAGAATAACGGACGAACAAAAAGCGACAACATTGACCTGAGACAGAAAACACACGCCCATAGGATAACCTGAATTCTTTGACAATCAATTCGTTTCCGCGCCAACAAAACTGTCGGTTTTGCGCGTTACCAGATAAATATACCAAACAAGACCCGCAACCGGTATAAACAGCACTAGTATATACAGTCCGCTTTTTCCCACGTCGTGCATACGTCTGAAAATAAGCGAGACCGACGGTATCAGTTCCACCAAGCAAAATAGCGCAAAGACCGAAATCATGACGATGCTGAACAAGTTGATTGCGGGATCGACTCCCAACAGACTGTAAAGCAACAAACCTATCAACATAAGCATAATTACGGCGTTGGGCAAAACTCCCAGCCAAAATTCCTTTCGTGAGGAACGCCCATCAAAATCGAATGCGCGTGTAAAAAACAGTTTGAAAGCGTTTTGCATAGTCATACGTTAAGCATAGACTTGCGGTCAAAAATTTATTCGTTTTTCGCATTTTTAGTTATGCCGTATTTTATAAAATCACTGCGTACAAACTAGAAAACGCATTAGTTTGTATTAATTTTTCGGCGTTTACGACTCATACAAATACGTACTGTCGCCTTTGCACCGCCGCACACACCGATTATCAGACGTATATAAAATGCGCTCCGCAAGTTACAAAAACATGCGGAGCGCATATGGTTCACCTCTACGCCAAAATAAAAAACGAGGGGCAAATCCCTCGTTTTTTTATTATATATAAGCATAAACCGTCTAGAAAATCAATACCGAATCGATATTCGCTTCCCCGACACACTTGACCACCACACTGTGCTTACCCTGCGCCAACTCCGACGTAAGATAGCAAACGGCAAAGTCGTTATCGTCTTTTTTTAACGCGATCGACTCTACTAATTGACCGTCAACGTACACTTCAAAATTCTTACCGTAATATTTCGAAGAAATAATTCCTACGCGCGTACCTTCGAATTCGAACTTCATCTCCGCGCCCTTATCGCCCACGTAAACGTGTCCGAAACTGGAACTTGCCTGTTCCGCTTTCCATGGACCCGTGCATAAAAATTTGTCGTTATCCGGAGAGTACTGCTTGCCTCCTTTTATTTCCACCGCTTTCAACAATTCTATTCCGCCGATAATTATCTCTCCGCTGTAGGATTCGGTAATAACCAACTTGTAATAACGTAAGTAGGCGGCGTCAAAATTAACGGTCACAGTGCTGCCGGAACGCGGAACGTTGGTAAATTCTCCTACCGTAAAAAATTCCTCTCCGTCTAAGCTGCCGTAAAGAGTAAAGCTTTTGGCAACTTTCCAATCGCCGTTAGGTCTGTACTGACTGTAAATCGTCATGCGGTTTACAACTTGCGCCTTACCGGTATCGATAACCAATTCCAAAGGCTTGCTTGCACTGACTCCTTCTTTCGTATGAATAAAAGTAGCATTATTACCGTCCGTAAGATTAGAAAGCGGATAGTTACCCCAACCCCAATTTAACGGGGGAGCAACATAATTGTGAGATACGACTTCTTCCGAAGTTGCAAATTCGTACTCCGTGTAGTCGTAATCGTATTCGCGCGTATAGAAGTAGTCGCTTTCAAATTGCTTCGTAAATTCGTACGACTGTCTGTAAGCGGTAGCGTAAGTGGCGCTTGTAGGAGGTACCGGAGTAGTATTGCTTGCTTCCTCCGCAGTGACTTCTTGACCGCGTTCGTTGTAGTAATGAGTGCGGGAAGTAACTGCAGTTGCATCGCCCGCGGGTACTTCGTTACCATCCGCGTCGTAGAACTTTTCCACCGTAGTATACATCGGAGTAGTCCAACTTCCTATACCCAAGCCGACGTAACTTGCCGTATTGGCTTTTGGAGATAACGGCACGGTTATCAGCACCTCCTTAAAATAGATCCATTCTTCCGCATTGACGTACACGTCTTTGTAGGTATTGGGATCGTTCAAACGGAAATCCGCACTGCCGGTGCTTGGAGCCTTCTCTTCCTGTATATAGGCAACCTTCTCATAAGTTTTTCCGTTATCGCGAGAGATGTACAACGCGCAACTTATGCGGCCGCGCAAGTAAATTCTGTACATACCGGCCTCGGGGAAATACAGTTTGCCTTTGATTTCGAATATCTGATTTTTATTTACGACGTAACCTTCGTAAGCCGGATTGTTGACGTTAGCGTCGGAATCGCCGTACAACCAAACGTCCGTATTGCTGTTTTGCGAGATGTTTTTGTTATCGACGGTTTCCGCACTTATAGCGCCGCGGTAGTTGTTTTCGTAAGCTTCCGCAGCGTCGGTGTAATTTTCCCCCTCCTCAAAAGTGTAAACCGTACGTTCCAAAATAGCTTTGTTGCTTTCGTGCGACTGCTGAAATTCCAAAATCAAATCCACGTCGTCAAGCGGCTTGCCGTTGTAGGTATGACTGCCGTCTTCCGTAGTTATTTCTACCGTGACGTAAATTTTACCGGAGTTCAATTCCTCGTTGGGCGTAAACTTGTATACGCCTTTGGTTTCCGTTTCTTCAAACTTGCCGTTGATAGCGTCCGCCCTTACGTTTTTTACCGTTGCCTTAAAGCCGTTGCCTACGACTATGCTGCCGTATTCATACTGACTGTCGTCATTGACGTGATACTCTCGCAGATCCACAATATAGGATTTGCCGGAAGGAATAACAAACGGCTGCATTGTGGAAATTTCCCGCTTTTCCACCGTTCCGTCGTCATTGACGTAATTGTACGTTCTACCCGTCTGATAAACGCTGGATACGGGAACAAACGTCGGATAATCGGTGGCGGCCGGAGTTACCACGCTGCCGGTATAGGCGGTAATTTGCGATGCAAAATAAGTGAAATCCAGATGAGTATTTGCCGCCCATTTGTTGAAGTAAGCGGCGCCGGATGCGCCCGTAGACTTGATAAACGCGTCCTGCCCCAAGTTGTGCAACAACGTTGCGTAAACAGCCAAACCGTTTGTAGAGTTTATCTCGCCTGTATTTACGCGGTTGAGCGCCCAAGTGGCGCTTGTATAACAGTTCCAGCCGGAAAGACCTGATCCGCCGTAAGAACTCAATTGCCGCGCGGAGGAAATCTTTGTAAACAAACTGTACGAGACCAGATTCAGCGCATTGTTTGTAACTTCGCCAGTGTAACCGACGCCGTAATTTTGGAAATTGTGGTGATACTCGTGCATATTGCCCCAAGCGCCGGAAGTAACGAAAGAATTGTAGTTCAAGGAACTTGTCATCCAACCCGCAGGGCAGTTGACGGACCGCCTTCCGGGGAAAGCAACCGCAGCGCCGGCGGCAACGAACGGGTCGTACAAAAAGACTATGCCTTGATTAGATACTCTGCTGCTGACAAGCGATATTTTTTCCCAAAGTATAGCCGCCTTGTATAGGTCGTCGTAACTGAAATTTTTTGCATAGTACATGGGTCCGGAATGAAGCACGCCGCTATCCCATACTTCCAAATCGAAGTACGGCGCGGAAGACTTAGCATACGTTTCGTACTCTTCCTTCGTCGTTACGCCCAATATAAAGTGAGCATAGTTTACTCCGCCGGAAATTGTAACCGAAAACGTGGACGACTCCGAACGGATATATATGGGACCGCCCAAGAAAGAGCCTACGTAAGCGGTATATACGCCGTCTTCCAGTTCTGCCGTATCTTTGGTTATGTTCATTGTATTCAAGATAACCGGCATACGGTTAAAGTTTCTGGCCGACCAAATATTGTTGGCCTGACCGTTGTACAGCGCCTGCCCGATATGCACCGTTATGCCGGACGTTGCGTTCATGTCCGACTCGCTTATCTGAATTTTGATAACCTCTCCGGCCGGAGCATAAAGCCCCGTTACGCTGTAATAACTACCGTACGTTCTCGGACGGAAAGTAAGACGTTTGATTACGGCAGGTTCGTCGTCGGCAACGTTGCCCATGTACAAATTTACGGAACCGGTATGTTTGTAAAGTTGCGTTATGCCGCCGTCCGGCACAGTGTAATCGCTGCGTGTCCCGACGTACAAATTGCCGTCCTTGTCCATCCAATCGTAAAGGCCGCCCGTATTAGTTGTAGGTTTGGCGCACAACTTTTTATTTTCTGCAAGTATAGCGTTTTTCTGTTCCGTAGTAAGAGATAAAGTGTGATCGTACTCGGGATAGCCTGTTTCCAACCCTCCGTCGCGAATTCCGTCCACGGGTTTGTACCTTTCCACAGTTCCCAACACTTCCGACGAATACCCTACCTTAGTTGCGCTTTTGTAAGCGTTTACAAACGGAATATCAAGAGAATCGTTGCAACTCTTTAACCCCAACGCCAAACCCAGACAAAGCGAAAAAGTTAGTACAAGCAGCATTATTATCGCGCAAATACGGAAAGTTTCCGTCTTGACAAATTCCTCTACGGTCATTTCCGCGATGCGTTTGCCCTGCCGTGCGGAATCGGCGCGCGATGCAGAGTCGGTTTTCGTATTATCGTGCAAGTTGTCCGCAACGGATTTTGATCTTGCCGACACGCTTTTTTTAGTTTTAGGCAACGACTCGGACTTAGGCGCTGCGGCCTCGGCAGACTTTACGTCTGCGGGGACTTTCTCCGAAGCAGATTTTGCACGAGACGGCTTGGAGGTCTGCGTCTTAGCGTTTGACGTTTTGGGAGTCTTTGCAGCGGTTTTAGACGTATCCGAGACCGAATTTGCGGTAGCGGACTTTTTCGTTTCGTTTTCCGAATGCTTTACGTTGGATTTCTTTTCTTTATCCGTCATAAATCGTTCTCCTATTTTTCCTATATTTTGTTATACTTAATCTATTTTATCAAATAAAAGCGCGTCTAGTCAATATTTTTTCAGTCCTAAAAAATTTATGCGAATTTTTTCTCGCACGTAAAAGCTTAATCGGAAATTTAGAATGCGCAAAACTATTGACAAAATATCCGCAATCGTGTAGAATAACGAAGTATCTGCAAATTACAAATGCCGAAATTAGGAAAGTGTTTGCAGTACAAATATTTAGGGAAAAACGTTCTCTGTTATTATAAGTTTGGGGGTATACTCCGCTACGCTCCGTGGCGTTCGCACCTATCGGCGCTCGGCTAAGGGCTCTGACCGTACCCCCGCAAATAAGTTTGGGGGTATGGCTCAGTTGGTAGAGCGATGCGTTCGCAACGCATAGGTCACGAGTTCGAATCTCGTTATCTCCACCAGCAAGCGGCTTGCTTATTGGTCGCAAACTAAAAGGAACGCAATTACAGCGTTCCTTTTTCCTTTGCTTCCTTTTGCTTCGCCGCCCTTCTATTGCAATAATCAAGACAGTCCGAAATGACGTAGCGCTCCGTTACACTCCGCTTACCCTTCGCTCCGCTCGGGACGAATCTCGTTATCTCCACCAACGTCGCAACACGACGTATTAAGCAAGGATTGCAACATTTTGTTGCAATCCTTTGCATTTGTGTCAGTTGCTCCTTTTCCCCACAAAAGCCTTTTTGTGGGGACCCCGAAAAGCTTGGTACATCGTACCAAGTCTTTTTTGTTGCTCACGCATAGTTCATGCGATCGCGAACACGCGCTTTGCTTTGCAAAGCCGCTGAGGGGCGTCGCTTCCGCTCCTTGCACGCAACGCATAGGTCACGAGTTCGCGCAAGCGTTACTTACAGTGCGGCACATTGCAAATGATCTACCGTTTACAGGAAACTGCAAATTTGTTATTTCGCCGGATACAAACAAAAAACGAACTTTCATTTTCACAGAAAGTATATTTCGTTTCTCATTTATATCACGCATCAATACTTCTACGTTCCGCCAACAATTTGGATTGTCCGACGCGGAGAAAATTACAAATTGATCGGATTTCAATTTATAAAGAATTTAAGCATTTATAAAATATTTTACACGTAATATATGTTAAACGTCTCGCCAAAGCCAATACACATCGAACAAGTAGATCCACTGTTGTTTTGGTCAAACAGAGACAAAGAATATATTATAGGAGAATTTTATATGGAAGAAAACACCACTTACGCAGAAACACCCGTAACAACAACGCCTACGGCAGAAGATCTTTGCGGATCTGTGAACATTCTCGACACCGTACATCTTAAAAACCTTGTAGACGATCTTGCAAAGCTTTACAGCACGTCCGTTTGCACGAAGGTGGCAAGAGACATGAAAATTGCGTCGGAAAAACGACTTATTGAAGCAATCCGCGCAAATCTTGACCGCTACGAGGGCTAGGCGTAAAACACAGCCGTTTTACGTCCGCATAACAGAAAGGCTTGACGCAACACGTCAAGCCTTTCATTGTAGCCTATACGGCTTGATTAGAGTATAAAATTGTGATACAATTATTTACATAACAAAGCGAGGTTGTACAATGAACGTAGAACAATGGGAAGACATAATAAAAAACGGACGAAGCGACGTGCTTGAAGAAATACTGAAGCAATACGCAGATATTTTTGAAAAGTGCGAATCGCAGGAAGAATTGTACGAAACAGCCCCGACCGAACTTTTGCACAAATTGACGCTAAACGGCGACGACGAAGCATGCGCACATTACGTAAGACGCCGCATAGACGAGGATACGCTGATTGCCGAAGACATGAAGTATCTAAAATCTGCAATACTTAATCTCGGGTTCGAGGCGGCGCTTTTGGGCGGTTGGCTGTACGGTATGAAAGACTGCATCTATAAAGATCCATTTATGGAATATGTGTCGTACGTCGTTTTGGAGCAATACGGCAACGACCGAGCGCACAAGTTGCTGTCGAAAGCCTACAAAAAAGACCGCGAGTTGATAGAAAAAGCCGAAGCCACAGTACTTAACCGCCAAGTTGATCTTTGGGCCGTTGAGCATATTCGCGGAGCGCTGTTGAACATTCGAGTGAATACACACCGCATGGAAAAGGACAGCCGATTCCCCGAATACAAACTGGCGTACCTTACCGAAGTGTATTTGACTGAAACCACGGGCAGAGAAACGGACGGCGAAAACATATTTGTGGGATACCTCCGCAGCAAAAAGCGTGACGACGACATGCAACGCATGACAGACGGTATAATAGACGAGATTTGCTCCGTAGCTGACAAAATGCACGTCCCGACAGTGGATTTTACGCTGGAAGGAAAGAGGTTGTACCACTACGGCGGCGGTCCGACGAAAAAATACGACGTATCGAAAGATAAAATAACAATTATTTCCGACGCTGAAATGAACGTTAAAGTGACCGACGATACGCTTGCGGGCAACGTTTGCACCGCGTGCGGCGGCACGCTAGGTCCGGACGGAGTGTGCGTCTTTTGCGGACGCAAGGCCGCGGTAAAGGAAAAGAACGGCATTTACATAAAGCGCAGCAAAGATGCCGAAGCAATGATTTGCACGCAATGCGGCGCACCGGTACATGTAGAAACGGGCGGAAACACCGCTTTTTGTTCGGCATGCGGCACGACGTTCGTAATCAACGGCAACGCGCTGAAATTTGAGATACCCGGGCTGAACTACGAGAACATCCGCGCCGATATGCCCGAAGGCGCAACGCTTCCCGACGTCAAATTTGTTCGCGCAAGCGTAGCCGACGACAGAGTGACGGCGATTATGCCAAAAAACTTTATCGTAATGCCCGAAAAACTGCGACGGATAAAATACCGCGCAAACGCGCCGCGTTACATCTACACCACCCCCGACTCCACGGTCAACCTGACGATGAGTATCGGCGGTTCGCTTAAAAACAGCGACGTGTTCGCATTCGGACAGCAGATGTTAAGCGCACTGAAAAACGCAAACCCGACGGCTCAGTTCGGCGAATCCAAACAAATTACTCACAAAAGAAACGTCTTTTATTTTGATTTTATCGTTGCGGGCATGGATCAAAAAATTTACAACGCAATGTTCTTTTTTTCATTCGGCGGACAGCAAGGCATGGGCTCGTGGAACTGTCTGGGAAAGGACAGGTGGTATTGGGCGGCCGTCTTTGAGCATGCGGTAAAAACCATGGAATTTAACGATTAAAAATATTGGGCATATAAACTAACGGCAAACAAAACGATCAAACAAAGTATGCCAAGACAAACAGACACCTTCAAAAGAGAAAGACGTAGCGTTACTTCTTTCTCTTTGTTATTCTTTAGCATTGTAAAGTTGCGTACTAATTTATATGTTTACAAATTAAATCCAGTCATTAGATATGGCAAGCGAACGCAACGGCGACGTTATATTTGCACGGTTTTGCAAAACGTTTGAAAATTATTATCTACGGTGATATGATATGTTCATTTTTAGTGCCGTTTAGCAAAATAAAAATTTCTTCGCTTTACAGCCGGCTCGGAATTTTTGTTGTAAAAGACGGCAATGAAATACGGTATTCGCTTGACAGTGAATACCGTATTGTTTCGCTTAAAAATGCAACTGATAAATTTCAGTTTTTTATTTACTATATAAAGTATGTTTTTTAGCGTTCCGTTTTTACGACTTTTCAGCAATTATTTTTTCTTTGGATTACCGAAAATGCGGAAAGCAATTTTTGCTGTTACACTTATATTTACGCGCTTAACGGGACCTGCGTTTTTTCAACACTATCAGCGCAACGGCTACGCCCGCGCCTATCGCAACAACCGTTCCAACTACGATACCGACGATAAGCCCCACTTTCGGACCGTCGGCATCCGACACGGGCGGTTTTTCCACGTCTTTGTAAACCGCCACGACGTCCGTGTCTTCCGAAAAAGTTACGGTCGTGCCTGCTTCTACTATTTCGCCGTTGACAAGCCAATGCAAAAATTCTTTATTCTCCGGCGTGTCGTCCGGAGCGGTAAGGCATATGGAAGCATTTATTTCGTATTCGTACTCGAACAAAGCCAATGATCCTTTGACGTAACTCTTTACGGTGACGGTAACGATGTTTTTGGGCTGTTCCGTTTCGGAAATTTGCGCCACTACGGCTATTGCCGTAAACGGCTCAGTAACGGCGATTTGAGCCCCTGCGGCATACTTTACACCGTTTACTTCCCAATACAAAAACTCGTTGCCCACGTTTACTTTTGGCTTTGCAAAAGTATGCAACGCATTGTAACTGTAACTGAGTTCTTCCGTTTCGTTTTCCACTACAGTATCGTCGCCGGCAATAGGTCCCTTGTTAACTACGGTGGTTACGGTAATTTTATTTTCCGTATTTATCTGCGCAAAAACCGCAACTATTTCGCTATCGCACGTTACGGTGTACGTAGAACCGACGTAATATTTTACTCCGTTTACAGACCAGTATTTAAGTTCTCTGCCCAACGAAGGTGCAACGGCATTCAAGTTTATAACAGCGCCGTTGGGATAAATTACGGTGTTTTCCGAATCCTCTATTACGGTTGTAACGTTCCAAGTGTCTGTGTAGACTGCTGTTGCCACGATATCGCGAGTTACCTTAACCGTTTGATTGGCTTGATACTTTTTACCCTCGATTTCCCAATGCGAAAATACCTTTCCGAAAACGACTTGAGGCGTAGGCAACGTTACGGAACCGCCGTATTCGTATTGAGAGGAATTTTCCACGCCTTGAACTACGGTGACCACCGAGTGCAAACGCTTTATAACTGCGCTAAATTCCAAGTCGCGAGATATTTCCACGCCTTCCGCATAAGCGTAATAGTTGCCGTTTGAACAGTTCCAGCCGAATACGACTTCGCCGTCGGGCGTTTTCATGGGAAGATAATATACAACGTTTTGACGAAGTAAAAGCGTTTCGGAATAGGTATTGTAAACTAGTTTAACCTTGTAATAGTCCTTGACGCCGGCTACGACCGCAACGTTGCCGACAACAGATATTGTCTGTCCCACTTTGTAATCTTTGCCGTCAATAGTATATTGCTCGATATACTTGCCTTCGGGCAATTCGTCAAATCTCTCGGGCAAAGTGAAACTTCCCCAGTTTACCGAAGTTTCAAACGAACCCGAACCGTAATTTACAGTTATTAACGCTTGATTAGGATAAACCTTTACTCCTATGCCCTTTTCAAACTGAGCGTGACCGTTCAATATCTTGTACGATACGGCGGCATCCGTAATAATTTCCGCGCTCATACCAGTAACGCTTTCGCAAAGAACCAATCCGTCGGACGGAATGCTTTTGGAAAGGCGTATCTCGCATTCCGACAAGTCGGGCAGACCGCTTTTTAACTCAAACACGGCCGGAGGCGAAGCTTTGGTATCGTATACCTTGTAGATAACCCCTGCGATCTTTCCGCCGTTCAAACTTGTTTTTCCTCTGTACATATAAACTGCGTCGCCGAGGTTGGCCGTATTGTTGCGGACAGTACAATTGACAAGTTGTATATATCTTGACGTATTGTCTATATCCGTATATACCCCTCCGCCGTTCGCTGTTGCAGTGTTGTCCGTAATACTTGCGCCGTACAGTTCAACGTTATTCTGCGTATAGATACCTCCGCCGTTTGCCGCGCGGTTGTCGCTGATTACAACTTGGGTGTAGCTGCCGTTTACCTTGTCTCTGTTGTGGAACGAAGAAGTTCCGGTATATTCCAACTCGCATATTCCGCCGCCTTTTGACGAAGCGACGTTGCCGGTCAAAGCAAGTCCGCGTATGGCGATATTTGAACGCCCGTTAAGGAATATTCCTCCGCCGTCCGTAGCGCTGTTATTTTTGATAACGCAACCGTTAAGATACACTGCCGCAAGCGAATCGACATACAAACCGCCGCCGCGCGCAGTGGAAATATTGTTTTGCAAGGTTACGTTGTTTAAGCTTATCGTACAACTTTTAACATATATGAGCGAACCGTTTTGTGCAAAGTCGTTGCCGTCCAAAATTATGGGCGAACTTGTAGCTACGGTATTGTTATTGGTCTGCGTGCCGAAGAACGTATTGGCCGTTATATTGAACAGATGTCCGGCCGCGTTTTTCGTTATGGTTACGGCTTTGCCGTCCGTAAACACAGCGGGATCGGGAACGATAGAAAGTTGCTTGTTGATAACAATTCCTCCGTCTTTCAAGTCCTTCAACAAGTAAATCGTATCGCCGGCAACTGCGGCAGCTACCGCCTCTTTAAGCGAATCGTATTTAACTTCGCCTATTCTGCAAACGGCGGTCTGCTCGTCTGCGACGGGAGACACTTCTCTAGGATCGCCCGTGCAATTGAACATTCTGTCGTAAGCGTAAACTTTGTATTTCGGCGTCACTCCTTCGCCGTAAGAATAGGAATCGGTGTAACTTGTGCCGTAAGTTACGCCCAAAACCTGCCACTTGCCGTCGATATAACTTTGAACTTCGTAACAGAGATGAGACTCCGCATTTCGCGGCGACGGCAGCAACAGCGTATAACTGCCGGAAGAACCCATTATGTCGCTGATTTCCACCGTTTGCGAAGAATCGTAGCAAGCGGCCCAACTGTCCGACAGCGTTCCGCCGTTAAGTTTAGCGTATCTGTATTGATCGTTATTTACGTACCAAAATTTTTTTCCGTCGGCCGTTATTCTGCCTTCAGCCTTGGCCGAATCCATCGCTTCCTTAAATTCGGCAGAGGTTTTTTCGTAAGAGAAACGGTTGCCCGAATTAAATTTGCCGCTTGTAAAGTAGAAGCCCCAGCGTTCGAAATATTCCGTCATATCCACGCCTGTCGCAAGGGAGGAGAAATAACACAGTTTTTCCGTGCTGTCCGTAACGCTTGCACCCGACGTTTCAAAACAGTACAGCTGCTGTAAATTTGCCCAATAACCCGGATGCGCGCCCTCTATTATCCACCAAAAATCGCAGTTGTCGTTGCCGTTGCCGTAATATTTACCGACCTTTGCGGAAAAGTCCGATGCGAGATTTTTGGAAACGTTGGAAACGTTTATTCTGTCGTTAAAAGCGCCGTCCACCATATAGATGTTGAAAATTGCCCACATATTATTGGTAACTTCAGGAATTTTCATTCTGAAATTATCCAACATATGACCGAATTCGTGAGCAAATGCCCAACCGAGAGTCCACTTTTGCACCATTGCGCCGAACGTCGCCGTATCTATAATACCGATATGTTCCGTATATGCAAAGGCGTACATACCGGCATAGGGCTGAACTATTCTGTAATTAGCCTTGATGAATTTGTTTTTTTCGTTGTAGTACGGTTTGTTCTCGTCAAATTCCACTCCGCCGAACGCAAGCGTGTCTACGGTATACTTTCTCCACTTGTCTAAATTGAATTGGGGCGAAGAACCGCCTTTTACGTAGGAATTATACGCAAGGGTCGCAGTACAGGACAAAATTGCGTTACCCGTCACCGCCTCGAAAGCGTCAACGGTTATGGACGAGTCGTTGGGATCGGTAAGACGCTCGTAAAAATCCGTTAATATTACCCTGAACGTACCCTCGTCGTCTCCGTCGTGAAATACGGGATAAAGATATCCGCCCTCAATATATACCTTAACGTTGGAGGACTGCTGATCGCTCGTATAAGGATTGATGATGTGTATGGGACCGCCGGCGGCAATTGCCTTGGTATAACTGCCGTTGGCTTTGAAATTGGGAAAGACTATCTCGTTTTTACCTTTGTGCAAAGTAAAAGTACGCATCCAACTGTTCCATGCGCCGTATATCTGCGTAAACGCAACGCTCGGTAGCGGATCGTCGTCCTCCGCGTCCACGTAAATCGTGATTGTTTCTCCCGTAGTGCCGCCGATTCCGATAACCTGCCTGTTGGTACCGAAACTGGACTGTTGCAAAGTGTTGCGGCAATAGTCCACTAAGTCGCCGTTTTGCTCTATCGTGTTTTTGGCATTTGGATCGGTAGAAAATTCTCTGTAAACGTCCTTTTTCATGGCGCCGGTCATAATTGCTTCCGCCCTGTCCAAAATAGGCTTAAGGCTCTTTTCGTAACTGACGCTCTGCTTTGCCTCGGCACGCAGTTCGTTTAGTTTTTCTATGGTATATCCTTCTTTGATCTCATACTGAGCGTAATCGGTAAATATCCCGTTTACTTTATCTATCGTTTCCTGAATATTTGCGTCCGCAGACTTTATCAAAAACATTTCGGAACAGGCGACTATCGGCATACCGTCGGCAATTTCGGAAAAAACGGTAACTTCTGCAAATTCCAAAACTAATTTTTTGCACGTCAACGGCTCGGGGAAAGCAAAGTCGGCATAACCCCAATCGTTGCCGGGCGTTCCGGAAAAAGAAAATTTCCTTTCTGTGCCGTCTTCCCGAGTTGCCACCACGTTCAGCAAAGTGGGAAATCCGCTGAAATTGCGTTTGCCGTTTCGCGTGTAGTACGAACAGCCGAAAACTATGGAATCGATCGTTTGCTCTCTTTCCATAGTAAGCGTAACTTTATTTTGGAAGATTTCGGTATTATACGACTCGGACTGCCAATAGGTTGAAGCGTTTTTATCAAAGGCATTGGCAACGTTTCCGCCGCCGTTAGCACGTATTTTCATTTCTTCGGCCGTTACGGAATTGGAAACAAGATAGTTTACGTTTCCGTGATTGCCGCTTGCTTTTACTGTCGGTTTGATCACGTCGTCAGACTTATAAAATGCGACGTCCATTGCGGCGGCAACCTTCGTTCCGCCAAACACGCCGGTATAGACGCTGACTTCCGCAAATTCCAGCTTGATCCTGTCGCAATCTACCGTTTCGGGCAAAGTAAATACTACGTCCTCGGAAAAATCTTTTGCAGGCTCGCTCATACACGTGCCTACAAGGGTAAAATTGTCGTTACCGTTTGCAACGTATACGTTAAGCGTAGTGGGATATCCGCTGAAATAGCGGACGGGATCTCTGGAATAGTACGAACTTCTGTAACGGATGCTCTTTAACGGAAACGATTTGACGAAATTTACCGAAACGTAGTTTTGGAAAGTCTCGTCGTTTCCTTTTTCCGAAATCCAAAAAGTTTTGTCGTTGCCGTCGAACATTTTGTCAAGAGCGTAATTATCTCTTGCGCCGCCGTTATTTGCATACGACTTGATTTCTGACGAGGCGACTTCATAAATACTTTTATACTGTGTGCCGGCGAACTGCGAACCGGCGTATTTTTGCAACGTCATATCTCCGCCGACAACGTTTGCCAATGCGGAATCTTTTTCGGCAGGCAAAGAAAGCGCCGCCGCAATTACAAGAAACATAGCCGTTACAAAACTTAAAAACCAAAGTAAAAAATTTCTTACTTTAGAATGCATAACGTTCCTCCATAACTATGACTGTATATTTATAATTATATATAAAAAATCTCCATTCTGTCAAACTCCTTTTTACGGCGATTGCAAACGATTATAACGGCGTACAGATAAAATGAGGTTCTTAAGAGACTGCGCAAAGTTTTTTATGACGGCTATTACAACCGATGAATTTCGCTAAACTATCTTTGATACCGCGATTATTCAATTGATTTACACGGCACGATCGGCGAATTTATTGTAAGGTAGCAGTACGACGACGCAGAAAAAAGTTTTTTGCGTGCGACGCGGAATATAAAACGTATATTGGGCAATAATCTTTGCGGAAACAATAATATAAGGAGACGCGTGCGAAAAAAAGTTTCCGAATAAACGCGCGCAAACAAATTGCAATGAAACTGAACCAAAAAGAATCGCAACTGATTACCGAACTGAAAACGCAGGAGCAACTTTGCGTGCAAAAGTACGATTTTTACGCTACGCAGGCAAAAGATCCCGAATTGAAAAGTCTTTTTAAGAAAATCGCACGCTACGAACAGACGCATTACGACATGCTGGACAATCTGTCCAACGGAATTATGCCGCAAATAAAACATAAGTCTCCGCTAGCCGTCAGTTACGAACCTAAAGCGACGCATACGGGAGACAAAACAAGCAAAGACTTTGACAAATTTTTGTGCACGGATATCATCGCAACGGAGAAATACGTGGCGACGGCGTACAACGACGACTTGTTCTACTTTGCATCTACCGACGTAAGAAACGTACTTAACGCCATAATGACCGACGAACAAAACCATGCCGAAATGATTTGGAAATACAAAGTTGCCAATAAAATGACGGCTTAAATGCAAATGCCTGGCAAACGTTGTCGATCAAACGACGCAAATACTTTACAATGATGCCCAATAAATAAAACGTCCGACTGCACTTGGAAAAATGCAATCGGGCGCTTTTTATTGTAGAAAATTTATACGACCGGACGCTGTCGTTATTCGTCCGACTTATCGTTGTTATCCGTCGTATCCGCATTCTTACCGGACTTAGTTTCATTGTTTGCCGTTTCCGCGTTTACGGAGCGGGCGTCTTCCGTTTCGGGCTTTTTGGGTTTGATGCAAAGAACAACTACAATGCCCACTGCGGAAAGTCCTGCAATTACGTACAGAATGATTTTCCATACGTCGGTGCTGCTGACGGTTTTGTCTTCCGCATTTTTAACGAACAAATCCAACGTAGTAGTATCGCTTTCGTACAGTTGATCGTCAACCAAGGAATATACAATCCTGTAAACAGGCTTGTTATCCGCCAATACGTCGCTTGCAAGCGGAGTAATGACGCCTGCGCTGGTTATGCAATTTTCGTAACCTTCTGCAACTTCCTCGCCTTTGACTAAAATAGGATCTTTGGTCCAATCGTTGGTCTTGGTATCCCACTTGTACACTTTGTAATTGACCGTTACGGAACCGTTATCGATGTAGCGGAGATTTGTTTTGATCGTGTAGTTAGCGTCTACCGTCAAACCGTTGTCGCGCGTGGAGATCATATCCGACGTAAGGCCGTTATTGTCTCTGTAAGCGGGAGCGGATGCATCGCCGAACCAAATATCGATACGGTCGGAACGGACTTCCGTACCTGCGTTATCCGTCAAAACCGTGCCGTTGCTGTCTTTTACGACAAAACGGAATACCCACCAACCGATACGGCTTGTGCTGCTTGTAGTACCGATAACGTTGATGTCAGTGCCGATTTCAACAGTATTCCAACTGGCAAAATCTTTGTAGTCTACCGTCGGCGTAGCGTATTGAACGTAAACTTTGTCCGATCCTTCGGCTACGGCAAACCTCTTGGCCGTGTCTCCGGTGGTAAACGTCGCGACGTTATCGTCGCCTTTTTCGTAGTTGACTGAACCGAGCGACAAACCGTTGCGGGTCACAGCAACCTTTTTGGTAGTATCAAAAACCAACTTGACAGACTTGTCCGCAAGCGTGCCTTCCCATGTGCCCACGAATTTGTTATCGCTGTCGCTGCTTTCTGTTTTATTGAGAGTAGCCGTTTTTGTTATGCCGTTTTGTTCCCACTCCACGCTCAACTCAGTGTCGGACGCAAGAGACGCCTTCCAATTACCGAACTTGAGGGTGTAGGAAATACCCTTGAATATACTTTCCACCTTGGCCTCGTCTGCAAGCCAATCGTAATCGAATTGGAAAGTTTCCGAAGCGCCTTGAACCTTGTCCACGTTTTTTACTTCGTCCAACTCGGCAAAGGTACTGTCAACGTATGCGATTTCGCGGCGGGCAAAAGTTTTGGTATACAATTCCACACGGGGATCGCCCTCGTTTTCGCCGGCTGTTGTGTCTTTGAAAGTCAACGTGTTTGCGGCAGAATCGTAAGTAACTTCCAACGTAACGTCGTCCTTATCAAACGTAGGCGTAAAAACTCCGGACACAAACGAATACTTGCCGGAGACGTTAGCAGTACGCGTAGTTGTGGATTCTCCCGTCGTTTCTTTGTACTTTATGGTGCCGGAGAATTCCTTTTCCGTAACTTTGATACGGCTGCCGTCATCGTTTGCGGCGTCGTTTTCCGCCCAAGCGCCGACAAGATTAGGAGCGCTGCCGTCTGCTGCGAAAGCTACCGCCGAAACGGAAAATACGCTTACGCAAAGCACCAATGCTATCAACAAACTTACTATCTTTTTCACAATATTCCTCCGCACGGGTAAAACCCGTAATTGCGTTGCGGAACTATACTTTGGGCATAGTACCACATATATACGGATATTTTACCTTTTTTGAGTTTTGTTGTCAACGGTTTGCAAGCAAATAGACTGCGCTTTGCCTCAAAAGGCACGGTAAAACCACTTGCGCGCACAACAAACTAACCTTTTGTTGAAAAAACGCATAGCATAAAACGTACAGACGCACCTTGCGGCCAAAAGGCTTTATACGGCGCAACCCGTCACTGAAAAGACAAGAAGTCGGCGACTGCTTAGCGTACCCGCATATCGGGCATACATACAAACCGCGCCGCGTTGGAGAAACGAATGAATAACGTACTGTTTGTGATATTTACCGCCGTATGCGTTTCGATAGACAGTTTTATCGCGGGTTTTTCGCTTTCGCTAAACAAAAGAAAAAGCGTAACTCTGCCGATGACGGTTGCGGCAGTCACTTTTGTTATGTGCCTTATTGCCGGAGTTGCGGCAACGCTTTTGCACGGTGCGTTGCAGCAATACGGCAGTTTTATCGGCGCAAGTATTTTGATATGCTTGGGGATCGCCAATTTGTTGAGGCGCAACTCGCAAACGCTGGAAAACGTTTCTTTTTTTCAATGTTTTGCAATCGGCTTCGGCGTAGGTTTGGACGGTGCGGCGGCTACCCTATCGCTTGTGCTGCAAGGGATGGGCGACGCCTTGACGGTTTCGCTGATAGTAGCTTTAACGCACTTTTTTACCGTTTATTTGGGACAGCATATGGCAACGAAAAATATACCGGCAAAGCACGCCAATCTTTTTGCGGCGGCAACGTTTTTCGTGCTGGCTGCAATAAAACTTTTGGATATATAAATCGCTAAAACGCAAACAAAAAACGCTTAAAAAATTTCAAGCGTTTTTTATAGTACAATTTGTCTTTTTCGTTGGAATACCCGAGCCTACGCCTTTGTGAGATACAGCGTGAATATTTCGCCGTTCAAATCCCATTCCTTTGCAAAAGCGCCGTCTTTTGCCGCAACAACTGCGTTTGCAAGCGTACCGCCAGCAATCTCCGCAACGTTATTTGCAAATATCTTTGCCAGACGTTCGTCCGCATCGTAACCTACGATTATATGGTCGGTAACGACAAAGTTGCATTCCTTGCGCATGGTTTGAATTTTTGAAACAATCTCGCGCACGATGCCTTCTTCTATAAGGTCGTCGGTGAGAGTAACGTCCAATGCTACCGTATCGCCGCAGTCGGATACCACCGAGTAACCGTCCTTGTTACGGCTGGAAACCAACAAATCCTGTTCCTCCACAACGACCTCTTCACCGTCGATATCGAAGGAGTGCTTGCCGCCGTTTTTGACTGCGTCCACCACTTCGCGCGCCTTTGCGCCGAGATTCGCCAAATGCTCGCGGATCTTAATGAGCAACTTGCCGTACTTGGGTCCCAACGTTCGCATTTGCGGTTTGACTTCGTAATCTGCAAATCCGCCCGCGTCTTCCACCATTACGACTTCTTTGACGTTAAGTTCGTTTTTGACTATTTCCGTCATTTCTTCGTCAAAGTCTCCCTTTGTTGCCACGTACATTTTGGATAGAGGCTGACGGTTTTTGATATTGGCGGCATTGCGGGCGCTACGTCCCAACACCACTATGTCCAATACTTTTTCCATTGCTGAATTCAAACGTTTGTTGATACGTTTTTCGTCGGCCTTGGGGTAACTGCACAGATGCACCGATTTTGGTGCGTCGGCAAAAAAGTTTGCCGTAATATTTTGATATATGCTTTCCGTAATAAACGGCACAAAGGGCGCTGCAACCTTAACAAGAGTATCCAAAACGGTGTACAGCGTCATATAAGCGGCCTGTTTGTCCGCCGTCCACTCGCTTCCCCAATAACGCTCGCGCGAGCGGCGCACGTACCAATTGGACAGCATATCCGTAAACTTTTCTACGGCACGGGCAGTCTCGGTAATTTCGTACCGCGACAAACCTTCGTCCACCGTCTTGACAAGTTGGTTCACTTCCGACAATATCCACTTGTCCATAAGAGTAAGTTTGCACTTTTTAAGATCGTACTTGCTCGGATCGAAGTCGTCGATATCGGCATACAATACGTAAAATGCATAGGTATTCCACAACGTACCCAAAAAGCGGCGTTGCGTTTCCGATACGGCGTCGTCGTAAAAACGGCTGGGCAGCCACGGACTGGACGACGTGTAAAAATACCAACGCACTGCGTCCGCGCCTTGCTTGTTGAAACTGTCCCACGGATCTACTACATTACCTTTGTGTTTGGACATTTTAACGCCGTGCTCGTCGCCGACAAGCCCCAAAACGATACAGTTTTTGAACGGCGCTTTGCCGAACAGTAAAGTAGAAACGGCAAGCAGCACATAAAACCAACCGCGCGTTTGGTCGACGGCCTCGCTTATGAAATCAGCCGGAAAATACTGTTCGAACAAATCCTTGTTTTCAAACGGGTAATGGAACTGCGCGTAAGGCATCGAGCCGCTGTCAAACCAACAATCGATAACTTCCGGCGTGCGAACGTACTCGCCGCCGCATTCACACTTCCACTTGCAACCGTCGATAAACGGACGGTGAAGTTCTATATTTTCGCTGCAACCGCACTTGTCCGCAAGTTCCTTTCTGCTGCCGATAACGTGCACCTTGCCGCACTTATCGCACACCCAAACCGGTAACGGCGTACCCCAATATCTGTCGCGGGAAATACCCCAATCGATCACGTTTTCCAAAAAGTTTCCCATACGGCCCGACCCGATCGTCGGAGGGATCCAATTGACGGAAGCGTTTGCAGCAAGCAGTTTTTCTTTTACGGCTGGGTCGGTCATCTTGACAAACCAAGACTTACGCGCGTAGTAAATAAGCGGAGTATCGCAGCGCCAACAGTGAGGGTAACTGTGTTCGTACATAAGTTCGCTAAACAGCAAACCGCGCTGTTTCAAGTCGCGCAAAATCTGCTTATCCGCAGCCTTGCAGAAAACACCGGTAAGGTCGGAGCACCCCGCCACAAACTTGCCGTCCTCGCCGACAAGTTGCACAAGAGGCAGATTATACCTACGCCCGACGTTTGCATCGTCCTCGCCGAATGCCGGCGCTATATGAACTATACCCGTGCCGTCGGTAAGCGTTACGTAGTCGTCGTTGGTAACAAAGTAGCAATCTTCCTTTGGGTGCGCGTAGTCAAAAAGAGGCTTGTAATGCATTCCCTCGTAGTAAGCGCCTTTATGAATTTCCGACACGGAGTACGTGCCTTCCTCAAAATGTTTGCTCACAAGTTCGTTTGCCAAAATATAGCGCGCCCCTTCGTGTTCGACAGTAGCGTAGTCAAAGTCGGCGTTCATACACAACGCAACGTTACTCGGCAGCGTCCAAGGCGTGGTAGTCCAAGCCAAAAAGTAAGTATCGGGTTTATCAACCAATTGAAACTTAGCAACGGCGGACTTTTCCTTGACGTCCTTGTACCCTTGGGCAACTTCGTGACTGGACAAAGCCGTTCCGCAACGCGGGCAATAGGGGACGATTTTGAAACCTTTGTACAAAAGCCCTTTTTCGTGAATTTGCTTTAACGCCCACCACTCCGACTCGATGTAGTCGTTATCGTAGGTGACGTAGGGATGTTCCATATCCGCCCAGTAAGCAACGCGATCGGATAGTTGTTCCCACTCGCCCTTATATTTCCACACCGATTCCTTGCACTTTTCGATAAAAGGTTCTATGCCGTATTCTTCGATTTGCTTTTTACCGTCGATACCGAGCAGTTTTTCCACTTCCAATTCCACAGGCAAACCGTGTGTATCCCAACCGGCCTTGCGCAGTACCTTTTTGCCCTTCATTACTTGATAACGCGGGATAAGATCCTTTATGGAGCGCGTAAGCACGTGCCCGATATGCGGCTTGCCGTTAGCCGTCGGGGGACCGTCGTAAAAGGTGAAACAACCGCTGCCTTTAGCCGCAGTTTGCTCGAATATTTTGTTTTCCCTCCAAAATTTGAGAACTTCTTTTTCTCTGTCAACAAAGTTCAACGAACTGTCAACTTTTTTGTATTTGGACATAGAGTTTAGCCTCCTTAATAGTACAATTGCTTTTTGAACGTCATTTCGACCTAAGACAACAGCCGAAGCGGAGAAATTTAGGCAAAACCGCACAAATAATTTCGGTTGCGCTTGCGCTGGATGTCTCGGCGTTGCTCGACATGACATTATTAGATTCGGTTACGCTTGCGCTAGACCTCTCCACGCGCTGACGCTTGGTCGAGGTGACATATTGTAATTTTAATAAAATAAAAAGAGCAGGGCGTTTGAAAAAACGCTCTGCAAAAAGAGTTTACCATTTCAAACAGGTACGCTTGATTGCAACGAAAAGTGGTTTTTGCGGCTTCGCCTAGATTTCTCCGTGCGCTGCGCTTAGTCGAAATGACACAAGAATGTCGGCATCGAAACGACAAAAATAACCGAAAACATTGCGCAATACAAGTTATACCGTGTGCTGCGATAACGGAACACTACCGTATTTGACTACTACGTTCATATGCGCAACGCTGTAATGTTACGCAAAAAAACGGTTCGCCGAATCTGCTTGCAAGGTGATGGCTGAATACCACACGAGATTTATCTCGCACTTTCGGTAAGATTAGTCGCGCCTTGCACCGCTTTTGGCACGCTCTCTGTGCAAATCTTGTTCCGCAGTCTTGTCCCTGCTCAAACGCATTTTATATTTGATTTTCTACATTTTAGCAAATTGCTTGAAACTTGGCAAGTGATTTATCATTTATTTGCCCACTGATGATCTTCCTTCTTGCCTAACCGAAAACAGTTTAGCCAAATGTGCTCAATATAATCGATTCTATTATAAAGTAACTACTTCCATTATATCACGCAATCTTGGATCAATCAACTCTAGCATATCAGAATAAATTATACAGTGAAATTTCTCTAAAGCAATATCTACTGTAGTCTTATCCTTACCTTGACCGATTGAAAAATCCAATTCACTATCCTTAATCGCCCTATACAATATATCTACACATTTGCTATTAAAATAGTTTATATCGATTAGCAGATATTCATTCGAAATACAACGTGACAACAAAGCCGTCAAACCAATCTTTCCACTCACATCCTCAGAACTCGCAATTCTAAGTATTGATTCTTTAATTGCGGCAATTTGTTCCGCAAATTGTCTGGCTTGTTCAAAGGAATCGCCTAGAAGTATTAAATTCTTATTGACATAGTTATTTGGATTCTGCGATTTATACGGCTTGGCACTTGTAATGATTTCGTCCTTGCCCGCGAGTCTAACTAACATTTTAAGCCAAACATTTGTTTTTCTTTGCTCCGACAAAAGTTGCATGAGTTGGGTTGAAATTGCAGATAAATTGTCGCAAGAACTACTTAAATCGTGTAACGTACTCTCCATATTTATTATTAATTGGAGCATTTCTTTTTCACGATCCTCTTTTTCTTGGCGATGTTGCTCTACTTGATATTGATATTCATTCCAATCCATATGATTGATTCTCCTTTAGAATATTTTTATACAAAAACTATTTTTAAAATTTGATTTTGCTAATTTTTATTGTCGGACTTCTTTTTCAGTTTGCGTTCGTTGCCGTTTTCGTCTACAACGTAAGTGTTGTCCAAAGTTTGAATCACGCCCTTGCGCCACTCGGCAATATACTCGGCACGCAGTTGTTGCTGCTCCGCCTTTTCCGCGTCCGTCAAGCCTTCCGCCGTTTTGGACTTGCGTGCAAGTTGATTTATTCTGTCTATTTTTTCGTTAAGCATTACAATTTTCCCCCGAATATTTATACAAAATTTCAAATATCAAGTACGCAACGAGTGCTGCGCTTCATTCAGTACAACCCCAAATTACCTTTGCCTTTGTTTTGCCGGTATCAACCTCATCCCAAAATTCCGTCCAAGTTCCGTTTTGCTTTTGCAACTGACAGCGAATTTGTATGTCTGGACAACCGTAGCAGACCCACGCTCCCATATGCACAACAGTATCGGGAATAAACAAACTTGTTATAAATTTGCAATTCTGAAAAGCATAGTCCTGAATATTGTCGACAACATACTGTTGCCCGTTGTATTCCACAGAGCGAGCAATTGTAACTTTTCCTTTCAAATTGATAGGTTGTAATCCTAAAAACGCGTGATTGCCGTTCAACGAATACACCAAACCGTCGGAAAACACAAACGTCCATCCGCACTTTGCGGCATTGTTATTTTTGCAATCCCACACCACGCTATGGTACTCGTCCTCATGCCAACCGTCACTCCAACCGGAAGGTCGGGATGCGTCATCGCAATACACAATTCCTGTTGAAAAACAAGAAGTACCTACATACTCCACTCCGAGAGGCATATCGATACGGGTAAATGACCGACACCCCATAAAAGCGGCCTGCCCCAAATACTTTAGCGACGACGGCAATTTGAAACTGTTGAGATAACTGCAGTTTGCAAATGCATACTGATCTATTCTTTGAATGGTTTGAGGCAAAACCAAGTTTTCCGTTTTTTCATTTTTGAAAAAAGCGTATTCCATAATTTCCGTCACGACGTAATCCGTCCCGCTGTAATTGACGACTTGCGGAATGGTAACGTCTACCCCGATATCGTTAGCTACGGAAAAAACTTTTGCAACTCCGTCCTTCAAAGCATACTGAACACCGTCTTGCGTAACGTAAATATTACCGTCTGCAGCGACGTCGTTGTTTATATAATCGAAAATTACCGGACGCTTGGGCAAACGTTGATTGGAATTGGTATTCCAACCGCCGTCCCAGTAATTCGGCAAGTTGTTACCGACCGACGCGTCCTCGGCATATACGACCAGTCGGTAGCACCCGTCAAATGCACTGTACCCAACGCCTATACCGTGCGGCACGACCACTCGAACAAGATTTACGCAATCTTGCAAAGCATAATTATTTATCTTTTTGCCTCCGTTGATTGTCAGCGAAGTTACCGTGCGGGGCAGATTTTGAAGGAAATCCGCGGGCATAGTTGCGGAAATAATATTTGTATGCGTTAAATCGGCAACAGCGGCAATATCCGCAGGACAGACAAAATTTGTTTCGGTGCCGTCGAACGCAACTGCCCAGTTGTTAAAAAAGGTAACTCCGTTTGTTTTGGTAAGACCGAGTTTGCCGCAACCGGAAAACACGTCTTTGCCAAGTGTCGGCGGATTAGTTTGAGCAACCTCGAATTCTTTCAATGCCGAGCAATTTGCAAAAGCGCCGTCTCCGATAGACCGTGTCGCAAACTTTATTTTTTCTAACCCCGTGCAACCTTCGAAAGCATGTGCGCCTATCGCATCCGCATTGTAAATATCAACGTTGCGAATATGCGTGTTGCCTTTGAAAGCGCTTTCTCCGATTGTGTGAATACCGTATTGTGCAATGTAGTATGCGTCAAAAATAACATTCGGTTCTTCGGCATACCATTTTACCAATTCCTCGCCGCATATTTGGGAAACGACGTAATCTTTGTCGAAAGTAAATTTGTAAGAACCGTAATTGTCATTCCACGTTACGGTACTCGACGAATCCGTTGCAAAATCCAACCTATTCAACTTGGCGCGTCTGTAACTGCCGTCTTCGTAGTAGATGCCGTAATCGACGTCCAAATAAGGCTCGTACACCGAATAATACAACGATCTGTCGTACTCGTCGATATAATGTAAACTTGGAACGGAGTCCTTGCTCATTTTTATTTCCCGTATATTTTTTGCCTTGTAGTCGCTTTCACCGTTGTAAGCGGTATCGTAGTTGACGTACTTGACGAAGCTATTGTCATCGAAAACTATTTCTATGCGTCGGCAAGACGGAGAGTCGTCCGTTATTTCCCCGTCAATATACTCCCAGATCAGGTCTGTTTTTGACACAGGTTCACCTAGCACTTTTTGTACGCTTTCCTTACTGTCGCCTATACTTATGTCGTCTACTTTGTCTGCACGGTAGATGTTTTTTAAGTGTAAAATTAAAAACGCTACGCCGACAGCCAAAACGGCAGCAATGATCAACGATGCTGTAATGCCGATTTTTGCGGATTTTTTCATAAATTCTCCCAAAAATTATTTGTTTGGATTATAACACAGATTTACCGTGTTATCAAGCGGAACTTTTTTGCTATCAATACGGATCCGCACGTCTGTAAGAAAATTGATTTAGAATTGCTTTGGCACATCTTTGACGACATTTTTGCCCAAAATGCGCCGCGGCGAAACACTTGCCAATTATCGGGATGTGTTGTATAATACATTCACTGTGCTAGGCGGGGAGCCAGCGGTGCCCTGTTACCTACAATCCGCTACAGTAGGGCTGAAAGTTGCAGACGGCTTTTTGCGTGGAAAGCAGGAAGTCGCAAGGAGTGTTGATACCAAGGTCTTGTGCAACGTGAAACTGCGAACCGTGTCAGGGTGGGAACACAGCAGCACTAAACAGATTGAGCGTGTGCCACAAGGTTGCTTTGGAGTAGCCGCCTACGAAAATACCGTTTCGGCGTAGACTGTCAACTGCAACGCACAGTATTTGAAAAAACCAAACGGTCGTTTACATCAACGACCGTTTCTATTTGGTAATGATAAAGGACGCGATATTTGCGTCCTTTTTGCATTTTGAAAAGATACTCAATCAAAAACCTTCTTACCGAAGCGAATTGATTCAACATAGAATATCCATTGCGTTCGTTAAACTGCTTATGACTAAACGCAAACCGTTTAGCAATGCCATCCACTTTCCGCAATCGACCGCAGAGAGTGAAGCGCTTGAAGCCGAGGACATACTGACTTGGCGACATCGCGGAGCGCTAGACTCCCAAGCCGTATGCCTAAGCAATTATTATACATCTTTCCTTTATCCGCTTGAAAATTGCGAACGCAGTGAGCTACAGGTACGAGGGCGTTGTATTTTGCGATATCTTGAGCGCAAACCAAATCGAGGCGCGGAACGCAATTTCCAAACAATTTTACGCTTGCGCTAGACGTCTCGGCTACGCTGGACATAACATAAGTCCGCGTTGTTGAAATCTTCCTTTATACACTTGAATACGGCAAGCGCCCCTATACCAGTTTACCGATTTCCTTTTTAAGGCGGGAAATTATCTTTTTTTCCAAACGGGATATGTATGACTGCGATATACCCAGCATATCCGCTACTTCCTTTTGGGTGCGCTCCTCGTTGCCGTCCAAACCGAAACGCATTTCGATGATTTGCTGCTCGCGCTTTGTAAGACGCGAAAGTCCTTCGTTTAACAGTTGACGCTCCACCTGCGTTTCCATATGAGTGTACACGGCGTCGGTTTCCGTCCCCAGAATATCAGCAAGCAGCAATTCGTTTCCCTCTCCGTCCACGTTTAACGGCTCGTCAAGGCTAACTTCCTGCTTACGTTTGGACAGTTTGCGAAGATACATCAAAATTTCGTTTTCGATACAACGGCTGGCGTAAGTCGCCAACTTTATCTGTTTTTCCGGCTTGAAAGAGTTTATCGCCTTGATAAGCCCGATCGTGCCCACCGATACCAAGTCTTCCATATCCAACCCGCTGCTCTCGAATTTTTTTGCCAAAAATACCACCAGGCGCAGATTATGCTCCACAAGCGTATCCTTTGCTTCGTTGTCGCCTTGTGCGACTTTGCTTAGCAACAGACTTTCCGTCTCGGCATCCAACGGGTGCGGCAGCACTTCCGTTCCGCACAGATAGTGAACGGCTTTTTGCGAAAGAGCAAACTTTTCCAACAGTTTTTTAAGTAGTGACAGCGGTTTCATATTTCACCCCCGAATATTTGGTTAGACAACAAAAGTTCGTATTGAGTTTGGCATTTTTCGGCAGGCAACGCCAAATATACGTCGCATAAGGGACAATCTTTGCATTGCAACTTGGCAGGCACTGCCGCAACCGTTTTGCTTCCTGCAAGGGTGGCAATAGATACGGAAACTGCGGCCCCATTTAGCGTTTGCGACGCAAAAAACTCGGCAAATCCCCTGAATTTTTTTGTTACGAAGCACACCGGTACGCCGTTGTGACAAACGGTGTTTCCGCTGTCGCAAAAACCTGAAACACTGTAAGTTGCGTCGCCTAGAACCACTTGCACTTTTTTGATAAACGGCGCGACTTTTTTTGTTTGCTTGACGAAAACCGCAACCGAATAACACAAAAAAATAACAAGTCCGACAGCCAAAAAATACACGAACAACGGCACGGGCATATTGTAGCAAAGTCCGTTTTGCGAAAGGTAATCCACTTGCAGCAAGTTGAACAGCCCGACTATTGCGCCGCCCGTAACAAAGGTATATGCAAGCGTCAGCAAAATATGCCAAAAAAGTTTTTTGCCGAAACCCACCGTAACTATGCACATTAAAAAAAGACACGCTGCTTTGGCGGGATATATCCAAAAACCGTCCACGTACACCGTTGCAAGCGCAGTAACCGTACCTACGCCTGCCCCTAGCGCCACTCGCCACCAACGAAAGCGGATTTTGAGCGTGAGACAAGCGCAAGACAACAAAATGCAATCCATTGTGAAGTTGTCCAAAAACGCGTATTCCAAATAGACGGCCATACCGAAATTGTAACGCAAGCGCCGTTGCAAAAATTTGCAAAGTTTGTTTAAGCCTTGACTTTTGTGTAGAAAATGCCCGCTCCCAATTTAGAGCAGGCATTTCTGTTTGAAATATCGTATTACGTTTACTTTTTCGTGACTTCCACTTCGCGGAATATATCTCCGTTGACGTAGGGCGCGGGATTTACGTATTTGCCGTCTTTTTTGACGGAAAGGTGCAGGTGCGCTCCGTCTAAATACTCGTCGGATGCCGTAGTGCTGACCGTGCCTACTACGTCGCCTTTTTTGAGCACGTCGCCTTTTTTGACGGCAACGTCGCCCAACGACGCATAAGTAGCCACCACGTTGTCGCCGTGGTCGATCGTGACCGCATTACCCATGCCCATCGTATATTTTACTTCGATAACCGTGCCGTCGTACATCGCCGTAACGTCGGTACCTTCGTTAGCGGCGATATCCACGCCCATGTGCGCTTGCCACCAACCGAGAGTACTGCTTTGCTCAAACATAGAAGCGTCGGTACCGTCGTTAAACTGTACGGTGATTTTGCTTGCCGCAATAGGAGAAGCGAAGAAGACCTTTTCTATTTGCGGTACTACGGGATCGGGAACAGTAGGTTTGTTGTCGTCGGGATTGGGATCTACCACGACGGGGCTATCCGTCGGGTCGGACGTTTTGGAAAGAGTAACAGCTAAAACGACCGCAGTAATTGCCAGTACGCAGAAGATAATCAGCAAAAGAGCCGCGTTATTTTTGAGAAAGCGCGAAAATTTGCTTTTGGGTTTTGTTGTATTCATTTTTTGCCTCCGTTTTTGTTTGTTTAGATTTTTTACCCAATCGAAAAAGTTTATACGCCCAAACGGAAAAATTTGTTGTAAGCCGTAACTTCGGAAACTGTCCGGTAAATCACGTAACCGTCAAGCGCAAATTTTCTAACTTTAATAACTGTCCAAAATCAACGGAAATCCGACGGTAACGACGTTGCCGTCAAAAGCCGCCTGAACGTTGACCTTTTCGCCGCACAAGTCGATGCCGCCGCATATTTTATCGCTGAGGCCGCACACGGAAACCAAATTGCCCGATTGCCAACGGGAGACTTCCCGTATGCCGAAGTAACGGCAAATTTGGTCAAAGTCGCTTTGCGTAGCGGCAAACTTTACGCTTAAACCGTCTATGCCGTTGCATCCTGCAAGTATCCTGTCAACATCGGATACGGTGCACTCAACCAAACGGCCGTTACCCATTTCGGTAAAAGGCGAATCTGTCTGTTTGCAATATATTGCCACTTTGGCATTCGGCGGAAATACGCGTATATTTTGCACAAACGGCCGCGGCGTATAAACCAACATCACGCCGATGACTATAGCGCACAACGCCAATACGGTAAAATATCTGATTGCTTTTTTCATCAGTAAAAGTGTTGCCAAAACAAAAGCGAAACAAAATCGCCAAAACAAGAAAAATTGTAGAAAAAACTCTAATATGGAAAAAAATTTTGACGACAAACAGCAAACGAATCGCCGCAAATAACGGATAAAACAAAAACGCCGCAACAGACGCGGCGCAAAAAACCAGACCGTTTAGTAAATACCTAAAATCAAAAAATACCGCAATCTATTTTGCGGTATTCGTATATTCAATATTCAAAGCAGAAATTATAAGCCGTCCGCTTCGCATTATGCGCAAAATTTATTCGTACAATTTGGAAACAGGCAAATCGGTATAAACGCGCTCTATTGCTTCCGCAAACATATCGGCGATGGTAACGACTTTGATTTTGGGCAAGCGTTTTTCTTCCGGCAAATCGATCGTGTCCAAAACAACCAACTGCGACAGTCTGCTTTGTTCCAAGCGTTCGATAGCGGGACCGGACAAGACGGCATGAGAGCAACAGGCGATAACTTCCTTTGCGCCGTGCTGGAACAATGCTTCTGCGCCTTGGCAGATCGTGCCGGCCGTATCCACAAGGTCGTCTATCATAAGGCAGGTTTTGCCCTCTACGTCGCCGATCACATTCATCACTTCCATAACGTTTGCTTTGGGACGGCGTTTATCGATGATAGCCATCGGAACGTTGAACCGCGTTGCAAGCGCGCGACTGCGCGTGACGCTTCCCATATCCGGACTGACTATAATAAGATCCTGCGGCAAACCTTTTTTTCGGAAATAGTTGGCCAAAACCGGCATTCCCATAAGATTGTCCACCGGAATATTGAAAAAGCCTTGCAACTGGCTGCTGTGCAAATCCATCGTAAGCACGCGGTTTGCGCCTGCCGTTTGCAAAATATCTGCCACAAGTTTGGCGGAAATGGGATCTCTTGCGCGCGATTTACGGTCTTGACGGGCATAGCCGAAGTAAGGTATAACGGCGGTGATGCGTCCTGCGGAAGCGCGCTTCAAAGCGTCGATTATGACCAGCAAATCCATTAGATTGTCGTTGACGGGGTGGCACGTGGATTGCACCACGAATACGTCGCAACCGCGCACGGTTTCTTTGATATAAATGGAACTTTCTCCGTCGGAAAAGCGCCCTACGTCCAGTTTTCCCAACTCTATGTTTAGATGTTTGCAGATCGCCTCCGCCAACTTTTTGTTGGAATTTCCGGAAAAAATCTTGATGTTTCCATGCGCTTGACTGACCATAAATACGCTCCCCCGCACGCAATTTTCTGCGTAATTCAATTGTAAGGTTTCGGAGCAAAAGTGTCAAGTAAAACGCCGCCCGTAAACGCCGATATCGAAAAAAATTGCAAAGCTGTTTTGAGTTAGCGGTTACTTTGCCATCTTTGAATAATTTCCCAAAGTTTGGACTTGTAGACTATTCCGCTGCCGCTGCCTTCGCCGCCCACAAAACACAAAGGCGGATATACCACGCACCACCAATTGTTTCCGCTGCCGCTGCCCAGTTCGATAATAAGCGCATCATACACGCCTGCGGGCAGCGTCGTGCCGTTGTACGAACGGTCGGGGAACGATTCCTCGCAAACGCGCACCGTCGCTTGGTAATCTTTGCCGTATTCGGCAAGAGTTTTGTCGCACACTTGCTTTATGCCGTCAACGCGGCTTTTTACTATCTGCATTGCCTTTTCCTTATCGGTTGCCTCGGAAAGATATGGCGTCAGGTAATCCACCACGGCGGTTTTGACGACGTATTTGACGCTTTGATCGGTTTCGGCATTGCTGTCGGCGCGAATATGTATACGCAAAAAATCGCCGTTGGTTTGCGTCTTTGGTATCAGTACTATTGCGGCGATTACGACGACCAACGCTACGGCCGCAAAAATAATCTTTTTCATATTACACCTGCCTTGCGCCAAGCAAAACGCGCTTGGAAATTTCTTTCATGCTTAGAGTTTGGACAAGGCGCAAAAAAACAACGCGTAAAAGTGCGCGTTGTTTCGCTATATATGAAAAATTTTGTCGCAAAAAACTTTATTAAAAAATCATTCATTTGATGCCTTTTTTAACCGACTTGCAAACTCTGGTGTCGAAACCGTTACATCGCAACAATTTTGTTAAAACAGTGGCGTCACTTTTTGTTGAACACGCAATATAGAAAGCGCTGCCGCTGCCGGTCATGTTGCACACAATACCGCGTTCGGAGCAAAAACGCAAATAATCTTCCGCCCAAGAAGAAAGAGAAAGCGCAGCAGGTTGCAAATTATTGCCAAAACACAAAACGGCTTCGTCAAAAAAGCCCATTTGCAACATATCTACCAATCGGTCGTTATTGCGAAACGTCGGTTTTTGCGGCAATTTGTCAAAAGCGGCGTAAACTTCCGCCGCGCTCATTGACGTAGGGAAAGTAGTAAGAGCAAAATACAAAGGATCGAGCAGTTTTTTTTGCGACACGTCGTCGCCCTTGCCGCACAGACGCGCCAAACCGCCGTGCAACATATAATAAACGTCGCTGCCAATATCGGAGCAAAGAACGTGCACCATAGGACTGTTTAAGGGCACTTTGTGCAACTTGCAAAGACAATATATCACCGCAGCCGCATCCGCCGAAGATCCGCCCATGCCTGCGCCGACGGGAATACCCTTTTTAATATCTATTTGACAGCCATCGGTTTGAAAAGCATTTTGAAATGCCGTTGCGGCGCGATAGGCAGAGTTTTGCAAATCGGGAACGTCAGCATTGCAATTGACGATAATATCCTTGTAAACGTGCGGCTTGACCGTGACGACGTCAAACACGTCTACACTGGTTACTACGCTGTCCACCGAGTGGAACTTTCCCTGCACCGAATAAAATTCGCCAAGTTTGGGATAAACGTTCAACGATAAATTTAGTTTTGCATAAACACGTACTTTCATTTCGTCACTATTTTAGCATATTGCGCTTTGTTTGAAAAGAGAAACAAAGAAAAACTCCGAAAGTATGTTTCGGAGTCGAAATCGGTTACACGCCAAAGTTACCTGTCCAGCAAGCCTTTGGCAAAACCGACCAGTTGGCCTTTGTTTTGGACAGTCATCTTGCGGTACAGTTGCAACAGTTCCGCTTCGTCGAAAGTAAGTTGTTCGCCCTGCACTTCCACTATGCCTGTTCCGTAGTTTTCTCTGCCCAACAGTTCATCGGTAGTACAACCGAAGTAATCGGCAAAAGCAATTATTCTTTCAATACTAGGTTCCACTCTGCCTTTTTCATAATCGCATATATTTCCACTGGATATATGAAATATTTGAGCCAATTCCCTCTGCGTTAGTCCTTTTTCTTTGCGCAGGTCTGCTAATTTCATTTTTAGCCTCCTTTTGCTCGAAATTTTAGAAAAATTCGCAAAATCAGTATTGACAATTCTAAATTTTAGTATAATATTGTACTTATATTTAGAGCAAATAGGGCTTAAATGGATAATTTCAGCAAAATCATAAATAAATATCCAAAATATTTATTTTAGTAAACTAATTACAAAGGAGAGACAAATGAATACTATAGACGCAAATTTATTGGAAAATTACAGGATAAGTCGGAATTTGTCCAAAGAGGAGTTTTGCAAAAAGTGCGATATCGATACCTTGATTTACGACAAAATTTTGAAGAGGGAATACGATTTTAACATTGTTGAATTATTCAAAATTGCAAAGGAACTGAAATTACATATAAAAGATATGTTTCTGTGACAAACTAAATATCCGCCGGCATTGACGGCGGATATTTTTTTAATAATAAAAATCCACCGGTACAGCCGGTGGTTTTCTTTTAACGATAAGCCGCGGACAAATGTAAAAAATCAGCGGCTTTTCAATAGAAAAATACGGCGCACCAAAGCGGTACGCCGTAAGTAAATTATCTCTTGGAGAATTGAGGAGCTTTACGCGCTTTCTTCAAGCCGTATTTCTTTCTTTCCTTCATACGGGGGTCACGAGTCAAGAAACCGTTCTTTTTCAAAACAGCCTTGTCTTCGCCCGCCACGACCAACGCACGGGAAATTCCGTGACGGATAGCGCCCGCCTGACCCGTGTAGCCGCCGCCGCAAACGTTTACTTCTACGTTGTACTTTGTCAACGTTTCCGTAGCGTTCAACGGTTGACGCACGATGTACTTCAACGTGTCCAATCCGAAGTAGTTGTCTATATCGCGTTTGTTGATAGTGATCGTTCCGTTGCCGCCGGGAATAAGCCTAACGCGTGCAATGGACTTTTTTCTTCTGCCGGTTCCCCAAAATTGAACCTTTTTGGATGCTTTGACCTTTGCCATTGTTTATTCCCTCCTGTTATCTCAACGCCAACACTTCGGGGTGTTGCGCTTCGTGCTTGTGTTCCGCGCCTTTGTATACGCGAAGTTTTTTGAGCATTTGACGACCGAGGCTGTTTTTGGGCAACATACCCTTGACGGCCTTCATCATTGCAAAATCGCTGCGTTCCGCCATAAGCTTGCCGTACTTGGTCTGTTTCAAGTGACCGGGACGCGGGCTGCGACGAACGTAAAATTTTTGATCGAGTTTTTTACCGGTTAGGACTACCTTATCGCAATTCAATACGATAACGCAATCACCCGTATCTACGTTGGGGGTAAAGGTGGGTTTGTTTTTACCGCGAAGCACCGACGCAACTTGACTTGCAACGCGTCCCAAGGGCAAACCTGCGGCGTCGACAACGTACCATTTTCTTTCGACGGCTTCCTTTTTTGCCATATATGTTTTTACCATTGTTGTTTCTCCTGTTTTGTCGCAAAAAAACGCGACGCTATTTAAGTTTGTTTGCTGTTCACGGTTGGGCAATTACCGCCAGTGGAATGCGGTTTAGACAAGGCAGAGCTTAAAATACCCTGTCGAACTGTCCACAGCCTTTATATTATATAGAAGAGCAAAAACCTTGTCAAGCAAAAAAAGCAATTTGCAGAGCGCCGCTGTGTCGTTTTTTATGCGACGAACATCGACGTGCCGTACAAAAAAACGCAATGCGCGCAATAAACGCATTGCGTTTTTTAATATAACAGGTTTGAAACGTTTTGCAGCGACTAAAACCGCCGTACAACAAAAGAAAACGCATCGGCTTTTTTAGAGCGCTACGTATTACTTTGTTCTGCGCGGCGCGAACGTTTTTCCGAAACTTTTTCGACGATCGTTTGAAAAATCCACATGATAAAGGCCAACGGAGACAGCGCAATAAGCAGCGTCCCCACCACCACAATAGTAACCGAAAGCCCCAATCTGTTTTTGCCGCGTTTTGTTGCGACGCATACGATAAGCGTTACAACGTAACACAACAAAAACACGCCGCATGCGGCCGCCAAAACGTATTCCAACAAAATACCGAACAAAGTCGTTTCGCCGCCCATTACACATAGCGACGCTATTGCAAAACCCGTTGCGCAAAAAAGAAATATGCACAGCGCCGCAAGCGCGCCGTCGTACCGTTTGTTTTTCATAATTCCAAATCCTTATCGCTGTAAAATACTTTTTCCAAAGTCAAGCCCTTTGCGGGCAAAGTTTTGAACGTCAGTTTGCGTCCGTCAAGCATATCGGTTACGTCTTGCAAGTTAAATTTGCCTTTGCCTACTTCCACCAACAATCCGCACATTATACGCACTTGGTTGTACAAAAATGCGTTGCCGTTTACCCAAAATTCCAACGTGCCCTGCGGCGTTTCCACAATATCGAAACTGTTGACTGTGCGCACGGTACCTTTAAGGTTGCTTCCCGCCTTTTGAAAAGCGGAAAAATCGTGCGTGCCCACAAGCATTTGCGCGGCGCGGCGCATTGCGGCAACGTCCAAATGTTTGTACGTTTGCGCATGGTTGACGTCCAAAGTGGGTCTACGCGTAGGCGAAACGTACATACGGTAGCAATACGTCTTGGACAATGCGGAGAAACGTGCGTCGAAAGTTTGCGGCACCGTTTGAGCCTCGGTTACGGCGATCGTTTCCGGCAAAGCGACGTTAAGCCCCAAGCACAGTTTGTAAGGGTTGACGGACTTGTCCGTATCGAAATGCACGGTTTGCCCCTTGGCGTGTACGCCTTTGTCCGTGCGGCCAGCGGCGCTAGTACGGATAGGACAGCCGAAATATTCCGTCAATGCGCGTTCCAATTCGTCCTGTACGGAAACGCCGTTTTTTTGGCTTTGCCAACCGCAAAAATCCGTCCCAACATATTCGATTGTAAGTTTGATTCGAGCCATACGACGAGTTTTCTTTTATTTCCTTATTTCTTCAAAAGCCATTGTAGGGGGCGCTTCGCCAGATCTCTCCACTACGGCAAGGACAGCCTTCGGTCGAGATGACGTACCCTGTCAAAAGTATAGCCAGTGCATCACTTCGCCCCAAACGCCGGTAAGCGCGTTCCATTGGTCTTTCATAGCAAACAAAACGAATATCGCGGCAAAGAAAACCACCGTGATAAACGCGCCGAGAAAATCTCTCCAAGAAAGCTTCATTACGCGCATTTGCGTACGTTTTTTCGCGCCTTCGTAGCAGCGGCTGTTCATAGCGTTGGCAAGTTCTTCCGCACGGCGGAAACCTCCCACAAGCAACGGAATAAGAATAGGCACGAAAGCCTTTGCGCGCTTGAACAAATTGCCTGTGTCGAAATTTGCGCCGCGCGCCTTTTGGGCGCGTATTATGCGGTCTGTTTCCTCGATTAGACTTGGGATAAAAGACAGCGTCAAACTCATGATAAGGGCCAGTTCGTGCACGGGAAACCTTATCACACGCAAGGGCTTCAACAAACTTTCTATTGCATGCGTAAGATCTACCGGCGTTGTGGTAAGAGTCAGCAAACTGCTTCCCACAACAAGATAGGTAAGACGCAAAAATATTTTAGCGGCATATATAAGTCCGTCGTCGTAAATGTGAAATATCCACCACTCGCACAGCAAATTGCCCGTTTTGGTAAAAAACACGTTGAGTATCGCCGTCAAAATCAAGATGAACAAAATGCCTTTTATGGATTTCAAAATAGACCTTAGCGGTACGCGCGAAAAACCGATTGCCAAAACAAGAAACAACGTTATCCACAAGTACCCCGCAAAACTGTTGACGAAAAATATGCCGACCATAAACAACAGCACCAAAACCAGTTTGATACGGGCGTCCATTTTGTGTACGAAGGAATTTGCCAGATAATACTGACCGAAGGTTACGTCACGAAGCATCGTTTTCACCTCCGTCTTTCATTGCGGCGATTGCATTCGCAACGTCGTCGACCGTTTTGACGCCGTCGGGAAGCACAATACCCGACTTTTCCAATACGTTTAGCACGCGAGCCATTTCCGGCACTTCCAAGTTCATTGCAGATATTTCTTCCTCGTTACGGAAAAGCGCGCGAGGAGGCAAATCGTATGCGACCTTGCCGTTTTGAAAAACTATAACGCGGGAAGCGTTTTCAAAAACTTCGTTCATATCGTGCGAAACCATAATAACGGTTACGCCTTGCTCGCGGTTGAGACTGTTGACCAGCGACAAAATTTCCTTTTTGCCGCGAGGGTCCAATCCTGCCGTAGGTTCGTCCAAGACCAACACTTTCGGTTTCATTGCAAGAACGCCTGCAAGCGCGACGCGACGCTTTTCGCCGCCGGAAAGATCGAACGGGGATTTTTTGCCGACAACGTCCGCATCCATACCGACAAGAGACAGCGCTTCCTTTGCAAGCGCGACGCATTTTTCCTTATCCTCGCCAAAATTTTTAGGACCGAAACAAACGTCCTCCAAAACGGTATCGGCAAACAATTGATATTCCGGATACTGAAACACCATGCCGACTTTACTGCGAAGCGCTTTTAAGTCGGGTTTTTTGGCGGACAAGTCGTGACCGCAAACTTCCAATTTGCCCTGCTGCACGCGGATAAGCGCATTGAGATGCTGCAAAAAAGTAGTTTTACCACTGCCGGTATGACCGACGATCGCAACGAATTCGCCGTCGTTTATTTGCAGACTTACGTTGTCTACCGCCTTTTTTTCAAAGGGAGATTTTTTGTTGTAGGTAAAGGTCAGATCTTGCGCAATAATTGACATAATCTACCTCCCAACGCTTTGGCGTCGCTTTCGTCAGCATCAACGTCGAAACCCGATCCGTTTAGTTTTTGCGCAAGCCGAACTGTGCGCGGCGGCTGCAAGCCGACTTGCCGCAACAATTCGGAATTGGCAAAAATTTCCTTCGGAGCACCTGTTGCCACGACGCGGCCGCCGTTCATAACCACGACTTTGTCGCAATCCAAGACTTCCTCCATAAAGTGGGTAATCAATAAAACGGTCATACCATCGCCGTTCAGACGGTGAGCGACTTCCAACACTTCTTTTCTACCTTGCGGATCCAACATAGCGGTAGATTCGTCCAACACCAACAGTTGAGGCCGTATTGCAAGAGCGCCTGCAATAGCTATGCGCTGTTTTTGACCTCCGGAAAGTTTGTGCGGAGAATTTTTGGCAAAGTCCTGCATTCCTACCGCTTGCAAAGCCGCATTTACGCGTTCAACTATTTCCGGTTGCGGCACGCCCAAGTTTTCCGGTCCGAAAGCCACGTCCTCTTCCACTATGCTTGCAACCATTTGATTGTCGGGATTTTGAAATACCATACCGACGTTTTTGCGAATATCGAATATACCGTTTTTGTCCGTAGTGTCCGTACCCAACACCTTTACTGAACCGGAAGACGGCGTAAGCAAGCCGTTGGTCAGTTTTGCAAGCGTAGATTTGCCGCAGCCGTTGTGTCCGACAAGCGCCACGAAAGAACCGCGCTCCAATTCCAGCGTTACTCCCTCTACGCCCACCGCCTGACCGACCGTTCCGTCGTCGTTGTACGCCTTGTAGTAATGACTTACGTTATCGAAACGGACAATGACGTTATCGTCCCATGCGGGGGCGGACGCTTTACCGATTTCCGGTTGCGCCGCTTGCGTTTGCACTGCCGAAAGCGGAGTTTCGGCACTAATTTGTTCGGTTTTCGTTTTATGCTTTTTCGCCATAGTCGCTCCAAAACGAATATATAGAATAATTATACAGTTTTTTTACCCGTTTGGCAAACAAATAGCAATCGATTGACAAACGGAGAGAAAAAGAGTATCATTTACGCGTAGAAGACAGTCGGACGGTTGCGTGGGGCAACTCACGAGGAAAGTCCGAGCACCACAGAGCAAGAGTGCAGGCTAACGGCCTGTGAAGGCGACTTTAAGGAAAGTGCAACAGAAATATACCGCAAGCTCAACCGCTTGTAAGGGTGGAAATGCAGGGTAAGAGCCTACACACGCTTTGGCGACAACGCGTGCATGTAAACCCCACTCGGTGCAAGAAATGAGACCAAATGCCTGCTCGGCATCTCGACATATTCGCTTGATTGTATCGGTAACGATTCAACTAGATAGATAACCGCCCAAGACAGAACTCGGCTTACAGACTGAACTTCTACCATAAAAATTATGCGCCTCAGAGGGTAATACCCAAAGAGGCGCGTTTTTATTTTGACTACTCAGTTTACGCTTTATCAGCATTACAGATTAAAAAACGTATTTGCGACAGCGGCGCTGAGTTTAATTTAGTACGTAGTGTTGTTCCATTGAAAACGAATTGATGCGTCGGCAAAATCCGATTAGTGTTTCGACATATCGGCGGCTTCGTCACACTGTAGTTTATCGGCAGCGCCGCAATCCTCCGCCGTTTGTTCCGCCAATGAAGATCCTTCGCCCTTATTTGCGACGACGGATTTTTGCGCGGCAAGTTTTTGCCCGATTTTGCTGTCTTGCGGAACGTAAACAGTTTGCTTCGGACCCGTATCGCGCATAAGAGTGCGCTTGTCGCGAAAGCGGAACGCAAACAGACACGCGTCGTACAAATCGCCCACGCAACCGCCGACATGTATGGACAATAACAGCGCAAACAGCACTATCCACAAATACGACGGAATAAAAAACATCGGAATTAAAAACACCGGTATAAATATTACGAAAGGCGCCAATACGGAAACCAACGACGCAGTACGGTAAACGTATATGTCCGGAACTCCACAAAACGCACAAGTAAGAGTCAACCCGAATTTGAGTTTTTGTTTGGTAAAAAGTTTGTAACTTACGCCGTGAACCAATTCGTGCAACACCATGTAGCACACTTCGCCGACGATAAATACCACTATCGCGACCACCGAGTGCCAATCCTTTTCGGGGCGGATGCGCTCAATACTTTTCCCTATCGGTTCGGCTCGGAACAAGATAAGCCAGATAACGGCAAACGTAACGAAAGTAATTAGAAAAGCCAAAGCGTTTAACACTATCCCCGTTTTTTTGTTTGCTGCGTCTATTGTTTTCGCCTCTACGTACCCCTGCGGCAAATCTTTTTCGTAATGCTTCATTTCGCCTGCTCCTTTTCAACGTTTTCCAAAAAGTCGTCCGTAGGCGTTTCACCGACGAAACTTTGGATCTTTGTAATTTTGTAGTCGCCCGAAAGATTATGAGAGTTTTGCAAATGACATACCAGCCGATCGGGACGCAAATTTTCATTGCCGACCGCAAGAGTAAAAACGGCCGTATCGTTATCTACGTTTCGGGCGGAAAAAATACGCGAAGAAACGTCCTTAGTAACGGCATTACCGCGCTCAAAGTAAGTTATCGAATAATTCGGCACAAGAACTTCTTCCGCAACGTCGCCTATACCCCGAGCCTCTACGCGGTAGGTCGCGCGGTTGACTGCGGACGCCAAGTTGACCTCCGCGCGGAAAACTTTTGTAAAAGAAATACCCTGCGGACAGACGGAATTCAGCCTTTCCAAAATACCGTCCGCGCTCACCGTCTTTACCGAGACGTACTCGCACTCGCTTTCCACGCCCAATGCAAGCGGAGCAGAAAAACCCAATTCCATATGAGGATTGTAGCCGTTGGAGTACTGAACTTCAACGTTAGCGCGGCGGAAAAGGTAAGTTACGGCGCGCAACGTATCCACGTGAGCGGCAAGCGCCGCAGTTGAAGTTTTGGTAAATTTAAGAATTATCATAATTGTAGTTATTTATTTCTTTCCCGAAATACTGCTCTGGCGTTATATTAATCAGCCCGACACGCTGCTTACGCTGCGGTCACGGCAGCTTTCTGTTGCCTTCGTTTGTTTTGCAATAACCGTATTTTTTAAGTCCGCACCCGTTGCACTGCTTGTTGCAACCGGGCGTAGACTGCGCGTTAAGAGCTTTGCAGTATTCCCTTTTGAAATATTCCTTAGTAACGCCCACGTCCACAAAATCCCACGGTAAAACGTCATCAGGACTTTTTGCTCCAACAATTTTGCTTACGTTAACTCCGTACTTTTCAAAAGCCTTTCGGTAGTGCTCGAAACGGAAATATTCGCTCCAAGCATCGAACCGCGCACCGTCCAAATAAGCGTAGTAAAGGGCGTCCGCAACGCTGCGTCCCCCGCGGGCAAGCACAGCTTCCATAAGGGAAGAGTCGTAGTCGTTATAAGAAAAGTTGATACCGCGTTTACGCAAAGTTTCCGCAAGATATTTTTGCTTAACTTCAATATCCTCTCTATCCGCAAAAGCGCACCACTGAAAAGGCGTAAACGGTTTGGGAATAAACGTTGAACAGGACACGGAAACGCGCAAATCCTTGCCGCTTTGTTTCACCTTTTTGTACAGCGATTTGACACGAAAAGCGATATCTGCAATGCCCTCGACGTCGGCCATTGTTTCGGTAGGCAAGCCCAGCATAAAATACAGTTTAACTGAAGAGTACCCCTGCATAAAGGCTTGTTCGAGCGAGGAAAAAATATTGTCGTCGGTAACGTTTTTGTTGATGACGTCGCGCAAGCGTTGAGTACCGGCTTCCGGCGCGAAAGTAAGCGAACTTTTTCGGTTGCCGCGAGCCATTTGTCCCTTGAAACTGTCCAAACGCAAACTGGGCAAATTTAGTTGCACTTTGTGCTGCTCGCAGTAAGGCAACAGGCGATCCAACAAAGGCATAAGACCGCTGTAATCGCCGGTAGAAAGACTGTTCAAGGACAATTCGTCGTAGCCCGTACTTTCCAGCAAATTTTTACAAAGATCGAATGCGTTGTCCGCGGTGCGTTCGCGTACGGGGCGGTAAATGAATCCTGCTTGACAAAAGCGACAGCCGTTGGCGCATCCGCGGAACAGTTCCGCCACCGCCCTGTCGTGCACTATTTCCATATTTGGAACAAGCTGCGTTTGGGGCGTAAAAGTTGCGTTAAGATCGCTTTCTATATTGCGCCAAACGGTACGGTCCGGCAAAGTTTTGACAACGTCTCCATCGTATTCGGCAGTATGCAAAGACGGCACATAAATACAACTGTACGTTTTGTCCAAATATTGCAAAAATTCCGTTTTGGTACCCTTAAACGCCTTATAATCTTCGATTATTTTCGGCCACGGGGTTTCGCCCTCTCCGACGAAAAAGAAATCGAAAAATTTGTACATAGGTTCGGGATTGACCGTACACGGACCGCCGGCGACGATAAACGGAAAAGAGTCGTCTCTGTCCGTAGCGCAAACGGGAATACCCGCAAGCGTAAGCATGTGAAATACGTTGGAGTAGCACATCTCGAACTGCATGGAAAACCCGACGAAATCGAAGTCGATGAGAGGCGTTTGCGTCTCTAAACTGGATAAAGGCAGGCCGCGCTCTTTAAGATAGTTTTCATAGTCGGCAAAAGGAGTAAAACAACGTTCGCACACCACGCCGTCCATAGAGTTGAAAAGGTAATACAAAATGCGCACGCCCAAGTTGGACATACCCACTTCGTAACTGTCCGCCACGCACATGCAAAACCGCACGTCGCACGGCTTAGACATATCCGGCGTATTGTATTCTCCGCCGAAATAACGGTACGGTTTTTGAACGGATTCGGTAAGTTTGGTCACGGATATCTCCCCATACTGATCATACGGCGAAAACAATTCCGCCGTTTTTTGGTGTTCCAAAGAATTATGAATTTACGCTTTGCGATAACTACCTAAACAAGCCTGCATGCGACGGGTCAAAGCGCCATTGTAGCCATAAGCGTCCCCACAAGGTTCAATTCCTCGCCCTGCAACAGACGGTAGGAAATACCCTGCGGCTGCAAAATTCGGTCAAGATATTTTACAAAATTTTCACGGTAACCTACAAGACGGTGGAACGTAGTGCCTTCCGCTACTATTGCTACCGGCAAAGATTTGTCCGTGCAGGTGAACGCTGCCGTTGCGGCGTTGGCAATCGCGCCCATTTTTGCCGCACGCTCTATAAGCTGCTTGCAAACTTCCAACGCAAATTCCAAATCTGCGCCTACGAACGTTTGGCACAACTTACCTTCTCCCACAAGAAAATCCGATACGTCTTTCAATACGAAAGGCTCTATTTGAGGACCGTTGCGGAACTCGCCTTCTTGACGCGCTACGCACAGCGCCTCGTATATTATTTCCGAAAGATAACGGCCGCTGGTCATCTTTTCAAACAATTGCTTGTCCGGATTGTCCGTTCTTTTTATTGCCGCCTTGTCAAAGTCGCCTTGGCTGAAACCGTCGTATCCTCCGCATTCCATATTGATCAGCATTTTTCCCCGAGGTAAACCTTGCACTTTGGTAATCAGCGCCGTATCCGCCACGCAGCACAGATTTGTACCCGTACCGTATATATACCCCAAATATGCGGAATAATCTTCGTCAGCAATTGCCATACCGCCAAGAAGCGTTGCGACGGTATCGTTCAATATGACTATTTTTCTGTTTTGTACGCTATACCTTTTTAAGGCTTTTAACGTCTCCGCGCCAACGCGCGTTCCGACGACTTCCGGCGCGCGCACTTCTTTGGAAAAGCCCAACACTTCGCCGTCCATATCCGCGCCCATGTTTACAGGGTAGGAAAAACAAAAACCGACGTCTTGCGCCAAATCCGCCACCTGAGCGATATTTTGCGCCACTCTGTCGTAAAAATCTTTTTTGGAAAGGACCTCGCCTCCGGAAGCAGGCATCGCGGTTTTGGACAGGTTTTGTATCTGCGCCTTGCCGCGGCTGTCAAAAAATCCCACTGCCGAGCGGAAATTAGTTCCGCCGGCATCTATCAAAACACGTTTGTCGTGTTTGATTTTAGAACGGTCGACGTTGCAAAGATACGTCGGTATCATAGGTATGCAAGCTCCGTTTTGCCGCAGTCCATTTTCAATTTGCGCGGTAAAACGGGCTATTTGCTCCTCCGCGTTTATTTGCGATGCCGATTGTTCGTGACGTTCCAAAAAATCGGAAACTTGTTTCATATGCGTACGTCCCTCCAAAATTTCAAAAACGTTTTTTACCTCGACGATGCCTTGCGAGCGCAATTCCTCCACCCTGCGGAAACGCATTTGATCCTGACGAGTGGAAAACTCCCCGGTAACGTAAACGTTACACTTTATCAATTTGGGGCTGTACCGGCCGCCGCCTTCCGCCATTTTACGTACCAAGGCATATAACGTATCGCTGTCGGAAAGTTCCAACGAACGGGCAAAACAAAACACTTTGCCGGCGTAAAGTTGATTCTTCGGTTTGACGTTTTGCGCAAATGCGCAAATACGCTCGGTCGCCTGTTTCGTTTGATTTTTTTTGGAGACTTGTCCTTCCAACGATACAGGCCGAACCAAATCGAAATTGACGTTGCTGCCCGAGCGCACGCGGTACTTCTGCGCCAACTGACCGACAGTCATTCCGCTGTCTTCCGTAAGGTACTTCAAAGTCATAAGAGACATCCAAGCGTCGTCCTCGGAATTGTGTTCGTTGTAAGTAATGTTGAATTCCGCAGCGATCTTGGAAAGCGCCTTAACTTCCTTTTCGCCCTTGTAAAGTCTGTACAACAATTGCGAACAGGTAAACTCAAAATCGATAGACGGCAAATTGTAACGCTTACAAGCAGCGTTGAGCATACGAACGTCGGAATCCACCGCGTGCCCCACTACAAACACTTCCGGATCGGTAAGCATACTCTTGATTTTGGAATAAACCTGCGAAAAATCGGGAGAAGAATTAAGCAACTTTTTGTCCAAATGCAAATCTATACCTACGTTTTTGCGCGTGCCGTTTAAGTTATAGGCGCTTTTGGGGTTGATCCAAATATTTTCCCGATGTAATATATTAAATTTTTCATCTGCGACGACAACGCCTATGCTGCAAATACTGTACAATTTGTAGCCGTTTGCCGCTTCGATATCGAATGCCAAATATTTCATACGTCAGTACCGTTTATACGATATACTTTACCAAACTTTTTGCGTTTTTGCAACACTTTGCGTTTGTCAAGCCTTAAATGCGGACGGAAAACTTGCGGCCGGCCGACAAAGCAGGACTTACGGCAACGTTTTGCCGAACCGTGTCTTGACACAAAAGACGGGTTGTGCTATAATTCGTTTACGGTAAAATGAACCGAATTTACTTTTGCGAGGACAAAGAAAATGAAAGGATTACAAAGATTTTTCGACATTTTGGGGAAAATTGTCGCTCTCGTATGGCTTGTAAACTTTGTTTTGTGGGTAACAAACGCGCAATGGGGATACATGAACAGCGTAGAATGGCTTGTAAAGATAGTTCAAGGAATCAAAGATTGGGGCGCGTTGCTACTTGTCGCCATCGTAGGGTGCGAGGCGGTTGCAAGACGCAATATAGTGTTCAAAATACTGTTTTTGATTGTATTGGCGTTTTGCGTTGTATTTATGTTCTTTCCCAACGTATCGGACAAAATTTTCAGCATATTTTAACCAACAAAAACGGCGCGTCGCAAACACTGGCGGCGCGCTTTTCGTACGTTTACGGAAAACGATTATATTCTACTTTTAGTTTCTGTAATCTTTTTTGATTAAAACGCTTTACAAAATTAAAAATACTTTCAAGCCTATAAATCACTTGCGTGAAGATTCGTCCGCCATCGCTTGCAGAGGAACGTGAATCCAACTGTTGGCTACGGAACGCGTCGTATTGCGTTGCAAAAATACAGGTTTGGCTTTGAGACATTTGACGGAGGAAAAAACCACCGTTTTGCGGCGTTTTCGTTTGACGATAAATTTTGCAGCCACGTACAGTTGCCACAAGCCCACTGCGACCAGAAACAATCCGAAACAAATACGCAAAACGCGGTTGTTTGTTTTCCCTGCGAAAAACGCGCCGACAACGGCGCAGAGCGAGGCTGGCAAAACTATCCAACCGATATGCTTTGGCTTGACCAAGCCGTTTTTAACGTGAAAACCCAACGCGACAACGCACATGGGCAAAAAACTTATCAGATTGACGGATTGAACCACTTTTTGAGGAACGTCCAAAAAAGACATCAACGGGACCAAAACGGTGCCTCCGCCCATTCCCATACCGCCGACGACGCCGGACAGAAAACCGAAAAGTATAAGCAAAAATATATTCATACAGTCTCCTTAAAACAACATTTTTATGCCGCCTGCGATCAGCACTATCGCAAAGATTATCTTTGCCGTGTTGCCCTTAAGTTTTGACAGCAGCAACGCTCCCGCTATTCCGCCCGCAACCACGCCTAACGTCGTCCACAACGTTACGTCCCACTTGACGTTACCCTGCAACAGATACACCGCCGCGCTTACGGCCGTCAAAGGCAAAATGATAAGCAAAGCCGTTGCCTGAGCGTTTTTTTGCGGTAAGCAAAGACACGCCAAAAGCAAGGCTACGACCATCACTCCGCCTCCGCCGCCCAAAAAACCGTTTATAAAGCCGGAAACGGCGCCGAGCGTTACTAAAATAATTTTGTTTTTTACCGTCAAATTCATCTGCTGGCAATTCCTATTTTCGAGTTTATGCTCGTATTTGATTGATTTTTATTTTAGTTTGTATTAAAATACTAATAAGTATGCAATTTTGCATCTGACTATCTAGCAAGAAAGGTATAGTAAGTATGAGCAAAAAAACAAAGAAAGTGGAGAAGAAACCTCTTTCTCCAAACGAAAAAAAGACGATTATCATTGCGGCGATTTGCGTGGCGATGGCAATTATCCTTGCCGTATCGCTGTCGTTAGTGCTGAAACCCAGACCCGTCAATCCTGACGACGACGGAAACGACTCTAACGGATCGTCCACTTTGACTATCAAAAACGGCGACTTTGCCTATTTTGACAAGGAGACGGATTCCTATCCTAAAACCGCGGACAACTGGACAAAGCGCACCTATCAAACTCCGGAAGAAAACAAAACTCACGGGTTTGACGAAATTAAAGACGACACTAACGTCGTTGCAGGCGTAGTACCCGCCGACGAGGACACCTGGGAAACAGTGCAGAAAGACCTTGCAAAACAAGGTATCGCCGGCACGGTAGCCTTCCCCGACGTTCACGCCGACGCAGCAGACAAAAACATCTACGCCATTGCAACCAAAAACGCAACTACCGCGGCGATATTCTCGCAGACGTTTTCTATTGCTTCGCAAGTTTCCGCCAAAATAACCGTTTGGCTCAATACGGAGCAAGTCAAAAACGGCAACGCCGTAGTAATGTTCCAAAACGGAAGCGGCACGCTGAAAGCCGACGAAACGGAATGGCACGCCTACAAAACGGACATTGCAAAAGCCGACGGTTGGGTTGCTTACGAATTCTACATCTTTAACAGAAAAGCCAGCAGCGCAATAGTAGTTTGCAGCGTGGGATTGGGCAACTGCTACGACGGCACCACTGCCGAAGGCACGTTGTTTATCGACGATATAACGTACGAAACAGTTTCCGCCAACGAATACCGCAAGTATCACGACGGCGACGAAGACCCTTCCAAAACAAACTACGCTCAAATAGAAGGCGAAAACACGTCGTCCGATATTGAGTATACAAATTGGACCAGCGGCGTCGAAGGCACCTACACTCCCGAAGAATATTTGACCCTTGCGGAAGCGCAAATCGAGGGTGAAGCGTACTCGCCGTTCATCAAGGACGAACCTTTCTCCATTTTCAAAATAAGCAACGACGGCACGGTTTCTACGCCCAAGATGTTGGTTTTGGAAAGTTGGAACGGAAACGACATAATCGTAGCGTCCAGCGAAGAACTTAAAGACCACTTGCATATCGGCTTCTGGCTGCGTACGCTTAATGCAAACGGTAACGCCACCGCAAATATCATTTTGCAAAGCAAAAACTCTTCCGGCGATTGGGAAGACGTCAAAAACGGCAATTTTGCCAACGTTGAAACCAGCCAAGAGATCGATACCGACAAAAACTGCGGCTTTACAAAATACGACGTGTACGTAAAGCCCACCTCCGCTACCGAAACGCAAATCAGACTGATCGTCGTTTTGGGAAACAAAGACGGATATGCAGGATACGATCAAGTGTATTATCCCGAGGGAACGTTGTTTGCAACCAACCCCGTTGTAGAAGAAATTTCCGCATCCGAATATAAAAACGGTACCGGAACGTACGCTAAACAAGTAAGTCTGACGGTAGGCAATCAAGCCAATTTGCCGATAAGCAACGGTTCGTTCTCCAACTACGTTACTACTAACAAAGACCAACCCACCAACTGGACGCCGGTATTTGCCGGACAAAACGAAATCTACCGCGACGGTAAAGGCGACGACGAAATTGCCGGTCTTGTAAAAGAAACTTCCAAAATTTGGGGCGGAATAGAAAAGAACGACAAAGACAACAGTCCAAACAAAATAGTCGGCGACGACGTAGAGAAGAACGTATTGAAATTGGAAAACAAAGTCGCAACGTCCTTCGGTTATCTTTCCTCGAAATTTACATTGTCCGCTAAGTCCGTGTACGCACTGTCCGTAATGGCAAAAGTAGAAGCAGGCAAAAACCCCTACATCTACGTTGTAAAAGACAATCCGAGCGACCGCACAAAAGCATTCCTCGGTAAGATCGAGACCGCTGCCGACACAAACAACGTTGCCAACGACAACAAGTTCGGCGATCCGTTCTTCCAAGAAAACTTGGATAACGGTTGGGTTCGTTACTACATGATAATAGTAACCGGCGACGAAAGCGTATCTGCAAGATTGGCATTGTTTAACGGAAGCATAGACGGAACCGCTATGCAGGAAGGAGCCGTTTACTACGATATGGCAAGCTGGAATATCCTTGGTACGTATTCCGTCAACTCCGACAAAGACGCCGAAGTTGAAAACAAGCGCGACAGAATAGAATTTACCGCGACAAAAGGTTACACAACGTTTGAAGAACTTTCCGACGAAGAACTGACGGCAATAATTGCGGAAAGCAACGTAGTCAGCAACGCAGCCGATTGGGACTGGGAAAGCATCGTTGACGAGGCCATGAAGGATCCTGAGGAAGAAGAAAAAGATCCAGATCCTACGACGGAAACAGAACCCGTAAACCTTGGTCTGTTGTTCGGTCTGTTGTCTAGCGTGGCTCTTGTGGGAGCGCTGCTCATAGTTGTAGTTGTAAAAGTATTCAAAAAGCGCAACCGTAAATCGTAATTGACAAAACAAATTTTTAAGAGCTGCCCGTTTTGGGCGGCTCTTAAATTATATTTCTCAGTATTTGCAGAAACAGTCCAAGCAAAACCGCACCGCTGCATTTTCGGATAATATGTGTACCTACGTTTTACGGTCGGATGAAACTGACCGAGGCTATTGCGCAAAGAGTTATGGATTTATTGGACGAAAGAGGCCTTAAACAATACTCGTTATTCAAAAAAGGCGGAGTTCCGCGTTCTACCGTTTCGGACGTAATTAACAACAGAAAAAGGAGAATCAGCGACTAAACTGCATTTGAAGCAACGTTAAAAAGAACGGCAACCGACCAAATCGGTTGCCGCTTTTAATATTTGTAATTACAAGTTGTATCGACACAACGTAAAACGCTACACAAAATAAGATATTTTACAGGCGGCGTGCAATTTCCTGCACGACTTCTTGGGGAGTTTTGCCGTCGGTAGTAACCGCAACGTTTGCAACCGCCTTGTACAACGGAGTGCGTTGATCCACCAACTTGGACAAAGTGGGCGTGGGTAATCCGTCAAACAAAGGACGCGTGGTATCCCCTGCAAGCCTTTCCGCTACGCTTTTAGGGGACACTTGCAGCCACACCACGGTAGAATTTTGCGCCAATGCCATGAAATCCGCACACAACACGCTGCCGCCGCCCAATGCCACCACCGCATTATCCGACAAAGTCAAACGCTGCAAAACTTTATTTTCCAAATTGCGGAAATATTCTTCTCCGCAATCGGAAAAAATTTGCGCTACGGAGCAGTCGGCAGTCTGTTCTACAAGTACGTCGGAATCGTAAAAGTTCCAATGCAATTTTTCCGCCAACAACTTGCCGACCGTACTTTTTCCGGAAGAAGCGAATCCTATTAGAAGAATTTTCATAAAGTCACCAAATATTTTACTGCATCCAAATAACTTTGCAGTCCTCTGCCGAGAAAAGTTGCCGCGCACACGTCTTTCAGTACGTCAGTATGACGAAATTCCTCGCGGGAGTAAATATCCGTCATATGCACTTCCGCAACGGGAACGGCCAAACCCTCGATACAATCGCGCAAAGCGTAGCCGTAATGAGAGTACGCCCCCGCGTTTAACACCACTGCGTTTGCATTGGTGCGCTGCAAAATATCGATAAGTTCGCCCTCGCCGTTAGCGTGTTTGCAAATGACGTTTGCGCCCAGTTGTTTAGCATAGGCGCGCACCTGTTTTTGCAATTGCGCAAGCGTTTGAGTTCCGTACATATCCGGCTTGCGCTTGCCCAACATATTGAGATTTGCACCGTTAAGTAAAAGTATCTTCATTAAGTATTTCCTTTTTGAAACTTTGATAATCGTTTTGAACTTCCGTATCCGTCCACAAAGCAAAACTTTTGGCACCCTGATGATACAGCATTTGCAAGCCGTCGACAAATTTCAAACCGCGCTTTAACGCGAGTATTTCCAATTCGCTTGTCGTTTTGTAATCCGCCGTAAAAACAAACCGTACGCTTTCGGGCAAATCGAATTTGCTTTCAAACTCGCAAGCGGGAACAAATGACAGAACTCCAACGGGATCGTTCACGCATGTAGGTAAACCGTATTTTTGCGACAATGATTGCGCACGCGAAACGGTACGGTTGAAAACTTGAATTTTACATCCGAAGTTCAACAACGTTTGTATGCATGCCTCGGACGCGCCGCCGGCGCCTATTACCCACAGCGGCTTGCCGACAAAATCTACGCCGTTTTCTTGTAACGCTTGCACCAGTCCGTAGCCGTCGGTACTGCACGGTTCTATTCCTTTCCCGACGGTGTTGACGGAAGAAAAAGAACAAGACAACTTCTTTGCAACGCGCGCCTTAAAAGGCATAGTTACGTTGGCTCCGTCCAAATCCGCAATTGCCTTGTACAACTGTTCGTCGGTTACGTCTGCCGAAAGCGGAACAAGATTGTACGAACAACAAATTCCCGCGTTCGCCGCCAAACTACGCATAAGTACTGGAGAAAGACTATCGCTTACGTTTTCACCCACAAGACCGAACCGCAAAGGCCGCACGCCGACCGCTTGCAAAAATTCAGGAAAAGACACGTCAAAATTTTCGTTTATTACGCTGCCGCCTCCGCAGAAAACAGCCAACAGTGATTGACACATGGAAATACGGTGGTCGTTTTTCCCGTCGAAGCAAGGACGAATTGGCAAATTGCCGTCGCTTTCTACAATCAAATCGCAGCCGTACAAGTAAGCCTTTTGTCCGCATATTTTTGCCGTTTGCAAAATTGCTCTAAGCCTGTCGCTTTCCTTGTGCTTCAATTCGGAAACAGCGCAAAAACGGTGCTTGCCCGAAATCATAAGCGACAAAACGGCGAGAAGCGGTATTTCGTCAATCGCATCGCAAATGTCGCGCTCTGCGGCGAATAAGGGTTGAAAAGAACCGATACTCTGTGCAGGAACGACAATATCTGCAACAGGCTCGCCGAAGCGTTCGTCGGCGTTGGCAAATACAAACTTTGCGCCGCTGCGCTTTAGTACGCGTAAAAAACCGATTCGCAAAGGATTGACGCTCACGTTGGGATAAACAAAACTTTGCTTTGTCGCAAGCGCCGCCGCAATCAAAAACGCTGCGGAAGAAAAATCGTTAGGGACGGTAATATCCAACGCGTGTACGGAACTTTTGGAAACCGTTACGGAATTACCTAATACGGACACGTTGCAGCCTGCATGCCGCAGCAAATTTTCCGTATGATCGCGCGTAGGGATCTGTTCCGTATAAGTCGTTTTCCCCTTTGCAAACAACGCCGCTAAAAGCACTGCGCTTTTTACCTGAGCGGAATTGCATTGAGCCGCGACGTTTGCGCCGTGCAACGACGAAGACGATATTTTGAACAAGGCGCCGGATATTTCCTCGCAGTTTGCGCCCATTTGCCTAAGCGGATCCAATACGCGTTGCATCGGACGCCTTGATAACGACGCGTCGCCGCAGAAAACGGCGTTTACGCCTAAACCTGCGACCAATCCTGCCAAAAGTCTTGCTGTCGTTCCGCTGTTTTCGCAATCCAACACGACGTTGTCGTTGGGCTTTTCTATGGGGAACACCGTAGCCGTCGAACCGCAAAACTCTATGCGCGCGCCTAAAACGCGCAAACATTCCGCTGTAGTTGCAACGTCACGACACAGCGACACGTTGCGCACGGTAGACGCGCCGTCGGCTATCGCCGCCAAAATAAGCGCACGGTGGGAAATAGACTTATCCCCCGCATCCACGGCATTAAGTTGAAAATCAGAGTTGAAGTTTATCATTATCTGTCGGAAAGCAACGCTTCTTCCAGTTGTTGAAGAGTAAAATTGCGTAAAACAAAATTATCGTCTTCAGTAGGCAGCACACAGCAAATCAATCCGTCGGAATTCTTTTTGTCGTGGACTGTAGCAGCCAAAATATCGCGCGTAAGCGGACGGACGGCAAACAGTTGAGTTATCTCATTTTGCCATTTATTTGCATATTTTTTACCGCACAAACCGAGTTTTTGCGCTAGCGCGGTTTCGTAGTAAAGCCCGTTTGCGACGGCTTCGCCGTGAGGTATTCCGCAATTAAGTTCCATAGCGTGTCCGATCGTATGGCCGAAATTCAAAAGTTTGCGCAAATTACCGTCAAACGGATCGCGCGAACATATTTGCTGTTTGTAATCCGAACAAATTTCAACAGTTATCCCCATATCTCCCTTTAGGTACGTTTCGTCTATATCCTCCGAAAGCATACGGTATTTTAGCAATTCGCCCAAACCGTTGTTCCACTCGTTATTTGGCAGCGTATCCAAAAAACTTGCGTCTATCAAAGTGTCCGCCTGATAAAAAGTACCTACGGCATTTTTTACCGAGCCTACGTTTATTGCAGTCTTGCCGCCGATACTGCTGTCGATTTGAGCAAGCAACGTGGTCGGAACGTGCAAAAGTTTTACTCCGCGCTTGTAAACGCTTGCGGCAAAACCGGCAACGTCGCCGACACTGCCTCCGCCTACGGCAACAACCGTACCGTCCTTTTGCAAACTTTTTTGCAAGAACCACTCGCACAGTTGCCGCGCGCAGTCAAAAGTTTTTGCATCTTCACCGGCAGACAGCACAAATACGTTTTCGCCTTTGAAGCCGTACATTTCGGACAAGTTGACGTCCGTGACGATAAGACTGTCGGAATATTTTTCTACGTGAAATTTTTTATATGTTATCATAACTCTTCAATAAAATTTTGTATTACAGCAATTGCTGATTTTGCATTTGGTTGACCATGACGTATGCCAAAATATTTTCGGCAATTACGCCCACATTGGGCACAACGCACGTGTCTGCACGTTCAAAGTGTTGCAATACCGTTTGTTTCGTTTCAACGTCTACGGTAAAAACGCCTTTGACAGTAGGCACGGGTTTTACTACAAGTCGACACAAAATATCCTGTCCCGTTGAAATCCCCGCCACAATACCCCCGCACTTATTTTGAGAATAGGCGATTTGTCCGTTTTGCAAAACGAGACTGTCCGCAGCGGTTCGGCCGTCCGTATCGGCAAGTTTGCGTCCTTTGCCGAAGGTTATGCCCTTGACGGAGGGAATACCGACAAGATTTGCGGCAATTTGCGCATCCAGTCGTTTACTGTACGGCAACAATTCGCCGACCCCCATCGGCACGCCGGTGGCCCCTACTGCGACAATACCGCCCAAACTGTTACCTTGCCTACGGGCATTTTCGATTTTTTGCTCCATAAGTTCGGTTGCCGTCTTAGAAGGGCAATGCAGCAAGGCAAAGTGAGGTTCGGCTTCGCTTTTGCCGTAAACGTATTTACTTCGACAGGATACTCCGCCTAAGCGTTCCACAAAGTGATAGGTAAAAATATTTTTTGCCGCCAAAATCTGTTTGCAAATTGCGCCCAAAACAACGTAGCACGCACTGTTACGGGCGGAGGATATTTCGGCAATTTCTCTGACGCTCATATTTGGAAAACGCGCTTTACCCGTAACGTCGGAGTGTCCGCTGCGCAAAGCGGTAATTTCCGGACGGCGTTCCGCTTTGCTATTAGGCACAAAGAATCTCACTTCGCCGTCTATATGCAGGAATCCGTCTTTACCGCCTTCAAAAACAGCCTCGTCGGGGATGTTTTGCCTCTCGCTGCGACCGAAACCGCGCTTGCGGAGGAGCAACTGTGCATTGACTTGACCTATATCTACGACAAATCCTTGCGGCAAACCTTTTATTACGCCGCGATAGCCATCGCCGTGACTCGTGCCTTCAAACTCGAAAGATATCATAGTGTTGCTGTCCTTTGACGTGAAATCCCGTCATTCTAACGGTAGATACTGGTGCCGTTTTTCCACTGAGACGGCATAGTACGGTGGGACGCAAACCAATCGGTATCCTTCAGTTTGATACTGTTATTGGAACCGCGCACCACCACTCGTCCGTTTTGACAAGTTACGACTATATTACCGTTCATGGAAGAATATCCGTCGTTTACCCATTTGCCGTTTGTATCCTGATGAGTTTGAGCAACGCTTGTAACGTAGACGTTTTCCGTATAAACGGCCACTCGGTTGATGAAATCCTGTGCAGGGAACACGTTATCTTGGTTTTGAGTATACTCCACGCTGCCGGCACAGCAGCAAATGCATACGTTTTGCGGTTGGATTTTTTGCAAAAATTCTTCGCTTGCGGCCGTATAACTTCCGTGATGTCCGCCCTTGTACAAAACGACGTTGGGCAAATTGGGATTATATTTAACAAGCGACGCTTCGCCTGCGTCTTCCAAGTCGCCGGTAAACAGATAGTTGTTGTTACCTTGCTTTATCATAAGACACACGGAATAATTGTTTTCATTTCCGGTGGTCTTTTCGTAAAATTCCTGATACAAGATTTCCATCGTTACAGAACCGTCTTCCGTAAGATTATATACCTTTTGCGCGCCGTTGATATTGTTTACGCAGTCAAGAGCCGAGTATCTATTGGCCCCCTCTGCGACCTCCGCGTCGCGCGCCTTCAAATATTTAGCGTATAACGTATCTTTGCCGGTTTTGGTCGTAAGCCCTTGATTTGTGCCGTTGAAATCGATTATATTTTCGCACTCATAGCGCTCGAAAATCCCAGCAGTGCTTGACGACCCCACAAATCCTTCTATGTGGTCCTGATGCGCGTGGGTCGCTATCACGTATTCCAACACGCCGTCGGTACAAAACTGACTGATATAATTATCGATCGTTTCGGCACTGCTTGCGCGGCTGCCTGCGTCGATAAGAATGTCGGTATCGCCCGCTTTGATATAGGTGCAGTCGCCTGCGTATATATTACCCAGTTCCAAAAAGTGGATGGACAAATTATCTCCCATTACGGTTGCCGGATCCAGAACGGTGATATTTACCGTAGTTTCAGGAGTTTGACCGTACCAATCGCAAGAAACCTGCAACTGTTTGACTCCGACTGTATCGGTATTGATTGTGCCGACTGCCGGAGCCGAGACCACCTCGCTAGTGCCGTTGTTGAACGTTAAAGTTACGGTAAGTTTGCCGGTATCCAATTTTTCGCCCTTGTTTACGGTACCGTCGTAGACGGCCTGAATATCTGTCACAGTGCGGCGCACAACGGCGATTTGTACCGTTGCGGTCAAATTGCTGTCCTCGGCGCATATTACTGTAAGCGTCTGTTGTCCGACCGATTGGCTGTCGTATCCGCTGACGATAAAATCCGTAGTAGCGCGTTTTGTTGTACCGTCGTACACCAACAGTACCTGCAAACTGTCGTTCAAAAGCGTATCGCCGTCGTAGATAGTTTCACCGATATAATACGCTTCTACCCCGGTAATGCCGCCTTCCACAACGGTATAGTACACGTCTTTGGAAAATCCCTTGTGCGTTACCGTACCGAACACTTCTCCGGCTTTTGTAGTCGAAAAACCGCTGCGTTTGTATCCGCCGTCCTTGTCGCCTACGGGAGAAAGTTTTTCTTTGCTGCCGTTGCTGTACCAAGCGTACACCGTAATTGTGGACGGGCGGAATGTACTGCCCTTGATAAATACCGTACCGTCGTGAACGGCGGAAATTCCCAAAAGAGTTACTTCCTGCACGACGACGGTTTGCGTAAGCGTTGCGCCGTTGTAAAAGAAAGTAACGGATATATTACCCGCCGCAGAAGTATCAAAACCCGCGACGGAAAAGTCGGAAGGAGTATTTGACGTACCGTCGCTGTACAATGCCGTGACCGTAAACAAATCGGTTGAGTATGCGTCTCCTACAAAAATGCCCAAACTCTCGTAAATTTCGTCGCCGGTATTTATGGTGCGGCTGTTTTCCGCAACGGTAAGACTCGTGACGATGGCGTCTACAACTCCGACCGTTACGTCACAAGACTTAGCGACTCCGTTTTCCGTATAAGATACGGTAACAGTCACTTCGCCCACTTCCTCCGCCGCAAAAGCGCCGACGGAATACGCAGGATATTTCACGTTAGAATACGTGCCGTTGTTGTAATGCGCCGTTACTGCAAAGTCCTCTTTATCCAAAGTAAGCCCAACCGGTACCGACGAACCCACATATTGCGCCTCGATACGGGTAAGCGCCACGGGCTCGACGTTTACCGTTACTTGCTTGGTTTTCCCTCCGAAAGATACGGTTAGAGTAACGGAACCTGCCGTATCGGTATTGAAACCTTGTACGGCGTAGTCGGTATCCTTACCGGAGCCGTAAGTTAAATCGACTTCTTTGCCGTTGTTGTAACCGGCAACTACGATAAGCATATTCGATGAAAACGCGTCGCCAACGCATACCGTTCGATTGGGATTGACGGCGACAGCAAGATTTTCCAACACAAGTTGATTAACTTCGACAACAAGACGACAGGAAACGGTCGTTCCGTTTTCCGCATAAGATACGGTCAAAGTTTGTTCTCCCGCAGTTTGCGGGTCGTAACCGTCAACGGTAAATTTATGTTCGGAGAGAGAAATCGTTTTGTCGTCGTAATAAGTTACGGCGACCTCAAAATCGCTTTTGTTCAATGCGTCGCCTGTATAAAGCGCGTCGCCGGAGTAAGTTGCGTTAAGGCTTTTGGGCAGCGCCGTCCATTTTGCATAAAAAGTCGCGCCGTCCTTGGCATCGTCTAACATACCTTGAGTTAACGGTTTCGTACCGTCCTTATCGGCAAACCAGCCGTCAAATTTGTACCCGGACCTTTCCGGCGCAGAGGGAACTTTGCGAGACTCGAAGGCGCCGTAACCGTGAACGTCCACCGCGGCGCCGTCGTAGTTTGGATCGAAATTGACCGTTGCCGCCCCGAACAGACTGCATGCGGTAAGAGCCAAGCAACACAATACGACGGTAAAAAGCATTGCGCAAAAAATAAATTTGTTTTTAATGTTCATATCGTCACCTTGTAAATACGTAATGTTTGTAAAAAGTCTTTTGAATAAAACTTAAAATTTGGTTTGCAAAAGTTGCTTTATTTCCTCCATCGAATCCACGGCGGCGCGATAGCCCTCACGCACCATTTCGTCAATGCCCGACAGTTTTGTATTTTTGTACTCCGAAAGTTCCGGAGCGATAACGAAGTCGCTGTTTATTTGTCCTTTGTACATCGTGGACTTGGTAGTTATCGTCCAAGTGGCAATAACGGTATCCAACAGTTTATTGGACGTCGTGCCTCGACCTCGGTTGTGGTTTAGATCCACCGAAATCACCACTTCCGCGCCCATTTTACGGCAAACGTCCGCCGGCATATTGTTGAGCAATCCTCCGTCCACAAGGCGCATTCCGTCCATTTCCAACGGTTTGTACAGCATAGGGACGGCGCTGCTGGCCGCAATAGCCTTGCATACGCTGCCGCTGTTTAGAACTACTTCCGCGCCCGTTTGAATATCCACTGCAACAGCGGCAAAAGGAATTTTAAGTTGATCGAAAGTTATATCTCCCAAAATGCGCAATGCCGCCTGCTCGATATTGGACGGATTGGAGCCCAAAGCGAAACGTTTATTTATCAAATCTTTTTTTGTAAGAGTTTTTGCCGCTTGCAAAATTTCGTCGCAAGGAATACCTGCACAATAAAGAGCGCCCAGTATGCTGCCGGCGCTGGTTCCGGCTACGCAATCGAATTTGACGTTATTTTCGGCAAAGGCCTGTAACACTCCTATATGAGCAACGCCTCTTGTACCGCCTCCGGAAAGCGCCAAGCCCACCTTGTGACGGAATACGACGGGCCGAGATTTTTTTTGCATCGCGCACCTCGAAAAATGACTTTAGAATGACAATATTTTCAGATAATATATTATACTACAATAATCGTCCCCTTGCAAGCGGAAAGTTTGCCGTACGCCAAAAGGCAAAAAATACGGCAAACCCGTACGCACTGAGTTTGCCGTAAAAATAACGAAATTTAACGTTTGATTTGCTTGTCTTATTTCTTGAAATATCTGTTGTACAAGCCCAAAAATGCTTTACCGTGACGAGCTTCGTCCCGAGCCATTTCGTGCACAGTATCGTGGATTGCATCCAAATTCAATGCCTTAGCGCGTTTTGCAAGGTCGGTTTTACCCATAGTGGCTCCGTTTTCCGCCTCTATACGCATTTGAAGGTTTTTGGCGGTGCTGTCCGTTACTACTTCGCCTAACAATTCGGCAAATTTGGCGGCATGTTCGGCTTCTTCCCAAGCGGCTTTTTCCCAATAGAGTCCGATTTCCGGATAGCCTTCGCGATGAGCTACTCGAGCCATTGCAAGGTACATGCCTACTTCGCTGCACTCCCCGTTGAAATTGGCGCGAAGATCCTCGATAATATCGGCAGGAGCGCCTTTTGCAACACCGATCACATGTTCTGCAGCCCAATTCATATCGCCGCTTTGTGCAACGAATTTTTCCTTAGGGGCTTTGCATTGAGGGCATTTTTCGGGGGCTTCCGTTCCTTCGTGAACGTAACCGCATACGGAACATACAAATTTCATAACTGTTTTCTCCTTTTGATTTTTGTTTGACGGCTTTGCCGCCTTTATTTAGGATCGTAATATCATTGCGGCAAACGCATCGTGCGTAAGCCGCAAACTTTTGCTTCGGCTAGTCATCAGCCTGACTTATTCGTTTACTTCTTCGAATTGAGTTGCATCAACGCCGCACAAAGGACAAATTTCCGGCGCTTCGTCTCCTTCGTGAACGTAACCGCACACCGTGCAAATCCATTTTTTCATAATCGTCGTCTCCTTTTGTATATTTTTGATTTTATCTTTAGCGTTTAGATTTTGCCGCAAGACAGTCGTTGCAAATTCCGTACAAAGTAACTTCGACGCGGGAAACTTCCCCTGCGTTGCAAGCGGTCCTGACTGCCGAAAGATCGGCGTCGGCAACGCTGCCGCAAGTTGTGCACACAAAGTGCGCGTGTCTGCCCATATTCGCGTCAAAACGCTCGGCAGAGCCTTCCACTCCTACGCGTCGCGCTTTGCCCAATGCGCATAACTCGTCTAAATTGCGATACACCGTGCCCAAACTGAGATTAGGCATTGCTTGCTTGACCTGAGAATAAACTTCGGCGGCGGTAGGATGAGACGTTGTATTGCACAAAGCATCGTACACCGCTTCGCGCTGTTTGGAAAACCTCATCGTATGTCTCCTTTATTTATATTAATGATAAACTTTCTTATTTAATTTGTCAATAGGTTTTATAAAAATTATTACAATTATATGCTCCGCAATATGCGTAATATTGAATTTTGTAGCAAACAGTTGAAAAAATTTGCAAATTGAAATACAATTGAATTACCGACATATTTTGAGGTGACCATGACTTTGCAAAAATTACTTTCGCCCATGCGCAGAGCTATAAACGACTACAAAATGATACAAAGCGGAGACAAAATTGCCGTGGGCGTTTCCGGCGGAAAGGACAGCGTTGCACTGTTGACGTTGCTTACCGCATACAAGCGTTTTAGCGAACACGATTTTGATTTGTGCGCAATAACGATAGATATGGGATTTGCAAAAGACGCGTTTGCACCTATTGCAAAGTATTGCGAAAGTTTGGACGTAGAATATCACGTAGAGCATACCGACATCGCCGAAATAATATTTGACGCGCGCAAAGAAAAAAATCCTTGCAGCCTTTGCGCAAAAATGCGACGCGGAGCGCTTAACGCAAAAATAAACGCGCTGGGGTACAACAAATTGGCTTTGGGACACCACCGAGACGACGTCGTGGAAACCTTTTTACTTTCGCTTTTTTACGAAGGACGGTTGTCTACAATGCAGCCGACGTCATATATGAGCAACAGCAAAGTAACGCTTATCCGCCCCATGATTTACCTTGCGGAAAAGGACGTTGCGGCGTTATCAAAAGATTTACCTGTGGTGCACAATCCTTGTCCCGCAAACAAACACACGCAACGGGAAACAATGAAAGATTTACTAAAAACGCTTTCCCTCGATTATCCAGGCGTAGAAGAAAAGTTTGCCAACGCAATTATGCATCCGGAACGCTATAATCTGTTTCCGCCGCGAGAGGACAAATAATTTCTAAGCATAAGAAGTTTGCGTATCCCATATACGTGTTGCACGTAGGGGTACGCATTTTTTTCAAAAGTCACTCATTTTTTGCAAAGTTCGACATATAATGTACCAAAAGTTTTGGAGCAAATACTTGAAAGATTATATTGTGGAACGGGTGAAAGACGTTGCGGAATACTTGGTGGAAAACAAATGTACCGTGCGCGAAGTAGGCAAAGCGTTTTGCGTAAGCAAGTCTACCGCGCACAAAGACTTGAGCGAACGCCTGCCGGTGCTGGATAAAGCGTTATTTGAAAAAGTATGTTTGGTACTGGATGAAAATTGGCAGGAGCGATACATACGCGGAGGTATGGCAACCAAACAAAAGTACAAAAAGGAGAGGTAAAAAAAACTCTCCTTATTTTGTGTTTAGACAATAAAATTTTACCTTTATAGTACGTTTCTTACCGAAAATTACTTTGTGGCTTCAATTCCGTCGTCATAACCTCTCCACACCGCTTTACCGCTGATTCCGCAAACGTATTGGTCTACGTACTTTTGCATGGCGGAAAGTTCCGTTTCCAATTCGGACTTTTCTCCGTCGGAGGCACTTTTCTATCCCTCTTTTAGGTCGGAAATGACGTTTTTTAATTACTCCTTTTCGTTCTCAATACTTGAGTTCATCTCATTGTAATACTTTTTAGCTGCATCTTCGGAATTAAACCGCACAATTTTGGGATTGTATACGTTAATAACGACGTAACACCGGTACAATTAAACCGTCCTTCTAAGTTTTTACAGAGCACGGAGCCGCGAGTATTGCAATTTGCGACCTATCGAGCAAAGCGAGATCCGAGGCGCTAATTGCAATTCCGGAGGTTCTCAAGTACAACTGTACAAACTGCCTTGCCCTTTTTCGCGAACGACCCAAAGAAGTAAATACCTTTAAGCCTAGTACATACGACGTCGCACGGCGCTAAGCGCCTAAGCCGTATGAAAGAGCAAATCCTTTGTCCGATTGCAAATTGAGAGCGCAGCGAAGCCACCGGCGAGAGGGGGTTCGAACCGAAAACAATCTGCAACGAGGACGCTTGTTTGTAGCGTCCGAAGCGAAGCCGTTTTCGGTCGAGCCCCCGAGCGCCCCTACCAATTGTTCTCCGCATGTTCGCAAAAAGCAATGAATGGAGGAATTTTGAGTTTTGTTCCGTCGTCCAATACCACATGTCCGCGCCACAATCCCCACACTTGGTGACAACTGTTGTTTACAACCACGGCTTTGGTTTGAGTAAAATTGTCGTAAATAGGTTCCACGTCGAAAACAAACTTTTTGTCGCTATCGATATAACGCAGTTTGTCACCGTTTTGCACCTCTTTGACGTCCTGCAATTTGTAGGCTTTGTTATCGTAAAAAAACATATTTTCCGTAGCGTTTTGCGTATTGCCGAAGCCCCAACCTATATTAAAACCGAAGTGTTTTCCGTCCACTACGGCAGAACCGTTGCCCCACGTCCAACTGTGTTTACGGGGCCACACTCCGCGTCCCCAATCCAATACGGCATTGCCGTCCTTTACGTCCACCTCCATAGAGCCTATACGAACGTAACCGTTTGCAACGAAACAATTCTCTTTGTAGTTGAGGTACCACTGTTTGGGGTTATCAAACGGAGTTGCGATAACCATCTTGTCTTTTTCCGCGCCGACGTTGGTAAGGGTTACGTCTATTTCGGCAAAGACGCCCAATTTGTCCGCCCGAGAAAGAGTCAAGCGACGCCCTTTGTCCGTAACTTCAAATTGCATTTTGAGTTTTCTTCCGAAATACTGAGTTTTGCTTGGAAGTTGCGGATTGGGTGCTAATTGTTTTTTAATCTTGCGACTGCCCAAAATCAATTTTGAAATGCACTCCCGCTTGCCGGTGTCCAAGTCTATTACGTTCGCCGACAATTGCGAAAAATAAGATATGTGACCGATAGTCATTTGAATAACTTTGCGACCGCATACGATTTGATAAAAATCCCACTCCTTCAAAGCAAACGGAGGCAGTCTTTGACCGTTCTTGTTGTAAACAAAGTTCATTTGAGTGGCGTATCCGCTGTTTGCAATTTTGCCGTTTTGGAGTAAATTGACCTTAGAAATGATTTTATTTTGCATAATTATTTATTGTTTTTGCCAAACAACATGGCAAAGCGCACGATAAGTTCCAAAATTTCGATATACAAATATACAAGCGTCGTAACCAGAGAAAACGCCACCTGCCACTCGAAACTTTTGTCCGCTCCGGCTTCTACTATGTAGGATGCCGACTGCAAGTCCCACATAAGCAAAACAGACGCGTAAATTACGCAAAAAGCGCTTGCAGCAAGTTGGACCCAAAAATACACTTGGAAAAACGTCTCCGATCGATGCGACGCAAAAGCGTAGACCACCATTGCCAATTCCACCACCAAGAGACTTAAAAACGCTACCAACAGTACGCGCCATACTTTACTTGATACGCGTACGTTAAGCACTCGGTTTAGAGCGACGGAAATTACGAATACTATAACGGTACCCAATACTGCGGCAAATGCAACACCCGGAAACATCGTATCCATAAAATACACGATAAGCCCCAAAAACGCGCCTTCCAATACGGCGAACAGAGACCCTGCAATCTTTACCGTTTTGGGAATAAAAGCCACCACCAACGACAAAACCAGCATAAGCGCGGCGCAAACTCCTGATGCAATCAAAATTGCCGTAAGCAGCTTTTCGCTTTCGATTGCAATGGCGTATCTAAACAGCAACGCCGAAGCCACCGCGGCAATAATAGTAAGCGTGCAAAAATAAAAAGACTTTAGCGCTATGCCGCCGTAGGTAGAGGGAGACGAATCTATACCGACTTCGCCGTTTTGCGCGCGGCGAACAAGTTTCCTCATAGAGGGATTGCCCATTCTCACAGAAGTTTCCTCCTTATTTGTTGTAAATACCAGTGCATTGTAACACACTTTGCGCGCTTTTGCAACTTGCAAATACGCAGCCCGTATATTATTGCTTAACGAAGCGTTTTTTATAATAGACAATTTATGCGCGGACAACATTTCACTTGACAAAAACGCGGCAAAAAACTAGAATTAAGCCACAGATATTTTAGGAGAGAAAAAATGGCTGAACTAACTATGGAAAAATTGGTCAACCTTGCCAAAGGACGCGGATTTGTCTTTTCCGGAAGCGAAATCTACGGCGGACTTAGTAACAGTTGGGACTACGGTCCTTTGGGAGTGGAACTGAAAAACAACATAAAAAACGTTTGGTACCGTAAATTTGTTAAAGAAAATCCGCTTAACGTAGGTTTGGACGCGGCAATAATCATGAATCCTAAAACTTGGGAAGCGACGGGACATTTGGCGGGATTTTCCGATCCGCTGATGGACTGCAAAGGTTGCAAAACGCGTTACCGCGCGGATAACCTTATTGAAGAATATCAGTCTAAGCACAACCTTGCAAACACCGTAGCAAGCATGTCCGACGGCGATATGGAAAAATACGTTGCCGAGCACGAAATACATTGCCCTGTGTGCGGTAAATGCGATTTTACTCCCATACGCAAATTCAACCTTATGTTCAAAACGTTTATCGGCGTGACGGAAAACTCCACCAATACGGTTTATTTGCGTCCGGAAACCGCGCAAGGTATATTCGTAAACTTCAAAAACGTGTGCCGCACCACTCGCAGAAAAGTACCCTTCGGCATAGGTCAAATAGGCAAGGCTTTCCGCAACGAAATTACCCCCGGGAACTTTATTTTCCGCCAACGCGAATTCGAGCAAATGGAAATGGAGTTTTTCTGCAAACCCGGCACCGATTTGGAATGGTTCGATTACTGGAAAAACTTTTGTAAGCAATGGCTTATAAACCTTGGAATGAAGGAAGAAAACTTGCGCCTCAGAGACCACGACAAAGACGAACTGTGCTTTTACAGTAAGGCAACGACAGACTTCGAAGTCAAATTCCCGTTCGGTTGGGGCGAACTGTGGGGCATTGCGGACAGAACCGATTACGACTTGACGCGCCACCAAGAAGCTTCCGGCGAAAATATGGACTACTTGGATCCGGTAACCAACGAAAAATACGTACCCTACGTAATAGAACCCAGTTTGGGCGTAGACAGAGCGTTTTTGGCATTTTTGTGCAACGCATACGACGAAGAAGTCGTTGGCGAGGGAGATACGCGCGTAGTGTTACACCTTCATCCGGAACTTGCTCCCGTCAAAGCGTGCGTACTGCCCCTTTCCAAAAAACTCTCCGACAAGGCAACCGAAATTTACGGTGAGCTTTTGAAAGACTTTGCCTGCGACTACGACGAAGCCGGAAGCATTGGCAAGCGCTACCGCCGCCAAGACGAAATAGGTACGCCATACTGCGTGACGGTGGACTTCGATACGGAAGTAGACAATTGCGTAACCGTGCGCGACCGCGACACAATGCAACAAGAACGCGTAGCGGTTGCAGAACTGAAAGAATATTTGAGAAAGCGAATATATATTTACTAAACATTGATACGCACAGGCGACGCAAGCAAACGTCGCCTGTTTTTAATTGATTATTAACCTTTTCTTGCGCCCTACAAACCTCCACTAATTTCTTGCGAAAATATGCCGAGTTTGATATAATAAAAAGGCTTTGATCAATAACGAAGAAAGACAGACTTAGGGAGAAAAAGTATGGATATCAACTTGACGATTACCCAAGAATTGAAGGTGGATAAATGGCAGGTGGACGCGGCAGTAACGCTGTTGGACGAAGGAAACACAGTACCCTTTATTTCACGTTACCGCAAAGAAGCGACGGGAGCCCTCAACGACGAACAACTTAGAAAACTGTCCGAACGGCTTACGTACTTGCGCAACTTGGAAGAAAAAAAGGCGCAGGTAATAAAAAGCATCGAAGAACAGGGCAAACTTACCGACGAACTGCGCGCCGAGATCGAAAACGCCGAAACGCAAGTTGCCGTAGACGATTTGTACCGTCCCTACCGCCCAAAACGCCGCACGCGCGCAACCGTTGCAAAAGAGCAAGGATTAGAGCCTTTGGCGAACGTTATACTTTTGCAACAGACGGATAAAAACGCAAAAGAACTTGCCGAAGAATACATCGATCCGGAAAAAGGCGTAAACACCGCAAAAGAAGCGCTGCAAGGCGCTTTGGACATAATTGCGGAAGTTTTGAGCGACAACGCAGATCTGCGCAAAGTGATACGCGAAAAAACTTTTTTGCTAGGGAAGATCACTTCCGCAGCGAAAGATCCGGACAAGAAAACCGTTTACGACAACTATTACAACTACGAAGAACCTGTTTTGAAAATCGCAGGCCACCGAGTATTGGCGCTGAACCGCGGCGAAGCGGAGAAAGTGCTTACTGTCAAAATAGTCGCGCCGACCGACGACATTGTAGAATTTGTGGAAAAACGCGTAATTATCAATGACAACAAAACCACTACGCCTCTCATGAAACTTGCAATAGCGGACAGTTATGCGCGTCTTATCGAACCCAGTATCGCCACAGAAATACGCAATACGCTTACGGAAAAGGCCGAAGACGGCGCCATTGCGGTTTTCGGCAAAAACCTGCACCAACTGCTTATGCAGCCTCCCATCGTGGGCAAAGTAGTACTCGGGTGGGATCCTGCATTTCGCACTGGATGCAAACTGGCCGTGGTCGACGGAACGGGCAAAGTGTTAGACACCACCGTAATATATCCTACCGCCCCCACCACTCCGGAAAAAATTGCGCGAGCAAAACTGACTTTACAGCAACTGATCAAAAAGTACGACGTATCGCTTATATCGCTGGGCAACGGCACCGCAAGCCGCGAAAGCGAACAAATAATTGTCGAACTTCTTAAAGAAACCGGTTTGCCCGTACAATACGTTATAGTAAACGAAGCCGGAGCAAGCGTATATTCGGCCAGTAAGCTAGCCACGGAAGAGTTCCCCGAGTTTGACGTGGGACAAAGAAGCGCGGCAAGCATCGCGCGCAGATTGCAAGACCCGCTGGCCGAACTTGTAAAAATCGACCCCAAATCCATAGGCGTCGGGCAATATCAACACGATATGAACCAAAAGAAATTGGGAGAGCAATTGGGCGGAGTAGTCGAAGACTGCGTAAACAGCGTAGGCGTAGACCTTAACACCGCATCGGTACCGCTGTTGACGCACATTTCCGGAATTTCCGCGCAGATTGCAAAAAATATCGTTGCCTACCGCGAAGAACACGGACGTTTTGAAAACCGCAGACAACTGCTTAAAGTGGACAAATTGGGCGCGAAAGCGTTTGAACAGTGCGCGGGATTTTTACGCATACAAGGCGGAGAAAATCCATTGGACGGCACAAGCGTACACCCGGAAAGTTACGATGCGACGGAAAAATTGATGCGCAAATTGAAAATAAAAGCCGAACAAATAGGCAAACTTGCGGGATTATCCAAAACCATTGTAAACTACGAAAAACTTGCGGACGAAGTAGGCGTAGGCGAAATGACGCTGCGCGACATTGTTTCCGAACTGGAAAAACCTGCGCGCGACCCCCGCGACGAAATGCCTAAACCGATTTTACGAAGCGACGTCTTGGAAATGAAAGACTTGAAGGAAGGAATGCTTTTGAAAGGTACCGTCAGAAACGTCATAGACTTCGGCGTATTTGTAGATATAGGCGTACATCAAGACGGTCTTGTGCATATTTCACAACTTTCGTCTACCAAATTTGTAAAACACCCGTTGGAAGTCGTAAAAGTAGGCGACGTCGTCGACGTTAAAGTTTTGAGTGTAGACTTGGACAAAAAACGCATTGCGCTGACGATGAAAATTTGATTTAACGTAAAAAAACAAATACGTAAAGAAAAGACAAAACTAGCGTTTGAGCCTAAACAATCTGCGCGACAACCGAAAAATATAAAACAAAAGCCCCTGTGAAATACAGGGGCATTATTTGTTTACGGAAAAAGTTACATCACAATTTTGCCGGAGCGGGATATTCGCAGCCGAAAGTCTCCACAATAACGGACTGCATAATTTGCTTTTCAAAGGGGCGATCGGTGTAATCGGTTGGTTGGTCGGCGATTTCGTCCACCACGTCCATACCTTCCGTAACCTTGCCGAAAGCGGCGTAAGCACCGTCCAAGTGAGGGGCATTGCGATGCATTATAAAAAACTGACTGCCGGCACTGTTTGGAGCCATAGCGCGAGCCATAGAAATTACGCCGCGCGTGTGTTTCAAAGAATTTTCAAAACCGTTTTGAGAAAATTCTCCTGCAATAGAATAACCGGGGCCTCCAGTGCCCGTGCCGTTGGGGCAGCCGCCCTGTATCATAAATCCGCGAATGACACGGTGAAAAATCAGTCCGTTGTAGAAACCGGAATTAGCAAGAGCGATGAAATTGTTGACGGTATTGGGCGCGGCATCGGGATAAAGTTCCAACACGATTTTTTTGCCGCTTTCCATAGTGATTGTTGCAATAGGGTTTTTTGTTTGAGTCATAGAAACCTCCGTTTATTACAGGCAGTGCCTGCAAATTTGACTACATTGTAGCATAAAAAGAACGTTTATACAATAGTGGTAAAAAAATAGTTGTCAAATTTTAAGAAATATAGTATAGTATGTAGGCAAATATTTAGGTGTAGCGTTAAGCAAAACAACATAGTATGTTGTTTGTAGCGAAGCCCGCAAGAGTTTGCTCGAAGCGCGGAAGCGCCTTGACGGGGTCCCCGAAAATTGAATTTAATTTTTGGGGCAAAGGAAGCGGACAACTGCAAGGCAATGACGGTAAATTGCAAAAAGCAGTATAAAGTTTTTTGAATTAAATAATTATCTGGGTGTAGCGCAGTTGGTAGCGCACAAGACTGGGGGTCTTGGGGTCGCAGGTTCAAGTCCTGTCACTCAGACCAGACAAAGGCGGGTAGCCTTTGGGCGCAATAGAAAAGGAACGCAACGTATGCGTTCCTTTTTTCTTTGCAGTTTATAGAGAAACAAAAAATAATAAACTTAACCAACTTGCGCGCGCAAAATGCGAAAACTATGACAGCATGTAAGTCAAAGTGACCGCTGCGCCGCCGGCTGAAACATAGCGGACAATGATTACGTGTTCGGCATTGCCTTCGTAATCAAACGTAACCGTCATATCCGTACACTGCAAAGACGGCGCGTCCATAAACGCAGTAGGATTGGTAACTTTGGCTGTAAATATACCGTTTTCCGTCTTGACGTTGGAAAAGTTACGCTCTGCAAAGTGTAGCGTAAGTTTGGTGACGTTACCGAAATTAATATCGACGGCGTCACCGGTTTGTTCTAAAACTTTTCCGCTCGAAAGCACCACCGTTCCGACGGACGTTACCGTATCGCCGCCGCTTGCGCCTGTGGACGGATCTATCGGCGCAAAGTTTTGCACGGAATAATTGACGACGGATCTATCGTTGCCGTTTTTAACGTCAAAGGTACTTATAAGCGTATAGCCGTCTTGTTCTGTTGTAATTTTTACCGATATGTTGTCGTGACTGCCGTTTGCAATTTTTGACAGTTCGGAATACAGACCGCTTGCAAAGCAGCAAAAATACACTATCAAGAATACCGCAACAAGCACAACGACAGCCACGCAAGGGAGTATGATAGTTAAAAGTTTTTTCTTACTCATAATACCCTCCTAGAAAAACCTGCGTTTTAGTACAAACAGGGCGAGCGTTACAGCGACAACGGTTACGGACGTACCGTAAAATCCGGAAAGCGCAGTTTTGATTGCCTGTTGCATTTCGTTGTTTTGAGAAGCGACGCTTGCGTTATACTCTTCTATCGCTTGTTGAAGTTCGGCATATTTTTCTGACACTACGGAATTTTCCTTCTGTTCCGACGTCAATTTGTGATACTCCGAAAGGGCGTTTTTGATAGCGCTGCGCACGTCTGCTTGAGCCGTACTGTCCAATACCTGTTGTACAGCCGCAGTAAATACGTAAAACTCCGGCTGAGGTTCCGGAGGATCGACCGTGCCGCTGCCAACAACGGTAACCGTACAGTAAGCAGTCTTACCGCCGAACGTGGCCGTAATCGTTGCGGTACCAGCAGCAACCGCCGTAACAGTTCCGTCCTGAGTAACGGTTGCAACGCCGACGTTACTGGACGTAAACGACAGCGAGCCGCTGCCCGTAGTCGTAGCCGTAAGTTTTTGAGAAGTACCGACGGTTAAAGACAACGAAGTTCTGTTAAGGCTCAACGTGGGTTGAGGGTCGGGATTAACCGTACCGCCGCCCGTAACCGTAACAGAGCAAGTTGCAGTTTTTCCGCCGAAACTTGCGGTGATTTGAGCGGTTCCTTCCGAAATTGCCGTAACGGTACCGTTGGAGGAAACTGAGGCTACAGAGGTATTGCTTGACGTAAACGTCAGAGTACCGGCTCCGGTTGTAACGGCCGTAAGTTTTTGAGAGGAACCTACCGCAAGAGTAATAGAAGTAGTATTCAAAGTCAACGTCGGCTCCGGTTCCGGAGTATCTCCGCCCGTACCGTATTCGATAATTACTTCGCTAAGATAGCACACGCCGGTACTTTTGTAATTTAGCGTAAAGTATTTTGCCGATCCGTCTAAGATCCAAGTAACTCCGTTTTGCGTAACGCCTTTGGTACCTTGACTTGTACCGGCTGTCGGATAGGGATCGGCGTGCGTGTACGCCGTATCGCTTGTCAACAGTTCCCAGTCCTTAGATCCGCTTGTAGATTTATCCAAAACGACCGTAACCGACTTGATTCCGCCGGGAGCAGGTTTGTTGCTTGCAAAATAGCATCCGCCTTTGCCGGTGTTAAATTGCATTTTGCCGCCGGAAGTGTACAAAAAAGCAATGCCCTCGATATTTGCCGTCTTCCAGTTCTGACAGGAATAGCTTGCTTTGCTGAAATTATCAATAGTAATTGACTCCGTACCGCCGCCTTGATACTCTTCCACCGTTATGCCTTCCACGGTTTGCGTCAGACTGCCGAGTTTGCAAAGAACCGTTGTCGTTCCTGCGGACAAGTCGACCAAATTTGTCGTTCCGTCCAACCACAAACAAGTATCTAACGGAACGTCTGCCGAAGTGCCGTCGTTGTAAGTGGCAGTAACTACCAGTCCGGCAGGATCGAACCGTTCACCCTCGGTATATTGCAGTTTTGTTGCCGCACCGGAAACAACTATACCCGTTACGGCTTTTACGGTAATCTTGATAGACGCGGAAATGCCGGTTTCCGAATCGGTCGCAGTAATAGTGGCGGTACCGCCTGCCTTTGCCGTTACCACTCCCGCGTTTGTAACTGACGCAACCGTACTGTCGGAAGAACTCCAAGTCATGCGCGCGCGAGCGTTGACGGGATTTTTGACGACTGAAAGAGTTGTCGATTGCCCTACCGGCAAAGTGACCGACGCGGAATTGAAAGACAGACCAACAAGAGGTTCTACGTTTGTGTTATCGTAGGGATCGCCCACCGTAGCCAAAACATTGAGAAGCGCAGAATTGTAACTTTCACCGTCATAGCAGTAAATCTTTGCGGCGTATTCCGGATGGTCTATAAACGGATTGCGGTTACCTTGAATATCGGCAACAGCGTTGTTGCGGTATATTTCCGCTTCTGTAGGAGGTTCCTGCAAATGCCACTTAAACAGAGTTTCGATATCGCCGATGGTTTTACTGCTGCCGATTCCAAGAACAAACCGCAAATTATTGTCGTCACCCCAACGCGTTTGCATATACATCAAGATACGCGCAGTCTGTCCGCGATATCCTTTGGCAGGATAGAAATAACCGTTTGCTTTGTAACAAAGAGCGTCCGCTCCGTACAAAGAATAATTGCCGTAAGTTATTTGACCGTTTTCCTTTGCAACGTTGCTCGCCGTTTGCGCCACTTCGCCAAATTGCAAACTTCCGCGTGTAGAATTGAGCGTGCTGTCGGTAGGACGCAGGTGATGAGCGTCGCTTCCCGGACCGGATTCGGCAGGAAACGCTTTACCGCTGTTTTTAGGCCAAACGTGCTCGCGGTTGGACGTACCGCCGAAACCGTCGCGCGGAGTACCGGTATAGAACCACAGCATTTTACCGGTATTCGGATCGATATCGGTTTTGGGCCAAACGTTGTTTAACGCGAGTTCGCTTTGTCCGTTGTAAACGGTATACGTTTTATGCGTTGAAGTAATTAGATTTGCAAGGTCCGAACGAAACGCAGTACCGTCGTTGTTTTCGTTAAGATTATTGTAGTACGTGCCGTCGTACGGATTATTCCACTCCGCTTCGGCCGCATAGGCCCGACTTGTCGGCAATAACGCTTGTGCAAGTCCCAACAAAAGGGCAAGCGCCAAAAATAATGCCGCAAAACTTTTTATAAACGTTTTTTGCACTTTTTCTCCTCCAAGATCATATCGTTTCAAAAACGCAATTATTTTTTATCTCCGTCTATACAAAACCATATAATAGTTTATTTTTTGAGAGATACCCCAAAAGACACGCTTTCGGGGTACTGAATATATTTTAGATTTGCGGCGGTACAAAAGAGTACATAAGCACTACTTTAGAACCGCTGTTTGAGGTATATTGTATGCGCACGTAGTCGATAAGATCGCCGTAGCCGACCGTCACGATCATAGTATCAGGCTTACACGTAAAATCCGAATCGCCAAAAAACGCCTGAGGTTTGGTCACCTTTGCCGTCAAATAGCTGCCTTTTTCATTGACGTCGGAAAAATAATTTTTGTGGAAAGTCAATCCGCGTCCAACTACGGCTTCGAGTTTTACGTCCTGCGGAACGTCGCCGCTGACGCTTGTTACTTGACCGCCCTTGACCGTTGCGCTCCCTTTATACGTATTGATAAACGAATCGGGCAGCGTATCGGAATTGTCGAACGTTGCAAGCCGACGCACTACAAAATCCACGCTAGAAGTATCGTTGTTGCCGTACGTTACGTTAAATTCGCTTACAAATTCGTCTAAATCTTTTGTGACGGTTACAGTAAGGCTCATTGCGGAATATTCGGCATTGAGCAATTTGTTTATTTTTTCAAACTGTTTGGAATAATCTGCGCAACCGACGAGACACAGGAGCGCAAGCAACAAACATACGATCGTTAAAAACAACTTTCTTTTCATCGTCGCGTTCCTCCTACATCAACCTGTTATTTAGCAGATACATAACGACTTTAAGTACCACTGCAAACACAGCCATTGCCGCTACGGCGCTTGCTATTGCGCCCGTCATGTCGTCGTTGACGGCCTGCGCGGCGTTATTATAATCTGCAATTGCCGACTGTAAGGTTTGATAATCCGATGCAACGGACTGTTTTTCCGTAGCATCCAACATCGAATAAACGGTAAGAGCCGACTTGATTGCAATGAACTTTTCTTCCAGGGTCTGACAGTTTTGTATTCCATTGACCAATTGCGAAAATTCTGCGGGAGAACCTTCCACTACGGTTACTACGCATTGCAACGACGTTGTTCCGTTGCTGACTGTAATCACAGCAGTACCGACTTTGTTGGCTTTGACGCCGCCTGCCGAAACAGACGCAACCGACGTATCGGAAGATTTCCACGAAAGAGTACCGGACGTTGTAGTAGCCGTAAGGTTGGCAGTTTCGCCTACGCACAATACAAGAGACGTCTGGCTCAAAGTAAGTTCGTTGGTAGGCGTATCGCCGCCGCCTATGCTGCCGTCGCCCCAAATTGCGGAAACATATTCGGGATGATCGATAAACGGGTTACGGTTGCCCTGTATATCTGCCACCGCCTCGTTGCGATTGCGCTCCACGTCGTCAACCGGATCCAGTTCGTTCCAAGACATAAGCATACTAAACGCCGCTTTGTCCGAACTTGCGCTGATAACGTTGCGAATGGGTAAATTACCGAAAGAACCGGACGCTCTGCTTCCATTTGTCGTAGCGTGACCTTCGAATATGGAACTGCTGTAGGTATTGTAGTGAGTATATACGTATAACACTATGCGGGCAACGTCGCCCTTGACGCTGTCGATAGGTTCGAAAACGCTGTTGCCGATATATCCGCCCAACGCTACCGGATTGTTGTTGTGATCCTCGTAGTAAACCTTATTTTTTGAAACAGCTACACCGTATTTAAGATTGCCGCGTGCACTGTTGAGTCCACTTTCCACGGGGCGTATATGGTGAAGATCGCTACCGCCGCCGGACTCTCCCCACAAATCGTTAGACAAACTTTGGCACCACACGTGTTCGCGGTTCCAAGTCCCCTGATTACCTTGTCCCCAAGAACCGTCGATATCAGCCTGCGAATAAAATTCCATGACCTTACCGTTGCCGCTGCCGGCGTCGGTTTTTTGAACAGTGGACGGAGTTTTGCAATCGTTATAACTTGTATACTTTGTGTGCGTGGAAGTGATAAGGTCGTGCAATTGTCCCAACAGTTCCGTACCGCCCGTTGCCGTTATAGGCGCGTAATAATTGCCTGTCGCCGCAGACGCAACGCCGTTCCCTGCAAATACGCAAGGCAAAACGGCTGCGCACAAAACTATCGCAACCATCAACGACGTAATCAAAATTGCGCTTCGTTTTTGCATTTTTCTCCTCTCGAAATTATTTTCATACTAACCTGTAAGAAAAATTGTTACGTTAAATTATACACTTTGTACTTGCCCGTGTCAATACCGATTTGAAAAATTTGTGACGATACAAATCGGTTTTTTGACAAAAATCGCCTAACAGTCAGAAGTGCCGAAATCGGTTTTTATCTTTTGTAATACTGGTGCGTCCGCAGGACAAAACTCCAATTCGTCCGTTTGATCGGGCGTTATCCAACGGAGTTCCGCATGCTCCATCAAAGTAGGTTCTCCGCTTAATATTTCCGCGTTAAATAACGTCAAGTCTACCGTAACGTCGTCGTAGGAGTGAACGGTATGATAAAACTGTTTACCCACCTTTACCGCAATTGCCAGTTCCTCCTCACACTCGCGAACAAGAGCTTGCCGTTTGGTTTCGCCGCGCTCCACCTTTCCGCCGACAAATTCCCATAACAAAGCGCGGGATTTGTTTTGAGGACGGCGGCATGCCAAAAACTTTCCGTCACGCCAAATCAATGCGGCGACTACGGTGATTTGCGGTTTTTTGTGCTCTGAGATATTAAAATCGTTTGCAGTCATTTTGTAATTTCCTTATGATTTGCTATATGCTTATCCGTTGCAATAATTCGGTAACGTTTCTTTATAATCCACCGCAAAAAACTCTCGATTCTTAAAAGAGCGCCTTAAAAAAATTTATTTGCCACCTGACGATACTAAAACATTTGCTGAAATTGCAATCATTTGGTTTTAGCGGCTGTTGGCGTGCGATCGACGATTTCCGGTAATATTATACCATATCGGCTGCGATCTGAGACAAAATACGACAAGATTTTACGAAAAACAAAATACCGTTACGCAAAACTATTACGATAAAACGTCAGCCCGAGTTACGTTACAATTGAAAACCGACGGTAAAATGCGCCGTCGGCTTAATTATATATTTATAAAAGATATTATTGTAAAAACTACTTGTCGGAGTCCTTTTTTGAACGCTTCAACGGCAAAGTTGCCGTAAAAGCGGTACGGGAATTTTCACAATGAACGCTTATATCCCCTCCGTGAGTTTGGCAAATTGCTTGCGCGATCGATAATCCCAAGCCGTTTCCGCCGCTGCTGCGGTTGCGGGACAAATCCACTGTATAAAACCTATCAAAAAGGTGTTTGACTTGTTCTTCCGTCAATTGTTCGCTGTCGTTAGATACGGTCAACGTAACGTGTTTCCCCGACGCCTGCAAGCGTAATTCTATGTTACCTTCGCCTTTGGAATACTTGTTGGCGTTATCCAACAAAATAGTAGCCAACTGCTTTAACTGAGCGGCGTTACCTGTCACTCGGACGTCCGGAGCAATATCGTAACGGAAAGCCTTGCCGTTTTCGTAAAAAATAGCCTCGTAACCTAAAACGATGGTATTGACGCAATCGGAAAAATCCGTATCCTCCGTCTGTACTTTGAGCCCGTCGTCGTTTTTAGCCAAAAACAACAAATCCGCCACCAAATCCGCCATGCGTTTGGCTTCGCTGCGGGTGTTTTCTATCCACCGCATTTGGCTTGCCACCGTTTCTTCCTGATGCGAGGCGATAATTTCGGTGTTTGCCATAATGACGGAAAGCGGAGTTTTAAGTTCGTGAGAAGCGTCTGCGACAAACTGTTTTTGTTTGTTCCAACTTTCCTCAACAGGCTTCAAAGCTATTTTGGAAAGCACCAAACTGATAATAAGATATCCAACCAAACCCAAAAACATAGCGCCTAAAACAATACCAGTATATACCGGTATACCGCTGTTTTTGCCTTCCAAACTGTTGACGGTAATTTTGACGAAATTGCCGTCCTCAACCTTTGCATAACGCAATTTGCCGCCTATCCAACCGTTGTCGTCTTTTGATTGAACTATGTTTTGTACTTTGTCGCTGATATATTCCTGAGACAAATTGGCGCCGTTGCCGAAATACCAACCCACGATTTCCTTTGCTTCGGTATCGTATTTGATAAAAACGATATCGTTAAAAACCGTTTCGTCCGGAACGTTTTGCGTAGGATCGAATTCCAACGCGGATTTCAAACGTTTGTCGCGCTCGCCGTTGATGCGGGAAAAACCCATAGAAAACGTTGCTATAACGGCTACGAACATAATGAGACTGACCAAAACGACGTTTATTGCGACGATTCTTCTGCGTAGGTTTACTATCAATTTTCCTTCTCCAAAAAGTACCCTAACAAACGCTTGGAGGAAATTGTAAGTTTACTCCCGATATAAAACAATTTTTTGCGCAAAAAGGACATATACGCTTCTACGTTGTTTTCCGTAATGTCGCTGTCCAACCCCCACACTTTGGAAATTATTGCGTCTTTGCTGATGACCTGCGCGGGATTGGAAATAAGCAAACGCATAATTTCGTATTCCTTGGCGCCCAAAGAGACGCTTTTGTCTCCGCAAGACAGGGTGTAATTGCCGGTATTCAAAACTGTGCCGCAGTAGGAAAAACTGTCGTACACAAGTTCGCTTTGACGGCGTGCAAGAGCGCGAACGCGCGCAAGCAGTTCCTCCGTGGCAAACGGCTTTGTAAGGTAGTCGTCGGCACCGCAATCCAGCCCTTTGACGCGGCTGGAAACTTCGTCTTTGGCAGTGAGCATCAAAACCGGCACGTTGCACTTGACCTGACGCAATTTTTGCACCACTTGAAAACCGTCCATATTGGGCATCATCACGTCCAAAACAACTACGTCGTAGTCGCCTTTTTTTGCATAGAAGTATCCGTCCTCGCCGTCGTAAACCACGTCGGCCAAAAACTTGTTTCTGCGAAAAACTTCTCCCAAAGCGTCCGCCAATTTTACTTCGTCATCCACTATCAATACTTTCATGAAAACTCCCTTGCGCAAAACACGCAAAAACGTTACAAAAATATTTTAGCACAGAATGCGTGCAAATTCAAGCCCCGTCAAGGACTGAAACAAATTGTATATTTCAGCGCTGAAACGCGACTGAATGACGCAATAATAGGAAAAACAAAAATCAGAAAACGACAGAACAACTTTTCAACAAGAAGGTATTTTTATAAAACACGGAAAAATGCGTTTTTTAAGCGTAGTTAAAGAAATATACGTTATAGTAAACACAGTCAAGGCTACCTTTAACCCTCTTTTGTGTTTATGTTTAATCTCCTCATTTGCCTTGACTAACGCCGCCGAAATTTCGGCGGCGTTTTTGTATAAGATAAGTACGTATAAAATTATCTAACCGATAAACGTTTATTTATATCTACGTTTATACCCAACCGAGCCTGTTCGTTTTTTGGGTCGCACCGCAAACTCAAAACGCACTACGACGACTTGTATACCTTTGCCAAACCGCCGTTGGCAGTTTCGCGGTAGTTTTCCGACAAATCGCGTCCGGTTTGATACATGACCGATATTACGGTATCCAACGAGATTTTGCGGCTGTCCGTAAGGAAACTTGCAAGACTTACGGCATTGATAGCACGCATTGCGCCGACGGCATTGCGCTCGATACAAGGGATTTGCACCAAACCGCATACAGGATCGCACGTAAGACCCAAGTGATGCTCTAGGGCCACTTCCGCACTGTACTCAATTTCGTCCAACGTCATTTTGTTTAGATACGCAAGTCCAGCAGCCGCCATTGCGCAAGCCGTGCCGATTTCCGCCTGGCAACCGCATTCTGCGCCGGAAATACTGGCGTTGGTTTTGACAAGATTTCCGACAATACCGGAAACCAGCAATGCGTTGACAATATCTCCGTCCTCACATCCGGTCTGTTGTTGAAAGTATCTGAAAACCGCAGGCAAAACACCCGAAGCGCCGCAAGTAGGCGCGGTGACAATTTCGCATCCTGCCGCATTTTGCTCGCCGACGGCAAAAGCGTAAGCGGCAACGATCCTATCCTGTTCGGACTGTGCGCTTTCCTTTTTTTGCGGACTGCAAAACAGTTTTTTTGCACGTCGAACCACATTGAGTCCGCCCGGCAATACGCCTTCCGCCTGCAAACCGTCGTCAATAACCGACTTCATTGTTTTCCACATATCTGCGACGTAATCCAAGATTTGTTCGCCCTCGAACGCCAAGGCGTACTGCGCCAGATCCAAATTATATTTGCGGCAGTATTCTTTTATTTGAGCAAAACTGTCGTGAGGGTAAACCTCGCACTGCTCGGCAAGATTTTCTCCTGCCAAAACGACCTCGCCGCCGCCGACACTGTAGTACTGCTTACGCAGCACTTCTTCTCCTTTAAGATACGCGACAAAATCCAAAGTGTTGGGATGTATGCACTTGGAGCGCAAATCGAAAGAAATGCGAACGTTTTTAGACTGCGACGAAAAGACCGACCGTATCGCCCTATCGGTGCCGTGACCTTTGCCCGTTGCGGCAAGAGAACCGTAAAGCACCGCTTGATAATCGTCCGCTTGGCAGGGTATACTCAAAAAACGCTCCGCCGCTTTTGCAGGGCCCATTGTGTGCGAACTGGACGGCCCGATACCTTTTTTGTAAAGATGTTTAAGACTTTTCACGCTTTACCTCTTTTGTCGGAATTGGCTTCGGAAGTTTTTTTACTTTTGTCCGACTTGTTTTGCGCAACGGGCGAAACGTCCGCCGACTGTAACTCGGATACGTTTTCCGTCATCTTGTCAACCTCCGATTCGGTTTGTTCCGATGCCGTCGTATCGTTCTTCTGCTCGGGCAATTCCGGCGTATCTTCCGAAAACTCCGTTGCAGATCCGTCTTTATCCGATTCTGCCGAAGATAACAAAGTTGCCCCGTAAACGCCCGTAGCAGCGTCAACCATAGATTTGACGTAAGCTTCTGCATTCAATTTATTTACCGGAATTACGATTTCTATAAGAGCAATTGCTACGACCGTCGCCACCAAATTGTTGGTAATTACTTTAACCAAAACGCAAACGGCCAAATTGATCACCCAAACTATCAAAGCAGACGACATATACTGTACGGCGTTTTTGAAATTGACGACTTGCTGAAAAGATACTTTTTTGTAGCCCTGCATTACGTAGGCGCTAACTAGAGAAACCAATCCCGAAAGCACAAACGCCACAAAAACAAAAACGATTGCGCTGTACTTCCACAAAGCGGCAAGCCACACGCCCAAAACCAAAAGAGCAACGTTTACTACAAAATCTACCAAATAGGCAAGAAGAAACTTCCACCAAGCCCGTCTTGCAATGCTGCGACGCACCAAAAACGCGGTCAGATAGTATCCGCCGACCACGCCCAAAACAAAGAACATCACTAGCACGGCAAAACCTGCGGAAACCTGCGTGGAAAACGTTGACATAAGCTCTGTAATCTGTTGAGAAAACGTTTGGTAATCCACGCCCAACAAGGCTTCCAAACTTTTGGCAACCGTCTCTTTCAGCCAATCGTTGGAAAACATAGTCTGGATAGCGTCCCAAGGCTTGGACCAATCCAAATTACCTACGGAATCGAACAGACTTTTGAACAATTGATTGAAATCTACGTTAAATTGCCGCGACAATTCGTTTACGCCCTCTGCCAACTGTTTGAAAGCGGCAACGGTCACCGGAAAAAACACCGACGCGCCGAATACCAACCCCAAAAACATTGCGCCCATTGGGGTAAAAAAGAGTTTGAGATTTTTGAAATAGTTTTTGATTCCCTGTTGAAGCATTTGATTTTCCGAAATTGAATTTTTACTAATTATACGACATCGATATTGTTTTTTGCAAGCGTAATAGACTGTAAAAGCAAAAAACAACGGCAGCTGTACAAAAAAACGCCGCTTGCAGCGAACGCCGAAGGCGAATGCTACGAAAGCGGCGAGATTGAAATAAATTCTTGATTATTTGTCTTTGCCCGCTTGAAAATTGCGTACATTGTGAGCAACAGAAACGAGAGGGTTCTAACTTGGAGTCATATCGAACGGAGTGAGATCGCGGCCACCAAGTCGAACTACCGAGCGATACTACGCTGTCGCTGGATTTCTCCGCGCGCTGCGCTTGGTCGAAATGACATAAATGTTTGTCTTGCGCGG
>JAMPEJ010000004.1 GCA_023665205.1 Corallococcus sp.
TTGACTGTGTTTCAATTCTTATTTTTTCTTCTTTACTATTCTGTTTTCAAGCGTCGATGCTGTTACTGATAATTGAACAGCCTATTTATATTACTACATAGCGCAATCGATGTCAAGCAAATTTTTACAAGTTTTTTCTGTAAATATGCATTATTTTTTCTAACGAAGGTCGCCGTTACTTTTATATAGCCCCATTTATTTACAAAAGAAACACGCAATAACAAACCAACTAACTCCGCTAGCATAAAAAACGACAGTCCGAATTGACGTATTCCCCAAAAGAACCTAACTTTTGGGGACACGTCAGATTTGGAGTACACTCCAATCCGAACCACCGCTTTTCGCACGTTACTTAATTGTGTACGTTAGAGCAGATTTCAATAGTTTTCGCTGCGAAGTTCAAAATACGACTGGGGATGAGCGCAAACGGGGCAAATTTCCGGAGCGGACTTACCAACGTGAATATGACCGCAGTTGCGGCAAACCCAAACGTTTTCCGTAAGTTTTACAAACACTTCGCCGTTTCTTACGGCAGACGCAAGTTTATTGTACCGCTCCTCGTGCGACTTTTCTATTGCGGCGACTTGACGGAACTTTTCCGCAATATCGTGGAAGCCCTCTTCATCGGCAATCTTTGCAAACTCCGCGTACATTTCCGTCCATTCGTAGTTTTCTCCTGCGGCGGCGTCCGCCAGATTATCCAACGTTCCGTTGATTCCGTGGAAAAGTTTGAACCACATTTTTGCGTGTTCCTTTTCGTTTGCCGCAGTTTCGGCAAAAATTGCGGCTATCTGTTCGTATCCGTCCTTTTTTGCTTTGCTTGCATAGTAATCGTACTTGTTGCGAGCCTGACTTTCGCCGGCAAACGCAGCCATAAGATTTTGTTCCGTTTTGCTGCCTTTCAAGTTCATTTTCTTCGTTCCTCCGGATCTATTCTTAAATTTGTGTTTCAACAAAAAAACACTCTACGCACATTGTAGAGTGTTTTGAAATATTTGTCAATTACATTGGGAATAAATAATAAAAATTACTAGTTATTTTATATGTTTTTGTCGAAAGAAATACTACTTGCTCCACGCCAACGCACCGTCGATAGAAACATATTCAGGACGGGCGGCAATGCGCACCGGCACGCCCAACTCGTTGTGTAAAAACAGATCCAATCCTGCAAGTTTGGCGCCGCCTCCGCAAAGTAAAACGCCCTCGTTTTTGATAGAATTTTGCAATTCCTGCGGGATGCTGGAAAGCAGGCTTTCGATAACTTTGACGTATTGAGTAACAAACTCCACCACCGTGTCGTACAGTTCTTTGGAACTGACGTTGATTTTTTCCACGGTGCCGTTTTGAGCATTTTGACCGTTGACGGTGACTACCGTAGTATCGTTGGAATACAAACTTGCACAATTGAGTTTGAGATATTCCGCCTGATCCGGAGGCAAACGCAAAAGATACTTTGAACTTATACGCTGACCTATCGACTCGGTAAGCTGTTTGCCGCTGTAATACAGAGTACAGCCGGCAACTATGCCGTCGCCGTACACCACGGCCAAATCCGTGCATTCGTAACCGATATCAACGACGACGCCTTGGCGCGCACGGAACTCGGAAAAAAGCTTGACGCTATCGGCGATGGGTGTTTCTACAAAATCTACCGAACGAGCGCCCAAACCCAAAAATATGCTTTCAATATTTTTCTTATCCGTACTGATAAGTCCGCACGGCACTACGCAAGTGGCCAAAAACCTGTTAAATACGTTGACTCGTTTGGAAAGCAAACGGCTTAAGAGCGTGGAAACAAGCGCTTTCACTCCGTCGGCGTCGATGGCCGCGCCTTCCAATATAGGATGGGATAATTTGATTGCAGTGTTGATTTTGGACATATTGACCGCATCCGTGCCTACCGCAACTATTTGCTTTGCGTCGCTGCTGTATGCCACGACGGAGGGTATTTTGTCGTAAAAACCGTCCTCTTTGAGACCGGCGGAAATGTATTGAGAACCTAAATCAAATACCAATTCGTAGTTTGCCATAACGTTTTATCCTTTGATAAGCGTATTCAAAATTTCTTCTATGCGTTCGGTAGGAAAGCCCACCACGTTGTCGTAACTGCCGTCGTAACTCTCAACAAAGCCGCACTCCTGTATGCCGTAAGCACCGGCCTTGTCCATTGCCGCACCGCCGGACACGTAAACGTCTATTTCCGATTCGGTAAGCGTCCTGAAAGTAACGGCGGTACTTTCGCAAAAAGAATACATCTGCGTTTTGTAAATAATAAATGTGCCCGTATGTACGAAGTGCGTGCGACCGGACAATGCGTGCAGCATTTGTTTTGCACATTCCGGAGTCGACGGTTTGCCGAGTATCTGTCCGTCCAAATCTACCACCGTATCGCATCCAATAACAAGTGCGTCGCGGTTTTGTGCGTGAACGGACATTGCCTTGTGAAAAGCCAATTCCTTGACAAAAGCGGTAGGTTCCGTTGCCGAAGATACTTCCGGCTCGTCGGACGGAATAATATCGAAAGCAGGGACTATTTTTGACAACAGCTCCTTGCGTCTGGGCGAATTGCTAGCCAAAATTATTTTCATGCCGCAATTATACAACACAAACTCCGTTTTGTAAAGACGTTTGACGTCGGGAGAACGCCTGCCGAAAAGGGAACCGCGTTATTTTTGCGATTGTTTGAAATCTTCGTAGCGTTCCAAAAAGTCGTATGCAAATTTGCGGAAATACACTTCCCAAGCTTCTTCGTTGTGCTTCATTTGAGAGTTGACCAACAGTTCGCAAGATATGCTTCTCTCGGCAAGAGCCTTGTACAATTTTAACGAACAGTCGGAAACGAAACCGTTATATTTGGGCAAATCGCCTTCGTTTCCTCCGCAATATACCAGTGCATGTTGCGGAAGCGTTTGCGGAGTTTTTTTGATAAAGCGGTTAAAAGCCGCTTGATTGAAATACGTAGCAGTGGAAAACAACCCCATCGTTTCGTAAATACGCTGATAAGTGAGACCCAAGTAACAACTGATAAAAGCGCCCATACTGCTACCGATAATAGCAGTGGCGTTACGTTCTTTGTCAGTGTTGTATTTTGCGTCGATTGTCGGTTTCAACGTTTTGGCAAAGAACTCGGCATACTTTTTGCCTTCGCCTCCGCGATTGCAACCTTTTGCAGAGGAACGAGCATTACCGGAAGCTCCAACCGCAATTTTCCACGGGCTGTATTCCGAAAAACGGTGTTTATCGTTGGATTCTACGCCCACCACTATTGCGCCGCGTCCGGTATGCTTATATATTGCGTCCAAGGCTTTGTCCGCGTGCCAAGACATACCGTAGGCGGTCAGTTTGTCGTAAAACAAATTTTGACCGTCCTGAGTGTAAATTACAGGGCAAGGTTCTCCCATTTGTTTATAGTTGTCCGGCAGATACACCCAAACCGTGCGCGAGCGGTTGAGTTGAGGTATAAAAATTTCAAAACTCTCTATTTTTGACATAAGTATCTCCTTTATTTATCGTCGAATTCGCGCAAACGTCCAATAAAGTTGAAACCGTCGAATCCGTGCTGACGCAAGACCTCGTAAACTGCGACGGCCACGGAATTGGACAAATTGAGCGAACGGGTATCGGCCAACATCGGGATACGCACTGCGCGGTCGTAGTTATCGTGAATAAGTTGCTCCGGCAATCCCTTAGTTTCCTTACCGAACACCAAAAATACGTTATCTCCGTACTTAGGCACGCAATGACTTTGGGCGGCTTTGGTAGAAAAGTAATAAAACTCGCCGTCGGGATGCGCTTGACGGAGCTCTTCGAAATTGTCCCAATAAAATATACGACAATCTTTCCAATAATCCAGACCAGCGCGCTTCAACATCTTGTCGCTAGTATCGAAGCCGAGAGGCCTCACCAAGTGCACTACGCTTCCCGTCGCCGCACCCGTGCGAACTATATTGCCGGTGTTCTGAGGAATTTCCGGTTCGACTAAAACTACGTTAATCATTTGTTGGTACCTTCTTTGTTTTATAGCAAAAGCGGTTTGAACAGCAAAAACCGAAATTGCGCGTTGACGTACAATCGCGGTATCAATACGCAAACTTGCCTGACGATCCAAATATTTGTACTATTTCTCCGTAACCAAGCGGTAATGAGGATTTTCCAAAAAGAATTTACACACGACGTCGATTATTTGCGCGACGTCTTTTGCCGTCATAACTTTTATTAAAGTTTGTTTAGCTCCGCGCATGCCTTTAAGGTAAAAAGCAACGTGCTTTTTCATTTCGTTATTTACTACGCGGTGAGGCAAAAAAGTATTGAGCAAATCTATGTGACGCAAAACCGTATTCTCTACGTCCATATTATAAGACATATCGGCGATTTGTGCAAATACGTAAGGTTTGCCCAAAGCGCCGCGTCCTACGGCTACCCCGAAAGCGCCGTTATCCGTCAAACGTAAATATTGTTCGCGCGTTGTAACGTCACCGTTTGCAAAAACCGGAACGCCGCACTTGACGATTTGAGACAACGCAGAGTAGTCCGCCGTGCCCGAATACATTTGACGTCGAGTACGGAAATGCACCGTAACAAAGTCCGCCCCTGCGTCTACCACCGCTTTGGCGAAATCGGCGACGCCGCGACCGTCCTCTACGCCCAAACGGAATTTCACCGACAAAAGTTGATTGGCCCCTATTGCTTTTTTTACGGCGGAAACGCACTGCGCGGCCAAACGCGGATTTTCCATCAATGCGGAACCGTCGCCGTTATTGACGATTTTTTTGACCGGACATCCCATATTTATGTCTACACCGTCGTAACGGACTATTTCTGGAATTTGCACGCTTGCTGCCATTACGTCCGGTTCGTGTCCGAAAATTTGCGCAAAAGACGGCTTGTCCGAAGGTAATTGCGCCAACAACGTTTTTGTAAGAGCGTTGTTCATTACTATCGCCTTGCTGCTGACCATTTCCGTAACGGTTAGCCCAACGCCGTAATCGCGGCAAATACTGCGAAAAGCCGCGTCGGTGTAACCGGCCATGGGCGCGAGTATCGTGCGCGCCGGAGCGTTTGCAAACAACGTCTCAACCGACATTTCCCTTTGCCTCATCCCACAATGCGTCAAACTGTTCACCGCTTAAATCGACGAGTTTTTTCCCGCGAATTTCCAACAGACGCTCGCACTCGGATACTCTATTGCAAAATTTTTCTGTAGAAAGCAGCAACGCCGTTTCACCGTCAACACCGCACAGACGCAGTAAATTGACGACGGCAAACAGCAAATCGCCGCCTTCCATTTGCTTGTCGGCATCCGCTGCCGCAGTAAATTCCGCAAGTTCCTCCTTGACCTTTGCGACGACTTGCGATACGTCTTGGAATTCGTAACCGCCCTTAGACGCACGTGATTGAACTTTTTGACTGCGCAAAAGAGCCGACATTCCGCGGGGCACGTCCGACACGTTTTGCGCCGTACCGACTATTTTGTGTTCTTTAAGTTTCTGCGCGTTCCACACGTCCAACGATTCGTCAGCGTTAGAAGCTTTGACGTTTCCGAAAACGTGAGGATGTCTGTCGATAAGTTTGCGGCACAATCCGGAGTACACTGCGTCCGGAGTAAATTCGCCGTTATCCTGTCCTATATCCAAATGGAACAGCACCTGCATAAGCAAATCGCCCAATTCCTCCACAACGTGGGCGTTGTCTTGTTTTTCAATCGCATCGACAAGTTCGTAAGCTTCTTCGATCGCGTTTTTGGTAATGCTCTCGTGAGTTTGCGCCCTGTCCCACGGACAGCCGTTTTCGCCCCGCAAAACCGCAAGTACTTTCGCCGCATCGTAGTAGCCGAAGACCTGTCTTTCGGTAAACTTCTTCGGAGCAATACAAATTGCCGTATCGTAACCGAAACGCTGTTTGACCAAACTTTGCAGCGGTACGGTTTTGTTCCCGGCTTCGGCAGAAATAACGATAGGAGTATCGGCGTCGAAAGCCGAAAGCAATTTAAGTTGAACGTCGCTTGCAACAAACTTGTCGTCGATGCCCGTAATTGCCGTGACCACAGGTAAAACGTATTCTTCAGCACAAAACTCCTGAGCGGTGTACGTGCGCACGGAACCGCCGCAAGGCGTTACGGCAGACTGCAAACCGACGCCGCATACAAAATCCGCTTTGGGCAGCAATTGCACCGCCGTATCGTCCTTGCCGTCTCCGACAACGCAAAAGGCAACCTTTTGTTTACCAAAAGATTGCAGACGTTTTGCTAGCGCATCATTAAGTTCGTCAAAATTTTGCGTCTGTTCGTAAAGATCGTCGCAATAGATTGCGTCGGAGCGGATCTTCGTCACCACTTCCGCCGCATGGGTTAGTTTGGATTTGACCACCACTACGTCGGCGCGTCCGATTGCTTCTATGGCGTTCAAAGTAACGTCGCCCGCACTGCGTCCCATACCTATTACAGTTATCATTTGTTCACCGCCGAAAAATTATTTTTGTTTTGCTGGCAAAAGGGAGAGCTCCTCGCGGCTAAACACTTTGAACAACGACAGCGTTGCAAAATACACAACTGCGCAAATGGCAATGAGCGCCAACGTTCCCACGGTCGTAGTAAACACTTTGCCCGCAAACGCCACGGCAACTGTTATGCACAAAGTCATCAAAAGCGCCGCCGCGGTCGGTTTCATTACGCTTTGGGTGAAATCCGCTTTGAGTCCGACTTTTACCTTCAAATAGATTATAACACAAACCGTAGCAAAAAGATAGCACAAAGTTTCGGAAATTGCAGCGCCGTATATATTTACTTTGGAATTGGGTAACAAAACCAAGTTGACGACGGCTTTGACCACTATAGACAAAGATACAATAACGACCGTGGCATAAGGCTTGCCCACCGCCTGACAAACGGAAATGCCCGTTTGAACCACTGACAGGAAAACTATCGAAAGTCCCGAGAGAGACAACAAAAGCGCGGCGGTATTGATTTCGTCGGCCGGCAAACTTCCGTACAGCAATTGCAAAATAGGTTTGGAAAGCGCAATCATGCCCAAAGCGCAGGGAATAGATATGACAAGCGTCAATTTCATTGCCGAATTGAAACTCTTGTGCAATTTTTCAGTATCGCCCGAATAGTAGGTTTTTGTGATATTGGGCAACGCAGAAACGGCAACTCCGCCGGACAAAGCGATAGGTAAACCCAACATAGAATTTACCGGACCTGTCCACAAACCGTACATTTGCGTAGCATTGGGTACGGTAAGCAGGTTTACCACCATTACGGAATCGATAACCTGCGAAAGTTGCATTGCAAAACTTCCGAGCGCTACAGGCACGGACAAAGCAAAAATACTTTTGAATACTGCCGAAGCGTCGCCTTTTTCAATACGCACGGGAAGCGCTTTGTTACGCCTACGGTGGACGAAATACACTACGCTCATTATAGCAAGCGAACTAAACTCGCTGACTGTTATCGCCAACACCGCTCCCATAACGGCCTTGTGCACGTCCGGCATAAAATGCACCGCGCAAACAAGCCCGACAACCAATTTGACGACCTGTTCCAAAACCGACGTAACTCCGGAAGGCACCATATTGGTGTGCCCCTGAAAATACGCTTTCAAAACGTTAGTGACGGGAACGAACAACAAAGCAGGGGCAACGATCAAAAACGCCTGCTGAGTTTCCGCATTGCCTTGCATACGCGCAATAACGCCGGAAAGCGCAGCCATAAGCCCCGCGCACAATAATCCCAATCCCGATAAAAGCAAAAAAGCCAATCGGAATGTTTTGCGTCCCGCTTGCGGATTACCCAATTGATTGTTTTCCGCTATCAGTTTGGACAAAGCGACAGGTACGCCTGCCTGCGCCAACGTCAAAAACAAAATGTAAGGCGGAAATACCAACTGATAAAGCCCCATTCCGTAACTGCCTATTATGTTGGTAAGCGGTATACGATACAGCGCGCCCAAAATTTTAGCGAGCAACCCTCCGAGGCTTAAAATCAGCGCTCCCGACAAAAAACTTTCACCTAATTTTTTCATAATACTTATATTATGTAGATATTACGACAAAAATATCTGTCCCTGCTTCAAGACAACGAAAAAGGCAAATGCCTTACGCATTTGCCTTTGGAATTTTTGTTTCCGGATCTAGTTATTTTCGTCTTTGGAAAGATCGAGGAAATCTTTCAAGTCGAAATTGAAATCGTTTTCCTTCAAGAACTCGCCGAGTTTGTCGGTAGCGACGATCTTTGAGGAATAATACGCTTTTTGCAGTGCGTCGGTATCCGATTCGGTCAATTGGCTAGCCTTCTTTTCAAAATAATTTTTGAACATTCTGTATTCGGGGCTGAGCGCATATTCCAAATCGGTAATATCGATTTTGCTGAAGTCCATTTCCTGAGCAACGACTTTGCCCGCGTAATATACGATATGCACGCCGTAAGAGGAAACTGCCAAAGCGTACGTGCCGCCGTCATCGCCGTTTGCAAGCGTATACGCTTCGTTTGCGGCGTCAACAAATTCTTGAACCCATTTTGCAGTGTAATTATCGGGAGTTTCGCCGATACGCACCACGTAGTCGTAAATCGTGGAATGTTGCCCAACGTCGGTATTGAAGCGGTCCATCAACTTGATTATCGTTTCGTTTTTGGAAAGAGGTTCGGTTGCGCCTTCCAAAGTCATCGGTTTTACAATTCCGTTGTCGCCGAAGTATTCGCCCAAAACGCCGTCCGCTTTGATAATAAGTTGACCGTCGACAGTTTTGTCAAATACCGGAAGCTTGTCGTTTTCCGTCTTATCGCCGTCTTTCTCGGTCCAAAAGTCTTCCGCCAAAATTGCAGAAGCAAACTCATTGCGCATGTCTACGTACAGCTTGTCGTCGGTAGAAATCCCCTGCTTTTCCAGGTTGGACAAAATAGTCGTTTGTTCGTCGCTGAAAGGAATAAGGATATTCTTGACGTAAATGTAACTGTCCTTGTACGCTTCCGGAATAGAATAGATAAAACTGGTATCCGTAAGGCCTTCGATAAAACTGACGAAGTTGTTGTTTACGTTGAAGCCGGCTTCCTGATGTTCTTTCAAACTGTTGTACAGTTTGTTGAGTTCCTGAGCAGAAGCCTGCAATTTTTCGTCGTTTTTGTCTATCTCGGAATAAACTTCGAGGTTGTACTTTGCAACGATCACGGACAAAATGTATTCTTCAACTTGATTAACGATAAGTTTGTCAAGATCGTAATTATATGTGTTTTTAACGTTCTTTTTGTATTGCGTCAACGCCTTTTCCTGCCAAGCCTTGTATTGTTCAAACGTAATGGGGGCGACGTCGTCCTCCAAACGGGCGTTCAAAGCGTCAAGTCTATCTTTGGCTGCCGCAGCGTCGGCATAAACGTACTCGTTGTCAACGGTGATATTATCGGTAGAAAGAGTAAGCCCTTTGTAGTTCTTTTCCATGTACTCGTCCATATCTTTGTTGACAAAGTTTTGACCGTACAGATAGTCGGAATAAGTGTCGAAACCTTCAAGAGAATCGTATTCCACAAAGTCGCGGGAAGTATCTTCCGTCTCTTCCTCTTTGAGGTCGTAATCCGCTTTTACGTAGCCGTCCACAAGACTGTCCAAAGTGGTAAACAATACGTATTTGATATATCTTATGGTATATTCCATTTCGGAAGGTGCCATGTATCCTTCGTTTGCAAAGGACAAACCTTCCGTAGCCCACTTGTGCGTGTAGGGTGCGGCTCCGACTTTGGTTTTATAGGCGTCCACCCTCATATACTGGCTGATGAGAGAAGATGCCGTCAATTCCACAACGTCGTCCACTGTGTAGTAACCCGCTTGGATATAGTAGACGTAATTGTTGTAGTAGTTATTGAAAGTATCGATAAATTTGCCGACGGTGATAGTTTCGTTGCCGACGGTCATTATGGTTTGAGCGCGGTATTTTTCGTTGTTTCTGCCGAAAACGCCGCAACCCGCAAAGACGCCCAAGACCAATACGGCGACCAATATCAACGTTAGCACTCTGCTTACTTTTTTCATTTTACTGCTCCCAAAACAGCACGCCCGTAAAAAAATCGAAAAAGGGCATACCTGTATTTATACTAGTTTATTATACATTTATCTTTGACAATTGGCAAGCAATTTGCAATATCTTGTATCACTGTTTTTGCAGTTTAAGCAAAAATCGCGTTATCGCGGCAAGCAAACGCGTTTTTTGCATATAATCCGCCGACTGAAAAACAAGACTGTACCCGTTAGACGCGGCGGTAACGCTTGTACCGCTGTCCGCCAATGCATCGAATACCTGCTTATTCATCATGTTTTCCCGCTTGGCAAAAACAATTTCTCCGCGTCCTGGCTTTACGGTCACTTTGGATACGCCCGCATTTGCGGCAAGAAGTTTGACGGTTGCAACGTCAAAAAGATTTTGTACCTGTTTGGGCGGCGCTCCGTAAACGTCGGCAAGCTGAGAACGCACGGATTGTATTTCCTCCGCCGTTTCGCAATCGGCAAGGCGGCGGTAAAAATCCATACGCTCGTTTTGCAGACTGATATAATCATCCGGAGCGTAGGCTTCCAAATCGATTTCCAGATCCACGTTTATTTTTTGCTCCACCGCCTGACCTTTCAGTTCCGCAACGGTTTCTTTCAAAAGGCGCGCGTACATATCGTATCCCACTTTCATCATGTGTCCGTGTTGTTCACGCCCCAAAATATTGCCGGCGCCGCGGATTTCCAGATCCTTCATCGCTATCTTAAAACCGCTGCCCAATTCGCTGTATTCGGTAATGGACGACAACCGTTTGTAGGCGTCCTCATTCAGAATTTTGTCACGCCTGTACATAAAATAAGCGTATGCAAGGCGGTTGCTGCGCCCTACGCGCCCGCGCAGTTGGTACAATTGGGCAAGCCCGAGTCTGTCTGCGTCGCACACGATAAGCGTGTTGGCGTTTGGAATATCTATGCCGTTTTCGATGATCGTCGTGCAAACCAGAACGTTGGTTTTTCCTTCGGAAAATGCCATTATAGCGTCTTCCAAAACCGTTTCGTCCATCTGTCCGTGGGCGACGCCGACTTTGGCGTCGGGAACAAGTTCCTGAATTTCCGAAGCGAACCGGTCGATGCTTTGTACCCTATTGTACACGCAGTAAACCTGTCCGCCGCGCGCAAGTTCGCGTGCGACGACGTCGGCGACAAGCGCCTCGTTTTCCTCCACCACGAACGTTTCCACAGCCATACGCTCAACAGGCGGAGTGGTAATAGTAGAAATATCACGTATACCGGACAACGCCATGTGCAAAGTGCGCGGAATCGGCGTTGCCGACAGGGTAAGTACGTCGACGGAAGTTTTTATCGACTTTATTTTTTCCTTATGCTCCACGCCGAAACGCTGTTCCTCGTCCAAAATAAGTAAACCAAGTTTGTTGAAACCGACGTCCTTGGACAACAACCGGTGCGTGCCTATGACTACGTCGACTTTGCCGTCCTTTACGCTTTGCAAAATTGCGCGCTGTTCTGCCTCGCTGCGAAAACGGTTGAGACACTGCACCTTGATATCGAAGTGCGACATACGTTCGCGGAAGGTTGCATAGTGCTGCTCCGCCAATATTGTCGTCGGCACAAGTACGGCCACTTGATAGCCGTTAGACACAACGTCGAACGCGGCGCGCATTGCCACTTCCGTTTTGCCGTAACCGACGTCACCGACAAGCACCCTGTCCATAATTTTGTCGGAAGTAAGATCCTGCGTGATTTCCTGCTGACACTTGATTTGATCGTCGGTAGCCTTGTAGGGGAAATATTGTTGAAATTCCTCCTCCAAGTAAGCGTCGATATGGTATTTGAATCCGCGCGATTTTTCCCGTTCGGCGTACAGTTTAAGAAGGTTGACGGACATCTCGCGAATGCCGGACTTTACTTTACTTTTTATCTTGGAAAAGTCCTCGCCGCCGATTTTAGAAAGCGCGGGATTTTCTCCGCCGGAATACCGCGACAGCATATTGGTAGAGTCTACGGGAACGTACAGTCTGTCGCCATGTTTGTAGAGGACGACGATGTAATCCTTGACTTCGCCGGTAGGCGACGTTACCTTTTGTATTCCCTCGCAAAGGCCTATGCCGTGCACGTCGTGCACAACGTAGTCGCCGCGTTCCACAGATAAAAACGCTTGCTTTTTGCTCTTGCGCAAAGACTGTCTGGAAAGCCCTCTGCCAATGTCGCGCGTGCCGATAATCGCCAATTTGTTGGTATGGGAAACAAATCCCTTTTCCAACCCAACAGGCAAAATAAGGGCGTCTGCAAGGTTCTGCTCCAATTTCGGCGCTTCCTTGACAAATACTCCGTACTCGGCTAACTGCGCCGCAACGGGCTGCACGCCGTCGCTTCCCGCGAAGATAACGACCTCGTAACCCAAACGTTTCCAATTTTTCAAGTCTAAGGCAAGCGCCTCGTTTGATACGGCGTAATTGGCAACGGCACCCGTTTTGAAATTGTATATTTGTTGAGGCGCAAACCATTGAGTTTGATAGGGCAAAGTTTGCAGCGCAGCCTGATGAAAAGACGACGAAAAGACGTCGGGCTGCGGCTGCAAAGCGGCAACGTGAGCGGGCAATATTTCTCCTGCGCGGGAGAGATTCGCCACACGTTCGTTGTGTTCGTTGTACAAAAATTCCACGCGGCGGGTAAGCATTTTGGGTTCGTCCCAAAACACAGTTGCGCCCTCCGGCAAATAATCGAAAAGGCGCGACGACGGCACAAAGGGAGCCAGCCAAGAATTATCCGCAATACCGTCCGCGGCGGAAAGAGAAATATCCGACAATATCTGCTGCAAGCGCGTTTGCGCGTTGGGCAGTTTTACTTTGGCAACAAGTTTGCCTATTTGGGCAAGGTCGGAAGCAAGCATACCGCTTGTCTCGTACAAAGGGTAGACGGTAAAAAAGTCCGCGCTTTGAGAAGGCGCGTCGGCGTCCGTAACAACTTTTATCTCCTCGACAAGATCGTCGAAAAAGTCTACGCGAAAACGTTTGCCGAAGGGCATTGAAACGTCCAAAATATCTCCGCGCAAAACAAACTCGCCCTCGGCGGAGATGCCCTGCACGCGCTTGTAGCCGCAAGCGATAAGACGGGAAACGACGTTTGCCGTATCGTAATTTTTGCCCTTTTCCAAAGTGAAAACGTCCGCGGCAAATTTGTCGCGCTGCGGGAAAAGCTGAATGACGGCGTCCACCGTCGCTACCGCCGCGCTTGCTCCGCGCAAAACGGAATACAACGCAAAGTTGCGTTCGTAGACGGAATTTTTGGATCCGCTGCGTTTGAACAAAAGCACGTCGTCGACGGCAGGCAAATATACCGTATCGGCGCGCAAAGCGGAAACCGTGCGATAAACGCGCTGGGCCTCGACGTAGTCCGCCGTTACGTACAGACAAAAGCCTTGCGTATTGGCTGCGATAAAAGGTTTTTCCGCAGGTTGCACGCCAAAAGCCGCAATAAAATTTTTATTGCGGGTGTCGTTGAGCAGATTGCGGTAAGCTTCTGCATTATTTACTTTATCAAAAAAGTAGGACATATATTTTTGTAGGCGCAAAACGACCTGCGCCGCTTACTTGGTAAGTTTAGCACAAAAGCGGACGGTTGTAAACGTTTTTGAAATTATAATTATTGAAGAACAAGAGTACGCACTACTTGCACCGCTTGCAAACTGCAAGGCGGCAACTTGCAGTGCGCCGACAGTTTCGTATATCGAAATGCCGGTTTACAAATGCATTTTTTTGTGCTAATATAAAAAACAGTAAAATTAACGTTTCCGCATGCTAAAAATTGAAACGATAGGTAGCAAATGTATCTGATAATCGGATTGGGAAATCCCGAAAAAAAATATTTGAATACTTGGCACAACGTAGGCTTTATGTGCTTGGACTGTTTGGCAAAAAAACTCGACGTCTCTTTTGACAAAAGCGAATGCCGCGCAATGACTGCGCACGCAAGGTTTAACGGAGAAAAGGTGATTTTAGCAAAACCGCTTACTTACATGAATTTGAGCGGAGAAGCCGTGCAGGAACTTGTGCACAAGTACAAAATAGAAAAAGGCAAATTAGCCGTCGTTTACGACGACGTAGATTTGACGCTAGGCAGCGTTCGCATACGCAAGTCCGGTTCGGCCGGCACGCACAACGGTATGAAAAATATCGTACAAATGCTTTCCACCACCGATTTTGCACGCGTGCGCGTAGGAATTGGCAAAGATACGCCTATGGAACTTATCGACTACGTGCTTTCTCAAGTGCAGGACTGCGACCGCGAAACTTTGGAAGCCGCGTTGGACAACGCCGCAAACGCTTTGTACGAATTTGCAAACGGCAGCGACCTTGACTCGGTAATGCAAAAACACAACATAAAGTAGCATAAATAAATATTGCAATTTGAAACTCATCTGCCTAATAGGCCGATGAGTTTTTTGTTAATTGTCAGAGCCGTCCTTGTCGTTTAGGATTTCCTCCGCTTCTTTTTCTTCTTTCAGTATTTGTTCGATAACTGCAATTTTGCCGTAAATTTCCGGAATAGACAAAAGCGCAATTCGTATTCGATCTTTCCGCGTAATATGACGGACGTGCCACTTGCCGCAGCCGTCACTTTTTTCCACCACTTTTTTGTGCGTACTGCAATATCCGTTTTTCTCTCGCAAAAGGCTGCAATATCCCCTTGTGTAATACGCTTGAAACGCTCTGCAAGTACAACATTGATGACTTTTTTGTTTCATTTAATCCCCCCCCCTTTTTTTGCAATTTGATATATCAAATTATAAATAATTATACGATTTCATATATCAAATTGTCAATTCAATTTATGAAATTTATGTAAAAATAATTTCATAAATTAAATTTAGCGGAGTATGTTATGTTTACTGAAAAATTAAAAGAACTTATAGAAGAAAAGTGTAACGGTAGTCAAAAAGAATTTTCAATTAAAACAAATATACCCGCTTCAACCGTTTGCCACTGGTTGACAAGAGATATTAAGCCAACTTATGTACAAATAATTAAAATTTGCGATTGCTTTCAAATTTCCGCGGACTATCTTTTGGGCAGAGAAAACTTTGCAACGGGAAACATAGAAATATACGGCGAAGTGTTGTCGCGGAACGAACAAGAAATAATTACTCTGTTTCGCTCGCTAGACAAAACGCAACAGCAAGCCGCCTTGCAAATACTCTACGCTGCATTTTCCTCCACACATACAAGCAAACATTAAATTGACAAAGATATATTTAATAAAACCGTCACTTTTGTGTTTGGATGATAAATAATAAGCCACGCGTATAGCACTTCATTATGTCACCTCGACCGCAGCGGAGAGGTCTAGCGTAAGCGATACATTATTCAATGGCTTTCTTTTCGCTGCGCTAGATTTCTCCACGCGCTGCGCTTGGTCGAAATGACATATTAGATTATTTTCAATGCGACGGACGTCCCTGTGTTGCCGAACGTGACATATCTTGTATTTTTCGTTTATACCCAAAAGACCTAAACCGAAATAAACGGTTTAGGTCTTTTTAATTACTAACATAAAACTACTTGCAAAGTTCTTTGGCAAGAGCGGCGATTTCGTGGCGGTTTTGTTCCGTCATTGCGGACAAAATCGTGACAGTGCCTGCCCACGTGATATTTTTGCTGCCGGCAAAGGCTTCGGTGATCTTTTTTGCAGCCATTGGCGCCCAACTGCCGTTTTCAATTACAGCAAGAGTGCGGTTTTGGTAATTGCGCTCCGTAAGGTTGTGCACAAACTCGCGCATAAAGGGGAAGATTTCTGCATTGTAGGTTGTAGTGGCCAACACAAGTTTGCCGTAGCGGAAGGCGTCTTCCACTGCTTCCGCCATGTCGCTGCGGGCAAGGTCGGTAAGCACTACTTTTTTGCAGCCGCATTTATCCAGTTCCGCAGCAAGCAGTTCAGCCGCAGCACGAGTATGTCCGTAGACGGACGTGTACGCAACAACTACTCCGTCGCTTTCTACGCCGTAAGACGACCAAGTGTTGTACAGGTTGAGATAGTAGCCGAGATTTTCTGAAAGTATCGGACCGTGCAACGGACATATTTTTTCAATGTTCAATGCGGCGGCCTTTTTTAGAAGGTTTTGCACAGGCATACCGTACTTACCCACTATACCGAAGTAGTAGCGGCGAGCCTCGCATGCCCAGTCGTCCTGTACGTCCAACGCGCCGAACTTGCCGAAACCGTCGGCTGAAAACAGTACCTTGTCCGTTGCGTCGTAAGTGACCATTACTTCCGGCCAGTGCACCATGGGCGCAAATACAAATGTAAGGTTATGGCGCCCCAAAGACAAGGTTTCGCCGTCCTTGACTTCCAACGAATTTTTTGCATCTTCGCCGAAGAAATTTTTGACCATTGCAAAAGTTTTGGCATTTGCCACCACCATGGCGTTGGGATAAGCCTCTAAAAAATTGATGACGTTGGACGAATGGTCGGGCTCCATATGTTGAACAACAAGATAATCCGGAGTGCGGCCTTTGGGAAGCGCCGCGGCAAGGTTAGACAGCCACTCTTTGCCGAAACGGGCGTCCACAGTGTCCATAACGGCGATTTTGTCGTCAATGATAACGTAACTGTTGTACGCCATACCGTTTGGAACGTCGTACAGCCCTTCAAATAGGTCAATTTCGTGATCGTTTACGCCGATATACCTTATGTCGCGGGTTATTTCTACTTTCGTGTTCATATGCACAAATGCTCCTATGTCGTATTACGCACGTATTATACCGCAAAATGTCGTGGTTGTCTATCAAAACATGTTTGCACATTGGAGCATGAATTATAACTAAGAACACACGCTCAACACGGAATCCAAATAAACACGCAGAAAACACCAATAAAAATGCCTGCACTGCTATTATTATAGCAGTGCAGGCATTAAATCAGTCAAATAACTTCATCGATATATTCTTTGTAAGAACTGTAGTTGCTTGCAGTGTATTTAGAGTCGGTAAGTATTACATAAACACCAGTAGACGTTTGAAAAACATTTGACAAAGGCGGTGTAACAACAAAACCCATTTCCGCAAGACCTTTACACAATGTACACGTTTTGTATTGTCCTATCGCAAAAGTGAACGATGAAGTTGTTACCGTGTGTCCCTTACTTTGGTAGTCACCGCAAATACAGTAAGCGTTATGTTTTGTATAACTTGTCCACTCATAAGAATAGTGGTAATCGTGTTGTGTATGATTCTTATGTGTCAATGCATCATAAGCATTCAAAATACCGCCAGACACGCATTTGTCACTTAAAGCATCTTTTTTCGTCACATTTGAGGTGATATAATATTTTAATTGTGCAGGATATAGGTTTGGATATTTGGACAGCAATAATGCCGCTACTCCTGCTACATGCGGAGATGCCATTGATGTACCTGACCGCCTCACATATTTATTATTCGGGTATGTACTTATAATACCAGATCCGGGTGCAAATAAATCAACTGTAGTTTTGCCATAATTTGATGCCCAATCACTTTCGTCCGATCTATTGTTGTTATTATCACTTGAAGCAACCGATATTAAATTCGGCAAATCAAAGTTAGAAGGATAATGTGCAAGTGTATCATTATCGTTACCCGCATTACCTGCAGCGCACACGAATAATCCCGAATAAGATTGTAAAGCATTTTTCAGTAGCGTTTGATAATCACCAATATCGCTTGATAAAGCCCCTGCGCTGTAATTCAAAATAGGTATTTCCTGCGAATTAGCATATTGAATGGCTTTACACAAAAAAGAAAGAGATCCTTTACCATTATCTTTCAGCACTTTTAATGACACTAATTTGACTTTCTCACACACTCCGTTGATTCCACTATTATTATGTGCTGCGCCTATTATGCCTGCGACATGTGTACCGTGTCCGTTGACATCTGTAGGTTGAGAAATTGCAGCCGCATCATCAGCCGTAAAATCACGATTTAATGTCAAATCCATATTATCTCTCAGGTCACTATGATTACTGTCTATACCGGTGTCTAATACGCCCACCTTTACCGCAGTTGAACCTTTTGATATTCCCCAAGCGCTTTGAGCAGAAATCTTTTCTAGCGCCCATTGTGGATATTCTACTATCGCAATGTCACCATCTGCACATTGTGAAACATTATAATCGGGAGCGGCAAAATATACTTCATCGTCTTTTTCTAATCTATGGATAACATCCAAAACATTCTGTTTACTTTTCTCTTTCAAAGTAAGCAACAGTGTAGTTTTGACGTCGGAAGATTTTCCTTCTGTAAAAGAAGCATCTGTAAGCAATTCCGTCTTAACACAATAATTTTCATTTATACACTTTGTTTCAAACGCCTCACTCTGCACAGTATCGTTCAACATAACAATCACTTTATCATCGGCAAAATCATCGTTTAGCGTTGCCGTTGAATAAATTTTCCCAGAAGTCTCGGCAAAGGCTTGTCCCATACCGAAAAATGACGAAAATATGAACGCTACACATATCCCAACCAATATAATAAGTTTCCACTTGCTTATTACCGTATTTCTTGACTTATTCATTTTAATTCGCCTCTATTGGAAGGAACTGTTGTAAATCTTCTGTACCCCAGGTAGCGAAGGCTATTGCAACCAATTCGGAATGATTTAGAATGCTTTGTTCAAAAGCATCTTCTAACTTATAAACTTTTCCGTTATAAAGCAGTGCCAAATCCCACATAAGATCAATAGGAACGTCGGAAATCATAACCGGCAAATAAGCCACATCTATACGACATATGACAAAATTGTTCGATGAAAGCCAATCAAACGACAAAACGATTTTGCCGTTTACTTGTCCGAAACATTTCCTGACTTTTACGTTTTCAATTGTAGCGCCTTCGTTTATCTCAAGCGGGTGCAACTGTAAAAACTGTTCTCTAGCGTACTGCTCCTGTTCGGTTGTTAATGCATAAGACGACAAACTATCATGGGTGTAAAATACTTTTTCGTCATCTGAGTCCGTGTCACGGCACGCAAACATTGTCGTTGCCAAACTTAGCAATACTGTAAAGACAATTAGCACTGTCAACGCTCTTTTCATTTTAGACTCCTTAATATTTTATTACAACTACGTTTATTGTGATAACATATCTCGTGATAAAACATATTTACAACCACAGAATTATTAGTAGATACTGATAGAACAAATTGGAAACTCCGAAAAACGGAATGTCCAATTTTATCATTACAGTACAACTATAAGCGCCATTTCTGCGGCGTCGCCGCGACGGTTATTCATTTTGTAAATTGCCGTGTATCCGCCCTTTTGTCCTTTTTCCTCAGCAAGTTTATCAAACTTGGGGGCATAGACGTTGAAAATCTTTTCGATAAGGGGGTGTTTGACGGTTTTGGTACGGAGTTTGTATTCCGTGCCGCTTTCCTTTGGCAAACGCGTTTCCTGTAAGTCCGCGAGGTTTGCCATGAGCGTACGTCTTGCGGCAAGTTTTTTCGGGCCGTCGTTGAGCACCTTGACCGTAGTCGCTTTGCCGTTGACAACCTTGGCTTTTTCCACCTCGATTGCATCCTTGTAACTGTTGACCGCCAACGTGATATACTTTTCGGCAAGTTTTTGCACTTCCTTTGCGCGGGCAAAGGTGGTTTCCAATTTGCCGTTCCACAAAAGTTGGGAAACTTGATTTTTCAAAAGCGCCAATCTTTGATCGGTGGCTTTTCCTAATTTTCTTTGTGCTGCCATTGTGCTATTCTCCTATTCATCCTTATTTCTCAAAGACAGACCGTAACTTTCCAACTTGGCAATTACTTCGTCAAGCGATTTTCTGCCGAGGTTGCGTACCTTAAGCATATCGTCCTCGCTCTTTTTGGTTAAATCCTCGACGGTTTGGATGCCTGCGCGTTTCAAGCAGTTGTAGCTGCGTACGGACAAGTCCATATCGTCGATGTTCATTTCCAGCACCTTTTTGTGGTTGTCGCTTTCACGCGGGATAAGAATATCCTTGTTGAAGTTCTCCGACAGATCCACAAACATCTTTACGTGATCGGCGATGATCTTTGCCGCCAAAGAAACGATTTCTCTGCCGGAAAACGCGCCGTTCGTTTCAACTTCCAACGTCAGTTTGTCGCGCGTGATGTCCTGTCCCACGCGTGCGCTTTCAACGTTGTAGCTGGCCTTTTTAACAGGCCCGAAGATAGAATCGACAGGTATGTAACCGATGGGGTAATTGAGTTTGAGTTCCTTGTTACGTTCTTTGTTTTTCTCGATAGAGTAGTATCCGCAGCCGCGCGCAACGTACAGTTCCATATTGAGGGCGGCTCCGTCTTCCAAAGTGCAAATGTACAAATCCGGATTGAGCACTTCTACTTCGCTATCGGTAATTATATCGCCCGCGTGAACTTCGCACGGACCGACTTTGTTGATTGAGATCGTCTTTCTGAATTCGTTATCTTCGTTGTCCGATTTCAGAGCCAGACATTTGATGTTCAGGATGATGTCGGTTACATCCTCTTTGACGCCGGCAATCGTCGAAAACTCGTGTTGCACGCCTTCGATACGGAGACCAACCACTGCCACTCCGGGAAGCGCGGCCAACAAAACTCTGCGCAAGGCGTTACCGAGCGTGATTCCGTAGCCTCTTTCGAGAGGTTCCGCAACGATTTTGATTACGCTGGCGTTTTGTCCGCTTTCTTCAACGGTCATTACCGGTTTTTCTATTTCCATCATTGGACAACATTCTCCTTTTTTAATAATTTGTAAGCATTCCGCTTTGTGCAGCGCAGCAAAAACGCAAACGCCGCAACCTTCTTAGTTGTGTTGCTCCCTGTTACTTGGAGTACAACTCGACAATCATATGCTCTTGGATGCTCAAGTCACAGTCTTCGCGCGTGGGAGTTGCCAATACTTTGCCGGTAAGAGCCGCGGGGTCGAAATCCAACCATTTGGGAAGGTTGCCCGCTTTCTTTGCTTGTTTAAGTTCTACAAACAAAGGTTGCTCGCGCTTGTTTTCCTTTACGCTTACTTCGTCGCCCACTCTTACTTGATAACTGGGAATAGTTACGCGCTTGCCGTTGACGGTGATAAGACCGTGGTTGACAAACTGTCTTGCTTGACTGCGCGATACTCCCAAACCCATACGATAGACTACGTTGTCCAATCTTTCTTCCAACAACACAAGCATATTGGCACCGGTAACGCCTTTCATACGTTCGGCTTCCTCGTAGTACTTGTGGAATTGTTTTTCCTGCAAACCGTAGATACGTTTTGTTTTTTGTTTTTCTCTTAGTTGCAAACCGTATTCGGTAACTTTCTTTCTGCTGTCCGCGTGCACTCCGGGAACTTTTCCGCGGCGTGTGATAGCGCACTTGTCGGAATAGCATCTGTCCCCTTTAAGGAACAATTTGCATTTTTCGCGTCTGCACTGACGGCAATCTGCACCTGTATTTCTTGCCATTTCGGTATTCTCCTTTTAACTAGACTCTTCTGCGTTTGGGCGGACGACATCCGTTGTGTGCAATGGGTGAAACGTCGCGGATAAGGGTTACTTCGATTTCTGCCGTTTGCAATGCGCGGATTGCAGATTCGCGGCCTTGTCCGGGGCCTTTTACATACACTTCAACAGAGCGGATTCCGTATTCCTTTGCGCCTTTTGCCGCGACTTCCGCCGCTTGCTGAGCGGCAAATGCCGTGCTTTTGCGCGAACCGCGGAAACCGAGACTGCCGGAACTGCACCAAGAAAGCGCGTTGCCGTTCATGTCCGTAAAGGTTACGATTGTGTTGTTGAAGGAAGCGTGAATGTGCACTTGTCCTTTGTCAACTTTTCTTATATCGCGTCTTTTTTTGACGACCTTTTTACCTGCCATTGTCGACTTCCCTCCTATTTAGCCTTTTTGCCGCGAGAAACGGTACGTTTGGGACCTTTTCTGGTGCGGGCATTTTGTTTAGTAGATTGACCGCGAACGGGCAAACCCTTTCTGTGACGGATGCCGCGGTAGGAGCCGATCTCGATTTGTCTTTTTATGTTCATGGATACTTCACGACGAAGGTCTCCTTCGACGTGGAGATTTTTTTCAATACAGTCACGGATCTTGGACACGTCGTCTTCGGTCAAATCTTTGACGCGGGTGTCGGGATTGACGCCGGTTTCGGCAAGAATTTTCTTTGCCGTAGTGCGTCCGATTCCGTAAATGTAGGTCAAGCCGATTTCAATACGCTTTTCTCTGGGTAAATCTACACCGGAAATACGAGCCATTTGTTGTTCTCCTTTTTTGAGTTTTTTACTGTAAGTTTTGCGCGTCGATTGCGCAAGTATTTGCCGCGTTGCGCAAAAATGTACGCAACTGACGTTGTGCACGCATAACGGGCAACCGCCGTTTGCGCGCGGAAAAATTTGTTATATATGCACACACGAAAAACTTTGCAAGCCTAGTGGAATGATGTTGCAATGCGTTTCGCATGAGTGATCCCGTCTTTGAGCTGTTGTTAGCCGCTCGGGATTTGAACCCGTAAATTTTTGACGGTGCACCGAAAGCGTAGATTGTGTGGGATCGATAACGCTCTCTTTGTGTCAGCGTACATGCAGTACGTGGACGCAACGGAACGTGTAAAACACACGCGATATACGGCGTTTCGGTTTGCGGTGTTCAATTCCCGAAGGGCTAGTCAACGCAAATATCCGCTTGTTTTGGGTTGTCCAATGACAACAAAAATTATCTAGCGGTTATTTCGACTAATTGTCAAACAACGCAAAAGCGGACAAGGTAAAAATTTTAGCCTTGTCTTTGTTTGTGCTTGGGATATTTGGAGCAAATCACCATCACTTTGCCGTTACGTTTGATTACCTTGCATTTGTCGCACATAGGCTTTACCGAAGGTTTAACTTTCATAGTTGTTTCTCCTTATTTTAACTGTAGGTTTAAGACTTGTTTATCGTTTGTTGCGCGGGAATTATAAGCGCGCTTGCCTTACTGTTGCGGAGGCGTACTTACGCCCTTGGAACGCCACACAATCCTGCCTTTTGTAAGGTCGTACGGGCTCATTTCCAATTTAACGGCGTCTCCCGGCAAAATCCGTATGGAGTGAATTCTCAATTTGCCCGAAACGTAGGCGGTGATTTCGTGATTGTTTGTAAGGCGCACGCGAAACTCCGCATTACGCAAAGCCTCTACCACCACGCCTTCAACTTCGATTACATCGTCTTTTGACATTCTGATTCTCCTTGCTGTTGATTGAGTTGCCTCAAAGCGCTTTTAACTTCGCTATCGAACACTTTGGCGTTGGAAACCAGTTTTTGCGCGATCGTTTCCAGTCGCACCCCCGAAAAAGAAACGTGCTTGACGTTTTTCTTTTTGGGAGCGGATAGCCTACGCATTCCGCCGTCCGCCAAATAAACCGTTCCGTCACCCACTGCAATTACCAAAAAGTAGTTGCCCTTGTCGCGGCCTTGCTTGGACAGCACCACGCTGCCCACGCTTATGTCACATTCGTTCATAAAGCACCTTACAAACTTAAAATTTCTATTTTATCGTCCAAGATAGCTATCGTATTTTCGTAATGGGCGGCAGGCTTTCTGTCGCGGGTTTTTACCGTCCAACCGTCAGACATAAAGTCGACTTTTTCCGTGCCCATAGTTATCATAGGTTCAATGGCGATAGTCATCCCGCTGGACAAACGCATGCCGTGCCCTTTGACTCCGAAATTGGGAACGTTAGGATCTTCGTGCATGGCGCGGCCTATGCCGTGCCCGACAAGTTCGCGCACTACCCCGTACCCGAAACTTTCGGCATAATTTTGAATAGCGTAGCCCAAGTCTCCCAGTCGGGTAATTCCGGCTTTAATAACTTTGATTCCCTCGAAAAAACACTGTTCCGTTACGTCGATAAGTTTTTGGCACTCGGCAGATATCCAACCCACCGCAACCGTTCTAGCCGCGTCGCCGTGCCATCCGTTAAAAATTGCGCCGACGTCGTAACTGACGATTTGTCCTTCTTCCAAAACTTTTCGCTTGGACGGGATGCCGTGCACTACCTCGCAATCGACGGAAATGCATACGCTTGCGGGAAAGCCGTGATAGTTCAAAAAACTGGGAACGGCACCGGCTTTCGTGATGTAGTCGTACGCAAGTTTATTCAAAGATTCCGTAGTAACGCCGGCCTTTGTGTGGTCGCGCAACAAGTTGAGCGTATCCCTCACTATTATGTTAGCCTTGCGCATTTCGGCTATTTGCGAATTGGACTTTACTAGAATCATTTTTTCAAAACAGACAAAATTCTGTCGTACACTTCGTCAACCGTTCCGTTACCGTCCACTGTCAACAGGTTGCCCTGCTTGCGATAGAACTCTATGAGCGGCAAAGTCGTGTTGTCGTACACGCGAAGTCTTTCGCGCACGGTGGCCTCGCTGTCGTCGGCACGAATAATCAGTTTGCCGCCGCAGTTTGGGCAAACGGCTGCGTCGCCTAACGAAGACACGTGATAGGTACCGTTGCAATCGGGACAAAAGCGGCGTCCGGACAAACGCTTGACAACCGTTTCTTTGTCGACGTCCAAATTAACAGCGAAATCGATCGTTTGGAAAGTAGTCAGCGCCTCCGCCTGAACGATAGAACGCGGAAAACCGTCCAAAATGTAACCGTTGGCGCAATCCGGCTCGGCGAGCCTGTTTTTGACGATTTCAATCGTGATTTCGTCCGGAACAAGCGCGCCCGACGCCATTATGCTTTTCACCTTCAATCCCAATGGGGTTTCTTCCTTCAAATTTTTACGGAAGATATCCCCCGTGGAGATTTGCGGTATTTTGAGATCCGACGTGAGTTTTTGCGCCATGGTGCCTTTGCCGCTACCCGGCGCGCCAAGTAAAATCAACTTCATATTACTTCAAAAATCCTTTGTAGTGACGCATCAGTATTTGATTTTCCAACGCTTTGTGGAATTCCAACGCTACGGATACGACGATCAACATACCTGTTGCACTCAAACTGCTGACCAACGTGGGGTTCCAAGGGATGTGTATGAGTCTCGGCAAAAGCGAGAACAGCACCGAAGGAATAAGGTTGATTATGGTCAGGAACACAGCACCCCACAAGGTAATACGTCTGACTACTTTTGCCAAATATTCGCTGGTTTCGCGTCCCGGACGGATACCGGTGACGAAACCGCCGTTGTTTTGGATGTTTTTGGAAATTTCTATCGGGTTGAACTGTATTTGCGAATAGAAATACGCAAACACAAATATCAATATCGCCAATACTACGTTATACACCAGTATACCGCACCAGTTGCCGCTTGAAGTCATCCATTTTGTCCACCAGGTGGCAAAACCGCTTGTGCTCCAAAACGTTTGGATCAACATTTGTGGGAAACTCATCAAAGCGTAAGCAAATATCAGAGGCATAACGCCGCTGGCGTTGACTTTGATGGGGATAAACGTGGACTGACCGCCGTACATCTTGTTGCCCTTTACTTGCTTTGCGTACTGCACCTTGATTTTTCTTTCAGCGCCGTCTACCCAAACGATAAACATAAATACCAAAACCAATGTTACAAGGAACAATGCGATACTGACAAGATTCAAGGGTTCTTGGCCAACGCCCGCAAAGGATACGCCAAGTTGCTGTGCAGCCGTAGCGATGATACCGACAAAAATGAGCATGGAGATACCGTTGCTGATACCGTACTCCGTGATACGCTCGCCGATCCACATTGTAAGCATGCTGCCGCCCACCAAAATGAGGACGATGTAGATGTACATTATCCACTTGTTAGCTCTCAAAAATGCCGGCAAACCGCCCTCGTAAACGTCGGCAAAAACGCCTTCGCCGCCGAGGAAGTTGTAGTTGATGTATTCGGAGTTACTGGCTTCCAAAGACAGCACCACGCCTACAGCGCTTACTATTGCCAAAACCAACGTTACCCAACGCGTGATTTTGTTGATTTTTGCTTTGCCCGTTTCGCCCTCTTTGGACATTCTTTCGAGAGCAGGGATCGCTACCGTCAACAACTGCACGATAATGGATGCGTTGATATACGGGGAAATGCCTAGCGAGAACAAAGTACCTTGGCTCAATGCGCTACCTGTAATGGAGTTCAACAAGCCCAAAATTCCTGCGCCTTGACTGTCGGTAAATTCGATTGCGGCCAGTCCCGGCACTGTGATGCAGCAACCAAGTCTGTAAATTATCACAAACATGATCGTCAGCAAAATCTTTTTGCGTACTTCCTTTATCTTAAAGGCATTTTTGATTGTTTCAAACATTATTCGATTACCTCTGCAACGCCGCCTGCCGCTTCGATTGCACTCTTTGCGGAAGCGGAAAACTTATCGGCTTTAACCGTAAGTTTTTTGGTAAGTTGTCCGTTGCCAAGCACTTTTACGCCGCCGTTGTTTTTGACGGTGACAATGCCTTTCTCGGCAAGAAGTTCCGGCGTTACTACCGTTCCTTCGTCAAAGACGTTGAGACTTTCTACGTTTACGATGTCGTAGGTGATTGCAAACTTGTTGTTGAAACCGCGTTTAGGCAAACGTCTTGCAAGAGGAGTTTGTCCGCCTTCGAATCCGGGACGAACTCCGCCGCCGCTGCGGGCCCATTGTCCTTTGTGACCTTTACCGCTTGTTTTGCCGAGGCCGCTGCCGATACCCCTACCCAATCTTTTTTCGGCGGTAGTGCTACCTACCGCGGGTTGAATTGTATGTATTCTCATGTGTCAGCCTCCTACTTTACTTCTTCCACGGCTACGAGATGCTTCACCTTAAAAATCATGCCGCGCGTTGCGTCGTTATCCGGCAACACGTTGGAGGTACGAATTTTGGTAAGTCCCAAAGCCTTGACCGTTGCTTGATGTTCTTTCAAACTGCCTGCGGTGCTCTTGACCAAAGTCACCTTCAATTTGCCCTTTGCATCGGCGTATGGTTTGGCGCCTTTTTTAGGTTTTGCGGGAAGTTCCTTTTCCACTACGTATCTGCCGTTGATGTAAAGAGGCGCATTTGCTTTGTTAGATTTTTTTGCTGCCATAATTAACCTCCTTAAATTTCGTCGGCGTTCTTTCCGCGGAGCGCTGCTACGCGTTCGCGAGAACGGAGTTCCACAAGACCGTTAAAGGTCGCTTTTACACAGTTGATAGGGTTGTTTGTGCCGTAGGATTTGGTACGGATATCTTTGATACCGACCGCTTCCAAAACGTTTCTGACGGGACCGCCTGCGATAACTCCCGTACCGGGTTGAGCCGGCATAAGCAAGACTTTGCCGCGTCCGAACTTACCGATAACTTCGTGGGGAATCGTAGTTTCCAATACGTCGATTTTTACCATAGCCTTTTTGGCTCTCAAGTTTGCCTTTTCGATGGCTTGCGGCACTTCCGCCGCCTTCGCCATACCGATACCGACGGAACCTTTGCCGTCTCCGACTACGCACAGCGCCGAGAAACGCATCGTGCGTCCGCCTTTGACGACCTTGGTTACGCGGTTGACGGCAACCAATTTTTTGATGAGTCCGTCGTCCTCGCGGTTGTTGTCGCGACCGGGACGTTTGCCGCCGCGTCTGTCGGGACGGCCGTTGTTGCCGCGGAAGTTACGCTTGGGTTGTTGATCCGCATTTTGCTGCGGAGCCGCCTGTTCGGTTGCAACCGCTTCTGTTGCAACTACTTCGACTTCTTGTACGTTTTCCATAAGTGTCCCTCCGTTAGAATTTGAGTCCGGCTTCTCTTGCGCCGTCTGCCAATGCGGCAACTCTGCCCGTGTAGATGTAGCCGCCGCGGTCGAACACCACTTCGCTAACCTTCAATGCCATAGCCTTGTTTGCAATATCTTTGCCGACGAGTTTGGCTGCTTCCACCTTGGTTTTGCCGTTGGTATCGGCGGAAAGAGCCTTACTGGACGCAGCGCAAAGCGTTGTTCCGTTTACGTCGTCGATAACTTGCGCATAGATGTAGTTGGTGGAACGGTACACGCACAAACGGGGTTTGACGCTGGTTCCATACACCTTTTTTCTTACTCTTGCATGACGGACTTTTCTGTCCGCATTTTTATTTATCTTTTTTATCATTTCAGCACTCCTTACTTACCGGCCTTCTTGCCTTCCTTCAAGATTACGACTTCTTCCTTGTAACGGACGCCGTAAGCGTGATAGGGTTCTACAGGGCGTTTCGCCTTGATGTTTGCAGCAGTTTGTCCGACAAGTTCCTTATCGTATCCCGATACGACGATTTCCGTCTGGGTGGGGCAATCGAACTTGATACCTTTCGGAGCAACGACTTCCACAGGGTGAGAATAGCCGATATTCAAAACAAGTTTATCTCCGCTGACCGCCGCTTTGTAACCGACGCCGTTGATGATAAGACGTCTTTCAAAGCCTTCGGAAACGCCCTTTACCATATTGGCAACAAGCGCGCGGTACAAACCGTGTTTTGCGTGCACGTCGCCCGAAGCGTTGTCGGGGCAAGTCATGTTGATAACCGTGCCGTTGATTTCGCATCCGATGACGGTATCTATCGTGCGGGTAAGAGTACCTTTGGGACCTTTTACCGTAATTGTGCCATTGTCATTTGAGACAGTGACGCCTGCCGGCAGGTCAATATGTTTTTTTCCGATTCTTGACATATCTTCCTCCTTACCACACAAACGCAAGCACTTCGCCGCCGAGATTTTGGTTGCGAGCGTTTTTGTCCGTCATGATTCCTTTGCTTGTAGACACAATTGCGATTCCCAAACCGTTCAATACTTTGGGAAGTTCTTCGCTCTTTGCGTAAACGCGAAGTCCGGGTTTGCTGATACGTTTAAGCCCAGTGATGACTTTTTCACCTTTCGGGCCGTACTTCAAAGCAACCTTCAAAGTGTTTTGCAATTTGTTTTCGATTTCTTCGTAGCTGTCGATATAGCCTTCTTCTACAAGAATATTGAGCATTGCCTTCTTGGTTTTGGAAGCAGGAATTTCTACATCGGCGTGTTTTGCTGTGATAGCATTTCTGATACGCGTGAGCATATCAGCGATAGGATCTGTAACAACCATTTGTATTTCCTCCTTACCAACTTGCCTTTTTTACGCCCGGGATTTCGCCTTTATAGGCTTTTTCCCTGAAACAGATTCTGCAAATGCCGTACTTTCTAAGAACCGAGTGAGGACGGCCGCAGATAGAACAACGAGTGTACGCGCGAGTGCTGTACTTGGGTGTTCTTTGTTGCTTATTTATCATTGATTTTTTTGCCATGATTACACTCCTTATGCCCTGTACGGCATGCCCAAATATTTGAGCAACGCTTTGCCTTCCGCATCGGTCTTTGCCGTGGTAACGAACGTCACGTCAAAACCGCGAGTTTTTTCCACTTGATCGTAGACGATCTCGGGGAAAATGAGTTGTTCGCGAATGCCCAAAGTGTAGTTTCCTCTGCCGTCCAAGTTGGTATTGACGCCGCGGAAGTCGCGAACGCGCGGCAATGCAATACTGACAAGTTTATCGAAGAAAGCGTACATACGGTCTCCGCGCAGCGTAACCTTGGCTCCTACGGCCATACCCTTACGCACTTTGAAGTTTGCAACAGACAATTTACTGTTTGTAACCAAAGGTTTTTGTCCGGATATGGATTTGAGTTCTTCCACCGCAAGTTGGAAAGATTTGGAGTTGTCTTTGACGTCGCCCAAACCGCTGTTAAGCACGATTTTTTCCAACTTGGGAACTTCGTTGATATTTTTGTAACCGAATTCTTTGATGAGTTGAGGAACGACTGTTTCTTTGTACAGTTTCTTCAATCTACATTCAACCGGTTTGCTGCTTATTTCAGCAGGTTTCTTTGTAGCCATTGTGTCCCTCCTTATTCTTCGGTCTTATCTGCTTTCTTTGCAGATTTTTTCGCAGCCGTCTTGGTCGCGGCTTTCGTTTGTTTCTTTTCTGCCTTGGTGTCGATAACCGCTCCGCATTTTTTGCAGGCGCGCAAGTATTTGCCGTTGTCGCCCAAAACGTGGGCCACACGAGTAGTTTTGCCGCACTTAGGGCAAACCAAAGCGACGTTGCTTACGTCGATTGCGCGGGGTTGTTCCACCTTGCCGCCTTGTTCCTGCGCGGAACGGGGTTTTTTGTGTTTTGTAACGATATTGAGCCCTTCAACTACGATTTTGCCGGTTTTGGGGTTGCACACCGTTACCTTGCCGCGTTTGCCGCGGTTTTCCATACCGCCGACGGTGATTTCTACCGTATCGTTGGATCTGATATTCATACTGGACATTTTCCAAATCCTCCCTTACAGCACTTCCGGAGCCAAAGACACGATTTTCATGTAGTCTTTTTCACGGAGTTCTCTTGCTACGGGCCCAAAGATACGGGTTCCGCGCGGTTGCTTTTGCGCGTCGATGATGACTGCCGCGTTATCGTCAAAACGGATATGCGTGCCGTCTTTGCGGTTTACGCCGGTGGCGCTGCGCACTATCACCGCCTTGACAACGTCGCCTTTTTTAACGACGCCGCCGGGATTTGCGCTTTTGACACTGGCAACGATAACGTCGCCGATATTACCGAACTTACGGAAGGAACCGCCAAGTACCTTGATGCACATAAGTTCCTTTGCACCGCTGTTATCTGCGGCTTTAAGTCTTGTTTGTGGTTGTATCACTGTACGTTCCTCCTACTTAGCCTTTTCCACGATTTCCAACAAACGCCAGTTTTTGTCCTTGGACAACTTTCTGGTTTCGACGATCCTTACGGTATCGCCGATTCCGCATTCGTTGTTTTCATCGTGTACTTTGTATTTCTTGGTTGTGGACACCGTCTTTTTGTAAAGAGGGTGTTTGTATTTGTTTACTATAGCGACGACGATCGTCTTATCCATTTTGTCCGAAACGACGATGCCGACTCTTTCCTTTCTGCTGTTTCTTTCGATAGCCATTTTGCTTTACCTCCGCCTTACGCCTTGTTCGAGAGTTCTCTTTCGCGGAGAACGGTTTTTACTCTTGCAATGTCTTTTTTGACGCTTGCAAGTTCCAGAGGGTTATTGAGCTGTCCTGTTGCGTGGGAAAGACGCAGATTGAACAGTTGCTTTTTCAAATCGGCAAGTTTTGCTACCAATTCTTCATTATTAAGATCGCGAACGTTACTTGCTTTCATCTGCATTCACCTCATCGACTTTTTTCACAAACTTGCACTTGACGGGCAATTTGTGACTGGCCAGACGCAATGCTTCGCGGGCGATGTCCTCGGGGACGCCTGCCATTTCAAACATAACTCTGCCGGGTTTTACCACTGCTACCCAATATTCGGGAGAACCTTTACCGGAACCCATGCGGGTTTCGGCGGGTTTTTTCGTTACGGGTTTGTGGGGGAAGATGTCCACCCAAACTTTGCCGCCGCGCTTTACGAAACGCGTCATGGCGACACGGGCCGCCTCTATCTGGTTGGAGGTTATCCAGCCGCATTCCAAGGATTGAAGACCGAAATCGCCGTAAGCAACTTTATTGCCCTTATGCGCTTCGCCTTTCATTCTGCCACGGAATTGACGGCGACGTTTAACTCTTTTAGGCATTAACATTATTCAGCCACCTCCTTGTTGACGGTTTTTTTCTTTTTGGGCAGAATTTCACCTCTGTAGATCCAAACTTTGACGCCGATGATGCCGAACGTGGTAAGCGCTTGCGCGAAACCGTAATCGATATCCGCTCTCAAAGTGTGAAGAGGAATGCTACCCTCGTGATATTGTTCGCAACGTGCTATTTCGGCGCCGTCCAAACGACCGGAAACCATGGTTTTGATTCCTTTTGCTCCGGAACGCGTAGCCTTGCCCATGCATTGACGCATAGCTCTGCGGAAAGAAACGCGCTTTTCGAGTTGAGCGGCAATAGCTTCGGCAACAAGCTGAGCGTCCATATCAGGGTTTTTGATTTCCATAATATTGACGGTAACAGCCTTATCCTTGGCAATTTTCGCCACAAGCGCCTTGATTTCCTCCGCGCCTGCTCCGGCCTTGCCGATAAGCGTGCCGGGACGACCGGTGTAGATATCCACGGTCACTTTACCTTCGCTGCGTTCTACGATAATCTTGCTGATGCCGGCGTTAAAGTATTTTTTCTTTAACGCGGTTCTGATAGTATCATCTTCTTTGATATATTTGGCAAAATCCTTTTTGTCCGCAATCCATTTTGCGTCCCATCCTTGAATAATGCCCACTCTCAATCCGTGCGGATTAACTTTTTGTCCCATAATACCTCTCCTTTACGCTCTCTCGTTCAAAATCACAGTTATGTGACTTGTTCTTTTCAAGATACGGTAACCTCTACCGCGGGAAACGGGTTGCATGCGTTTCAAGGTAGGGCCTTGATCGGCAAAGCACTCTTCCACATAAAGGGTATCTTTGTTCATACCGAGGTTTACTTCCGCATTGGCTGCGGCGCTGTTGAGACATTTCAAAACAGGCTCGGTTGCCGCCTTGTTGGTCGTTTTCAAAATAGCGACTGCGTCGTTATAATTTTGTCCGCGGATAAGATCCAGCACGACGTGAACTTTGGACGGAGAAATACGGATGTATTTTGCTATTGCCTTGGGGCGACGATCTTTGTTCTCGTTGCGCACAAGGGCTTTTGCTTTACTTCTTGTAGCCATACTTTTTCCTCCTATTTGCCGCCGGTGGACTTACTGCCGGCGTGCCCCTTAAAAGTTCTTGTCGGGGCAAATTCGCCCAACTTCAACCCAACCATATCTTCCGTGATATAGACGGGAACGTGCTTTCTGCCATCGTGAACCGCTATCGTGTGTCCTACGAAATCGGGGAAGATTGTAGAACTTCTCGACCATGTTTTCAAAACTTTCTTTTCGCCTTTCGCGTTCATTTCCTGAACTCTTTTCAAAAGTTTGGGTTGAACGAAAGGTCCTTTTCTGATTGATCTGCTCATAAACTTGCCTCCGATTAGTTAATGCGTTTTACAATAAATTTGGAAGACGCTTTTTTCTTCTTTCTGGTCTTGTACCCGAGAGCCGGTTTGCCCCACGGGGTAACGGGACCGGGACGACCGACGGGAGATTTGCCTTCGCCGCCGCCGTGCGGGTGGTCGCAAGGGTTCATAACGCTGCCGCGAACGGTAGGTTTAACGCCCATGTGACGTTTCTTGCCGGCTTTACCGATAGAAACTATTTCGTGGTCGAGATTGCCGACTTGTCCCACAGTTGCGTGGCACTTCAACAAAATCAGTCTCATTTCGCCGCTGGGCATACGCAACGTTGCGTACTTGCCTTCTTTTGCCATAAGCTGCGCATAGATACCTGCCGCGCGGGCGATCTGTCCGCCCTTGCCGGGATTCATTTCAATGTTGTGAACGATCGTACCTACGGGGATATTTTCCAGAGGCAAATTGTTGCCGACTTTTATATCCGCATCGGGAGAAGCCACAACCGTATCTCCGACGTTCAATCCTACGGGAGCAAGAATATATCTCTTTTCGCCGTCAAGGTAGTGAAGTAAGGCAATATTGGCCGTACGGTTGGGATCGTACTCGATAGTAGCGACCTTTGCAGGAACGGTCTTATCGCGTTTGAAATCGATAATTCTGTACTTGATGCGGTTGCCGCCGCCGATGTGACGCACGGTGATTTTACCGCTGAAGTTACGTCCGCCGGTTTTTTTGTTTACTGCAAGCAGGCTCTTTTCCGGTTTCGTGGTCGTGATTTCCTCGTAAGTGGAAACGGACATAAAGCGGCGAGCCGGCGAAGTGGGTTTATACTTTTTGATAGCCATTTTTCTTCACCTCCAACGTTAAGACAGGCTGTCAAAGAACCCGATGGCTTTGCTTTCGGAAGTGAGTTTGACCGTTGCCTTTTTCCACTCCGGCGTGTAACCTTGCGTTCTGCCTTGTCTTTTCAACTTACCTTTTACGGTAGCGGTAGTAACTTTTTCTACTTTTACGCCGAATATTTCCTCTACTGCTTTCTTGATTTCCACCTTATTTGCACTTTTGTGAACTTCGAAAGTGTAAGTTTTGTTGGGAATGCCGGCGTGACTTTTTTCCGTCATTACGGGACGCTTTATAATGTCGTATGCATTCATAGAGAATAAGCCTCCTCGATTTTCTTGATGGCATCCTTGGTGGCAATGATTGCCGCGTTGGAAACCAATTCGTACACGTTTGCAAGCGTAGCGTCGGTAACGGTAAGTTTTTCGATATTGGCTCCCGCTCTTGCCACGTCGTTGTCGCCCGCAACGAGCAACAGAGTGCGTTTGTTAAAATTGAAGTTTTTGAGAATTTCCGCCACCAACTTGGTTTTGGGAGCTTCCAGTTTGATTTCGTCAACGATAACGAGTTCGTTGTTGGCAACCTTGTAGCTCAACGCGCTGCGGAAAGCTTGCGCTCTCATCTTTTTGTTGAGTTTTTTGGAGAAATCTCTCGGTTTGGGTGCAAACACCACGCCGCCCTTCGTCCATTGCGGAGCGCGAATGGAACCCTGACGGGCACGGCCGGTACCCTTTTGACGCCAAGGTTTGATGCCGCCGCCGCGCACTTCCGTGCGGGTCAGCGCCGATTTTGTACCTTGTCTTTGGTTTGCTTGATATGCGACTACTGCTTGGTGAATAAGAGCTTCGTTATATTCACACGCAAAAACAGCGTCGTCAAGTTTGATTTTGCCGACTTCCATCGCCGACGTATTGTAAACTTTAACCTGCATTGTTTCGTACTCCTTTCACCTTATTTTTTAACGGCGTTACGCACGTGAACGATGCTGTTTTTTGCACCGGGCACCGCGCCTTTTACAAGGATAACGCCCTTTTCTTTGTCGACTTTTATAACTTTCAAGTTAAGCACGGTTACTTGCTCCACGCCGTAGTGTCCGGGGAGATTTTTGCCCGGCATAACGCGCGAGGGCGAGCTTATGGGACCCATAGAACCGACTTCTCTATGAACGGGACCCACACCGTGAGTTTCTTTAAGTCTGTGTTGGTTCCAACGCTTGATAACGCCGGTAAAACCGTGACCTTTTGTTACGCCGCAAACGTCCACCATATCGCCTTCTGCAAATACGTCGCAAGTTACCTTGTCTCCGACGTTGAGCGAACTGTTTTCCAACTTGAATTCATGAAGATATCTAGCCGTGCATCCGGACTTTTTGAGATGTCCGGCCTCGGGTTTATTAAGTCTCTTTTCCGCAACGTCGTCAAAACCCAGTTGCAACGCTTCGTAACCGTCGCGCTCCACCGTCTTTTTTTGCGTGACCGTGCAGGGCCCCGCCAAAATAACGGTTACCGGCACCATCGTGCCGTCTGCGAGAAAGACCTGAGTCATTCCCAATTTCTTTCCTATGATTGCTTTATTCATTGATAAAGTTCACCTCTCTTTTTCCTTATATATAATGTTACAGTTTGATTTTGACGTCGATACCCGCGGGCAAATCCAACTTAGTAAGGCTGTCGATGGTTTTTGCATTGGGACTGTAGATGTCTATCAAGCGTTTGTAAGTGCGAAGTTCAAACTGTTCGCGCGCGTCTTTGTATTTATGCGTCGCGCGAAGTACCGTCACGATTTCCTTTTCCGTAGGAAGGGGAATAGGTCCGGACACCTTGCTGCCCATTTTTTTTGCCGCATCCACTATTTTAGTGCAGGCAAGATCTACCAAGTTGTGATCGTAGGCTTTAAGTCTGATTCTGATTCTTTGGTTGGCCATTTGTGTTTCTACTCCTTTTTGTGTTTTATTATCCGAATCGGCCTTGTCGACAACACATCCGTGTGTTTCGCGCTGCGGCTTTTAATAAAGCAAATTTTCATTTGCTTGAAAAAAAACGCATCGACATCAGTTTGACGGTTACCGCCACTTAACGTCTGACGCTACAATTCGGCCGCAAAACTCTCGGTTTCGCGCGGGTATGCAATAAGTTTTCTGTTTACTTCAGTAACCTTAATGCTTCAATCCCCTTTTTCGCAGCCTAACCATTTTAGCATAGTTTTCAAGAGTATGTCAAACATAAATAACAAGTTTATTCAATCTTTTTTGTCATTTTTTAGAGAATTTTGAAGAATAATCAATAAAAGCCTTAATCACAGTAAAATAATACCGCCGCTTTGCTCATGTTTTTGCAACAAAGTAAATCTACAAAGGTAATAATCAACAACTATTTGCGATATTCGCACAGAATATGAGAAAATTTTCTTAACTCAAAACAAGAAAATTCAATATGGTCCCGACAATATGATTGAGCGACGCCTTTTTACAAGCACGGCGAAATTATTCAACTGCCGCGTCAAAACAAAAAAATAACGCAAAGCGACTGAAAACGTCGTTTTGCGTTATTTGCATATCATCTCGCTATTGTTTGTTATAAACTATCAATAATACCAACGCGACCGCAAGATAAACTAAGCCTATCAACAAAAGATGCAGAAAACTGCGCTTTTTTTCACTCTTGGCCTGACGATAATCGTAAAAAGTACGGTACTTTACTTTTGTCAAATCTTTTTTGAATATGTCGACAAGTTTTATGAAACCAAAAGCCAACATATCGAATGCTCCGCCGTTTGTAACAAACACAAGCAACCCGACGCCTGTCATCATCGCGCCGGAAAGAGTAAAGGCGTTGCACACATCCACAACAAGTCCCTTTCCCGTTTTGGAATACGATCCTTGAGCAGCCAAAAACACCACCACTATTATCGCGCAAATAAGAAACGGTATAAGGTAATACAAAACTTTTTTCATCAAATCGACTCCGACGCGCTACTTATTAGTCTTTTTAGCGGTAGAACTTTTTGTTTTGGTTTTTGCGGAAGATTTTTTTGCAGTAGATTTCGATGCATTTTCATCCGCACGAATTTTGTTTTCTTCCGCCGTATCCAACTCCTCTATTTCGCGCTTGTATTGTTCAAACTCGGCATCATTGCAATAAATAAAATGTCCGGGCAGAACTTCCTGCATATAGGGTTGCTGTTCGCTGTAATCGTGTGCGGCAATCGGATTGTAAGTGATACGCTTGCGTTGTTTTTCAAAGTGAGGATCCGGCAGAGGTATAGCCGACAAAAGCGACTTTGTGTACGGATGCAAAGGATGCTTGAACAATTCGTCGCTGGTAGTCAACTCCACAATCTTTCCGAAATACATTACGGCGATACGGTCGGAGAAATATTTGACTACCGACAAGTCGTGAGCAATAAACAGTATAGTCAGTCCTAAACGGTCGCGCAAATCGTTTAGCAAATTGATAACTTGCGCTTGAATGGACACGTCCAATGCGGAAATCGGTTCGTCCGCAATGATCAATTCAGGATTGAGAATTATCGAACGCGCAATACCTATACGCTGCCGCTGACCGCCGGAAAATTCGTGAGGATAACGGTTGGCATGCTCCGGTACAAGACCGACCAATTCTAAAACTTCGTATACCCTCTTGTCTATTTCTTTTCTGTTACGTATACCGCGTATGATCAAACCTTCCGCAATAATTTCACGTACGGTCATACGGGGATTCAAAGACGCGATCGGGTCTTGGAATATCATCTGCATCTTGTTCATTATCCTGTCTTTGGATGCAAGACGCAACTCGTTGCGCATTTCATTTTGCAACTCTTTTTGCTTTTCTTCCGTTCCCGCTTCGGCTATCAACGGCTCGTAGCGCTCGCGAACAAGTTGCATTTGATGTTGCGCGTACATTTTATTACAGTTTTTGTGATCGAACTTGGCGCTTTTGATCAATGCCGTTTGCTCGGTGATAACTTCGTTCAACTCCGCGTTTATCTTTGCGATTTTTTCATCGCGCTCGGGCGTTTGCGGTTCCTCCATCAGCGCTTTAATTTCCGCTTTGGCTTTCGCCTTTGCATTTTTGACCGTTTCCTTGTAGAAATTTATGCCGGCGCAAATACGTTCGCCGTTGAAATACACGGAACCGCCCGTTATGTCGTACAAACGGATAATGGATCGTCCGGTCGTGGTTTTTCCGCAGCCGGATTCGCCGACAAGACCGAAAACTTCGCCTTTGTAGATATCGAAACTTACGTCGTTGACCGCCTTAAGCTGTTGCTTGCCCATCTTAAAGAATTGTTGAAGGTGTTGGACAGATAACAAAACTTCTCTTTCTTCCGCCATTTTACTTGACCTCCTTGGACATTCTTTCTATACGGTCGGTAACGATTTTGGGCGGAGCAACCTTCGGAGCATTGGGATGCAACAGCCACGTAGCGGCAAAGTGAGTATCACTCACTTGGAACATTGGCGGCTCTTCCTCAAAGTCGATTTCCATAGCGTACTTATTACGCGAAGCAAATGCGTCCCCCTTGGGAGGGAAAATCATATTGGGCGGCGTGCCGGGAATAGCCTCCAATTTTTCCTTAGTATCAAGGTCCGGCATTGAAGCCAATAATGCCCAGGTATACGGGTGACGCGGATCGTAAAACACGTCGTCGGCAGTGCCGTACTCGACAATTTTACCGGCATACATAACGGCGATGCGGTCAGCCATATTGGCAACCACTCCAAGGTCGTGCGTAATAAATATTACCGACAAATTACGCTCGGCTTTTATACGGTTGATAAGTTCCAAAATTTGGCTTTGGATTGTAACGTCCAACGCCGTGGTCGGCTCGTCACAGATAAGAATATCAGGGTTTGCCGCAAGCGCGATAGCTATAACTATACGCTGGCGCATACCGCCGGAAAACTCGAAAGGATACTGGTTGTATCTAATTGCAGGCTCGGGAATACCTACCTCTTCCAAAAGTTTCAAAGCCTTGGCCTTAGCCATCTTTTTAGTTATGCGGTACACGACTGCGGACGCTTGCTCTTTCAAATAGTCGATAAGAGCAATCATCTCCGCACGACTGTCGAATTTGCTTTCCGTTTCGATAGCATTGCGATACGTAGCGCGCAAATTGTGAAGCACAGAACGGACGTTTTTTCGCGCAAGTTCCAAGTCGACCAACGCGGGCGGCACAACTTTCCAATCGGGAGTTTTGCCTTTTGCCACGCGAGCGTCATACTTTGCCTGCTGTCTGTTGTAACGCGCAAGTTCCTTGGGATTGGTTTTAATTCCGGCAAAATACTTATCCAAAGCGTCTTTAATGCTGGAGTGGAAAGTGTATTCCGTCGCATTTTTTACGACGAGCAAACTGTCGATAGCTTCGTTGACAAGAGCGGACAACTCTTTAGCCAAAGCATAAGACTGTTTTTTATCCAAATCCTCCGCACGGAAAAATTCCAACGCGCTTTCCGTCCTTTCAAGCAAATTTTTCTTTAATTCCATTTGCTTGAGGTGATTATGTTCCAATGCCTTCGCACCGTCGTCGATAAACGCAAGCATAAACTCTTCGTCCAAATATTTACGCGTCATTTCCGTCAGTTCGTCCAACGGCATATCGTCCAAATTGGCGTCAGGGTTGCGCATCATGTAGTACCCTAACGTAAAGTAATTGGGTTTAGGGCGTTGAGTGGCTTTGTCCAAAACGTCTACGATATCCGCCAAAGCGGAAACGCAGTTTTCCGGCAACTCCTTAACGGTGCCTTTAACGTTGGATAGAGTTTCGCTAATCACCGCGACGTCACCAAGCAATCTGTCGTCTTTAACTACTATATCGGGGTGATACGTTCCCTCAATATGTTTCAAAACGTAATTAAGAGTTTTTCTTGCGTCGATGGGCTGTTTTTTGGACAGCAAAAACAACGTGTTTTCTACGTCCAGTTTCAGTTCCACCGCGTGGCGGTAAATTTCGTTGTAGGCATGTTCCAAACGCGTGCTGGCAATACAAAAACTGTCGAAAGTTTTGCATTTTTCACCGTTAGCGTTTATTTTTTCCTGATTGCCCTCGGCAATTTCGTCCATCGCTTGGTTTAACGCTTTCAACTTTCCGTTAAAGTTTTTACGAGCGTGCCGGCGGCTTGCGGAACTTTTCAAAAGCATCGCTTCGGTCAACTGTTTGCCGACCTTCATGATGGGATTGAGACTGGACAGCGGATCTTGGAAGATCATAGCTATCTTATCTCCGCGGATCTTGTGGAAGTCGTCCTCGGAAATTTTCAACAGATCCTGTCCGTCATAAATAATTTCGCCGCCTTCGACAATTGCGTTGCCGGCAAGAATACCTATAATCGCACGGTTTGTAACGGATTTTCCGCTGCCGCTTTCTCCGACTATAGCCAACGTTTCGCCTTTGTACAAATCGAAACTGATATCCCTGACCGCCTGAACTTTGCCGCCGTCGGTGCGGAAAGATATTACTAAATTGTTAACCTCTAACTTTTTTTCCATATCTCAGCCCTCCGCTCCGCGTAGCGACGGATTCAGTGCGTCGCGCAGTCCGTTGCCGAACAAGTTGAACGAAATCATCAGCAAAGCCATAATTACCGACGGGAACACGATCAAATACGGGAATGACTGTATGTACTGTTGGTTGTTGGACAAAAGCACGCCGAAAGCCTGTTTGCCTTGCAATCCCAAATTTAAGTAGGACAACGTTGCTTCGCTGAAAATAGTACTAGGTACCATCAAAACGCTGGACGTAACGATAGTTCCCATAGAGTTTGGCAAAATATGCTTAAATATCAGCCGGAAATCTTTTGCGCCCAAAGTGCGGCTTGCCAATACGTATTCCTGACCTTTGAACCTGTAAAATTGCGTACGCGTTCTCGCCGCGGTTCCCATCCAACCGGTCATACACAGCGCCAACACGAAGGTGGCAAAGTTGTTACCCAAGTGCAATATACACAAGGTCATAATGACGATCCAAGGCACTCCCCCCAAAATATCGCAGAAGCGTTCCATCATTAGATCCACCGCTCCGCCGAAATATCCGGAGATAGCCCCCCAAACGAGACCGAACAGGAAACAGAAAGCCGCCACGCATACGCCCAACAAAAGCGACGTGCGCATGCCTGCAAAAACTCTCGTAAACAAGTCTATTCCGCTGGCATCTGTACCCAAAATAAACTTTGGCATAGATTTGTAGCCTAACGCCAAGTAGTTGTAGGAAACAGTTTTCAATTCCTGCAATTTACCGGTACGGGAATTTACTTTTTGTTCCAACACTTCCACTATCGGGCACTCGTCGGACAAACGCTTAAAGGATGATATACCTACGGAAGCGTCGTATTCGCACAAGCCATCTTCTACCATTTTGTTAAAATCAACCGCATTGTACACGACTTCCGTTTTGCCGTATACCGCTTCATAGGTGTCGTAAGTAAAAGTGCAATAGTAAATTTCAGACGCGTAAATTCCCTTGCGTCCGCTGCAAGTCCAATAACCGGCAGGGAAAACGCTGTGAGAATCCGGAGCCTTGCTTACCATTTTTGTAGCATCGACAAATCCTAATTCGGAAAAGTCTGCGCGCGTTCCGTCCGAAGACGTTACGTAGGCGTCAGCATTATCCGTGGTAATGTCGCAACTTTTAAGCAATAAGTAAGAATTTCGGTTTTCTATTGCCTTGAGTTCAAAAACAAGTTGAGCGTCGGTAATTTCCGTCAAGCCCGCTTCTTCCACCGCATTACTCAAATCCAACGTGTAAGACGAATAATCTTTGGACCAGTCTTTAAGCACGATATTCTGTGCGCCGCCAGTTATAAGTACGCGATATTCGCCAAGCGTAGATTCGCTCAATGCCTGTTCGTTGCCCAAAACGACTGCAGCCTTGTAATTGCCGTCCGCAGTCAAAATAAATTTGCCGGAACTTAGGATGTTTGTATTAGACGCGTCGCGAGACTGATTTTCAAACACGACGAAACCGCCCGTACCGTATGCGTTAACGCTATTTATCAAAGTAGGCTCTTCGTCAACCTTCAAGTCCAATACCGCGTCTATCTTAAATCCGGCAGGAGTCTTGTTGACTCTGTCGTACACTATTGCGGAAACAGTACCGTCGGACTTTACCGTTTTGTCGTACCTCTTGGTTCCGTCCCAAAAACCGGTACCCGTTTCAAACAATTTGGGCTGTAAAAACACTTCGGAAAGGTGGACTGAATCCACGTCGTACGGAGAACACCAAGGGACAAGTAACGCAAGCAAAATCAAAATTCCCAATATAACAGCCGCAACTACTGACGACTTGTTTTTGCAAAAACGCTTAAAAGCATCTTGCAATGCGGAACGCGGCTTGGTATCCAACTTTGTATCGCTTATTTTTGCGTCCGTTTGTACAAATTTGAATGCGTTTTCTTTGAATGTATAGTTTTGAAGTTCGTTAACGTTTTTCATTATTTCTTCGCCCCCATACGTATTCTCGGATCAAGGAAACCGTAGGACAAGTCCAAAAGTACTCCCGCGAACAATCCTATCGTGGTAAAAATAGCCATATCGACAAACAGGATATTGTAGTCTTCCGCACCTATTGCTTTTACAAACAGACTGCCTATACCCGGAATGCCGTACAATCCTTCCAACACCATAGATCCGCCCATTATGCCGATAAACTCCGCCAAAATCGACGGAAAAATAGGTACCATTGCGTTACGCAAAGCATGCCTCATGACCGCCTGTTTTTTTGTAAGTCCCTTTGTGCGGGCAAGCAGCAAATAGTCGCTGGCCAACGCATCGCACAACTCTGCGCGGACAAACCGACAGTAACCGCATATAGAACCTAACGACAAACAAAATACAGGTATTATGTACCCCAAAGCCTTTTGTCCCACCGGATCCGTAACGTTGGGCCACTGCGTGGGCAAAATAGCGTTATTGTAACACAACATCAACATCAAAAATGTTATCAACACAAAACTCGGCAAAGATATAAATATCATTACCAAAGTCGAAATGATGTGATCGGTCAATTTGTTCTTTTTTAACGCAGCCCAAACGCCCAAAGCAATGCCGACAGGTACGGAAATAATAACGGATATTATGTTGATTTTCATCGAGGTTGCAAGTCGTCCGCCGATGATCACCGTTGCCTTTACGTTAGGTTCGATCGTTTTGGAAACGCCCCAATCCCAACGCGTAAAAATATTTACCAACCAAGAGCCGTATTGCTGTAATACCGGAGTTTGATAATAGTAGGTAGTCGTTCCGTCCTCAAGTTTTACTACGTCGACAGGATCCACATCCGACTCGGGAGTATCCTTGGAGTAAAGATATCCCAAACGGATTTGTTCCTCGTAATAAGCGGCGCGCTGCGGCGCTTGCCCCTGATATTTTTTCACGGGTAACAATTTTATAAATATAAACGTCAATGACAAAATTATAATCGTCGTCAATAACGCAAGAAGTATTCTTTTTAGTACATACTTCCACATAAAAATTTTTCCTCTTTTCTTAGTATTAGAATTGCAGTAAGGCTTAGTTTAAGCCTTACCGCAACCTATCAATAAGTTCTATTGAAATCAACCTGTTCTGCAACTTTATATATTGCAGTCGTTTTATTATTTTGTGAAGTCGATTCCAAACGTAACGAGATCTTCGCCAATGATGGATCCACAGTTATACTCGAAGTAAACGTCTATACCTTGTCTGCCAACGGGTACTTTTTCAATCTCGTCCGCGGGGATAGTAACAACGATAGTAATTATACCATTGCCGTCGTCCGTTATGCTGGTAGCCTCGATTCCGGAGGTAGCAAGATCCCATTCCAAATAATTGTCGCCTTCTTGACCGAATATTACCAACATAATATTTTCAGTGTCGATAGAAACGTTCATATCTTTGTTGTAGGCCAACTTCAACGTATAAGTCTTAGCGCCCGCATCTGCATCTGCTTTCGCAACGGAGTCTGCATCGTAGAGAATCGTGTCGTTATCTATTGCACCGTCTTTAACGACTATGGCTTTCTGGGTTGCTTGTTGCAATGCGTCGAAAGACCAACGCATTCCGTTGTAAACGAGAATGTCGGCTTCCGGATCGGAAGTGTCAAGTCCCCAGTTAAGCGTCCAACCGCTGGAAACCACGGGATCGGAAGACAGCGTACCGATAAAGTCTAACGGGTTTTGCGTATTGCCCTGAATTCCGCCGAAGCCGAAATCGTATTGACCTAACATCATATTGTCGTAAGCGATGTCGGGATCGTCGGGAGCGACAAACTTAAACTCGATTTTATATTTTCCGCCGCAAACTGCGTCGTCGTTGAAAGCGTCTTCCCAATACTTTTTGACAGGTTTGAAGATAGATTCTTCAAAACTCGGGAAATAGAACATACATTCAAGAGTTATCACCGTCGGATTTTGCTTGGTGCCGGGAGCGATCAAACCTTGCGCTTCCAGTTCGTCAAGAGCCATACGGAAATAGTCGCGGGCAAGAGCCACGGAATATCCGTACTCGTCCGTATCTTCACTGATAATGCTCCACATTGCGTCAAGGTGCGCCTTAGTAGCATTGTAGGAGGTTCCGTTTTCTGGATCGGACAGGTAGTTGGAAGAGAAGAAGTTTGCAGAAGCGACAAATCCTTTAGAAGAAGCAAATTCCTGTCTGTTGAGAGCGTAGGACAAGCCCTTGATAAAGTGATCGTTGCTCATTATGGGATTGACTTTGTAATACTGATCTTTGGGAGTTTGCGTAATAACGCCGTTTTCGCCAAACATATATTCCCAAGTGGCAGAGTCAAGCGTGTTTACGTTGAGTTTGTAACAGAAGTCGCCCAAAGTCGTTCTTGTACGAGGATCTGCCACATAGTCTTTCAAATAGTTTTGAGGAATACCGGAAACGTCGGTTTTATTTGCTAAGAATTCTCTGAATCCAGCTTCGTTGTCCGTAGCGGCAGCCGTCAAAATATTGATGTGAACGCCTTCGATTTGATATTTTGTATCGGCATAAACGTAGTAAGGATTCTTCTTGTAAACAATTTGACCGTCGTCAAAACGTTCAAGAGTATAAGCACCCAAAGACAAAGAGTTATCAACGGGAGAACCAGAAGCCTTATCCGAATTGAATCCGAGATAATTTTCGATACCGTTCGTCTTACCGCTGTCGGTACTGATGTCTGTGATAAATTCCGCAGGTACGGGCATATACAGACTGGAAGACGTGTAGTATCTTGCGTAGAAAGGAGTAACTTTTGCGCCTATTTCGATTTCAAAATACCATTTTCCGCCGTCTTCGTAAACTTTTACGCCTACTCCGCTGAAATCGACGCCGTCAGCAACGCCTTTGTTAGCGTTGGCCGTCGCATCCCAATATTCCTTTGTTCCTTTAATATAGGAAGCGCCGCTTTGCTTAACAGCCTCCGCTCCGCGGAACAAACCGTTAGCTTGGTTGAACATAAGTTTGTATGGGGTAAGGAAGTCCTCCGGTTGCACTTCGCGGCCGTCGTACTTGTCTGCATATTTACCGAGAGTGTTGTATTTAAGACCGGAACGGATCTCAAAACGCCATTTGGACGCTTGACCGTTAGCATCAAGTCCGCCCACCGCTTCCATTTCACCGGCGGCAAGTTCGGGTACCCACTCGTAACCGTCCTTAGTGTCGTTCATAAAGATAGTGTAGTAACCTGCTCCCATATAACCGTAAAGGTCACCTACCGTGCTACCGTCGCCGTCAAGATAGTTAACGGATTGCGGGTTTTCGGCAAGAATTATATGGTAATATTTTTTCCAAGCGGTATTGTTTTCCGTTGCAAGGTCGGAAGTAATAGAACCTTCTGCCAAAGTGCCGAAGCCGTAACCCAAAATGTAATTTTCCGTACCGAGAGTTACACGTTCATTGAACATCTGGTAACCACCGTTTTCAAACAGACCGATTCCGGAAATGGAATTTCTAACGGCGTAGTCTTCCAACAAGCCGAGAATTTCCGTTTTTTGATCCATTGTCAAAGCGGTAAAAGATTGAAGTCCGTTCGCCAAAGGAATGCACTTTGCTATGTTTGCTTTTGCTGTATTAAAAGCATCTCTTGCAGCAGTAGTTGTAGTAGCGGCATTGATAGCGGTAATACCGTTTGCCAAAGCCGTTGCAATGTTTGCATCTACGGTCGTATCGATGGAACCGATATTAGCGGCAATCGCCGTCAAATCGTAAGCCATATATGCACGGTAATCTTCAATTTCCATATAAGGCTCTGCAACGATTACTTCGCAAGTTGCAGTTCTGCCGCCGTTTTCTACAGTTACGGTTGCCGTACCGTTTTTAATTCCGGTTACAACACCGCTGTTGGACACGGTAGCAACGCTTTCGTCGCTAGAAGACCATTTTGTTTCGCCTTCTTCGGGATTGGTTACGGATAAAGTTATAGAACCGTCCACAACAAGTTTGATTTTATTTTTGTCAAGCGTCAACGGTTCGGGCTTGTTGCATGCAGCAAGAACAACCGTCAAGCACAGTAACAACACAATCAACACTGATAAGGCTCTTCTGACTTTCTTCATTGTTTCATTACTCCTTTATATTATTTTTTGATTTTATTGTAACCGATATTTTGATCGGGAGACAATCTCTTACTTAATGATGGGTTTGTTCGGAATATAAAAAATACCCGAAACTGCACAGTGCAAGATACTATCCTGAAAATAGTATAATTCTCGCCCTTTAAGCAATTCCGAGTTACCAAACAACGCACAATATTAAGTTCGTGGCTAAATGATACAACTTGGGAGAACCTTCGGAGCCGTAAAATGCGGCGAGATAACTATTCTCTATGTTGTTATAGGACGATTTTATCACCGGTTTTATCATTAGTCAACTGTTTTTACCTCAATTTTGAAAATTAAAGTGAAAACAAACAGATTATTTTTTTTATTATTGAAAGGTGTTGACTTTTACGATTTTTTGTGAAAGACCGCCGAAACAAGTCATTTTTATCTCCACTCGTACGCTCGGCACGCAGAATTGTTGCGCAGCAATCGCCTTTTCGGAATTTTGACCGAGAACCGCAGTTTCCGCACCGCGAGCCTTCGATACGAACGACAAAAACTCGTAACACGGCTTTTCTAGAAAAAACGTTTTACCGACGTAAACGCCCTTTTGGCAGTATATGCGCTTACCTTACGAAACGTGACAAAACATATTGCACAAAAATACGGCATACAATATCCCGAAAACCAAATTTTGGAGAAAAACGTTATGAAAAAAAGAATTTTGTGTCTGACGCTGGTTGCCGTGCTTATTGCAAGCGCGGTCGTATTTGCCGCCTGCAACGGCAATCCGTTGGATAATGCGTCAAAAAATGCAGATAACTACACCATTGTATGCGCGTTTGACGACGGCGCCAAAGTGCTTACCGCAGTACAAACGGTAGAGACGGTCAACCGCAGCGAAAACAGTCTAAACGCGATAAAATTTCATCTGTATGCAAACGCCTACCGCGAAGACGCCAAAATATCCGTAGTTCCGACCGGTTACGAATCTTCCGCGTACTACCACGGCAAAAACTGGGGAGACATAACTATAGACGGCGTAAAAATAAACGGCGAACCCGCTGCATTTACCATCGAGGGCGAAGACGCAGATATCTTGTGCGTGCCTACCGCAAAAGAATGGTTCCCCGACGACAAGGCGACGGTAGAAATTACCTACACCGTAAAACTTGCCAATCTGCGTCACCGTTTAGGATGGACGGAAAACTCCGTAAATCTAGGCAACTTCTATCCCGTTTTGTGCAAGATGGAAAACGGCAAATATTGCGACACTCCGTACTATAACGTCGGAGATCCTTACGTAACGGAAATCGCCAACTACGACGTAACGGTAAAATTTGCCGAAGATTACGTAGTCGCTTCTACAGGCAATCTTGTAGAGGCAGAATCGGCAGAAGGTTTTGTTACCTACAATTACGTAGCCAAAGCCGTGCGAGACTTTGCCATAGTCGCCAGCCAAAACTTCAAAACCTTGTCGCAAACGGTAGACGGAGTTACGATAAACTACTATTACTACAACGATGCCGACAGCGAAGCCTCCCTTGCCACCGCTGTCGGAGCATACAAATTTTTCAATCAAAACGTAGGTAAATACCCATACGACCAAATTTCCGTATGCGAAACGGAATTTTGCTTCGGCGGAATGGAATATCCGCAATTAGTAATGATAACCAGCGGAGGCAGTGCCTACCTGGAAGCGGTTGCCCACGAAATTGCTCATCAGTGGTTTTACGGAATTGTAGGCAACGACCAAATACAAAATGCTTGGATGGACGAGGGATTGGCGGAATTTTTAACGTATCTGTACTTAGACGACGCCGGAACGATGCCCCTTGCCCAAAGCATAAAAGCCAACTACAAAACTTACACCACCTATGTTGACGTATTAAACAACTACTACACCGACGTTGACATCAGTTTCCGTTCTTTGCCGGAGTACCGCAACGACAACGAATACGTTGTGATGACTTACGTTAAGGGCAGCCTTTTGTTCAATACTCTGTACGAAACTATGGGCAAAGCAAAATTCTTTAAGGCGCTTTCGGCGTACTATGACGACGCGTCGTTTACCGTAGCGCCTCCTTCGCAGATGATACAATGTTTTGCCAAAATAGGCGGAAACGAAATCGCATCCATATTCAACAATTTTGCCGAAGGTAAAGAGATATTGGGAAAATTGTATTAGCAATTTGCGTATTGCGTGCGGGAAGCGACATGCAAATACAAAAAAAAACGTCCCAAACGTTACGTTAAATAAATCGTTCAGGTTTGTATATTGAGCATAGACACTGTTACGCCGTTCGGTAAAAAAACGAACGGCGCAATTTTTGCATCAAGAAACGTCGATAATCGCGAGATTGAACAAAGATTCAACCTACAAAACAAAAATCTGCGGATTGCGTTCTAATTTGCCGCTTGAAATATTGTTCTAATAATGATATAATACTACTGAGGTGAACGTATGCGAGTATTCGTGGCGCTTTGTCTGCCGCAAAAAACAAAAGACAATTTGGCGCGCTCCGCCGAGCAAATGAAACGTTTTTCAACGCGCGGCAGTTGGGTTGCTAAAGACAACTATCACGTAACTTTGCACTTTTTGGGAGAAGTGGCGGAAAGCGATTTGCTGTTTGTGATCAGCGCAATGGACAAAATAGGAAGTCTGCCGGCATTGACGTTGGCATTAGACAAATTTTGCGCTTGGCGCGGCAGCGACGTGATTTGCTGCAAATTGCGCAAAGACGACAATCTTGCATCGTTGCAAACTCAACTGGGCGAAAATTTGGAAGCAAACGGTTTCGACGTAGAACATCGACCGTTCCGTCCTCATGTTACGGTATGCAGAAAGGGAGCGTTCGAACTGCCTTTTTCCGAAGTAACAAAAAGCGTGGACGTATTTAATGCGCCGTTTGCAGCAAGCGAAATAGTGCTTTTCCAAACGATTTTTACGAAAGACGGCACGGAGTACAAGGAATTGTACCGAGTGTCGCTGCAATGACCGCTACAAACTGAACAAATAAAAATTGCTTCTCTAATGCGTCAATTATTATAGCAAAAAACAACAAAAACTGTTATAAACTCCCGAAGTTGTTGCTTCGGGAGTTTATTTACTGCAAAAAAACTGCTTGTACTACGCTGCAAAAGAAACATTTGCGGAATTGAACATAAGCGTACCATTGAATAAAGCCTCCATATCTTTCGGCGCAATAACACGCACTCCGTTAGGCAAAATGCAACTTCCGTTAGGTGTTACAAAACTGTTTCTTATTCCTTGTGAAAGCACAAATCCCATATCTGCCCTGCCGTGGCAATACAAACACGTTTTGTAAGTGCCCGTACCTATTGAATATAATATGGAGCCGCCCAACGACACATAATGTTTTTCCAATTTATACTCGCCGCATTCGCAATACGACCTGTGTTGCGTACCGTCTACCCAAGTGTACGAGAAACGGTACACGTGTTCGGGTGAAACCCGAATCGAAACGTTACCGCTTGCAATTGAACCTTCTAGATACAACTGCAAATAATATTTAGCGACGCTCAATCTATAACCTTTTGTAATCGCCGTTCCTTTTTGAGTCCACAAAAGTTCCATGTCGCTGTTGTACATTTTAGCCGCTACCATACTTTTGGAAGAAGAAATATTCAACGTATAGTCCGTTGTAGCGCTTACGTTAATTTCATAAATTATATCTTTTCCCGCAGTCATACTTTTTGTCGTTGCCGACTCATTCGGCAATTGAATTGTGTTTTTTGTGTATCGGATAAATTTGATAGCGCTGTTGTAATTATAGATATCTTTGCCTACGCTTTCTGTGCCTTTATAGCTATTCTCATTAATCCAAATTCTGTCATAGGAAGGAACAAATTTATACTTCAACACCGCCGTTTTTCCAGGCTTATGATACCAAGCGTTGGTTTGCTTGTCATAACGCATAAAATGATAATCTAACGAACCAACTCGCACGCAAATCAACTCCTGATTGTCCGCGAGTGAGGGGATGGAATCTGAGATACTGACGTTAGACATACTAAGCGCTTCCAAATCCGACTTTATTATATTTGCTAAATTATTACCGACATTCCTTCGTCATACTTTTTGCCGTTTTGCACGAAGTCTCCCGGTTGATATTGAAAATTTTTAGTATAATAGTAATTGGGCTGCTCCGCTCTATTAACGGCATATGCGTAGCAGTTGTAATTTTCCCAAACCGACTGTAATATCCGCCGCTGCTCACCCATTGTCCGTTTTCGTTTTGCACAAGACTGTCCTGCAGTTCATAAGAGGAATAATAAGTTGCCAACTCCGTAGAATAGAAAACTTTTTGCGACAACTCTTTGAAAAATTCATAAGTTGTGTCGTGGTTGATTGCTTGATAAGCCGTAGGGTTGCCCGCAGCGATATATTCTTCTACAATATCTTCCCATCCGGACACCGACTTGATTTTATCGGGAACTTCAACGCCGTTGTCGTTCAGAAACTGTTCCAAACTGTTTTTCGAAGCGTCAGCAAAGGCAACACCGCACAATGTCCACGCAAAAATCGCCACTGCTGCCAATACGGACAAAAGAATAATGGTTTTCCTCAAAATTGCCGTCATTGGACACCACCCCATATTTTTGCTTCGGTCATTTTCTCTATTACGTATTTTTCCGAGACTGTTTGATACTTTCCGTCCACTTTCGGGAAAATTTTTGCAACCAACACTTGCGATTCCCAAGAAAATAACGGTTCTTCCCCAGTTTGAGTTATTTCCACAACGCCGTAGCCCACTATTTGTCCGTCAATTTTTACAATTATATCAACATAATCCTTGGGAATATCCATGATTTCGCGATTTTCATACGGACACCATGTAAGACTTTTTTCTGCCGTTATTTTATATGCACTCTCGTATCCAAATGCACGATCTCCAATTAACTCTGCTTTATAACTTTTGCATTCAAATTCGGCACTTTCGTTTTCTGTACTAAAAATAATACCCAAACCGAGTGAAGACATAGCGAAGTTGTATATGCCCGAATAAATCAGATTGGGCGCATCATCTATAACAGTCGGTTCTGCGTAGTTTCTACATGCAACGAACACTTGTATGAACATCAAGCACAAAATAATTATCAACAGTACTGTTACTATCTTTTTCATATTCACGCTCCTCACTCAATTTTCACAAAGTTTATTCAAATACATCTTCGTTAAAATTATACTGTGTCCGCCACTTCAATGTCAATAGCAAAAATTTATTGCAAAATACTAAAAACGAGCCGCACGTCGCATAATAACACGACGACACAGCCCGTATATATGTTTTTTCTATTACATTTCTTTTATTGCGGCTTGTACGTCGCGCATATCGCACTTGCCGGCAAAGTTGGCCTTAAAGTGCTTCATTACCGTAGGTATCGACTTGTCGTCCAATTTGGCGATTTCCGCTTTTATTTCTTCTTTGGACATCATTGCGGGCAAATACGAAGCGACGAAAGCCATTTGCGCTTCCAACGCTTTGACGTTTTCTTCCCGACCCGCGCGTTCAAACGCTTCCTTTTCCTCGGCAAGTTCTTTCAAACTTTTTTGCAAAATAGCAACGACGTCCGCATCGTTAAGTTCGGCGTTTTGGGTACGCTTTTCGATTTCCGCCAGTTTTATTTTGTTTAACAAAACCGACAGTATGGCGCGAGCGTTGGTATCGTGGTTTTTGAATGCCGTAATATTGGCGTCTTTAAGTTGTTGATAAATCATTGTGCTGCACCTTCGCTTTTTTGTTGTTGACGAGAATATTTGACAACGTAGCTGATGTTATCCATCTTTAGAAGCATTTCGGACAACAATTTTTTGTCAACGTTAATGCGTTCCTCAAATATCAGCCATCTGCCCTCCGTGGCATCGGTATTTGGCACTGCCAAAACAAGACTTATATACACCGCCGTTTTTGTGTCCAAATCCAAATCGTCGTAAGCGTACTTTTCGCCGTCCAACTCCGCAATTGTTTTGCCGCCCTCTTCGCGCAAGACGTAAGGCTTGCCGGTTATGGCATTGAGATATTGCGTTGCTACTCCCATTGTAGACTTTATTTTGTCGGCGATAAGCAATCCTATGATATCGTTATGATTGATACTGGTATTAAGCGTATTGAGCGTACGCGCTTCCACCGCCGCCGCCGTAACGCGTATTTTGGCTGTGCTAGCGGACACGTACAGTTCCATTTGTTCTTGACGGCTTTGTTCCAACTTTTCCTTGCGGCGAGACAACTTGTCTATTTCCTTTTGCTTTTCGTCTATTTCCGCGTCCGTTACATAAGATATGGAATCGTCTTTCAATATTGTATAGTAATTGTCGATACGCTCGGCAAGGTTGGTTTTGACAGCGTCGTACTCGGCGATCTCGCGGCGAAGTTCGTCGTAAGTATCGTCCAAGTTCATCGCGGCAATCTTGTCCATATCCAAACCCTTCAAGTTGACCTCAAACTGTAATTCCTGATACAGTTCGTCGTACTCGCGCGATTTGGTTTCGTACAGCCACTGCGCTTTTTCCAATTCCAAACGCTTTTTGAAAACTTCTTTTTCCACCTGTTGTTTGGAATCCAACAACATTTGGCGCTCGTCCTCCACGTCGCCCAATTCGTAACGGAAGTTGGCTACGGCTTGTTCCAAATCGTCGCTACCGGCAAACTTTTTGGCCTTTTCCGTAGATTGAGCAATTTGCGACTCGTTGACTTTTATAGTCTTTGTAATTTCCGTTATCGCGGCGTTTAAGTCGTCCAACTTGGAATTGATACCCTCGAGTTGACGGCAAATTGCCGTGTACTGTTCGTAACCGGAAGACAATCTTTCTCCGATGTCCGACAGGTTTTCTTTCATTTTATCGTTGGTGGAAACAAGCGTATCTACCGAAGACTGAGTGGCGTCCAGTTGCGACTGAGTTTCCTGCAAGTAACGCAAACGGGAGCGAAGCGCGCTAAGTTTGGAACGGGCGCTTTCCGTATAACGTTTCAGTTCGGCAAGTTCCGCCTCTCCGCGTACTGCGTCCTGCTGCACGTCCAAAAGATACTTGGTGCCGTTATCGCTGTTTAACGCTTTCAAGTAGTTGAACACCGTTTCCGAACTGTTTTGAGCCACTATTTCGTTGTAGCGATTGTTTATATTTTCCTTTTCGCCGGTTAGCGTAGCCATTTCGGCGGCGTTGATTTCCACATGGCGTTTAATTTCCCTGATGGAACCTTCGAGTTGAGCGGCGCGATCCACAAGTTGATCGCGATCTACGCTGCGCTGAGAAATTTCCTGTTCCAAGGCTTCCACTTCCTGATCGTGGAAATCCGCAGTAACTGCAAACACGCTGGACGCGTCGTCGTTGTAGACTTTTTGACTGTTCAAAAACACTTCGCGCTTAAACTCTTCCTGCTTGCGCAGCAAAGTTTTGTTGCGTTCCGCCTCCAACTTACTGCGGCTGTTTTCCAGTTGCAAAATGCGGTAACGGTAATCTTCCATTGCACGTTCCAAGTTACGCTGTTTTTCAAGAAGCGACATATTTATGGCTTCCAACTTGGAGTACTTAGCGTCCAATACCTGCAATATAGTGTCCTTAGCTTTTATCGGAGTGACCGCAACGTCCAACTCAGCAACGGAACGGAAACGTTTGACTTGAATTACCAAAGCGCTTTCCTTTTCCGCAATTTGACTTTCTTTTACGGCAAGTTCGCTTTGTAATTTTTCAATTTGAGAGTTCACTTCGTCGATTTTAACGTCAACGCGTACCGTTTCCAACAACTCCCCGACGGATTTCGCAGGAATATTAAAAGCTTCCAAACTGGACTTAACGTCGCCGAGAGATTTTTCCACGCTGTCCAACTTATTGACGTACATCGTGCGTTCGCTGACCAAACGTTGCTGTTTTTCGGTAAGATCCAAAAGTTGCTCGTTAAGGCGTTTGTTTTCCTCGTAAAGCGACGCCACGTAGGACAATTCCGTATTGATACTTTCTATACGGTTACGCTTATCTTGCGTCAAGGCAAACTGACGCTGCTTTTCCTCCAACTGTTGGTTGACGGACGCAAGTTCGTTTTCCTGCCACTCCAATTCCGTCGTGATACCGTAACGCTTTTTTTCGTATTCGGCGCGTTGCTGTCCCACTTGCTGCAATGTACGAACCTTGGGAACAAGCACGGCAATATCGTCGCGCAATTTTATGCGCTCGCGGCCTTCCTCTATTTCTTCCTGATGTTCCGTAAGCAGTTTGTATTTTTTTTGCGCGTCCTCTAATTTTTGCGCAATATCCGTGTGAATGTTGCCGACCGTACGTTTTGCTTTCATTTCGCCAAGTTGCGCGGTAGCAACAGTGATGTCGCGGGATACTGCGTCGAGGTCGGCGTTTATTTCGTCCAATTTTTCCGGAGATACGGCGGGAATTTCACCCAGAGCGGAAAACTCTTTGACGCGTTTGACGGCACGGTCTTTCAGGTCGCGCGCGGCGCGGCTGGACGACAAAATTTCGTCTTTGACTTCCGACAGCATGCGTATTTCGTCAAACAAGAACAGATCGCCATGGAAATTTTCCACTGCTTTGTTGTTGACGTAATGCATTTTGAGCATGTCGGACAACTCTTCCTTTAATATATCCTCTACGTAACTTACCGCGTTTTTATTGCGGGCAACGACCGTCCAACGTCCGTCGACGTGTTTTTTAAGTACGCTGCGAGTAGCGCCGTCATCGTTGTGCAATCTTGCAAGAGAGTATTGTTCGCCATCCAAATCGAATGTGACTTCTACGTCCTTTTGATTTTCCGATTCCTCCTTGAAACAAAACTCCAAATAGGAATTGAGGTGCCCGCCTTTTGACGTGCAAATTTCCTTGCCCTGGCTTGCGGTGCCGAAGGTGAAGATCTGCTTTTCTTTAGTTTGAGAATCGATGGCTATGACTTTGCTGATTCGCATACCGCTTTCTCCGTTTTACTTTTTGTTTTGCGCCGCAACGGCAAATAAGTGTTGCTAACGACAAAGATTTGTGATAAAATATTTTCCACTAAGTTGAGCGAGTGCGATATACACCCACTTTACTGATTATTATATACTATCAAAAAAAAATAATCAAGACATTATTTGTAAAAGAAACAAATATCACTAAACAGCAAACGTAAAATCGTTTTACACAAGAGGTACGCAATGGCTTTTTGCATTAAGGAAAAAAAACTTATCGACGGCGGAGTGACCTGCGTAGACAATAAGTTTATACTCAATTATCTTCCCGACGCTCCGGACAAATGCGTTGCCGTGTATCTTTTGGGATTGGCTTTGTCCGACAGCGAAGGAACGGACAACGCCTGCTCCGCTATCGCGCAAAAACTGGGTATTACCGCAGAAGAAGTAATGGCAGCATACCTGTATTGGGACGAACTGGGATTAGTGCATATAACGACGGACAATCCGCCGAGAATCTTGTATTTGGACGCGAGAGGAGCCGCAGGCGCGCTAAAAAAAGTCAAGCCTTCCAAATATTCTAAATTCAATAAAGAAATGCAGAGCGCATTTGAAAGCAGGATGTTGACTCCCAACGAATACTACGCCTACTACGACTTTTTGGAAAACACTACTTTCGAGCCGGAGGCATTGGTTGCCGTTGCAAAATATTGCGTTGCATTAAAGGGCGGCGACGTCAACTTCCGATACTTACTGACCGTCGCGCGCAATTTGCTTATGCGCGGAGTTACTACTCTTGCCGTCGTTCAGGACAGCCTGAACAGTCAGCAAAAATACGACGAGGACTTGAAACTCGTTTTCAAAGCGTTGGGGCTGAACCGCGCGTTCGAATACGCCGACCGCGAAACGTACGAAAAATGGATAAAAGACTTCGGTTTCAGCGCCGACGTAATTGTGAAAATTGCCAAAGACTGCAAAGGCAGAGGCATGGCGAAACTGGATGCAAACCTTACTGAATACTACAAAAAAGGCGCGTTATCGCTTTCGGAAATAGACCACTACAAGACGGAAAAAGAACACCTTACGGAACTTGCAAAACAGATAAACCGCGCGGTTGGGGTTTACTACCAAAGCGTAGAGGCGGAAATCGACGAATACGTCGTTGCTTGGGTACGCAAAGGCTACGACGACGAAACGCTGCTCGCGGTTGCAAAGTACTGCTTCAAAAGCGGCATACGTACCCTGCAAGGCTTGGCAAACGTTATAGATAAACTGTACAAGAACGGCATCACCACCGTTGCCGCTCTAAACGAGTACTTTGCGGAGACTACTCGCAAAGACGAAACCATCAAAGCCGTGCTGAATACAGCCGGCATAGAGCGCAACGTTACGAATAACGACAGAACGCTTTTTTCCACTTGGAAAAAGTGGAACGTAAGCGACGAACTTATATTCTTTGCCGCGGAACGTTCGGCAGGCACCAACAGCCCGATGAGTTACATAAACCGTTTGCTTGCCAACTACAAACAACAAGGTATTGCAACTGTTGCCCAAGCGCAAGCGAAGGAAAAAGCCACCGCCGCAACTGCGGCTAAAAAAGCCGTCGTCGGCGCGGAAATTGCAAAAACAGACTACACGGAAGAACAATTGAACGCACTGTTTACCGCGCTGGACGAAACGGAGGAATGATGAACAGAGAACAACTGGCGCTTGCCGCCAAAAGGAAAATAGACGCCCGACGTTTGAAAGCGCTGGCTTTATGCGATCGCACTTTGGAAGATCTACGCAAAAACGACGATTACAAAAACTGTGAACGCGCGCTACGCGAAGCGCAGGTAAAGTACGTATTCGAACGCGACGACAAAGCGAAAAAGGACGTGGAAAAATACGGGGCGTTGCAAAAGAAATTGCTGAATAAGTACGGACTTACGGAAGCCGATCTGTTGCCGAAATATCACTGTGCAAAATGCGAAGATACGGGTTACTTCGAAGGGAAATACTGCGCGTGTATGCAAGAAGAAATAAGCAAACTGCTACTTAGCGAAAGCAACGTACAAAGCGCGAACTTCACTTTTGAAAGTTCATCCGAGACAAACAAACATAATTTGGCAGTATATAAACAAGCGCACAAAGTATGTCTTGACGGAACGCCTAAAAACATAATGCTTACAGGAGGCACGGGCTGCGGCAAAACGTATCTGCTTTCCGCGTGTGCCAACCTATGCGCCAAATTAGGCAAAAGCGTATTATTTGTGACGGCATACAACCTAAACTCCAAATTTTTAGAGTGTCATTTGAGCGACTTTGCTGAAAAGAAGATAATTCTTGACAACCTGACGGAGACCGACGTGCTGATAATAGACGATTTGGGCACTGAAATCGTATATAAAAACGTAACGGCGGAGTACCTTTTTGAAGTGATAAACGAAAGGATAGTGCGCAGAAAGCAAACTTTTTTCAGCACGAATTTGAGCCTTTCAGCCCTGCGCGACAGGTACGACGAACGGATCTTTTCCCGAATAGTGGATAAAAACACAACTTTGGTTGCCAAATTGGAAGGCAGTGACAAACGCACAGGAATAGAAGTTAAATAATGGATCAAGCCAAATCTACTTTGTTAAGAGACGCGGAAAACACCGCGTCTCTTTTTTCGTGCCGAAAATTTTTCCGTAATACTTATTACAAACAAAATATAAGTACGGATAGACAACAACAAAACGGTAAAAACTAGTAACGGGTGAATTATGGGCAAAAATCTGAAAAACAAAGTCGCCGTCATTTCCGGTGCGACAAACGGCATAGGCAAAGCAATCGCGGAAAAGTTACAAAGTGAAGGCGTAAAAATCGTAAACGTATCCAAAGACAAAACGGAAACCGGCTACTTCAAAAACTATACTTGCAATATTGCCGACACGACGGAGCTTACGGAAACTTGCGCGGATATTATACAGCTCGTAGGCAAAATCGATTATTTGTTTTGCAATGCAGGCTTGGGAATAGGCGGCAGTATGGAAAACGCCGAATTAGCAAATATCGACACGCTGTTTAGCGTCAATTTGATTGCGCAAGCGCAAATGACGACGCTGCTGCTGCCCGTTATAAAAAACGGCGGTAAAATTATCTATACCGGCTCTATGGCAGCGTTGCTTCCGCTGCCGTATCAAGCGTGTTACTCGGCAAGCAAGGCAGGACTAGACAACTTTGCCAGAGCGCTGCGCACGGAAGTAAAACCGAGAAACATCGGGGTATGCACGCTTTTGCCGGGCGACGTTGCAACCGGATTTACCGACGCAAGGATGATTTCTACAGGACAAAGCCCGCGCGAAAAACACAGCGTAGACAAAGCCACGCAAGCGGAATTGAGCGGAAAAAATCCCGAAATAGTCGCCGACTCCGCTCTAAAAATTATACGCAAAAAACACACGCCGTTACGAGTTTCAGTCGGATGCGGAAACAAAATGTTGGCCTTTGCTACGCGCTTTATGCCGCTTAAACTGATAAACTTCCTAATTGACAAAATTTACTTGTAACGGTCAACAAGATGCAAAAAAGGTTTTTACAAATGCGAATCCTAAATGCGGAGCAATTGTTGAGCAAACGTAGTTTACGAACACCGACAACAAAAAAGCACTGCCTTTTGTGCAGTGCTTTTTTGGAGCTACTAACCGGATTTGAACCGGTGACCCCGTCCTTACCAAGGACGTGCTCTACCTGCTGAGCCATAGTAGCATATATAACAAATAAATATCTTTGCGTTTTCAGCCCCTCAATAATAACAATTTTATCGCTAAAAGTCAATTGTTTTTTGCAAAAAGAAAACTGCCGAATACGGACTTGATTTCAAATAAAAAAACTTTACGCAAATCGGCGTCTTTCTCCCATTTGCAGAGCCCGTTGTTACGCACAAAACTTAAAGAAGCGCAAAGTCGATTGCGCTTCTTTATATAGATAATACGTAAATTGCCGAAATAATTACAATATCAACTTCTGCTAATCTACGGTTAGCGAAACGAGATTGCTGTTCCAACCGCGGTAAATTCCTACGGAATACGATTTGCCGCTAGCACTAACGCTGCCTTCAACGTCGGCGCATTCCAAATTGCTCGAGGCGTTTCCGAAATGGAAAAATACGATATAACCTTTCGGCACGGCGGAAACGTCCAGCAATATTTGATACGAACCCGCGCTTGCAGTAATAAAAGCGGTTTGTTCCAATACGTAGACGGTTGCGCTCCCCCAACTACTGCTTGCGCCGCCTGCATCGGCGTTGTTTTGCCAATCCGCATAAAAAGCGTTTTTCAAAGCGGATAACGCGTCGCCGTCCGCAACGGCGTCGTTATATGAGCCGTTGATTGCCAAATACGCTTTGCCGTCCTTTGTCACTACCGAAACGTCGGAAATTGCGGAATTAAGCGACGGTTTCCCCAAAGCGTCTCCGTAAAGAGAGGCAAGCGTATGACCGGAAGAAAATTTGTAATATTCTCCCGTGCCGACAGTTTTGTTGGCTGCAAATTTTTGCGCAATGGAATCGTAAGAATCCGTTTCTACGTTTATTCTTGACGAGAAATTTTTGTTGATTATTCCCCAAGAAGAGTCGCCCGTAGTGTTTACTTTGTAGTTCCAACTGCACCAATGGAAGTTGTTGCCGTTTAGCGCCTCGAAAGCATACGTCCACTGACTTTCCGTATAATATGCGGTAAACTCTCCCATTTGCAAAGGCACACCAAAGTTTTTATTTGTCAGTTCGGCAAGTTTTTCGTCGTAACTTGCTGCAAAAGCGTTCGGGTCATTGGTAATATTGTTGTAGTGATGGAAAGAATACATGCAGTTTTTCCACCCGTATACGTCAGGCATGGGAAGATTGTTTGCGCCCCAACTGGACTCGAAAATGACGATATGGTATACGTCTGTTTTGCGTATGGCTTGATAAATTCTGTCAAAAACGTCCCAATGCGGAGCATTGCCCACGGTATCGTTTATCCAACCGCCGTTTTCGCCGGGTTCGTTCAAAATGTCGTAGCCTGCGACGGTGACATTATCTTTGAAATGTTCGGCAAGAGCACTCCACAGTTTTACCGTCAACGCAATTTTGGTTTCGTTTGAATAAAAATCCACCTGACCCGCGCCCAATATTTGTCCGCTGTGATCCTGTCCGTTGTGAGATCCGTATGCTCCGTGCAAATCCAATATCACGTACATACCGTATTTTGCCGCACGTTCTACAAAGTCGTCCAAAATGGAAAAATCGTAATTTTGCCCCGCATGAGAAAGACCGTCCAGCGCCGCAGAATCTACGTCCATATAGGTAAAAGGCAAACGCAAAACATTCATACCCATATCTTTGCAAAGTTGAAAATCCAAATCGCTCCACCAGTTGTCGCGATATATTTTCCACAGAGCATCGGACTTTTCTTTGCCGAAACGTGAAAGCAACGCTTTTTTAATTGTGTAATAATCTTGTCCAGTGCTGTCTTCAAACGCACTCATGTAGTTTTCCGTGACCAACAGTCCGCCTACGTTAGTACCTCTTAAAAAAACTTCGTTGCCTTTTGCATCCACCACTTTTGTTCCTACGGCATGGAGCATAGGGTTGCTGTCCGGCGGCGGAGGAATATAGTTCGGGTCCGGAGCGTTGCAGCGCGTGCAATATCCGTCCACGAAATCGTGTCCGTTTTCACAAGGATCGGGCGCAGTTTGTTTTTGCCACACGGCAGTTAAAGTTACGGGGTGAGTCGGCATAATAAAAGTATCTCCAGGTTGATAAATTGCAGTGCCGTCGCTGAACCCTGCAAAAGCATAGCCGCTGTTTGTAAACGTATTCGATAAAACGGTAACGGTTGTACCGGCAGCGTATTTTACCGCTTCGTGCGCATCACCTTGCGCATCCGCAGAACCCGCCTCGTAAGTTACGGCGTACGTAACGGGCGTAGGAGTAACATACGACGGATCCGGCAAATTACAGCGCGTGCAATAACCGTCAACGAAATCGTGTCCGTTCTCACACGGATCCGACGGAGTTTGTTTTTGCCAAATTGCCGTCAAAGTGACGTCTTTGGACGGCATTGTATACGTAGCGCCGGAGTCGTAATTTTTTGAGCCGTCGTTCCAACACACAAAGTCGTAGCCCGTTCTGCTGAGAATTCCCGATGGAGCAAGCGTCACTTTGACGCCGCTTGTATATTTAGCCGTTGCGGGAAGGTCGCCTATAGCGTCCAACGCGCCGCGCGAGTAAGAAAGCGTATACGCATTGTCGCCCTGCGGTATTTTTAACGTACAAGCGGCAAGACACAGACAAAGCGCGCAAACTATGCACAACACTGCCGCCGCTATCGTTTTTTTAGTAAAAAGTTTAATCACAGATACACTCCGAAATTATAGTATGTTAGCGCTAACACTAATTTGCGTACATTATACAATTTGAACAAAGAAATGTCAAGAGGCTTTTTGTATAATACGATGAAAACGGGCGAACGCATTAAATGCGTTCGCCCGTCAGATATCGATTATCTGTGCGCGGTTCTACAGCTTGCTAAAAATGATAAAAAATCAGTACGCGAAGGTTGTAGTAACCGTAACAAGATTGTTATTGACACTCGTGTAAGTTACGACCAACTTTGACAAATTGCCGTTCGCTGCGGTCAATTCCAAAGTAACGTCGCCTTTTACGTCGGCTGCGTTTATTCCGAATACGTTTTTGATATCGGCGTTTGCCACTTTGCACGTTGCAGAGTTTCCGTTTTCCTTGAGGTCCTTTACGGTATCTTTGGAAAGTTTCGCGGTTGCACCGCCGCTCAAAGTTTCGTTGACTGCTTCCGTAGTCCACGCCTCAGATTCGTTCAAATCGTTGATGAACTTGCGTTCGCCTGTGAGAGTTTTTGCGGCAAAGTCGTACATTAGCGTCGCGGAAGCGATTTCTAAATTACCGTTTTTGACACTTACCGTCTGGGTTGCCGTTTTTGCATTGCCGATATTGTTGTAACTGTCCAAAATACCGCCTTTGTTACAGGCTGTCAAAGACACAGCCAACACAGCGACCAAAAGTATTGCTATAATTGCAAATATTCTTTTATTCATTAGAAGAACCTCCTTTTGAGAATAAGAGCCGCTGCGGCAAGAGCAACCGCTCCTCCGATTGTCGCAACCAGATTTCCTGCAAGTTTTTCCGCTACGGCAAGGTCCGCCGCCGCACCGGTTGCCATTGCGTTGAAATCGGCTTTTGCAGATGCAAGCGCTGTTGTATCAAGAGCGCTAAGATCTTCGCCTGCCGCCGTCCAAGCCGCAATCAACGCGTCGGCATCCAAAATAGCCGCACGTTTGGCTTCTACCGTGGTAGCGCTGCTTATGGCCGAAAGTTTGGTAGCAAACAAAGCGGAATCCATCGTCCAAACTGCCGTCAAAGTAACGTTCTCGGCAGGCATCGTCGTTGTTGTAAAGTCCGTACCGTCCTTTTGCCACTTGACAAACGTGTAACCCAATTTCGTTGCGTTAGGTAAGGAAATCGTATCGCCTTCCGAATAAGTCAACGTTTCTACGGCGTTGCCGCCGTTTGTATCAAACGTAATCGTATAAGCACGTTTCCAACCCGCCGTAAGAGTAATGTTTTCGCCGGGCATAGTTGTAGACTCGAACTTGTTATTGTTTTTATCAAACCATCCGGTAAACACGTAACCGGTCTTTGAAGTTACGGGCAAAGTGATCGTTGCGCCGAAAGCAGCCTTAACTTCCGCAACGGCTTCACCGCCGGTAGCGTCAAAGGTAATTACGTACATCGTATTGGTATATACCGCAGTAAACGTTTTGTCGCCGTTGTTCGTAACAGTGTCGTCCGTGCGCACGATATTGTTGGAGGAATCTTTCCAAGAAAGGTCCTTGTGCGCCACAGTAAACATACTAAGGAAAGTGACAGCGTCGTCGCCCGTTCCGTTTTTGCGCGAAAGCAAATTATCCAAAGTGAAAGACGCTGCGGTCTTGAGAACCGTCACTTCTGCCGTCACTTCTTTATCTCCGCTCAAACCGTTAGTCAAAGTGATCGTATAATAGTTGTAATTCCACACTGCGTACAACGTCAGGCTTTCCGTAACCACTTTTGGACTGGTAATACTGGATACGTCGTAGTCGGTAGTGCTTGCGTTTTTGTTGAGGCTCCAACCGACCAAAGTGTAACCTTTGGGACCGTGATTTTGGATCCATTCGCTGCGGCTATCCGGAAGAGTGATACCTTCGATATTGTTACCCGTTTGCGAGAACGTATTGTCGTTACTTTCGCCGCCGTTGGCGTCAACGTAAAATTTTACTGTTATCGCATCTGCAAGAACGGCGGTAAAGGTCGTATCTTGTTCCAAATGTAACCAAGCATTTCCGGTTTGCGTAGGAGTACCGTCTACCGAATACGACCACTTGTAAAAAACTTTGCCTTCCGGCGCCGTAAGCCCGTATTCGGACGGAGATTTGAGTTGGAAGTTTCTATCGGTATTGCTTGTCGGTTGTTTGATATTTCCCACCACAACGTCTGCAGCGCCCTCAAACTTGATAGTTACCGTGACGTAGTCGTACACCGCCGCGTTGAAAGTCATATCGCCCGTGGGGGTGAAGCTGTCGCTTGCTTGATACAGCTTGCCGTCGCACAACCAACCCGCGAAGTATTTGCCTTCTTCAATTTCAGGCAAAGTGAGAGAGGTCAGATTTGCAGAAGATCCCTTGGGCACCAGCAACTCTTGTTCGTCCGTTCCGTCGGCACGGAAAACAAGCGTATAACCGTCGTATTTCCATTTTGCGGTAAATACTGTATCACTTGTAATAACTACCGACAGGGAATTACCGTCTTCAAGTTTTCCCATAATGAGCGTTTTGTTTTCGTCGTCCATTTCCCAACCAAGGAACTCGCAGTTTTCCTTAGTTGCCGCGGGAATATTTGTTCCCAAAGAACTGTCGTACTTTCCGTAATAAATATTTACGGAACTGCCTTTTGCAACTATTTTACTAGTGTTGTTAGCATTAACAGAGGTACCGCCCGCAAGGTCAAACGTAATTGTTACCGCGTCGGCAAATATGGGCGTAAGAACAATATTGCCGGTAAAAAGGTGGTTTGCGCCTGTTTTGTACTCTTTACCGTCGTCGCCTAACCATTTGTCTGCAAATATTTTGCCTTCCTCAACTGTTGCAGAAGGAAAATAATTTGTCAATTTATTCAAATAGAAATATTTTCCCTTTTCGACTGTTCTAACCTCAGTCTTTCCGTCGTACGAAAAAGTTATATTCCAAGTGTTGATTTCCCACGTTGCAGTAAGGGTCATATCGGCCGAAACGTCGACTTTTTCGCCTGCGGCTTTCACGCCTTCAAATGCGTCGCTTATCCAACCCGCAAATGCGTAGCCATCCTTGGTAAATTTACATTCCGGCAACTGATACTCGCCTTCGGCAACGCTAACTGCGTCCATTGTGCCGGTTGCACCGTCGCCAGGAGCAAAGGAAACGTTGCGCATAAAACCCGCCTCAACTTCGTTTTCCACAAAAATAACAAGAGTGGAACCGCTATCTAAATATGCATATCCGCTGGAAGATATTTGAATACTCTTACTTGTGCTTGTGTTAGACAATTTATTGTTTGCAAACGTCCACTTTGAGCCGGATGAAGCTGCACTTTCCATTGCGAGGCTAACGTTCCATCCCGAGCCGGAGCCTGTAAGATACTTGCCGCCTTGCGATATATCACCGTTTTCATCAATTTGCCACAACATATCGCTTGTTACAGATTCTGCAGGCAAAGAGTCTGCTGTTCCGTTGGTGATTTTTGTAGCATTAAGACGGGAAGAATAACTGGTATTTTGAGATGAAACCATTACCCAATAGGTATTGCTGCTGGAAATATAATATGCAACAACAAAATTTTTACCTGTAGGCAATGTTCCGGAAGTATCTTTGGTATAGGTTTTGACTGTATCAGCACCGCCGGATTTTTCGGTTTGGTAGTAAGTAAATAGATTCGTTGCATCCTCGTTGCTGCCGGAAACCGACGTGCCTGAAACAACGACGCCAAAATTACTAGGATTCCACAAAGAACTGCCGGATTCATAGGTCATAGACGAACTGCTGAGAGATGCCGAAAACTTATTGTTATTCAAATAATTGTTTTGACCTACGTTTTTAAGCGCAATGCCTCCGTCAACAGTTTCCACTATCCACAACATATCGTTGTTGACCGCGCTTGTAACTTTGTTATCCTCCACGGTGACTGCGACGCCTTTTACCGCACTGCTGCCGTCTGCCGACAAAGCGTAACCCGATGCCGTGACCAGCAAAGCAGGGGTTTCCGACGCAACGATTTTGTTACTATCCGACTTTACGTATTCGTACTCCGTAGCGGCGCTTGCAAAGGGCATTGCCGCACACAACGTTGCAATGACGCAGACCGCCGCAAACGTTGCAAGCAATAGCCTTGATTTTTTTGCCATAAGTTTTTCCTCCATTAAATTTTTGGTCAGAGCGACAATTTCCGAGATCGTACGCCCAAGCCCAAGTAGGGGAACGTCCCATCTCGCCGAAAACGATTTTTGCATTTTTCGTACCGAGAGTGAGATAGGCGAGCCGCTTTTTGGACGTTTTTTGAAATATAGATAAATTTTTATTGCTACGCACCGGCATGGACAAAACGAGTTTTTCCCGTACCGACAGCGGTATTCCCTTGCGGGAATGCAACGGGAGAAATACATATACTTCCCGTTGCCCCAACTTTTAGGTTTGTTTTCGTTTACATTGTTACATCGCTTACGCGTTGCCTGTCATCCGATGATATTGGGCAAATGATTGCCGCCAACGCCGCTTACGTTAAGTTTAAGCACTATCACGTTGTCGTTGGCATCTTTGGCAAGCAACGTTATGCCGTTGCCGGTACACAAACCGCCGTCACTGTTAAAGCCGACAGTCGCTTGCAAACCGGTGTAGGTAAAAGTGGTTCCCAACAATTCCTCCAACGGAGAGAAGTTTGCAAGAGTCTGCTGCAAAGCGGAGTCGTTTTCCATGTCGGCGCCGTAGTTGTACACTAGTCCGCGGTAGTCGGATATGCTTCCGCTAGTTTCGACAAAATTGTCTTGGTTGATGTTGTCAAGACCTCTGAACAACAGATCCATAGAATAATTTTTGTTGTCGACGACCGTTAAGCCCATTTCCGTTTTAGTATACGAACCCACCAACTGGTCTCCTTTTTTGGTAAAACGGAATACCACGTGTACGGGATGCAAATCCACGTCGCTTTCGCTATAACCCAAATCGGAATGCTGAGAGTAAGTGTAGAATACCAGTTTTCCTTTTTGACTGGGAGCGTCAAACCAAAGCCTAAACACCAACCTGTACGTAGAAGCGTTATCGAAGTCTTTGCCGGAAGAACCCATCATTATGTCGTTGCCGAACGGAGTGCCGTCTGCAAACCAGTGGTTTTTGCTGATACCCTGGTTTGTAAGCGACAGACTGAACGACTGAGAAAAATCGAACGGAGCAAACAGTTCGTCAACGTAAGTTCCCTGCGCCTTGGGCGGAGTATACAAAACGGACACTTCGTCGCTTTGACGGTACGCGTTGGCATCCGTAGGACGACGGTACACCGTGATCGTGTATGTCTTTTTCTCCTGCCAATCAATGCCCAACGAGGATAGATCCAAAGTATTACCATTGGATACTACGTCGCGTTTGACGGAGGTAGAGCCGAGTTTTACTTCCCAAGCGAAACTTTCGGAATTTGCCGACTCTCCCACTATGAGCAAGCCGGTTTTGTTATCCAACGAAACCGAAGGAGTTTCCACTTTGGGTAAAGTGGACAAAATTACCACCATACGATCGGACAAAGGACCGTCCAAATAAGTCACGCCGTCGCCCAAAGCCTGCAAACTGACGTAATAAGTTTTAGGCGTAGCAACAACTCCCAGTTCGCTCACTGTTTTGAGGTCGAAACCGTTTGTAAAATCATCGATAACCGTAATAGGCTGCGTAGCAGTGCTGCCGTCGTAAACGTACAGTTTGTAGCCTGCCGCATTGGCGTTTTCCGTAAAGTTGACGATACCCAAGTCCGTCACCGTTACGTTATGTTTTGCATCCAAATAACTTTGCAAAGCGGGATACGTAGTATCGGGCGTGCCGCCTGCGGGTAAAGTCAACGTTGTGCCGTCGTAACTGAAAGAGGCATATCCGCTAAACGGTTTGGTATGAGATCCGCTGCTACCCACGACGTTGATAACGCCTGAGTAGTAGAATCCGGATAATTTACCTGCGGAGACTTGAACGCTTACAAAATCCAGTTGCACCGTCCAACGGTAGGAATCGGAAAAACCGATAACGGAATTGCTTTCCAAATAATTTTCCGAACCGCTGTAACGCGCGATCACTGCGGAAAGTTCGTCCATAAATTCCGACTTACCGTAGAACTTGCCGTCCTTGCCCTCGTAGAACCAATCCGCCGAGATCAATTGAGAAATAGGATACGCCCAAGAAAGCCATTCGTTAGCTTTTTCAACGTCGTTACTCGTCCAAGTTAAATCTATCGGCGCAGAGGTATTGGAATCGGTATGCTGCACGCGCAAACAACCGTTTTCAAAGTACAAATAATAATATTTGCCGCCGCTTGCCAATATGCGGGTTATACCGTTGTAATGTACGTACGTATCGGAATCGGAACCGTACACTCCGCCGAGTTCGTCCTCGTCGTCAAATACGAATTTGTCCGTGTAGGTGTAGCCTGTCGCATTTGTAGATGCGATAGCCGCCGCAAGAGCGTCTACAGAACCGCCGACTTTTTCTTCGCCGGGTGCAATACAACTGTCCGCAGTGATGCCGTTAGGCAATGTGAGTGACGGCGTTGAATAGTCGGTTATTACAAGTTCTTTCATAAAGAGTTCCTTGCTTTCACCGTACAGTTCCACTTGGGTAGCGGCGGTGACTTTGGCTATCTTACCGTCGTTCATATATACGCGCAGATAAACGTAATTTTCCGTTTCGCCGGCCTCGGGATACACCAGATCCATATCGCCGAACAAGGCTTTGCCCGCCGCCGTCATCGTGCGGACGTCGGAATACTCAAAGAACTTGCCCTCTGCGTTGTATGTAAACTTGTCGGCGTTTAAGTATTTAACGGAAACCGCGGGATACTTACAGTTGAAAGTGATTGCGCTTCCGCTACCGGAGATACCCAACAAGTACTGATTGTAGTCGTAGTTGTTTTTGTAACTGTATTGGTCGCAATATATATCGTAACCGTTGTTAGTGTTGGGCGCGATAAGGAAGAAAGCATCCAACTCGTCATTATAGACAAAGAACATATCCTTGCCTGCGCCTTGCGTTGCGGTTTGATCGCCCCAAGTGTAACTGTATGCGTTGGTAACGATTTTACCTACGTTTCCGTTGGTAAGGATCGTGACCGGATTGTACACGAAGCCGCTGAACGTATTGCCTGCAAGCGTGTAGTACGACGTAAAGGAACTGAGATTACTCAAGGCCTGTTTAAGTTCCGCATTAGTATACGCTCTGTCGCCCGTGGGCACGTTACGCTCAGCGTCGTCGGGGTTCAATTCCGGATACAAACCGCTCGGGCGGCTGATATCGGAATAGAAGGAATCTTCCGTAGGGAATCCGGCAACGACTTCCGCCAAAGACGAACTGCTTGTATCCAACGTGATCGTATGAGTGTAGTAATACAAAGTGGCCGCAGTACCCTGACCTATTTGATATGTATCCACCACTTGCGACTTGGCAGAAATGCTCGTTACAACTCCGTTAGAGTCAAAACGCAGTACAAACTCCGTATAGGTGGACTGGTACTTGTCCGGAGCACCGGAAGCGTTGCCCAAAATAAGGTTTCCTGCCTCGTCGGCGTAATCCTCTGTAGCGTACCACAAAGCGTCTGCTCCGCTGCCCAACTTTGCAAACTGCGCGGGATTAAGTTCATTAAGACGAGCAAGGTAAACCATCAGAAAACCCGCTTCGATATCTTCGATAGGTTCGGCAACGTAGTACGATCCGTTAAATTCGTAGGAGCCTTCCGGATTTTGCGCATAGGTCATCCAATAAGGTTCCGGACCGTCGTCGCGGGCAAACGCCCAATCGCGGTATGCAGGCAACCATGCGCCCGTTTCGGCAGAGTACTCTACGGAGCCGATATTGTTACCTATGTAGTAGTTTAGATAATAGTTGTCCGCAATCGCCGCAACGGAGTTTTCAATAAGCAGACCGTAGCCGGCAGAATAGTTTTCCGGCATAGTCTTGTTGAAATACTGCGTAAGTTCCGCAATGGAATCCACAGTAGGAGTTGCGGTTATTTTCCACTTGGCGTAGAAAAAGTCATTGCCGCTTAAAGTATAAGGGAATTTGATTGCCTCGCCCGCAAAACTTTCGGTCGTGTACCAGCCTTGAAATTCCGCGCCCGTCCGTACGGGATCGGTAAGCACAAGTTTAGCACCCGTTTCACCCTCGATTGCAGGCAAACCCTGTTGAGTTTGAGCTAGGCTGACCGGCGTACCGTTTATAGTAGCCGTAATACCAGTGCCGGCGTTTACCAACACTATAACGCTGGTTTCCGGCGTTTCCGTATTATCTTTCCACTTGGCGTAAAAAGTTGTATCTTCAGTCAAAGTGTAAGGGAATGTGACGGGAGTAGTACAAGCATTATCGGTACACCAGCACTCGAATTCGCTGCCAGTCTTGGTCGGCGTAGGCAAATCGGTTCTGTACACTACCTTTACGTTTTCCAACGGCTCGATCAAATCGCCCTCCATCGGGTTCAAGTAGAGCGTATAGCCGCTGCCTTGTTCCCATTTGGCGTACAAAGTGATATCGCGAGGTACAGTGTAAGGGAAAACGACCGGCTCGCCGCTGCAAGCGTAGTTATCGAACCATCCCACAAATACGTGTCCGGCCCAAGTCGGAACGGGTTTTTCCGCAACTACGGCAACTTTTTGCGTAGCGACCGCGGAACCGCCCGCAGACTCGAAAATTACAGTATAGACGTTTGCAGGAGTTTTTTCTTCCCACTTGGCATAGAATACGGTGTTTTCCGTAAGAGTGTAAGGCCAAGAAGGAACTTCCTTGGTAAATTTTTCGTCCAAATACCAACCTAACAAACGGTAACCCTCTTTGGTTGCTTCGGGCTCGTTGACGACGGAACAACTGACGCCGAACTCAAGGTCGACTTCTTTGCCGTCTAAAATAACCTTTCCGCCGTTGGCGTTGAATTTTGCAACGTAGGTTTCACCGCCGCATGCGGCAAGCGTAAACGATACGCAAAACACTAACGTCAATGCAAACAAAATGATAAGTTTCTTTTTCATAGCTATTCTCCATTATATACGACGCACTGCTTAAACAAATAAAATTTTGCCACAAGCCTTTAACGTCGAACGAGGGAACCCCCTCTTAAGCGGTAAAACCGCCTATCGGTTGTTTTTGGTCAATCCGCCGCGCCGTCTTCGGGGAAAACGGTCGTGCCGAAGTTTGACAAAGTCGCGGACATCGTATTGTTAGTAGTTACGGTTGCTCCGGTTTCGGAATCCGTCTCTGTAACGGTTACGTACATACGAACGCCGGTGACGTATCCGCCGTCGACAGTCAGTTCTATGTCAGTGACGGTTGTAGTTTCTCCGAAAAATCCCGTCCAATAAAATGCAAAAGCATCGTTATCGTAATCGGCGAAATCGGACACGTGGCAAATATACGTTCCGGTTGCGGCGTTGTACTTCAAGTGACCTTGAAGCAAAGCAAAGTCGAATTTCAACACATTGTAGAACACGCAATCTGCAGTACTGTCTATCGGCTCGCGCGGGGTTTCTATACCGCCCAAAATTTCGTAATACTTGCCCTCGTCGGCTTTGTACAAGTAGTTTTTGCTCCAAGTACCGGTTACTATTCCGGTGCTGCTTAAATCGAAACCGTCCACACGGATATCGTTATCTACGAAATACATAGTGTAGCCGTTGCCGTGTTCGTTGATAGTGACGTTGGAATAGTCGGCGTTAAGCGCGGCGTCGATTTCCGCAGTGTCGGCGACTTCCGTAGTATCGAACACACCCGGAATTACAATTTCCGTAGTATCATAATTCTCGTATGCGCCGCTTACTTGCATATAAAATCTATCGGACGAATCCGTACAGTCGGCAAGGAAATACCACTCGGTCACGTTGTTGTCGGCATCCAGTTTGAAAGTAAAAGTCATGACGGTTGCCGAAGTAAACTCGGTCAAACCGAATATTTGCGACACTTTGGCGTGAACGGCGGCAAGCGAATCCGCCGTAACTACGTATACGCCGTCGGCAGTCGCTCCGAACATATCCGCGGTAAATCCGAAATCGGCAAAGGAAACGCAGTAGGTGGCTTTTGCAACAGTACCTGCTATTTGCTGACTGTAATAGTCGCCGTGTTCGTTGTAAAACAAATGCAATACGCCCGCAGTCGAGCTGATCGGCCTGAACAACGTTGTTTGCAAATTGTCGTAGTACTCAAAATCTCCGCGCATAGCAAGTTGCCGTACAACGTCATAGGTTGCATTAGCCGTCAATTTGCCGGAATAAGTATCCGTAAACGCGTACTCGCCGATTTTGTAACTGTTTACGTACGAATAAGTAACGCTTGTATACGTTTTTGCAAGCGCTTCCGTAAGAGCCGCAGTTTGTGCAGGCGTAAGCGCAGAACCCTGTTCGGGAGAAGTATACTCGGGAATTTCCGGTTCGCCGGGGTTAGTAGGCTTGCCTTCGGTAGCGCCCTCGGGCAATGTAACCGAAGTTCCGTTGACGTTGCTCCAAGTGAATGAAATAATACCGTCATAGGATACGCTGTCCGATTTTCTTGTGTAGTAACCGGTAACCTTAGTAAGATAAGTGCCGTCCGTTTCCAACTCTATTTTAGTAAAAGTTCTCGTGTCGTTTTCTGAAGCGTAAAACAACATTTCTGCAACGTCCGTCAAGTATGCGTTTTTAACTACGAAGCCGGTGCTCGATTCTCTGCTGAAATACAACTTGGATACGGGTAAATTTCCGTATTCGTCCAAGCAATCGTACGGCGCGTAACCGATAGGCCAATAGTACGCATAAGTTGCGGCGTCGTTTTCCCAAGAATAGGCGGTATATCTCCAACTGTCCGCACCGCTGCCGCTTTGGAAATAGTACAGCAACTTATCCGTCGGGAAATCGATCGATATGTAGGAAGTTTCTTCTACGTTATCGATATAGTTTTTCTTGTATATTTCCACAAGACTGCCCGTGTCTCCCAAAACGATTTTATCTCTTTCGATAATCGGGAAATCCGGCAAATCCACCATCTGATCGCGATATTCCACCGTGTAACTGTCGTATTCCTTTTTGAACAACGTTTCGAGTATTTCCGTATCGTCGGGATCTACGTTTGTGTAAGTTACGGAAACTTCCGTAGTGTACGGTTTCCCCTCGTAAGTGTAGGTTACGGTGTAAACAACGACGCCTTCCGCTCCTTCCGTTCCGCTTTTGACAACGGCGGTAAGATTAGGATTGCTCTGCGCAGAACCGTTGACCGTTACCGTTACGTGGTCTTTCCACACTATTGCAGTACCCAGGCGTTGAACAAAGTTTTCGCCCTCCAAAACGACGTTATCCGCCTTGAAGTTGACAAAACCGTTTTTAGTGTAGTTAGTTCCGTTGTGCGTATACGTCACGCGATACGTGCACCTGCCCGCCTCGTTGGGATTGCCGTCGACAAGAGTGCAAGTGACTTGCGGATTTGTCACTTCTTCTCCGTTGACGGTAACTTTTACGTGACCGTTAAAATCCGGAGTTTCGCCCACTTTCAGTTCCAACGTATCCAATACGGTGATAGTGACAACGTCGGCCGGATCGTCGTTACAAGCGACGAGGCACAGCGACAGCGCCAATACGACCGCTAAAAACGCTACTGTAATTTTTTTCATTGTATACTCCTTAACTAACGCTCTTTGTTTTAAGCGCATTTACCTTAGCCACAAATACAACGCCACCGCCACAACGGAAAAAGCGACTATCCCTATCAAAAACGGCAAACCGTAAACCTGAAATGCCGCCCTGATCATTGCGTGGCGTTCCTTGCGGGAAAGTTTTACTTTTTGTTTATTCTTTTCGGCAAGCTGCTCTACTTCCTCAGGCGTTTTGCCGTACAAGCCCGCCATAGAGTAGATTGTTTCGCCGGTATCTTCTTTGTAGATAACTTTAATTTTATTCTTTTTCTTTTTCATTGCTGAACAAGTGGCAGGAAACAAAGTGTCCCTTGCTGATTTCCACCGCTGCGGGAGCGACTTTTTTGCACAGTTCCGTACAATGCTTGCAGCGCGTATGGAATTTGCACCCCGCGGGAGGATTGGCCGGACTGGGAAGTTCGCCTTCCAACGCCTCGGGTTTGGCCTTGCGGTGAGGATTGGGAACTGGTACGGCGCTGAACAAAGCCTGCGTATACGGGTGCGAGGCGTGTTCGCAAATATCCGAAGTGCTACCGAATTCCACGATATTTCCCAAATACATTACCGCAATCGTGTCGCTGATATATTTTACCACGGACAGGTCGTGAGAGATGAACATATATGATATTCCTTCTTCCTGCTGCAGTTTTTTGAGTAGATTGATGACCTGCGCTTGTATAGACACGTCCAGCGCAGAAACAGGTTCGTCGCAGATAACAAGTTTAGGTTTGACGGCAAGCGCCCTTGCAATACAAATACGTTGACGCTGTCCGCCGCTAAACTCGTGCGGATATCTGTCGTAGTAGTGGCGCTGCAATCCGCAACGTTTCATTACGTCCAACACGTAATCGTGCACTTCGCTTTTAGGTACGATATTGTGTACTTTTACGGCTTCGCTGATAATAGCGCCGACCGTCATACGGGGAGGAAGCGACGAATAAGGATCCTGAAACACAAGTTGCAGTTCCGTCCTTAGAGGCGTCAATTCCTTGTGTTTGAGTTTTGCTAATTCAAAACTTTTGCCGTTTTGATCGAAATACATTGCCGAGCCTTCGGTTATATCGTACAGGCGCAAAATCGTACGACCGAGCGTAGTTTTGCCGCAACCGGATTCTCCCACTATGCCGATGGTTTTGCCCCTTTCCAAATTGAAGGAAACGCCGTCCACGGCACGCAAATAGCGTTGTGTTTTTCCGAAAAAGTTTTTGCTGACAGGAAAATACTGTTTAAGTCCGCGGACGCGCAAAATATAATCTTTGCTCGGATCGTAGTTGGGTTCAACGGGCAATTCCGTTTCGACGTCCTTTTGCTGCACGGAACCGTTGGTTTCAACTGGGATCTCAGTAGTTTGCGACGCTTCTTCAGCAACGGCAGCCGTAGATTTTTCCGTCGTCGTATTAAGTTCGGTAGCGTCGTTTACAACGCTTTTTTCTTTGTTTTTCATAGTTTACTTTTTATATAAATGACAGAACACGCTGTGCGTATCCGTTATTTTGATTTCCTGCGGATATTCGCCCTCGCAAGCGGAACACCTGCAATCGCAGCGTCCCTTGAACAAACATTCGTTGGGCATATTGATCGGATTGGGCACCGATCCCGGGATACTGTACAATTCCGAGTCGCCGCCCGTATCCAAAGTAGGTTTTGCTTTTTGAATACCCTTGGTATACGGATGCATAGGATTATCGAAAATCTCAAACACCGTGCCCTTTTCCACTATTTTGCCCGCATACATAACCACCACGTAATCGCAGGTTTCGGCAACTACTCCGAGGTCGTGAGTAATCAGCAATACCGACGCTCCGCTGCGTTTTTGCACGGTTTTGATAAGTTGCAAAATTTGACTTTGAATAGTTACGTCCAAAGCAGTCGTAGGCTCGTCCGCGATGATCAACTTTGGATTGCCTACAAGCGCTATCGCTATCATAACGCGCTGACGCATACCGCCGGATAATTGGTGAGGATAGTAGTCGATAATAGTTTCCGGCATTGGGATACCTACAAGCGACAACATTTCAATAGCCTTTTCGCGAGCCTCGTCTTTGGTTGCAAGAGGGTTGATAAGATACACTACTTCCTCTATCTGATAGCCTACCGTAAATACGGGGTTGAGGCTTGTCATCGGTTCTTGGAATATCATAGATATATCTTTGCCGCGAATACGGCACATATCTTCCGTAGGCATTTTTGCTATGTCGTAATGGCGTTCTTCCATTTCGAACAAAGGAACGCCGTCTTCCGACCTTGCTTGAACCGGTTCCAAAACGGTATGACCGTCTTTGTCCAATACCAGTTTGTTTCGTTTATCCAGTTTTTCGGCGTATAATACTTCGCCGTTTTCGTCTTTTTCGTAAACGGGAATTTTCTTACCGTTTTCGTCCAATACGAAATCTTTTGTAGAAAAACGTATCGCGCCGTCCACGACTTGACCTTGCGGCGCCTGCACCAGTTGCATGATAGACAAACTTGTTACGCTTTTGCCGCAGCCGGATTCTCCGACCAAACCCACGATAGAATCTTTGGGAACGTCGAAGGAAATTCCGTTGACGGCTTTGCTTACACCGCTGTCGGTAAAAAAGTAGGTATGCAAATTTTCTACTTCCAACACGTTGTCGGGATTTTTGAGTTCCGAAGTGAAATAGTCGGTAGTAACCTTGCGGCGCTTGGCTTTTTCAAACTTCTTCATTTCGCGCAAATTGTTTTTTATTATTGCGCGACTCTCTTTTAGCGTCAGCGTATAGGGATTTTTTTCTTTTTTAGTTCTCACTGCGTTACCTCTTTGCTTTGGGATCCATTGCGTCGCGCAAACCGTCGCCGACAAAGTTAAATCCCAAAACGGCAATTACTATCAGTATGCCTGCGGGAATCCACAAATTGGGGTAGAAAGACATTGTCGTTGCGTCGGTGGCTGCGTTTATCATCAACCCCCAAGCCGCATAGGGCAACGGTATTCCCAAGCCCAAATAACTTAGCGTTGCTTCGTACAAAATGATACTTCCTAGCCCTAGCGTCATAGAAACGATAAGTTGAGGCATGATGTTGGGCACGAGATGTTTGAAAATTCTGCGCCAAACCGGTATGCCCATAACTTCGCACGCGACTATGTACTCCTGCTCGCGCAGATACAAAATTTGTCCGCGAACCATACGGGCGGTGCCGCTCCAACCGAACAACGTCAAAATTATCATAAGAAGATAAATTTGCATTGAGGGTTCCACTTTCCACGAGTCGATAACTACGGAAGCAATAAGCAAAAGCGGCAACGTTGGGATACAGTTGAGAATATCCACTATACGCATGATAATCTGATCCACCCAACCGCCGAAGTAGCCGGATATACCGCCTAGTATCACGCCTATTAACGTTTCCAAAATCACGACGACGAAGCCGAGCGTCAAAGAAATGCGTCCGCCGTACATCAAACGGGCAAAAACGTCCATCCCCTTCTCGTCGGTGCCCAAAATGTGCTGAGAAGAAACCGGCGCATAGGCGTTTACTTCCAATTCGGTATAAAAGTGTTCGTATGCCTTTATTTCCGTACCGTCGGGCAAAGTTTCCGTTATCCAGTCGCCGGTGACCTTGGTGGGATTATTTGCCGTGTCGGTTTCCGTCTCGCCCCAATTGTAACCGAACAATTTGCAAATGGGGGGACCGAGAAAAGCAAAGGCAAACAACACCAAAATCATCACTAAACCGACAATTGACAGGCGCGAACGGAAAAAGCGACGCGCAACCATCTGTCCGGGAGTCATTTCCTTGTAGTAAACCTTTTCGCCCTCTTCGGTTACGATTTCTTCCGTCACCACTTCTTCAACAACGGATTCGCTCGTGGCGGAATTATCTGCAACGGACACTTGCTGCGAAGCGCCGCTCGTCAAAGTCGTATCTTCGACGATTCGCGTCGTTTCCTCCGCTACGGAAATAGTGTTTTCCTCATTAACAGGGATATTATTAAGTTTTTCGTTACGTTTTTTCATAATATCCTCGTTACTTAGTAAGTTTGACGCGCGGATCCACTACCGCGTACATAATATCTGACAACAACGTGCCGATGACGGTCAATATGGCCAAAAACATATTGTAGCCCATAATCAGAGGCAAATCGGCCTGACGCAAAGCCTTGTATGCTATATTTCCTATACCGTCGATTTTGAATACTTGTTCTGTAATCATTGCTCCGCCGAAAAGAGAAGGCAAAATACCTGCGATAAGCGTCATCAGCGGAATCATAGTGTTTCTGAATGCATGTACGTACACGACTTTCTTTTCCGAAAGTCCTTTTGCGCGGGCGGTACGTATATAATCGCTGTTTAACACTTCCAACATATTAGTGCGGGTGTAACGCATCATTCCGCCGACGGAAAGTACCACCAGTACAACCATTGGCAAAATCAAGTGCCACAGCATGTCTCCGAAATAGGCTATACCCGTGCTGCTTGATCCTCCGCTGACCAAACCCGACGCAGGGAACCACCCCAACCAACCTGCAGTGGAAAACACCTTGATAAGCAAAGCCGCAAAGAAGAACGACGGCAAAGATATGCCTAACATCGTGATTACCGTAACCGTGTAATCGCGCACGGAGTACTGGTGCGTTGCGCTGGTTATACCCATGGGTATGGCTATTACAAATTCCAACACAAGCGCCACAAGCGAAATAAAGAATGATACCCACATATATTGTGAAATAACTTCAGTAACAGGCTTGTTGTGGTCGAAAGACGTTCCTAGGTCGCCCTTTAACATATTGCCCAGCCAAGTGAAATAACCGCCCAAGACCGCGCCGGTTTTTTCAAGACCGGTGGCTTGCCTGCAAGTAACCTTGGCTTCGCCGTATATACCGAGCGTCAACTTGTACGTGCCCTGATCGTCAACGGACATATCTCCGTTGACTCCGGTGGGCTGCGCAGTGCCGTCCACTATTTTATAAAGCGTAAACGTCTTGTTTTCGTCGTCAAGTTCCAAACGCCAATTACGGTCTTCCGTATAGTAATTGCCGTAGTAGAACTCGCTTGCGTTCATAACGCCGTTTTGCACTCTTTCCCAATCTTCCCAAAGGGAGTCTTTTGAGAACGTCTGCTCGCCGTCGCCAAAGTCCGCCTCCACGTAGGAATATGCATCAGGAGTAAATAATCCCAACTTTTTTTCCGTCTCGCGAATGTCATCCAAACTCATCGTTTTTTGCTGAATCTGCTGCGAATACTTGTTTTCCAAGTAATTTACGGGCATAAGCCGCACTAAAACGTAGATGATAAGAGACACGCCCAACAAAATCAAAAGTGCAAGGAGTATTCTTTTTACAATGTATTTTAACATTTACTTTACCTTGAGTGTGTTTGTTTTTATTTGGTCTCGTTAAGGCTCACTTCCCAAAGTTTTGCAATAGGACCGTTAAACGGGGTTATTTCCGATTCGGGAGTGAGAGAATTTACGTCGATAACCTTTGTATTGTAAGCAAACAAGTCGCTTCTTTGATAAGTAGGCAACTCTACCGCCAATTGCATGATAAGATCCAAAGCCTTGGCGTATTCCGCAGCGCGGAGACGGTGTTCTTCGTCTTGATCGGGATTGGAAATCGCGCGAGCGTCGTCGATTATTTGAGATAACTCCGTGACGATTTTCAATTCTTCCGCATATTTGCCGTTGAGGTTACGACGGATAGCGCGATAGCCCCAGTTGGACGTAGAACCGGCAAGAGAATCGATATGATAAACTTGATACATATCGGGGTCTACGCCGCTGCCCCAAGCCGCCGCCCAAATTGCAAGCGAACCGGTGTTGAGTTTTTTCAATGCGTTGATATCCTTTTTAACGGTGATATTAAAGCCGTGCTTATTCAAAATATCCGCAGCGTTTTTCATTGCGTTGTATGCGGGGTGATCCACGTCGTCGCCGGCAATGGTAAACGTGTAATTATCACCGGAAAGAACGTCGTCGCCGTTCTTGTTTTGATAGATACCGTCGGCATTTTTTGTGTAACCTGCGCTTTCCAGCAGTTGCTCGTATTTGTTTGTGCCGTCGCCGTTTTGTCCGTCGCCCCAATAAGCGTAGTACTGACCCGCAGCATCGGTTTCCTTAGGATATGCCCAAGAAGCGCGCGTCATAGGACGGTAAATTTCCTGCGCGTAACCCAAATAATAATCGGTACACATCTTGATGTTGATAGCGTGCATGATTGCCTGACGCACAGCCATATTGGGAACTTTTTCCGCATTGATGCCGATGTATCCGTAGCCGTTGGTCATTTGCGATTTGTAAGAATATCCGTCGCCGGCTTTGTCCTGCAAACGTTTTATATTTTCGTCCTTACAAGCGGGCTCTACAAAGTGGATATCGTTGGAGAACAAAGATTCCAACATAGATTTAGTATCGGTAACCTTGTAGTTGACGTATTTGATTTTTGCAGGGAACATAAAGTGATCGTTACGCTCGAAGTAAACGACGCCGTTTTCTTTGAAATTGGAACCGTTGACCTTGCTGCTTTCGCCTGTACGCGTTGTCGCTTTGTAGGGACCGGCGCCTACGGGCACGCCGTTTTTAGCGGGAGAGTTTACGTTTTCCGTAAAGAATTTCTCGTTGGAGTAGTCCACGCCGAAATGTTCCTCGTAGTCGAACAATCCGATTTGTTCGGCATTGGAGTAGTAGTACATGGGCGCAACGGAAAAAGCAAAGTTCCAAATTGCTTTGGGGTCCACGTCCTTGATAACGATCTGCAACACTTCGTTTTTGCCGTCCTTTACGGAGCCGTCCGTATTGTAGTCGTCGGAGGTGAGACCGGAGTACTTTGTGCCGTTGACGTATACGTCGTTACCCACGCCGCGGTTGGCAAACGTTATACCGGAAATATTCTTTACTTTATCCACGTCGTCAATTTGATCAAAGTACGCCTTCTTTTCCGCAGCCGTAAAGGAAGTCAGCAAAGACAAAGAGGTTTCCCAACCGTTAATAACTTCCGCAATACCGGAAAGTTTGGTAAACATTGCGTCGTACACAAAGTCAATAGCCTGTTTTTCGGTAAAGTTTTTGTAGTCGCCCGTAGCTTTGCTGTCAAAACGCTCTTCCTTTTTGTTCCAAGTGATAAATCCGGTGTTGTACAAAAAGGCTTCGGCATCGGTAGAAAGTTTCTTTGCGCCGTCCAAGAAGGATATATCTTCCGCAGTGCCCTTAGACAAATTCCAAGTGCTTTGCAATTCGTTTTTGAAATATTCCTTTGCAAGTTCGTAGTCTTCGATCAAAGTTTTGTATTTCAATTCCTCGTTTTGCTCGGCAAGCAACTGTTCGTATGCGCCTTGCAAACTTTCGTTAGTAGGATCGGCGTCCCACTTTGCCTTTGCGTCCGCTATCAAATCGGTAAGAGAATCCGCATAATTTTTATGATCGTCTATTTCCGTTTGCAAAGCAGTTTTCAGTTCCGCGTCAGACCAAATGGTTTTGTTTTTATTGGCATCCTGAATATTGCCCAACGCCTCCGTCAAGCGGTCTATACGGTCTTGTCCCAACGCCTCGAATTGACGCTCGAACTTTTCCTGTTCGCTGATATTGCTGGTTTGCGTACGGTACTCGGCAAGACCGACGATATCCGTAGAATAAATCGTGGCGCTACCCGTATATGCGGGGTCCAAATATACGTACAAATTGAACAAAACGTCCTTCATCGTAAGAGGGCTGCCGTTAGAAAATTTGACGTTATTTTTCAAAACGAATTTGAAAGTTGTGCGACGGTTTTCACCCTCGCCTACCGTTTCCGTAGAGTAGTCCAATACGACGCACGCTTCTTTATTGCCGTAGGCTACGTTGCCGTCTTTATCGGTAGTAAGCATGCCCAGTTGCGTCATTCCGACGACCTCGCCGTCCGGAGCCGACGAAGAATAGAAGGGGTTAAACACGCCGTCGAATTCCGACGCGGCCAAAACCAAACGCGTAGTTTCGTTGTCGATAGGGGTTTCGTTGCAGCCTACGAGTCCCACCAAAGCAACAGTGGACATCAAGACTGCCATTACAACCGCCGTAATTTTTGTGATCTTTTTCATTCTGTTTCTCCTTGTATCAGGCCTTTGCCTTTTCGGCAAAAGTCGAAGTAACGTTTTCAACCGTTATTACCGCGTCTTGCTGCACAACCAAATTTGCAAGAATCGCAGACATATTTTCCATATCCAAATTTTCAATTTCGATAAAGTTTTTATTTTCGTAAGTGCCGCTGATATTTACGTTTTTAACAACGCACGTCGATTCGTCGGAAACTTCTACGGTCTGTGCTAGCGCCGCTATTTGCGGTGTTGCGGTCATACGCAGATTTTCAAACACAAACTCCACGTTTTCAAAGTCAACGTCGCAAATATTTGCATTTGCGCCCAAAGTACCGAATATCGAATAACGTGGAGTAACTCCTCTTACGCTTTGTCCTTCGATTGCGAAATTGGAAATTTTGTAATTTGAGCCGCTGCCGTTATCTCCGCGGAGCGTATTGTCGAATTTATCAACGTACAACGTTTCGCCGCCGCAGTCTATATCCGCCGTCAGCCAAATACCGTCCGTGATATCCGTCATAGCGCCGAAAGCCGATTGCAACTCTTTGAAATCGGAGACCAACTTCCACACTCCGTCCAACCAACTTGCATATACGGGAACGGACGTATCCGTATCTCCCCCGGGATGAACAAAGTCGGAGTTCCAAGGCGTGTTCAATTCTTTATCCGAATAGAAATTTACAAAAGTCTTCTTTGCCGAGGTCAATCCGTTGACCGCATACTTGTTGCTATCGTTAAACTTTGCGCCGGCCGCTACCGAATAGGAACCCAGCCGATGATCGACGCCGGATCGGTCGGTATAGAACAAGTCGTAGGTGTACTTGATACGCGGAGTCCATTTGGCGTACAAAGTCAACTTTTCCACTGTGATTTTGTCGGTTTGGAAGTTCCAAGGATTTTTGTGTTCCTTGTCCAAATACCAACCGTCAAAATCATAGTAATCGTATTTTTGGTTGCCGTTGTCGTCCAGCACTCCGTTTCCGTCGCCGTCCACCACTTTTACGCTTTTTGTAAACTCGTAATTTTTGTAGTGAGCAATATCTATGATTTTGGAATTCGGTTCGTAAGCGTGATGAATTTCGTTGTAGATATTTGTGGAACCGTTGTACAGTTTGCCTCCGTCAAAGTCGAAAGTCACTACGTACAATCCGTCCAAGGATTGGTCTTGCGGACCGCAAGCGACAAGCACCAACGCCAACGTTGCAAAGACAAAAATTGCAACCAGAATTTTGAACGTTTTATTTTTCATTGCTATCCTCTGCAGTTGTTTTTGCAAGTTTTTTCTTTTTGAGCGTAAGTACGGTGACAAGCGCCGCAACTCCGCCCAAAACAAGCACGCCGCCAACGCAGGACAAAGACACGATAAGAGCCAAATTGCCTTGCGCGTTTTCGCCGGTGTCTTTAGGCGCGTACACAGAGAAGGGATTGTTAAAATCGATGTCGTCCACTTTAAGCGCTTTTTTGAGGTCGGCCAATTTGGTATCCAATACCGAAGCGTTGGACACAAGCGCTTTTTCTTCATCGGTCAATCCGTTGAACTTTGCCAATGCGTCGCGCAATGCATTGTAGGAATATTCCGTTGCGTCCATGCCGTACAAATTGGAAATCGTATAGCGGACGCTGTCGACGTTCATAGACTTACGCGCGGCCAGATATTTGCCGATAAGCGCTTGATCGATATAGGTCATATCGTCGTCGGAAAGAGCGTTATACGCCGTCGTAGCCGCGTCTACCAACGTTTTGTCAAAACGATCGGCAGTTCCGTCGGGCAGCGCGTTTACCGCATCGATAAATGCAATTGCGCCGGCGCCCATAGTTTTGCCGCTGTTTTCGGAAGACTTTTTGAAATACGCGCGGTACAAAACGCTGTCGTAACCTTGACTGTTGGAAGGAATAATGCAAGTAAGGTTAGAGGCTTCCTTGGAAGCAACCAATCCCACAAAGTTGCTGTATTGCAACATATTGCGGTAGTAGATTGAAATTTCGTCCGCCACCATATAGTAATAGTCGTACTTATAGAGCAAATCGAAATTATCGCGGTCGAACTTAGAGTCCACTTCGTCGCGCGTAATTTCCTCGTCGGAGTACAGCGTGCCTTCGAGAGTAGGAGCATAGAAAGAACGGAACACCACTTGCGTAAGGTTGACGCAATCCAAAAACGCGCAATTTCCGATACTGCGTAGCGTAACAGGCAAAGTTACTTTGATAAGATTCTTATTACCGTACACCGCTTGGTATTCTATTCGAACGGTATTTTCCAAGACGGTATACTCTGTATCCGTTTTGGCTTGCGGATAGCTGTCCAATTGATAGTAGCCGTTGGGCAATTTGGAATAGAACGCTCCGCCGTCCAAACGGAAAGCGGCTCCGTCGTAGGTAAACTTCTTTTGACTGCCGTCGGTCACGTAAAAACCTGTAAACTTGCTAGCGCCCATCATTGCGCCGTAACCCAATTCTTCGAAATCCTTAGATATTTCCAATTCCGTTACCGCGGTATTGCTAAACGCGCCGAAACCTATCGCAGCAAGTTTGGGGGAGGCAAATTCGGCAAGGGAAGTGCAGTTTGCAAAACATTGCATACCGGCAAATTCCAGTTTGGGAGCAGATACGCTTACCAAATTGCTAGTCACCTTTTCTTCACCCAAAAACGCTTGCCTGTCAATATCAGTAACGTTTGCAAGATTTAGGTTTTGCGGAAGTTTGACTTGATAGAACGCCAAAGAATATATACGCGCCACGTTTTGCAAATCGTTTTCGGAAAGTTGCAGCGACGAGCAGCCGTAGAAAGCCAAGTCGGCAATGTATTGTGCATTTTCACCGAAAACGACCGTTGTAAGACTTTCGCAATAACCGAACGCAGATTCGCCGATTGCGGGAATAACGGCAGGTTCGCCGTTTTCGTCAACGGTAAAGACGTCTTGCAAAGAAGACAGGTCCGCCGTAACAAGCGACGTGCTTAGGAATGCAAATCCCTCGATAAGTTCCACTCCGGACAAATCTATGTTGACGAGAGGAACTTCGCTTTGCAGATCCATTTGATCGTTATATATCGTGATATAGGGGCTGAACGCGCCGAAACGCACGATTTTCAATTTTTGAGTATTGTTTACGGTCGTCAGTTTTTCACAGGCTTGGAAGCAACCTTCGCCGATTTCCGTTATATTGGCTATACTTACTTCGCCAAGCAAATAGCAACGGTAAAACGCATAGTCGCCCAATTTACCTACCGCTTTGTCCAAATCGATACTGCTGAGTTTAGTGCATTGCTCAAATGCGCTTTCTCCAATCGTTATACCTTCACCTACGAAGTTGACTATTCTAAGTCCGCTGCCGGCAAACGCATACGGCAAAATATTCGCGTTGTCGCCGATATGAATACCTTCCAGCGTAGCAATGTCGGCAAAAGCGTATTCACCGATTTCCACCCCGTTGTAAACGATATTCAAAGGATCGGACACAGTATTTTTAAGGGAAGTGCCCCAAAACGCATAACTTCCTATTTTTGCCACGCCATCGAATTTAACGAAAGAGAGTTTTTGACAAGCGTAAAACGCGCGAGTACCTATTTCCAGAGCCAAAGTTTCCGGCAAGATTACTTTTGTAAGGTTTGTGCAGTAGGAAAACGCACCGTAACCTATTTTTTTGAGATTACCGGAGGAACTAACGGTAAAGGAAGTGAGATTTTCGTTTCCGGCAAATGCGCCGTCGGCAATTTCCGTTACGGTATCCGGCAGAACGAAGTCGCCCAAGTTTGCGGAAGGCGAAACGCTCAAAATTTTGGTACGGGAAGCATCCTCGTACAAAATACCGCTCGTAGCGTCGTAGTAGTGTCCGGTAGAATTGATAACGTAGGACAGGTTTTTGATCCCGAAGAATACGCCTACACCCATCTCCGTCACGTTGGTACTAGGCAGGAAAGTGATCCTGCCAAGAGCCGACGTACCGTAAACTATATCGCCGTTTGCAGTATTGTTTATATTGCTGGCAAACACGTAATTACCCAAACTGACGTCGCAATCGGGCAAAGTGAACCTTGAAAGAGAACTTGTTCCGGCAAAAGCGAAATCGCCGATGTGCTCGCAGTTTCCGTCAAACACTACGGTAGACAGCGAACGGCAATTGCCGAAAGCGCGGTTGCCCAAGTACGTCAAATCGTTCTTAAACTGAACGGACGGCAACGAGTAGCAATTCAAAAACGCTTTGTCGGGGATAACGTCGCTGTTGATTTTAGAAAGGTCGGACAAAGCCGTACAGCCCTCGAACATACTTTCCGCAACGCGGGTGTAATCGCCCAACACCACTTTGGTAAGTTTCGTGCAGCCTTTGAACGCCGACGCGCCGCTGCGGCGCAAATTGGACAAATCGATAGAAGTAAGACTTGTGCAATTTGCAAATGCGTTAGTGCCTATCACATTGATATTTTTGAGATTGATACCGCCCAAGTTGTTGCAGTTTAAGGAACGGCAATTGTAAAACGCGTAGTCGGATACGATATCGACGTCGCGCAAGTTGACGTCTTGCAGATTTTGGTTGTTATAGAAAGCGTACTCTTCTATCTTTTTGAGAGTAGTAGGCAACTTGACCGAAGTGAGCACGCTGTCGTTGATACTGGAAACCACGCCGTCGATCAATTTGTCACTATTGTAGAAAGCATACTTGCGAATCTCTTCCACGCCTTCCGGTATAACCAACGACGTCACAGTATTGTTGCCTAGGGGAGTCTTTTTCTTATCAAGATCGTACTTGTTGTCCACTTCCAGCGAATTGTCCAAATAGTAGTGACAGAAAGCAAACGATCCGATATACAAAATACCCTTGTCGTCGGGAATGACCACTTTGCCGCCCACGCCTTTGTATGCGACCAACACGCGGTTTTCCACGATAAACTCGCTCTTTACTTCCACCTCGCAACGGGCTGGAATGGGAGACTTGACACCGTCTACGTATATAGTCAAACTGATGTACGTATTTCCTTCCGCGACTGCCGTAACGTTACCGTTTTGATCAACTTCCGCAACGCGGCGGTTACCGGACGACCATACCACGCGGTAACGGTCGCTGGACATGTTGAGCGGTTTGACAAGATATTTAAGTTGTATTTTTTCCGACGGATAGAAAGATATGGATTCCGAGCCTTTTTCAAAATAATGTTTAGAACCCGTTTCGCCTATTGCGGAATGATCTATATCGCTTGTAAAAGCAAACGTAGTGTCGTAACCTGTAAAGACGATTTCGTCCAACGGCACTTTGTTTTGAGAGTTGTCGGAATTGATTACGTCGTCGCTGACTTTTACGGAAATTTTCACGTACTCCGGCACGGTTATATATCCGTCGCCATTGGGGTCTTTTTCCTTATGAGAAAGTCCGCCGGAAGTAAAGGAAATATCGTTTTCGCCACCGGCAACGATACCTTCGATAACTCCGTTAGTAACTTTTACGGCGCTTCCGTTGGATTCCCAAGTGAGCATAGACAAAAATTCGGAGTTTACTTTACGTCCGTCCTTACCGGTGATAAATTGCGTAAGATCCAAAGTCTGTCCCACACCCAATACGACGTTGGAATTTTCGTCGATCGTAACGCCTTGCGCTTTCATCTCGTCATAAGACACGTATACAAGGTCGTTGGCTTCCGTTTCGGGGAAGGGTACGTAACAAACGCTGCTGTTAAGGGCGTAGTCGTCCACGTAGAATATAAGACCTTCCGGAGCGGAGGAGTTACGGATAATATCCAAATAGTCGGTAATTTCCACAGTAACTACCGTAGACTGACCGCGCGTTTCCTGATAAACGGGAATAGCATATTCCGTCAAATCGGACAAGGAGCGCCTGCCGCCTTTTTCGTACACGACTATCGGACGCAAACTCATTGCGTAATGGTTGTCGTATACGGTCAAATCCACGTAGTATTCCGTCTTTTTGGTTGTGCGGTTGTACTTGGTGTAGAAATTTGCATCGGTGATCGTAGGTGCCTGATAATCGATGTAAAACGAGAAAGAGTACGTATCGCTGATGTTTCTTTCGCCGCCGTCCCAATCGAGAGAAGCGGTCATCGTAACCTTGTAATGAGCGTTGTTATCACCGAAAACCGCACCCGTGTCGTAATCAGCCATCGGCAGATCGAAGTCGCTGACGTAGGGATACTGCGTGCCGCTGTAGTGCGCTTTGTAGCAGTTATACTCCGTTTTTGACCACACCACTTTGCCTGTGGTAGTGTCAACGATTTCCAGTTTCATTTCCTTTGCGCCACGCAAAAGTCCGGTAAACACGGCGTAGATACCGTTTATCGTATCGGGATAGTAGGAAAGCGCCGCGTGTTCGGCAGTTGCGGGAATAGGCGTATATGCCGTTTCGTCCATTTGGTACAGATAACTGCCCATAGGAATGATGTAGTCGTAGTAGTAAATTCCCAAAGGAGTGGTTGCGTAGTAGTCGGCTTTTATCTTATCGTCGTCGTCTATCGCGGGGTTATGCGCCTGCGTTTCCACAAGATAATAATCTTTATCGAAGATGGGAGCGTCCGACCAATCTCCGTAAAATGCCAAATACGGAACGTTGAGATCTACGCCGTCTTTATCGGAATTTTTAAGCGTGATAAAACCTTCTACGTACATTCCGTTGGGAAAACTGCTGTTTATGTATGCTTTGTCCTTGTCGGAAAGAGTGACGGTTGCCGTTATTGTTGCCGTTTGGTTGGCAGCCACGGTAACCTTGTCTTTTCCGCTGAGCGTACCGCCGCTCACTTCAAACTTAATATTGTTGGACAACATATACGCTTGTTCGGCAACGTACTTTTTGTCCGCCGAAAGAGATTCCGTCATGGAGTAATCGCCGAGAGTGTAACTGACGGACGAATTGGAAATATTTTTAAGTTTGAAAGTCATTGTATAAACGCCGCTGCGGTCAGGATCGTCGCCCAACTCCAACTTCGTTTTGTTTTGGCCGTCTACGTATAAATATGCCTTTGTACTGGTGGCCTTTGCTATGTCGGCAATACCTGCGCCCTGCTTACGGGGAGAATACGGGTTGCCCTTTTTATCCAACGCCACAGTAGCCGTAGACATACACAATTGGTTGACCATATCGCGTACTTGCGCAGGAGTCAATCCCGGAAAATTTTCCTTAACGTACTGACGGATCAGTATAACTATACCGCACATATTGGGCGCAGCCATACTTGTTCCGCTCAACTTGTCGTAACCGCCGCCGGGAACAGCGGACAAAATGTTGCCGCCGTGCGCGGTAATTTCCGGTTTGAGTTTAAGGTCGGGAGTAGGTCCCCAACTGGAAAAGTCGCTCATAAAGGGACCGGCTTGGTTGTTTGCATCCAGTTCGATCACGCCGCTCTCAAACGAAGCGAGATAGTCGCCGTCGTCTTTACCTATAGAGATGACCGGTATACGCACGTCGTTGCCTACGGTCATTACTATATCGCCGTAAACGTTGTTGTATACGATCAATGCGGCAGCGCCTGCGTCTGCGGCATAATTTACTTTTTCTTCAAACGAGATGTCTCCGCGCTTGACAAGCGCAATTTTGCCGCGAACGTCCAAACCTGCGTAGAATTCTCCGTAGCCGGGAACGGTGACGTATTCGTAAGTTTCTTTGACGCCCTGCTTTACGCCTAACATTTCAAAGAAGTCGTATTCCTTGGCGTTCTGGTTGAAGGATTCCAAGAAGAAAATTTCCTTTTCGCCGTTGCACATCATGTACTTGTCTTTGTTACCGTTGATGGAAGCAACGGACAAGGCCGCGCCGTAGGTAGAGGGCGCGCCTACGGTTGCGGAATCGGGATTTTCCACCCTGTTGGTGTTGCCGAATTCCGATCCGTATGCACTGCTGTAATCGTTGGAAGCAGCGACTACAAGAGAAATACCCGTGCGTTCGATATTGTCGTAAATTCCGTTTTTATATTCGTCGTCAACTTCGCGCGTAAAGCCGCATGAAGTACCCAAACTCAAATTTATAGCGTCCACGCCCAAGTGCACGCTGTCCTCGAGCGCCGCCAAGATGTCTCCGTCGTCGGCTCCGTCACGATAGTCGGAAAAAACTTTCATTATAGCAAGCTGCGTATCTACGGCAACGCCGGTTATCGTGTTGTCGTAGCCGCCTATGATGCCGGCAACGTGTGTGCCGTGCTCGCTGGCGAACGGCATAACGTCGGGATCGCGGTCGGCATAGTCGTAACCGAACACGATTTTGTCCTTAGTTATATTACCGTAGTAAACTTCGCGCGCTTCGAGAGAGTTGTCGTAACTGTACGCCAACGTGGAAGGCAACAGATTTTCTATATCGCTGCGGGAATACAAAGGATTTTGCACTTGGTGAGTATTGAACACCGAGTGAGTATAGTCGCAGCCGGTATCCAATACGGCCACGACCGTGCCTTTGCCCGTGTAAGTTACGTCGCTGCTGTTGAAAATACCCGTATCATATACGTTGACGGGATTTTCCACCGCTACCGCAGGTTTGTACGTATTGGAGATCATAACGCGGCCGACACCGTCGAAATTGCAAATAGCCTGCAGATTTTCGTAAGTCGTAGTTACGTAAATACCGTCCAAAATCGTCGTATAGTGGTACTTGACAGCAGAAACAAGTCCCTGCTGCTGCAGTTTGCTTGCAAGCGCGTTTTGACGGGCAACCAGTGTGTTTGCAAGTTGCCTGTTTTGAGCGTCCGCCAAATAGTCGGAAACTCTCCTAGAGTCGCCCGAATCGTTGTATTGCGATACCATAGAACCGTTGGACAAAGTAATGACGGCGTTTACCGTACCGCTTAGACCGTAGTCGGAAACGTTCTTTATCAAATCTTTGTTGATATGTTTTACAAGATCGTTTTTGAGGTCTTTCAAAATGGCATCCTTATCCAAATTGAAAGACGACGATTGCTGCTGCGACGCGTTTGCTTGGTTTTGGCGCATATCCGAAATACCGACAAAACCGGACAGACAAAACGTGCCTAACAAAACTACTATCGCGATTACTATTATAAAATTCTTAACTGTTAAACTTCTCATTTTTGTTTTCTTTTCTCCCAGACGATCTCCGAGTAGTCGACTTAATAAACCAATTACACTTCTCACCCTTTGAACAACGGAGAGAGTGCAAAAAAACGTTTATTAAATTTGAGTGGCAGAAAAATGGTACTTTTCCACCTTATACTCAATTATTCTAGCACTTCAAGTATATTTTGACAAGAAAATTGCGGTCAAAATGACCCGCCGACTTGAAAAAACGGGAAAAATTGTTCGTTTATAAAACATTTTGCAACAAAATAACTGCTATTGTTATGACATCGGATATATAAAACAAAAAGCAAACCATGCTCTTAAAAGAGAAAGGTTTGCTTTACAAATCGTTTTGAAACCTAAATTACTCGATCGGTATATCCGACTTTTCGGAAAGCACAGCCTGTTGTTCTACGCGGTAATCTCGCAAAGAAGCCACGCACTCGGTTACGCAAAATACCGCAGAGCGCACCAACACGATGACGAAAAGACCGACAACCGCCGCGGTATATACGCTTTCGCGCGGGAGCGCAAAGGACAACCCCAAAGAAAGCACGAACACTACCGCGCTTGCCACGAAGAAATACAAAAACGCCGTTTTGACGCAAGCCCAAAAACCGAAATAGCCGTGACACTTTTTGATAGCGAACCACATTGCAAGCGCCACTACGAACGCCGCGACTACCACTATAGGAAAAGACGAAATAGCGTTTAGAACGTAAACGGACATAACGTTGCTTTTGCCTGCGGAAAAAGCGTCGTTTACCAGTTTTCCGACGCCGGACAAAAGCTGCTCGTCCGTCTTACCGCCCCCGAGAACGCAATTTCCGATATTTGCAAAAAATCCGCTGAAATCCACCGCAACGCCGTTATCAGCAGAAAACCTGCCGAAACACATATCGTCCAATATCACAAAATAATAGTCGGTTTTTGCAATTTGCTGAGTATAGTACGTTTTCATTGAAGGCGCTTTGGCAAAACGCTCGAAATCGGAGATAAACGGATAGTAACTTGCCACGTACAATTCGTACAATTTGCTTTCGTAATCCGGGTCATCCGTGGACAACACCGAATAGTCCGCCGCGATACCGATGTCGTAAAACGGGTTTTGTTTGTCGTTTGCCTCCTGCAAATGTTGGTTGTAACCGTCGATTTTTTGCGGATCGAAAACAAGCGGAACGCCCTTGTTGACAACGGAGAAGGAATATTCGGATTGTTCTTCCTTTTTCAATTCAAGGTACTGCTCGTAACTTATTTTCTTCTTCGAATCTTTTTGGGAAACGCACTCCACCTCGAATTCTGCGTAATTTCGGGCGGTAGGATTAGTGTCTATCGCCACTTGCATTCCCGTATCGGGCGAAACGCCGATTCCGCTGAAAGTATCGACGGGACGAGCGTTTCCTACTGAGGTTGCAATACCGTCCTTTACTACAAGTTGAAGCTCTCCCGCGCCAAACGTCTGACGAACAGTATCGGAAAACTGCGTAGAATTGTTTAGATGCCTAGGGAAAGACGCTACGTAACCGGCGTACAGTCCTGTTAAAAATAACGCAAAAGAAAGCGCTAACGCCAAAACGGCGTTAAGGAAATTGCGCCTTTCGCTTTCCAGCGAAAGTTTGTGGAGGAAAAAACCTCCGAAAAAGTATTTGAGCCAATTTACCATATTATTTACCTTAGCCGCAACAGCGGCAAAATTTACAAGCCGTTTAGTTGCAACGCAAAATTTGACGCGAGCCTTTCAAAAAAAATCATGCCGGCCCTTTGACAAAACAATTGTACAGTGACAAAGCTGTATTGTCAACAAAAGCAGCCGGTCGGTAACGAAACGGCGCGCTTTTCCGCACGCCGTTTCATGTAGAAATTAGATTTCTTTTCCTTTTGACAAATAACGCTCTACGCCTTGTTTACGCCGAATTCGTATATTTTGAGGCCGTGCGCCATACTGACCTGCGCCGTCAGTTTGACGTATCGCGCGTTTACGTCAAGTCCGTCTACCGTTATCTGAGAACCTTCCAAAGACGCGTCGATATCCGTCCAAGTTACGCCGTCCGAAGAATAGGACAACTTCGTTTCCGAGGCGTCGTGAATGTTGTTGTCGTCAATGCTGCTCAGCAGCAAGTAGATATTTTCGATATGAACAGATTTGCGCAAATCGATCGTCAGATATGCCCCTACGTCGCACTTCCAATCAAAGAAAATACACGTATCTTCGTTACCGTCCAATACGTCTGCCGAAGAACCCGACACGTGAGTAAAACCGCCGAAAGTGACGCTTGGTTCGTTTTCGTCCAAAACGTTGAGTATTACTTCACGCAAGGCAGTCCAAGTTTCCGCACCTTGTACAACCAGTTTGACAAAACGGGCAGAAACGGGGTTATCGCGCAAATCCAGCGTCACTTCCAGACCGTTTACGTCGCCGAGATATTCAAAGTTTTTGCCGTCCGAACTGTATTCTGCGTAACCTTTCCATTTGTCGTTACAGCCTGTTTCCTCGCCTTCGATAAGCGTACCGGAAAGTACGCGCAACGACGTCAAAGCCATCGTTTCTCCAAAATCGATCCTTACGTAAGCGCCGTCGGCGGGCCTGCCGTCAAACCACACAAATGTGTTTTCATCGCCGTCAAACGCATTTTCTATCTTGCCTTGGCGTATTCCGTTAAAACCTCCGTACACCACGCCGGTATTTTTGCCTAGTTTCAAGTATGCTTCGTCTTTTACTTCCGCAGCAAGTTTTTCCACAAAAGGAGCAATTACTTCCGGAGCGACGTAAGCGTCTACGTATATCTTGTTGTAGTTGGCAAGATACTGCACTACGGTTTTGCAACTTTTGGATTGCGACAATACGCTTTCCGCCTCGTCTACGGCAACGGCAAGTTGATTATCCGTCATAAGCCCCATGTCGCGGCGTATCTGCAAGTATTTTGCAGCCGCCTCACAACGCAAACCCAACGCCTGCACGAACGGACCTATATTGGCTTTTAGTTTTTGATTTTGAGCATTGTCCAAGTAACTTCGCGCGGAGCGGGAAATATCCTCGAATGCGGCTATCAGTTGTTCGGTACGCAACGCCTCGCTACCGCCGTTTTCCAGTGCTTCGTTATAACGGTCGATAATTTGTTTAAGTTCGACGGATTCTTCCAGGCGATTTTCCTCGCCGAATCTGCTTCCTACTCCGACGAGATGTTTGCAAACTTCGTACAAGTCGTCGGTAGCGGTATCTTCGATATACTTGAAACTTGCCTGCCAACTTTTGTCCGCGTCAAAACCGTTTACGTTCCAAGTGTAATCTGCGCAAGCAAAAATACTTATTTTGGATGCCTCCGCTTCTTGCAACGGGTTGACCACTATTCCGCTGAACGCAGCCTCCTGTCCTTCGGCAAGTTTGGTGTTGAACACTTCGCCTTTGCCGAGCAGCAAATACGGTTTGATACTTTCCAAGTCTCGCGTAGAATAGGTGTAATCGTTTACGGGCCAGTTCATCCACATAAAAGGCTTGCGTCCGTCGGTCAAAGTCGTAAATTCCTGAAACTTGCCGTTATTCGTGGTACTGCAAACCTTGTTGCCCGTCCACATGATTTCCACGCTTTCGTCAAGCGCCGTTTCGCCGCTGCCTATAAGTTGATCAAAGTAGTCTTCGTTACCGTCGTAGTTGTCGCTTTCGTCCGGTTTTGCCAACCAGTAAACCGTAGGAACGAACACCAGATTTTTGACGTCGCCCTTGGAATTTATCCAAGCTGTAATATCGTTGCACAAATCTTTCTGCAAAACGGGATCGATGGCGTTATTGGGCATATCGTCCGCAGAAAGGGCAAACTGACGCACGCCCGCTTGATACAATTGGTCAAACTTGGCAAGCAGAGTATTTAGATCTTTTTGATAGTTTGCGCGAGTAAAAGGATTGCCTTCCATAAAGGGATGGATTGCCCACACGAAACGCGTTTTCGTTTCCACTCCGGTCGCTATTTGCTCTTTAAGTTCCGCAAGGTCGGTTGCGGAATACAATCCCCGCCAGTTTGATGAATGATACGGATCGTCCTTAGGAGCGTAAATATATACGTTCGTTTTGAAATTGCTTCCGAAACGCATAAGTTCCACGCGCTCGTCGGTAGTCCAAGGAATTCCGTAGTAACCTTCGATAAAACCGCGGTACTTACCGTCCGCCCAGTCTTCTATTTGCAAACGGCGAACGGTCTTGCCGCTTTGAGACAAAATCGCTTTCAGCGTTGTTACGCCGTAAAACGCCGCGTCGGTATCTTTGCCCAGCACGACTATCGCGTTGCTTGTCACGGCAAGCAGATACGCATCGTTTTTGTCGAACAATCCGCCGACAAACGACAACGAATGCGCAAAGTTATCCGCCGCGTCGCCGCTACCGTACACTCCCAAATATACTTTGGTTTGCGCGCCGTCGGCTACGATAACGTCCATTTGCGACAACGCGTCGTACAAACGGTTTACCGTAGGTTGGTCAATTGCGCTGCCGATACTTACGGAGACGGTATCTCCAACCTGCAAATTACCGCTTTCATACCGAACGCTGTGAGGTATCGGATAAATTTCGTATTCTACGCCGGCATCCGCATGCGCAGCTCCCAGCGGCACTGCCGCAATAATACTTGCCAAACAAATCACCGCCAAAACCAAAATAGATTTTTTCATTTTGCCACCCCGTTAAAGTAGGCCGCAAGAGCATTATTCAAAACGTCGTTACCGGCAAGGACCAAGACGGAGTTCCAAGACGACGCGTCGCTGTTGAAATATGCTTTTGTAACCGTCGCACCCAAAAACGCGTTTGCGCCGACTTTTTCCAAATTCCAGTCTAAATAAAGTTTGGAAATCGTAACGCTTACGTCGGAATCTGCCGAAGAATAGAACAGACGCGCAGGAAGGCTTGTTACGCTTGCACCTACCGTTACAGTAAGCGTCGCGTCCTTGCCTGCGTTGGCAAACGTGCGGTTGCCCGCAGCAAGGTCGTTGCAGGAAATTGCGTCGAATTGCAAGGAAGAAAGTTTGACGCAGTCTTCAAAAGCGCCGTTGCCCAAGTTTTCAAGAGGTTTGGGCAACACGACGGACTGAAGATTTTTGCAGCCGTAAAACGCGCGTTCACCCAAACTTTGCAGCGAAGAACCCAATCGGCAATCGGTCAAAGCAACACAATTTTCAAAAGCGCAGTCGCCGACGGTTTCCGTAGTGCCGGACAATTTGACCGTTTGAAGTTTTACGCAGTTTTTGAACGCATCCACTCCTACCGTTTTTACCTGAGCGCCGGACATATCGACGGACGTCAATTCGCCGCAATAGTTAAAACAGTCGTTACCTACCGACGTAAGACCCGCGCCGAAAGAAACGGTTTGCAAATTGTAACAAGCGGCAAAAGCACTGTTGCCGATAGAAGAAACGGCGTCGCCGAATTCCACCTTTTTAAGGCGCGTGCCGTAGCAAGCGTAATCGCCGATTTTTTCCACAGACGAAGGCAAAGTCAACTCGGAGATTTTGGTTTTGTAAAACGCGTAATCGCCGATTTCTTTGACGGAACAGTTTTCCGCAAAAGTAACTTTATCTAACGACACAGTTTTGTCGGGATTTGTTACCAGAGGCAAAAACATATTGGCAGGTATGCGCGTAACTTCCGCGCCCACGACCAATTCTATCGCCGTAGTTGCATTGGCATAAGGATAGAATACCCAGTTTTTGCCGTTGAAATCGTCGCAGTTTACGGCGTTGAAATAAATCGTTTTCAAAATAGGAGCGCGCATACATTCGCCCATATTGAACGCACCCGCACCGAAAGTCGTCAGCGTTTCCGGAATAGTGACCGTTTCCAACCACCATATACTGCTGAAAGCTTCGGCGCCGATCTCCTTGACGGGTTTGCCGTTGTGATATGCAGGAATAACCAAGTTGCGATCGTTATAACCGGTAAGACGACCCTCTACAATGTAATACGTGCCGTCGGTAGACAGCCGGTAGTCCAAATTTGTAGAAGCAATCTTAGTATTGCATTCGGGGCAATACAGCATATCGCAAGGACTTTCTCCGCTGTTGTCGGTTTTGATTACCGCGTTATCGTAGTCGTGTTTAAGTTTAGACAATACGACCGTATACGTGCCGTATTGCGAACTTGAGTACACTTTTTGTCCCGCGCGGTCGCAAGAGGCGGCAACCGTTTGCAAAGAGTAGTCGTTTGATGAAAGTTTGGGTACGGCTTTTATTTCCGCATGGGCGCCGTCGTGCGAACAAACGCGGCGCATCGTGCCGTCCTTTTGTTCGGTAGGATTTACTACCGTTTTCCAACTACCATAGGCGTGACCCAAAGCATCGATTTTTTGCGCCGATACGGTTTTGCCGCACTTTTCGCAAACAGTTTCCGTAATGCCGTCTTCCGTGCAGGTTGCCTGCGTCGTGCGGACAAAAGTGCTGTCGTGCGCGCAGGGTTCGCCTTTCGGTCTAAATCCCAGACCTAATCCCAATCCCAATGCAAGTCCCAAAACAGCGACGCCGCACACAACGGAAACGATTATGATTTTTGTTCTTTTACTCATTATGTCCTCGTTACTGAATAATTTACTTTTTATCTGCAATAAAACGCCGCAGCACCTCTATATTGGCATACGCTTCCTCTGCCGTAGGAAATTCGGCAAATACGCGGAACACGGGTTCGGTACCGGACAAACGGATAAGCGCCCAACTGCCGTCGCTGAAAATATATTTGAAATTGCGATTGAAGTGCGTAAACTGCGCTACAGGTTTGCCGAAAGACGGCATATTTTTTTGCAGATAATCTACAAGCCCTTCCTCGCTGTCAAAACCGATTTGATCCTCCACGCACACAAAATTGTAGTCGGCAAATTGGTGCAAATCGGCTATGATTTGAGAAACGGGTTTATCCATTACTATCACCATTTCCGTAAACAGCATACTGCTAAAAACGCTGTCCTTGCCGAATATGTATCCGCGAACGGTAAGTCCGCCGCTGCTTTCGCCGCCGATAAGCGCGTCCGTGCACTTGATTTCCGCAGAAATATTTTTGAAACCCACGTCTACTTCGTGACACTTGAAACCCAGTTTTTCGGCAACCTTGTCCACCAAAACGGAGGTGGCGCAGTTTTTTACCACGTCTCCGCTCATGCCGCGGTACTTGACCAAATAATAGTACAAGGCAGCCAAAATGTCGTTGCTGGAAACGTAGTTGCCTTTTTCGTCCAGTATTCCCAAACGATCGGAATCGCTGTCCGTTCCGAAAGCGAAATCGTACTTTTCGCGCAACACGACTTCGCGCAGATGTAGCATATTCGCCTCGGTAGGATTGGGCATTTCAAAGTTGAAAAAAGCGTCGTGCTGCGTATGTAAAACGGTAAAATTTTTGATACCTACTTCCTTAAAAAGCGGCGCTATGCAACTTGCGCCGACGCCCCACAAATTATCGTACAACACGTTAGCTTTATTGCGCTTTACTTTGGGATCCACAAAGGCTTTTATATTATCCAAATATTGACGTTTATTGGAATAATCGCGCACCAATCCCGCACTTTTAGCGGCGGCAAGAGGCATTTCCTTCGCTTTTGCCGTTTTTTGACATATCGTTTCAAGTCTGTTTGTAAACGCCACGTCGGCGTCCATACCGCCCTCCACAAACAGTTTGACGCCGTTGAAATAGTACGGATTGTGACTAGCGGTAATCATAACGCCGTAATGTAGTTTTTCATCGCGAACGGCCGCCATGATAGCCGGAGTAGGCATCGGTTCGTCGTACAACAACACAGGTATACCGTTTGCCGCAAGAGTTTGCGCAACCCACTGCGCAAAACGGTCGGAACAAAACCTGTGGTCGAATCCTACCGCAACTGGCAAATCGCTTTTTTCTTCTTTGATGACCGTTGCGAGCGCCTGAGATACAAGTTGTACGTTTTGTTTGGTAAAATCGTCTCCTATAACTCCGCGGAAACCGCCGGTGCCGAATTTTATCATTTGGTTAATCTCCTTAGTCTTGCTTATGCCGGAAATTTCTTATTCCTGCGACAAGCGCGTTATACAGTTGCAAAGTGCGGTAACGATATTACCGCACCGTAAATTTTATTTTTGTTCGGAACGTTTGCGTTTGAGAGCGAATACGACGCCTAACGTTACGCCTGCTGTAACAAGCACGCAGCCAACCGCTATCAAGGCGATTTGCCAAGCAAGCAGTCCGCCGTTTACGCCAGCTTCTCCGTGCAAAATCGCAAACGTGTGATACGGAACGCTGTTGAAAGCGTTATCCATCGTATACGTCTGCACTACAATACTGTCGCCGTCTACGGTTATAGCCGTATACATCAGCGCGTTGGGATTGTTTGTTTTTACAATCAAATCCGGATCATAGTTTACGTTTGGAGTATAGTATTTACTTCCGCTCGCGCTACCGCTGTTTAGATACAACGTGCCTTTGGGTGAAAGATACGTTTCCGTTTCCGCGCCGTCTATCACGCGAATTTCCGGTTGTTCCTCAGCCGTTTCTTCCAATACGCCGTTTACCGTATTGGCAACGATAGGCGCAGATTTGCTGTACAAGTGGTCGTGTCCCTGCAAAACCAAGTCCACGCCGTACTCCGTGAACAAAGGAGCAAGCTGTTCGCGAATTTTTGCGATGTCGTAGTCCTCGCTGCCGGAATCGATCACGGCGTTTTGACAGTGATCGCCGCTGTCGTAAATACCTTTGTGCATAAGAACTATCAACCACTCCGAATTTTTGTTGGCTTCGAGATCCGCCTTGATCCAATCGTATTGCGCGGCGGACAACCCCGTTGCCGCAGGAGTAGTTTTGTTAGTAGTATCGTTAGTATTAAGACACACAAAGTGCGCGTTGGAGTAGTTGAAAGAATAATAGCAGCCGGTCGACGTATCCGAGCCTTGCGGAACGTCGTAGGTAAAACGGGAGTAAAAATCGTCGGTTGCCGCTTCGTGGTTTCCGGCGACGGCAGCAACAGGCGTGTGTCCCATAAAGTCAAACCTATCCGTCAGCGCCCATTCCCACTGTTCCAGTTGCGGAGTGTGCTCCGCCCAACTGTTGTTGACGATATCGCCCGTCAGCGCCACGAAAGAAAAATTGTAAAGGCTGCTTGCCGAGGCAAGCATTTTGCCGTAATTTTCATAATAACGTTGTTCGTAGGCCTGCGGATCGCTTACGTGCAAAAACGTAAACGCGCCCTCGCCGGACGTTTTGAAACTGCCTTGCTCGCTGAAATTTTGCAGTTCGCAGTCGCCTACTTTGAATATGTATTCTGTTGCGGGCGTAAGATGCGACGCTACGGCTCTGTGAATATAGCCGTCGCCCGCGACGGTGCTTTTGGTTGCAGTTCCGACAAATTTTTTAACGGACGCAGATTCGAAACCCTGCGCGTCGGATTTTTCCACAATCAAAACGTCGCTACCCGCATATTGGATAGTGTTCCAGTTAAATGCCATTTGCGTAGTCGTATCGCCGTACAGGCACACCGTTATCATACGTGGTGCTTGATTGGGGTTTACGACCTGCACTGCTTGTGCAGCGGCGGGAAAAGCCGCCGCTGCTACGATAAGCAATGCTACAAAAATAATAGATAAAGTTTTTGCGACAAATTTACTTGTCATTGTCTTGCTCCGTTTCGTTTTTCGTATTAGACTGCCGCCACAAGCAGTGTAACGTCCGTCAACGTTACTTCGCCGAAAGATTCGATCTCAATTTGTATTGTTGTGCAGTTCTGCGGCGTTTCCAACACGATCGGTTCGCCAAGCGTGCCGGCAACTTCGCCCGTGACGACTACGTCGTCCACAATACTGCCGTAGATAACCTTGACGTTGGCGTTGCCGTTACCCTCTACAAGCAAGTTGTACGTCAGCCCTAAACAATCTAAATACACGTTTTGCACCAACGTACCGTCAAGTGTCAAATTGCCGTTATTTACAAGTGCAGTGCCATCGGTAACGCTCCAAGCGTCGTTTACCGTTACGTCGTAGTCAAAGTTTCCGTTAGCAATCAGGTTTTTGACAGGAATTTCCAAGTCCGCCACCCAACCGCCGTTGGCAAGCGTATTGCAATTTTCTTTGTCGGCGATTTCGCCGTCAAAAGGCATATAAGTAAAGTATTTTACAACGGCGCAATCCGTTTCGAAGTCTGCTTCGCCGCACCATTGATACGGGAACCAACACCCGATATTGACGTACATTTCGTTGGTAGGCACGTTGGTATACTGCGTAACCACAAGTACGCCGTCAATGTAGTACTCTACGCGCGCATCGTTGCCCGTGTGCCAATCTATGCGGTAGGTGTGGAAATTGCCGTCGGCAAGGTTGTACCCGACGTTTTTGTACTCGCTGGTATAACTCTGCTCAGTAACCCAAGTGGTAAACAACGGCGTCGCCAAGTTGCCTATATTTTTACTGCCGTTGTCCATGCCCAACAATTTGCCGTTTACAACCGCAGTCCCGTGAATTTCTATATCTATTTCGTAGTTGTGGACACGTCCGTCCGCGCCGACAAAATTGTTGTACAGCCACATCGACGTGCAAATGCCGTTGAATGAAGGTATCTTCATGGACACTTCGAAACTGCCCGGTCCGTACGTCTGTGTGGACTGTACTTTGGCGCCCGTACGCTGTCCGCCGCTTACAAGAGAATCTTGCGCGCCGACGTCAATGCCTTGTTTATCGCCCGCATACCAATCTCCGTTGACGATGAGTACAAGATTTCCGTCTTCGTCAAAAGCGACGTTGTCTGCAAGCACGCCGCCGTGCGTTTGCAGGTAAAGTGCAAACTCCTCCGCGTCAAGGGGGAGGCGGTTGCCCGCCTCGTCTTCCTTAAAAGCGCCGGACCAAATCTGGTCTTTGGTAAACCATTCGTTCCTATCTATGGCTGAGTTAAAGACCCTCCTGAGGCTCGGTAATAGTTACCAATTGCCCCGGCAGATAGCCGTTATTAGTTACGTTTATTGCGAAAGAGTAAGTCTGACCGACTTGCAATTTTTCTTTCAGAGCATCCGACAACTTTATGGTATAGGTGTTGTTTTCGCCCTTTTTACAGCCGTACCATTCGCTGTTGATACCGCTACGGATATAAATAAAGTTAATTGCATGGCTGGCGTCCATTGTAAGAGTAAAAGTCCACTCGCCATCCAAAGCCATGGTTGTAGCCACGTTCGTCAACACCACGTAACGCTTGTAAACGGGACCGTAGTTTTCAACGTAAACCCAGTCGGTTTCCGTACCCAACGTTGCGCTTGCAGTCAGGAAATCTTCGCTGCTTGCAGCAAAGCAATTTTCGGCGGTTGCATAGTTGGTATAAATAACGTTTAATGCACCGGTTGTTACGTTATCTTCTTTAACTACGGTTGTTACATAGCACACGACGTTGCGCACGGTGCCTTCTCCCTTGTTGTACGTCACTACGCCTGCCGTCAACCAGTTTGCAGTTATTGCGCAAGTAGAGTCGACGACTACGTTTTCGATCAAACCTTCGTTTACCGTTGCGATAAAGGCAGTTTGGTTTTTGGATTTAACGGTTGCGTTCTTAAGAGTGAAGTTTTTGACTTCTCCCGTTGCTCCAACGTATCCGAACATAGACAATCCGAATCCGTCGCCATTGAAACTGCTTCCTTCAATCTTAAAGTATTTGATAGTATATCCGTCGCCGTCAAATTTACCGGTAAACGGAACTCCCTTTTGTTCCAAACCGTCCGCGTAAGGATTATCTACGTTGCAAGTTGTGTCGTCTCCGCCTTGAACAGGTTGTTTGCCCACGGTAGTTATAACGGCCTCTTCGAAATCAAGGTCCTTAGTAAGTCTGTAGTAACCGGCACGATTTGCTTGCATAAGCGCCCAAGCCTGTGCCGCAGTTTCGTCGCCTTGCGCCAGTTCGTACCAAATATCGTAAGTCTGTTTTTCGGATACGGTCGCATAGTCGTCCGTATAGGTGTAAGTTATCTCGTGTTGACCGGCTTCGGCCTCGCTTGCGGAAATTTTGGAAGTATCCGCATTAACGGTTGTGCCGCTTGCCATTACTAGAGCGTAGTCGGCTGCCGCAAGCAGATCCAAAGCCGTCGTCTTGGAGTAAGCAAGTTGCGGTATGCCGTTGTCGGTGGGCAACGCCGCTTTGGGCGTAACTTTCAATGCCGTTGCATAGTCAACAACTGTGACCGCTATTGTCGCGGTTTTGCCTTCGTAAGTAACGGTAATGTCCGTGCTGCCGGCCGTTGAGAAATCGTAACCGCCGCTAATCATTGCGTCGGTAATTGCAATGCCCGTTGTGGGATCGCCCGACGACATAGTTGCCGTGATTGTGGCGCCGGCAAGATCGGCTAAAGCGGAAACCGCAGAATTAAGTTTGTAGGTATCTTTTGCCGGAGTACCTACGATTGCAATACCGGTTACGGTAACGGCCGCGTCTTTCACCGTGATACCGAACGTGCATTCGCTTCCGCCGTAGGAAACTTTGACGTTATAAGCCCCGGCAGTTGTCAAATCGTAGGTCGTGCCGTCCAACATAGCCGACGTAACGTCGATAATGCCGCTTGTGCCGTTGTTGTAAGAAACGTTGATTTTTGCGCCGGTCAAATCCAATACGGTATCTGTACCGATTGTGTAAGTTGCTTTTGCGGGTTGCGCGCTCATTGCAATACCTGTAACGGCTTTTGCAATAAGAGTTACTTTAAGCGTTACGTAATCGTTGTCGCCGGTGCCGTAGAACGCCTTGACTGTCTGCACTGCGCCGACGCTACCGTTAGCGTCGTAGCCGTCCAAGCGCGTGGGATGGATTGTCGACGACGTGCCGTCGCTCATATTTTTGCGAACGTTGATCGTATCAAGATCGATATTCAAACCTTCGGTAATACTGACGGGAAGTTCCGCAACAACGTTATTATCGCCGTCCAATAAGTCGTAACCCGTGACATACGCCGCAGTAATATCGATGGTAAACGTTGCGGTCGTACCGCTGCCGCTAACCGCCATGTTGATAGATTCGCCGCCAACCAACGTAGTTGAAGCAATATTTGCAATTTTAACGTACAGCTTGCCTGCTCTCCACTCGTAGGAAAGTTGCGACGCATACGGTCCGAAGAAAGTAACTTCTACGTTAGCGGGATCGCCTTCTTGAATGATAACGTCCAAAGCTAGTTCGTCGTTTCCGATAGCAAGCACGTGATCCGTAGAGTTGATACGCACGTAACTGGGGGTTACGTACAACGTGCCGATACCGTCGAAGTATCTCCAACCGCCGCCGAGTTTTGCGGTATGATCGCCGTTGTCGGCGAAGCCGTTTTTGACGGTTTCGTCAACTACGCCGCTGCCCTTATAAGCAAGTTCGATTTGCGGATTAGCAATCAGACTGACGACGTTTTTGATCGTACCGAAGTTGTATCCTACAAACGCCGCAGTGTGGTGGTAAACAGCGCGCGGATTACAACTTTCCTCCAAACTGACGTTTTCGATCGTGCCGGAATTGACGCCAACCAACGTTGCAGCGTAACCGCCGCCGGAAGTAGAAACGTTGCGCAAATTGAGATTACATATTTTCGCATCCTCACCTAACCATCCGAACATGGCACGGCCGTAACCTTCGGCTTTCCAATTGGTAGCCTCTTTGACGCGATAATTCATTATAGTGTGTCCCAAACCGTCCAACGTACCCAAGAAAGCAACGCCGTTTTGGTTCTTGACCGGATCCATGGGATTACCTTCTTCGTCTTTAGGAGCACCGTCGCCGTCACCGGGCGCACCGTTTACAGGATCGGGCGTATAGATATTTTCCGTATCGACGATATGAGATACGGCAATAGGAGCCGCGCCGACAGGATCCTGCCAAGCGTTTTCAAAATCGAGGTCGCGGGTAAGCACGTAGTACTTACCTTGGGAATTGGCGACGTCCGCCGCCATGGCCTTGAATTCGTCTGGCGAGGAAATAGGAGTTCCTACAACTACCAAAACAAGTTGCGTACCGTCGCCGTCCGTAACGGAAAGTAGATTACGTCCTATCGTCAAAGCGGACGTGCTTACGCTGGTCGTATCTTCGTTGAGCGTAATTTCAAGTACGTCGCCGCGCATGTTTGCAACTTTGGTAGCCAAACTGTTTGCTACAATGTAGTCGACGGAGTTTTGATCGTTTACGATGATTTCCACGCCGTTGACGTCTATGTCTGCATCTGTGCGTTCGCGCAGTTCAAACGTTACGGTAAATTGCTTTGTAACGTCGTTTTCCGTGTAGGAAACGGTAACGTCAAAGTCGCCTTCCGTCATAGTGTAGTCGTCTACGTCAAGATCGTTTATCGTAAGAGATTTGGAAGAACCGTTGTCGTACTTAGCCAAAAACGCCGCGCCGGTGAAATCAACTTCCGTTACCAGTTCGTCCAAAAAGTATACGGATTTGGTCGGTTCTTGCGTCATAGTAAGTTGCGTAAGCACCTTATCCGTGCTGCTTGCAGACTTGGTATACGTCACCTCGTTGGAGGGTTTGCTTGCCGAATACTTAGCCGTATCGGTCGACTTGGCTGTTACCGTCACTTTGTACGTGCCTTCAGCAGTACTGCTTGGAAATACGTAACTCGTAGTAGTTACGTTTATCGCCGCGCCGTTGTTGACCTTTACGTCGTAACTGTCGGCATGCTCTACCTTTTTCCAACTTACCGTCCCCGTTTCGCTGTCCAGCGTTATGACCGGAGCAGTCAGTTGAGTAGTTTCCGGATCGTCGTTACACGCAGCGAACACCAAGCAAAGGCACGCCACAAGCAACAACGATACTATTGCTACCAGTTTTTTGAGTTTCATTGTGTTTCCTCCGTTTTTATTTGAATATATCGTCTGTCAAAGCTTCTACCGCTTTAGAAACCGCACCGATTACCGAAGCGTTACCCTGCAAACAGGAAGCGACCGCCGTCGCCTCGTTTATGGATTTGCCGACTTCGGCGTTTACCGTTTGGACGTATTCGTCGATTTGCGCCAATCTTCCGGAAATAACGATCGTCGAAATGTCCAAAAGTTCTACAATGTCTTTAAGCACTTTACCAAGGCAACTCGCCGTTTTTAATATGTGTTTACGGGAGTACTCGTCTGTATTGAACAGCGTTGCCACTTCGTCTGCGGCAACCTCGCGTCCGAATTGCTGCGAAAGATGTTCGCGCACGGCGCGCAGAGAAACGAATTCGTCCAAAGCATCGCTTTTGCCGTCAAATTCCGCGCGCATAAGTCCGACTTCTCCCGCAAATCCGTGTTGTCCAAAATAGGGTTTGCCCTGAAGTATCAGCGCACCGCCCACGCCTTCGTCGATATGTACGAGCATTCCGTTTTGAACGCCGCACATTTTGCCCGCGTGCATTTCGCCGATTGCCGCAAGGTTTGTGTCGTTTGTCATAACTACCGGCACGCCGAAATGCTCCGAAAACAGATTGACTATGCTGTTTTTTTCGCAGAAAATTTCTTTATCGAACTGAGGAGACAACTGCAATTCGCCCGTAAGAGTATTTACGCGCCCGGGTACGGATAAATCTATACCCAAAAGAGGCATATCGCGGTATTTGTCGGCGGAAAGCATAGTTTTGAGTTTCAACACAAGTTGAAACAACATTGCAAGATCGTATTTTTCCACGTTTTGCTCGGTGCTTTCGATAACGTTCTTTTTCATATCCGACACTACGATTTTTGCAACGTAGTCGGAAAAACTGACCACCACTACGTAACCGAAGTTTTCGTTTATCGTATAATATACGGGACGTCGGCCCAAGCCCTGAGAATTGGGGGCGTCGGCCACTTCCTTAACGTAGCCGTTTTTTTGCAATTCGGCAACGATAAAGGAAATTGCCGCATTGGATAAATTAAGTTTTTTTGACAACATAGTCGCCGAACAAAGTCCCTCGCGCAATTCGCGCATGACTAGTTGGTTGTTGACTTGTCGCGCATAAGTTTGATTTTTTCCCGTCATATATTTGTACCGCCGATCTTTTGTTTGGTTTTTTAGTTTACGCTATGGTTACGATCACGCGGAATTTTTCTCCGCTTTCCGTTTGAATAAGCACGCTTATTGGTTCGCTGCCGTACTTGACAAACTGACTTCCTGCAATCACGACCGTATCGCCGCTGCAAGTAAACTCTGCCTCTTTACCGAAAATTTTGACGCCCGATACGGTCAAACCGCTTTGAGGCAAAGAGAGTTGTACGTCGGTTAGATTTTGTCTGTCCAGTTGCACCGGATCCAACAAAGTATCGCCTACTACGGTTATCTGTTTTTGTACTTTTTCTCCGTCGGCAAGCGTTGCGACAAGGTTAAACGTACCGCTTTGTACGTTTGGAGCGATAGAAATAACGTCGCCCTTTATGGACACGCCTTGCGTAGCACCTGTAATAGAATAAGTGACTTTTTGGTTGGCGGTAGCAGGAAGCACCGCACAATTTACGCGATAATGGCCGTCGGCGTACATAACGTCTTCGGTATCTACGAACGCCGTTTGCTGCAAATTGACCTTGGCGTACACCCACACCGTATAGTCTGCGTAAATCTCGCCGCAGGTTATGCGTACCGTTACGTATTCGCCGGCTTGTGCGTTACGTACGCTCAAAAGGCCTTCCGCAGTTACCGTTGCGCCGTTGCCTTGCACTATTTCGAAAGTCAAACCGTTTGCAGCCGCGCTTGAGGGGTTTGTCGTAACGTCCAATTGCAAAGAATCGCCGCGCGTAAGATGAGTTTCGGTATTGTTTACAACGACCGATTTTAGAGGATACTCTAAGTCCAAACTCGGCAACACCGGAAGCGAACCTGCGCTATGTTGCCAATTGCTCCAAGACGAATAATCCATCTTGGCAAGATTTGTAGAGTCGCTTGCAAGAGCGCAATTTGTTGCGCTGCCGCTACCGGAAAAAGCGTACGTTTTATTTTGAACGGCATAGCAATCGGTAATTATCCCCATGTTGTCGCCGCAGAAACTGCCGACGTAACTTTCGCCGGAGGCCTTGCCCAAACTGTAACAGTTTTTAACGGTACCTTCGTTTTTGCCTACGAATCCGCCCAAAATTCGGCAGCCGTCGGCAGTAACGTCCACGTCTGCCCAACAGTCGTACACTTTGCCCATATTGTATCCGACCATTCCTCCGCTAAACGACTTGACGTTATTAAAACCTTTGACGCCAAGATTTTTGACTATGCCGCTTGCCGAAACGCACCCGAACAGTCCGGAGTTGAACGCAAAATTATCGCTGCGCGTAATACTCAATCCGCTGATAACGTGTCCGTTACCGTCAAATTCGCCCGCAAAGGCCCAGTCGGTTGCAGTCCCGTCTGTTCTGTCGTAATACACGCCGATCGGCTTCCAGCGGTTGCCGGAATCGTAACCTTTACCGCCCACGGCAAGATATTTTGTCAGATCCAAGTCGCAAGCCAAAACGTAAAAACCGCGCAAATTTTCCTGACTGTCGTTGATAGCGGCAAGTTCTTCCGCACTTGTAACGTATTTTGCGATTTTTACTTGCACCGCAACTGCGTTTTTGGCAGTGACGATACGAAACATATTTATACCCATGCCCAGTCCGCTTGCGTATCTGGGAGTCAAAGTCAGCGTATTAGTAGCGGAATCGTAAGCGTAATCGGTATGAGCGCTAAGCCTGTTGTGTCCGCGTGTAACACCCAAGATCCCCTCCGCTTCCGCATCGGCGTTAGTCCCGAAATCCAGCGTAAAAGATATTCCGGTTCCTACGCCCAGTTCGGCAATAGCCTCGTCCTTTTCGGCAGTGACGTAATTTCCTACTGCAGCTACGAAATTTTTTTCCGCAACGGCTCCGTGAGAGGAAACCACCACGGTAAACGGAGTACCGTCCGTTACCGCCTCGGTAAAGGTAACTTTGCCTGTGACCGAGTTGACTTTTATACCTACGTAATCATCTTTGAGAGTGTACGAGATAGAATACGCGGGAGACGCTACGGCTTCCGCAGTATCGCCGCTTATCAGATAATCGGAAAGGTTGGTTATTTCCAGTTCGGGCGCTTCCACTTTTGCGACGACGGTGCATACGGTCGTATCGGTGCACTTTCCGCCGCTTTTTGCACCCAAAAGCACCTGAGTGCCGTTTGCCACCGTGTCTGCAACGGAAAAAGTGCCGTTATCCGACACGCGGATTCCGTCAGGCGCTTTGCCTACGATAAAATAGGACGCTTTGCCGTTGGCAGTGACGCGGATTCCGTCCGCAATTTCGTATACGTCGGCGTCAAAGCGCACAGCCTCCGTATCTGCCGACAAATCTGCGCCTTCGTTGTAGTCGGAAGGAGTATCGGTCGCGTCGTTACAAGCAACCGCTGCGATAAGCGAGCAGCACAAAACCAAACACAATATTAAAACGAGTGCAATTTTTTTGCGCATCAACCTTTCAAACCTCCGGCGACGGTATTTTCTATAATGGTCTTTTGGAAGCAAGCGAACAAAATAAGAATGGGAATTACGGCAACCATCACCGCGGCAAACTGCCAAGGATAATTGCCCTTTGCCTCCGTTTGCAACGCCTGCAATCCTACTGCCAAAGTTTTGGTGCCGGTCATGTACAAATACGGTGTGGAGTAGTCGTTCCACAAGGCGATCGCCTGCAAAATAGACACAGCTATGATAGGACCTTTTGCAAGAGGCAGCATAACGCGGAACAAGATTTGAAACCTGCCCGCGCCGTCAATCTGCGCGGCCTCCGCATAACTCCAAGAAATGGTTTCGAAAGAACTGTGCAGCAATATAAAGTTGAAGCCGAAGCACCCCGAATACAGGAACAGTACGCCGAAGATGGAATCGTCTATTCCCAAAGTTTGCAGCATGCGGTAAGTTGCTGGCATAGTACCGATTATGGGAACAACCATGGTAAAGATTGCGGCGCCCAAGATAAAGCGTCTGCCCGGAAAACGGTACTTTGATACGCAATATGCGGAAATTGCCGAAAGCCCGACGTTTATTACCGTACCCAAAACCGTAAGCAGCACGCTCATAAGCAACATGCTTAGCATGGATTGTCCTGCGATTTCAAAGGAAAGCACGTCGCTGTAATTTTGGAAACGCCAAATACGCGGAAATCCGAAATGGTTGGGTGAAATATAGTCCTCGTTTGCTTTGACACTGTTCAATAGCATCCATACGAACGGCGCCAACAGCGAGATCGCATACGCAAGCATAATGACGAACATAATCCACTTGACGACGTTGAAGGATGAAAATTTCTTGGTTTGTATCGGGAGATATTTTTTCAGTTGTCTTTTTGTCACGTTCGCACCTCCCTAAAAATCCACGTCGGCGTACTTTTTGGACATTCTGTTGCGCACAAGCAAAACGATAGGTGCCCAAATGACGGAAAATAACAAACCTTTAGCCGCGCTTTCTCCGTATGCGTTGAGGTCGTAAGTTCCCACGCTGTTGAATATCTGCATTGCAATGGTATCCACGTTGCCACGCTCGGCGGCCAGCAGATAAGGCTGCAAATACAAAGTCAAAACGTTTGTCATACCAAGTACTACCAACGTTACGATGGTAGGCCAAATAAGAGGTATTGTAATTTTTGTAAATTCCGTAAAATATCCGGCGCCGTCCAATTGCGCGCTTTCAAAAATCTCTTTGGGAATGCGCCCGATTGCGCCGGACAACAGAACGACGTTATAGCCGAGTCCGGCCCAAATACAGTACACGTACACCATGATCTGCGAAGACGGCCATGCACCGTAAATATCCCATGCCAAGCCCATTTTGTCCAAAATTTCGTACATATATCCGCCGGGTTGCATGGGTATGTTATATGCCATTGTAAGCGCGACTATCGGAATAATGTTAGGTAAAAAGAATATCACGCGCAAAACGTTTGCAAACGGCATCTTTTTTTGTAAAAAGTACGCAAACAACAGCGACAGAGGCAGACTGATAAAAATAGTCACTACTCCGTAACCCAAAGAGTTGAGCACCGCTATCCAAGCGCCGTTTATGCCGTACTGCAAAGTGGCGGCGTCGGAGCGGAACATCTGACGCACTACTTCGGCAAAATTGTTAAACGTCCAAACGGTCTCGCCGCGTATGTTTTGCTGAAAAGCCATCATAAGGGACCCGACGTTTACAAACAGCCAAGTACCTACAAACTGCAATACGGGATATGCAAGCAAAATGGCGACGAAGATTAGATCTCTTCTGCGCCGCTTATTTTTATTGGGACTAAGCGATAGTCTTCTGTGCATCGTTATTTACACCATCCTCAAATCCACGTCGTCCAATTGCAAAAAGCCGCCGTATTCCGTGGAAAACGTAAATTTCAATTTATAGCAATTGGCGGGAGCGGTAAGTTTTTGAGTATATTTATGCCATTGCTCCGCGCTGTCTATATCGATCGTTACCTGACTTATCCGTTCGGAAACGTTGAAATACTCAACGACAAGTTGACCTTTCCCCATTGCCGCGACAGATAAATCGAACTGAAATCCGCCGTACACGCTGTCGATTTCCTGCGAAAAACGCGCGATATCCGTAAGGCGCACGCCGCAAGATCCCAAATTGCCAAGTTGTTTGTCTACGGTAACATAAAGTGAAGCGTCGTCGGAATCTTCTATTTCGTTTATCATACGGTTGACTTCAGCTTTCACCTGCGCTTCGGTATATTCCGGATGAGCTGCGGAAACCTGTTCGGTAAACTGCACGCGCAAAGCTGCCGTTTCGGCGTTTGTAAGCCACCTGGTGCCGCTAACCCAACCGCTTGCCGCGTTTGGATTTTTAAGTACGTATTCAAAGTCCCCGTTGGCAACCTTATTTACGTTTTCCGTAGAAACGGGATAGGAGGGATATTCGTCCGAAGTAGCAACCTGAGTAGACGAAATCAAAGGAGTAAACTTGGTACAAGGTTGATCCTTAAAAGGCACGTACTTGACCCAGTCTACGTACATACAGTCGCTCTCAAACAACGCGTCGCCGACAAAACCGGTGTTGTTGGGAAACCATACGCCCAACCACAAACGGGAAGTATACGACGGAACGAAGGTTCCGGAAATGGAACTTACGGCGGTAACTTTGCCGTCGATATAGTACACCACACGCTTCGGGTTGGTATACCAATCGAAGCCGAAGGTGTGCCACTCGCCGTCGTTCAACGCGTAATCTTTGTCGCCGAATACTTCGGTCAAGTCGGCGCTTGTGGATTCGTTTTCGTTGACTGTGATATAGTTGGTATTAAGTACCTTTTGGAAGGAAATGCCCGTGGGCGTACCTTTGCCGCCGGGAAGTTCGATGTCTATTTCGTGGTTGCCCTGAGTTTCGTTATCGAATGCGTAAGTCCAAAAAGCGGTACACGCGCCCTGACGCGGCAACACCTTCATGCGGACTTGGTATCTGCCGGGACCCGTAACGAATTTGCTGATAAGCGCTCCGCCCGTAAGCGAACCGTCCTTGACGGTGCCTACGCCCGCAACGTCTCCCGCGGTGTAATACTCGCCGTTGCCGCTTATTACCAAAACTCCGTCGTCGGTGTAATTTACGTTTTCGGGGATAACGCCGCCGTTTTCGCCTGCACCCCACGCTTGTTTGCCGATATACCAGTTATCCGGATCGACACCGTTTGTGAAGTCGTCGAAAAAGGCGTTATCTATGTCCATTTCTACGCCGCTGAGCAAATATGCTTCACCGCCTATCTCATGCATGTCTCCGTCGCCGTTGCAGCCTACAAGCAGCAACGAAAGCGACAATATTACCACAAGTATGACGGCTGTCTTTTTCAATTTAGTCAAAATACGGCATCCTCCGATACGGTTTTTCCACATTATAGCATACGGAAATGTTGATTTCAATACCATTTTTTAATTTTGTTAAAAAATTTTGAATATTTTTTATGCCCAGTGTTAAAATAGGAAATTATTGTAATAATATTACAAAACGGCTAAAATTAATGTATTTTGCCCGTCAATATTACCGAATTTGGTATTGACAACGCCTTTTTTGTGTGTTACTATTTGATTGATTTTTAACAAAATTAAAAAAATCGACGAGAGGTATCAAAAAATGAAGAAAAAATTGATTTGCATCGTGCTATCGGCGCTTTTGATAATCGGTGCGGCGCTTACGGTAGCGGCATGCGGCCCCAAAAACGACGAACACACGTTGAATATCGTGGTTTTGGACAAAGGTTACGGCACAACTTGGATCGACCCGATTGTTGACGAATTCAAGACCCAGAACCCCGGTTACGACGTAAAGCTGGAACGCAGCGCGGACGCAAGCAACTTGATCAACAACCACATAAACGGACGTAACAACGTAGACGACCTGTACATCAGCGTCGGCGCAAGTTGGCTTACTTACGCACAAAAAGGTCTGCTTGCAGAACTTGACGACATAATGGACGATGAAATCGACGGCGTCGCATTGAAAAACAAAGTTGCCGACGAATACAAAACGTCCGTACTCTACCCCAATATGAAAACGGGCGAACTGCACACCTACCGTTTGCCCTGGATTTCCGGAACAGGCGGTATATTCTACAACAAAAAGATGTTTACGGCAAACGGTTGGGACGTACCCGCTACTTTTGCGGAACTGTTGGCACTGTGCGACGAAATAGTATCCGACAACCTTAAAGACCCTGTTTCCAGCGATAAAGAAAGAGTAAAACCCTTTGTCTACACAGGACAAAACGTAGACTACTTCGACTACGCCGTGTACACTTGGTGGGGACAACTTGCCGGGGAAACTGCCATCAAAAACTTTACCAACTACTCCTCTGCAAGCAACTTTGACGCCGCAAACGACGCGACCTACGGCAAACTGAAAACCGCAGTTGAAATGTGGAACCAACTTATCGGCAACGACAGTTACGTCAACAGAAAGATCTGCGCCTCCGCAAGCAACTACGACGCGCAAACGGCATTTATCCAAGGCAGAGCGGCAATGATGTTTAACGGAGACTGGATCTACAACGAAACCGCTCCTTTGTTAAACGACAGCAACAAAGAAACGTTCGAACTCGGTTTTATGCCACTGCCTACGGCAACCGGCGCAACGGATACGGAAATGTTGTACACCATCGGCGAAGACCAATGGATCGGAGTGCCGGAATCATCCATCAAAAAAGATTTGGCAAAGAAATTTATCAAAATTATGGTAAGCGACTTCGGCTGCAAGACCTTCCTTACAGAGGCCAACGGTATGCTTGCATACAAGTGCGACTACACTGAGGTTTTGAACGACGAAAATACGAACGAATTTTTGAAAGACCTTATCAATATCCGTACTTCATGCACAAAACCCTTTACCGACTATCCCAAAGATATGACGGGAGACGTTTTGAATTCCACTCGCACGATTTACTTTATGCACGACATACACAACATTTGGGGCAGCAGCAGCTGGCGTCCCTACGACAGTATTTTGAAAAGCGTTTCCATAGACGACGCATTCAAGAACATTGCTAACAGCGTCAGCGGCGAATGGAGCAAGTGGACGACTCACGCCGGACTGAAATAATGCACGGAGAAAACAAAATGAACTTTTTTGAAACAATTTGCGATTTGTTAAAAAAAGAAGAGAACTTGGCAAACTGCGTTGAACTTCAACGCAGTTCTGCTTTGCCGGAAAAGTGCTATTTTTTAGATAAGGACACGGTGCTTTGTTATCCGCGCACGACCGGCGACAGCCGTTACCCCTACTGCGCCGACGGATTTACCTTGTGGGCATATTCCTCCGGTTATATGTCGCTTAACGAAAGCACTTTTTACTGCATACTGCCTGCCGACGAAGGCAAAGAGCCCTACGTCAATTTTTTTGCCGGACTTAAAAATGCCGACGGCGGTTATACGCCGGTATCCCTTACGGGAGCCGCCCGTCAACCGCAGGAAAAAGCAAAGCGTTTTTGCGTTTATACTCCCGAGGCAGTCTACTACGTCACAAAAACCGACGGCGCGGCATTTTGTTTGCGCGCATTCGTTTCTCCGGACAAACAGGCGTGTTTTTCCGTCGGAGCGGTAAACTTAGGCAACGAAAAGGAAATATATCTTTCGGCTCTTTTCAACTGCCTGTTTATGCACCAAGCCGGCGAAAACGTAGAAACGAAATGGTTTAAGCAATGCAACGTAACGCAACGCGGATTTTTGTTCCAAAGCGTAGAGGACTTGGACCGCACCACTCACTTGGAAAACTTCGGCGTTATAAACCGCAATGTAAACGCAAAAGTCAATTATTTGGAAAGTACGACGTCGCGCTCCGACTACGTTGGAGGCAAAACCAATTGCCAAAACTGCGCAACGCCGCTGTTTAGCGGTCACTTTGAAAAACGCAAGAGCGCGTGCAAGTTTACCGATACCGCGGCAGCGGGAGATATTTGTCAAATAACATTGCAACAAAACGGTTTTGCCGAAATCGACTACGTTTTGGAAGTTTACTTTGACGCCAAAGAAGCAAACGAAGCCGTGCGTGCCGTAAGCGACGGTTTTTGCGACGAACTTGTACGCCGAGCAAAGCAGTCCTACGACAATAAAAGCAAAAGCGAAACGGCTCTTGCTATGACCTTTGAAAACAGTACTGACGGTGCGCTTAACGGAGACGTGCTGACAAAGTTTGTGCACAACGTAATGCGTCAGACGGAGTTTGCCGCGCTTGCAAAAAACAGCGGCGTGTCTCTCTTGGGAGTACGCGACGTTACGCAGCAATTGGAAGCCGCTCTTATGTGGAACCCAAAAGACTCGCGCGAAAAGTTTTGCGAACTGTTAAACTTTATCGATCCCTGCGGACGGCCGCCGCGTCAATACTCTCTGCCGGCAAAGGGCGCTTTGCCGCAAATGGATACCCGCGCGTTTATCGATCAAGGCGTGTGGATAATATCCGCCGTCTACAACTATTTAGCTTTTACGGGAGACTACTCTATCTTGGACGAAATTTGCGGTTACTACAAAATTGTGGGACATAACCGCGTAGAACACGTCGAAGAACGCAACAGCGTATTCGAACACTTGACGAGAATTTGCGACTACCTGATAGAAAACATCGACGGCGAAACAAACTGCCTGAAAGCGCTGTACGGCGATTGGAACGACGCGTTGGACGGACTAGGCGTATCGACGGATCCCGACCGAGAATACGGCAACGGCGTGTCCGTTATGGCAACGTTGCAACTGCTTAGAAACGTGCGGGAAATGCAAAGCATAACAGAAACGGTCGGCGACCGCCTTAACAAAGGCAGTCTGTACCGCGAAACGGAAAAGAGACTTACAAAAGGTCTCAAAACCTATTGCATAGATACAGACAAAAAAGGCAACCGCAAAGTGCTTCACGGTTGGGGAGACAAGCGCGAATACAAGGTAGGAAGTTTTTGCGACGTGGACGGTGTTGCCCGCGACGGATTGGCGGCAAACGCATTTTGGGTGATTTCCGACGCATACTTGTGGGATACGTCCATAAAAAAAGACATATTGGCAAGTTACGGCCGCCTGGACAGCAAATACGGACTTAAAACTTTTGAACCGTACTTTAAGCGCGGAACCAAGGGCGTCGGACGTATAGTAAACCTGCCCAAAGGCACGGCGGAAAACGCCGCAACTTATATACACGCAACCATGTTCGGGATTTGCTCTCTGCTTAAAATGGGTGAAAGCAAACTTGCTTGGGAACAGTTGTACAAAGTGTTGCCTTTAACGCACGAACTTGTGTCCACCACTCCGTTTATCATGAGTAACAGTTACTCCTACAATACGGAATTCGGTATGGACGGAGAATCTATGAGCGACTGGTTTACCGGAAGCGCAAACGTACTTATCAAAATGTTGGTGTGGTATATGTTCGGCGTAAGACCGACGCTAAAAGGGGTGGAAATTTGCCCTGCAAACTATCTTCCTTTTGAAAAAGCGAGCATATCCCTGTCTATCCGCGGAAAACGCATCGACTTGACGATGCACGGCGGCGGAAAGATTTTTGAAATGGACGGCAAGCCCGCACAAACGGAATACGACGAGGCGCGTCTTTCGCAAAAACTGTTTATTCCCTTTGACAAACTTAAAGATTGCAAAATAGAAATCAAATAAATTATTACCTATTATCGGGCGTGCCGCGTTTTGTTACGGCGCGCTCCGTTTTTTTATACTATTAAACGACTGCCGACGAAATAAAACGGAGAACAAAACTGCCCGTCTGCCAAACCGTCGGCGCATTACGTATCGATCGCGACGCATTTTTTCAAGACGTTTGTTTGAAAGTTTGTGCAAACAAAAAGCAAAAAAACCTATAAACATAGCGTATTTTAAGTCGCACACAATAAAATAACCTTGACAAAACGGTATATTTGACACTGGGAAACAAATTACTTATAATAAGTACGGAGAAGGACTATGTACATTGCAGGTTTTATCAAAAGTTTGTTTACGCCGAGAAAATTTCCTTCGGCCTTGTACTTTTTGGCAAATCAGATTATCGTATTTTTTGTGTTCTACGGAATCGGATTGACTGCAAGCGCCGACAACCCCTACGTTTGGGGAGCAATAGGTTTGGCTCTTAACGTTGCGGCAATGCTTGCCATGCTCAGTCCCTTTGGCGAAGCCGTCGTCCGTTACAGAGAAAACGCTCGTCCCATCAACAAAGACGCATACCGGTATGCGTACTCCCTCTTTGAGGACGTTTGTATTACGGCGCGCAGCGTCAACCGCAAACTGCCGAAAAACATCAATTTGTACGTTATGGAAAGTAACGATATAAACGCCGCGGCAACCGGACACCACACTGTGATAGTTACCAGTGCGCTGCTCAAACTTGTGGACAGAGGCGACGTTTCGCCGCAGCAGTTCAAAGCCGTTTTAGCGCACGAACTGGGGCATATATCCCACAGCGACACTTGCCTGACGTTGGGGATAGTTGTTTCCGGCGGACTGCTGCAACTCGTACTGTGCTTTTACGTGTTTATCATACGTATGATAGCAATGTTGTTCGCGTTGATTTTGCCCATACTTTCAACGGTATTCGTGATAGTATTCGGAAGGACCGTAACGTTTGTGTTCGACTGCTGGAACTGTTTGGGCATACTGCTTACCAACGCCACCAGCCGCAAGGACGAGTTTGCGGCGGACGACTTTGCAGGTAAATGCGGATACTCCGACGCTTTGTGCAGTTTTTTGCAGGCGCTGGATCCGTCCAAGCAACGTGGCAACTTTTTGTCCGTGCTTACCGAAACTCACCCTGCGACGGTCGAACGCGTAGAAACCTTGCAAAAACATTACGGGTGATTTGTACTACGGCAAAACAGAAAAACAAAACTTTGCGCGCCGGTTGTATTTGACGCGCAAAATTGACAATAATATAACTAGCGGAGGCTACGATGAAAAAGATTGCGGAAAAAGTCGCCATAGTGGCGCAAATTTGCATAACGTTGGTGTTTGTCCTTACTACGGTGCTGTATATGGCAAACGCCATACCCCAACAGGAAAACTGGAACCAAAACGGCGTTCTTAACGTGTTGATGATAATTTTGGCCGTGGCGTATCTTGCAATATCAGCTTACATCCTGTACGTCAACTTTTCGGAAAACGCCAACCTCAAACGCATACTGCTGTTCTGCGACAGCGACAGCGCAACGCACGCCACTGTAAAAGTTATAAACAATATAGTAAAAGGCTGCGCCAAACAGGTGGACGGAATAAAAGTAAAAAAGATAAAAATACGTTCCGACGAAAAAGCGGGATTTATCGCCACACTTTCGATAGAAGTTACTGCCGACAGCGTTGCCGAAAACGTAAACAGACTGCGCACGCTTGTCTCCAAAAGTTTTTACGAAACTTTGGGGCTAAAATTCAATACCGTAAACTTTAACATAGAAAAACTGCACGGCCACTACGAACCTAGCAAAAAGGTAGTGGAGGAAACCACGGCGGAACTTTTGGAACAACAAGAGGAAAGCGCCGAAAACTATCACGAACCCGTTGACACCGCCGAACAGGAAGAACGCGAACCCGTGGAAGTTGTAGAAGACAAGGACGTGGAACACGTAACCGCCGACAAAGCGGAGGAAACGGAAAAACAGGACTAGAATAACACCGCTTAACGTAAGCAAAAACGGGCTGCATAATTGCAACCCGTTTTTTATTACAGTTGATTTTTCCAAATTGGAACGTTAAATACGCGTAAGTTTATTCTTAACGCTTACAGATAAAGCCACTCCTTATCCGCCAAACTAATAATCGAAAAGTTCCGTTTCCACAGCCAAGCAAATCGCATGATACAGCGGCAAATGGCATTCCTGAATTTTGTACGTGTCCTTTTGCGGAGCGTCGATCAAAATATCGCAAACGCCTTTCAGTCTGCCGCCCGATTCGCCTGTCAACGCCACCACCGTCATTCCCTTTGCCTTTGCCGTTTGCGCGGCGTACAAAACGCTTGCGGAGTTACCGCTGGTGGAAATGGCAAAAAGCACGTCGCCTTTGTCCCCCAAAACGTTTACAAGTTGAGCGTAAACAAACTGACCGTCGCAATCGTTGTGAAACGCAGTAGCGTAACCCGAAAAGCCCGTAAGAGGCACGGCTTTGACGCCTTGCTGCAAATTGTCGGCAATTGCGTCTCCGGTATTTTCGTCCGCCGCAATCAACCTTGCGCGAAAGCCGTCGCTTACGGGACGTCTCAAACAAAAACCTTTTAACAATTCTCCAGCTATATGTTCGCAATCGGCCGCGCTACCGCCGTTACCGCACAGCAGCAATTTGTTTCCGCGCTTGTGCATTGCAACGATTTCCTCCACGCACGACTGCACCCTGTCGCGCAAAGGTGCAAAACGCTCGTTTTCTTCAAAAAAGTTCTGCAAAATCTGCGTTGTCGCCTGTTTCATACTATTCTCCCAAAACGATTTTTACCGCTTGAAGAAGGCTGTCTGCCTTGCGGCAAGCAGGGTACTTCTCCTCTTCGCAAAGTTCCGAACGAACCTTGACAACCGGAATGCCCGCGTTTTGTGCCGTTTCCACGTCTCTGTTACTGTCTCCTATCAAAACGCATTTGGACATATCCAAATTGTAGCATTGCTCCGCCTGTTTCAGCAATCCGATTTTCGGTTTGCGGCAATCGCAATCGATTTTAAGTTCCGCAATTTCACCCTTGTAGCCCTTGTGAGGATGATGAGGACAATAGAAAATACCGTCCAAGTATGCGCCGCCGTTGCCAAGCAACGTTTCTATTTTTGCAAACGTTTCTTCCACTTCGGCAAAGGTAGCTTCTCCCCTAGCAATTACGGGCTGGTTGGATACGACGATTGCAAGGTACTCGCTTTTGTTTATCATGCGCACCGCTTCTATCGCATCGTCTACCAGTTCTATTTCGTCGGCGTTTGTTATAAAGCCTTTGTACTTGTTCAAGGTGCCGTCTCTGTCCAAAAACACTGCCTTTTGTTTGTGAGAAAGGTTTTTCTTTGCAACGAGACCGCGCTTGATATCCTGCTCCGTCAAAGCAAAACGTTCCGGCGTACCAACGTCTTTGACGTACTCGGCAGACTTGTAAGCGTAGACCTTGCCCAAAGGTACAAAGTGAGAAACAAAATCCTTTTCCATATTGACGTATTTGCGTTTGTCAAAGAAAGAAAGTGCGCGCGGCGAAACCATCAAAATTCCGGCGTTTACGGCGTTGGAGTAGTAAAAATCGCGCAGGCTGTTTTTATAATTGATTTCCGTAACTTTGCCGCTTGCGTCTGATATTATCAAATCGCTGTCATACGGGTGTAAATTGGGATGCACAAACATTGTTACGTAACTGTTTTTCTCTTTGTGGAAAGCCGCCATACGCGCAAAATCCACGTCGAAAATCGCGTCGCCCGGGCAGACGACAAAGTCGTCGTCCATTTCTTCTTTTAAGTAAAAAAGCGCGCCGCCGGAGCCCAGCGGTTCATTTTCCACAATATAGCGTATATGCACGCCGAACTGCGTTCCGTCGCCGAAATAATCTTCTATAACTTCGTGCAAATGCCCCAAACTTAAAAACAGTTCCGTTATGCCGTTTTCTCTAAGCCTTTCCACGGCGTGCAGCAAAATCGGTTTGCCGCAAAGCACCGCCATCGGTTTCGGGATAAGACCTTTTGTCAGTGCCGCAAGCCTGCTTCCTTTGCCTCCGGCAAGAATAAGCGCTTTCATTACGTCCCTCCGCTAATCGACTATCCAACTTTCGACGCCCAATTTTGCAAACTTGACGGGATAGACTTTGCCGTCCAACATAGACATTACGTCCATAACTTTTTGGCGGTTTGCAGGGTCGCAGTACAGCATCAAAAATCCGCCGCCGCCTGCGCCGCTTACTTTTACTGCGTCAACTCCGCATGCCAATGCAAATTGTATCGTGCGTTCCAACTCTCTGTTGGAAACAATGGAAGAAGTTTTCTTTTTGTCTTCCCAACTTTCGCGCAGGATATCGGCGAAACCGCGCAAATTACCCATCAAAACGCAATCTTTCATTTTGACGGAATGCTCTTTGATACGGTGCATCGCCGCAATAGTGGTTTGATTTTTCTGCTCGGTATTTTTGATTTGTTCCTTTATGATTTGCGCCGAACTGCGACTGCGCCCGTTGCTGAACAACAACAGCGAACACTCCAATTCGTTGATAACGTCGCGTTCGATACGCAGCGGATTGACTATCGTAGTACCGTCGGTTTTGAATTCCATGTAGTTGAATCCGCCGAACACCGCAGAATACTGGTCCTGTTTTCCTCCGGCAAGCGCCAAGTCCTCGCGTTCGATGCTGTACGCCAACTCCGCCTTGCGGTAATCCGTAAGCCCTAAGCCGAGCCACTTGTTGAACGCTTCCAAAATAGCGACCACCATCGTGGAACTTGTGCCCAATCCGGAGCCTACGGGCGCGTCGTTACTGGTGCTCATTTCAAAAGAAAGAGGCTTTCCGAAGTTGTAATCGCGCACTATGCGGTTGTATACGCCTTTGTGCAAGATAAGGTTTTCGTCCGTTACGTCAAAATGCGCAACGGCAGGCACGTCCAACGTGTTGTGATTATCAAAAGCTTTTATTTTGATTCTTCCGTCGGTCGTGGGCACGATAGTACAATATGCGTACATACCCACGGCGGCGTTGAATACCGCTCCGCCGTGCAAACTGCTGTAACTTACAAGATCCGTCCCGCCGCCGGCAAAACCGATACGCAACGGCGCTCTACTTCGTATCGTCATCTTTACGTTCCTTTACAATTTGTTTAAGTCTTGCGACAAATTGGTTTGTGCATTCTTCCCAAGTAACGTACAGGTCTACGCCCGCCTGTTTACCTACTTTTTTAAGTTCGTCCCTGTCGGCAACGGCTTTTTGAATACGGTTGGCAAACGCTACGGGATTATCTTGCGCAAGATACCCGTTTACGCCGTCCGTCACCCCGTAGCCGGCACAAGAGTTTTGGATATACAGTCCCGGCGTATCGAAAGCCGCGGCTTCTACCTTGACAAGCCCGAAGTTGTCGTACAGCGAAGGGAACAAAAGCATATCTCCGCGCGCATACAACGCGTTGAACAATTGCTCGTCGTCTAAAAAACCCAAGAATTTCACTTCTTCGTCCAAACCCAACTTGCTGACGCGTTTGGTAAGTTTTTTCAGCGCTCCGCCCGTACCTGAGACAAAAAATTTGAAAGACAAACCGCGATCTTTCAATATTTTTAGGCTGTCCAACGTAAAATCGATACGTTTGAGTTGCTCCAAACGTCCAACGTAGATAAATACCAATTCGTCACGGCTTAAACCCAGCGCCTTGTCGGCGTAGTCGCGCAGTTCTTCCTTATTGTCGCACTTAGGACGGTTGGTACCGAAAGGCAGATAAAAAACCTTACCGGTGTAACCGTACGTGCGCAGTTGCTTTTCCACCAAAGGCGAACACAAAAACACTTCGTCAAACTTATTGTACAGTTTGCCGAACCGGCGCATAAAAACTTCGGTAACTTTTTTAGATTTAACAACCGAACGAAATATCGGCCGCATATTGGTGTGGTAAGTGATCACTGCGGGGATATTTTGCTTTTTTGCCACTTTCAAGGCAAATTTTGCCATATTAAAGGGCGAATGCACATGGACTATATCGTACTGCGTTTCCGTAACCTGCTGCCAAAACTTTTTATCGTTTGTAGCCAAACCGTATTGGATATTCAGACCGGGTACGTAAATGCTGTTGCAGCGCACTATTTTGTACGGCAAGTCGTCCGTGTGTTTTTTGTAGCGCGGAGCCGCCGCAACGACGTCTTCCGTTTTGCAAGCGTTTGTACAGTAGTTATGCATGCAATTGATCACCCCGTCCACGTGCGGCAGATAGGAGTCTATTGCCTCTAACAGTTTCAATTTTTCCGACATGACGCGTTTCCTTGTTGTAAAAAGTGATTTTAATTTGCGCAAAGCCCTATAATACCGCCTAAATTAAAACGGATTTTGCGCGCAGTAATTATTTTTAAGTTTACCTCAACGACACAAGATAGTCAACTAAATTGACGCGCGACAGGTCGTATCAGGGCGTTTATGCGGCAAAAAAGCCCCTCGTGAGGGGCTTTTTACACCAAAAAACTATTTTCACAACATAAAGCGCGCTGTTTGGCATTATCGTTTGCTTTTGAAGTAATCCGTCAGAATTTGCGAACATTCCGCTTCCATAACGCCGCCTTTTACAAACACTTCGTGGTTCAAAGTTCTGCCTAACGTTTCCGCAACCGGCAAGCAGCCGTTGCCGCTAAGGTCGTATGCGCCGAAATACACGTTTACAAGCCGCGCGTTAAAGCAAGCGCCCAAACACATAACGCACGGCTCCAACGTTACGTACAGTTCGCAGCCGGATAGCCTCCAATCCCCCAACTTTTTGCAAGCGCGGGATATTGCAACCAACTCGGCATGTTCCGTTGCGTTTTTGGATTTGTTGCGCGTGTTGTGCGCTCTGGCAATGATTTTTCCGCCCTTTACCACCACTGCGCCTATGGGAACTTCGTCCTGCGAAAGCGATATTTGCGCCTGTTTAAGCGCCGCTTTCATAAATTTTTTGTCCATCAAAGTTTTACCTTTTTGTTGATCTCTTTCATCATATCGGCGTCTACTTTAAGCACTTTGCGGTCGTATGTCAAAAGTCCGTTTACTTCGTCCTCCACGTCGGAGACTTGTGTGTACACCGTTGCGGACAAACCTTCGGGTATGCGCGCTATCACGTCGCGTTCGTACAATTGCCCAAGTCCTTCGTTAAACGACTTTTTATCTGCAAACGTCTTGTAGCTGAACGCACCGTCGGGATTAAAACTGTGTTCGGCTTCCTTGTAACTGTAACCGCCGAATTCCGAAAGCACAGTTACGCGCTTTTTGTCGTTTTTGAAACGCACTGTTTTGAAATACACGTGTAAACTTTGGAAATCGCCGCCGCCCTGATCGTGCCAGCCGCTGGCATGGTCGACGAAACGGGTAGGATCGAACTTTTTGGTAAACGCGGCGACTGCGTTTGCGTCAAACTGCCCCCAACCCTCGTTAAAAGGCACCCAAGTTGCAATGCACGGGCAATTGTAAAGTTGATTTAACATTTCGGAATATTCGCGAAGATAAGTTTTACGGCTTTCTTCGCTTGCTCGAGAGAACCTGCGGTACTTATTATCTTTGATTTTGTCAAATCCCAAAAACGGCAAATACAGCGTCGTCATTTTGTGCTGTTTCGTGCCGCCGCTGGGCATATCCTGCCACACAAGCATACCCAGCCTATCGCAATGGTAATACCAACGCATGGGTTCTACCTTGATGTGTTTGCGTAGCATATTGAAGCCCAAATCTTTCATAGTTTGGATATCGTAAACCATTGCCTCGTCGCTTGGAGCGGTATACAGTCCGTCGCTCCAATAGCCTTGATCCAACAATCCGTTGTGAAAATACGGACGGTTGTTGAGCATAAGGCGTAGATAACGACCGACCTTGTCAACGGAGAACTTCCGCATAGCAAAGTAACTGTCCGCCTTGTCCCTGCGGGAGATAATTTTGAGATCGTACAAAAACGGTTTTTCCGGAGTCCACGGGGTAAACTTTCCGTCGGGGAAATACGCAGTTACGGAGCCTTTGCCGTCGGCCTTGCATACTTCTTTTTCGCCGTCGTAAACAAATACGGTAAACGGTTCGTCAAAATTACAAACGGCTTCCACCGTGACGCAGGCATTGTCAAAATCGGGCGTTATTTTTACGCTTTGAATGTACTGTTCCGGTACGCTTTCCAACCAAACCGTCTGCCAAATTCCGCTTTGCGGGGTGTACCACATACCCTTACGGTTAGAGGACTGTTTGCCGTTTGTATAGTGGCGCGTATCGGTAAAATCACGAACCTTGACCGTCAGCACATTTTTGCCGTTTTCCGCCAGAAAACGCGTTATATCCGCCGTAAACGCATTGTATCCGCCTTCGTGATGACAAACGCGGTTGCCGTTGACAAAAACGTCGCAAATGCTGTCCACAGCTCCAAAGTGCAAAAGAACTACGTCTTTTACAAAACTTTGAGGCAAATCGAACTCGCAAAAATACCACAAATATTCGTTCGGTTTTATGTGTCTGTTGACGCCGGAAAGAATACTTTCCGGAGAAAAAGGCACCAATATCTTGCCGTCAAAGCGCGTTGGTTCGACGTCCTTTTTAGTGACGGCATAGTGCCACCAGCCGTTGAGATTGATATAACTTTTACGCACGAATTGCGGGCGCGGATATTCCTGCAAAGGTTTGTCGGAAACGTTTTCGCCCCACACGGTTTTGAGATTGCGTAACGACATAGCATTCACTCTCCTTGTACGGATATTTTAACACAAATCCGATTTGATGTAAACAAACATTTGCAAAAGACGAAAAAGCGAAATCCCCAACGGTAAACCGTTAGGGATTTTACGTAATTTTTTTGTAAAACCGATAAGTCTTAATCTTGCCGAAACGCAGTAAAACTACTTTTTGCTTTTGCTGGCAGAAGTTTTTTTGCTTGCCGCAGTTTTTGTTTTAGGAGCGGCTTTTGCACCGTCGCCGGCTTTTGCGGGAGACTTCTTTACAGAAGCAAGAGTCAACGTGCCTATGCCGATTTTGTTTTGACTTTCCTTGTTAAACAAAACTATTTTGTCTCCGACGATTTCGTAGTTGACCTCTTGGTTTACGGGATAGTCCACGCCGCCAAACACTACGGAAGTCAACACGGAGTCCCCAACAGCAAGTTTAACGGTGGTTTCCATACCGGCAGGCAACGTAGCGTAAATTTTGCCGAACGATTCGCCGCGTTCCAAACGCAAAAATTCCGGACGCACGCCCAAAACAACGTCCAACTCGCCTTCGGCGTCGATAGCGTCGCTTTTGAAAGTAAACTTTTGTCCCAACGCTTCGATTGCGGCCTCATTGCCTTTTACGACTGCTTTGCCGTCGATAAAGTTCATTGTCGGGTTGCCGACGAAGTCCGCGACAAACAGGTTGTTGGGTACGTTGTAAGTTTCAAGAGGGGGTGCATACTGTTGCAGCAAGCCCATACTCATCAGGCACACTTTGGTAGCAAGCGTCATTGCTTCCAACTGGTCGTGCGTGACGTACACGAACGTGGAATCCGTTTCGGAGTGCAGGCGTTTGAGTTCCGTACGCATTTCCATACGTAATTTAGCGTCCAAGTTACTTAAAGGCTCGTCCATAAACAGCACCTTGGGGCTTGTCGCCAGCGTACGGGCAATAGCCACGCGTTGCTGCTGACCGCCGGACAGTTCCGAGGGGTAGCGCTTCATAAAGATACCTATCTTCAAAATACGCGAAACTCTGCGAACTTCCAAGTCCATTTCTTCCTTGGACAATCTGCGAACGCTTGTTACAACTTCGCCGTCTTTTACGTACTCGAAGTTTTCGTTTAGAGTGCATCCTTCTTTTGCCGCCGATTCGCGGGCAGCGTCGATTTTTTGTTGCAATTCCGCCACCGCTTTAGCAACGGTTTCATCGGGATTTTCCACGGTATCGAGACGGTATCCCAACAGTTTTTGTACGGAGTATTGCGAAATTGTGTATCTGTCGATAAGCGCTAATTCAACTTTGTTTACTTCCGACCGTTTCACTTTGCCGGCTTCCGGATCGGCGTTGTTTTTGATTGTTTCTACAACGTCTCGCCAGTCACCCAAGATTTCTATCATTCTTTGAGCAGCGCGCGCTTCCAGAGCAATTTTCGGTTTTAACGTTTTTACGTTTTCCAAGCCGAAATGAATGTTTTGGTACACGGTCATATGCGGCCACAAAGCGTAGTTTTGAAAAAGGAAACCGATGTCGCGCTTGCCGGGAGCGACGTTTATTCCTTTTTGCGAGTCGAAAACCACAGTGTCTCCGATAGTAATTTTGCCCTCCGTAGGAGTTTCCAATCCGGCTATCATACGCAACGTCGTGGTTTTTCCGCAGCCGGACGGTCCCAAAAGAGTTACGAAACCGCGATCCTCAATTTCCATATTGAGATCTTCTACGGCTACGAATTTATCAAATTTTTTCGTTACATGTTCTAAAATTATTTTTGGCATATACTTTTCTCCATTATCAGTTCTCTTTTTGAAATTGCAGAAACTAGCAAAACGAGGCGGGTGCGAATTTCGCGAAATGAATGTACTGAGCGTACATAACCGAGCGAAAACGTAAGACCGACAAAGTATTGCGAAGTTTATACGGTTTCAAAAATCAGCCACCTATACCTTTATCTAATGATGCACCCGTAAGTTTGTTGGTTACAAACTGAATTACAAGCACTACTATGATGATAAGCAAGTTGATTGCGTTTGCCGATTGCGTAAGGCCTGTGCGGCTGTACTCTCCCAACAAACTGGTCAGCAACGTTTCGTGGCTTGTCATCAACAATACGAACAGCGACAGTTCCCTCATACACGAAATAAACGGTAGCAGATATCCGCTCATAAAACTTGCCTTTTGAATAGGGAACAATACCCTTGTCATGCGCTTCCACCAAGGCACGTTTTGCATAATTGCCGCTTCCTCGATTTCTCCGGAGACCTGCAGCATTGCGTTTGTTCCGGTACGTGAGGCGAAAGGCATAAACTTGATCGCGCCAACCAATATGAACAAAAAGAAAGAGTTGTACAGCCAAGTAAAGCCGGGGGTAAACGCAAATGCAAGATACACCGCGCCGAAACTCAAAGACGGGATAAGGTACGGGAAAAACGCCAGATTGGAAACCCAAGTTGCCAATCGGCTTCCGCGTTTGCGCGCCACCGCATATCCGATAAGCACGCCTGCCGTACCTGCAAGCACCGCAACGACCAAAGACAACGCCAAAGATCTTCCCAACGCTTTCCACATTGTACTGCTAGCCAAAATACCGATTGTATCGCTCTTGTTACTGCCTGCCGCAACTTCCGACGAGAACCAGTACTTAAACGTCAAACGGCTGTAATCGCCTGGGGTTTGAATCAAACTTTCCAATGCAAACGTTACAAGCGGCACGATGGCAAAGAATCCGACGATAATTACCATTACCGTAGTCCAAACGTATTTGCCGCGTTTGCCAAGATTTACCATGGACACTTGTCCGGATTTACCGGTAACCGTCGTATAATTTTTCCGCTTGCCCGTAAACCAGTTGTTCAAAGTCAAAATGGCAATGGAAATAAACATCAAAAATATCGCCATTACGAAACCTTGACCCTTTGTGCCTCCGTCCTGAAGCAAACTTCGCATCTGAATAGATATTGCGGTAAAGTTTGTGCCGTCTACGCCTCTGTTGAGGAAGAAAGGCACAGTGTAACTGCTTATACTGCTGGAAAATACCAAAAGGACGGTGGAAATCAAAGCAGGCGCAACGATAGGCAGCGTTACGCGCCACAAGATTTTTGCGCGCGACGCTTTGAGCACGGTTGCCGCTTCTTCCAGGTTAGCATCCATATTGCGCAAAATACCGCCGATAAGTATGTATGCAAAGGGCGCGTAGTGAAGACCCAAACATATTGCGCAGGGTACAAGTCCGTAAACCATGCTAGCAGGCATTTTTATACCGGTAAGCGCTTGCAGGATGCCCTTGCTGGTTCCCGTTATGCCGTCGTTTTTGAAAAAGTTCTCCCAAAACATCGCAATAGACCAACTGGGCATAATGTAGGGGAAAACAAACACTGCCGAAATAAACTTTTTGCCCGGCAAATTGGAACGAGTGATAAACCAGGCCACAACTCCGCCGAATACGACTGCAATGAGACACGCAAGTAAAGCCATACCGATAGATTGACCGAGAGGCAGCCAAAATGCTTTGATAGACCAATCGTAAGTTGTGCTTGTCAACAGCGTCGCCCAATGGTATCCGGTCAAATCGCCGACTTTGTAAATTTCTCCGCCCAACTGACCGTTGACGGTTTCCATTTCCTGGAAGCCGTTTATTTTGAACGAACCGATAAAGATCGATATCAGCGGAATGACCACCGTAACCATCAACAACGCAAAAAATACAATTGTGATGATGTTGGCAGGCTTGGAAAAATAGGATTTCAAATTGTTTCCAAGCATGGCTCCGTTGAATTTTTTCTTGTTTACCATAAAAACTCCTCTGATTGTAAATTGTGGGAGAGTAAACCCTCCCACAATAAACTACACGTGTTTTAATTAAACAAACGCTTTATTATTTGATGCCCGTTACAAACTGTCTGACGGAGAATCTGTTTGCTCTCAAGAACTCAAAGTTTTCGCCAATAGTAACTGTTTTCCATTGAGCCAAAGTTTTATCGCCTGCCGCAACGTCAACAAGGTTGTTAGAAGAATAGTAACCAAGGTTTCCGCCGAATCCCGCGTCATAACCGTTTTCGGAAAGAAGATATCTAATGAACAAGCAAGCCGTGTAGGGAAGTCTTGCAGTTGCGGGAATCAACGTCCACATGTTGTAAGTGAAGCCGGAAAGACCTTCAACTTCCACGTTCCAACCGGCAGCGCCGATAGCGTTTGCATAGTAATTTTCGTTTGAAGTGTCTCCGCCGCCTTCCGTGTTACTGATATAGTCTTTGAATTTGGCTACGCCTATAAATGAAATCTTGTCGGCATTTTTATATTCCGAAGTGGCAAGAGCCTTTGCTTGAGTAGTATCGGAACTGTGAGAACCGGCATTTTTCCAAAATTCATACACGAACTTATAGCCGATATTTTCGTAATCGTCTTTGCTGCCGTCATAAGCCGTTCCGAAATAAGATTGGTATGCAGATTCCAATTTTGCGCATGCATCGGGGCTGGTAAGCATTACGAGGAAACTCATGTTGATGTCTTCCGCAGTAGGATCTTGGAAAGTAACGGACGTACGACCTTTCAAGGTTGCGCCGTCTTTACCCGTCAACTGCCATACGTTTTTAAGATAATCGGCATCCTTACCGATTTTGTTGTACATAAACACTTTGTTGAAAGTTACGCCAACAAGAGGATTTTGATCGGTTTCAGCAATATCGAAATCATCACCGGTCGGTACATAACTAAGCAAGAAACCTTGACGAACCAAAGAATCGACGAAAGACGCGTCTTGAACCATAACGAAATCGGCAACGTATTGATTGTTGCCCGCGCTCCATGCGTCTACCGCAGCGTTCAATACAGGTTGATATGTAGCACCTTTTTTGCTGTTGTACGCTACTCTGTCTTTCGCCCATTCGTACTTTTGAACAAATCCGGGTTTTTTGAGTGTCACGCCGTCCGTGTCATAGACCCCAAGCAATGCTCCTTTAACACCGGAGGTAAGAGAGTCTGCGTTGAAAGTCAATCCGGGATTTTCTTCCAATTCCTTTTTAGCAGCAGCTTCAAGCTCCGCCAACGTCATATTTTGTGCAGCTTCTATTGCTTTTTCAACTTCGGTTTTATTGTTGTCGCAAGCGGCAAGAACAAAAATTGCCGAAAAAGCCAGTGCTACAACCAAAAGCATAGCAAACAGTTTTTTCATAATTTGTTTCTCCTTGTTTTTATTTTTTTCCCGCCCGTTACGGACGGTGAAATTCTGATTTAGCGAGCCTTACCTACGCTGCCCATAATGTTGGCCATCTTGTCCAACACCATTTCTTCCACGGCAAGGCGGGCGGGTTCCAAAAATTCCCGTCCTTCGAACTTGGTGGGTTTTTCAACAAAGCATTTGCGCATTTCGCCGAAATAGCAGATACGTATATCGCTGCCGACGTTGATTTTGCAAACCGCCATAGACGCGGCTTTGCGCAACATTTCTTCAGGGATACCTATAGCCTCCGGCATTTGTCCGCCGTATTTATTGAAAATATCCAACCGCGCTTTGGGTACGGAAGAAGCTCCGTGCAGCACCAAAGGGAAATTAGGCAGTTTGTTCTGCACTTCCTCCAAGATGTCGAAACGCAGTTGCGGTTTTTGTCCGGGTTTGAACTTGTACGCACCGTGAGCCGTACCTATAGCAATAGCAAGGCTGTCTATACCGGTACGTTCTACAAATTCTACAACGTCGTCCGGATGGGTAAAGTGACCGTACTTGTCGTCCACTACAACGTCGTCTTCGATGCCGGCAATCGCGCCCAATTCGCTTTCTACCACTACTCCGTGCGCGTGAGCGTAATCGACGACCTCCTTAGTCATCTTGACGTTTGTTTCAAAGTCATAGGAAGACGCGTCGATCATAACCGAAGTAAAACCGCCGTCGACGCACTGCTTACACAATTCCACGCTTTTGCCGTGGTCCAAATGCAAAGCAAACGGAACGGTTATTTCTTCCGCTGCGGCAAGCGCCGCGTGTTTGACGTAAGACGGGTGCATATATTTAAGCGCGCCCCCGCTGATTGCAACGATAACCGGCGACTGCGCTTTTTCGGCTGCGCCCAAAATACCTTGCATAACGTCCACGTTATCCGCATTGAACGCGCCTACCGCGTAACCATCTTTGTATGCTTTTGCAAACATTTCTTTTGTGGTGACCAAACCCATAATCGTTTCTCCCAACCGGTTGTCGGTTACAAATTTTTTTCAGTTATACACATATTTCCGTTGATTTACCCTTAAATCACCGATATATAACAAACTGACGATAGTTAAGAGTAAACCTGGCATTATTATAACACCCCCCCCCTCATTGTCAATACAAAGTTATATAAATAAAAATAAAATCGGATTTTTCGCTAAAAAATCAAAATTTTAAGGGAAAATCAGGACACAAAGTTATGCACATTGATATATAACTGCCGGCACGCGCGGAACGAAAAGATATTTCTGTTGATAAAAAGATTGCGATATGCTAAAATAGAAATAACAAAAAAGCGCAAACCGAATTCGGCAATTGCGCAACAAGGAAATGTAAAAATGAGAACTAAAGCAAAATTTGAAAAGGTATCCGAGCGGCAATTTTTGCAATACGGTGACGAACGAACTTACGGCAATATCAAACTGCCGGTACGAGCAACTACTGCAAGCGCCGGCTACGACTTTTTTGCTCCGACAAAGATACTCCTGTCTCCGGGCGAAACGGAAACCGTGGCAACGGGCGTAAGGGCGCTAATGCCGGACAATTGGTGTTTGATGATTTTTCCGCGCAGCGGATTGGGATTCAAATACCGCCTCAAACTAAACAATACCGTCGGAATCATAGACGCCGACTATTCGCAAAGCGACAACGAGGGACACATCTTCGTGCGCCTGACGAACGAAGGAAACAAAACGTTGGAAATTGAATGCGGAACAGCGTTTGCGCAGGGTGTTTTTGTGCAATATTTGCTTACGGAGGACGACGACGTGAGCGAACAACGCAACGGCGGATTAGGTTCCACAACAAAATAGAAACTTCAACAACAACTTACGTTTTTCATAAAACTAAGTCTTGCGCGCCGTAGCGACGCACTGCAATTTTGCGGTGCATTTTGATACACCGCGCACAACAAAATGCTCGGCACAAATTGACAAGAGCAAATTTAACTGTTATAATATGAAAAGTTTGTAAGCGTATCGAACGCCGTGGTCATTAGCCCGGTTAAATAGGGCTCCCGCAAAAAGGCTTTTGAGGGAAAAGGAGAATCCGCACAGAAAGCAATTAAAACGCAAAACGTTTTGTTGCAAGAAGAGCGAGATTCGACGCGCGAGTGCCGATCACTTCGGTACGCTAACCAAAACTTTATATAATCCAAAATTATGGAAGCGTATCGAAGTGGTCATAACGGCCCGCACTCGAAATGCGGTTGTCGGGCAACCGGCACAAGGGTTCGAATCCCTTCGCTTCCGCCAACGACGCAAGTTTGCTTGTAGTCGAACAAAATAAGGAATGCGATAAAGCATTCCCTATTTTTTTCTCCTTTTGCTACGCTTGCGTTTCTCTACACAGTAGGGAAAACGAAATAACGTATCACTCGCTTCGCTCGTTCCCCTGCGCTACGCTTGGACGAATCCCTTCGCTTCCGCCAAGCAGCGTCCTATATGTAAGCCGTAAAAAAAGAGCACGACAACGTGCTCTTTTTTTGTTCGTTTAATTATTACGTTTCAAAACAAGCAGAATAAATTACATATAATGTTGCGTAGTCTATCCTTTGCCTAAACTATTAAACTTAAAATTCCGTCACTCCTTAGTAAACTTTGGCATGGGCTCGTACGTCGTATGCAGCAGTTTGTGCGCTTTTGCTCCGTTTGGTTCACCCAAAAAGTTTCGGTAAATTTCGTTTACGGAGCCGTTGTTGTGACTGCGGCGGTTACTCATTGCTTTATCCGCACTGTACAATACGGAGGCCCTACTCTTGGCCACTTCGTCGTGATGTTTTACGAAAGTTGCTTTTATCGGCTGTCCTCCGCCCATCACACAGCCCCCGGGACAAGTCATCACTTCCACAAAATGATAGTCTGCCTGACCGCTCTTAATTTTGTCGCAAAGCGCCGCGGCATTTCTCAATCCGTTTACTACCGCTATTTTCAATTTTTTATCGCCTATCTGATAAATTGCTTCCTTTACGCCTTTTAGTCCGCGAACTTCGGAAAACTCTAAGCGGGCATATTTTGAATCCGGTTCCAAAACGCTTGCTGCAGTACGCAAAGCCGCTTCCATAACGCCGCCAGTCGCGCCGAAAATGATTCCCGCGCCCGAGTATTCGCCGAAAGGACGGTCGGTTTCTCCGTCCGGCAAATCCGGCAGCAAAATCCCGTTACCTTTCAACACGTGCGCAAGTTCGCGCGTGGTAAGCACTGCGTCAACGTCGGCAACGCCGTCGGTAAAAGTGCGGAACTTTTCGCCCTTTTTGGCAGTGCACGGCATAACCGTAACTACAAAAATATTTTCCGGCTTTATACCCATTTTTTTGCCGTATGCTTGCTTTACAAGCGCACCGAACATTTGCTGCGGAGACTTGCACGTGGAAAGATTATCCAACAATTCCGGATAATTTTTTCGGCAATACGTTATCCAACCCGGGCAGCAACTGGTAAACATCGGCAATTTACCGCCGTCTTTAATACGGGAAATAAGTTCGTGTGCCTCTTCCATTATAGTAAAGTCTGCCGAACTGTTTACGTCAAAAACTTGTTTGAATCCTAAATAACGCAAAGCCGTGTTTATTTTGCCCTGACAATTGGTACCGGACGGCATATCGAATTCTTCCGCCAAAGCTGCGCGAACGGCGGGTGCTGTTCCCACCACTACGTATTTATTAGGATCGTTTAACGCAGCCCACATGCGGTCGACTTCCGACTTTTCGGTAAGCGCACCCGTAGGACATACGTTGATACATTGACCGCATCCGACGCAAGAAGTATTTTTCAGTTTCATATCGAACGCGCAAGCAATGTGCGTATCGAAGCCGCGTTCGTTAGCGCCTATCGCTCCCACGCCTTGCATTTTTTTGCAAACAGCGACGCAACGGCGGCACAAAATACATTTGCTGTTATCGCGTACTAAGTATTCGGTAGAGTCGTCGTGAACAAAGTCGCGCGTAGCACCGGCGAACTTATTGCTGTCGCACCCGTACTTATAGGAAAGACGCTGTAACTCGCAATTGGTATTTCTTTCGCAAGACAAGCAGTCTTTGCGGTGATCGGACAAAATCAATTCCAAAGTGGTTTTGCGTGCGCTGAATACGCGCTTAGTGCTTGTGTACACTTCCATTCCTTCGGCGGCGGGATACTCGCAGGCGGCCACTAAACTGCGCATCCCTTTTACTTCCACAACGCAAACGCGGCATGCGCCCAGTTCGCTCAGTTCTTTCATGTGGCACAGTGTAGGTATCTTTATGCCGATGCTGCGGGCGGCTTCCAAAAGCGTACTACCCTCTTCCACACATACGGGAATATCGTTTATTTTAAGATTGATCATTTTTTGCCACCTACCTTTTTGATTGCGCCGAATTTACACTTTGTCTCGCACACGCCGCACTTTATGCAAAGTTCGGGATCGATTTTGTGCGGCTGCTTGATTGTACCGCTGATAGCGTTGGCGGAGCAATTGCGCGCGCACAAGTTGCAGCCGATACATTTTTCGGGATCGATTTCGTAGTTGATAAGCGCCTTACAAACGCCGGCGGGACATACCTTATCCTTGATATGCGCCTCGTACTCGGCGCGGTAGTACTTCAACGTGGACAATACGGGGTTAGGCGCCGACTGTCCCAAACCGCACAAAGAATTATCCTTTATGTAGTAGCAAAGTTCCTCCATCTTATCCAAGTCTTCCATAGTCGCCTTGCCGTCGGTAACTTTGCACAGCATTTCGTACAAGCGTTTTGTTCCAATGCGGCAGGGAGTACATTTTCCGCAAGACTCGTCGACGGTAAACTGCAAAAAGAACTTGGCTATGTCTACCATGCAGTTGTCTTCGTCCATTACTATAAGTCCGCCGCTGCCCATCATAGAGCCTATCGCCGTCAGGCTTTCGTAATCCATAGGCGTATCTTGCAATTCCGACGGAATACATCCGCCGCTCGGACCTCCCGTTTGCGCAGCCTTAAACTTTTTTCCGTTGGGAATACCGCCGCCGATTTCGTCGATGATTTCCCTGAGAGTGATCCCCATTGGAACTTCCACAAGTCCGGTATTATTGATTTTACCGCCCAAAGCAAAAACTTTTGTTCCTTTGCTGTTTTCCGTGCCGACAGACGAGTACCAATCGGCACCGTTCAAGATAATTTGAGCAATATTTGCGTAAGTTTCCACGTTGTTGAGCAAAGTAGGCTTGCCGAACAATCCCTTGACTGCAGGGAAAGGCGGACGGGGACGCGGTTCTCCGCGCTTACCCTCGATACTGGTCATAAGAGCAGTTTCCTCTCCACAAACAAACGCGCCTGCGCCGAGCCGGATTTCCAAATCGAAACAAAAATCCGTCTCAAAAATATTTTTGCCCAGAAGTCCGTATTCGCGCGCCTGTTCCAAAGCGTGCTGCAAACGTTTTACTGCGACGGGATACTCCGCGCGCACATACACGTAGCCTTGCGTTGCGCCGACGGCGTATGCGGCGATAGTCATTGCTTCTATTACGGAGTGAGGATCGCCTTCCAATACAGACCTGTCCATAAACGCGCCGGGATCGCCCTCGTCGGCGTTACAGCACACGTATTTTTGGTCGGCATGCGCCTGTTGGGTAAATTTCCATTTTCTACCCGTCAAAAATCCGGCGCCGCCCCTGCCGCGCAGACCGGAGCGGATGATTTCGTCTATTATCGCGTCTCCTGTCATGCCAAGCGCCTTTTCCAAAGCCCTATAACCGTCACGCGCAATATATTCGTCGATACTTTCCGGATCTATCACGCCGCAGTTACGCAAAGCGCGCTTACACTGCTTGCGGTAAAATTCGGTATCTTCGATAGTTCGAACGCTTCCGTCGGCTTCGCGGTACAAGAGTCTTTCTACCGCGACGTTGTTTTGTAAATGCGAAACGACTATTTCTTCAACGTCGCTTTCTTTAACGCGGCTGTACAGCGTGCCGTCGGGATAAACGACAACGACCGGACCTGCCGCACACAAACCGAAACAGCCCGTCTGACCTACGTACACGTGAGACAAAGATTTTGACTCTATGGAATACTTAAGTTTGTTGTATACGGCAAGAGAACCTTCCGAAGCACACCCTGCAACGCCGCACACCAAAACTTGTCGCTTGTACTCCATACCTTTGACGGACGCATTCGTAAATCTGTTTCCGACCTTTTTGAGAGTGGTTTTGCGTATTTCTTCCAATCTTTTTGCGTTCATTATCCGTTACCCCCTCTCCCTGTATTTTGCTATTATCGCGTCTACTTCTTCCGGCTTAACTTTGCCGTACACGTCGTCGTTGACGGTCATTACCGGAGCCATTCCGCAACACCCCACACAACGGGTAGCGTCTAGCGAAAACAGTCTGTCCATCGTACACTCGCCGCTTTGAATACCTAAAATATTTTGCAATTTGTCATATATTTCCTGTGAACCGTTGACGTAGCACGCAGTCCCCAAACAAATGCCTATTTGATACTTTCCTTTCGGCATAAGCGAAAACTGCGAGTAGAAGGTCGCTACGCCGTACACTTCAGAAAGAGTGACGTTGAGTTCCTCGGCAACTATCATTTGCACCTCGTAGGGCAAATATCCGTACAATTCCTGAGCAAACTGCAATGCCGGCATAAGAGCGCCGTCTTTTGTTTTAAGTTCGGCAAGTTTGTTGCGCAATATCGTTTCCTGCTGTTTTGTGCCGTCAAACGGCAACGAAGAACCTTTCATCCGTATTCCTCCAAATAAAGGTCGCGCAATAAGCGCGCAATAGAATCAGTATACCATACGCGGCATTTTTCGACAACTTTTTCACTTACGGACAAGCAAGCGATAGACATACCGATTTATTATATCGCGATAAATAAAACCTATGAAAAAAAACAATACCGTTCCGTAAAATACAACAAACGGATTAAATAAATTACACAATCCTTTGCATCTGTTACAGATAAAGTATCTTATGCGCTTGCTACTGCATACAAATATTCTTTGATTTCGCGCGCACGTAAAAAAGCAAAACAAACGGCGCGAACGCTAAGCCCGACGCCGAAAAAATTGGAATTTATTTAAGCAAGGTCTGCAGTTGCGATCTTATTTGCAAACTTTGAGCGTCGGTATCCCTACGCTCGCTTCTTGGAGCGTTTATTTCCGCTTCCAGCGTCATCGTTGCCGGTCGCCCCTGCAAAACGTATATTCTATCAGCTAGCGCAATTGCATCGTCGATATCGTGAGTAACAAACAAGACCGTTTTTTGTACGACGCTCAACATTTTGTCCAACACAATGCGCAATTGAAATTTCGTTCCGTAGTCCAAATTGGAAAAAGGTTCGTCCATCAGCAAAACGTTTCTGCCGGAAGCGAAAGCGCGCGCCAAGGACACTCTCTGCTGTTCTCCTCCGGAAAGACGCGGAGCGTATCTGTTGCGCTTATCCAAAAGTTCCGTCATTGCCAATGCCGACTCGATATCCCGCGCATTGCCGCCTTTGGGCAAAACCAAGTCGACGTTCTTCCACACGGATACCGGTGCCAAACAGGGATTCTGAAACACCAAAGCCGCTTGTCCGTCCTTACGGCAATCGCCGTCATAATCTACCAAACCGGCAATTACGTTAAGCAAAGTAGTTTTGCCGCAACCGGACTTACCCAAAACCACGTTTACGCCTTCGCCGAAAGAATAACTGAAGTTTTCGTACACTACGTTGTCGCCGTAATTTACGCTTACGTTTTGTAACGTTATCATTTTGCCGTCCTCCTTTCGATAAGAGCAAATATTCCGCTCAAAAACAAACATATCAAAAGAGCAAGCAACGTAAGCGCCAAAACGTTTGCGGTAAGTAAATTGACTTTTGCAACGTACATCTGTTTACCCAACCCCAAACGCGGCAAAGCCAACACTTCTCCTGCAATAACCACCTTGATACAAAGGGGCAAACCGTCGTGACATTGCCAAATCATTGCTTTGCTTATTTGCGGAAACAATACGTAGCGCACTCTTTTGCCTGCGGGTACGTTGTAGATCTTGCACAAATCGCAAAGTTGTTTATCTTCCGTTTCGCGCAGGAACGCTCCGTATACAACGGGAAATGTAACCAAAAAAGCCACCGCAACAGGAACGACGGACGAATCGCTAAATACCACCATCAACACAAGTATTACGGAAATTGTGGGAATCGCACGCAATACGGTTACAAGTCCGCCGACAAAAGGCTTGACGACAGGATAAACTCCCACCCAAAGCGTAAGGACGACGGCCGCGCCGAAAGACAACGCAAACGCAACGACGGCCCGAGCCAACGTAAGCGCAAGAGCCAAATACGTTTGACCGTTCAAAAGCAGCCTGCCGGCAATTTTGAGCACTTCAAAAGGCTCCGGCAAAACCAAATCGTTGTCGGCGACGGCGGCAAACAGCCACCACAGTAAAATAACTACTGCCGCGCTTGCGATAACTTTTACCGCACATACGGAAATTTTTTTGAAAGTTTTATTCATAGAAAATATCTTGCGAAAGCGGCAAATACTGTTGCACGGCGGCAAACTTGTTCAGGTAGGTTTCTATGTCCGCTTTGACGTCTTTTGCAAAAACGGGATTTAAGTTACAGTTTTTTATAATTTCCGAAGTGTAATTCACGTCCAGACTGCTGCCTATGCTTTGCATAAGAGCATTCAATTCTCCGACGTTATTTTGCAAAAACTCGCCGTTGGAAAACACAAGAGTTTTAAGACTGTCTGCAAACGTTTTATTTTGTAACAAATTCCTTTTGACGATCAAACTCGCTTGCGGATAGCCTGCCGTTTGACTGTTTGTCGCCTGTTGCCACAATTGTTGCAAATCGAACAGACGGTACATTTCTTTACTCTGCTGTTCGGCCTTTGCAAGCAAATTAGATACGGCCGGTTCACCCAAAACGGCAAATTTTGTTTCGCCTTTTTGCGCCGCCTGCATCAACAGCGGAATTATCGTCGATCCGTCCTGGTAATACTTTATTTGCACCGCACCGTCCGAAGCGTATTGTACGGTTGCGGCATCCAAAACGGTTTTGAACACGAACTCCGGCGTGTTGCCCAAACCTATGCTCAATATTTCCCCTTGCAACTGCGAAACGTCTGCAATATGCTTGGTTCCCACAACGTACAAAAGCCCGTGAACGTTGACGCTGTACATGACGTAATCGCTGCGTTTACTGCAAATCGTTACCGCGGCGTTGGTGGGCAAAACGGCCAAATCCGCTTCGCCTGAGGCACACTTAGCCACCACGTCCTCGCCCGTAGTTACGATTGTTTCTACCGACGTGTCTCCTATATTTTTGCCGCTTGCAATATTGGCGACTGCAAGCGCCGGCGCGCCGTCCGGCACATAACAAGTAACGCTGTCGCTGCCATTTGAACAACCGCAAAAAAACAGAGACAACATTGCAACCATAAATAAAACAACACATATCTTTTTCATACGTTCACCTCTGTTCCGTTATACTCATCCGTCGATATCCGTAGGAGGCAACGGCGGAACTAAACCGTCTTTTTGCTGTTTGGGTGTTTTGTTGCCCAAAGGAGAAGAAATACTTCCGCCGCCGTCGCAACTGCATCCGTCGCCGCAACCGTCGCATCCGTCACCGCCCAATACGGCAAGCAAAATTATCGCCGCGCATATAACGATGCTGTACGACGAGATCCACAAAGCGCGGATCTCATCCTCCAAATCGCCGCAACTGAAACTGCAACCCAAAATAAAACTTAACTGCAATATTCCGTAATATCCCAAAGTGGAAACCCACGTTGTCGTTGTACAAACCACCAATGCTATATATCCGCCCAGCGACAGCAAAACAAATACCGTAACGTATATGCCGTAATGACGCGATACTGCAGGTATAAACAACGGCAAAACGAACAAAACCGTGTACGCAACAGCCAAAGCCGCTACGCCCAGCATCAACCAAATGCCGTTGTCAGTAAAACCGCGGCTGATATACCATGATTGCAAATAAAAACCCATTGCTACGGCATTGATGAAAAAAGCGACGACTTTGCAAGATATATGCTTGACGCAGCCGATACCTATTCCCACCGCCAATACTCCGGTAGCAATACCGAACATCGTCCAAAAATGCGTGATTTTTGTATAATAGGCCAAATAACCCACCAACGAACACACCGTCAAAAACAAAAACGACGCTAAAATCGTGCGAGCAAGTCTCCTCACAAATAACACTCCTTTTTGCGTATAGATAAAAGTTCGACACTGTAACGTCAAAACTTAAAACCGCAGTTTTGTGCGTTCTGACGCAAAGTATTGTAGCACATTTTTTACGTCGGCGCAACAAATGCAATACTTTGCGCGAGTACGTATTGCAAGTCGTAATAAGCAGAGCGGTATAACGGCAAAAGAATAAAAAACTCTCAAAAAACTACAAAAAAACACTTTTAATTGAAAATCGCTATTGACTTGGCATTTCTTTTGTATTATAATAAGCGCGGATTTGAAAAAGGCTTGCGACAAAAGTCGCTTGCCCTTTACTGTATATAGGAGCGTGACAAAATGTTTTTCAATTTGATATGTTTCGCCGAAGCGGCAAAAGAATTTACCGATCCTTTTGCGTCGCTACCGTTGGAACTAAACTACGTCTTGAAAATCCTGATTGGCGGAGTTTTCGGTTTGGCGTTGGGCTTTGAACGCAGCCGCCGTCAAAAAGAAGCGGGAATGGCGACACACTTTGTGGTAGGATGTGCGTCTACGTTACTAACTTGCGTTTCACTGTGGTTCAAAGAAATCGGCAGCGACTACAACGCTGCGGCAAGAATTGCGGCGCAAATCGTTTCCGGAGTAGGCTTTTTGGGCGCAGGAATGATATTCTTCCGTCGTGAAAGTTTGCGCGGATTAACAACGGCTGCCGGAATTTGGGCCACTGCGGCAATTGGTATGTGCGTAGCAACAGGAATGTTCTACCTGGCATTGGGAGCTACCGCGCTTATTATTCTCGTACAAGTCGTATTGCACTCGAGATTTATCAAACGGCACAAACAGCACCTGCTATTCGTAAAAATGGAATATACGGAAGAAATAAAAGAAAGCATGAGAGAATACTTCGGTTTTCACAATTTTCACCGTCTCAAAGTAACCGCCTCCAACGAAACCGTGATGACGGAACATATCGACGAAAACGGCGAAACTGTGCTTACGGAAGGTAAAAAACTTGTTGCCGAAGCGGTAATATATCCCACAAAAAATTGCAGCGCGGAAGAAATTACTTTCTTCTTGCGCGAAAATCCGCAAGTGGTTTCCATAGAACGGTTGGAAGATCTGTAAGTCTACGCACAAGAGTGTAAAAGAAATTTACAAAAAGTTCTGCGGAAAATAAAGCGTATAAAACGAAGACGGCGTGCAATAATTTGCACGCCGTCTGTATTTTTACAAATTTATTTATACGTCCTCAACGTTATAAGTACGGCAAAGATTCACTTACAATTGTCTACCTTTTCGCTGTGCAATAATAACGCGCTGCAGAGCGTTTCAATCTAAGGATTGTATTATAAGCGTGCCTGTCAAAGTTACCGTTTCGTAACCTTCGCAAGAAACGACCCATTTTACTTCGTACACGCCCGCTTCCGTCGCTCCGTGTGCCTGTTCGCCGTTGTACGTCACGGTAATTCCTACGTTGCCGGGCAAACTGTTTACGTCTATATTTAGTTCCAATTTGTGTTCGGCACCGTCGTAAACCACAGTTTTATCCGCCAGCGACATATCCGGAAAATGCAATGCAAGTATCACGAGAGTACGGGTTATGACTATCGTTTCGTAACCGGCCTTAGATACCGTCGCTTTGACGGTATATTCTCCGACGTCCGTTACTCCGTCAGTAATTACGCCGTTGTAAGAATAAACCACTTCGGTGCCCTCCGGCAAGGTTCCCGTAACCGTCAAACAGTGTTTGTTTCCGGTATAGTTGACGCTGGAATTGGGCATAGAAACGTTTGAGTCAAACTTTTTCCCCTTTATTACAAGCGTTGCGGAAAGTTGCAACGGTTTGTATCCGTCGCAAGTAACGATCGCTTTTACGTCGTACGTCCCGACGTCTGTAACGCCGTCCGATCCTATTGCGCTTTCCGAGCCCTGCAAACAGTAAACATAATTTACTTGCGCTCCCTTCGGCAACTCGCCGACGACAGCCAACGAATGCTTTGCTCCGTCGTAATCCACGGTTTTGTCGGCAAGCGTAACTCCGGTAATTTCATCCTGACCGGCGCATGCGACAAAACACGCACACAAACACAACAATACTGCCGAAATAATAAATGCAGTAGTTTTTTTCATATACACCCCTCCGCTTTTATCGTGAGTAATTACAAATATTTTACTTGCAAATTATATTACATAATTGCGAACCTGTCAATTTTTGCGCCGCTATTGACTTGCACTCGCCGCTGTGATACAATAAATTCTAAAACAATTTAGGGAGAAATTCTTTTATGGGAATATGGGACGACTTGAAAAACGGTCTAAAACAAGCGGTAAATTACGATAAAAATAAACCGTACGTGCAGGCATGGCAATCGATAAGCAAATACGATACGATAATAATACACCGTCATAAAAACCCAGACGGCGACGCTATAGGCAGCCAAACGGGATTGAAACTTGTACTGAAACACAATTTTCCGGAGAAGAAAATTTACGCGGTAGGCGACGACCCAAAACGTTACGGTTTTGTGGAAGGCAGCGTCCCCGACGAAGTTGCGGACGCGGAGTACGAAAACGCTCTTGCTATCGTGTTGGACAGCGCCGACACTCATCTCGTATCGGACGAGCGTTACAAAACGGCAAAAGCCACGCTACGTTTTGACCACCACATATTCGTTACTAAGTTTTGCGACGTAGAAATCGTGGATACCGCGTTTGAAAGTTGCGCGGGATTAGTCGCCAACTTTGTGCAAACTTGCAATTGGGAAATTCCGCAAAACGCGGCGAAAGCGTTTTTTACGGGAATGGTTACCGACAGCGGACGTTTCCGCTACGACTCCACCACACCCAAAACTTTGCGCGTGGCGGCGGATCTGTTGGACATCGGTTTCGATCTTAACGACGTGTACACGCCGCTTTACGCAGACGACTTCGATATGATCAAATTGCGTGCGCAATTTGTATTGAACGTGCAATTTACAAAAAATAACGTTGCGTATATATATACCGACAAACAGCGCGTAAAAGATTTGGGCATAGACACTTTTACCGTATCTCGCGGTATGGTAGGCGTGATGTCGGATATTCGCGGCGTTGACGTTTGGGTAAACTTTACCGAAACGGACGAAGGCGTACTGTGCGAACTGCGTTCTAAAAAACACAACGTAAACCCGATTGCGGTAAAATACGGAGGCGGCGGACACGCCAAAGCCAGCGGCGCATGCGTATGCGACAAGGAAACGGCGCTAGCAATGCTTGCCGACCTTGACTTACTAGCCAAGGAATGATTTGATAAAAAATCAACCGCGTTATATTTGAAACGGCACGATAACAAACTACAATAAAAAAAAACGAGAGGCAACATATGACCGAACAAAAAGAAACGATGAAAAAAATATTGGACAAAATAGAGCAATACGACAAAATCGTTATTGCACGCCACAAAAGGCCGGACGGCGACGCAATAGGCTCCACCCTGGGGTTACGCGGTATATTGCGCCTGACCTATCCGAAAAAAGACGTGCGGCTGATAAACGGCGATATGTCCGACTATCTTGCATTTTTGGGAGGAGAGGACGAACCCGTTGAGGACGAATGGTACAAAGACGCATTGATGATCGTTGTAGACACGGCAACCCTTGACAGAATATCCAATCCTAATGCACACTTGGCAAAAGAAATTGTCAAGATCGATCACCACATTGATATAAAACCTTACGGCGATTTGTGCTGGATAGAGGATTGGCGTTCCTCGGCATGCGAAATGATTGCATTCTTTTACGACACGTTCAAAAACAAACTCAAAATGGATCTGCAAACGGCAACGTACGTATTTTGCGGAATGGTTACCGACAGCGGACGCTTCCGCTACGAAACGGTGACCGGCGACACGCTGCGATTGGCAGCAAACTTGTTAGACTTCGGCATAGACACCGACACAATGTATGCCCACCTGTACTTGGAAGACTTCGATTATTTGAAATTTCAAGCGTACGTGTACAAAAAAATGCAAATTTCCGAAAACGGAGTGGCATATCTGTACGTAGACAAAAAAATGCAAAAGAAATTTGCGCTGACAAGCGAGCAAGCCTGCGAAGCCATTTCCTTCTTGAAAGGAATAAAAGGCTGCATTGCCTGGATAGCTTTTATAGAAATGGCAGACGGCACAATACGCGTGCGCTTGCGCAGCCGCTTTATGACAATAAACAAATTGGCGGAAAAATACAACGGAGGCGGACACGAATACACCTGCGGCGCAACCCTTACAAACAAAAAGCAAGCGGCGGAACTGATTGCCGACGGCGACAAAATGGTTGCGGAATACAAAGCAACGCACGAAGGTTGGCTGTGACGATAGACGTGAACCGAATACCATGTCGAGCAACGCCGAAACATTTAGCGACAACGAAAAAATAAGGTGGCGCTATGCCATATGACATAATGGAAACGCCACGCCGGATCCCTCCGCTTCGGTCGAGATGACATGAACCTACGAAACAATGCAAACGGAAAAAGAAAATGAAAATACTAATTACCAACGACGACGGAATAGACAGTGTCGGACTTGAAATACTTACCAAATGGGCAACCAAACTGGGCGACGTGACGGTTGTGGCGCCAAAAACTCAACAAAGCGGTAAAAGCCACGCAATAACCATACACAGCCCGTTTGAAGTACAACGGGTCTATTTGGGACTGGGCGAAGTTGCGGCTTACAGCGTAGGTTCCACGCCCGTAGACTGCGTGCGGTTCGGCACGCTTGGCTTACGCTCGCAATACGACCTGATACTGTCCGGAATAAACCGCGGATACAATATTGGCGAGGACGTGCTGTACAGCGGCACGGTAGGCGCAATATTCGAGGCGGCATTAAGGCATACGCGCGGCATTGCTTTTTCCACTGTCTACACCGGCTTTGAATACGCTGAAGCGGCGCTGGAAAGTATTTGGGAATACTTCAAGACGCACGAGCTGTTTGAACGTCACTTGATTTATAACGTAAACGTACCTCCGGAGCCGAAAGGAATACTTGAAACGCGCCAAGGCGGACCGTATTTCAACGACGAATTTGTGGATCTGAACGACGGCACTTGGCAGCAAAACGGATATTGCGTACACGATAACCGCCACGACCTGACATTGGATACGGATGCAACTGTAGACGGTTACATTACAATTACGCCGCTGACCACCGACCGCAGCGCACACTGAAATCAACTTTAAGCAACAATAAACCCCAAGCCATTCGGCTTGGGGTTTATTGATATATTTCGTATTACAAAGTTACACCTTCAACCGGAACAAGACGGACTACCCACCAAGTAGTGTCCATTACTTCCACAAATACATCTGCACCGCTGTTAGTTATAACGTTGACGTTTTTGCATCCAATCGTAAAGTAGGTTGCACTACTGTCAGCCAAACAATATGTGTTGCTTCCCGTAGTAATAACGATAACGCCGTCGGAGTTTATTGTGTAAACGCCTGCAGGTTTAGTTGTAGTTATTTCAGTAGTACCGCTGCCGGCTTTATCAGTTCTTTCGTGGAAAGAAATATAGTTCTTTGTCTCGCCGCTCATAAAGTACAGATAGAATCCGCCTTCACCGTTTTCAATCAGAATGTCAACCGATGATGCAAGATCATTGGTAGAATCCAGATAATAACTGTTTTTGATTTCACCCTTGATATATTGAACGGATTGTTTTCCGCCGTGATAGAACGCAAGCTTATAGGAAGTGCCTTCAACAGGGTTTGTAATTACCGCTTGTCTGAACTTAGCACCATTGTCATCCAGAGTTTTTCCACCGTATTGGTTGTAATCGCCGTCGCCGATCAATCTTACAACGCATTGACTACCGTCAACGTTTGCAGCGTTGCTACCCGTAAGGTAGTAGGAACTGCTAGAAGACATCGTCGTATAACTGCTTTGACCGCCAAGATAGAAATCGTTATCTCCCAAGTCGCCGCAAACAACCGTCGTTTTAAGCGCTCCGTTGAGAGAAGCATCCAACGAGAAAACGGTTGTGGGAGTAGTAGTGATACTGCAATCTGCATACGGAGTCGCTTTACCCGTGCTGCTTGTACCTGCTCTACCGGTAAACGTCAAATACTTGGTCGTTCCGCCGTCGTCAAAGGAAATATAGAATCCGCCTGCAGCTTCTACCAATTTAACTTTTTTGGAATTGGAAAGAGTATCGCTCGTATCAAAATACTTGCTGTCTTTCATTGCACCCGTAAAGTAGTACACGTAGTTTTGAGCGCCGTTGTACATGCTCAAATTGTATTCCGTATTCATTGCGGGGGATGTAACAACGTCGGGCAAGTAATGTTGAAGCAAAGCGTTGTCTCCGCCGAGTTGAGAAACCGTGCGGTTGAATTTTACTTGATATACGGCGTCTTCGTCGCCGTTGTAACCTTTGTACGGTTCGTCTTTATCGTTGACAAGAGTTCCAACCAAAGTGTAAGCAACGGTTTCCGTAAGAGTGGATTGATCGGGAACGTTTACTGTGTAGTTTCCGTTGCTGTCCTTGTCCTTGCTTACGGTAACTTTATCGGAACCTTCGATAGTCCACAAAACGTTACATTTGATTTCTTTGCCGTCGGAATCGAAACTCGTTACGGTTCCCATAACTTTGTAGCTTTTGGCTTGTTCTGTAGCGTCTTCTCTGTACTGGTTGTACAAAACCGAACGCAAACTTTTAAGGTTCTCGTCGTTTAATTCACTGCCGCCACATGCTGCGAAGACGGAAAGCAAACCGACTGCCAAAATCGCGATACAACAAATGATTGCAATTTTCTTTTTCATTTTTTTCTCCTTTTATTTTTTGTTGGGAAACAATAGTTACCAAATTTAGTTTCAGGCAAGGTAAGCCCGTTTTCAAACGCCCTTACGATTTAACAATGTGCAACTTAGTCAACAAACTCTATTTGCGAAAGGCTGAACACGTTTATTTGATAGGGGCTGGTGCCGTATTGCTCATTACTGTCGCTGTTGTAATAACCGATTACGCCCTTGACGTTGAAAGTTTTGCCAACAAAGTAATCTGCTAAAACAACTCCCTCGGGCAAATCCGAAGAACTTGACGGTGCAGGCGCAATGTACTGCAAAGGTACGTTAAACGCGCCGGTGGGATCTTTCAAAACGCCGGTACGAATAACAATTTCTTTGGTAGAACCTTCTTGCGTACAGGTGATAGAAATTGCTCCGCGCGACGAACTGGAAAGCGCCGTGGTTGTGTAAACAGACTTAACGACCAAATTTTTCATATATACGGACGTTGCTTGAGTCAAAGCAGCAAGGTCTTTTGTTACGTCTTGATCCTCAACGTCGTCTTTACCGAGTATGGTAACGGTTTTTTCATTGTAAAACTCTTCTACCGTCAGTTCCGTCCAACGGGGGTCGAAATGTTTTTCTTCGTCGCCCGGTACATAAGTGGTATTGTTTGGGTCGTCGGGATACAATTCGCGATAAGACAGACCGGACACTTGATAAGTTCCGTTGAATTCGGACACGTTTCCGACTATACGCACGTGGTGCCCCACCATCAAAATGTCGCGCAATGCGCCGTTTTTGGTGAAGCCGTAGTAAGCGTACATACCGTAGCAGATTTCATCGTTTTCATCGTAATCTTCAACGTAAACGCCGTTGTTGTTGTCCAAAACTACTATTCCGTCAAAAGCAACCTTCAAACCGTTGTACTCCTCAACGTTGCAACGAAGTTCTTTCAGCGTTACGGGGATAGCGTCGCCGTAATAGAAAGTGTCGTCGGGAACGTCGTCGTCATGAACGCGGTATTTCAGACGTTGCGCCTGTCTTATTGCATTGCCGCAAATTTCTCCGTAGCAGTTGCCTTCGGCGTTGGACGCAATGCCCAAGCCTTCTTGCAACAGTTCAAGATTGAGGTTGCGATAATCGCTTGTGGAACTTGTTCTGTACCAAATCCACACGGTGTAACGCGTACTTGTAGAGTCCTTGTTCCAGTTGCCGTCGCCCGATTCCAAAATAATTTCCGATGCGGAAGAAAGTTTAGATTTGGTGAAGTTAGAAGCGACCTTTCCGTAAGGTTCCACTTGTCCTGTGGACTCGGGAGTGTTAACTGCAAGGTAACGCGCTTTAAGCACGCCTGTCGGATCTACGCTCGTAGGAACGTTGAAGTGCGTCGTATCGCCGTCTACGTAATTTTTGACAGTTGCCGTCGTCCAGTTTCTGCCGGAATTTGTATTGAGTTTCAATTCGGAAACGTAGTCTACAAAGTCGTCTGCTGTGGCTTCGTCGTACACGCACACGCCGTTATGCCAAGTGTGAGTGCCCGTCAATTCGCATTTGTCTTTACCGCAAACCGTGCATACGCCGTTTTTATCGTAGACGTGTCCGTTCTTGTCGCACTCGCTTGCGCAGGCAAACAGGCAAGTGATTGCCAGACTGAGAACGAGCATTAAACCTAGGATTCTAATGGTTTTCTTCATAGTTTACCGTCCTTTTTTATTGGGTCAAACAGCATTTTTAACCGCTGTATTCGCATTCGTTGATTGCGTTTACAAAGGCAGTCCTAATAATCGAGTCGGCATCGGTACCCTTATTGCTGATGCAAGCAACCAACAATTGTCCTACTTGATCGCGCGCGGTAGAAGAACCGGGGAACGCTGGAGAAGTAAAGAAAGATTTGTAGTTGTTGCCTTCGGCAAGTCCCAAGCAAACTTTTTGAGACAAATAGGAAATTCTGTCCGTACCGTTAGCCTGTTCCATATTCTTTATGTACAGTTTAACTGCGGGAATTTCATCTGCCAAAGTGGGATCGGACAAAGACTTGATCGGGGGTACGTATCCGCCGATGTTGGTAAATTCGAATTGGAACGCATGGCTTGTAAGCAAGTATTTGAGGAACAGCCAACTTGCCACAACTTCTTGCGGGTTAGATCTGTTGAAAAGACATACGTTCGGTCCTTGCGAAATAGCCGTAGCATTGTCAACGTCCATTTGGGGAATAGTCGTGATACCTACTTCAAACGGATAAGTTCCCGTGTTGGCATCCTTATCGGGGCATTGATTGCCTGCGCCGGCGGAGGAACCGATCGTCATGTAACTTCTTGTGCTGGCGTTGTTACCTTTGAACAAGTTGCTGGTGTAACCGCTGGTCGAACCGGAGTTATACAGAGTACCTGTCGTAAAGTAACCGCTATTGTACCATCTGCGCAGAGTCTTCATCAATTTTTGCGCGTCGGGCGTATTAAATTGATAGTGATTGCCTTTAAGCGCCGTATAAGAAATACCCGCTTGCTGACAAAGAGTGATAAACCAGTTGGATTCGCTGTCATAACCGAAAGGCGTGCAACTGGAATCCAATTCTTTAAGTTTAGCGCATACGTATTCTACACTGGTGGTATCGCTGGAAGCCAAGCCTTCTTTACCGTCGCTTGCAAACCAGTGATCGGGAACTTGCAAGCCGTCACTCGCGTGCGCCTCGAAAAAGTCTCTGTTAAAGTACAACACTTCGGTGGATTTTGCAAACGGCAACGTGTACATTTTGCCGTCTTCAAATTGTTTACCTTCTTCCCAGAACGTTTCGACAAAGTCGTCTTTTTGCGCTTGCGTAAAGCCCAAAGGAGACTTGTTGCCCAAAGCGTCGGTAATTTCGATCGTGCTGTCAATCAAACTGTCAAGAGCAACGACTTTTTTGGTTTGGTTGTACAAAGCAACGTGATCGGGATAGCAATAGGCCATATTGGGATAATCGTCGCCGGTCAATTCGGTTTTGATTTGGTTACGTACGTCGTCGTAACCGCCGATTGCTTTTTGGTCGACAGTAATATTTGGATACAACTTGTTGAATTCTTTGATATGGTTATCCAAAGTTGTCCTGTATTCCTGTCCCATGATGTGATAGAACTTGATTGTTACTTTGCTTCCGTCGTAACCGTTCGCGGGAACTTCGAATTCGGACAAGTTATTTCCGCATCCTGCGAAAATTGCGCCCAACGATACGACCAATGCAAGCGTCAATACAAGTGCAATTAGTTTTTTCATAGTTTTCCTCCATATTTGTTTTGCAATAAAGTTTCTATTTTATTTGCCGAAGCAAACGTTATATCTAACCTTTCAATCCGCTGCGGCTCACGCCTTTCATAATGTATTTACGCAAGAAGATAAACACCAAAAACAGCGGGAAGGACACCATTGCAACGGCCGCCATCTGCACCGGATAGTTGACTTGATCGGAGTTGATAGTGCCGTCCGCGTTGATAACGAAGAAAGATGTGCCGCGCAATCCGTTTGTAATAAGTTTGTGCGCATCGTCGTTAGCAACCAAACGGGGCCAAATGTAACTGTTCCACGAACCCATCATTTTGAGAATAGTTATCGATATAATGGTCGGCAGCGCCAACGGAATCATTACTTTCCACAAATATTTCAGGTCGCTTGTTCCGTCAACCTTGGCAGCGTAGTACAGTTCGTCCGGTATCTGCATAAAGTTTTGACGAAGCAGATAAACGTAAAACACGCTGACCAAAAAAGGAATGATAAGTGCCGTGTATGTTTCTTTCCATCCCAAAAACTGAGTGACGGTTCCGTAGTTAGTAATAGTAAACAATTCGCCGGGGATCATCATTGTGGCAAGCAATGCCGCAAACAATGCGTTCTTACCGCGGAACTGCAACCTTGCAAAAGCAAACGCGGCAAGCACAGTGATAATCAAAGACAATACCGTAGAAACGATACCGACGAATACGGTGTTGACAAACAGCGTACCTAGGTTCGCCGTATTAAATGCCTGAGCGTAGTTGCTCCACATAATTTTGTGAGGGAAAAACGTCGGCGGAGTTTGCTGATATTCTTCCCAGGATTTCAAAGAAGAAATGATCATCCAATAAAACGGGAACAATACTCCGATAGCTACTGCAATAAGGAACGTATAAATAACTATAAGAACCAGTACTCTTACGACTTTTTGACGTTTGGTTATCTTTTCGATATTACGTTCTTTCATCACGCCCTTGCCGAGAGCCTGAGTATCGCCCAATGATTCGGTAACAAGAGCGGGTTCAGCAACGGTTTCCGGAGCGACAACGTCCAAAGGAGAGGCCTCGGTATTTGTCACAACAGGCGCCGTTTCCGCAATCGCTTCTTCCACTACGGCAACTTCTTCAACAGTCGGGGTCAAGTTTTCTTCTGTGATAGGAGTTGCGTTTTTCTTACTTTTTCTTTCAGCCATTTTTCGCACCTCCTTCTAATAATGCACGCGCTTCTTGCTTACGTACATATTAAGCATAGTCACGACAAATATTATAACAAACAATATTAGTGCCGCAGCACTAGCCTTACCTTCGTGCGCGTTGGAATCCATAATGTTTTTGTTGATAAATCCAACCATTGTGTTGAGTTGTCCGGGAGAACCGGTAGGTCCCATATTATCGCCGAATACGCCTACGATACTGCTGTATTCCTTAAAGCCGCCGATAAAGCCTGTGATGATAACGTACGCAAGCATCGGGGACAGCATAGGAACGGTAATTCTCCAAAACGTACGCGCACGACTGGTGCCGTCGACTTTCGCAGCCTCGTAGTACTGTTTGTTGACGCTTTGCAATCCGCCAAGCAAAATCAAAATTTTGAAAGGAAGCGCGTTCCAGACTATGTACACTACCATAACGAACATATTGGCGCCCCAAGTAGAACCTTCGTTTACCCAGTTGACGGCTTTTCCGCCGAAAGCCTCGATAATGTTGTTGATAATACCCGACGTGGTGATTATCGGATTGTCGGTAGTTAAACCGACGCCCACGATACTGAACATCGTAGAGAATACAAGTCCGATAGCAATTGTGTTTGTAACGTAGGGCAAGAAATAAATCGTTTGAAGCAGTCTGTTTAGCGGTTTGATAGAATTTAAGCAAACAGCAATCAGCAACGCCAACAACGTGGAAATAGGAACGGTTACCACAGTCAGGAACATTGTATTGCCCAAACAAGTTAAAAACCCTTGATACTGGATAACTTTTGCAAAGTTATCCACGCCGAAGCTGAATGTCATTCCGCCGATTTCGTCCATCAATTTGTAATCGTTAGAAAACGCCATACGCACGGTGTTTACTATCGGATAAACGGTAAACACCAACGTTAAAATGATGACGGGCGACAGATACAACCACGCTTTCCATTGTTTTTTTCCGTCTACCATTAAATCACCTCGTTATTTGTTTTTGCCGTCGTCTTGTTCGGAAGTTTCGACGGGTACAGATTCTTCCGCAGGTACTTCCGCCGTTTCTTCCGCAGACTCTGCATTGTTTTTTGTTTTGTTCTTTTTGAACAAGCCCGTCATTTTTTGTTTGAATTTCTGCATTTTGGTAAGTTTAAGTTGGTCTTCGCCCTGTTCGGCAGAAATTTCCATGGGTGAAAGAGGAATAGGTTCGGGAGACGGAGTGCCGTCCAAATAGATTCGCATTCCCGTTTCCTTGTTGAATACGAACACCTTATGCGGTTTAAGCGAAAAAGCAACTTCCGTAGCCGTAGCGCTTATCTTGTTGTCGGCGTCCACTATCGCACGGATAATTGGGTTCTCCGACGCTTCGTTAGTACAAACGATAGAAACGTCGCGTCCCATAACTTCCAAATTGCGAAGCGCACAGTGCATTTCGCCCTTTTCGGGATTATAGATAAATCCTTCGGGACGGATACCGACGTTGACTTCCTGATCTTCGATGCCTTTTGCAGGAAGTACGGCTTCTCCGTTTATGTACAGTTTGCCGCGCTTTATTTCACCGCTCAAAACGTTGATTGGCGGCGTACCCAAGAATTTAGCAACAAACAGGTTGATAGGGTTGTCGTAAACTTCCTGCGGTTGACCTATTTGCTGCACTACGCCCAATTTCATAACTACGATCATGTCGGAAATGGACATTGCTTCTTCTTGGTCGTGCGTAACGAAAACCGTTGTGATTTGCGTTTCGCGCTGAATACGTTTGATTTCCTCACGCGTTTGCAAACGCAAGCGTGCGTCCAAGTTGGAAAGAGGTTCGTCCAAAAGCAACACTCTGGGCATCTTTACCAATGCGCGGGCAATAGCAACACGTTGTTGCTGTCCGCCGGAAAGTTCGCTGGGTTTGCGATCCATCAGTTCGTCGATTTGCACCAACTTTGCAACGTTGTAGGCGCGTTCCAACATTTCCGTTTTGGTAAGTTTATCGGCCCCCTTAAAGTTTTGCAAAGGAAACAGTATGTTTTGCTTGACCGTCATATGCGGATACAAAGCGTAGTTTTGGAAAACCAAACCGACGCCTCTGTTTTCCGGAGAAAGTTCCGTAACGTCGTCGTCACCGAAAAAGATTTTTCCGCTCGTAGGCTTTTGCAAACCGCAGATCATGTAAAGCGTAGTGCTCTTTCCGCAACCGGAGGGACCAAGCAAACCGATCAGCTTGCCGTCGGGAATTTCAAAATTGAACTTATCTACCGCGACGACTTCCCGTCCTTGTTTGTTTCTGCTGGGAAAGATTTTTGTTAAATCTTGCAAAACAACTTTCATAAGTTTTATCCGTCCTTGTTTAGTTTTTTGTATTAAACGTCAAAGTGGAAACCACTTTCAATTCGATTTTAATCTTCTTTAAGAACTGCAACCAACACTACGTTTGCAGCCTGAGCTACCATTCCTATGTAAGCAAAAATATAGGATATGATCATTGTAGCTTTGCTTGCAGCAAGAGCGCCTTCGCCTTTCAGTCCTTCGTTGATAAATCCTTCGATTTTTCCGACAAAATACTCGGTGTTGTGAAAGCAGTGCAAAAAGATAACAAATCCGACGGAAAGGGCCAAACCGATACCTCTCATAACGTACATCACAACGGGTTTTTCCAAAAAGTTATTGGAAAAAAAGAAGCAAATCGCACCGCCGAAAGAAAGCAACGTTGCAATTATCAGCCAAACGGAAGTGTTACCAAACGACAAATCGGACATTATCATATACAGCACGCCCGCCAAAAACATAGAAATTACGCCTATTAAAAACGTAATCAATTTAGACAAGCTTTTCGCGGCTGCAACGTCTTTGAACACTTTTTTTGCCATCTTCTGTCCTCCGTATCAGAAAAAGTTTCTTCAATACAAATCAATAATCGGTCTTCTTGGTTTCCTCTTGGTGGAGTTCTTCCTTGTAGGCTACCATTTCTTCCGCGTTGTTGAACACCATTTGCGTTTGCATATCCACCACTACGGTATTTGCCAATACGTCGTGAATACACGCGTTTGTTTTGGTGGCGATAAGTATAACGATTTGCATGAGCAACAGTAATCCTACGACTACCAATCCTACTATGCCCATAACGTTATAGTAAAACACCATCAACAATAACATTGCAGGAGCCATCAACTCGATCGTATACTTGCCCAAAATTGCTCTTACAAACAACGCAAAGGTCGATATTCTTACGCTGTTTTTGAACACCACTCCCAAATTGAAAACCTTTTTACCCACGGTCTTGCCGTTTTTCAAACAAAGCGGAATTACAAATTCAAATACTACGACGGGGATAAGTATACTGATCGTTATAATAAGCAACGGCAGCGAGCGCGTCATGCTGTACGCTTTGCGCGCATCTTCGTGTTCGCGGAAAATGCTTTGAAAAACCTCGTCGTATCTTTCCTGTTCTTCTTTGGAAAGTTTGCTGAATTCCTCTTCGGATATTGCAAAATCTACGTCATTTTTTTCGCCGTATTCTTTGTAATATCCCTGCAGAGTATCGGAATATCCTCCGATTCCCGTAATCAACGCCATAAGATACATAACGCCGACAGCCAAAATAACGATCAAAAAAAAGTCTAGCAAACCGGCAGAAACTCTTTTTAATAAACTCGCTTTTTGAATATCGTATATCATCTTCTACCCTTTTGCTGATCCTCGGCTTTTCTTTCGCCGCGACGTTTCCAAACGACTTGCCGCGACCGCATTCTCGTGCGTAAACTTTAACAAAAAAGCGCAAACAAACACTAAAATCCGTTTGAATTACGCTCCATTTCAAAAATACTTTCAACGGGCAAATCGGTGCACAAAGCGTTTTGCGCACAAAATACCGCATAGTTTTGTGAGAAAAAAACTTTGTTCATGTCGTCATGCTCCTTTTAGATAAAATTTACCGAAAGGCATTCTGCCACGCGTTCTATTATACCATGTGCAAAATAAAAAATCAATACCTTTTCTCAAATATTTATCGACAGTATTTTTACTTTTATTCGACACGGTTCGACAGCTCGTTTCAGCCTGCAAAAGTAACCGATCTACTACAAAAATTTATCATAGAATTACGTCGTCATACCACAAAAAAAAGGATAGGCGCAAAACGCATCCTATCCTTTATTCAATACGCATATATCCGAAAGTCCCCTGTACTTTTCGTCGAAATCCATACCGTAACCTACGACGAATTTGTCGTCAATTTCAAAGCCGACGTAATCCACGTCAACTTCCACCGTTCTACGCACGGGTTTGGAAAGCAACGCCGCGGTTTTGACGCTTTTGGCGCCCTTTGTCGCTAACAACTCCGTCAAAAATTCCACAGTTTTACCGCTATCCACTATATCCTCTACTATAAGCACGTCGCGGTTTTTACAATCGGTGCACATATCTTGTCGAAGCACCGGGTTTCCGTTGGAAACCGTGCCTCCGCCGTAACTGGAAACGGAAAGGAAATCCAATTCGGCATCTGAGCCCAAATTCCGCACAAGATCCGCCAAAAACACCAAACTGCCCTTTAATACGCCAACCAAAAGAGGGCATTTTCCGTTATAGTCGTGCAAAATTTGCCTCGCGATTTCCTTGACGCGTTGCTCGATTTGTCGGCGTGTAAGCAAAACTTGGCAAATTTGTTTCATAAGTTCCCTAAACGATCTTGTGTCGTAAGCAATTGTTGTGCAAAAGTATTTTTTGTATTTTGCACGCAAATCGCCTGTTTGTCAACCGATTTGAACCAAATATATAATTTATACCCTTAAAGCGCGTTTTACACAAAGAATTTCCGTTTACTCGTCGGTAGATTTTAGCATCTTTAAGTAATACGCGTCGGACGCAGCGTCGACCTTTACGCTGTCGGCAATTTCCACGCCGCATACGGCCAAAACGTTGTTTCCGTCTGCAATAAGCAAAAGTTGAGAGCGTAAACGTTGCGGAATTTTTTTGTCTATCAAATACCTGTTAAGCGGTTTCGTTCCGCCTCCGCCGAATTTTGTAAAAACGTCCCCCTGTCTGCACGTGCGAAAAACTGCGCTTTTCGGAATTTTGTTTACGTCTATTTGCAAGCAGCCTCGCGTTTTTTGCTTGTCTATTACAACTTTGCCGACCGGCGTATCGGTAAATCCCGTGACAAAAGAAATTTCAAAACGGTGTTCTTCCGCAACCGTATCTTTTAAGATCGCGACCTTGTCGTAATCGTTTACGGCAACCAGACCGTAGGGAAGAGAAATCTTTTTACCGCCCACATTGTACGCCAAATTGACTATCGCGTCGTAATGCTGCTTTTCAAAGTCCTGCAAAACGTTTAGTCCAGCAAAAACCTTGCGAAGTACTCTGTACGCAATGGGTTTGGGTTGAAGCAGCAAATAGGAAGGAATCTCGGCGCTATGTCCCGAAAACCTGACGGCGGAAACGTCCGCCAGACTGTCCAAATATGCGTTGTCCTCGGCAATGTTTTCCGCAAAACGCGTAATATTGGACTGCGCGTTTTCATTGATTTGCGCAAGCAAAGGAATAACCTTGTGCCGCAAAAAATTGCGCGCGTATTTCACCTCGCCGTTGGTTGCGTCGTACACGTGAGGCACGCCGTGAGCTTTAGCGTAGTTTTCTATGTCCTCGCGCGAAAGATGCAGTACCGGACGCAAAAATTTTCCGCTTTCTCTACGTATGCCCTCGCTACCGTTTGCTCCGCTTCCGCGGATAATGTGCATAAGCACCGTTTCCGCATTGTCGCAAGCATTGTGCGCCGTACATACGTAATCCGCGTCCAACGAATTGAGTACGCCCAAACGCAGCAAACGAGCGCCCGTTTCCTCGGACACTTTCATCGCCTTGCAGTAGTTGGGTACGTCTACGTTAAAAGTTTTGCACTTTACGTTGAATCGTTTGCAATATTCCGACACAAACTTACAATCGGATGATGCCTCTTTTCGCAAATTGTGATTGACCGTTACGACGAAAAAATCGGGGCGCGGCGAATTGGTTGCAAACATATGCAACATTACCATAGAGTCTATCCCGCCGGAAACTGCCAGCGCATAGGTTTTGGTCAAATCGATATCCAACATATTGCGCGCCTCCTTTTCAATTGATTTTATCCGTACGGTTTTGTCGAACCGTATAATGCTTTTTAATTTTCAAACTTGCCTAATTCGTTGCAAAGATCTACAAACTGTACGGTAGATAGTTCTTCGCCTCGGCAATTGACGTTTAGTCCGCAAGCGGCGATTACGTTTTCCGCCTTTTCGCGGGAAAATCCAAAACCGACGATTAGATTGTTCGCCAAAGTTTTTCGGCGCATAGCAAAAGCCGCCTTGACGGTTTTACGAAATAAAACCGCATTTTTTATATCGTACTTTCCGCGACTGAAAACAATCTTGACTACCGCGCTGTCTACGTTGGGCTGCGGATAAAATAAGTTACGCGGTAAAACGCGCGTAATTTCCGCGTTCGCAACGGCATCGACGCCTACGGTTATTGCTCCGTACTGTTTAGTAGAAGGTTTTGCAACAAGCCGTTCGGCAACTTCTTTTTGGATAGTCAGCGTGAGCGACGTAGCGTTTTGGGAATTTTCGGCAAAATTCATAATAAGAGGCGTGGTTATATAATACGGTATGTTTGCAACCACGCTGTAAGCGCCTCCGCACAGAGACTCGATTTGCTGCATAGTGTAACGCATAACGTCGCCGATAACTACTTGAACGTTTTTGAAATCGGCGAGAGTAATATCCAAAATTTTTTCCAAATTTCTGTCGATTTCAAACGCCACGACTTTGTCGGCTCTTTCCGCAAGAACGCGCGTCAGCGTACCTGCGCCTGCACCGATCTCCAAAACGGTTTTGCCGTCTATATTTGCATCGTCGGCAATTTTGCGCAACAAAACGTCGTCCGTCAAAAAATTTTGACCGAACTGCTTGTTGAACCTGAATCCTTTTTCCGCCAGTAAACGTTTTACATCCATATTGCTACATCACTTCTAAGTAAATTTCTTCAAATTCCCGTTCCGTCCACAGTTGCGGCACGGGATACAACGGGTTGGCTTCTCTTTCGGCATGACGGGCAAGTTCCTTGACGTCGCTTTCGACGACAGTTCCGCCGAAACCGTCCGGTATGCCCAAATCTTTGTTCAATTGCACTACGGCGTCAATAAACTTTTGTGCGGATTGCTCCCTACTGTCGGATTTTTCCGCAAGACCGACGGCTTTGGCAAGTTTTGCTAATTTTTTGTGCGCAGACTTGCCGTACTTTTGCAGTACCTTTGGAAGCAGTACTGCGTTTGCCAATCCGTGCGGCGTACCGTACTTGCCGCCCAAAGCGTGAGCAAGCGCATGCACGTAACCGACGTAGGCTCTTGTAAACGCCAACCCTGCCAAATAAGCCGCACGTTGCATATTGGTGCGCGCCGAGATATCTCCGCCGTTTTGCGTTGCACAAAGCAAGTTGTCAAAAACCAATTTTACAGCCTGTTCGGCGTTACGTTTGGTCGAGCGCGTGTTCGAGCGTCCTACGTACGCTTCCACCGCGTGAGTCAATGCATCCATACCGGTGGTAGCAGTAAGCATAGGCGGCAAACCGACGGTAAGAGACGCATCCAAAATTGCATAATGCGGAATAAGAGAAAAATCGTTTATGGCATACTTGTCGTGCGTTGTGCCGTCGGTTATGACCGCCGCCAACGTGCATTCGCTGCCGGTGCCCGCCGTAGTAGGAACGGCAAAGAACGGAGGCAGTTTTTTGCGTACTTTCAGCAATCCCTTAAGTTGATTGACCGTCTTTTTGGGACGGACGACGCGCGCTCCGATCGCTTTGGCGCAATCCAATGCAGAACCCCCGCCGAAAGCCAGAATACCGTTACAATTGTTGTCGCAATAAACTTTTAATCCTTGCTCTGCCTGCTCGACGGTGGGATTAGGCAAAACCCCGTCAAATACGGCATACTGCAGAACTCCGCGGGCGTTATCAAAAAAGCCGTCCAAAGCCCGACGTTCCAACGCCGCCTTGTCGCATACTACAAGAGGCCGCGTAACGCCCTTATCGCGCAAAAAACCGACGGCGCCGGCAAAAGAACCTTCGCCGCACAGTAATTCGGGCTTGCGCCAAGGCATAAACGCCATACCTACGTACAAGACTTTTTGATAAATTCTGCACCATGCTTTTTTTAATACGTTCATCCTGATTCCTTTTTTGCAGTGTCGGCAAACAGTTATATTGTCCGCTTGCGGTCGATATCCGGCTATAAACGAAAACCGAATAGCCTTTTTAAGTATATAACAAAAAAGGGTTTGTGGCAAACACAATAACCCTTTCTTGCATTTCTGTTATTTTTCCTGCGGCGGCTGTTGTTCGGGCGCGTCGTCCGCAGTTTGTTCGGTTGTACCGATTTGAGTTTTGTCGGCATCTGCCGTTTCTGCCGCCGACTCGGTTGCTTTGCATTCGTCCGTATCGCTTAACTTACGTTTTTCTATTTCATCAAGCATCATATCGTAGTACTGTTCGTCTATTACAAACTTTTTGCGTTGCACCAAAAGCGCCGCGAGCAAAAACAGTACGGGTACGACGGTTACGGCTGCACGAAGCCACAAACGCATACCCAAACTGCTGTCCGACTTGAAATTATCGTCGGCGGCATTGAAATTTTTTCCTTCGGAATTTTTGCCCGAAAGCGCCAACGCATACGTATGCCCGTCTTCCAACGCAGTGCCGCCGATGTCGCGCACGAAGCCCAAAAACTTGCCGTCCTTCATCACCGCAGCGTCGCCTAACGCCGACACGTATTTAGCATCCAACTGTTTTCCTTCGAGAGCGCCCTTCTGCATTTGTTCCGTCAAGTCGGAGAGATATTTTTCGTCGTCCTTACTCAGATTGTCCCAGTCCAAATTACGGTCTTCTATCATGGTAAGATATTCGTTGACCAAACTTAAATACTCGCTTTGTTCCGCCACCGTTTCCATGCGGTCAAAGTGTCCTTTTTGTACTTCCAACGTGGAGATATTCTGCGACAAACCGTACACGGCGGAAACGGTAAGCACAAGAGTAACTATGCCGTATTTCAATGCGTCGGCAAACTTTGCCATAAACGGACGCAAAGTGGAAACCACCGCTTCGTTACGTTCACCGCGCTTGTACTCGTTGTATTCCACACAGTTTGTCATGTTTATTATGCTGGACATGTAGAACCAAGCCTGACCGACAAATACCATAACGCCGAAAATGCTTAACGACCACAACTCGAAGGGCAGCCAATCCACCCAACCCAACAAGGCAATACCAAGATAGCCCACGCACGCTAAAATGATGGAAATAAGTTGCAGTTTTTTGCGCCCGAGTTTTTTGGCAAGCATAGGATAAAAAATCTGTGCGCCTATGTTAAACACGCCGAATATAGCGATAAATACTATTGCCATACCGTCGTAGCCGATTTCGATATAGTACAGATTGTACGCCAAACCTACAAGCAAACTGCTACCGATATTGTAAAACAACATCGACAACGTCATCCACAACACCTGATCGTTATGTTTTATAGTGTTCCACATTTGCTTGATTGAAATTTTTTCGTTGACTTCCATTTGCGCACGCGGCCGCTCTTTGATAAACAGTACCATTACCAACTGCATTACGATAAATATTGCCGCTATCGCAATGGATATCCAACTGAATGCCTGACGCACGTTGCCGGGATACAAAAAGGAAATTCCTCCTTGCGCCACAAACGCGCCTATTCCTGCAAACACTACGGTAAGCATGGTTGCCGAATTGCGTTGTTCCTTTTTGCTGGACAGACTTGCAAGCATTGACCAATAGCCGATGTCGTTCATGGTGAAAGCGCTTTCCCACAACAGGTACATAACCGCCATAAATACGACGAACCCCCATCCCGAAAGGCTTTGGACGTTGAACATTGTGATGATTATACTACCCGTCAGCACCGCGCCGATAAGTATCCATGGACGGAACTTACCGAACTTCATATGCGTGCCTTCGATGATCGCTCCCATCATCGGGTCGTTCACCGCATCCCAAATACGTCCGGCTACGCCGATGAGCAGACTGATAGTAGTAAACTGCATAATGGACAGCGTCATACCGAACTGAATGTATGTAAGCAAAAACGATGCAATCAGTTGATAAGACATATCCCGCCCTATACCCGAAACGGAAAACAACCATTTATTTCGGTTAAACTGTCTGTCTTCGGCAGAAATTTCGTTTTTCAACACTTTTTCCGACATAGTATCTCCTCTACATTGCATATTGTTGAAAAAGTGCCTTCAACTGTTTTAGTATAGCATACCTTTTTTGATATTTGTAGAAAAATGAGAAATTAGGCAAAGCCGTTCGCAAAACCGTGCAATAATACACAAGCACAAGTTTCATTACAAAACACAATCAACTACACAAAGTAAACGCCGCAACGGTAAACGAAACCGTCAAAAAAACAAATTTAACTTTATTACGCAATCAAAAAAAAAGAACGGCCTTGCTTTTTTGCAAATCCGTCCTTTTTGTTTTACAATTTTTTGTTAAGTAATGAAAAATATCTGTCGTCTCCGTCGGGAAAAACGGTGACGATATTTTTGCCCTTGTATTCGGGCAGACTTGCCAAGCGCTCGCAAACTACGATATTTGCGGCGGAACTCACGCCGCAGCAATAACCGGAGTTTTTGTTGAGTTCCGCAAATTTGTCCAACGCCTGTTCGTCGGTTACAAGTTGCACTTCGTCTACAATATCTCTATCGTACAAGTCCGGAACAAAACCCGCACCTATACCTTGAATGGAGTGCGCACCCTTTTCGCCGCGAGATATTGCGGCGCTCATCGCGGGTTCCACGGCTATCACTTTTAAGTCGGAAAAAATTTCTCTCAGTCTGCGCGCCGTTCCGCAAAGCGTTCCTCCCGTACCCACTCCTGCAACGAATACGTCCACGCGGTCTATTTGAGAAATTATTTCATCGCCGGTAGACAAGTAATGCGCGAGCGCGTTTGCGGGATTAGAGAATTGTCTGAGCCAAACGGCATTTGCGTCGTGCGAAAGTTGTTCGACGTAATCCAATGCGCCTTGCATACCCAAAGCGCCCTCCGTAAGCACAAGTTGCGCTCCCAAGCCTTGCAGCAATTCGCGGCGTTCGCGCGACATATTGTCCGGCATTGCAAGCAATACCTTGTAACCGCGACGCAATCCGACGTAAGCGAGAGATATACCCATGTTTCCGCTTGTGGCTTCCACTATCGTGCAGCCTTTTGTCAAAATGCCTTTTTCTTCAGCGTCAAGTATCATCGCAAGCGCGGCGCGGTCCTTGACGCTGCCTCCGGCGTTCATCGCCTCGTTTTTGACGTACACGTCTGCTTCCAAATCCTCCTCGTACGGAATAAGCGGCGTATTGCCTATTCCCAAAAGTTCGGCTTCTCTGTAAAATTTTTCTTTATCCATATCTACTCCGTAAAACCTCTCGCGCGCATTCTGCAATACAAAAACTCGACTCGCTAAGGAAAACGGCGCTGCAAGCATTTGCAAACGCCGAAACCGTCGTTACACAATCAAATTGACCAAACGGTTTGGGATAACGATTACTTTTTTCGGAATTGCACCGCAAAGCAGTTCGCACACGTTAGCGTCGGACAGCACAACCTTTTCTATTTCCGCAGAGGTAAGCGTTGCATCCACCGTAATACGCGTTTTGGGACGGGAATTGAACTGCACCAACAACTCGACTTCCGCAAGTTTAATCGCCGATTCGTCGTAAACAGGAAACGACTGCTTAACAATACTGCCGTCGTGTCCGGTCTGTTGCCACAGTTCCTCGGTCAAGTGAGGAGCAAGAGGAGCAAGTAACTTAAGCAAATCGTCTACCGTATCGCGGTACAGTTTGACGTTTTTTTCCGCGCAAGAGTCGTACTTGCACAGAGCGTTTACCAGTTCCATCATACGGGCAACCGCCGTATTGAAGGAAAACTCGTCATAGTCGTTGTCCACCGCTTTTATAGTCGCGTTGCGCACGCGGTTGAGTTCTTTTTCTTCCGCACCGAACTTATCACCGTTTGCAACGCCGTTTTCGTAGGCGGCAAGCACGTAACGTTCGACGCGATCCAACCACTTATTGATGGCTTTGATACCGTCGTCGCTCCAAGGACCGCCCTCCGTATACTTAAATCCGAAAGCCATATAGCAACGGAAAACGTCCGCTCCGTAAGAGGAAACGTATTCGTCCGGAGACACTACGTTGCCGTGAGACTTACTCATACGGTTGCCGTCCGGTCCCAAAATTACGCCCTGATGAACAAGCGACTTAAAGGGTTCGTCAAAGTGCAGGTATCCCATATCTCTAAGCGCCTTGGTTATGAAACGCGCATACAGCAAATGCATACACGCGTGTTCCGCGCCTCCCACGTATTTGTCTACCGGAAGCATTTTGTCTATCCATGCGGTATCGAAAGGTTTTTCAGCGTTACGCGCATCGGGATAACGCAGGTAGTACCAACTGCTACACACGAAAGTGTCCAACGTATCCGCATCGCGCGTAGCGGGTGCGCCGCACTTGGGACAGGTCACGTCGTGAATAAACTTTTCGTGTTTTGCAAGAGGACTCGTTCCGTCAGGCTTAAATTCTACGTCGTAGGGAAGTTGTACGGGCAAGTTTTCGTCCAGTACTTCGCCGCAATGCGGACAGTAAATAATAGGTATCGGTGCTCCCCAATAGCGCTGACGGGAAACAAGCCAATCACGCAAACGGTAGTTTGTTTTTATTTCGCCTCTTTTATTTTCCGCAAGAGATTCGACAACCTTTATGCGTCCGTCCTCGCTTGTAAGACCGTCGAACTTTCCGCTGTTTACCATTACCCCGTACTCAGTAAAAGGCAGACTGTCGTCAACGTCGGGCAAAGCGGCCTTGATAACGCGCTTTATTTCGATACCGTGTTTTTTAGCAAACTTGTAGTCGCGTTCGTCATGAGCAGGCACGCCCATAACGGCGCCCGTGCCGTAAGTTGCCAACACGTAGTCGCCTATCCAAACCTGCACCTTGTCTCCGTTAACGGGATTAATCGCATAAGCCCCCGTAAACACTCCCGTTTTTTCCTTTGCCGTAGAAAGGCGCTCCACTTCGTTAGTTTTGGCAACTTCGTCCTTATACGCTTCCACAGCCGTCTTTTGCGCGGGAGTAGTGATTTTGTCCACAAGTTCGTGCTCCGGAGCAAGCACTACGTATGTACAGCCGAACAACGTATCCGCGCGGGTAGTAAATACTTTGAAACTGCCGCTGCCGTCCGCCAAATCGAAAGTAATTTCGCCGCCGACGGATTTCCCTATCCAGTTGCGCTGCATTGCTTTGGTTTTTTCCGGCCAATCAAGTTTGTCTAAACCTACAAGCAGTTCCTCCGCATAATCCGTTATTTTGAAAAACCATTGGGTCAAATCCTTTTTGACTACCTGACTGTCGCAGCGCTCGCAGTGTCCGTCCACCACTTGTTCGTTAGCAAGAACGGTGTTACAACTCGGGCACCAATTGACCGGAGCTTTTTTGCGGTACGCCAAACCTTTTTTGTACAACTGACAAAATATCCACTGAGTCCATTTATAATAATCGGGCAAGCAAGTTTTTATTTCGTGATCCCAATCGAACAAACCGCCGATATTTTTTAGCTGTTGTTCCATAACGGCAATGTTTTTAAGCGTGCTGTCTTCGGGATGAACGCCGGTTTTTATAGCGTAATTTTCTGCAGGTAAACCGAATGCGTCAAAGCCCATAGGTTGAAACACGTTTTTACCTTTCATTATCTGATAACGGGCAAAACTGTCGGACAAACCGTAGTTGTACCAATGTCCGATGTGCAACTTGGCGCCGCTGGGGTAAGAAAACATTTCCAACATATAGTACTTATTGCCCGCGTCGTCGGGATCGAAACGGTACACGTTTTGTTCCTGCCACAGTTTATTCCACTTTTGTTCCACTGCAATTTTATCCATAAAAAACCTCGCGCTCTTTGTGTTACGACCAATTTTGTTTTAACAAATTTTCTTTGTATCAAATTGTAGTGCAACGCAACCGAAAAGTCAAGTGTTGATACATTTGTCAAAAGATATAAAGCAAGCGTTGACGCAGTATTGTCATTATGCAAAATAAATTTTTCCATATAGCAACCTTTATAGTTACTTTACAACAATACAACGGAATCCCTCTTGTTTCTTGTGCAAATTTCTGATATAATGCCATAGTAATTACGATCCAATTCGGCATAAGGCAAAAATCCATTGTTACTATACCGACGGTCCAAAAGGAGTTATTATGAAAAAATTATTTTGTTTGGTTGCTATTATTTTGATCTTATGTACGTGCCTTACGGCATGTGCGACGCAAAACTTTGAACTGACTGCGCCTAACGACGTTAAAAACGTCATAGTGATTATCGGCGACGGAATGGGATTCAACCACATCAAAAACACCAAAACCTATTTCGGCGAGGAAGGTTTTCCTTTCGACGATTTGTACGAGTGTGAGATTACCACTCGTTCAAAAAGCAGTTCGGTAACGGACAGCGCGGCGTCGGCAACGGCAATAGCCACGGGAATAAAAGTGGACAACCGCAACGTCGGCAGATTGGACGGAAAAGACCTTGAAACAATTATGGACATAGCGGCTCATAACGGTAAAAAGACCGGAATAGTTACAAACGACTATTTGTACGGCGCAACGCCTGCCGGCTTTTCTAGCCATGCCGACGACAGGGGAGACACCGGAGACATTGTAAACGGTCAAGCGGTAAGCAACATAGACTTGATGATCGGCGCCATGAACAGTTCCAATACCTACGCCAGAAACGCCGATAAATTCGAGTCCAACGGCTACACTCTTGTCGAATCGCTTAATCAACTTAACCAAACAAGCTACGATCAAAAGGTGATTGCCAACTTGACGGGATTACGTTCGACTCACAACGAAAATCTGGCAAATCAAGTGGGAATGATTGCCGCCGTACAATACGCGTTGGATTATCTGAACAACGACAACGGATTTTGCCTTATGATAGAAAGCGCATACATAGACAAATGCAATCATACAAACGACGCATACGGCTCGATTTGCGAAGTGAGAATGCTTGCGGACATAATACAAACGGTCTTGGAGTTTTGCGGAGACCGTAACGACACGGCCGTAATCGTAACTGCCGATCACGAATCGGGCGGAATGCAATTGGCAACCGACAAAAGCGGAATAAACAACGATCTGTACACTCAGACCGAGCATACGGGCGTAAACGTTCCTCTATACATAAAGGGTTTTGAATTAAGCGGCTATAAAAAGGCGTTAGACAACACCGACATTTTCAAAATGTGCAAAATGCTTATAACCAAACAAACAGATCTTTAACACAGAACGGCACTGCCGCATACATTGGTGCGGGAGAACGCTTTGAAAGAATATTATTTGGAAGATACGGTAAAAGTAGGAAAAAACGTAACGATCGAGCCGTACTCGATAGTAAAAGGCAACACCGTACTCGGAGACGGCTGCACGGTGGGTAGTTTCAGCTACTTGGAAAACGCCGTTATGGGCTGCGGCACGACCGTAAAAGCCAGCCGCATAATAAACAGCAGCGTAGGCTGTAACTGCACCGTCGGTCCCAACGCACATCTTAGGGACAACGCGAAAATAGGCGACAACTGCCGCGTCGGAAACTTCGTAGAAGTGAAAAACAGCACCTTGGGCAACGGAGTTAAAGCCAGCCATCTGGCTTACGTCGGCGACGCAACGGTGGGCAAAAACACCAACATAGGCTGCGGAGTTATTTTCGTAAACTACGACGGCAAAGTAAAACACAAAACTACCGTAGGCGAAAACTGCTTTATCGGGTGCAACACAAATTTGGTTGCTCCGCTTAACGTCGGAAACAACTGCTTTGTCGCTTGCGGAACCACGGTAGACAAAGACGTGCCCGACGGAGCTTTTTCCATCGGGCGGAGTTACCTGACCGTAAAAGAAGGCCGAGCAGATAAATATTTGAAAAAACGCGACGACTAACTCAACTTGACGGCAACGACGGTCATATCGTCCGTCGCTTTGTTGCCGGCGCGCTTAAACGCTTTGTTCAAAAGCAGTTCCGCAACGCTTTGCGGGTTAGTGCAGGATATTTCCGAAAGCACGTCCGATAGAGCGTCCGGATCCTTAAAACAATCGGTTACGCCGTCGCTCATAAGTACCACTACGTCTCCCTCCGCCAAGGCTTTTTTCGTGACGGAGGGTTTCATTTCGTCCAATACCCCCATTGGCAAACTGCTGCCGGAGACGACCTCTACTTCTCCTTTGCACTTTATAAGCCCTACGGGCGCGCCAAGTTTGATAAAATCCGTCAGTCCGTTTGCGATATCCAACACGCAAATGTCAACAGCGCAAAAAACTTCGTTTCCGCTGCCCACAAGCAAATGATTGACGCAAGACAGTATCGTGTCGCTGTCAAATCCCGCGCGATAAAAGTTCTCCACCAAACCTATTGCCGTTGCAGACATCTGTTCGGCGCGCGCGCCGCTGCCCATACCGTCGCACAAAGCAAAAATACATTTGCCGTTGTCCGTTTTCAGAACGCTGTGGGTATCGCCGGAAACTTCGCTGCCTTCTTTTTGCATAGCCGCAACCCCGAACGTTACCGTGTAACGCGGTTTTGCTCCCAAATACACGTTTACCCAAGAATTGCTTTCGGTATTTTCCACTTTTTCAACAACCATAGACACGCCCAACAGTTTGGATACAACTTGTTCTATTACGCCCGCGTCGGCGTCCTTTTGAGCGACGGTTGCAATTGCAGATACCGCACCGTTTTGTTCCATGACTACCGCTCCGCAACACAAAACGTTGTGAAAAATCAGTCGTTCTACCAATTCTTTTTCCTTGTCGGAATTGTAGGATATTCGCCCTTTACAATCGCCGGCAAGTTGATTCAACAGTTGCGAAACGCCGCCAAGCTGTTCGCCCAAAAGTAATTTGCCGTTATTTACCTGTTCCGCACGGTCGGCGTAATCCAAATAATTTTGAGTTTGGACGTTTACTTCGGCGAGCAACGTTGACACACGCGAACATTTGACGGAAATACTTTGCGGCACGTCCAAAATAGTGCATTTACCCTTTTTTACCGAGCATTCGGCTAAACTCAACAGTCCCTGTTCCGTTTCTTTTGGCGTTTGACGCCAACAACGGTTGTATTCGGTACAATTTTTGCAAACCGTTTCGCCGCAACTGCGTACAATTGTTGCCTGAGCCTGTTCCGCCGTCGTTGCGGCAGCGGACATAGTAAGGAACGCATTTTTCATAGAAAGAAAAATGTCGGACAGTCTGTACAGTTTTTGGGCCGTGTACATACTCAGTTTTTTAACCACGCTTTTGCCGAGATATTTTTCGCTACTGCCGCACACGCAGTCTTTAAGATAGTTGTACACGCCCGTAGGCACGGCAAAAAACACAACTACGGAACACAACGTCGGGATAAACACCAACGTATCGAATTTACCGTGCAAATTAAAGAAGTAACTCATCAGCACGTCCACCACTACGACGGACAATCCTGCAACGTATCTGTTTAGACGCGCTGCGGCTATTGCCGCCACCGCGGCCAAGACGCAAAAGGCGCAACAATCGGCGCTGCCTACTGCAAGCAAGTTCCCTGCTCCCAACATTACCGCGGCAATAAGAGTTGCTTTGTCTCCCAAAACCGAACAGCAAAACAATAACGAAATCGGAATAAAAAAGTACAATACGTCCAGCCCCCAAAGAGACACGCGCGACGCTCCGTAACCGACGGCTACGGCAAACAAGGCAATACAAATAATTTCGTCCAATGCAGGCGGATAAGCAAGCCCTCGTACAAATACCGCTCGAAATACGTATATGCACACAAATGAAAACGCACCGCCCAAAAGCGTAAACAGCAGTTTGTCGAACAAGGCAAACCAGTCCGCCGTACCGTAGGCGCAATAAAAAATATTTGCCGCTATAAGATACAGCAGCAAATGCCACTTGCGTATTTTCTTTTTTGCCAGTTTGTGGATTATTACGAACAGCAACATTACTCCCGTGCGTACGCCGGCATAAATAACGCTTTGCAATCCGTAGGCCGCCGAAGCAGCCAAATACAGCAGCGCGGAAATAAACGGATTGGCGCAATACAGCGCTCCCACAAATAACCCGAAAGAAAGCGCACCGTCAAACACATTGCCGCAGCAAAGCGCGCAAACGGCAAACGTAACGTATAACAGCACTGTATTGGCCGATACTTTGGCAACCGGTTTGATTCTGATTTTTTTTGCGGTTTTACTTTTTGCACTCATACAAAGAAACCTCTCTGTACACAACATTACCGCAATTATCACCGCCGCTTTTGCAACAAAAAGACGCAAAATGCGCTTTTTTGTCATTATAACAATATTATTACTTATTTTTTATGCTTTTTTCGTTAAAACAAAAATACGTTTTCCAAACCGTTACATCACGCGGCAAAGAGCGCACGCAACGACGCTACCGACAAAATTGCAAAACAAAGCAATGGGTATAGCAAAACCGGTACGCTTGACTTTTGTTCCCGCAAAATAAACGCTGGCAACGTAAAACACCGTTTCGCTGCTTCCCATAATTACCGAAGCACACCTGCCCACGTAACTGTCCACGCCGTGAGCCGCATATACGTCGGAAAGTATCGCCAAACTGCCGCTTCCGGAAAACGGCCTCAATAAAATAAGCTGAACTACCTCTTGAGGAACGCCCAACAGTTTGAAAGGCGGAGAAAAAAAGCGGGTGACGTAAACGTCCAAACCGCTTGCATGCAACGCGTTTACCATAACGAACATTGCCGCCAGATACGGAAAAACCGATATAGATAAATCGAAAGATTTTTTTGCGCCGGATATAAAACCGTCGTAAACGTTGACGCGTTTTACAAGTCCGTAGACCAACACTAAAACAAGCAGAACGGGGACGACGTAATTCATCGAGGCGCCGCCTCGTTTGCAGATACTTCGGACAACTGCTCGCGTTTGCGTTTTGCGCGGCGATCTTTTTTTCCGCGATCAAAAATAACGCTTTTGTCTCCGCGATTTGCCCGTCCGTAAAATAAAAAAACCAACGCCACTCCCAAAACCGACGTCAAAAAAGTGGAAAGCAAATTCGGAACCAAAACGTCCGCGGGGCTTACGGAACCGAGCGATGCGCGGAGTCCAATGACGGTTGTCGGTACCAATTGCACGCTGGTTGCGTTTATAACAAACAGCATTGCTCCCGTGCGGGACAATTTTTCGTCGCGTTCGGTTTCCTTGATAGCCGCAATTGCCGAGGGCGTCGCGGCATTGCCCACGCCCAACAAATTAGACGCAAGGTTAAGAGAAACATAGTCGGAAGCGACTTTGCTGATCTTGCCGTACAGCAATTTGTTTAACGGTTCAAAACACTTAGACAATTTTTCCACCAAACGGCATTCTTCGGCAATTTGGAAAATTCCCAACCAAAGACAATATACGCCGGTAAGCCCAAGCGCCGTTTTTAACGCCTGCGCGCCGCTGTCCACGCACACGGTAAGCACGTTTTGGGGATTTGTCGCGGTAAGCGCGGTGAGCGCCGCTATCGTAGTTAGAGTCCAAACCAAGTTCATACAATATTGTAGTGAATATTGTCGAAAAATATGTCGTCAACCGCAAAGCCTCGTAAGTTCGAAGTAACCGACTCCATACAGAAAAGACGTTGAATAGAGCGTTGACCGATAAACGTATATATGCAGCAAAAAGGCAACCGCCCGTAAGCGATCGCCTTTTTAACGTAAAATATTATAATTGCCGCAATACTAAAAACCTCAGCAATCGTATCCCCAAACCACTTCGCAAGTTCCGTTCCAACCCTTGGAATACCTTACTACGTCTGCCGACGCCGCACCGCAGTAAATAGTCAGGTTTGGACAGTCTTCAAAACAATGTTCGGATATTTGAACTAGTTTGGAATGTATCACGATTTTTGTGCCGTCCCAACCGCAGAACATCGAACCCATAGTAGTAACTTCTGCCGGAATGACGATTTCCGTCAGTTTTGTACCGTTAAGATACAAACTGTGCGCATAGTACAAAGGATTGGACTTATAGTATCCCAACGTGATTTTGCACCAAGCGGCAAGGTCCGCAATATTTACGCGCTCAAGCCCCGTGCAACCGTCAAAGGCGCTTAAACCTATAGAAGTTAAACTTGCGGGAATGCTGATTTCGCGAAGAACTGCACAGCCGTTAAAAGCGTAGTTGGCAATGCCCGTTACGGGATACTTAACTCTGTCAACGACTATCTCCGGCAAAATAGTTACGTATTCCGAAACGTACGGCTGTTCGGCAACAATTGCCTTTCCGTCTTTCAATGCGTAACGCACGCCGTCTACATAGACGTATTCGTAACCCGTGTGCGCAACGTTATTTTTGCGGCAATCCCACACTACTGCAAAACGACGGCCGGTAATACCAATATTCTGCCATAAGCCGTTCCAACCCTGCACGGCGTCGTCGTTTTCCGCCGACACGCAATAAAGCGTCAAAGCCGTTGCCTCTTTGAATGCAAACGCGCCAACGGACGTTACGCTTGCGGGAATATTCATTTTGATAAGCGAATTGCAGCCGCTGAAAGCGTATTCTCCGATAGTTTGCAGCTGACTAGGCAAAATTTCTTCGTCGCCGGGTTTTACCGTTTCGGGATCGTGAGAAACGGGATCTTCCACTTCCACGGTAAGCAGACTTACACAGCCGGAAAACGCATATTTTCCTATATCCGTCACCGACTTGGGAATTACTATCTCCGCCAATTCGCTGCAGTTTTCAAACGCCCTTTCGCCTATTTCGGTAATCACCAAATCGAGACTGCTGTCTTCGAAAGTTACGTAAGCAAGTCCGGTGCAGTCTCTGAATGCCTGCTTACCTATGGATATTATTCCTTGTTCGATAGTAACTCCGGTCACTTTCGAGCAGTCTGCAAATGCGTAGTCCTGTACGGAAATTATCGGGTAGAATGCGTCCTCGCCGTGCAAATTGAGAGTTATACCGGTAGGTATAGTCACCTCTCCCGTCAAATAGCGGTGCTGAGGCATTACGGACGCTCTGTACTCGCGAATATCTTCGTAAAATTTGATTTCGTAACGCAAGCCGTCGGCTTCCGCAAAAATGACGCCGCTGACGGTAGCAGAATTGTTCGCACAGTCCCACACTGCCCTATCGTCGGCAACGTTCCACCAATCGGCATTCCAACCGACGGTCGGGCACGTTTCCGTTTCGCAATAGACAATCAACGCAACGCAGCCGTTAAATACGCCGCTGCCAACTTTGGTTACCGAAGACGGAATTTTAATTTCCGAAAGACCGACGCAATATTCAAAAGCCCGACTTCCCAACTGTTCGATACCGGACGGCAACTGCACCCTTTGCAAATTGCTACTACCGGCGAAGGCAGAGGCTCCGATTTTCGTAACTTGATCGTGCATACTTACGGACGTTCCGTTCCAACCGTAAAAAGCAAGCGGTTTTATTTCCGTAACGGAGGACGGAACCTGCAAGCTGCTTACCAAAGCGCCGTTACAGTACAAATTGTGCGAATATCTCAAAGGATTGGATACGCTCTCGGCAAAATTTATCCCGCACCAAGCCGCAAGGTCGTAAATATACACGCCCTTTAAGGAAGCGCAGCCGTCAAACGCACCGGCCTCTATTGAAATGACAGAGGACGGAATCTCCACCGTTTTAAGCGACGTGCAGTTGTAAAATGCACGGTAACCGAGCGTTTCCAGAACGCTGCCGTTTTCAAAAGTTACGGATTCGATTCCGGAATTGTTGGCAAAAGCGGAAGCTTTCAGCGTATCGATACTTGCCGCAATTTTAACTGATTTGACGTTGTTGCAGCCGGCAAATGCGTAACTTTCCACTCCGGTGATATTGTTGACAACGCCGTTTACCGTGACGGTTTGAGGGATCACGATATTGCCGTCCAGTTCCGAATACTGCCTTGCTACAGTTGCGACGCCGTTGTCGACGGAATACCACAGCCGGCTTGCTTGGTCGTACACGGCGTTGGTCGTCACGTTGTACGAATCTCCGTAAATACCGACACTGCCTTCGTAGTACCACCTGACGCCTTTGCTCCAAGCGTTTGAGTCGTAAATTGCATTGCCTATCTCTACAACCGTATCGGGAACGTATACGCTCGTTATTTTAATTTCGCTGCCGATATTAGATTGGAGAAACGCGTTGTCGCGCACGGCGGTGACCGTGTACGTAGTGCCGTCGTATTCTATTGTTTTGGGCAGCACGACGTGCCCTTGCACTGTTTTGGGGTTGACGGAAACCGCCGCAGTGTTGTCCGATGCGTCCAAGGCATATCTCAGACCGTCCACCAACACGGCTTGCGTGCCGCTGTTAAATACGTCGGTGTATCTTTCCGCGTTGCCGCCGTCAAAGCCTTCCGGCACGTTGTCTTTGCTGCAATCGTAGTAGACTACGCCGTCCAACCAAGGACGTGTGCCCAAGAAAGTTACGCTAGACGGAACGTTGATACTTGCTATACCGGAATTTCCGTAAAACGCCCAATTGCCGATAGAAACTATGCCGTCCGGCAAAACTATCGTTTGCAGCGCTTCTATTGCGTAGCACGCCTGATCTGCAATTGCCGTGACAGGACGTCCGTCCAATTTTGCAGGGATCTCCAACGTGTCGGCATTACCGTTGTATTGCACGAGAGTAACCGTGTCGTCGTTGAGTAGAGCGTAATCGTATTCTCCCGCGGAACCCGTTTCACGCACGTTCCAGACTACTCTTGTGTTGGTGGGAAAATCGGGCTGAGCGTACATATTTATCCAACCGTCCGCATAGCCGTCGGGTTTTGAGGGAACTTGACAGTACACGGTTGAAATCGACTTTTCCGACGAGAAATTGAACGCGTCTTGGCCGATCGTAACAACGCTGGACGGAACAAGTACGGAATTGACCTTTTGACTGTTGGAAAAAGCCCATTCGCCAATATGCAGCAATCCCTGCGGCAACTGCACGCTTGTAAGGCTTTTGCAATTGCTGAAAGATCCCATTCCCAACTCCGTAACTGTTTGCGGCAGCACGATGCTTGTAACGCCGGATTCGGAAAAACCGTAATCGACAACTTTAGTGACTGTGTAGGTCAAGCCGTCGTAACTTACCGATGACGGAACCGTTACCGCGCCGGACACAGACTCGCCGTGACTGACGTTTTCTTCCCAGGCGGATACCGACGCAGTAGCGTCGTCGTGCAAAGTATAGTACAAGTTGCCTATCTTGCGCACAACGTCCCGCTTTTCCGCGTAGCATTTTTCACATACGTCGCCGCCGTTAAAAACGTGTTTTTCCAAATAATTGTACTCGCAATAAGCGCATTGCGCAATATGCTTTTCCACGTCCTGTGTGGGGTTGTAGTAAAATTCCGGATGAGTGCACACATGGTGATAGTAACCGCACAGAAGACAATTGTCTCCGTCCATGGCGTGCGTCTCGTAGCTGCTGACGTTGCATTTGGTACACTTTTTGAAGTGTTCGTTTTCGCTTGACGGCTCGTAGTACCATTGGTGGTTGCACTGACCGCCTCCGCCGCCACCTCCCGGGTTTGACGGATCGCACGCGACAAGCGCCGCGCACAAGCACAGTACGCACAGCAATACGCACAACAGCGTTGCAATTTTTTTGTTCATAGATCCCTCCGTATGCGTTTTCTTCAACCGACTGTTCTTATATATTTATATACAAAATCTATTATACCCCCCCCCGTGGCGATTTGTCAATAAGGAATACTTCCGTTTACGCACTGCAATAGCGGCCGAAATACGCGTATAGAATATTTGCGGCAACAAAAAAACGGACGGCGGAAAAATCCGTCGCCCGAAAAAATTTCTAAGATAATAGGTTTTGATTGTAATTTTCCGGAAATTCCGGCGAACCGCACGACACGCGTCAATATACCGACACCCAAAGGCTTATTTTTCGGGAGCCTCTGCGTGATAATTGCCGCGCATTGCCGAATAAAACTTGCGGTTGTAGCGTCGAAGCGCTAAACGATAATCGTCGTAATTGCGCTGCATTTCGATCAGCATATCCAACGTCAACGGCACTTCGCCGTCTTCCGTAGTTACGGTGTATTTCGGATCGTGCTTGCCGTCCAAAGAAAAGGCAGTTTGGATTTTTTTGCCATAAACATATTCTAAAAACAAAAACGCCGTAACACCAAATAGCGGAACCGCAATAGATCCCAAAGTCCAATGCAATGCGTTTAACAGACGATAAGCTTGTCCGTCAACAAAGTTGAATAATACTGCTACAGCCAATGTTACACAAACTTCAAGTACAGTAACTGTAAATAGCACTTTTGTTGCCCTGTTATTGCGCCGTAACATTTTATCTATATTATTACGATTCCTGTTGCACAGTCTCGATTTCACATAAAAAATTGCAACAAGAAAAATAACTAAAACCGCTACAAAACCGGCAAATCCGATACAAACTATATCCAAAAAGGAAACATGATATTGACCAGGTAAATAATTAAGTAAAACCATCGTTATTATTACAGCAATACAGCAAAAAATCAGACAGACCATAAGTCCCATGGCGGCACTGCCGTTGATAAAACCCAACCTTACAAGTTCGGATTTATATAGAGGTCGTTCGACTTTATCCGGTTCCGTTACGCCGTTATCTGCAAGAGTTTGCACGGCGTACGCCTTGCGTTCCTCCAACGCCTGTAAGCGCGCCTGATCGATACCGTCGCGCACTTGGCCGTAGGCTACAACTTTACGGCCAAGCAGAATATCGCCGAAAAACGCGCCGGCATGCAGTAGCAAAAACAGCAGAGAAAATGCAATAGTCACTCCGCTGTAGGCGTTGCCTTCCACAAAAATTTGGTTAGACTTTGCGACAGCCGCGCAACCCAAAGCAAAAAACACAACGTAAAACGCGCAGCTTGAAACGCACAAAATATCCGTAAGCGCAAACTTTCCCACGCGCTTGTTCTGCACGCGGTAACTGAAAGAAGACGCCGAAACCGCCGCGATATACGCAAAACCTACCGCGCCGAATACAACGGAAGCAATTGCAACGGGCTTGAAGTCGTCCGTCAATCCGTTAAGCGACGAATAGACGTTGCCGACGGACAGCATACCCATAAGCGACCCGAAGGGCGCCGCGAAAAACGCCCAAACAAGCAACGCAAACAACAGAAACGCGTACTTGTTTACAAGCGGCAAAACTTTTGCCACAATACGGTAGGTACGTGTAGGGTCGTACGCCCTTGTAACCGTCGGCGCGTTTTGTCCGTTCGGCTGCTCATACGCTTCGGCGCTTGCCGCGAATTGCTCCGCCGCGCCTGCGTTGCCGTCCGCGGTAAAAGAGTAACCGCAGTTGTTGCAGAACTTTGCATAATTATCCACCTGAGCGTTGCAGACAGGACACGTCTTGTTTACCTGAAATTTTGCGCCGCACTGCGGGCAAAAATTGCCGTCGAAATGCGTACCGCACTGTTTACATTCGTTCATTTCACCGTATCTCCTTACGTACTGTAAAAAGAGTATACCCCCCCCCGTCGCCGATTTGTCAACACCCGAAATACAATTTCCCAATAAAAATGCACAAAACGCTGTGCCGCGTGCGGCCGCGCAGCGTGCCGATATGCAAAAAAACGCACGTCGCTTATTCCGTAAAGAAGTCGCCGCAATACAGATAATGCCGCAAACTGTTTACAAAATTGCGCGGTTTGGATATAATGGAACTTACGCGAAGGGCGGTTTTCCCGCACACCGCAAAAAACGCAACGAAAAGGTTTCATTTGCCTTTTTGAAGGAGCAAAACATGAACAAAAAACCTTACTACATCACAACGCCTATCTACTATTCCAGCGGCAATTTCCACGTGGGGCACTGTTACACGACCGTTATATGCGACGCCATTGCTCGCTTCAAACGTATGGACGGATACGACGTGTTTTACCTGACCGGTACCGACGAACACGGACAAAAGGTACAGCAAAAGGCGGAAAAAGCCGGCGTTACTCCAAAACAATACGTAGACGGACTGTACGATCAAATTACACGTTTGTGGAATGTATTGAATATTTCCTACGACAAGTTTATCCGCACCACCGACGACTACCACGAACAAACGGTTGCGAAAATCTACGAGAAACTGCTTGAAAGCGGCGACATCTACAAGGCGGAATACGAAGGACTGTACTGCACGCCCTGCGAAAGTTTTTGGACGGAAAGCCAACTTGTGGACGGCAAATGTCCGGATTGCGGACGCGAAGTGAAGCCGGAAAAGGAGGAAAGTTACTTTTTCCGTCTGTCTAAGTACCAAGACAAACTGATAGAGTTTTACAAACAAAATCCCGATTTTATAAGTCCCAAGTCGCGTATGAACGAGATGGTAAACAATTTTATCAAACCGGGACTCAAAGACTTGTGCATATCGCGCACCACCTTTAATTGGGGCGTAAAACTGCCCTTTGATAAAAAACACGTCGCCTACGTGTGGGTGGACGCGCTGACAAACTACATTACCGCGCTCGGTTACCTGCAAGACGATCACGCAAACTTTGACAAATATTGGCCTGCCGACCTGCACATGGTGGGCAAAGAAATAGTACGATTCCACACGATCATTTGGCCGGCCCTATTGATGGCGCTGGGTTTGCCCCTGCCGAAAAAAGTGTACGGACACGGATGGTTGTTGTTCGATAACGACAAAATGAGCAAAAGCAAAGGCAACATTGTGGATCCGTTCTTCGTTGCGGAACGCTACGGAGCGGACGCTTTGCGCTACTTTTTGCTGAGGGAAATACCGTTTGGCAGCGACGGAAACTACACCAACGAAGCTTTGCTTACGCGTACCAACAGCGACCTTGTAAACGACCTTGGAAATCTTGTAAGCCGCACCACGGCAATGGTCACGCAATATTTCGGCGGAACAATACCTACGCCGAACGGTTACGAAGAATTAGACAAGGAATTGATCGACCTATGCAGCGGAACTCTCGCGAAAGTACGCAAGAACGTTGACGAACTGTCCGCGCCGGACGCATTAGCCGACATATTCAAAGTAGTACAGCGCGCCAACAAGTACATAGACGAAACTATGCCTTGGGCATTGAATAAAAACGGAGAAAAAGAACGCCTTGCAACGGTAATGTACGTGTTGTGCGAATGTATAAGATTTTCCGCAACGCTGCTTACGCCGTTTATCCCCGATACGTCTGCGCGAATATTTGAAAAACTGGGTTTACCGGCACCAACAAACTTTGCCGGTCTTACGTTCGGCAATATCCCCGCCGGAACCAAGGTAAACAAAGGCGAAAACCTGTTTGACCGTATAGACGTAAACAAGGAACTTGCGGAACTGGAAAAAATTGCAGCAGAACGAAACGCGAAACCGGTAGAACCCAAGGAAGATAAAATAGACATTGCCGATTTTGCAAAAATAAAACTGGTGACGGCAAAAGTTATATCCTGCGAAAAAGTAGACAAGAGCGACAAACTGCTTTTGCTGCGCTTGCAAGTCGGAGAAGAAACGCGCCAAGTCGTTTCCGGAATTGCGCAATACTACACGCCGGAATACCTTGTCGGCAAAACGGTCGTATTGGTTGCAAACCTGAAACCGGCAAAAATCCGCGGAGTGGAAAGCAACGGGATGATACTTTGCGCGGCGGACGGCAAAAACGTAGTATTTGTAACTCCCGAAAAAGAAACGGACAGCGGCAAGGAAGTCAGATAATGATAGACACGCACTTGCATTTGGACGACGAAAAGTTTGACGGCGAGCGGGAAACAATAATCGACGGCTTTGCCGAACATAACGTAGACTTTGTAATAAACAACAGTTGCGATCTTGTAGGAATGCTTGCGGGAATCAAACTAGCAACGGAAAACGAACGCGTTTTCGCAACCGTAGGTATGCATCCGCACACGGCAAAAGACTTTGACGGCGGATTTGCAGACAATATGAAGTTGCTTGCCAATCATCCGAAAGTTGTTGCCGTGGGGGAAATAGGACTGGACTACTACTACGACCTGTCCGAACGCGACGTTCAGCGAGACGTCTTTGCCGCGCAGATAGAAATTGCCGACAAACTGGGTTTGCCGATCGTTTTACACGTAAGGGACGCTTACGGCGACGCTTTGGACGTACTGGAAGCGCAAAAAAACCGCCTAAACTACGGAGTGCTTTGGCACTGTTACAGCGGCAGCGCAGAGTTAGCGCGACAAATGGCAAAACGCGGACACTACTTTGCCTTTGGCGGAGCGATAACTTTCAAAAACGCAAAAAAAGACGGAGTGCTTGCCGAAATTCCGCTTACGCAAGTGTTAAGCGAGACGGACAGCCCGTATATGGCGCCCGAACCTTTGCGCGGTACGGTAAACACACCCTTCAATATGCCGTTGATCGTCAAAAAAATTGCGGAAATATACGGCAAAAGCATCGAAGAAACCGAACGGCAAATTTACGAGAATGCGTTGCGCTTTTTCCCGAAAATAGCAACGTATTTATGCAAACAATAATACTATGGATAATTACGTATATATACTTAACAACAAAATCTACATAAACCTTACCAACCGTTGCAGCAACCGTTGCGACTTTTGCATACGGCAAGGACGCGAAGGAATGAACGGTACGCCGCTGTGGATAAAAGAAGAGCCCGCTGCGGAAGACGTATTGGAACAACTGCCGCAAAACTTGGACGACTTTGACTCCGAAGTTGTATTTTGCGGATTCGGCGAACCCACATACAATCTGGAAACTCTGGAAGAAGTCGCCGCTTATCTGCACTGCGTAGACAAAACGACGCGCATAAACACCAACGGACAGGCAAACCTGATACACAAGCGCGACGTAACCGACGTGATTGCCGACAGTTGCGACGTAATAAACGTATCGCTAAACGAGTGCAACGCGCAAAAATACCAATTGCATTGCAACAGCATATTCGGCGCGGCAGCGTTTGACGAATTGCTTAATTTTGCCAAACTGTGCAAACAACGCGGCGCAAACGTGGTCTTTTCAGTTGTGGACAGCATTGGCGAAACCGACGTTGCCGAATGCAAAAAGCTTTCCGATAAATTGGGCATTCCGATGAGAGTAAGAACCAAGGAATAGACCGACTGCCGTCGATGCAGCTTCAACAATAAACAAAGGACTGGATTGCAAATCAGTCCTTTTCTTTCAACCTTTTTCGCACTTACGCGTGCCGAAACTTTATTTTTTCCCGTAAGACTGCGCCGCACAATTACGACATTTACAAGGATACTGCAAAAATACTTTATCTGTCACGCTTATCCGCATAGAGTAACCGATTTGTAATTGATTTATCCGCTGATTTACTGTACAATATATATATGAACCAAAACTACGACTCAATATTTTTGCAGACGAAACAAAGCCGCACCGACGCAAAATTGCTTTTGCACGTTTGCTGCGCGCCTTGCGCGACCTACTGTCTGACACAGGTGTTGGACTCGTTTGACACGACGCTGTACTACGCAAACGACAACATCACCGACCGCTACGAATGGCAAAAACGCCTTGACGAAGTGCGCAAACTTGTGGATATCGTAAACGCGGGCAAGTTTGAAATCGTGCCGAAATTCCCGTTGAAGTTGATCGTACGGGAATTTGACAACGCGCGCTTTTTTGCGGCGGCGCACGGATTGGAGCAAGAAAAGGAGGGCGGAGCACGCTGCACGCAGTGTTTCCGTTTGCGCCTGACGGACGCATATAACTATGCAACCGAACACGGCTTCGAAACGTTCGGCACAACGTTGACCGTATCGCCCTACAAAAACAGCCGACTGCTAAACGACATCGGAACTCAACTGCAAACCGACAAAACGCTTTGGCTGCCGTCGGACTTCAAAAAGCGCAACGGCTACAACGAAAGCGTGCGACTGTCGCAAAAGTACGGTCTGTACCGTCAACACTACTGCGGCTGCGAATTTTCTTTACAACAAACGCAAAACGACTTGAAGTAAATCAAGTCGTTTTTGTATTTTACGCTGTCGCTAGATTTCTCCGCGCGCTGCGCTTGGTCGAAATGACATAAATGTTTGTCTTGCGCGG
>JAMPEJ010000005.1 GCA_023665205.1 Corallococcus sp.
TCGCCGGAAGCGTCCCACACCACTTTGTAAAAAGACGTGCCGCAAACCTCGCTCCAAGCCGTTGCTTGACAAATGGCTTCGTCCAAGTGAGTTTTGTCGCGCGCGCTGTCCAAAATACGTGTGGAAAGTTTTGCGGAATTAAGATCGGCGTCGCTGTTGCTGAAAGGGCGGGCTACGGGACGCGGACGAACTCGGTTCAAACGCGAAAGACGCGTTTCCACAATGGGAGCGATATGATTGTAAACCTGTTTTTCCTGCCAAAAGTAGTACTTTTCTTCCTGCTCGATAAGTCCGCGCGGCGAAATTTGGCAGTATTGATTGCCCATTACGAAATTCATATTCAACTGCCAAGCAAGTTCGTATGGGCGGCGCATTTTCTGACGGGCTGCAAAATCCTGCTGAACGTCCTTGACTATATCTTCGGCAAACCGAATACTTTGTTCGGCTTTACGCTTTTTATTCATAAAGTTTTGCCTCCTTTTGCTCTATTATCTTTTTTATCGTATTTTTGGGGCTTTTGGGCGGACGCAGGAGAGAGGCTTCCGTAGCAATCTTTTGCAAGCAATCGGCGCACAGAAAAAACTTACCTATCTTTCCCTTTGCCGCAACGTAGCATTCCGCCAAGTTTTTGCAATCAGTGACGTCGCACTTGGTTTTTAGAGTAGTTTTGTTTAACATTTCAAATCCATCCTCCTTTTGTAGTTATTTTGATTTCCTATAACAACGAATCAGTTGTCGGGCTCGGCAGCGGGACTTTGCGAAGACTCGGCGCTGTCGCAAATATTAAGCAATTGCATAAGTCGCAATTTTTCCACTTGCAATTGCTCGTCCGTCATTGCGGAAACGTCCTGCATACCGTCGTCCAATTGTAAAAGCGCTTTGACTGCCGTCACGTCCGGATGAACGTTTTTGGTCACTATGCGCTTTTTTGCAAGTACCGCCTCGCCGTTTACGACGTTGTACTCTTCGGTTTTTTCCTTAAAGGAAAATCCTTTGGCTTTTTTCAATAAAATATCTTTGAGAAGTTGTTTTGTAGATTGCATTTTTACTCCTTTTACAACTATTGCAGACAGTCCTTAGCGTTTGAGAATGTGCGCATATTCGCATTTTCAAAAAATCAAATTTAATAAACGTTTCCGTTATCACAGCCTGCGCGATACGGAGTTTCTGCGCGCAAGACGTTCTTTATCCAACGTTATTGCACTTTTTACGGGTTTTAGCTCCGTTACGTCCGAAAGACTGCACACGTAATAGCGAAGTTCGTCCATGGCGTGGTCGTCGCGCTTGACCGGTACGTCTCCGTTACCCCAAAAGTATCCCTTTATTTCCCGTATCATGTTGGTACAACAGGAAAAAATGTACAGTTTTGGCGGACCTGAGGCAGGCTTCAATAAAGACTTGACTTTGCTTATTCCTGTGTACAAATCTTTGTTGACGCGCGGATTGACGGTAATGCCGTGTTCGGCAAACAGTTCCGCCACGCTGCGTTGGCCGTTTAGCGTGCGTTGGTTAGCCGCGCTGTCGATAAGCGCTTCGTACCGTCCGAATTTATCGGCGCGCCAATTGAGACGGGAGGAAATTTCCCGTATCTTTTGTGCGTGATACTCTACGCTTTGCTTTGCGGCGTACCACTCCGCCACAACGTAAACGTTGCCGTCGTAGTCTCTGGCATACCAGTGACAAGACAGAGGGTTGCTGAGCCCCGGATCGATGGACAGTTTGTCTTGCCATTCCAATGGTACGGAAAAAGGTTCGATCACGTTTGCCTCGCTAAACTCTGTGTACACCATGCCGCCCAATGACTGAAAACGTCCAAAGCGACGCGCGTCCAGACTGTCGGCGGAAAGACTCTGCGACATTTCGGCTATTTCTTCGGCAGAAAGATACGGGTTGTCGCCCCATTCCATAAATTCGCACCATACTTCCGGATTATTTTTTGCGTTTTGATAAATTTCTTCGTAGACCCAAGTAAGTCCTTTAAGCGGAGTCATAGTTCCGAAAATTTCGCCGCGCCGATCCAACACGCGCATGCGGCACTCTTCGTAAATATCCTGCGGCGGTTCCTCGTCGAACCAAACAAAATCCAACGACGTACCTTGGAACTTTTCCCGTCCCGCTTCGCAACTTTTGAAAGCGATTTTCGAGGTGCCGCCGAAAACGTTTTCAATTTCGATATAATCTATCACTCCGTGCGCCGGACTGCGCTTTGAACCGCTGATCATAACTATTTGACGGATCCAAGCGGGATTTAGATAGTACAATATTTTTTGCTGAGCTACGTCGCGCTGCACCTGCTGCGAAAGCGATACTACCCAACAAGAGGTACTTTTACGGTTTGTTCTGAAAGGGTGAATTCCTCGCGAAAGCCATACCGTTTCCACCGCTCCGCACTCGGTCTTGCCGCTGCGGTTGCCGCCGAATACCCAACGGTTCCGTTTTGTGCACTTGTGAAAAGCCATTTGTTTTTTGTGAACTTTTTCGGCGTTATAACGCGCAAGCGGACTGTTTTTTCGTCGGTTTTGCTCGGCGGCAACTTCGCGCAGGCGTTCCAATAATTGTTGCATATTTCAACTTCCTTAAAATTTGGTATTTGCTTGCATTTTTCGTCAAAAAACATAGCGGCAAACGGTTATATAATTTTGTAAACGACCATACGGCAACTTGGCCGAAAACTTGTACGGCAATAAAGGCATTCCTAACGGTTTGCAGACTTGCAAAGTTTTTAACAAAGCGCCGTACAGTAAGGAGAAAGGAGTATGCTGAAATTTTTTTGTGTGTTTGCGTGCGCTATTTTGTGCTTTTGCACTTTTTTGCCGACAGACGCGTTTGCCGCGCAAGACAGCGTATGGGTACGCATTACAAAAGAAGGCGTAAATTTGTACGCAGACGAAAATGCAAAAAAAGTACTTTTTGTTTTGGAAAAGAGTTATTACTTGGAGGTTCTTGCCGAAGAAGGCGATATGTACCGGGTGACGGTAATGCAAAACCAAGTGGATTTTCCCACAATCAGCGGATGCGTTAGAAAAGACCAAGTAAAAAAGTGCGACGAAGCGCCCGTAGCGCCCTACTATCCCACGGTTAAAGTAAGCGTAGAAAGCGACTCCGCGCAGATAAAACTGTCGCCTACTCCGTCTGCCGAAACCGTCATAACCGTAACCAATACACAAAAAATGGCTTTTTACGGAGAAATCTACCACTACGACGACGTTTGGTATTACGTTTGTTTCTGCGGAAAGTTCGGTTACGTAAGCGCCGATAGCGTAAGTGCGCCGGTAATCAGCCTACACCCGACGCCTTTGGAGCAAACCGTTGTAGGACCGGTCGACCCGGGCAACAACGGCGAAACCAATAACAAAGGGGAAAGCGAGCAACCCAAGCGCAACGCTGCGGCGGAAATAGTGCTTATAGTGTTTGTAGTGCTGCTTGCAGTGGGCATATGTCTTGCGCTGTTTTTACCCGGAAATCTGAAAAAGAAAGGAGACGTGTTTGATCAAGACATTTAACGCGCCCTAAGGCGGCAAAGACCAAACTCCGATTGGGTTAGACCGTTAAATTTGCGATGCGACAAAAAAGTACGCCGCATTATCTTACATATTGCAGGATGCGCAGTACACGTCGAAAGCGTCCTCGAAACTCCGCTTTTTGAGTGCGGAATAAAATTCGGACAAAGCACAGTACACGACGGAAAACCATGCTTCGCGAGCGCCGGTAGATTGCAAATTTTGCGCAAAAAGCTGCCTGGCATAAGCCAACTTACGGTACAATGTAGACACGGAAACTGCGTACTTGCGGCAGAGTTCCGTCTTGGATACGTTTTTTACATAGACGGAAAAAAGCAACGCGCGGTAGCCGCCGGGCATTTTACCGAGCGCGTCCACTACCGCTTGGAAATATCTCTCGGTAACGTCGCGTTTGCATACCAGATCGGCAACTTTGCGCACTTGACCCAACGTGCCGTTTTGGAAATTCAGCGTACAAAAGGAAGAGAGCGCCAAAGTTTTGCATTCCTCGTCCAATTTTTTGGCGATGGCCTTGGCGTATCGAACGCTTTTGAGCACTGTCAGTTCGTTTTTCATATTTATCACCTCCGATTTCGCATTGTGCGAACATTTGTTCTAGTTTCGGACAAATAATATCACAGCAAATATGACAACAGTCTGTCAGTTTTAATTTTTTTTATTATAGAATTTTCTTTCAATTGTCGAAAAAATCCGATAAAAATTTATAAGGTTACCCCAAAAAAGGAATTTAGCGTTCGGAATAGATACGATAACTTGCTAACATGGATCACAGACTGCAGTCTGCCCTGCGCAATTTGCCGCAGAATAATTACAATACGTATGTCCGCATATGCGAATTTGTTATAAGAAGCATTGCCCGATAAGAATTTCATTTTCAATAAAGCAGCGTGTAAAAAATTTCCGATTTCAAGCAAAGATCGCGGAGCGACATCGCACCGAAAAGGAAAACGCCGCACCGCTTACAGAACAAATACGGCGCATAAAATGCAAACAAAAAATATGGTCAATTATGTTGAAAAATACAGTATTATTTGTTATAATAAGAACTAATAGCGTTTAATATAGCCGATCGATAAAAACTCATTTGTGCGAGCAAGCGAAAACAAACAATGTTCGCCTCACTGACAAGGCCGAGAACCGTAGGCGATATTTGCATTTACGCTTTATACGAGAAACGGCAAAATCGGTTGACAAAATACAAAGAAAAATTACTTGATGCACGTTGAGGATAAAATATGAAAAAAATACCCTTTGTTTGCTTGATAATGGCGATATGTCTTATATGCGCATTGCCTGCTCCGCTTGCTTTGGCTAACGACGCTACAGCAGGCGCTTCGGATTCGCACGTGTTTTTGACAAACCCCGTCGCCATTGCATCTGTCGGCAACAACGTATTTATAGCGGACAATTTGGAAAGCGACCACAGCGTAATTTTTTGCTTTGACGTCTCGGAAGACACTCCGATAAAAACTGCGGAAAGGGAATTTGACAAACACGTAGTAAACGTAGCCGAACTTAACGGCGAACTTGCAGTGATCTTTGCCGACGAAATAGTTGTTTATCCCGAATCTTCTTTCCTTCCGTCGCAAAACGAATCTGACGACGTATACAGCAACGTTTATGCCGTAAGCGGCGCAGTCGACGTTGCCTACGGCACCATCAAATTCGGTAACGGCAGCAGTTTGGACACCACAAGTTATATAAGCGCGGAATACGCCAAATATTTGGGAACAAGCGGATGGATAGACGTTTACAGCGAAAAAATTTCCGCTCCGAAATCCGTAGCATATTTTGACGGTTACTTCTACTACGCTTTTGACAACGGAGTGCAACGCTACAACGGCATAGCAGATACCAACGATAAGTTCAATAAAAATCTCAGTTTGAACGCAGGGTTCGTTCCGACGGGCATCTTTACTTTCAATGCCGACGATTCGCAAAAATTGGCGCTTTTTGACGGAAAAAACGCCTTACTTGTAGAAGAGACCTACGACGGATACACCGCAGCAGCCGCGCTTTTTGAAAATAACGCCAATATTGTTGACGTTTGTTTTGCGGCAAACAAACTGTTCGTATTAAACGACAATCACCGCGTAGAAATATTCGACCAAAACCCTGCCGCACAGGAAACCTTTGTTAAAACAGACAAGACTATCGGTACCGACACTATCGTTATCGATCCGCCGACAGACTTTACGGCGTTTACCCTTGCAAAATCGCTCGGCTACCCCACCAACATCATATACAAAACCAGTAATCCCGAAACCGGAATTACCGACATAGTGACAGACTGCAAAAACGAATTTGTTATTTTGGACTTTGACGGCGCCGATGAAATAAACTACTATTACGTGATGTACGGTAATAAATTCGGTTGGATACGCAAGAGCGCCGGAGCGACAACGCCGGAAAACGACGCGAAAATAGAAATTCTAAACAACGACGTGGGTACGGGCGGAGTGAAATACACTTCAAAATTCACCTCTCTAAACGCCGTATACGTCTACAAATTGCCGATGACCGACGGCGAACGGATCGTACTTCACCAAACGATCGATAACCCGATAGAGTTTACATTTTTGCAAAAGTTTACGGAAGTAAAAGCCGCCGGTACTACCGTTTGGTTCTATATCGAATACGGCGAAGAACAGCGAGGATTTATTTTGGACGGCACGTTCGGGCAAATCTCCAACAAAACTGAAATGAACGAAGGCGTACCTTGCAAAAGCAAAAAAATCAACTCATCGCTGTTTGAAGCGGTAAAAATCTACATGACGGAAGATCTTGCAAAAGGGCAGGAAATAAGCGACACTGACGGTAACGTAATAAAACTGTATTCAGGCGCGCACGTAAACGCCGTGGAAGAAAGAAACGGCGCCACATACGTACAAGTAGAATATCACGGACAATACCGCTACGGTTGGATACCGACGGATAATTTGATTGACGTAAACCGCCTGACAACCAACGCTATTGTGGGAATTTCGCTTTTGGCTGCAGCTATTGCTTTGGCAATTACTTTGATTGTAGTGTTTACGGAACGCAGAAAACACAAACGCAAAAAAGCGCAAAAAAACACAGAAGAAATCTCTGCCGAAGAATAATTTTTTCCACTTTCCCGAATTACCCTTAAACTGTATATATAAAAATGACGGAGCGTCAAAGACGCTCCGTTTTTTGTATATATAAAAAATCAAATTGGCAATATACCGGACACAGATACCCGCACACTGCAAAAATTCCGTTCTACCGTGAAACGAAGTCTTTTTCTTAGATGGAACGCATACGCACGGTTAGATTACACGCGGCCAAACAAGCGAAACGCCGCTTGTTCTAGTTGGACAAAGAACCGCCCGAACGGCAATTGAGTACGTCGTCGGCGAGCAGATCGATTTTGTTAGCGGAGACTTCGTAAGCGGTACGCGTGACCACTGTTTCATCGTCTAATTTCTTTTGATAATTTCGCGACTGAACGCGTCCTGTCAACGTTACGTGAGAACCGACCGGCAGATTTTGCGCAAAGCGGGCATTACGTCCCCACACTATGCACGGTATGTAATCGCTTTTGCCGTATTGACGGTTGACGGCTATCAAAATATCGCAAATTTCACGCTCGAAAGGAGTTTTGCGAAATACGGGCGGCTTGCACACGTACCCCGTAAGACTCAGCGTGTTGGGATTGAGCGTTTCGTCAAAAGGCATTATATCCCGCGCAAAGACCGTAAGCATCAATTTGCTTCGTTCCTCTACCGTTTTGTTGTAACTGCGAAACTGTCCGCTTACCGTAATTCTGTTGCCGAGCGCCACTTCCTGCGTCAACAAGTGCTCGGACACGGAAACAGGCAACACGTCCTCCATACCCGAAAGGCGCTTGACCGCCAGAATTATCTCGTAGAACTTTTCGCCGTAAATCTCGTGCGAAAACGTAGGTTCGTTCATTACCGTCCCCGAGAGCGTCACCGTGTTGTTGAGCACATTTGTATCCATGAAAACTTCCTCCTCTTAGGCTAAGTATTGTTATTTTTTACTTGAGTTCCGTCATTTTTGATCGTGTAGTTATCTTTGTAGATAAGTTCGCCTATCGGACAAAATTTGATACCTTTGAGTTTGGCCCACTCGAATATCAGCGGTAACGCTTCGACGATGTGGTCGCTGTTGTTGTGACAAAGGATGATGTCTCCCGATTTTGCCTTTTGTACGCGCTCGGCAATTTGACCTGCTGACAATCCCTTCCAGTCCAAACTGTCTACGCTCCACTGTATCGGATACAATCCCATACCGTCGCAAACGGAAAGCAGCGTGTTGTTATAGTCGCCAAAGGGCGGACGAAACAACTTCACCTCTTTTCCGGTCAAATCGAATATCTTTTGGCAGGATGACTTGAGTTCCGAGGCGCATTGCTCGGCAGACAAAGTGCTCATTTTGGGATGAGTGGCACTGTGCGTACCGATTTCAAAGCCGCGCGCATCTATCTCCTTAACCATATCGGGGAACTTATCCATCCAAAATCCCACCAAAAAGAAGGTTGCTTTGACGCCGTATGCTTCGCAAGTTTCCATTATCTTTTGCGTTTTGTCGGCGCCCCAAGCGGCGTCGAACGAGATTGCGACGTAGTTATCGTCTCGCTCTACACAGTAGATAGGCACGCGCCTTTCGGCCGCGACGGCATACCAACCTATGCCGCAGGTGGTCAGCATTGCAACCAAACAAATTGCGCACGCCGCAATAATCTTTTTCAACCTTTGCCCCTTTGCTTGAATAATATTATACTACAAATAACACCGCTTTCCCTGAAAAGTTTCGGTCTTGTTTTGTCGTTTGTTGTAGTTTATTGTCCTTTTTTGTCGAATATTCTATATCTACCGACTTCGTCGGTATATATTCGTAAGAATTTATAGACGAAGTCGGTATATATTCGTAAGAATTTATAGACGAAGTCGGTATATATTCGTTAGAATTTACAGACGAAGGCGCAAGATAATTTGACAGAAACACCCGCTTTGTCAAAACAAAAGACAAGAAATATAAAAATACGAAATCAATATATATTTTATAAAATAAAATAGTTAATATCTTAACAAATAAAGCCCCGTGCGTAATATTCTTTCCGTAGAAACGACGCCTGTCAATTACATAAATACGGACGCGCAAGTAATCAAAACACAAAAAAAACGTCTCTTGCATAAAACGATCTTCACGCCCGCGCAGAACAACAAAAATACCGAGCAAATTGCTCGGTATTATCTAAATATTAAAATTGATGGAAAAAGCAGAAAACCGTCTATTCTACGCTCATAACGTAGTAATACAAGGGCTGTCCGCCGTAATGCAATATAACTTCCACGTCAGGATGAGTCTCCTCTACTTTCTGTGCAAACTTTTCGGCATCCTCTTCCTTGACGTCGGCACCGTAATAGAGCGTTACCACTTCCTTATCTTCCGTCAACATCTTATCGATAAGCGACATGGTCACTTGTTCTACGTTTTTACCGCTTGTCACGATATTGCCTTTGTCCAGACCTATGATATTGCCTTTTTTGATCACGACGTTATCGATAACAGTGTCGCGCACGGCATAAGTTACTTGACCTGCATCAATCGACGAAAACGCCGCAGTCATATTTTCCAAATTTTCCGACAAAGAAGCGTCGGGACTGAAATTAAGAACCGCTGCAATTCCCTGAGGCACGTCTTTGGTTTGCAAAACAAAAATGTTGCGGCGCTCGATTAAAGTGCGGGACTGCTCCGCCGACAAAATAATGTTTTTGTTATTGGGCAGAATAATGATGTTTTCCGCATTGATCTTGCGGGCGGCGCCGGCGATGTCTTCCGCAGAAGGATTCATCGTTTGTCCGCCTTCCAAAACTTGGTCTACGAGCAAATCCTTGAATATAGCGGCAAATCCGTCGCCGGAACATACGGACAAAAGCCCGATAGGTTTCTTCTCCGCCTCGTACTTGGCGCGAAGTTGACGGTTTTGCTCCATCATGTTTTCTATTTTTACTTTATCCAACTCGCCAAGCGTCAGCGCCTTGGATAAAGCTTTTCCGGGATTGTTTGTGTGAACGTGTACTTTTATAAGTGACAAGTCACCTATACAAATTACGGAATTGCCGATTTCGTTTAAGTATGCGCGCAATTTGTCTATATCCGTTACCGTTGTGCGCTTTTTGATATTGGTAATGAAAAACTCGGTGCAGTAACCGAAATCCAACTCTCCCAAACTTTCGTAATCGACAAACAGTTCGCGGTCATCCGGAAATTCGCTTTGCGGAGTTTGCGGTTTCGCATCGGTTATTACGTATTCTTCCGCTCCGGTAATTTCCTGATCCAAATACCCCATTATAAGCCCCTTGAACAAGGTAATGAGGCCGTAACCGCCGCTATCGACAACACCCGCTTTTTTCAAAACGTCCAACATATCCGGAGTTTGAGCAAGGGTCTCCTCGCCTTTTTGCAAGACTCCGTTCATAAACTTTTCGATGCTGCTTTGACGCTTGGCTATATCTAAAGCCTCCTGCGCCATAGAACGGATAACCGTTAAAATAGTGCCTTCTTTGGGTTTGCTTACGGCGCTGTACGCAAGCTCGGCACCTTCCTTAAGACCTTTTGCAAACGAACGGGTATCAACTTCTTCGCATGAAGAAATAACGTTGGCAAAGCCTTTTAGAATTTGAGAAAGAATAACGCCGGAATTGCCGCGAGCGCCTCTAAGCGCGCCTTTGGAAAGTTTGTCGGCAAATTCCGTCATGCTGGTGCTTGTGAGAGAATTGATTTCTCTAACGGCGGACATCATCGTTAGAGACATATTTGTTCCAGTGTCGCCGTCGGGAACGGGAAATACGTTCAAGGCGTCTACCTGCGCCTTGTTTACTTCCAACATTTTTCCGCCGGAAATAAACATACGCTTCATTACCGAAGCGGTGATATGCGTTGTGTTAGAATATGCAGAAGACATCAGATTCTCCTTGGAGTTTTAGCGATAGTAAATTGTTAAATTACAGTTTAACACCAACCACGTGGACGTCGATAGTATCCACAATCATACCGGTAAAGTGTTCCAAACCGTATTTTACGGTTCTTTTCAAACTTTCGCTTGTTGCCGAAACGGGCAGACCGTATTTGAACTTGACGTACAAATCTACAAAAATTCTATCCCCTTTGGTGGCTACGCGTACGCCGCGGCTTTTTCCGTTGCGTCTGAAAATATCCGTAAAAGCGTCGGAAAAACCAAACGGCACCATTTCCACTACGCCGTAGCACTCGGTTGCAAAATAACCCGCAAGAGAGGCAATCACGTCATCGGACACGGTAAGCGTGCCGTAAGAATTGTTAGTGCGCAATGCCAATTTGATTTCACCTCCTTTTAACTATAATATTTTACATCATAATGCGCTTTTTAACAAGTATATTTTGCCGAAAATCGTCGTAAATGACAAAAAATGCATATTTGTAAGCGCGTTTTAATGCATTTTTATTCTATTTAGGATATTTTTGAATTATAAATATTCTAAATTAGAGATAATATTGCAAGTTGTGAAACATTGGGAAACATTACAAACAGAAGATAAACCGGCGATAAAAGGCACACAAAAACTGCCTGTTACAACAAACAAAACTCGCTGATAGATCAACAAAAAAACGCTTTGTAATGAAAGCCGCATTTACCGCTAAACGCTGACGACTGTCCGAGTCTCAACATTTGCAGCCATTAAGAAATATAAACCTTGCTTTAGAGCAGCCAACCGTTACGTCGAACAATCCGAAAGGCGCAGTAAAATAACTGTAAACAAGAAAGCAATAATCGCTACCGCATCAGGAACAATAAAAGCAAACGGAGCGTGTAACCAAACAATGATACAAACGCAAAAAAGTTGTATCATTTTGCTTGCCAAAAGGGCAAATAAGTGGTAATATAATCTAGCATGATTTACTAAACGTTTAACTGACACGGAGGTGTGCGATATGTCGAAAGTATGTGCAATATGCGGAAAGGGCAAGATGTCCGGTAATCTTGTTAGCCACTCTAACAGAAAGACCCCTAAAACTTACAGCGCCAATTTGAAAAAGGTGAAAGTGGAAATCAACGGAAAGGAATCCACAGAGTACGTTTGCACCCGCTGCATCAGAACCGCCAATAAAGAAAACTGATATAATTTATAGTTTATCGAAAGGCTCTCGAAACCGAGAGCCTTTTTGTTTACTCAAAGAGGCGGCGCAGTATTAGGCCGGAGCTTGACAACTTTACAAAACTTTACACACACTGTTGAAAAAGGGAGCATATTGTGTTACAATTCTATTGCAATTGTTGCGCGCAAATTTTTGCAAGTAAAAGGTTTTGGATGTGCAGCAAAAGGAGAAGGAGCGTATGTTAAATTTACTGTGCGCAGGAGAAATCGGACGTACTTGGGAATTAGGTTTTGAAATACCTTTTATCACTTGGCTGCAAAGTCTGGGCGGTAAAGGCAGTTTTTTGTACTACCTGATGAACTTTATTTCCATGTTCGGCGAAGAAATGGTTTTGGTGGGCGTACTGGGGCTTGTATATTGGGGCTTGGACAAGCACCGCGGCGAAAAAATAGGACTTTTTATGGTAACGGCAACGCTGTTGAATCCGCTTGTTAAAAATATTGCCTGCCGCACGCGTCCTTTTGATGCGCACGTGGGCACCGTACACAACTTCCGCGACGTTTCCGGATACTCATTCCCGAGCGGACACTCGTCGGGATCCGCCTCCGTGTTTCTTGGCACGGCGCTTGCTTATAACGACAAACCCAAGCGTAAATGGCTTTGGATAAGCGGCGCAATTATTCCTGTGCTGGTGGCACTTAGCCGCAACTACTTGGGAGCGCACTACCCCACGGACGTAATTGCGGGACTAGCTATGGGCGTAGGCGTAATATTCTTGATGAATTGGCTGATAAAAATTGTACCGAACAAGTACTTTGTGTACGGCGGCGTGTTGCTTATCGGTTTTGCGGGATTTTTCTATTGCAAAACAAGCGACTTCTACACAAGCTACGGATTGGCTGTCGGCTTTACTTTGGGGCTGCTGTTTGAGGAGAAAGTAACAAAATTCCGCAACACAAAAGTTTGGTGGCGCGTAGTGCTGCGCGTAGTTATTGGCGGAGCGCTGTTTTTGGGACTTAACGAAGGCACAAAAGGAATCGTCGGGGCAATATACAAAGGGTACAAAGATAACGTCTGGTTCGAACGCATATTCCGCGTGCTGAGATACGCCGTTACGGTATTTTTACTGATAGGCGTGTATCCGCTGCTGTTTGCACAGACGGAAAAACTGTGGAAAAAGTGGCGTTGGCTGCAAACCGACGAAACGGCGACGGGACGGCTACCAAAAGAACAAATTGACGAGGACAATGTGCCGACCGAAAACGATACGACTAGCACCGCCGCTGCGCAAACGGATGCAACGACACAAACAAGCGTAGAAAGTGCCGACACAGCGGAAAGAAAAGAGAACGTAAATACCGACGATACTCTCAAAAATCCAGAAAATGCCGACGATGCGGAGAATAAGACGAAAAAGCGTAAAATCCGCGCAAAAAAGCATACCGACGGTAACGTTGCAGAAAACGCCGAAACAAGCGAATGATCCAGGTGAACGACCGTGCAAAAAACGTTTGTAGACTCCCAAAACGCGTTGATGACGCGCACCGCTCCAACCGACTACGGGAATTGAAAACAAACGGAAAACCGCCACAAGGGCAAATAAAGCCCCGTGGCGGCATTTTTATTCGGATCAATTTGAAAGATATTCGATTTATTGCTTTAGAAATAAAATAAAACAACGCACGGCATACTTAAAATATGGTAAAGCCGTCTTCCTCAACTGTCGTATTTGTAAGGAATTTTGTTTTTGCGTTCGCCCTTGAAGTTTAGAATATAGCCGTCCTCTACTTTGCACCACCAACGCGGATCCTTTTTCGGCAAGGCCGCCAAAAGCCTTTCATCGGTAACTTCCCACCAATCGCACTCCTTTACAAACTCCAAATCTTCTATCCGTATTTCGCAATACTTATAGAAATCGTACTCATCGCCTGTTTCAAACATTACGTAAAACAAATTGTCGCGTATTTCCGCGCTCCAAATGTTGCCGACTTCGCCTGCATGCACGTTGCACTCGGCATATTCCGGTCTGTCCTTTATTACCCTTACATAGTCAAAGTATTTCATTTTTTATCCATTCCTCCAAAATAAGAATTACATTTCAGCGTTCCGTCTGGAAAAATCATCCAGTTGGACCACATTTCTATTTCCTTGCCCAGTTTGGGATTCTTACTGGGTATTTTGAAAATACAATTGATTTTATAACCATATTTATCATGTTTTTCGCATTCATAATTGCCGGAAACATAGGAATCTTTCGTCTTTTGCGCAATTAAATTTTCAAAATATTCCTTTTCGTCGTCAGCATAGCCACATAAATGATACAAATGCAGCTTACTTTTCCACATATAGTCTATCTTGCCTTCCGTTTCAATTAGTTGTATATCCGAAGGTTGCGGATTGCGAATTGGCAACTTTTTGCAATGACAGTTGGGGTGGTACAAACCGCGTTTGGATTGCGGCACGTCCTGCTGCGTATATCTGCCGTAATCGAATTCCTGCGGCTTTTTATCAACTTCGTCAACAAACCAACAGTGGTTGACGGTGATACATTTCCAGCAATGGTTCTCGACTTTATCCGGCACCCCGTCTTTGTAAGAAAAATCCTCTATCGTCCATTTGCTTTGGTCATCGTTTATCCTTATCCAGTCGGAAAAGAACGCCTTTGCTTCTTCGTGCACCGATTGCACGCTGCGAACGGCGTTTACGTTGGTGTTATCCATATTGTATCATACCTCCTTGATATTGGCAACCGTTTGGCTATTATTTGGAACATTTATTCTAAACGCATTGTATCACCAAAACGCCAATTGTCAATAACAAAGGCCGTTTTTTTCTCACAAAATTTTTATCTGCATAATTTGGGGTAACGAAAAAGCGGAAAGAACGTGTTCTTTCCGCTTTTTGAAATTATAATTTAGCAATGTGCAAACAGTTGCCTTTTTGATAAGTTTCAAATCAATTCTTCCCTTGTAAGGAAAAGCGTCTTGCAAGACAATTACAACTTTTTAATAAGTTTAAGGTCGATCCTTCCCTTGTCGTCGATTTTAATAACTTTGACGGTGACTGTATCGTCAATGTTGACGACGTCCGTTACCTTTTCCACGCGTTCCTTTGCAAGTTTGCTGATATGGATCATACCGTCCTTGCCGGGTGCAAGTTCCACAAACGCGCCGAAATCCAAGATGCGTACAACTTTGCCGGTGAACTCCTCGCCCACTTCCGGATCTTTGGCAATAGCAAGCACCATTGCTTTGGCTTTGGCGGACATTTCCGCATCGGCAGTTGCAATAAATACCGTGCCGTCGTCGGTAATGTCGATTTTGACGCCCGTTTCCTCTATAATCTTATTGATAACCTTTCCGCCGCTACCAATAACCTCTCGGATTTTGTCGGGATCGATAGTAAAGGAAATGATTTTTGGAGCGTATTTGGACAGTTCCGTACGGGGAGCAGGCAGAACTTCCAACATTTTGCTTAGGATATACAGACGGCCTTGGCGGGCTTGTTCCAACGCGGTGCGCAGAATATTTTCGTCAATACCCTTGATTTTGATATCCATTTGGATAGCGGTGATTCCCTTTTCCGTGCCGGCGACTTTGAAGTCCATATCTCCCAAGAAATCTTCCAAGCCTTGAATATCCGACAAAATAGCAACTTTTTTGCCGTCTTCGCTCTTCATAAGACCCATAGCGATACCTGCAACGGGCGCCTTTATAGGCACGCCTGCATCCATAAGCGCCAAGGTGCTGCCGCAAATGCTGGCCTGCGACGTGCTGCCGTTAGAAGAAACGACTTCCGAAACGGTACGGATTGCGTACGGGAACTCGTCTTCCGTTGGAATTACCGGTTCCAAAGCGCGTTCTGCAAGCGCTCCGTGACCGATTTCGCGGCGGCCGGGACTGCGCAAAGGTTTTGCTTCGCCCGTAGAATAGCCGGGCATATTGTATTGATGCATATAGCGCTTGTAGGTGTCGTTATCGTCCAAGTTTTCCAACTTTTGAACTTCGGAAATAGTTCCCAAAGTGCAGGTGGTGATAACTTGCGTCATACCGCGGGTAAATACTCCGCTGCCGTGCACGCGAGGCAAAACGCCTGCTTCGCACCAAATGGGACGGATTTCCGTAAGTCCTCTGCCGTCGGGACGCACGCCCTCGTTCAATATACGCGCGCGGACTTTTTCTTTGGTCATCTTGTACAGAATATCGCCGATTTCTCCGACGAGTTCCGGATTTGTTTTTTCAAAATGAGCCACAACGTCGCGCTCGACGGCGTCTTGGTTTGCCTGACGCTCGTGACGGTCAAACGTTTCCAAAGCCTTGGAAAGCATTTTGTCAGCGTATTTGCGAACGATCTCCTCGTATTCGGGATGAGGAAGATGCAATTCGATATCCTTTTTGGGCTTGCCTACGTTCTTTACGATAAACTCGATAAACTCGCATTGTTCCTTTATCGCTTCGTGACCGAACAAAATTGCGTCCAACATTTCTTTTTCGGAAATTTCGTTAGCGCCGGCTTCTACCATCATTATCGCGTCTTTTGTTCCCGCAAGGTTAAGGTTCAAAAGACTCTTTTCCTTTTGTTCCTGAGTGGGGTTGATAACGTACTTTCCGTCCACGTAACCCACTACTACGCTGCCGGTAGGTCCGGCAAAGGGAATATCGGAAATAGCAAGGGCTATGGAACTGCCCATCATTGCATACACTTCCGGCTGAACGTCCGGTTCTACGGACATTGCCGTTGCAACGACGCTGACGTCGTTTAGAAAGCCTTTGGGAAACAACGGACGAATGGGACGGTCGATAAGGCGGCTTGTCAATATTGCTTTGTCGCTGGCACGTCCTTCGCGCTTTTTGAACCCTCCGGGGATTTTGCCTACGGAATACATTTTTTCCTCGAAATCTACTCCCAAAGGGAAGAAATCGATACCGTCGCGAGGCGCTTTTGCAAGCGTAACGTTGGTCATAACCACGGTTTCGCCACAACTTACCATAACGGAGCCGTTTGCCTGTTCGGCATATTTGCCGACTTCAACCTGCACGGTGCGTCCGCCGATTTCCGTTTCGAAGATATGGAAAGGTCTATTGCCAACCTGTCCGTCGATTTTTTTGAATTTTGCCATAAATATAGTTTCTCCTTTTTATCAAATTCGCAAAACAACTCATGCTGTTTTGCGGCAATATCGTCGTTTATTTTGCCGTAAGCGACCGTATTTGTAACGCGAACCAAAAATGCGCCTCGCAAAACAATTTACATTTCCGTTCAATAGTAATAATTTGGGTTGTTACGACTTATTGGGCTTTGCCAATGACGGCAATAAAAAAGGTAAGGCTATGGTTGCAAGCCCCACCTTTTTCGGTTACGTTATTTTCTCAAGCCGAGTTCGGCAATGATTTTACGGTACTTTTCGATATCCGTTTGTTTGAGATAATCCAAAAGCCCCTTTCTGCGACCTACCATTTGCAGCAGACCTCTGCGGCTGTGGTGATCCTTTTGGTGCGTTTTTAGGTGCTCGGTGAGGTGGTTGATACGCTCTGTGAGCAACGCGATTTGCACTTCCGGCGAACCTGTGTCGCCTTCCTTTCTGCCAAACTTTGCGATGATTTCCTGTTTGTTCATTGTGTTGTTCTCCTTTTATATATTTGCCGCAATCCGAGAAGAAAGTCGGAGCGATCTATCTTCCCAGAACACGGTCATCTGCCCAAAAGGCAGTGTTTTACCTAAAATACAGATAATACTGTTTTAACGGCAATCTTATACAGAATACACATTGCGTCTATCGACCTAGATAACCGTACGTATTGCGTTTTGCCTCGCGCGTTTATCAACTCGCAGACGTTATGTCAACTATTCCTTATCTGCTTCCGGAGCGGAAGAGAAATTTTCCGGACGCTCCATAAGCGCTTTGCGGGAAAGAGTGATGCGTTTCTGTTCGGCGTCGAATTCCAAAACTTCCACTTCCACCTCGTCGCCGACCTTCAATACTTTGTTGATGTCGTCAATCCATTCCCAAGAATAGTTGGATACGTGCAACAAACCGTCGATATGTTTATCCAATTCGATAAAAGCACCGTACGGCATCAAACGTGCAACCTTACCTTTTACTATGGTACCAACGGGGAATTTTTCCTCCGCAAGTTCCCAAGGTTTGGGTTGAAGTTGTTTGTATCCCAAAGATACGCGGTTGTTTTCTCTGTCCAAAGCAAGCACTACAAACTCGTAGGTATTGCCGATTTCCAAAACGTCTGCCGGACCGTTTACGCGTTCCCAAGAAAGGTCGGAAGTATGAGCCAAGCAATCGAAACCGCGAACGTCTACGAAAGCGCCGAAACTTGCAAAACGCAAAACCTTGCCTTCGACAATTTCCTGTTCTTCGATATTGTTCCAAAATTCGTCTTCCTTCTCCTTGCGCTCTGCAAGCAAAATCGCCTTTTGGCTTGCATAGATTACGTGTTTGGAGTCGTCTACTTTATCTTCGGAAGAAACCAAGCGCAGAGTTTTGCCGACGTATTTGTCCAGTTCCTTTACAAAACCGATTTTTATTTGAGAAGCGTGCACTACGACGGTGTAACTGCCGAGTCTTCCCGTCAGGCAATTTTTGCCCGTGCGAGTCATCGTAACGGAGAATTCCTTGCCTTCCTTTATACCGCCGACAAGTTCGTCGTCCTTATAACGCTCGTCTATCACTTTTTTGGAAAGGGTAATGCCCTTGTCTACGGAAATGACCGCGCACTCGATAGTCGCGTCGGGATCGGCTTTCAACTCGGCTTTGACCGCTTTGTAATCGCCGTCCATCGCCAACTCTTCGTTGGGGATAAACCCTTCTTTTTTGGCGTTGGGTATGCTTACGTATACTCCGTCTTCCGACATCAAAACGACGCGGCACTTTACCTTTTGTCCGGGACGGTATCTGGGACCTTCCTTTATTTGAGACACGGCTTTTGCCAACATTGCTTCGTTTTTGTCCATCACCTTTTCTTCTGCCGCCGACTCCGCCGCAACAGGCGCCGCTTCGTTTGCCGTTTCCGGTTGTACTTCCGCTACCGTTTGCGCTGCCGTTGCTTCAGCGTCTACCGTTTCCACTGCTACGGTTTCTTTTGCACTGTCTACCATTCTTTCCAAAACCCCCTTGATCAACTCGGTCGGAGTTGATGCTCCCGAAATGATGCATACATTTCGTTTGTTATTTAAGTCGATATCACGCGCGTTTGCGCCGTCGCACAAAACCGTCGGACAGTTTTGCGATGCGATTTGAACAAGTCGGTTTGTGTTGGAACTGTGTTTGTCCCCCACGACCACCGCCAAATCGCACTGCTTGGACAGCATTTGGGCATAATATTGCCTTTGTGTAGTAGTATAACAAATTGTGTTGAATATTTCAAGCGTTTTGACGCCATCTGCAAAAATATTTTGCAAAGTTTTTTCAAAGGAACGCGTATCGAAGGTCGTTTGGAACAATACCAAAGCTTTTTCACACCCGGAAATACGCAATTCGCCCTTACCGTCAAAGACTGTCGCCGTATTTTGACACCATCCGTTTATCCCCTGTATTTCCGGATGAACCGCGTCGCCGACAAGCACTATTTTGTAGCCCTCGTCGTGGTACTTTTTTGCTTTTTTTTGTATTGCTGATACGTAAGGACAGGTAGCGTCGACAACGGTAAGTCCTTTTTCGCGGGCACGGTCAAACACCTGAGGAGGCGCGCCGTGCGCTCGGATTATAACCGTTTCTCCGTCCGGCACGTCCTCGATACTGTCGACGGTCACAACGCCTTTTTCTTTTAACATATCCACCACGTGCGCGTTGTGGACCAACTTGCCCAAACAAAACGCCCTGCCGGAAACTGACAAGGCTTTTGTAATAGCAGTGGACACGCCCGTGCAAAAACCGTATTCCTTTGGGAGAAGTATTCTCATTATTTACCCTCGCCCTCGTTTGCGGCAAATTGATTTTCCTGCGTTTTTTGTTTTTGGTTGTAGCGGTTGATTTTTTCCACTTCTTTCTTGGAAAGTTTGCGACGACGTTTGCCTTTTTTCGCAAGCGTTTCGTCCAATCGGATACGCAATTCGTCCACCTTGCAACGGATATGCTCTGTGGCCTCCGCAAGCACTTCTTTTGTAAGCGGCTTGCCGTAGAATTCGTCCAAAGTAAATTCGTCGCCTATCAGTATGTAATTCTTGTGAAAAGCCTTGGATTTATCCCAAATACAAAAAGGCCGCACGGGCGAATGCGTTTTGAGCGCAAACATAGCCGCGCCCGTATGGAATGGCTGCAAGCAGTCGGTTCGCGGATTGCGCGTGCCCTCGGGGAACAACCCCACTATTTTGTCGTCGTGGAGATTTTTCAAAATGGCTTTCGTTGCGGCAAGATCCACTTCGCCGCGGTGAACCGGAACGAAATCCAATCCCTTAAATACCCAATTCAGCACTGCGGAACGGTCGAACTCCGCCTTGTAAACGAATGACAGCCAAGTTTTTGACCACATGGTGTACACCACGGGATCCCAACCGGAAATGTGATTACCTACAAGTAGCGTTTTCCGTTTGGGCAGTTTGCGAGGGCCTATCACCTTGACGGGAAAGAAAGGCTTGACCAAGATCCTTGCTATTGACGCTATCAGTACTACAAATTTGTTCACGGAACCTCCGAGAGTCCTTTACTTTTATTCTAGTTGTTATACGCTTTTGTATGCAGCGTGCGCCGCAAACTACGCCGTTAAACAGCAGGCGACGTTATTGACTTGCCTGCGTAAAATACGTTATACAAATAATCACGCGGAAAAACGATACTCGGCACAGGCGCGTCTTACATACAAAACCGATTAGATTCTATACACAACCTTTGCAAAAAGATTTTAACAAACGCGCAGAAAAATTGCAACGGTTCAAGACAAATCCGGACGTAAAATTGCCGCGTCGCCGAGATACACAGGGATAAGAGTCGAACTTTGTTCCGTTTCCGCAAACACCGCCGCACGTATGCAAAAGGGTAGCATGCCTACAACAGACATTTCCTGCGAACACATAAAAGCGACGTTATCCATACAAAATTCCCTTCTTACGGCGGTTGCCGGATTAGCCGCGTCAAGATCGCGCGTTACGGTAAAAAATATCGCAGATACGTTTTTGTTTTCCAAACGGTTGCGGGAAAGGATTTCCCCGATCAATCGGGAAGCGTTCTGTGAGATACTTTCCGCCGTATTTTGAGCGCATACGGCGCCGCGGACGATTTTTAACATAACAGTTTATTCCTCCAGAGAAGCGGAAATGCCGCTGACGTAACCCGTGGACAATGCGATTTGGATATTGTAGCCGCCGGTAAGCGCGTCCACGTCCAGCACTTCGCCCGCAAAATACAAACCTTTTTGCAGTTTGCTTTGCATTGTTTTGGGATCTATTTCGCGTACGTCTACGCCGCCGCAAGTTACTATAGCGTTGTTGACGTCGTCCAAACCGACAAACGGAAAAGAGAGATTTTTAAGCGTGCTTACCAAATCGGTGCGCTCGGCAGCGGAAATTTTATTTACTTTTTTATCAGGAAAAATACCGCATTGACGCACTACTTCACCAACTAAGCGCGCGGGCAAAAGCGCGTCCAATGCGTTTTCAAAATTTTTGTTCATCCTTTCGGAAAAATCGCGCAGGACTCTGTCGTCCAACTTTTCAGAAGAAAGCGCAGGTTTCAAATCTAAACAAACTTGCGCGGAGCGTGCCCGACGGGAATCATAGTGAACGAAAGACGTCACACGCGATGATAAAGTGAGCGCCGCAGGACCGGACACTCCGTCGTCGGTAAACAGCATTTCTCCGAACTCGCTTGCAACCGTCTTGCCTTCCGCGACAAAACTTATTTGTACGTTTTTGAGAGAAAGTCCCTCGAGAGCGGACGTCCCCTTGCATAAAATACGGCAGAGCGCAGGTTTTGGGTCAACCACCGTATGACCGAAATCACGGGCAACGCAATAGCCGAAACCGTCGCTGCCGGTCGTTCGGTAACTGTAACCGCCGGTTGCAACAATTACTTTATCGCAAGATCGCACGCCTGCGGAAGTTTGCAGCAAAAAACCTTGTCCGAAATAGGAAACGGAGAAAACTTCGCAACCTAAAAGTACCGATACGCGTTCCTCCTCCAGCGCCTTGGTAAAAGTCTTGATCACGTCGCTGGACTTGTCGCTTTGCGGAAAAACGCGGTTTCCGCGTTCTACCTTGAGCAGCAAACCGTGTTCGGAGCAAAAATCAATTGTGTTTTGCGGCGAAAATCTGTGAAGCGCCCCTTGCAAAAATTTGGGACTAGTAACGACGTTAGGCAAAAAATCGGCAACTGCGCAGTCGTTGGTAACGTTGCAACGGCCTTTACCGCTTATGTAAAGTTTTTTTCCCAGCTTTTCGTTTTTTTCCATCAATGTGACGCGAGCGCCGCAATTTGCCGCAGCCACTGCTGACATCATTCCGGCAGGGCCTCCGCCGATAACTACAATATCCATAATTGCCTCCGACCAAACGGCGTTGCGAGATTTGTCTCTCCTGCGCTATTTTAGACGTTTTTCCAAATGTTTAAGCGCGTAAATAGCGTCGAAATTAGTGCGCACTATGGAAAGCGGAGTGACGGTGATATAGCCTGCCTCCGACAGCGCGACGTCAGTGTCTTTTTCCTGCAAATCGCATCGGAAACCCGTGCTTACAAAGCAGTCTGGTTCGTCGGTTTGCGGTTCCATGTAGTCGTTGTAAAGTTTCGCTTCGCTGTGTTTTACAACGCGCACGCCGCGTATTTGCTCGGCAGGTAAATCCGGCACGTTGATATTAAGCAACGTGTCCTTAATACTTATTTTACATAATTCGTCCAAATTGCGCACAAGAAAGTCTACGGCCGTAACAAAACTGCCTCCGCGCCCTAAGCGGGAAAGCGCAATGCTTTTGTAACCGCACAAAACGCCTTCCTCCGCCGCGCCCACCGTACCGGAATACAAAATGGCATTGCCGCTGTTTTCGCCGTTGTTAGGTCCGGAAACAAGCAAATCAAACGGAATTTTGAGGACGCTTTCCGCAAATTTAACGCAGTCGGACGGAGTGCCGGAAAATGCGTACGCTTCCGTTGCATTAAAGTAGTTTTCCATACGCTTGACGTACAGACGTTTGAAAAAGCATGCCCCGTGTGCGGTAGCAGAACGCTGACCGTCCGGCGCCACAACGTACACTTGGTGGTTAAGCGAACTCAGGCGCTGACAAAGCAGCCCCAAGCCTTCGGAATCTATTCCGTCGTCGTTTGTAAGAAGTATTTTCATATAGATTTTCCTTTGCGGTATTTAATATCCGGTTGCAATATCGACATAATAGCGTCTCCTTGCTTTACGGCGACACAAACGCAAAACTTCGGAAACGTATCGCATATAACTCCGCGTAACGGATAATTACGTCACTTCAGGGATTTGATATAGGCAAGTTCTTTGTCGTTTAGAAAACGGTACTTGCCGCGCTGCAAACCGCCCAAATGCAACTCGCCCACGGAAACGCGTTTCAAAAACTCCACCTCTTTGCCGACGCACTCGAACATCTTTTTGATTTGGTGATTGCGGCCTTCCGTCACCGTTATTTCAACGCGCGTGTGATGCTCGTCGCGTTGAACTATTTTGACTTTGGCAGGCGCTGTAGGAGAGCCGTCTACGGTCACTCCTTGCTCCAACTGTTTGCGTTCGGTCTCGGCTAGAGAGCCGGACAGGCGTGCGACGTAAGTTTTTTCCACTTTGTTTTTGGGATGAGTAAGTTTGTTTGCCGCGTCGCCGTCGTTGGTAAGCAGCAACAGCCCCTCCGTGTCGTAGTCGAGCCGCCCTACCGGGAACAAACGCGCAGGCACTCCGTCTACGAGATCCATGACGGTCTTGCGTCCCAATTCGTCCTTTACGGTGGTAACGTAACCTTTGGGTTTGTGCAGCATTACGTAAAAGTTTTTAGCCTTTTGCCCTATGCGCCTACCTCGAACGGTCACTTGATCGTCATCGCCTACGACCGCCCCCAAAGCGGCGATTTTACCGTTGACTTTCACTTCTCCGTTTTGAATTATTCTATCGCACTCGCGTCTGCTGCCAACTCCGCATGCGGCCAAATATTTATTAAGTCTTTCCATAAATTTCCTCTTATCCTGCGCAACGGTTCCGTGCGCCGAAATAATTTTGCAAGCATATCGCCAACTGCGTTCACCGCTTTAGTAACGATAAAAATAACGCACGCTGTTTCTTAGCCGCAGCAACAATCCTTCGTCAAAAAAATCACACACGACCGCGCCACCGCCGATCCGCGCGGCGGAAGATTCTTTGCCGCCGCAGTTATCTGCAAAATACGACAAAAAAGATTACTGAATAATATAGTAACCTTTTTGAGCGGAAATTGCAAGTATTTTGTTATTTAGATATATTATTGATAAATTGCGGCTAAATTTGCCTTTTCTATATGCAAAATCGTATGTTATGTCTGTAATAGTATTATGCAAAATACGTATTTTGACACATGGTTCGCCTATAGAAAAGGTGAAAACCTTACAAATCACCGAAAATAATCACAAAGAGTTTTTTGAGATTTTTTTAACGGCGTACAGACAAAAGGGACAGACCGTTAAATTTGTAAGCCGCAACAGGTTTACATTTATTCTACCGGAATCAATTTGCGCGTAAACACCGTTGCGCCGTTCACGTCTACTTCTATTTTTTGTTCGTTTTCTTCTACATACACTCTCGTGGTCGCTTTTTCGCCCTCGGCAAGAGGATAGTAGAAGGGATCTTCGCAATAGTAGTAGGTGGGTTTACCGTGACGGTAAACGACGCCGCAAAGTTTGTTTTGAGGAACGACGCATTTCAATTCGTATTCCGCAAAAGCGGCATCCAAGAGGCTTGCCGTATCCTCGAACATAGGACCGCAGTTCAACACTACTACCACCACTTGCATACCGTTGCGCGTTGCACTCCCCACAAAGCAACGACCGGCTTTTTTAGTATATCCGGTTTTTACCCCGTCGGCGCCTTCACAGTTGAAAAGCAGTTTGTTTTTGTTTGTCAGGACGCGCAAGTAGTCGTAGCCGTCGTTGCTGATTTTAGCGCTCTTAGTCGCAACGATTTCCGCAAAATCACGGTTTTTGAGGGCGTTGCAAGTGATGCGCGCCAAATCTTTTGCCGTGGTATAGTGATTGTCGTCCGGCAATCCGTGCGGATTGGCAAAATTGCTGTTTTCGCAGCCGACGTTTTCGGCGGTCTCGTTCATCATTTTACAAAAGTTTTCCACCGTACCGCCGGTATTTAGAGCCAATGCTACTGCGCAATCGTTGCCGCTACGGAGCATCAGCCCTAGCAGCAGTTCGCGCACCGTAAGGCGTTCGCCGACGCGCAAATATACGGACGATCCCTCGATCCCGCAAGCTTCGGCAGGGATTTCCACAGACTTATCTAGATCCGGTTCGCGCTCTATCACCGTCAAGGCTGTGACTATCTTGGTAGTGCTGGCCATTGGCAGTTGCGCATCGGCATTTTTTTGCCACAGAATGCGGCCGCTTGATTTTTCCATAACCACTGCGCTTTGAGCGGAAGTTTGAAAATTTGCCGCAGCCTGTGCCGATCCGCTTAAAGACACAACCGCCGCAAACGTCAAACACAACAGCAGAACAAGACATATTAAATTTTTTGTCGTTTTTGTAGTAACCATATATGTACGCCACGCTGTCCGTCGCGGAAAAGTCCGCCGGCTCGTCGGCACGCTAACGATTTATTTATGCAACCGACTTGCCGCACGACTTCCAAGCGTATTTGCAAAAATCCGTCGACCTACGTAACGTTCAACGTATGCCGACGCAAAATAGCGTTTAGTGTAAGCGCAAATTACTTAAACTTACCGATCACGCTGCGTTGCTAGTTTTTGAAAGATTTTACAACGTCCTTTGCAACGTCGAAAATTTTGTTTGCAGTGCTTTCGCGGTCTGCCTCGATCACACGCACGCCCTCGCGGTCAATGACCAAAAATCCGACGGGAGTAAGACTTGCGCCGCCGCCGCTGCCGCCGGCGAAATTAGCCAAAGAACCGTCTCCGATAAACTTTTTTGGTGGAACTTTGTTGCCGTATTCGCCGCCGCCCGCCATAAACGCAAACGTGATTTGCGAAATAGGCATAATAGTCGTACCGTCCATAGTTACTATCGGCTTACCGATGATCGTATTTACTTCGGCGACCTTACTGAGATTAGAAACGGCGGTTTCCACAATATCGCTTATTTGTTGATCCATATTGCTTACTTCCTTTTGAAATTTGTTGTTTTTTTAAGTAAGACACATGCAATTTACAGTTGCAACAGTCCGAAATACAGCAACTTTTTTTGCCGCTCATGCTTTCTTTCCTGTTTTAAGCGAATTCGCCCAAGAACGGAACATAGCGAGAAAAACTCCCGCAAGGCTTACGCTCATACGTGCCTCTCCGTATATTGCAGTCGAATTAGCCATTTGCGTAGCAACGTGAATTTTACAGTTAGATAATGCGCAGGCAACCGTCGTTGACATAAAAACCAGACCTTCCAAAATCACCATAGTTTGCGGACTTTGGACAATATAGTTTGTAGCAACGGTTACGTTTACGCTATCTACGACGACGGCTTTCAGATAAAATTTGCCGCCTTTCGGATCTATTTCCGGCAGATTGATTTTGGTATCCACCGAGCCTTGACAGTTAAGATATTTGCCGTTCAAAGTAAATTTTTCATTAAAAAACGTTATATGAAAAATTTTAAGACGCACTATCAGCACTTTTTGAGCAAAGTTCAGACAAAATGCCACTCTTGCGCGAAGGGGCGCCATAACAAGCACGGCAATAAACATTACGGTTGTCAGCGCAATTATCATAACCTTTGTTAGTGTGGATTTTCCGTATAAAAAATATACCTGTTTGAATATAAATGAAAATCTACAACTTTTTCGAGCGCAGCGAGAAAAAATTCTGCATTTTTGCGACAATAATTATACGGAGTTTCCGCATATAAAAAATAAACAACTTTTTTTATAAAAAAAAGCAACCGCAAATACGGTTGCTCAAAACAATGCCGACAAACTGCGGCAAGTCTATTCTACTACTTCCACTTCCTCATTCTGCAAAAACTCCGGTACTTGTTCTTCCTCCACCTTGTCGAACATCGGTTTTTCCACCGTCTTTACGGCAGTGTTTTCGTAGGAAATCTCTTTCAACTTGGCTAATAACGTTTCGTAGTCAGGCAGTTCCGTCACGTCTCCGATGGAAAACCGTTTCAAAAAATCGTCGGTAGTAGCAAAAAGTAAAGGCTTTCCGATAGTCTCTTTGTGCCCGACAGCCTCTATCATCCCAAGACGCGTAAGATTTTGTATGGAATAGGTGCAGTCGACCGCGCGCACTTCCTCAACTTCCAACCGAGTGACCGGCTGTTTGTAGGCAATGATAGCAAGAGTCTCCAACATAGCGTTGGTCAATTCCTTTTCCTTGATGGGATTCAAAACAGACTCCACTTCTTTGGAATACTCCGGATTTGTGGCAAACTGCAATTTTCCGTTGAAACGCAGCAAATGAATTCCGTTTTCTCCGCCGAAATCCGCCATAAGCTCGCTTACAGCCGCACGGAATTCCTTGTCGGAAACCTGCAATTTTTCTTTAATAAACTTTTCCTCCACGGCCTTGCCGGAAAGGAACAATATTGATTGTATAACGTTACTCAAACGACTCATAATCGTCCTCCAAAACCGCTTTTATTTCATCGCTGCCTTCGCGCTTAGTCACGGTAAAATCTTCAAACAAATCCGCCTGCTCTACATCGATTATCTGTAATTTCAGCAACTCCAAAATTGCCAAAAACGTCGTAATGTACTCGTTTCGTCCGGTATCCTCTGTAAAGAGTTGTGAAAACTTGAAAGAGTTTTCCGTCGTGAGGATATCCCTCAAAAGTGCCATTTTCTGCGCAACGGAAAAACTTTCGCGGGTGATAGCGCGCGAGACGTTTTCCGCCTGAGCCTTGATTTGCATCTTCATCAAAAATTTGGAAAATGCTTCCATAAAGCCGTCTACGCTCAAATTTTCTTTGATGACGGAAACCTCTTTACCGACGTTTTTATCCGGCTCGCGGTAAAAACGGTCGACGTTTTCCTGTTCTTTCAGTTCGCCGACTATTTCCTTGAAAACCTTGTACTCCTCCAATTGACGGATAAGCACTTTTTCGGGAGATTCGTCGTCCGGATTGAGTTCCTGCAATACGGGGATAAGCGCGCGAGCCTTGATTTCCAGCAAAGTTGCCGCCATTGCCATGTATTCGCCGGCCTTGTTGATATCTATTTCCGACAGTTGATCCATATATTGCAAAAACTGTTCGGTAACTTGAGAAACGAAAATATCCTTTATTTCTATCTTGTTGGCTTTTACAAGTTCCAAAAGCAAATCGAGAGGCCCGTTAAAATTTGTAAGTTTCAGTTCCAACACCGACTGCTCGGTATCAAACATATACTGTTGAGCGTATTCTTCCGTCATAGAATCAACCCCCAAAACTTGATAAATCCAAGTTGTATTTTGCCGCCTATCCAACGAACGTACCAATCGAGCGGCGAGAAACTTGACAGCGCCGGCACGTAGGAACACACTGTATCCCACACTAGCAAAAACAACATAATGTACAAACTGTATCTACGCAAAAAGCGCATAAAAGCGTTATTTTCCCCAGATAAGCTTGCGATAAGACGGTAGCCGTCCAACGGGAAAAGAGGAAGCAGATTGAACAACGCAAAAGAAACGTTCAGTACGACCATAAACTGACAAAACATATACAGACAGTACATTGCGTAGTATGCTGAGTTTTTGTCGGCAAACGTCATACCGCCGATCGCAACGAAAGGCAACGCAAAAACAAACGCCAACAGCAAATTGGTAAATACGCCTGCCAGCGATACTGTAAAAGCGCCCCACCGCTTGTGCTTGAAATTGTTAGGATTGACGGGGACGGGACGCGCCCAGCCGAAACCCACCAAAAGCAGCATCAAAAAGCCTACGATATCGAAGTGCTTTACCGGGTTTATAGAAAGGCGCCCCATTGCCTTAGCTGTGCCGTCGCCGTTCCACAAAGCCACCAGACCGTGGGCAAGTTCGTGCAAGACAAGAGCAAACACCAGAGCGAATATAAAGGCAAGAACGTTTAGCAAACCTTCGCGGCAAACGCCGTCGCCGAAATTTGTCAGTAAATCATATACGTACATACTTGTTTATTTTAGCAAAAAGCAAGCCAAAAGTCAACAAAAGCATAGGCATTAAGCAAGTTAGGGAAAAACAAATACTTTGCTAAACGTATGCGAATTTCTACACAATAAAATTTTGCAGATTGACGGCAACAGAGCCGCCGCGCCTATCCCCATTTAAGCATATTGCCAAAACGGTATGCCAACCGAAATTTTGCAGAAAAATGTTAAACGTTTGTAATGCCGAAAGCGACAAAAAAGCAATCCCGCACTAAGGAGAAGGGAAAACGTCTCCGACGTGCAGAACTGCCTTTTTAGAGAAAACAATAACGATCCTTAATTATTTTGTTGCGTTGATCGCAGCGTCAGTACCGATCCAAAGAACCTTGCCGTCTACGCCGTAGTTGATCACGTCCATCATTTTTTTGCTGGTTTCCAATGCTTCCAACGCTGATTTGTAAGCTTCCTCACCCATCGTATCTTTCATAGCGTCAAGAGCCGCTTTGCTAGCCTCATAAGTGTCCTTTTGAGCCTTAACAAGTTTATCGTAATTATCGTACGCTTTCTTTGCCGTATCTTCGGTTTTGAACCAAATCATCATCAAAGTTTCGCCGATGTCGTCCTCTTTTTCCGATTCCAAAGCAGCATTAAGTGCCGCGTCAACGTCTTCTACGCCAGCTCCGAGCATACTGGAAATCTGGCTGAGTCCGGGAAATGCTGCAATTTCTGTAGCGTCTTTGGACGCCTCTACTTCGTAATTAGCCTTTTCCAAATTAGCCACTGCCGTTTCGTAATCAGTGTTGGGTTTCGGTGAGCAAGCAACCAGAGCCGTAAGAGCAAGCGCGCAAACCATAACCAACGCAAAGATTTTTGCAAGTTTTTTCATCTTTTTTGTTCTCCTTTTTGTGTTATCCATTTTCAATGGTAATTACATTATACAGCGCATACCCCCCCCCGTGTCAACAGTTTTGCCTGATTTTTTTGAGAAATATGCTAAAATTTACCGTAAAAAGATTATGAAATTACTGTGCGTAACGTACGAATAAATCAAAAAGTTGAAGCAAGAATACGTTTTCGGGAGAAGAAAACAAACAGACAAGGCGACTGCACAAAGGCAATCGCCTAGTTTAATTTATTGACTCTATTTTTAGCAGTTTATCATTGTCCGCTTGAAAACTGTGAACGCAGTGAGCCGCAGGAGCGATGACCTTCGAACCGAAAAAACAGTTAAATTCGCTTAAAAGCGGCTCGGCAATTCTTGACCATCGTTTATATCTGCAATTGAATATTTTTCACTGCGAGCACTGCTAAGCCAAAGAGAAAGCATTAGGACTTTGCAACACCCTACCCTTCCGCGAACGATCAAAGGGAGCGAAACGCTGAAAGCGAGGGCATTGCGTCTTGCTACAATATTGAGCATAAGCTAAATCAAGGCGACAAACGCAATGCCGGAGCAACTATATGATATCGAGAACGTAATCCCAGTAGGATTTTGTCGCGACGTCGGTTTTAGCGATCAAATCAACTTTTGCAATTTCTTTCCCGTTTGCGTCCACTAACGTTGCCTCACCGACTTTGTCGCCGGCCTTTAGGGGAGCGGCAACTTCGCCGGTTTTGTAGATGACTTGACAGTTTCCTTCCTCGCCCTTTTTGCCAAAGGCAATAAGTTTACCGTTAGCCGTTACGTCTACCGTTTTTTGCTTTCCGCCGCTGACTGCAACGGGATCGACGGAAGTAGCGCCGTCCAGATACACCTTGCTTTCGTAGTTGGCAAAGGCGTAGTTGAACATATCCGAGACTTCCTTAAACCGCGTTTTGCTGTCCGTTGCACCGACTACTACGGATATGATGCGTGTATCTCCGCGCTTAGCCGTTGCCGCAAGACAATGCATCGCTTCGTTGGTGTAGCCGGTTTTTCCTCCGTCGCAGCCTTCGTAGAAGCGCACCAAACGGTTGGTGTTGGTCATGCCTGTAACGCGTCCGTCGGGATGAACGTAGTCTTCCATCCAAACGTTAGCGCACTCGAAGTAATGCGGATGTTGGATCACTTGCGCCAACATTGCGGCGACGTCCTTTGCGCAGGAAAATTGCGACACGTGAGGCAAACCCGTGCAGTTTTCAAAATGAGTGGCGACAAGGCCCAATTCTTCGGCTTTCGTGTTCATCTTGGCAACGAAGTTTTCCACACTGCCGCTGACGTGTTCCGCCAAGGCAACGCAGCTGTCGTTGGCAGAACAGACGATTACGGATTTGACAAGATTGCCCAATTTGTGCGTCGTGTTGGCATCCAAAAATACCTGCGAACCGCCCATTGAGGCGGCGTTAGCGCTTACAAATACGTCGTCCTCCAAACTTGCCGCACCGTTGTCTACGGCATCGTAAACTACAAGCAAAGTCATAAGTTTGGTCATACTGGCTATAGGACGCTTTTCTGTAGCGTTCTTTTCAAAAATAAGTTGTCCGTCCTCAGACATCAAATACGCTTCCTTGGCGGTGACGCTGACGGGAGCGGCTGCCTGCGCGCATGCAAACGTAGGCACAAGCAAACACGCCGCAAGCGTCAAACACAAGGCTGTAAGAATAATTTTCTTCATAATTCCTCTCCTTTTTGCGGTTAGTATTTGCAGTTACGCAAGCAATATGCACAAATACAAACGGTAAGTAAAAGAGAAGGCAAACGCGTACTTTATTGCAGAGTTTTGTTTTAACCGCCAAATATAACAGCGCCGAAAGGCTGTTTGTAAGCCTAACGACGCTATTCTAAAAAACATTTCTGCGCTGTATTTGACGCTTGGCAGCAGAAAATATATTGCGTTTTTGTCGGAAACGACGAGAGTTTTCGTTACGGAAAATTTTGCAAATACAAAAATTCAATGCAAGTTTTTTAGGAATCGTACTTGTACGGAATCTTGTTTTTGCGTTCGCCTTTGAGATTTATTATGTACCCGCCCTCTACCTTGCACCACCAGCGCGGGTCGTTTTTGCACAAGTAGGAAAGCAGTTGCTCGTCGGTAACTGTACTTTCTTCCACGACTTCCAAGTCGCCCACATATATTTCGCAAATATTCACATTTTCATACTCATCGTTTGTTTCAAACAAAACCTCAAATGTTCCAAAACGAATTTCCGGCAAATTTATCCAACCAATATCCCCTTGATGAATATTTTCTTTGAGATATTTCGATCTGTCTACTAATACTCGTACCTTGTCGTTGTATTTCATTTTTTATCTCTCCATCCCGCAAAAATAGTGTTTGCTTTTAATTTCCCGTTAGGGAAAACTATTTACGAAAAATTTTTCATAAAACAAAAATTCTCGATATTTGCACAACGAAAAAACGACTTGATTCACAAAGAAAAAAACGCACATTATATCCGCACTGCATCGGCGGTATCCCAAAGCGCAGTTGAAAAAGCCCGAATCAACTGCGCATACGCATCGTAATTTTTTTGCCGCGCGCCATACGGTAAATACGTGCAAATAAGAGGACAAGCGGCAATGCAGACGGCACGTCGAGGCAGTCAACTCCGTTGTGCGCAAAAAAAACCGCCGTCAAACACATTTGCCGACGAACGGTATTTATATTATTGCAACTGCAAAATGACCTAACGCGTTATTCGTTCCCAAACGGACTTGGGACCGCCGCCGATACCCAGTTGTTCTTTAATCGTATCGCAGATTACGTCAAATCCTTTTATCGTGCCGAGGTTTGTAGGAACAACGTCGCAACCGTATACAAGCAAAGGCGTGTACTCGCGCGTATGGTCGGTATGAGCCTTATGCGTCGGATCGCAGCCGTGATCTCCGGTAACGTACAGCACGTCGTCGTGCTTCATAATTTTGATCAACTCCGCCACTTTCGCGTCGATTTCTTCCAGCGCTTCCGCATAGCCGAAAACGTCGCGACGATGCCCGTACTTCATATCCGTATCGACTAGGTTGACAAAAACCAATCCGTCGAAACTTTCCTTAGCAATTTCTATCGTCCTGTTCAGTCCGTCCAAATTGCTTGAAGTATGTATGCTGCGCGTAATGCCCTGACCGTTGAATATATACTCGATTTTTCCTACGGCAACGCTCTCCATACCTGCGTCTTTTACAAAGTCCAAAACGGTTTTTGCAGGAGGATTGAGCGAATAATCTTTGCGTTCCGAAGTGCGTGTAAAGGGGTATTCTCCGGTAAACGGACGCGCAATAACGCGGCCAACGGCGTATTTTCCGGTGCAAAGAGCACGCGCCTTCTCGCACATACCGTAAAGGTCGTCGATCGTATACTTGTCCATATGTACGGCAATTTGCAACACGCTGTCCGCAGAAGTGTACACTATAGGGCAGCCGGTTTTCAGGTGCTCGATGCCGAAATCCTTGATGACTTCCGTTCCGCTGTAAGGCTTGTTGCAAAGAACCTTTGTGCCAAGGGCTTTTTCCAATTTGGAAATAAAATCTTTGGGAAAACCGTTAGGAAATGTGGGCAAAAACTCTTTGGTGATAACGCCGGCCATTTCCCAATGCCCTACCGTTGTGTCCTTGCCTTTGGAAAGTTCCTCCAAACGGGCGTAGGCGCCGGCAGGTTCGCGATCGTCGTTGTACGTGCCGTCAATATTGTATAGTCCCAGTTCCTGCAAGGTGGGGACGTTAAGGTCGTAGGCGTGGCGAATATTTTTGAGCGTGTTTGCTCCTGCATCGCCAAACAAATTACAATCGGGCATTGCGCCGATACCGAAACCGTCTATAACCAAAATAAAGGCTCTCATATAAATACCTCTCTCTTCTATTCGCTGTAAAATGCAAAAATCTACGGACTTGCAAAAACGCGCGACGTAAAATATCATTTTCCAAAATACTGCCGAAACTTAGCAACCGAAGTAATGCCGTTAAATCGCAAACAAAAGCGAACGCGTTGGAAAAAGATTATTACGTTACGATTATATCAAATATTTTTATTTTTAACAATCAAATTAGAGCAGTTAGCGGACGCAACAACACAAAAATAAGCAATAATTTGACGATAGCCGCCGCAAACTGCAAGATTATTACAGGTTTGCAAGAACCGATAATTTGCTTGAAGTTGTTATTACAAGCGTCGTCCGCCCATATAAAAAAGCAACACAAAGTGTTGACGGCAAGTTCCGTCGCAAGCAGTACAAGAGCATATACGATCGCCCACACACCCACGCACGTAAATGCTGCGCCGACGTTTGCGCCAAAATAAAATGCCCACAAAAACGCCGCAAAGATACACAAAAATTTAGTTTGACGCCACACGGAAAACAGACAGAGCAACGCCGACAAGACCGCCGCCGAAAGCAAAAAAGCTAGCATAACGGAAAAGAAACCGCCGTAAAGCAACTTACAAGCATAGTCGTACCTGTTGTAGTACCACCAATTGTAATTGGAAATACAAAACACTGTGACACCGAGAGCCACTCCCAAAATAGCAAAAACACCGCACGCCACCGCCTTGGTTTTGTTAGTGCGGAACAATTGCAAAATATCGTCTAAATAATGTCTGAAAGAAAACGCGCCCATACTGTGTTGTATGAGCACAATAAGCGAAATATGCATTGCTTGCGGCAAGGTCTACGAAAGAACGCCAAAGTCGGATACCGTGCGTTGTCGCTAGATTTCTCCGCGCGCTTGCGCTTGGTCGAAATGACATATTAAGCGTTATTATACCATTCAAGTTTATATAGATAGCAGTAACTTTTTTTGTCTTATCTGCACAGGCTCTCGCAGAGCAAAGAACCAAGGTGTGCAATTCGCGGACTATCTAGCAAAGCGAGATCCGAGGCGCTAATTGCAATTACGGAGGTTTTCAAGTACAACTGTAACTGCCTTGCCCTTACGCGAACGACCGAAGGGAGTGATGCGCCAAGCGCAAGGGCATACGGACTTGGCGACATCGCAAAGCGCTAGGCGCCTAAGCCGTATGCCCGAGCGCCACCTTAATTTTGCAACATCCATTTAGCATAAATACCGTAACCGCGAGTGGGATCGTTTACAAAAACGTGCGTTACCGCGCCGACAAGTTTGCCGTTTTGCACTATCGGGCTGCCGCTCATTCCCTGCACTATTCCGCCGGTTATTTCCAACAAACGTTTATCGGTAACGTGGATAACCATTCCCTTGTCGCCTTTGGTAGTTTGGCGGTTGGCTTTAACGATTTCTATATCGAAATACTGCGGTTCTCCGCCGCTCACGGTACAATAAATTTGCGCTTTGCCTACCGCAACTTCCGATACGTCCGCAACGGGTACCGTTTGTTTACAAAACGACGGCAAAGCGTTGAACGCGCCGAAGGCGCCGAATTTGTTGTTAAGATACAAACTGCCGATACGTTTTTCAAAAGAAAACGTTCCTTTCAATTCGCCGGCGGCACCGCGCTTGCCCTTGTTGACTCCGTTGATCGTGCAATTGAAAACTCCGCCGTTGTCGCACGCCACGATATTACCGTCGGGATCTGTTATAGGGTGACCGAGACTTCCGAACTTAAGATTTTTACGCACGTAAGTAAGCGTTCCGATGCCGCTGGAAGAATCGCGCGTCCACAACCCCAAACGGTATTGTCCCGCCGTCAAATCGGCCTGAGGAGTTACCGTCGCGGTACGCGTTTCGCCCTGACGGATATATTTTACGGCGAGTGGTTTTCCTTCGCTTTGAGAGGCGATTTCCACCAACTTTGCGGAACTGAATATTTTGCGGTTATCCAATTCTATTATAACGTCGTTTATTTGCAGTCCGGCAGTATGAGCAGGACAAACAAGTTGGCTTTCGCTATTGAAAAACTCGTTTAGACCTATTACCGTTACTCCGTCGCCGTCTATCGTAAGCCCCAAAGGATATCCGCCCAAATACACCTGTTCGGAAATTTTTTGCGAGGAAGCGCCGCAAAATAAATCGGCAACGTCGTCGATCAGTTGCGATAAGTCGTCTGCGTCAACGCCGGACCGAGAAAGAGACTGAGGTGACGTTGGCACGGCGAGGAATGCATCGTTTTGAACGGACTGTCCGATTGACGCCGAATCTTGCTGTAAGTCTGCTGCGCTCGTTTGTGTAGCAAGACAAATGTCTTGCGTAGAGGAATATGCGCAAAAATACGGCGCAAATCCCACTGCAAACAGAAAATTGCAACACAGCAAACACAATACAAATATTACGGTTAACTTAACTTTCATCCGGTACACCTCTTATGCTCGTAGGTCTAGTTTGTGAATATTAACGACAAATATGCGCTGTTATGTGTAACATAGTATTATACATACACGACTTTTCCGGCATAGATACGGGATGAGTGCCGTAAAAATTTAGTTTTAGCACAAAAGATTTATAGTTTTCCTAAACAATTGCACAGAAAAAATATAAGGATGAAATTCAACGGAAAACGTCATTGCAACGGCGCGGCAGCTAAGTATTTAAGGAAACGACAACGCATCAATATATTTTTAACAGTCAAAAGCTTTATAAGATTAAAACCGTAACTGCAACATGCACCGCTCTTACAAAACAAAAAAAAACGGCCGCAAAAGCGGCCGAGAATAACTGAAAGAAAATTTCAAAAAAATCTGTTTTTAATTTGCCGGACAAAAAATGACGGAATCGTTTACTTACAGCAAAAGTCTGTCCGTTTTCAAAAATCAATTCAGCGTGCGTTTGTAATCGTTTGACCAATCCAACAGTTCCTTTGCGGAGACTATCGCATGTTCCCCTACGCTGCCCATAAGTCTGGCTACTTCCTTTGCGCGCGCTTCCTCTCCGCAAAGAGGCGTAACTAACGTATGAGTGCGTCCGTCGTATTCTTTTTTTTCTATATACAAAGCGGCATCGCTCATTGCCATTATCTGAGGCAGATGAGTAATTACTATACATTGAAAACCGTCTTGCGAGCGAGAAGAAACGTTGGCAAGTTTTACCGCCACCATTTGCGCCATATTGCCGGATATACCCGTATCGATTTCGTCAAATACCATCGTCGGAATTTTTTCCGCAAGAGCGGTAATATTTTTGACTGCCAACATAAAGCGCGACATTTCGCCGCCGGAAATAACTTTGGACAGAGGCTTTAGCGGCTCCCCTACGTTTGCCGACATCAAAAATACCGCCTTATCAAAGCCGTCGGAAGAGGGCGACTCTCCGTACTCGTCCAAACCCGGTTTTTCGTTGAAATCAACTTCAAATTGCGTGCCGCGCATTCCGAGGTCAGCCAGTTCCTTCATTATCCTATCTGCCAAAACTTTTGCAGCCCTGCGGCGTTCCGTCGATTTGCATTCCGCAAGCGAGTACATTTCCGCAAGCACTTGCCGTTTTTCCTCATTGAGAGCGGCAATTGCCTCCGACGAGTGAGACAGAGTTTGATACTTAGTTTCCGCTTCCGTAAGGAAAGCAAGCGCATCTTTCACGGTGCCGCCGTACTTGCGCTTTATGGACTTTATCTGTTCCAAACGCGCCTCCGCTTTCTCCTGTTCGGCGGGAGAAAAGTCCATTGAAGACAAAATGTTTTCCAACGTGTCGCATACGTCCTGCGCTTCTAAGCGGGAAGAATCCAAACGCTTGCCTAATTCGTCAGCGCTTTGTTCGTAAGCGGATATTGTGCCGAGATTGTTTTGGGCCAAAGACAATTGGCTTATCGCACCGTTTTCGCCGCTTAAGCATTCCGTAGCCTGAGAAAGGGCAACGGTAATCTTTTCCAAGTTCATCATCCGCTTATGGGTTGCCAAAAGCTCCGCTTCTTCCTCCTCGGAAAGGTCTGCATTTGCAAGTTCTTCTATTTGGTATTTCAAAATATCCAACAAACGCTCGCGCTCGGCATCGCTGCCGCCGAAAGACTTAAGTTGACGGTTGATAGAAGCAAGGCGCGGCGCAAGTTCGTTTTTAAGGCGAAGATCCGCGCCGTTGAAATTGCAAAAACTGTCTAATACCGCAAGTTGATTTTTTTCGTTGAGCAAAGCCAGATGCTGCCCCTGACCGAATATATCTACCAATTCTGCCGCTACTTCCTTTAATATAGCAAGCGTTGCCTGTTTGCCCTGTATTCTTATTTCGTTTTTGCCGGAAACGGTCATTTTGCGCGACAGCAAAATTTCCGTATCGGAACCGTAGCCGTATTCTTCAAGTTTTTTCAGCACGGGACAATTCTCGTCAACCTCGAACAAAGCGGTCACGTCCGCCCAATCTTCGCCGTATTTAATCATGGTTTTATCCGCTCTGTCACCCAAAACAAAGGCCAACGAATCGATTATGATAGATTTGCCGCTGCCTGTTTCTCCGGACAAGACGGTAAGACCGTTGGTAAACTCTATTTCCAAGCGGTCGATCAGCGCTATGTTGTTGATTTCAATGCTTTTTATCATGATGTTTGCGTTAAGTATTATTTAGAGGGTTGACGCTTTGCAGATACCGCTCAACAAAATCAACCGCTTTTGAAAGGACGTTTTCAACAAAAAAATATAATGCGCTAGATAAGTTGGTTTATTCTGACGGCAACCTTGTCGGCGTCGGCTGCACGCGGACAAACGACCAATACCGAATTTTTATCGGCAAACATACCGAGTATTTTTTCCAAGCCCAACTGCTCTATTGCGCCCGAAACGGTGGATGCGCTGTCGGCTATGGTTTTGATCACAACCAAATTTTCCGCCGTCACAACGGAAACCACGGCTTCTTTCAATATCGTCATAAGTTTACCGGAGATTTTAACCTCAACGCGCTGCTGCGTAACGTATTTGTAGTTACCGTCGGCGTCCTGAGTTTTGACAAGCCCGAGTTCCTTTATATCGCGGGAAACGGTTGCCTGCGTAACGTCGAAACCTGCGTCGCACAGTGCCGTTACCAGATCGTCCTGAGTTTCGATATTGCGGCGCGATATTATATCTAAAATTTTAGATTGCCTTGACGAGCGCGACATTTCGCCCCTCCTTATTTAACTAAATTTTGGAATTACCGTAGCAATGCAAAAGCCGGTGACTGCGCTTTACCGGCCGCAACCGCATTACTTTTATACAATTATACACAATTTTTTGCATAATTTCAAGGATTTTAGAGCAAATGTTTGAAAAGTTTTTTTGTTTCGATTACGATATAAGCAATATTGAAAGACTTCCGGCAATCGTACTTCTTTGCAAATTGAAAATGCGCAGAAATTTTTCCCTTTCTGCGCACAATATTTGCCTGCAAATATTTTTTTTGACTGACCCCAACTTACAGCCGACAGTTTTCTATCAAACCGTCAATTTGCTCTTTAAGCAGTGTTTCAAGTTGCTTGTAGTGGTCGAACGCATAGATATCCAATTCGTCAAAGGCATCTATATCGTCTTCGTGCTCCGAATCATTCCCCATAGACACGTATATATCGTAAGCAGCATTGAAATTTTCCAACAAGTCCGTTGGCAAAACGGAACGCAAATCTTCGACCCGTTTGTCAAGGCAGTCATACAGGTCGTCGCTAACAGAAAAAAAGTCAAAATGCCCGCTGCCACCGAAATTTCCGAACATATTCATGCAGTTATAGTATTCAAACAAGGAGTCGTACGGGGCAGGCAATTTTCCCTTACGGAATGCTTTTTGCGCCTTGTAATACCAATCGTTGTCCTTAGACTTTTTCCAAAACGACATAAAAATCCCCCTACACACGTGTTGCTAGCGTTTTATTAGACGGTATTAAAGACAAATAAGCAAAACGCCTTTTCCGCTAAGGCGCTATATCAACCTTTTTTGGAAAAGACGCTCAAAATTTTTGCTACGGCAAACACGATGCTGTTGGCTTTTTTGACGGCAATGCCTTTACCCGCGGCTTTAAGCGTTATTGTCGCCATGGAAATGACTGCGTAAACGGACACAGAGACCCAAAAAACCGCAGTGCTGTTAAGGGCCGCTTCCGCTGCGATTTCCGCCGCTATCGTTGCGGCGCACACACCGGAAACGATACCGCAAATATCGCCGACTATATCACAGCATACGGAGGACACAATATCGCGCTTTTTGGCAAGACTTACTGCAGTTTTGCCGCCCTTTACCTTGCGGGAAGCCATTGCAAGAAAAGGACCGATGTCGCAAGACGTTGCCGCAGTGCCGATCATATCAAACAAAACGCCTAACACAAGTATTACTACCGTTATAACGATTGCAACCCACAACTGAGCATTAGTAAGCGAGAAGGAAGACAGCGCATTGACGGCAAACGCCAGCAAAAGCGAAATTACCAATGCTTTAAGCGGCCACAAGTTACGTTTTTTCTTCTTTTTATCCGAGTGTTGAGCGGACTTTTCCGCCGCGGCAGATTTGTCTACCTTTTTTTCTGAGGGATCGACGGCAGACGTCAACTGCGCCGCAGACGTTTGTTGCGCGACGTCCGATCGATCAAGATGCTCCGCTTTTTCAGCAGATTCGTTTACGGACGCGTCGTTTAATTGCGTTTCTTTTAGAGTTTCCTTTCCGTCGCTTCGCGGGACGGGCGCATCGCTGTTTTTCATAATTCTCCGTAGATATATTTCGTCTGCACTACTGTTTACAAATAAACGGCAAACATTTTTGCATATATTAAAACTTGACGAAATAACGCCAAGCAAAAAACTTTCCGCAAGCGCAAAGATAATTTTACCCACAAACAACAAAATCCATCCCGCGCAATGCGTTTGTATAACGCGCGAATTAACGACGGCACAACTACCGCCGTAAAACGCGATAAACGTTTCAAAAAAATTCGGTGGTGACCTGTCGGATAAACCTTACGGCATAGGTTCAGTAGGATTTCCCACGCAAGAACTTCCCGTCGCCGAAGAAGCAGTTTCCTTTTGATCTCGCGTAAACGTCGTTACCGACCGTTTAACTGAATCGCCACTTAGTCCGTACTATAATCCCCGACAAGCCTGGTTTGCAGCCTAGAAGATTTCCTTTGCAGCAACCGGCACATTTTAGTTTCTTTTGCAAAATTCATTTTGTAAAGCAGTCGACGCGTCATTGTCGGCCAACAGATGCGAGTCGTTCTTTACTCCCAAAATTCCACTCAAAACAGGCTACTCTGTACACAGCGTTTGCACCGCATAGCAGGTTTAATCTCAGCGAGTAATCAGAGAGATGTGCTCTCAAACCACCCGGTAGAGTCTCCGCGAATGATGGGGATAGAATGCATGCCATTGCACCTTACCCACCAATCTTAACTTCCAGCACAAGCCCCCGTTTGGGCAACGAAAGCCAGCACAAGAAACTTCATCGATATGCCCGTCGACGGTCTTTTAGTCCCGTCTTCAATGCCCGATTACTGACTAGAATACTGCACCACCGATATTTAGTTGTAGAATAATTTATATCATACATTTGCAAAAAATGCAAATATATTTAGTATTTTTAGGCATAAAGGCGTTTGAAGAAACCTTTTGAAACGCCGTAAAACCGCAAAGAACAAACTTTTTGTACACTGCGTTACAATGTCACGTCAACAGCACGCAATTTCCTTGCTCTGCTCTACAAAGCGTCAAAAATTGCGGGCAAGATTTTTCTTCGCGTATTCTTTGATAAAGCCCAAATCGTACTGCGGCAGACTGTCGCAAAGCGCTAGCACGTTGTCGGTCAGTTTTTCAGCGTATTCGCGGCACTCGCGCTCGGACAAAACGTCCAAGAAAGATTTTTCGCACTTTTCCGCGTCCAACAAGTCGTCCACCACTTGATAAGCAATGCCGAAGTCGGTAGCGATCTGTTCGAATACGGCAACTTCCTCTTCCGAAGCATGTCCGGCAAGCGCGCCGCAAACGATAGCCGCTCGGATAAGATCACCGGTTTTGTGCACGGCAACTTCCTTTGCATCGTCAAAATTCTTGGTTTCTGCAAACAAGTCCAAGCACTGTCCGTAAATCATGCCGCCCACACCGCTCTTTGCAAAAAGATATGCGCAAGCCTTTTGGTAATAAGTATCCGTCAATTTGCCGCTAAAAACGATTTCTGCGGCAAGGTTAAGCAATGCGTCGCCTGCCAAAGTCGCCGCAGCCTCGCCGTATTGCAAGTGGCACGTGCGCACTCCGCGGCGCAGTTCGTCGTTGTCCATAGCGGGCAAATCGTCGTGAATAAGAGAATACGTGTGTACGTATTCCAACGCAACGGCTAAGATAAAAGCGTTTTCCGTCAATTTTTTGCCTACCGCTAGCGCAGTGTTAAGCAAAAGCAACGGACGAAACCGTTTACCTCCGCTGAACAGACTGTATTCCATTGCCTGCTGCACTTTTCCGCCCTCTTTAGGCAAATATTTGCGCAAATATTCTTCGATTATTTCCAAAGTGATCTTACTGTTCTTCATCGGTCAACCTCTTTACTTGTTCTGTCAAAACTTGCAGTTTTCCGCTGCAATCGTTTAACGTTTGCATACATTCCGAAGCCAAGCTGATGCTTTTTTCAAAAATAGATAAAGCCTGTTCCAACGGGATTTCGTTGCGTTCCATTTCTTCGGACAGTTCTTCCAACTTTGCCAATTTCTGTTCCAGATTCATTTTGTCTCCTTATTTTCCACCGTTGCGCTAAATGCGCCGTCAAAAAGCGTTACTCGTACCGTTGCGCCGACTTCCACCTGCGAAACGGAAGCCACCTTGTCTTCACCTTGCGACACGTATGCAAAGCCGCGCCGCAAAACAGTTGCGGGATTGGCTGCGTTAAGCCGCGCCAACGTTTTGTCCAATAAGTTTTGAACCTCGGCACACTTAGACGAAACGCTTTGCATATTACTGCGTAACCGTTGCGTTACTTTACGGCGAGCAGTATCTAAATTGCGTTGCAACGCGTTGCCCGCTCTAGTGGCGGAAAGCACAGCTACGTACTTGCGGTGTTTGACCGTGCGCGCGATAATACCGGATTGCTTTTGCAAAATGACCGATATTTTTTGTTTTTCCGCGGCAGCGTCCAACGTTACGAACTCCGCCGCTTCGCTTGGAGTGACGGCGCGCTTGTCCGATGCGAAATCGCACAAGGTGTAATCTACCCCGTGCCCGACGGCAGATACGACGGGCTTGTCGCACGCCGCAACAGCGCGAACCAAAACCTCGCTGTTGAATACGGACAGGTCCTCGTTGGAACCGCCTCCGCGGCCGACGATTATAACGTCGACGTCGGTTTGCGCAAGATACAGTATGCCCTGTGCTATTTCCAAGTCCGCACCTTCGCCCTGCACCTTGACGGGGTACAATACTACGTCGCAAAAGGGCTGTCTGCGGTGCGCCACTTCGTCAATATCGTGTATAACGGCTCCGGTTGCGCTGGTGACGACACCTATTTTCGCGCAGGACTTAGGTATGCTTTTTTTACGCGATTCGTCAAACAATCCTTCCTTTTGCAACTGTTCTTTCAGTTGCAAAAACTTTAGATATGCTGCTCCGGTGTCCTTAGTCAGGGATATACGGCGCGCATAAAAAGATACGCGACCGCTCTTTACCCAATAGTTGAGGCGTCCCTCGACAACGGCCATAGCTCCGCTTACCGGCTCCGTGGCCCCTCCGTAACAAAAACAATCTACTGATGCATTGTCGTCTTTTACGGAAAAAAACCATCCGTCCCGAGAAGGTTTGACGTTGACTATTTCGCCGCAGACCGAAAGATCGTTCAATACGCCGTCTACGTCAAATAAACCGTGGACGTAATTATTAAGTTGAGATACGGTTATCGTCATAAATTGTATATAAGGGCGCTAATTACCTACTTTTTGCAAATTTTGAAACAACGCGGCCACTGTGACGGGACCAACGCCGCCCGGAACGGGCGAAACCGCCGCTGCGACCTCCCGGACATCTTGCGCAACGTCGCCGCAGCTTTTACCTTCTACAAAGGATAATCCCACGTCCACGACTACCGAACGCTCTGTGACGAAATCGCGCGTGACAAGATTAGGACAGCCGCAAGCGGACACGATAATATCCGCGCGGCGGCAAATATCCGCGAGTCCCCTAGTCTTGGTATGACATACCGTCACCGTAGCATTGCGTTTTAGCAAAAGAAGAGCCAAAGGTTTCCCCACCGCATTGCTACGCCCAATTATAACTACGTTTTTGCCCTCAAGTTCCACGCCGTAGTAATCCAACAAATTTATCACCGCCGTAGGCGTTGCCGGCGCAATGCAATCCTCTCCTGAATACAGTTTGGCGACGGCAAGCGGCGACAGACAATCGACGTCCTTTGCCGCGTCCAGAGCGCTTTTGGCGTCGGCGTACAATTTCGGCAGGGGCTGTTGCAATAAAACTCCGTTCACGTCCGCCATCCCGCATACAAACTTGACAAATCCGCAAAATTCTATAGGCTCGGCAGAGGCATCCGCAGTCAAGTTTTCCACTTTTACGCCGATCTGCTCACCTTTTACGGCGAGCGAACGTACGTACTGCCGCCACTCCGGCGAATCCAAACCGACCGTTGCAAGCGTCAGTTTCGATTTGTCATCTGCGTTGAAACCGGCATAAACGGCGTCCGCCACGGGTTTGCCCAAAAGCAATTTAGCCATTGTTCACGCTCCTTGAATATGCCGCCAAAATTCCGTTTACGAAAGAAACGCTCTTTTCTGTGGAATACTTTTTGACAATTCCTACCGCTTCGTTTATTGCGACAGGGTGAGGCGTACCGACGCTTTGCATTTCGAAAATTGCCATACACAACGCGGCAAGATCCGGCAAATAAATGCGGCGCAACTTGAATCCGCGCGAAAAAGACGCCACCGTCTCTTCCAGTTGCGATTTGTTTGCAGAAACGCCTTCCACAAGTTCCGTTGCAAAAGCAACGTCCTCTTCAGTCAGTTTAGACGCGTCGAACTGCGAAAAATCTCCGTCGAATTCGCCGCTGATAAAATAAGCGTAAATTTTGCAATACGCCGCTTCTCTTGCGTAACTTCTCATAAAACCACCCAAACGTCGCAAAAAACCCTTTGTAACTTCAAAGGGTTTCACGCAATTAGTTTTCCTTGACCTCCACGTCGATAACGTGGACGTTTACGTCTTTGACTTTGAACTCCGTCATGTCCTCGATAGTACTTTTTACAGTGCTTTGAATGCGGCTGGCCACGTCGGACACTTCCACCGTGCAAAGCAATTTCACAAACACGTCGATGTGCATTTCGTCGCCGATTTGCTCTATCTTGATGCTGTCTTTTGCCTGTTTAGATCCTGCGGCAAACTTCACCACGCCGTCGACGTCCGCTAAAGCGCAATCTACAATATCCCGCAAGATTTCGCTGTTATAAACCAGCCTGCCTATCGCGTCGTGTTTTGTTACAACTTTCATTAGGTCGTTTCTCCAATTTCTTTTGTATAATTATACCACGTTTTTTTGCAAATTACAAGATTAAACCGACAGTATTTTTACATATTCGTGGCTAACGTTTGCTTCCGTCGCTATGATATTGTAAATTTTGACGGTATCTTGACGCGTAAGTTCGTCGCGGTCTACTATTACGCTGATATTATCCGAAGCGGAATTGACGGTGACGAGACAATCTTCGAACCCTTGCGCTTTGAGCAGCGTTTCCAAAAGCATTTCCGTTTCCATTGCGGACACGATGTTTTGTTTTTGCTCCAAGGCCTTTTTGCGCGCTTCTGCGTACTCGTCGCCTTCCATTGCCAAAATGTTGTTCAACTCGGCAATTTCGTAGTTACGGGTCGCTTGACGGTCGGCGCGCGACGTAGCAAAGAAGCCCGTTTGTACAGAATCGTTGTCGTTATTGCCGTCGTCCGTTTTACGCGTAAGCAACGTAACGTTTAGTACCGCTGCGACAACAAGCACCAACACCATAGACACCATGAGAGCAATTTTCTTTCCTTTTGACATTGTTTTTGTCCCTCCTAACTTTTATATGTGAACACCTGCACTTTGTCGGCACTTGTATCCAGCAGGGTTACAACCGCTTGAATAATTTTGTATTTCGTAACGGGATCGTTGGCGCCTTCTGCAACCACTACGACGCCGTAGATTTCCGGCGGCAGCGTTTTGACGACAAGCGGTTTGCCGGAAACCGTCACCAACGTTTCGGTGATCGTTTCTTTGCCGCCCACGACGGTGGTTTCCTTGTCGTATGCGTAAATTTTTTCCTCCGCAACTGCGCAGGATACGGCCACTTTGACGTTTTTGCAACCGTCCATTTGTCCTATTACACTAGTAAGTTTATTTTCCATATAGGAAATATATTCGTTAAAATTTGCAACATCTTGGTTTTGCGTGTCGTTTTTGGAAAAGCCGCCGCTTAGAGCCAATATTACTACTACCGCAATAAGAGCAAAGGCAAGAGCCAGATACAGTTCGATATTTTTGACCGATTTGATTTTTGCAAACGCTTTTTTTATACTCATAATTTACTCCGAATTGTTCCAATGAAATACTGCGGGATATTTAGGTTCCGCTAACGCCAAAGCGGACTTTGCTTTCTCTTCGAGTTCCGGAGAACGCGCCTCGGCAAACTTCACCGTAAACTGCCGCGTCTGCACGGAAAAAGTTACCGACGGTGAGGCAAAGTCTGCCGAAACAAATGCCGCGCGTATTGCCTCCGCGTCTGCGTCTTTGCAATTTTCCACATAGTCCAGATAACTTTGCTGCGGCGTCAGTTGACTTTTCTTTTCTCGGTAGTCCGCTAAAAATCCGTTGCCGGAAAACAGCGAAAATACCGGTTGAGCCACCACTAACGTAACTACTATGCCTATGACGGTTTTGACGTATTTACGAGAAGATCCGTTCGGCAAAACTATATCCGCCAAAACGGACAAAATTGCTATGCCTGCAACGGACAATACCCATTGAGCCAACGAACATCGCCTCCCTTTATACAGAGTTGCCGCAGGAAATTGCAATAAAAGTAAGTATGCAGAACATAAACGATACCGCAATTACCAAAGCCGACAAAAAGTTTAGACATTTGCTAATGCCGCCAAGCATTTTGACGTATTTGCCGTCTACCAAAGGCTCGCTTACCGCAGCCACCGCCTGTAAACCCAAGTTGACGCATAAAAGAGACATCAAAGGCCTTACCGCCATAAAAAATACCAACAGCATCGCTACCGCGCCGAAAGCGTTTTTGATAAGCGACGAACCTGCGACAACAATATCGAACCCGTCGGAAATGTAGCCGCCCAATATAGGTATATAATTTTTTGCGGCGAACTTGGCGGCACGGAAGGAAACTCCGTCGATTTTGGCGGCGGTTATCCCCTGAACGGTTGTAAATGCCGAAAACAACATAAAAACTACGCCTAACAGCCAACCGGAAGCATTGTTTAGAAATTGAGACATTTTGTTGACGCGGACGTTTTCGGAAATGTTGCTGACGACTACGAACACAAACGCAAATACCGAAAGCGGCAAAATAAGGTTTTTTACTACGGCAATCACGGCGGAAGAAAACATAACCATAGCCGGTTGGCATACGCCGCTTGCGACGTTGCCTCCGCCGGCAATCACCAAAGTAAGAAGGATCGGCATTGCGGCGTCCGTCAAAGCGGAAATTTGATTTAAGAGAGTTGCCACTTGACTGTAACTTTGCATAACAAGCGACAAAACGGAAATAAGAACCACCGTAACTCCCACAAAGGATATAACGTTGCCGGTATCGACGGAAATAAAACCGTCGTTGGCGTTTCTGGTCAGCCCGCACACAACCAATACGCAAAAAATACTTACGAGTTGCGGTAATATCCCGGACAGATTGTCCCCAAACAGCGACCCCAAAAGTTGCAAAAAGCTTTCGGCGCTGTCAAATTCTCCGTTGATTATTTGACGGATCTTTTCCACAAAATTGCCGATAAAAGAACCGCCGACTTCCTCCACTCCGGAAAAATCTATATTATCCAATCCGTCGGAAACGCCTTGTTGCAAGTCGTCCAACACGTCGGCATAGGCGAACTGCGGCGCAAACGCAATAGAAAACAAAAGCGCCGAAACAAGCACAAATAACAATTTTTTCATAGCACGATACCGCGAATCAGCGCAAACAGTTTGCTTACGACCGGCATTGCGCAAAACAAAATGGAAATTTTTGACGCCAAAAGAACCTTATCGCCCACGCTTTTGCAATTAGCGTCCGCACAAATATTGTTGGCGAACTCCGCGACGTAACCGATGCCGACGACTTTGACGACGCAGGATATCGCCTCGCTGTCGATGCCGCTGCTTTCCGCAAAGTTGTAAAACGTGTACACAACCTCGAACAATTGGTCGCAAATAAGTATCGTAAGCGCTACTCCCGAGCAGACGGTCAAAACCGTTGCAAATTCGGGATTTAATTGTTTTGTTACCACGATTGCAACTACGGCAACGACGGCAAACAGGGCGATTTTCAAGATCATATTGCTACAAATCGAACAAAGCGCGCAAAGTTTCGTACAGTTGCGAGATCATATCCAACAGCATAACGAAAGCAATGATGAGCCCCGCCACGGAAACTACGGTTGCAATTTCGTCCTTGCCGGCCTTTTTAAGCAACATTCCGGATATTGCGGTTATTATTCCTATTGCCGCTATTTTGAAAATGATTACAATATCCATCGGTTTCTCCTACAAAAACAAAATGCCGATCATTGCGCCTAACAGCATGCCTATTTTTACGTACACTGCGGACTTGGCGGCAGACTGAGCGCACTGCTCCGCGTCCGGACGGAGTTGAGATTCGTAAAACTCCAAATGCTGCAGAAGTTGGTTTCCGCTTGCACAGTTAAGATTTGCAAAGAAGTCCTGCACGGTCTTACGCTTGTCCGACTTCATACGCGGAAACTTGTTCTGACAAAGAGCCGCGCTGAACGCACCGCTACAATTGACGCAAAAATCGGCGTTGAATTTTTCCAACTCCACTTGCCGTCCGTTGACGTTCAGTTTAAGCGCGGCGATGTATTTCAGCAGATCTAAATACATTTGGTTTTTGACGGTTATTTGCTTTTGCAAAAAACGTCCCAACAAAAAACCGCACAAAATGCAACATATAAGTATTGTTATGCGTGTCATAGTATTTTACAAAGTGTCGTTTGAGACAGTAATGTTCTCATTTTTACGTAAATCTACGATTCTTTGAGCAAAAGTACCCTTTTCCAAAAAAACCGCGGTTTGAAAATATTGCAGCGAATCGCCGAGTTTTACTGCAAGGTCGCGCTCGGTTTGCGCGTGTACGCTCGCGGCAATTTGCACGCCGGAAGCGGAAACGTCGGGGATAAGCGCCACGTCGCTTGGCGAAAGTTCGTCGCAAACGACCCAATCCGGAGACATAGCGCGCACACCCACCTCGAAAGAGTATCTTTTGCCGCAATGCAGAAATACGTCGCAGAAAGACTTTGTCTTGAAGGCCGCGCAGCAGGAAATTTCTCCGCGTTCGTCAGCCACCACCACGTTTTGCGTTTGCGAAAGTTTTATTGCAAGATCCCTTAGATAGGTGGTTTTTCCGCTGCAAGGCGCGCCGGCAATAATTACGCTAGCCGAAGGCAAACTGCCGACACAATCGATCTGGCGGGCCGTGCGAATGCAGAGCGACGTGTACTTTTGGAACACGCCCTTTGCTCCGGCAACGCCGCACACTCCCACGCGCGTTGCGTCTTCCATAGTAAAAAAGCCTTCTGCAAGCATTTTTTCATAGGCGTAAACGGAATTATTGCACGCCTTTTTTACAAACTCGTCGCAGACGTCTGCAGGCATACGTTGAGCGTAACAGGCCTGTGCCGTTAAAGAACGGGAACCGACCCAATACCAGGTTCCGCCGACGTTTACTTTTGCCGGTCTGTCATTGCGCAAACGTACTTCTCGCACGTCGGCTACGCCACACAAACACGCCGCGGCGGCAGGCGGCAAACACTGCAAAAAGTTCATACAACATAATATTGGACAAGCGCTCCGTTTATGCACAGGAAGAAAAAAATAAGCTCAAATCAAAAACGTGCGCATTTTTTGATCTGAGCTTTTGCGGTAAAGTGTAAACGGTAAATAAACTGTAAAAAGCAACAATAAATATTTGAAACAATAGTATACAATGCAATAAAAAACGCCTCGGCTATCAGCAAAGGCGTTTTGTTTTGTACTGGTATTATTCTGTTAAACTTTGGCGCGTTCCATATATTCGCCGGTGCGGGTATCGATACGGATGTATTCGCCTTCGTTGACGAACATAGGTACCATAAGCGTATAGCCCGTTTCCACCGTCGCCTGCTTGGTGGCGTTGGTTGCCGTATTGCCGGTAACTGCCGGCTCGCACTTTGTAATTTGCAAAACCACAAAGTTGGGCGGCTCGACGGAGAAAGCCTCGCCCTTGTAAAACTTGATGGTCGCAAGCATATTTTCTTTCATAAACATAAGAGCATCTTCTACCTGCGCGTGAGAAAGCGGAACTTGCTCGTAGGTTTGTTGATCCATAAAGTAATAAATTTCGCCGTCGGAATACAGATACTCCATTTCTTTATTTTCGATGCGCGCAAGTTCAAACTTTTCGGACGGGTTGAAAGTTTCCTCGCGCACGGCTCCGGTTACTACGTTTTTGATTTTTGTACGCACAAAAGCCGCGCCCTTGCCCGGTTTGACGTGCTGGAAATCCACAATGGTATAGATACCGTTGTTGTAGACGAAAGTTACGCCTTTTCTGAAATCGCCTGCTAAAATCATTGTTGTTTTGCCTCCTGATTGTGTTAGTAAGTTAAAATATTTACGTTACGTATTTGCACAATGCCATCCGAAAATACCAACTGCAAAAAAATTTGACCGCAAAAACGCATATTTTGCAATGCAGCGGCAAATTGAAATTGCTCCGCGCATGCAAATTCGGACAAAATACCGCCGTTTTATAAAATTACAAAATTTTTATCGTATGTTGTACGGGAAGTCACCGTGCAAACTCGGGAAAATTTGCTGCGCCATGTCGAATATTAGCCATATTTAGCATATTGACTATAATATTATAATGCCTTTATCCGAGTTTGTCAAATCTATCACTCCATCTTGCTCAAAAAGCAGCAAATCTTCTATACGAACGCCGCCTAAACCCGGCACGTACACGCCCGGCTCGCAAGTAACAAACTGTTTTGGCGCAAACTTGGTTTTGATTCCGACAGCGGCGCGAGGTTCTTCGTGAATATCGATACCCAAACTGTGGCCGGTACTGTGCGTAAAGTATTGCCCGAAGCCGTGCGCGGTGATAACTTCGCGGCAGAAACTGTCCAATTCTTCCCCGCTAGCGCCCACATAAGCGTTTTGAATACCCGATTTTTGCGCGGCGAGCACCGTTTCGTATATTTTGCGCATTTCCGCACTCGGTTCGCCCACAAACACCGTGCGCGTCATATCCGAGCAGTAACCGTGATAACGCGCGCCGAAATCCATCGTAACCGCATCGCCGTTTTCTATTTTTTTATCCGTCGGGTGAGCGTGCGGCTTGGAAGTATTCACTCCGGAGGCTATTATAGTATCGAATGCCAACCCCTCGGCTCCGTTTTTATCCAAACGGTACTCCAGTTCCACCGCTAATTCCTTTTCGGACATACCTACGCGAATAATTTTTAATATATCGGAAAAAGCGGCGTCTGTAATAGACTGCGCTTTTTTGATATAGGCAATTTCCGTTTCGTCCTTCACGCTGCGCACTAAATTGATATGATTTCCGCAAGGCGTAAGAGTAAAATCCTTGAAGTGTGCGCCCAAAACGGAAAACTCCGCAACGGTAAGTTCGGTATCTTCGAAACCGACCGTTTTACAGCGCTTGTCCCGAAGCAAATCCGCTACCGCCTCTATTGCGCCCGCGCCGCCTTTGGCTTCCGTTACGCGCAAATTTTCACAGTTCAAAGCGCACGCCATTTCGTAGTAACGCGGATCTGTTATAAATACGTTTCTATTGTCAGGAAACAACAGCAAATATCCGAAAGTGGATGCAAACTCCGTAAAATACATACGGTTTTTTTCACTTACGACCAATATTGCGTCGGTCTTAGTCAAATCAAAAAGTTTTTTAACGTCTTTCATTTTTAATCCTCCGCAAGAACGCTTTCGTAGATTTTTTTCATCGCAAGCGCGTCGTCTGCCTGCGTACCGTCCGATTCGCAGATTATTACGGGTTCCAATTTATGCTTTACGATTACTTTGGCAAGCGGCAAAAATTCCGGCCCGTATTGCGTATCGGCAAAAGTAAGATGACGTACTTCGCCGCCTTGCGAATACTCTATTTTGGAAAAGTGTATATGCATTTTTTTTGTGCGCTCGTACCCCACTTTGTTTATAAGGTAAGTTATTATACGTTCGTAATCTTCTTCCGTTTTAAGTCCGCCCAAAGTACGGGCATTTTGATGTCCGAAATCGACGGTCGGAAGCAAACAATCCGCCATTGAAACCAGTTCGGCAATTTCCTCATAGTCGCCTATTTGATTTATTTTACCCATGGTTTCGGGGCAAAACCAAACGTCGGTATAATTGCTGTGAGCAAGCCTGCGTAAAAAAGTTTCCATACGCTTTTTTGTAAGCGAGAAAGCCTCGGCGCGGCTCGTTTTGCCTACCGAAGCCGTGTGGAAAATAACGCGATCGCCGAAAAACATTTGCACTTTTTGAGCGCTGCGAAACAAATACCCGAAGGACTTGTCCGCCATACTGTCGTCGGGATTTGCAAAATTGACGTAGTACGGCGCATGTACGGAAACTTTAAGTCCGAACTGATTGCCCAAAAGACCTATGCTGTTGGCTTTTTCGTCGCCGATATTTATTCCGCGTCCGAAGGAATATTCATAGGCGTTAAGCCCCATATCCGAGCACCACTTCGGCGCGTCCATTGTGGAATCGTGTCCCTCATCGTAAAACCTTTTGCTGTTGCCGCTAGGGCCGAATCTTATCATAGTTTACCGCCTTCTCCAATGTGAAATATCCCGCTGTAATTGATGTTTTAGCGCCTGTTCGCTGTCAAATTTTTGTATCGGACGAATATACTTCAACAAACAAACTTTAAGCGGTTTTCCGTACAAGTCTCCGTCAAAATCCAGTAAATGGGCCTCTACTCTTGGGGTTTCAAGGGCGAATGTAGGCGTATTTCCTACGTTTACAACGGCTTTGTAAGTTGTGCCGTCTACCGCTGCCAAACCTAAAAACACACCCGCCGGTGCAAGTTTGTCGGCAGGAATTTCCAAATTGGCCGTAGGAAAACCCAACTCGTGTCCCACGCGTCTTCCTCTTGCAACCGTTCCGCAAAAAAAGAAAGGCTGCGACAAATATCCGTTTGCACGCCGAACTTTTCCGTCCGACAGCAAACTTCTGATAAAAGTGCTGGAAACCTTTTTCCGGAATGCGGTTTTGACAAGAGACGCTATTTTGACAGGGCAAACTCCTTCAAAGAACTTTTGTACGTCCAGGGCACCCGTCAAATCGCTTCCGCAAGTAAAATCGCATCCGCATACAATGCCTTTCAAATTGAAATTATCCGTTATCTCGCGCAAAAATTCCTTGCCTGTTTTCAACATAAACTCTGCGTCGAAACGCGCTTCTACCACAACGTCCACGCCCAAACTCCGATACAATTCCAATCGTTCCGAAAATGTGTAGATCAACTTTACGGGTCGGTTCAACGTATCGAAATGATTATTGGAAAAAGTAAAAAGAGCGACTTGCGCGCCGCAAAGCAAAGCAATACGCTTTGCTTCGTTCAATAGGCGCGTATGCCCCGAGTGCATACAGTCAAAAAAGCCCAAACACATAACGACGGGAACGTCGTATTTTTGACTTAGCGAAATTACTTTCACTTTTACTCCGTATTTTTCGTATAAACTATTACTTATCCACGCGGCATCGACAACGTCAAAAAACGGTTCTACTCAACAGACTTTTACCGCCAAACGACCGCAGTAAACGGCTTTGACCAAGCAAAATTATAGTATCTAACAAATGCTCTTACATACTTTTTAGGTAATATTTCAAATTGAGCGTACCGCCCGAATTGATCCCCAGACCGAAAAAAACGCCTTTGCAATAAATTTTGCGGTATCCGTCCTCAAACGGGCAGGGGATTTTACGCCCGTTATCCAAGTCCGTATACAAAGCGTCCGGCAAAACGCAGGTTTCTACGTCGGCAAGCGGGTACATAACGGGAAGCATGCACGACTCGGCGTTTTTGCGGATCTCGTCCAACGTAAATGCGTTTTCTATCGCAAAGCAGCCGGAACGCAAACGAATCAATCCGCTCATGTATCCAACGGCGCCGCACAACTCCGCAACGTCGCGTGCAAGCGAACGAATGTACGTACCTGCGCTGCACTCCACGTCAAAAACAAAAGTATCGGCAGATATTTGCCGCAGCAAATCGAAACGGTGCACGTTGACCGGACGGGCTTTCAATTGTACCTCTGCGCCGCTGCGCGCCAATTTGTAAGCGCGAACGCCTCCGACCGTAATGGCAGAATAGGCGGGAGGCAACTGCTCTATACTTCCGGTGAGTTTCGCCGCTGCAGATCGCAGTTGCTCCAACGTAGGCAAAACGGTGCTTTTTTGCGTCACAACGCCGTAACTGTCCAACGTGTCCGTAGTCTTACCGAAAGTAAAAAACGCCCTGTAATACTTTACTTTGTCCGTCAAAAAATTAAACAATCTGGTAGCCCTGCCGAGAGCAACAGGCAAAACGCCCGAAGCACCCGGATCCAAGGTGCCCAAGTGACCGGCCTTTTCGTTAAAAACGCGCTTTACGCACACGACTACGTCGCTGGCGGTTGCACCGACGGGCTTTAAGACGTTTACAAAGCCGTCCATACGCTACTCCATACTCCAAGAAAATGCTCGAACCACCTGTTCGATCACGTCTTCCAAAAAACCGTGGATTTCGCATCCCGCCGCAACCAAATGTCCGCCGCCGCCGAAAGTGCGGCAGATATCTCGCACGTTAAAATTTTTGCTGCGCATACTTACCTTAAAACAATTTTGCGCATACTCGCACAAACTTACGCCGGCTGTCGCCGTTTCCACGCCGATTGCGTGCTGCACCATTCCTTCCGAAGCGGAAGAGTCGCAACCGTACTTTTTTAAGTCGTCACAAGTAAGGAAAATAATTACCAATTTACCGCCGAAATATTCGCGCATTCGGCCTGCCGCGTAGCCTTGCACTCTGGCAGTTGCAAAAGGAATATCGCGGAAAAATACTCGGTTTACCTTTTGCATATCAGCGCCCAATTCGCACAACTCCGCCGCCATCAAAAAACTCGGCTTGTCGGTATTGGAATTGGCAAAATTGCCTGTATCCGTGCACAGCCCCATATACAAATAAGTTGCAAGTTGCCCGTCGATTTTTACCGGCAAGCACTGCACGATTTCGTATATTATCTGGCAGGTGCTGGCGTAATTTAATACGCAGTTGTATTTGGAAAAATACTCGCCGCCGTGATGATCGACGGTCAGCGTTTCAGCAAAATCTTGATAGACTCCGGCAAACTCCCCCAAACGGAAAAGGTCGCCGCAGTCCACCGCAACAAACAAATCGTAATTACCGTAAAACTCCGTACTGTATGCCGAAGTCTGCTCGAAATGCGGCAATCCGTTTTTCATAGGTTCGTCGCAAAACAGCGCAACGTTTTTCCCAAGTTGCTTTAACGCAAGAGAAAGAGCCACTGTTGCGCCCACGGTGTCGCCGTCCGGCCTTGTGTGCGAAAACAGCGCTACGTTTTGCACTGATTGCAAAAGGCGCGCTATTTCCGTTATTTCAATTTTGTTTTTTGTTGATTTCATTTAGTATATCGTCGATTTTTTGACCGTAACTCATGGTTTTGTCCAACACAAAAGTAAACTGAGGTACCTTGCGTATGTGCATTGCCTTGGATATTTCGCGGCGGACGTAAGGTTCGTTTTCGCATATAGCCGCAAAGGTTGCAGCAGCCTTTTGAGTATCGGTCGAATATACGCTTACGTACACCTTAGCGGTAGAAAGATCTGCGTCCGTCACCACTTCCAAAACGGTAAACATCTCCGTTATACGCGGATCCTTGACGCGTTTTAAGAGCAATTCCGAAATATAACGTTTGAACTCGGCATTTAGTTTTTGAGTACGCGTCGTCATTGTGCAATTTCTTCCATTTGATAGATTTCAAATACGTCGCCGACTTTTATGTCGTTGTAATTTTCGATAGAAATACCGCATTCGTAACCGGAAGCCACTTCCTTTACGTCGTCCTTGAAGCGCTTGAGAGCCAAAATATTGCCCTCGTAAACCGAAATATCGTTGCGGAAAATACGCACCTTGGAGTTGCGTAATACCTTGCCGTTCGTAACATAGCAACCTGCAACCGCGCCGACTCCGGTGATCTTGAACACTTCTCTGACTTCCACCGTGCCGGAAACCGTTTCCTTAAACTTGGGCGCAAGCATACCTTTCATTGCGGCGGTAACGTCGTCCACAGCGTCGTAAATGACGTTGTACAAACGAATATCGACGCCCTCGCTTTCCGCCACGCTCTTAGCGTTGCTATCGGCACGCACGTTGAAACCGATAATGATCGCGTCCGAAGCCTTTGCAAGCATTACGTCCGTTTCGTTGATACCGCCCACGCCTCCATGGATAGCGGAAACTTTGACTTCGTCGTTGGAAATCTTTTCCAAACTGCCTTTTAAGGCTTCAAGACTGCCTTGCACGTCGGTTTTGATGATAAGATTGAGATTCTTTAACTGACCTTCGGAAATTCGACCGAACAAATCGCCCAAATTCATAGAAGGCGTTTGACGCGCGTTTTCCAGTTTTATCTTGTTCTTGCGTTCCTCTGCGGCTTTCTTTACCAACTTTTCGTCGGCCACGTACATATAATCGCCGGCTTGAGGAACTTCGGAAAAACCGAGTACTTCCACCGGCATAGACGGACCGGCAGATTTAACTTTGCGTCCTTTATCGTCGAACATAGCGCGGATCTTTCCGGTAGCGGAACCTGCGATCAGGCTGTCCCCTACCGACAAAGTACCGTTGGCAACCAAAACGGTCGCGACAGGTCCGCGTCCTTTGTCCAACTTGGCTTCCAGTACCGTACCGCTGGCGCGTTTTTTGGGATTGGCTTTAAGTTCTTTTATTTCGGTAACGAGCAATACGCTTTCCAAAAGTTTATCCAAGCCCATGCCCGTTTTTGCGGATACGGGAACCATGATAGTATCGCCGCCCCACTCTTCCGCCAAAAGTTCGTACTCTGTAAGTTGTTGTTTGATTTTGTCCGTATCTACGTTGGGTTTGTCCATCTTGTTTATTGCAACTATGATGGATACGCCCGCGGCTTTAGCGTGATTTATTGCTTCTACAGTTTGCGGCATCACTCCGTCGTCCGCAGCAACTACGATTATCGCAACGTCAGTGATTTTTGCACCGCGTGCGCGCATTGCGGTAAACGCCGCGTGACCGGGCGTATCGATAAAGGTTATCGTTTCGCCGTGGGCGGTAACGGTGTATGCGCCGATATGTTGCGTTATGCCGCCGGCTTCGCCGCCCGTAACGTTGGTTTTGCGGATAGCGTCCAAAATGGAAGTTTTGCCATGGTCGACGTGTCCCATAACCGTTACGACCGGCGGACGTTTCGTATCGTTCTCCAATCCGTCGTCCTCTTCGGCTCCGGTAATGATTTCCTCCGCGGTCTTATCCATTTTCAGTTCCAACGTAACGTCGTGAAGACTGGCAATATATGCCGCGTAATCGAAATCAACCGTGTCGTTTATCGTTTTCATTATTCCTTCCTTAAACAGCTGAGAAATAATTTCCGAAACGGGAACGCCTATTTTTTCGCTGAGCATTTTGATGGGAACGTCCTGCAAATTGACAACGGCGTTGGTGATTTTTTGTGTAACTATTTTGCTACCTGCGCCGCTCTTTTTTGTGCGCGCACGACGAACGATCCTGTCCTCGTCGTAATCGGCGGAATAATCGCGCGTAAGCAAATTCTTTTTGCTCTGCAAACGCTTTTCTTCCGGATGTTCCTTAGTTTTATTTTTGTTGCCGAAGTTCTTTTGAGGTGCGTTCTGAGGAACTTCTACCGGAGCAAACCCGCGTTTTACGCCGCTACGAGCCGGCTGAGCGCCGTTAGCACTCGTTTGACGACTGACTTGCGGACGGCCCGCACCGCCTTGTGCGCCTTTTCCTGTTTGCTGAGAAGTCCTTTGCGGACGCGAAGAAGAAGCGTTAGGATCCAAAAAGCGACGGACTTTGACGTTGCCTTTTTCGTCGGTATAAGTCTTGGTTTTGACGCCGTCTTTGTCTACGGTAGTAACTACAGTGGGCGTAAAAGGTTTGGGTTGCGCCGCTGCGGCAAGCTTCTGTTTTGGCTTCTCCGGCGCGGGCGCAGGAGTTTCCTCCTTCACGCCGTCGGCGACGACCTCCGGTTCTTGCTCTGCAACAGGTTCGGTTTTCTCGTCTACGGTAGGCAAAACCGCCGACTCGACTTGCTGTTGCTCGGCAACAGAAACGGGCGCTTGCACCGTCTCTTCTATTTCGACAACTTCCAATGCGGCAAACTCTGCCGCGCGCGAACGTATGCCCGCCGTAAGCGAACTTGCCTTGGATTTTACAGCGGCAAGTTGCTGCTGCAACTCACGCGCCGCGTCCAAGACGTTTCGCCGGATATTTTTGATATTGTCAAAAGATTTTTGTTTTTCCGTATTAGCCATTGTTACCTCCAAATGCCGCATTACAAATAGCATCTGCCAACTGTTTGTCGCAAATTGCAATAGCCTTGCAATTGTGCGTTTTCAGCGTCCCGTAATCGGGGATACGCCGCAATTTGCAACCGATTTTTCGCGCGGCCTCCTCCATTGTTTTCAATGAGTTGACCGACAAAGTTTCCGTTGCCAAAAGCAAATAAATTTTTTTGCGGTAGCGGGTTATCGAGTCCACTCCGAATACCGCAGAACCTTTTTTTATTGCAAAACCGATGTAAGTTTCAATTTTGTCGTTCAATAGTTTTCTCCAAGCAAGCAACCAATTCTTCCGTTAAAGCAAAACCGAAGTTTTTGGCAAAACTCTTATTTTTTGCCGCGCGTTCGACACACTGCTTGCACTTGCAAATATACACGCCCCTGCCGTTGACCTTGCCGGTTTCGTCCACTGCAACCGTGCCTTCGGGCGTTTTGACGATGCGCACAAGATCGTTTTTCGGCCTCATACTGCGACAGGAAACGCACATTCTTTCGGGAATTTTGCGTTGTTTCAATTCTATTCCACCTCGTCGTTATCGAACATACCGCTTGCCATAGCCGCGCTGTAAGACTTGACGTCGATTTTCCAACCGGTAAGACGCGCCGCCAAACGGGCGTTCTGCCCCTCCTTGCCGATAGCTAAGGAAAGTTTTTCGTCAGGAACAACGACTTTAGCTTCTTTGGCTTCTTCATCCGCCTGCACGATAAGAACCTTGGCGGGAGAAAGCGCGCGGGCAATGTAGTCCAAGACGTCGCTGCTCCAAGGAATGATATCTATTTTTTCGCCGCCGATCTCCGAAACGATGGCATTTACGCGCATACCTTTGTTGCCTACGCAAGCGCCCACTGCGTCCACTTCGGGATCGGTAGAATACACCGCCATTTTTGTGCGGAAACCGGGCTCGCGCACAATGCTTTTTATCTGTACGATGTCGGCACGGATTTCGGGGACCTCGTTTTCAAACAAGCGCTTGATAAATACGTAACTTGCGCGTGACAAAATGACCTGAGTTCCGCCCACGCTGTCGCGCACGCGTTTGACAAGCACTTTGATACGATCTCCGGGATGATACTTTTCTCCGGGGATCTGTTCAGACACTGACAAAACGCCTTCGGTACCGCTTTTGCCTACTTCTACGAACACCGTACCGTCGTCCTTTACTCGGGTAACGATACCGACGATAAGTTCGCTTTCCTTATCGGCGAACTGACTGTAAGTAACGTCCTTTTCCGCCTGATGCAAACTGTTCATGATAACCTGACGGGCATTTTGCGCGGCGATACGGCCGAAAGTGCGCGGGTCGATTTCGGTAAGAACTTCGTCGCCGAGTTTATACGACTTTTTGATTTCGCGCGCGTCGGTCAAGGCAATTTCCTTTTCCGGTATTTCCACTTCTTCCACAACAGTTTTGCTGATGTATGCGCGGATAGTAAATTTGTCCGGATTGGTTTTGACCACCACGTTGGAGGCTTCGCCGAAGTTCTTTTTGCAAGCGATAGCAAGCGCCGTTTCCAACGACTCTATCACCTTTTCCTTGGCTATGCCCTTTTCTCTTTCCAGTTCGTCCAAAGCGAGAAAAAACTCTTTGCTTGTCATTGTCGTTTCCTCCTGATATTCGTTTAGAGAGTTTCAAAAAAGTCTTGAACCTCTGCGGTTAGGTTTGCGGCTGAAAACCGCTCGTAATGTTTTTGCAACAGACGGCACGCATAAACCTTTGCCCGTACTTATCCGATTGCAAAACGGTATTTTTAATCTTTGTTCAAGCGCAACGTTTTGTCAAAGACGCTGCAAACTTTTGCCGAAGCAACACGCGCATACAAACGCTATGCAAACTAAAACTCGATTATCGGCAACACCTGTGCGGTTTCCTTTTTGACAAACGTTATCTCGGTTTTGCCTACGTCGATCGCAAACGTCTCGTCGTCATACTTCGTCAACACGCCGTCAAAAGTCTTTTTGCCGTCCATAGGCTTGTAAAGTTTGACCTTTATTTTTTTACCCAAGTTGCGTTTATAATCCCAATCCAATTTCAGAGGACGATCCAGCCCGGGCGACGACACGTTGAGAGTGTAGGCCGTATCTATCGGATCCAGTTCGTCCAAAGGAGCGTCTATCGCTCGGTGCAAAGCTTCGCAATCGTTGATCGTAACTCCGCCTTCTTTGTCGATAATAACGGTCAAATTCATTCCGTCAAACTTTTTGGCATACTCCACTTCCAACACCGTCAAACCAAGTTGAGCGGCAATCGGTTCTATAAGCCGCAAGACGCTTTCGGATACTTTCCCCACTGCAACCTCCGTTACATTAAAGTGAGAGCAGAGAAATCCCCCGCTCTCACCGTAGTATAAACTAATTAAACTAGGCGAAAAAGTTGCCGCTGTGCCGCGATTGATATACGCGAAGATACGCACGCAACTCTGTGTAATGTGATTATATCACAATACGGCGACGTTGACAACACTTTTTGCAAAAAAATTTACTTTGCGCGCTCGGACAAAACGTCAATACATTCGGCAACGGCAGACGCTATCTCGACGCTTGCGTTAGACGTTTTGTAGGAAACTTTGCAAACCCGAGCAACGTCTTCCAACTTGGCGCAATTGGGTTTTTGCGCAAAATCGCTGTGATCGAACAACTGCGACAAAATTTCGTTCTGATTTGCAATTTCGTTGTTAAAGTTGAAACCCAACGGCGCGCCGTAGTAGTTGAACAAAGCCAAAAGCGGCGGCAAATCGGCGCCGATCAAAGTCGCTCCGTGTAAAAACTTATATAAGTCCGGAATAATCTCCGTAAGCGTAGGACAAAGTGCCAAATCGCGAACGTCGACTTTTGCCGCGGCTAGTTGCTGCTGTGTAAGGGGAAGCTCCGGTTCTACGTTGGTAAAGAATTTTTCCGAAGCGTGTCCGCCCGTGATTTTTACGGCGCAAAGGGAGTAGACTTTATCTTTAGTAACGGAAAAGCCCGTTGTGTTTGCGTACAGCACTGCGTAAGTTTTACCGGACAACACGGAATCCACCGATTTTTGCGTTTGGGTAAAATCCATTTGACGGTAGCGACGAACAGGTACCGGCTGTATCAACACGTACTGATCGGGCACGCCGCGCTCAAACGTAGGTTGTGTTGAAATAGGCATGATACGACACTTGGAAATATCGTACACCTGCAATTCCAAACTTTCGGAAAAATTGCTGTACACCGCCTTGCCGCGCGCCACGACCTCCAAGCCGTTGGCAAGAAACATATACTTTTTCAGTTTGTTTTCATTTGCGACTGCGCGCTTTTTGGACAGCGTATGCACTTCGGAATCCGGCTTGTCGCTTTCGCGGCGCAAAATTTCAAAGTCCTGCGTCTGCAAGCGTATAAAAGTTACGCAAGGCATAGTCGCTCCGCTGTCATCCGTCAGGCTGAATTTACAAATTTTAAGATTAGGGTTGCTTTTTACGTCGCGAATGGTTTTGCCGGATATTCTTCCGCAAACGACGCACGTATCCATGGGTTTACGAACGTCGCAAATATACATAGGCTTGGTCAAAACTTCCTTGCCTATGTATTTTTCCAAATCCGCAACGTCAAAATAACGGCGAGGCTTTAGCATTTCCTTATTTATGGCAAGCTGCACCAATCGCTCCTGTTGTTCTTTCAGGTTGGATGCCGGTTGAAAATCCGGATCGACGCACACTGCAAATTGCACGGCAAAACTTGTGTAATCGGCAAAAAACCGCGTCAGCTCGTCCAAAAACCCGTCCGCCTCCATATTCCGCTTGACTGTCGGAGACACGCGAAACAATACGGAAAATCCTTCGTCCGAAACCTCTACGGAGACGTTATCCGGTTTGAGATTGGCAAAAAGCGGATAACGTTTTTTCAGCACGTCCAAAACCGACGCACGTAGACTTACAGGATTAAACTTATCGTTGACAAGCATGATTTCGTATCTGTAACCGGTAGGAATCGTTGCGGCAACAGCCTCTCGAATAGCGTTTTGGGTAGGCTTGTCCACGCGGTCGAAATCGGGATAAGATACAGTACATGTAACCTTTTTGGCAATTTTGTCCACTTTTATGTCCCTTACGCGTAACGCCTGCATATCAGGGAATTTTTGCAAAAGACGGTCTATTATCATTTAAGTGCACCGAGGAGCATATCTATCTCCTTTTTGAAAATCTGTACGCCGTCGGACGCGTCGACCGTTTTGTATCGCGCGCCTTTTTTGAAAAACACAAACTTGCCGCCCATGCCTGCCAAGCCCAAGTCTGCATCGGCGCACTCTCCCGGTCCGTTGACTTCACAGCCCATAACCGCAATTTTTACCGGTTTATCTATATCCTTTACGTAGTCGTAAATTTCGGCGGCAACGGCTTCCAAATCGATACTGCAACGGCCGCACTTAGGGCAGGAAACAAATTCTACGCCTTGTTTCAGCCCCACAAAACGCAAAATTTCTTTGGCGGCAATCACCTCGTCTACGGGGTTTCCCGTTAGCGACACGCGGATAGTATCCCCAATGCCGTCGAGCAGCAAACTACCTATTCCTATAGCGTTTTTTATTACGCCCTGAGGAGCAGGACCGGCTTCCGTCACGCCCAAGTGTATCGGATAGGAAAATCTGTCGAAAATCATGCGGTTGAGTTTGACGGTTTCCTTAACGTCGCTGCTTTTTGCCGAGAGAACGATACTGTAAAAACCGCGCCGTTCGAACAGCGAAATAAATTCACCTAGACTTTCCACAAGAGCCTGCGCTTTGTCGCCGCCGCAACGCGCAAGCCAATCACGGTTTACCGAGCCGCCGTTGACGCCCAAGCGCACCAGGGCGTTATGCGACTTAGCGCAATCGATAACTCTGTCCAGTTGCGTTTGCGGCACGTTGCCCGGATTTAAGCGTATCTTGTCGCAGCCCGCCTCTATTGCCGCAACGGCAAGGCGCGCGTCAAAATGTATATCGGCGACAAGAGGCAGCGTCGGAAACATTTGACGAACCTTTGCAAAAGATAAAACGTGCTGCAAATTGGGCACGGCAATACGAACGATATCGCACCCGCTTAAAATAAGCGAGCGGATTTGTTCCGCAGTACCGTCAACGTCCGTCACGGGCAAATTCGTCATAGATTGCACCGTAATGCGTCCGTCTCCGAATATCAAGTTGTTGTTGCCTTCTATAAGTTTTTTCATTTCAGTATTTGAACAAAAGTAAAAGTTTCTTTTGAGGATGTAGAAACGAGCAAGACTAATCAGGCGCGGATTTTACGACAAGAGCGTCCTTGTGCGTACACGACTGATCGAAAACGTAAGCCAAAAAAGTATTGCAAAGTTTATACGACCACAAAAGTTAAAGTTTCAGTAGGTCCACAAGTATTACAAATCCTAATAAAAGCACCAATCCGACGCCGTTTATCCACGCCTGAACCTTGCGGTTGACAGGTTTACGCGCTATCCACTCGATAAGGACGAAAATCATTTGGCAACCGTCCAATGCCGGCACAGGCAGCAAATTGAACACGGCCAAGTTTACGGAAATAAGGACGATCAGAGACAAAACGCTTGCAAAACCGTAGGATACGACTTGACTTGTCATTGAAATCGTCGTGATAGGACCGCCGATATCGCCCAAGCCTACCGCTCCCGTAAACAATCCGCCCAACGTGCGTAAAACCAGCATAGCAACTTCTCCGCAATACGGGAATACGCGTCCGAGCGCCGTACCGAAAGCGAATTTGTGCGTTTTGTAACTTTGCGACATACCGATACCGGTGTAACTGCTTTCCCCTACTTCCAATCCGGCAAGCAAAGTCGCTTTGGAAACTTGATACTCGTGTTCTCCGTCAGAGGCGGTAACAAGCAACGCTACCGTCCCGTCGGGAATTTCGTTCAGTAATTTTTTGTATTGTCCTTCTTCAAAGAGCGTTTGTCCGTTAAGTTTATATATCGTATCGTTTTCCGCAAGAATACGTCCATCTTCGTTTCTGATTTCGAAATATACGTTTTTTACAAAAGGCGTAGTAAACTTTTGCCTAACGACGTTTTTTAACGTCACTTCCTTGCCGTCGCGCAGCACGGTTATTTCCATATTGTCGCTCATGTATCTGCCGATACTGTCCAATACGAAAACTTTTTTACCGTTGATTTTGTAAATTATGTCGCCCTCTTGAAGTACTTGATTCTGCGCGGGCGCGTAGTCGTAAACTTTATTTACGACGGCAACCGTTTCTCCGTAGGCGCCGAATAATATCATGCAAATTACGATTGCGGAAATAAAATTGAACAATGCTCCGCTAAACAGGACTATAAGACGTTTCCAAGGTTTTTGACTGTTGAATGCTTCAGGAGACGGGTTTTCTTCGTTTTCTCCCTCAAACGCGCAAAAACCTCCCAGCGGCAAAGCGCGCAAGGAAAATTTTTCACCGTTCTTTTTCGTTTTGGTAAAGAGTTTAGGCCCCATACCTATGGAAAACTCGTTGATTTTGAATTTTAACAGTTTACCTGCGGCGTAGTGTCCGGTTTCGTGGATCATTACCATAAACATCAAAATAACAAACGCCAAAAAAACGTGCCAAATTGTGGTAAATACCGACGATACCGATGCAAAAAGTAATACAGTCATAGCGCCTCTATATATTGCCGCGCAAAGTCGCGTGCTTTTTCGTCCCACGTGCGGATATTCTCAGTCGAAATCGGAACGTCCTCGGATTCCCTGCAAAAAACGTCCACAACGGACTTGATAGTGTCGTAAAACTTTGTAAAAGGCAATTTGCCCTCCAAAAAGTATTGTACGCACGCGTCGTTTGCCGCATTCATAATTGTAGCGCACAAAGGCGGATATTGCAAAATTTCGCGTCCTAATTTGGCGCAGGGAAACTTTTCGTAATCCGGTTTTTCAAAAGTGAGCGCCGGCATATCCGCAAAATCCAATTTTTGCACGCAAGAATAGCCTTCTCCCAACAAAGCGAGACTTATGGGTAACTTCATATCAGGCACGGCAAGTTGAGCCGTTACGCTGCCGCTTTGCCACTGCACCAACGAGTGCACTATACTTTGCCTGTGTACGGAAATTTCTATTTTGTCGGCGGGAACCCCGAATAGCCAATGCGCCTCGACCACCTCCAAGGCCTTGTTCATCATTGTTGCGCTGTCCACCGTGATTTTTTGTCCCATAGACCAATTGGGATGTTTCAAAGCCTGTTGCGGCGTAACGAAACCAAGGTCTTTCGCGTCAATATCCCAAAACGGTCCGCCGCTAGCAGTCAAAATAAGTTTATCGGGGCGAAGCGTAGGGTTGACGCGAAGACACTGCCACAAAGCGCTGTGTTCGCTGTCTACCGGTACGATTTGACCTTCGGCGGCCTTTTGCATAACAATACTGCCGGCGCACACCAACACTTCTTTGTTGGCAAGCGCCACACGAATGCCGTTTTCCAAACAGTACAGCACTGCGTCAAGCGCCGCTATTCCGCGCGTGGCAATAAGGGCGACGTCGCAGTTTTCCACCGCTTTTACAAGGCACTTCTCCCCTTGCTTTGAAATAAGCGCGGCATAGTCCGGGCGAAATTCCGCAGACTGTAACGCAAGTTTTTCCGCATTAGAAAAAGCGACAAGCGAACAAACTTTCAGCCTGTCGGGGTATTTCCGTATAACGTCCAATGCCTGAGTACCGATTGAACCGGTACTGCCCAAAACCGCCACCTTTTTCATCTAAAAACCTGCTTAAATAAAGAACATAAACGTAAACGCTACGAAAACCGCGTTTAGCATAATTCCGTCAAATCTGTCCATAATTCCGCCGTGCTCGCCCAAAAGTCTGCTGTAATCCTTTATGCCGCAATAGCGTTTGACAAGGCTCGCCAACAAATCGCCTATTTGCGTCATAGCCGAACCGAACAGACCGATAACGACGTATATTACGGCAACTGCCGCCACGTTAAGCCCCAAGCCTTTGTAAAGCAAACCGAACTGCGGCCCGAACACATGGAACAAGTCGAAAAGTAAAAATACGATAAGCGAACCGACCAAACCGCCGAAAACGCCGCCGGCCGCCCCTTCCACCGTCTTTTTTGGGGAAATCTCCGGACATAACTTGTGTTTGCCGAACAGACCGCCCACAAAGTAAGCGAACATATCCGTAAAAGAGGAGACGGCAAATACAAATGCCAGTCCTATCGCATTGTACGGCAGCAACTGTGCGCTTGCACGGGAGTTGCCGAAATATTGCCAAATGTCCGCCTCCAAATATTTTAGCATATCCGGATTATCTATAGGAAACGTGCTTGCCGAACGGTTGATGTACAAAAGAGCAGCCATAAACATTCCGGGATATACCAACATATAGCCTATGTACATCAAACTGTCCACGCGGTTGACGGCAAGCGCCGTTACCGCCGCGCAAACAAAAACTATCAAAGTAAAAAAGATTATGCCGGTGTAACCGAACAAACTGTACGCCGGCCCAACGACTATAGCATAAAGCCACAAAAGCCAACTGAACTGATCGGGTATACGTTCGCGTCCGATGGCGCGGCGCATTTCTATTACGGCAAGGCAAATGATAACCGAAATTATAACGGCGTTTATTGCACGACCGCTTATTACTCGGGATTCCGAATTAACGTAGTTGGGCAGAAATATATCCAACGCGATCATGCCCAACATCAAAATAAATATCCCGATTCCTACCAACGTGCGGTTGATAAGCGATTTTTTGTTTAACATATTTTTCTCCAAAGTAAGGGAAACATTTTTTCAACAACGAAAACCGAACGTCCGACAATTTGTATTAAACGTTGAAACCGTCCGAACAATAATGCATAGTTTTGCGCCGCAATGCAAAAAGTGTCTGCAAAAAACATACGCAATTTACTGCTTTCTATCCACCAAACCGCCGAAATTACGGCTGCGCGTGCAGTAGTCGGAAATTATACCGTCCAATTCCTCCGAGGAAAAATCCGGCCAAAGCGTATTTGTAAAATACAACTCCGCATAAGCGGACTGAAACAGCAGAAAGTTTGACAATCTCATTTGTCCGCCGGTACGGACAATAACGTCCGGTTCCGGCATAAATGCATTGTACAAATTGGCCGCTATGTTTTCTTCCGTAATCGGCAAACCTTGTTCCGCAACAAGCGCCGCCGCTCGTGCAATATCGCGTCTGCCGCCGTAGTTGATACAAAGATTGACGCATATTGCGTCAAAATTTTGCGTTTTAGCCTCTATATCTGCAATCTTATCTCTTAGAGTTGAAGGCAACTGTTCCGTTTCGCCGGAAACGACTATGCGAATGCGGTTTTCGCAAAAATTTGCAAGACCGTCCAAGTATTTTTCCGCAAGTGAAAACAACGCTGAAATTTCCGTTTTAGGTCTGCGCCAATTTTCCGTAGAAAAAACGTACAGACTAAGGTATTTTATGCCGCGAAACAGACAAAAATCTATGATTTTTTCCGCAGTGTCCAAACCGGCCTCGTGGCCTGCTTTACGTAATAAACCCCGTTTTTTTGCCCAACGGCCGTTGCCGTCCATAATAAGCGCTACGTGTTGCGGAAGATTCATTGCACCTCGAACAGGTATCGGCAAACGACCAGTTCCAAAACGTCGCCGGACTGTCGTACTGCCGTAACCAACTCCTTGTCGAAATAGGATTGTTTTCTGTCTACATAATAAACAAACTTGAAGTTTGTTATACCTTTTTGCCTCAAAATGCCGGTAGCGTCGCAAACTTCAAGTCCGATGAGTTCGTTGTTGTCCATCGATAACGTACAGACGTCACGTCCGTTAAGTTCATTGTCGTTCATCAACAACATTACACGGACATAACGTCCGCTTCTTTTTCTTTGGACAGTTTATCGACCGTTTCGACGTATTTTGCAAGACGTTTGTCCACTTCGCTTTCGTAGTCGGCAATCAAATCTTCGGATACTGTCTTGGCATTTTTTTCCTTTTTAAGCCCTTCAAGAGCATCTCTGCGGGCGTTACGAAGCACCACTTTCGTGTCCTCGGCAAGTTTCTTTACCTGCTTTACAAGTTCCTTGCGACGTTCCTCTGTAAGCACGGGGAAAGTAAGGCGTATAACATTGCCGTCGTTTTGCGGAGTTACGCCGATATTGGCGGCAAGAATTGCCTTTTCCGCAAGTTTCAAGGCGGATTTATCCCACATGGAAATGACCAGACAACGGGGTTCAGGAACGGACACGTTACCCATTTGGTTAAGCGGAGTAAGCGTGCCGTAGTAATCCACCTTTATTCCTTCTACGATCTTCGGATTGGCGCGGCCGGCGCGCATAAGGTTGTATTCGCTCTTAGCGTAATCTATGGCTTTTTCGCACTCCATATCCATGTTCAAAAATATTTCTTCAATTTGAGGATTGGCGTAATTCATAGTAATGCTCCTTTTTAGAATTCGTCGAACGGCCGTACAAACAACCTATCTTTAGGCAAGGCCGTTTATTTTTTGATATTTTAATTCTACAATAATTCTGCGCAAAATTCAACCGTTATTTGCAAATACGCAAATAAAATATCTTCGAATGAGATTGCACTTTTTTACGTAGTGCTTACAAACGTGATTTCTGCCGCAGCCGACTTGCAGTACAAATTTTCAGACGCTTGTCAAGCAGAAACCTCTTTTGTGGCACGACGCGTGGGTTATATGCTTATTTCTATCTAACGAATAACGGTACCCAATTTTTCGCCCTTGGCGATACGGTACAATCCGTCGCGTTCGTCCTTGCCGAAACACACGACGGGGATATTGTTTTCCCTCGCCAACGCGATTGCGGTCAAATCCATTGCGTGCAAGTTATCGGCGATAACTTTGTCGTAACTTATTTCGTCGTATTTTTTGGCATCGGGGTTAAGTCTCGGATCGCTGTCGTAAACGCCGTCCACCGCCTTAGCGCACAACACCGCGTCCGCTTCTATCTCGCAAGCGCGCAAAACAGCCGCCGTATCGGTAGAAAAATATGCCGAGCCGGTACCTCCGGCAAAGACCGCGATACAACCGGATTCAAATGCCTGCCACACGTTATCTACGATATGCGGCAAAACCACAGACTTGATTTCGATAGCGGAAAACAAGTCGCACTGTCCTTCTTGCGCAATTATAGCGTCGCAAAGCGCAAGCGCGTTCATAACGGTTGCAAGCATACCGATTTGATCCGCAGTTACGCGTTCCATAGATTCGGGGCTTGTTCTTCCTCGCCAAAAATTGCCTCCGCCTACGACTACTCCCACTTCTACTCCGCTTTCCGCCAGTTGCACAAGTTGACGCGCAACGTTGCTTACCGCGTTTTCGTCTATGCCAAAGCCTTTTTTACCGGCAAACGCTTCGCCGCTGATTTTAACCAATACACGGTTATATTGAGACATAAACTCCACCTCTCTGTTTTGAAAAAGGGAACAAAAAAGCTTGTTCCCTCTTTTTTCAATGCTTATTGAACGCCTTTGAGTTGAGCCGCAATTTCGTCGGCAAAATTATCGTGGCGTTTTTCAATACCTTCGCCCATTTCGTAACGGACAAATCTGTTTACTTTTACGCTTGCGCCGGTTGCCTTCTCGCACTCGGCAATAACGTTTTTAACCGCAAGAGCGGAATCGCGGACGTATTCCTGTTCCAACAGGCACACTTCCTTGTAATATTTATGGATACGACCTTCCACCATTTTGGCAATAACCGCGTCAGGCTTGCCTTCGTTTTTGGCCTGAGCAGTCAGGATTTCGCGTTCGGAGTCCAAGTTGGACGCATCTACGTCTGCAATTGAAACAACTTGCGGTTTGCTTGCGGCAATTTGCATGCAAAGGTTAAATGCAAGTTCCTGCAAAGCGTCGGTTTTGGCGTTGCTTTCAACTTCGCACAGCACGCCGATTTTGCCTCCCATGTGGATGTAACTGGCAACAAGACCGTTTCCGTTCAACACATATTTCGTAAAGCGGCGCAAAGAAATTTTTTCGCCGATTTGTGCGGTCGCTTCCGCAATCAACACGTTGAGCGTTTTGGATTTGTCACCGAGATACGGTTCTTCCAATGCTGCCTCTACGTTTGCGGCGTTGGACGCAAGCAAGTGATCGGCGATATTGTCGATAAGCGCGATAAATTGATCGCTGCGCGCAACAAAGTCCGTTTCGCAATTGATTTCCACGGCTACTGCGGATTTTTTGTCGGCGGAAACAACGCACTTCACCAAGCCTTCGGCAGCCACGCGGCTTGCTTTTTTGGCTGCGCTTGCCATACCTTTTTCGCGCAAATATTTTACGGCTTCGTCAAAATTACCGTCGGTTTCTACAAGCGCCTTTTTGCAATCCATCATTCCGACGCCCGTTTGTTCGCGAAGTTTCATTACGTCTGCACTTGTAAAATTAGCCATTTGTTACCTCCTCGCCTGCAGCCTCTTCAGCCTCGTCCGCTGCAATTTCGTCGTCTTCGGGAGCGGTCATCACGGTACCTTCCTTGGCCTCGATAACTGCGCCGCTGATAATGGACGCAATGATTTTGATTGCTCCGATAGCGTCGTCGTTTGCGGGAATGACCACGTCCACTTGGTCGGGATCGCAGTTGGTGTCAACCACAGCAACGATAGGGATATTCAAAGCATGCGCTTCGGCAACGGCGATAGCTTCTTTTTTGGGATCTACGATAAAGATGCAACCGGGCATACCTTTCATATCCTTGATGCCGCCCAAGTTAGCTTGCAACTTATCGCGTTCCTCAAGCATCTTTGCCACTTCTTTTTTAGGCAAAACGTCCAATTCTCCCAACTTTTCCATTTGGTTGATTTTGTTGAGGCGGTCGATACGCGACTTGATCGTTTTGTAGTTGGTAAGAGTGCCGCCCAACCAACGGTTATTGATATAGAACATTCCGCAACGCTCGGCTTCCGCCTTGATGGCTTCCTGCGCTTGCTTTTTTGTGCCTACAAACAACACGGGTTTGCCGGATGCTGCGATATCGCGCACGAAAGCATACGCAAGTTCCGCCTGAGCAACCGTTTGTTGAAGGTCGATGATATGTATATCGTTACGCTCTGCATAGATATACTTTTTCATTTTGGGGTTCCATCTTCTGGTTTGGTGACCGAAGTGCACGCCTGCTTCCAGAAGTTGTTTCATTGATACAACTGCCATTTTTCCGTTCTCCTTTTTCTTTTATTGTTTTTAACCTCTCCGCGCCGTTTTAGGAAGTATCGGATGCATTTGCGAGAATGCCCGAAATCCTATTGCTCCGCCCGCAACCAAGCGGCAAACTTGGCACAACGGACGAATATTGCGCGAATGCGAATTAAACCGCATAGATTATAGCACAACGTAAAACTTTTTGCAACAAATGTAGAGCAACTTTTTTGACAATAAGTATCAACTTTTTAAGCCGCACTTTCTACCGTTTTTTGTACAGTTAGTTTGCTTTTACAACCAATTGTTACAAGCAAATAATTTGAATTACTTAATCACGCAGAAAAACAGACCTGCGTCAAATACCTTATGCGCAGGCCTGTTGTACACGATAAATTTTTATTCTGATCGCAAATCAATATTCCAAAATTTGCTCGTGCGCAATATCTATCATATCCAAAGCCGTTTTAAGCGTGGCAAGTTCCGTCACGGCAATTACCGTAGGACGAACGCGTATCTTTGCTTTGCCCTTTTGATTAGCGGTATTTTTCCTATACTCTTTCAAAAGATCGTTCTCCAGCGAAAACTCGGCAACCGTAACACCTTTGCGTACCAAAAGTTTCAAAATTGACTTTTTGCCTATCTTGACGTTTTCGTAGTTGCGCGTAATAGACAAAACGGCTTGCGGCTTTTGCAGCGCTTTTTGTTTAAGTTCGTCAAAGAAACTTTTTTGCTCGGCTGATAATTCCGCATACAGTTCTTCTATGGTTTTGTTTTCTTTGAAATGTATCGTGCCGCCGTCGGACTTCTGCTCCGTCGCCTGTTCCGAAACCGTCGCAACGGGCGCAGGGCTTTCCTCCTCTTTTTTGGGCTCGTCGGAGTTTGCTCCGTTAGTGTTGTACACGTTTATTATAATAGGCTGTTGCGTGGGCTTCTCTTCCGCTTTTACAGGTTCTTCCTCCGCTACCGCAACAGGCTCGGGTTCGGGATCGAGGACAGGCTCCGCAACTTTTTCCTCGCCCATATTTACCGGCACGTAAACGGTGTTGATTTCGCGTATGACGTGCACGGGAACTTCGTCCGCCACGGCAGCGACAGGCTCGCCCTCTACCGTAACGAGAGAAGTTTGCTTGCCTTCCGAACTAACGCTACGTTCTCGTTTTGCAAAAACGTTAGCAAGCAACAACACCAACAATATTGCGGCGACTGCAGCAACGGCAATTTCTACGCCCAGACCTATGGCAAAACCGTTAGAAGACAACAAGCAGATAAATTTATCCAACATTATTCGTTGCCCTCCTTACGTTTTTTCCTGAAAATTACTATTACGGCGATAACGAGAGCCAATGCTACCAATCCGCCGATCACTACGCCCGCGATCCATCCTGCATTGTTGGGAGCCGGCGTTGTGATAACAAAGTTAGAGAAACGATCCGTTTCAAACACCAAATAATCGCCGTCGCGCGTAGCGTTTAGATCCTCAGCCACGCCGTCTTCGTTGATAAAGAACACGTTGAGCCTGTCTTTATCGTGCAGTTCTTCCGGAATCAGCAAACGAATAACGTATTTGCCGTCCGCGCTGATCGGATTGCCCGTTTTGCTGTCGGTAAAGGTGATTTCGTACGCTTGACCGTATTCTTGTTTGACTTTGCCGATATAACCGGTAAGGTTTGCAATTTTGTCTTCGTCTTCGACTTTAGTGATATTGAGCACGCCGTTTGCAGCAACGCCCTTGTCGGGATCTTTATTGCTTATTTCGCCCATGACGACGCCGTTTTCGTCGGCGGGGGTACTTGCGCTTTCCACATTGACGGATGCAGCGATAAGAATATATACTTCACCGTAGTTGACGGCGCCGTCAACGGAAAGTTCGGGAATCACCGCTTTTATCAAATAGGTTTCGCCGGCTTTCCAAGTGCTTGCCGCTTCCAGCGTATAGGGTTGCCAATCGTTTGTCGCTTCGTTCGCAAGATAGAAGCATTGCAATCTGTCTGCGCCGAACAAAGCGTCCACGCGAACTTCAACCGGAGTAGCGCCCTCTTTCCAACTGCTGAAATACACTTTATCGATCTTGTTTTCGGCAGTTTCTACCGATATTTCGTACGAATAGGAAAGTTCCAAGCTGTTTCCGCCCTTCACAAGGTTTACGGTCAGTTCTATTTCGTACTTGCCGACATTGACGATAAGTTTGGAAACTTCCGTCGCGCTCGCAATAGCGCCGTTTACGGTGTAAGTAACCGTAACTTCGTCGGGTATTATTTCGGCGTCGCCGAACATTATTTTGTAGCCGGAAACGCGATAATCGACCGCATTGCCGGTGTAAGTTACGTTAGTTTCCGGCGTAACCACGTCCGCCAACGCATAACTGTCGGGAGCCATCATCACAAACGTAGCCGTCACGTTGTCAGGCAGTGCGTAACGTTTTGAAAATTCGCTATCGGGATCTGCAAAGGCAAATTTTGCAATTATCGTATAAGTACCCCAAGTGCTGAAAGATTTTACCGAGGTGCCGTCTTCCAACGTAAACGCAACGGTCAATCCGTATTCGGCAAGCGTTTTGTTGAGGCCGCCGTTTGTAACGCGCGGTTCGGGGATATTGTACGTTGCGCCTTGTTCCAAAACGGCCTTTTTGTCTTCAAAAGAGATTTCCAACTTTTCCTTTGCCTTTACCGTAAACGTCAGGCTGTCGGAAACGTCAACAAACTCCACCGTCAACACGTAGGTTCCTGCCGAAGTAAACACGAGACGGTAATCGTTGACCGCTTCGCCGTTCAAAGTCAGTTTGAACATTCCATCGTCGATTTTGTAAGTCTTTGTTCCGATAGATTCCTCCACGTAGGTCACTTTAAGGTCGATGCTCTCCGCCAAAAGTGCGGTAAGATTGTAGACGGAGTTTTCGTAAAGTACAAGTCCTTCCAATTCGGTTTTTTGCAAAATCTCGATAGTATCGGGAACGCCGGGAATAACGTTGCGACGGAAACTGCCGGTAATTTCTTTACCGCCTACCGTATAGAAACAGTCTACTTCGATATACGTTTTTTGCACGTCGTCCGTGCGAACGGTATAACTTTCCGCCGGCCATGTACCTATCTTCATGGTGACGGAAGATTTATCCAGCAGGTCTCGACGACCGAACAGTTCGCCGTTTTCCTTTTGGAAACTGTCGTACACCAAATACACGTCGATACCTCTGCTGTTAAACGTCATGCCGCGCAGATAGTTATTAGTGGCGGAAGAACCGAACTCAAAGCCCAATTCCCTGACCGTTTGAGCAAGCACCGTCAACGTAACCGTGCCGTTTACGACTTCAAAATTTTCAATGTCGGAAGGGGTAAACAGCCAATTTGCAGAAACGCTGCCTACGGAAGAAAGTACGGACGCGTCGCTTGTAAAGGCCATAGAACCGTCTACTGTTCCCAGACTTTCCGCTTGCGCCGTGTAAGCAAGTTTGTCGTTACGCAATGCTCCGTTATTTTGATACGATACGTTGATTTTGCCGTCCACGGAATATTGTTCGTACGTTACGCCTGTAACTATGGGCATAGCTTTTTTGATAACAAACGCTTGTTCTGTGTTCTTGGCGCCCTGCAACGTATAGTTGGAGTTGACCTCTTTTACCGCTACGCGGTATTCGCCTGCATTTTTGGCTTCGGCAACGTCGACCCATGCGCCGTCTATCTTTCTTTGAATTTGATACTTAGCGCCGTGATCGTCGCCGGCTACTGCTACTTGCGGATTAGCAACGGGAGCAAAAGCCGCATTTGCGTAGACGTAAGTAACCTTTCCGCCCGACACCGTTGCTCCGTCGGTATTCCACGTAAAATTGAGTACCGCGGGTTTGATTTCCCAATCCTTAGAAAGATTATCCTCGCTTCTTGCCAACTCGTAGTTGGTTTGCGCCCACTCGGTAAGAGCGGAAACCGCTGTGTAATTGCCTGCCGCCGTTTGGTTTAAGCCCATTGCTTCTACGTCCAAAAGCATGGTTTTACTGTCCCCGCCCACGCCGAAAGCCGTAGCGGCAAGGCTTTGCATTTTACCGTTGTAAGTAAACGCGCCGGAATAGTTCCAACTGACGGAAACCTGTTTTTTATCTACGCTAAGCGCCAACGTAACGCTTGTTGCGTCAAAGGAGTAGTTAGCGATTTCCTGTGCGCGCAGCGTATACGGCGTGCCGTTGGTGGCGTTTTTAACAACTGCGCCGTCGGCGTAAACAGCGGCTTTCAAAGTGCCGTCGTTTCCCAAACCGGTAAATATCAGACGGAGTTCGTATTCCGCACCTATATACGTAAGGTTTGAGGAAATATCCTGCCAAATACCAAACGAATCCTTATATTGCCACACGATATTGCGGTCTGTGTCGTCGCCCTTTACCAAGTACGGATCTACCGTGATATCCGCAGTCGTTGCAACTCCGTCTTTTACAGCATAGTTAGCGTCGCCCAAAGAATCGAAGGTCAGCGTGTAATCGCCTGCGGCAACAACCGCTCCGCCGTTTGTCGCTTTTAGTCCGTCTATTTTTATCAAATTACCGAATACGTCGACGTAGTAAACGCTTACGTCATTTAGAACGTTTTCGCCGCTGTACGTAAGCAACGTTGCAGCAAGATCCGTGCCGTCAAGACCGTTAGTACTGTTGACTTTCCAAACCAGATCCACTTGCTTGGGCAAGACGGATATACCTGCGCTTTCGGTAAACGCGTAGTTTGCCGATGGACTTGTAGCCGTCAACGTATAAACGCCGCAGTTTTTAATTTCCGTAGCCGCAATACCGTCAAGCTTCAACGAAGGTATGGCATAGTGACTGCCGGTGTTGTTTACGCCTTCGAAATACAGACGGAACTCGTAATTTCTGCCGAAAAATACAAACTCGTCCGCGTCGGTCAAATTTTTGTAATCCACGTCGGATTCGCCGGCCTTTTTCCATTGCCAGATAAGTTGCACTCCGCTTTCGCCGTCCACAGTTAGAGCGGTTATTTCTACAGTTGCAACAACTCCCAACAAGCCGATTTCTTTGTAGTTATCGGTACCGGCAACTTCTACGTATGCGTACACTTTGTAACGTCCCACGTTCAAAAGTTGAGTTCCGTCGTATTCCACTGCGTCGGTTGCAAACGTGCCGTTTACGCTGCCTACATAGTAAGTCACTTTGAACGTTACGCCCTCTACCGCCAATTTGGAGAATGCGTCAACTATACCGAAATTGTTTGAAGCATTAGCCAATACGGGCAGGTGATTCGTTCCGTCAAACACTACGTTTAACGCCGCGTTTTCAAACGCTACGCCGGAAACGTCGAAGGACGATTGACCGACTTTGACGCTGATTATGCCGTAGTTACCGTAACACTCCACCCAAATGAGGTAATTGTTCGTTACTCTGTTAAAGGTCTTGAAAGGTTCGCCCTTGACGGTGCCGTTTGTTTCGTAGAAAGTGCAAACGGAGAAATCTTTTACAATTTCGTCGCCGTTAGCGTAATGAATGACAACGGACAAATTATCGACGTCCAACTTACCGCCGTAAACGTATGCATATCCTGCCGTTGCGTGAGCAAAATCCACGCTTTTTACGTCGCCGTCGGCAATAGAGAACAAAATAGTAACGTCGTCGATCGTTCCGTAATTATTGGACAATTCCGCATTGTTTACAAACTTGACAGATGCCGTAACGCGGTACTTACCGGAAGAGGAGAAACCGCCGTTTTTAAGCACCGTTGCGGTGATATTTTCCCAACTGCCGTCATTGCCGAGTATCAACTGACGCTCAAACTTGTAGGACACTTCAAAAGTCGCCGCATCCAGTTGCATTTGAGGCAAATAGTTGGCTTGAGGTACGAATGCCACCGATTGAGACTGATACATACCGTTTACGCCTGCGTCTTTGTTTAATTGCGTTTCGTCAAAGACGTATTTTGCGCGGTTTACCGTCAAGGTCGCGACCATATCCTCTATGGGATTGTAGTTGGAATCGCTGTCGGCAAAAGTAGCCGTAACAACATAGATACCTGCCGCAATAAATCCGTCCGGAGCAATACCCAGTACGTCCAATGCAAACATCGGATCCCACGGGGTAAATTCTACGGTGTAGGTTACCGTAACTCCCAAAGGAAGCGTACCGTTTACACCGAACGCGTGCGCTTCTCCGTCGTAAGTAAACGTGTCGTTGGCAAAACTTATTCCGCGCATATCGCGGTCGGCTTTTTCTATATTCCAATGCTGCATTGGCAATCCGTTTGCCAAAACGTAGTTGCCTGCCAGCGTTCCTTCAAGGGTTTCCGCCACGGCGAGATATTCTCCCACTTCGCGAGCGGTATAAAGTACGTTGCCTGTTGCGTGCTGCGAAAGCGCGATCGTTACACCCGTTCTGTCTGCGGTAAGTACGTCAGCAGAAGTTGCAACCACGCGGAAGTTTGCCGTGTTAAATACCACCCCGAGCGTTCCGTCGGAAGCCGTGCTTGCGGAAACCGGTCTCCACAAACCGGATATGTTCGTTTCTACGGAAAATTTAAGGTCGTTTATCTGTTTGGGCAAAATTTCCAAATTTGCAGAAAGCGCATCCGGCAAATTGTAGTTGCCTATATCTTTTACAAACTTGAAAGTTGCCGTAACTTTGTACGTACCGGCATTTTTGGCGGAAGCCAAAATCTGCGAAGATGCGCCTGTAAGAGCGTACGTATAGGTTGCCTCTACTGTACTGCCGTCGGGCAAATTGAACCTGCTGTTTGTAACGGTCGTACCGTTGACCGACATAGCCACCGTGTGCAAAGTTCCGTCGTAAGTAGCCGTCGAGTCGGACAACGCAGCCCCCACGAAGTCGGCCTTTTGCATTTGAACTTCCGCAACGCCTTGGCTTGTCGTAGAAGTTTGTCCGTCGCTTGCAAGCAATACGCAAACGTAAGTGCCGCTTTGGGCAACGGTCGTTATTCCGTCGTAGAAGGCCGGAGTGGAAAGAGGCAGAGAGGTGCCTGCACCCACCGTACTGGACGACACGGGCGTAGCGCCGGCAGGCACGACGTACTCGCCGTAATGCTCGCTGGTTTCGTCGGTCACTTTTTGCCAGCCTTCCTCAACCTTGTACCAACGGTAAATAAGATTGATGTTTTGCTCCGCGTCCTGATACTTGATGTAAGGTACGCCGGAAAGAGTTATTTTGTTGCCTGCGCCGTACACGCAGTTGTTGTTGCCTACGGTCACCACCACAAACTGAACGCTTGCAATGTGCCATTTTGCGTAAAGAGTTACGTTTTCTTTGGCGGTTACGGTGTATTCGCTTGCGCCGTCTACGGGAGTGTACACCGCCGCTCCGTCGGGAGTTTCCGCCCAACCCAAGAATACGTAGTTGATTCTAGCGGGGTTAGCAATAGAAATAGTTTCGCCGGTCAATCCCTCCGCAGTGCGTACGGCGCCGCTGCCGGCATAATTGTAGTCCAAATTGACGGTTTGATCCTTTGCGCGCCACTGAGCGTAAAGTTTTGCGTGCTGTGCCCGTTCTACAAAATCGGACAGAGAGTTATCGTTCAAAACAAGCCAATCGCCCTCGTCGTTTTGATATTGCCAGTTCAAAAAGTTGTAGCCCTCGCGAGATACGTCGTTTGCGGTAGGCAAGTTTAGCGACGCGGTTGCTATCGTATAGGAAGTGCTGCGCGATTCGTAATTGCCGGTGGCGCGTCCTCCCGCCAAATCGTAGTCGATGTTGTAAACCTCATACTCCAAGATGACGGCTATTTCTATCTCCGTCGTACCGGAAAGCGGTTGCACCACGTACACGTTGCCGTTGCGGAAGTTGTTGCCTGCAACGGTAACTGCGTTTGCAGTGTTGCGGTCGATTTTGTAACCCGCTTTTGGCAAAACGGTTATCTCCACACGGTCGCCGACTTTAACTTCGGCAAATTCGTCGCTTTCCTCGCCGTTTAATACAATACGAATATCGGCCTTATCGTAGAAAATATCTTCAGGCAAAGTAAACGTATAAGTTTCCGGGATCCAACGCGCGTACAACGTTTGCGTAGAAGAAAGACGGATGGGGTCTCCCTCTTTTACTTCAACACCGTACACTGGATCGTCGTACCAACCCGCAAAAGTGTAACCGTTGCGAGCCGAAGGCGCCGTAAGAGCGGGATACGTACCGAAGTTAGTTACGGAAATTTTTCTGAATATGTTGGACGATCCCTTATTGGAATCGAACTGCACGGTTATCTTTGCATGTTTCCAAACGGCAACAAGCGTGATATCCTGCGCATAGGAAGAATCTATGTAGGAAACCGTCTTGTCCGTACCGCGTATTTGCCAGCCGACAAACGTAAAACCGCCGGCCGTCGGTTTGGGCAAAGGCAAAGCCCCGCTCGCAAAAGATTCCGCAGAATATTGTTGACTTAAAAGGTCGGAGGACGGTTTGCCCCAGCCGTGCAGCGTGCCTGAATTAACATCGTCGCCGGTCATGCCTACGTTGTAGTCGTAGTATATCGTATACGTCACCACGTTCCACTTTGCGTAGAAATACAAATCCTTGCCGTCAACAGCCACGGGCCAACTTGCGACGGGGTTTTTGTACTCTGCGTCCAGATACCAACCGTCAAAGTTGTAGCCGTGCAAAACGGGGTCCTGCTCGGGGCGCGCAACCGTGCCTTCCATAAGCGCTTCCGTCGCGTACTTGCCGGAAAGACTGCCGCCGCCAAGCATCCAGTTTATTTTGTAAGTTTGGCGAGCGTAATATATCAGCAAAAGAGTGCTACCGTCGCCCTCTACCGCCTGACCTTGATAACGGCTCACGCAGCCTTCAAGGGTTGCTTTCGCGGCAAAGCCTACGCGCTCGGACACTTCCGCACTTACCAACGTTCCCGCCGTCGCAGTAACTTCCGTCACTTCCACTACCGTTGAAGGATATCCGGAAACGCTCCAAGTACCGTCCGCGGCTTTAGTAAGGCCTTCGCGTATCTGCGCTTCGGTAAGTACCGTGCCGTCCATCGCCTGATAAACGTGCGCAACCTTGTAGGTTACGGTTTGCGCTTCGTAACCGACGTAAACGTCCAAGTTGCGCGTGTTATTGGCGCCGTCCACGGTGTTAGTACCGTCCACGACGACGCTTGCCGCATTTATTTTATTGGTTCCTACGCCGTTAGTTACGTCGTAGCCGTAATAGTATGCCTTGGTATAACCCGCATAATTAGCCAAAGTTCCGTTTTTGTCAGAGTCGCTTGCAAAAGTAAATACGGCTCCGAAATCCAGTTCGTATTTTTCGGTAGAGATTATTTTGCCTGCGTGTACGCTGCTTTCTTCCACCTTTTTGTCTATTTCTTTAACAGTTACGGTAATTTGCGTAGGAACGATCGAAAGTTCCGCCGTAGCTGCCGAGTAGTTGCCGCTGGACGGAGTAAACACAACGGTTGCGTTAGTTAAACCCTTTGTCACCGCCGTGTCGGGGAATTGCCAACTCCACGTGCCTTCCACCGTTTTACCGTCTGCAACGCAATACGCCGAGCCGCCGGTAAAGGTTGCTCCGCTAGCCGCAACTCCGAACGCGTGGTCGGAAAGTTTTTGCCCCACATATATTTTGTTTGCAGCCGTCGGCAAAGTAAGGGTAAGTTCCGCAGGAGTAACCGTTACCGTCAAAACTACGTCGTCTGTATTTTGGTTAGTAGAACCTTCCCAACCGTAGAGAGCCTTGTATTCTTCTTTTATAGCAAGAGTTACGGTATAGGTTCCCATGTCCGTTGCAGTAACCGCCGTGCCTGCAGCGTTCCAAGCAAGTCCGTCGGACAAACTAGCCGTAGCAATTGCTTTCCAATCGTCGGTGTAGCCGCCGATAGCAAAAGACAACGCCGCGCCGGTGTACGCAAGTTCCGTTGCGCCTGTAAGCGTCAACTTGGGCAAAGCGGTAAAGTTCAGGGTAAAGTTTGTAGTACGGCTTGCGTCCGTTCCTTGAAGATCATAGTTTGCCGTTTGGTATTCCGTGTACGTTCCGTCGGCATTTTTGGTTGCCAAAATTGCCGTAGCGGAATACGAGCCTTTGAATTTCGGCAATTTGTCCGCTTCGGCGGCAAGATCGCCCACAATCGTAGTCGGATACGTCGCGCCGCCTGCGGGCGTACCGCTTATTTTAACGGCTATTTGCGGCGCAGTCGAGTCATTCGCCACAAACGACGTTGCGCCGGCCAATACGGGCAATTGAAGCCCCGAAGACGTACTGTACACAGGTGCCGCAAGTTGAATATTTCTGGGAGACACCGTCAGTTTGAACCAACGCACGGTGTCGCTTTCTGCGTGCGCAGAATCGGAAGTATCCGCAGCGCCCTTGAATTTAAGCGTCACTTTGGATAAATCCGCCGAAGGATCTTTGTTTTGGATCTCTTTTTTGCGTTCCGAAAGTGCGGCGTCCGTCAGAGTAACCTTTACCCAATACGTACCCGCAGCCGTCGCGCCTGCAACCCGCGTCGTGCCGGAATAGTATTCCACGGTCACGCGCGGCTTGCCGACAAGCGCCGCGTCCATAGCTTGCGTCGTTACGCCTTCGTACCAGTCCTTATCGTACCACTCCGGTGCGGAGGCGCCGCTATTGCCAATGCTTGTCAAAGTATGCTCGGCGCCGGTGTATGCGACTTCCGCATCCTTGGGGTCCGTCGGACCGCCCGCCGCGCCCAGCGCGGCAGAGGTTAGATTGAGGTGAAGCGCAGGGCGGAGGCCGTAGGAATAGTTGACAATACTGTTGAGGTCGCCACACGAGTAGTCGAGTAGAGACGCATAGTACGAGTAGGCCGTACTGCCGGTCCGCAGCCAGCAGTAGTTACTAATACCGGTAGTGAACCCGCGCTGCGCAGCGTTCATTTTCCAGATACCACCGTCGCCGCCGGAACCGCCCTTGCTGTAATAAGTTTCCGAATAACTGGGCAGCCAAAAATAATCATCCGCCCAAGCGCCGACTGCAGTTTCGTTGCCCGTGGGGGTGCTGCTGTACTTAAAGTTGTTTTGGCGAGGATTATCGCCGCCGTTTACGGCCTGCTGCCAAGGTATGTATTTGGGCTGCACCACGTATTTGGTTGCAAATCCGTCGGCAGACGTATCCAACAAAAAGGATGCCTTTGCCGCAACTTTTGTTTTTATCGTATTGCGGATCTCCGCATTATTATAAATTTGAGAATTAGTGCCGGAGCTGGTATGAAACTGCACTGCTTCCCAGTTTTCCGCCGAATACAGCGTTGCCACAACGCTGGGCGTACCGTCGATATCTACTTTGGTAAGATATGTAACCATCCAATCAACTCCGCCAAGACGAACCAGTATGCCGTTGGTTTTTCCGCTGTTGGTAGAGATGGTCGTCATGTTGACCTCGCCCGACTGTCCGTTGACGTAATCGAGCAAATCGCTGCTACCGTTTGGAAGCAATGCGTTTGTCAGGTCTTCCAACACGTCGGTCTTAAAGTTGTTGGACTGCGTATCCCAAATTTCCGTAAGGGCTGCGCCGTTTTGTCCGTCGCCCACCAAGTAGGCATTGGACGTACCGGACAAAGCGTCCGCTCCTTTAAGTCCGGAGCCAGAAACGCCCAGCAACGTTGCTACCGTTAAAGTTGCCGCAAGCAGCAATGTAAACAGTGCCATGATTGTTTTTCTTTTTGTTGTTGCAATTTTGTTCATTCTATTTCTCCTTAGTGTTGCCAATCAATTTCGCTCTGACGGCACACGACTATTGAAATCACTTGTATCATTCGACGCAAAACGGCTTCGGTCGAAATGAACTACATAAAACTTGTTGTTATTTTTCTTTTTGTTGCGCTTCGCTAGATTTCTCCGCTACGGCTGCGCCTTCGGTCGAAATGACATCGCCTTGTGGCGATGTCGGCGTTCGCTTCGCTCGGCTGAGGACATCAATCGCCTTGTGGCGATGTCGGCGTTCGCTTCGCATATTGCTGCGCTTCGAATATCTTTTGCTGCCGAGAATGAATATTTTTTCAGGTTGCTTTTTTATTTATAGATGCACTTACGTTTTCACACCTTTCTTTACGTCCTTGACCTTCGCGAACGACTGAAGGGAGTGAAGCGCCTTGGAGCGAGTGCCTTCGAACTTGGAGACATCGCGGGCGTCAGGCTCCAAGTCGAACGGTGCGAGCGTTACTCGCTCGGCTGAGGACATACAGTTTGTTTAACAAACTTCCGTTTGCAAACTTTTACTTTACACTTTTGCAGTAATATCTTTGGATTGATCGGATCGCATTTCTTCGGCTTTTGCTGCAGCGCTCTCTTTCGACGCCAATGCCGTATCCAATATCAATTCCACTTCGCGGGCACTGTTCACTTCCGTTGCGCGCGGACCGTTGCCGTCGTTGACCACTACTATGTAGGATTGTTTTTCCTTTGGGGGACTTACTGCAATGATGTGCGGAGGGATGTACAGTTCCTCTTTGACAACCGCACCGTACGGCTTTTTAGGTTTGGCGCTTTTTGCGTCGCTTGCCGTCTCCTGCAAAAAAATCGTTTCGTCAATTTGATCCTTGCGCAAAGACAATGCGTTGTAAATGAGAACCAGACTGCTTTGTTTTTTGACGGGAATCTCCACGTCGCGTTCTGTAATAGGAACACTCAATGCTGCCGCGTCTTTGCGCAGTTGGGCAAATCTTTCATCCTCCCAAACAAAGGAACAAACAAGCGAGTTGTTTTTTACAAACAGTTTAATCAAAGGGCGTCCCTTGTAATTGTAACTGAGAATAAATTTGCCCATGGATTCTTGCACTCTTTTATACGTCATAACGCGCTCGACGATTTGCTTGTAGCAGACTTGTTGCTCGTCTGTGAGTGCCGAAAGACTCTCGGACAAAAGCGCCTTTTTTTTGGGGCGAACCGCCACCTGCTTTTTGGCAAAGTCTATAATCATTACGTCGCCCGAAGGCTTGTGAATCGTGCTCATTTTTACTCCTGTTTTAGAGGGGAAAATTTTTGATTTTTGCGGGGCTTGCCGCAAGTTGTTTTTGTGGTTATGCACCCTGTGTGTAAAGTGGGTTTGCAGCCAGCCCCGCTTGTAAGGTCGCTCGGGCATACGGCTTAGGCGCCTAGCGCTTCGCGATGTCGCCAAGTCCGTATGCCCTCGGCTTAAAGCGCTTCACTCCCTTTTGGTCGTTTGCGAAAAGGAGGTTGACAGCACTTAGTTCCATCCCCAACGCTTGGGAATTTCAACATGACCGTAATTTTACAAGAATCCATTCTCTTGCTCAAATAACGTCGTCTGCGTCGACTTTGGAGTCTCCTTCAGTTCGGACAAAAACGCAATGCCCGAGCGACCAACACTTAGGGGCGTTTCGCTTTCTATCAAAATGTATACTTTTTGGTCGAAAGTCTTTATGCCAAATTTTATGCTAAATATTGGCACTTATTGCCGATTTTGTGTGGAAACATTGTATTACTTTTCCACAAAGGTGTCAATACTTTTACCAATCAAAAAGTATACTTTTTGAAAAAATTTTTGATTTTTCGTCAAAATATCGTTAAATTTTAATGAACGAATTTGGCAATTTGTTTTCTTTTTTAATATTCGATACATACAAAAAGTGAATTTTCAGCATACCGTTACGCTGATTTTTGACAAAATTCAAAAAATGAATGGAAATACGTTTTGATTTGCGTTAAAATTGTATGTGGTTTATGCACCCCGAAAAAAAATTTACGGAGGTATCAAAAATGAAATTTGCATACGCAAGAGTGTCCACAAAGGAACAAAACCTAGACAGACAACTTTTAGCTTTTGAGCGGGAGGGCGTGCCGAAATCTAACGTATATTGCGACAAGCAAAGCGGCAAAGATTTTAACCGTACCAACTACTTGAAAATGCGGAAACGCATAGGACGCGGAGACCTACTTATCCTGCACAGCTTGGACAGGCTCGGGCGCGACTACGATATGATTTTGGACGAGTGGCGCTACTTGACAGTTACCGTCGGCTGCGATATCGTCGTGTTGGACTTTACCCTGCTTGACACACGGGAACGAAAAGGAGACCTTACAGGCAAACTGATTTGCAACATCGTTTTGGAACTGTTGTCCTACATCGCCCAAAGCGAACGGGAAAAAATCAGGGCGCGACAACGAGAAGGAATAGACGCTGCAAAACTGCGCGGAGTTGCATTCGGACGCCCGCAAATTATCGTCAGCGAAGAAGACATGGCCGTTTTGCAGAAGTACCTTGACAACAGCTTGAGCGGAGCGGAAGCCGCATTGCTTATGGGCATTTCACAAAGCACTTTTTACCGCCGTGCAAAAGCGCTCGGCAAAAGTTTGAAACAAGCGAAAGTGGACAACCTAAACGCAGTAGACGCAACAGAAAAGGACTGCTCCAGCAACGAACAAAGCAAGCGTGCTAGCAGCCAGTGCACTACCTGTAAAAACTGTAACGGAGAAAGCGGACAAGCCCTAGAAAACGCAAACAAAAAAAGCGATTGAAAACAACGAAAGCCGAAAGAAAAAAAATGATAGATAACCCCTAAAAACAGGGTCGCGTAAACCGTGCAAAAGTAAACTGAAACGATACGAAAAACCGCCTGCGCAAACGGGAAAAATACAATACCAAAGGAAAACCTCCAAACGGAAACAAACGAGAAAAAGTTGCGCGCATCCGGACAAAAAATGAATATATAAAAATACGAAAAACCCGCCTTTCAGTGATTGCTGCAACGGCGGGTTTTGATAAATAAAAAAGAACCCGACTGCGTGCGGACACGCTCATTTTGCAAAAACTGCGACGAACTAAAAAAACGCAGCCGTTGCAAAAAAGTCGGGTTAGTTTTGCCTTGGGTGGGAGCAAAAAAACAAACGCATTTTTCTGAGTCGATTTTGCGACGGCAAAAAATTTGCCTAAAACCGCGGACGCTGACACAGCGCATTTGACGTGCGGACAAACGTTTGCCGCACGTTTTTTTCTCTTGTACAAGGCGGGACGAAAAGCCCCTTCACTCACAATATCTCTGTCCGCAGGAGCGTATCCGTGCGGATACCGGAAGCGCCGCATCTGCCCCGCAAAGCAGGGTGTACAGCGTGGGTGAAGCGCAGGGCGGAGGCCGTTGGAATTGTTGACATTATTGTTGTTGTTGCCACCCGAGTTGTTGAGTAGATACGCATTGTTAGAGTTGTTCGTATTGCCGGTCCGCAGCCACGAAGCCAAAAACCAGAAAACTTTCGCCCCGAGAAACGGCAAGCCGTTCCTTGCCCCAGATTATACCAAACATTTTTACAACCTGCAACTTGTTTACATATTATATACCGTTAATCTTAAAGAGTCTAAACACCCGAACGGTTTTTTGTGCTGCGAACCCAACCGCTAAGAAGTTTTTGCGTTTCTACTATCTGTTGAACTATAACCGTAAGTTGATGAAAATTGATAGCCTGTTTTGTCTTGGCCGTTTCGGCAAAAAAGTCCAACATATTAAGGTTTATCATTGCCTGTTTTTGCCAGCGTATACGTTCGGCGTCACGCTCGTAGTTGGCGCGGTACAAACACTCCACCACGTCGGTGGCGGTATTAAGCAAACGACCGACAATATTCCAACGGTACTTTGCGGGAGACTTGTCGGTTATTACAAAAAGGTACTCGCACAACTTTTTGGCGTGAGTGATAACCGCCAATTCTTTGTCGCGCGGAGTATCGAAATCTTTGAGACGAAACGGTTTGCGAGAGGCGTTTTGCACCTTATCTGCGGGCGGATCCTGCGGCTCCGGAAACAGACGGAGTTCCGATAGAATCTCGTTTTGCAAAGCTTCGGTTGCCGGATTGACATTGGCGGACGTAGTTTGCTCAGATTGCTGCGACTGTCCGTTTTGCGCAGATTGCGATTGTTGCAACGCACGCGTAGATTGCGTGTCAAAAGATTGGTTCACAGTTTTGCGCCTCCTGTTGTTCGAGTTTTGGCAAAGTGAGTTTTGCCGCCAATTCGCGCTCGAAATTGTGACAGTCGCCGTGGACGAGATGCCCGTGTATCGCGGCTTTGGAACACTCTATACGCTCGTCGGTGACTATACCGTCCAAGTACGCTTTTTTCAAAAGTCGGGCGCGCCAACGCAAACGTTTTTTGGATTTCTTTTTTATCATGCGCACCACCGCTCCGCTTGGCATAACGGCAAAACGAAACCCCAAATATGTAAAGCCGTTTTTTAACGGGTGTATTTGAGTTTTATCATTGAGCGTAAGCCCCAAGGAATCCACCAATTTGCGGATCTGTTCTAGTGCCGAAATCAAAAATTGCTTGCTTTGGTGAATAAGGACAAAATCGTCCATATAACGCGAATACGCTTTTACGCGCAGCCGCTCCTTCACCAAACGGTCGACCGGATTGAGATAAAACATACCGAAAACTTGGCTTGTTTGATTGCCGATAGGTACGCCGCGAAAAGTTTTTTCGTCGGTCAAGTCTGAAGGATCGCGAGCGAGAGACGTAACGTCGTATTTTTTCAAAAAAGCGGGACGAGTGTGATAACTGTCGATTATTTCGGAAATCAAGCGGCGGATTTTAGCGTCGGAGACCTGTGAAAGAACGGCCTTTTTGAGAGTGGCATGCGGAATTGTCGGAAAATATTTGAGAATATCGCATTTGAGAATATAGCCGTTTACTCCGTGCTTTTTGATAAACTGCTGCAACATATTTTGAAAGCGATCCATCGCCAAATGTCCGCCCTTACCCTTTTGACAAGCACAGTTATCTAGGATAGCGCGCTTGGAAAAATACGGCGAAAGCAGATCGTCGCAGATAACGTGCTGCACCACTCTGTTGGCGTAAGGCAAAGTTTGGATCTCGCGCTTTTTCGGTTCCGCCACGGTAAACGTGTGATATTTATCCGTTCTGTAAGTGCCTGCATGCAGTTGATCGTACAAACGATTGAGGTTTTGCATGGTTGCCAGTTCGAAACGCACAATAGGTTTTTTGTCGCGTTTAGCCAGCCGCCCCTTTACGTGCGCACGATACAAAGCCTGCATTGTAAACACTTCGTCGAAGGTTTTTGTTATCATAGTTTTACATTGTAACAAAAAGCGGCTGCAATTGCAACCGCCTTTTTGTAAAAAAATATTTGCGACAACGCGCCTATACTATTTATTACATTGGTATTACGCGCATAAGTTTGCAGAAAAACCGGTAGCGCAAACTTTTTATTCCTTGATGAAAAAATCCACCGTACCGCTTTCGGTTCGGTACAAAGCGCCGACAATTTTGACGTCGGACGGCGGAAATAGCAGCGACTTTATTTTTTCAACGCCGTGTTGTACGTTGCGTACACTTGCTTTGCAAACGTCCGTTTCGCCGCCTATTGCGCCTTTGATTTCATCGGTGATAAACTTAACGTAGCCGCAGTTATCGCCCATAGCTGCAGACACGGCACCGCAATGCGTGTGCCCCAAAACAACAACAAGTTTGCAACCGAGATGATCCACCGCGTACTGGATACTGCCAAGTTGATTATTGTCGATCACGTTGCCGGCAACGCGCACCACAAACAGTTCGCCTATGCCTGCGGAAAAAATATGTTCCACCGGAACGCGGGAATCGGAACAAGCGACAACTACCGCATACGGTCTTTGACCGTCGGCACAAGTCTGAACGCGCCTTTCAAGCGAGACGTCGCCCGCGCCGGTTTTTGATCCAAGATAAACGGCGTTGCCATTGCGCAATTTTGCAAGCGCTTCGTCTGCCGTTATAATGTTATTTTGCACAAGCCGTTCCTCCGTAGTATGTCTGTTTTGTTATATATACGTGTACTATTCTGCCGAGTGCAAACGTTTTCTCACAACAAATTATCCGAGATTTGTTTGAAAAGCCGATACGGCTATTACAATTACGTTACAACACTTTTCGCTTTTATTTTGTTTTTGCAACGTGCAACTAATTTAACCTCTAAAATCGTATTTTGGCTTGTAACCAACTGTTTCCAAAAAAGCGCGCGCAATTATCATGCTGCCTATGCGTCCCGGGTGAACTCTATCCCAAGAGATATACGCAGGATAACGCTGCTGCAATATTCGATTGAAAGCCAGTTGCAGATCCACTACCGGAATACTGCGTTCGGCGGCGACGCTTTTGCATATTTCAGCATATTCGTCCATCCTTGCGCGCATCGGATCTGCGGCATTAGGCTCTAAATAATACGGCGTCATAAAAATAAGTTTTGCCGAAGTTTTGTTTGCAATTTTCACCAAGTTATTTTTATAATCTGCGGGTGCTACCGCTTCTTCCAAACGCATCGGACTGTCAAATTGCCGCCACACGTCGTTTGCGCCGATCAGTACGACAACGATATCGGGAGCCAGCGCGTTGATATCGGAATCCCAACGGGCAAGTAAATCTCGCGAAGTATTGCCGCTTACGCCCATGTTTACACAGCGTAAATTCAACTCGGGATAATCCACAGACAAAAAGGTATCTACAAGAGAGACAAAACCGTTGCCAAGTTCGCCATGCAGCCCTTCGCCTACGGGATACGCGCGACCGTCGTCGGCAACGGAGTCTCCCGCAAAAACTATTTTGTCGTTTTTATTAAATAACATATTACCTCTCCTCAAAAGCAATAGTATAATTTCGATATGACTGTAATTGCATTACTAAGCGCAATTTTTTTCAACGGATCAATCAATACGCCGATTTGAAAAGTATTGCATCTATTCGCGCTCGTCCGGTTTTTCCGTCGGCTCCTCCGTCGACATTTCAGAACCCGAAACGCTACCGTCGGCGCCGCCGTCGCTTTCACCAGAAATTTGTTCCGCAACCTCGGAACCTTCCGCAACCGCTTTACGCCTTCTTTTGAATACGTTTTTGCGGAACAAAACAAGATTCAACACCACGAAAGCCACGCCCACGATGATGCAGGTAATAAGCGCGTTAAGGTCGCTTTGCGGGGCAAAATTGGCCAGGAACATCAGGGGAAGTCCAAATACCATTGCGGGAATATTTTGAAAAATCAAATTTTCGCTTGCGGGCGTGCGGTAAGTACCGTCGATTTCACGAAGTAATATCATACCGGTGCTTGCGGTACCGGTAAGCATACCGAAAAATGCCAAAAACTGCTCGTGTCGGTAAGAGGAAAAATGCCGCTTGCAAACAAAGTTGACGTAGAATACTGTCACAAGCGCTCCGGCTACTGCCATTATCAGCAAAATAGCCCAATACGACGCCAATAACGGTATTCTTATTGCGGCAACGCCGGCCACGATCATAAGGTCAAAGGCAAAGCCCCCTATTCTGTCCATCATAAAGTTGTTGACGACTTGCTTTTTAATAATTTTTTTGTCGTACAGTTTGTTGAGAACGGCTTTGACGGGTATAGTCAGCAACACGCCTAGGAAGAAGTTGAATCCGAACAACGTTGTTGCAAAGGAAGGAATAAGTTTTGACAATCCGTACATGATTCCGAAAGACGCACCGTAAACCGCCAGTACGATCGCTACCTGCACAGAAAATTTGTCCATAGAGGAAACAAGCGAGATCTCGTTTTCGTCCTCGTAATCGGACAGACTGTTGGACAGTTGCTTATCAACGATTTTGATTTGACCTTTGCGGCGCATTACGTTGATATAAATTACTCCGACTATACACGCGACCAAAAAGCCGAGAGCCGCTATCGTAAGCCCGAAATTACTTCCGCCCACAAAACCGAAACTTTCAAACGTCTTACCGAAGTTCATTGCCTGCCCCGTTCCCTGTCCGAAACCGAACGCAAGCAAAATGCCTGCCGCAGAAATGAGACCGTCCGTATTAAACAACCGCACGGCAATAAGCGTTACCGCAAGCCCTGCAAACGCTTGAATAAGATATCCGTTGACGGTTGTCAATCCGGAATCGAACACCTCGCCCGCACGTTGTTTGGTAAATTTCTTTTTGGAAGTGCGCATGCCGGAAGCCACAAAACCTATGCCCAAGCAATGATAGGTTATCAATTCCAAAATTTCCATTCCGCTGTAAGCGCCGTTACTGCCGTCGCCGCCGAACAGCGGCAAATTGAATAAATAATCGCCGGCACAATAATACGTGATCGTAGAGATTATCAACAAAATAAGACCGCCCATTACCGATACCGGAATAAGCGTCTTTCTTAAAAACGGCACGAAACGCCGCAGTATATTGCCTATAAGCATACTGAACAGCAAGACCGCCAGTATTATTATAAAAGCCCATGCACTCAAATCAGCATAACTCATCCGCATTCTCCTTATTTTGCTCCGTGCGCAACTTACGCAATCCGTCAAAAATATGTACGTATTTGATTGCGCAAAACCGCTTATTGCCTTTTACCTGCAAAATTTTGCCGCCGTAATAAAAATTAAACTTTTTCTTTCCTACCATGGTCAAAGCCGAAACGTCTTTGAGCGGATAGACAAAATGTTTGTTTCCTTTGGAAATAACAAGATTTTCTCTATTTATCGAAACGGTATCGCCTGCCAGTTTTTTCTTATTCTTCAATTTGACGCTTTCGCGGAAAACTATCCCGCGGTCTTCGACCGTCAGTCCGTTCCAAACCTTTTTGGCTATCTCCTCTCGTTCCCATTCGTACCACTCGTAAATGCGGGAGAAACCCTCTATCGGCGGATCTATTGTCAGTTTTTCCGTATAGACGGATCCCGTCTTGCAATGCTTACAGCCGAATTTATGCTTAGCTGAAACTATACCGGAAACAGTATTGCACACCGGACACATATACAGTGCGCGCTCGATATATTCCGCGCGTTTGCGGCTTTTGAACGACGTGCCGGAAACGGTGTCGTCCACTAAAAGTTGACTTTTAATAACGTCGAAAAGTTCCTCTGCAGAAAAAGCGTCCAATTCCTCGACGGAAATAATCCTACGCACGTAGCCGCGGCTTTTCCCCTTTCTGATAGAGTGCCCCCAACGAGGATCTGTACCGTAGCCGCCCTCTATATTGTAAATTACAAGCGGCACTTTCAAAGCCTTGGACAGTTTCGCAATGGCGTCGGTCATCACCCATTGTTTGCCGGAAATGGTACGGTTGCCTTCGGGAAACACACCCACGGAACCGCCCTCCTTTATTACGCGAAAAACGTTTTTTAATGCGGCAATATCGTTGAAAGATTTGCTTTTGGGTATAGGCGCGACAAGATGCCGGATCAGCGGCGACACTTTCAAATTAAACAAGTCATCCGAAGCCATAAAATAAATAGGAAATTTGAAGGACAGCGAAAGAATAAACGGATCCATCGTGGTTTGGTGATTGCAAACGATCAGGTACGGACCTTTTTTAAGTCCGCTAGCCTCTGCCTTGTAACGGTAGCGAATTTTTGCGTGCAAACGAATTATCGGACGCAAAAAAGCAAATACTCGTGCGTGCCTGCCGTTGGTCCATTTTTTATTTTTCTTATGCTGTTTCACTTTATCACCACGTATAATCCGCGCCAAAGGATTATCGCAAAATCTGCGATTATTGCTTACGGTTATTATTTAATAGTAACTTACTTTTCTTAAAAATATCTTGTCCTAACGTGAGTAAACGAAAAATATTTTTACCGCATGCATATGCTGCTTTTCGATAAAATCGCAGTTGCGGAACAAGACGACGTTTTAGATATTTTACAACAAATCCATACCTCTTTGCAACCTTTTGCGACACTTTTGCGGCATATAAAAACGTTTAACAAACCCGACAAGCGACAGATGCCACACCGTATTGATGCACCTATTATGCTCTGTAAAAATAGCAGTTTGCTCAGCAAACAGAAAGCGATACGAAATAAATTCGCATCGCCTTTGGTATTTGCTTTATTTATGCTCAAAAACTATTTTCTGGGGTTCTTTATATTAGCTTGCGCTGCAGCCAAACGCGCAATGGGGACGCGGTAAGGCGAGCAACTTACGTACGTAAGTCCGATCTTATGCGCAAACTCGATACTGCTGGGATCGCCGCCGTGTTCGCCGCAAATACCGCATTGCAGTTCGGGGCGGGTTTCACGTCCCAAAGTTACCGCCATCTTCATCAGTTTGCCTACGCCTACTTGGTCAAGTCTTGCAAACGGATCGCTTTCGTAAATCTTTGCTCCGTAGTAACTGGGCAGGAATTTACTTGCGTCGTCACGGCTGAAGCCAAACGTCATTTGCGTAAGGTCGTTGGTACCGAAGCTGAAGAACTCTGCTTCTTTGGCGATTTCGTCAGCCGTAAGCGCAGCGCGCGGAATCTCGATCATAGTTCCGACTTGATAGGTCAACTTGGACTTGGCCGCTTTGATAACTGCGTCTGCAGTTGCGACTACCGTCTTTTTGACGTATGCAAGTTCCTTGATTTCGCCGATAAGCGGAATCATAATTTCGGGAACGACGTTCCAACGGGGATGACGTTTCTTTACAGCCAACGCCGCTTTGATAACGGCCTTGGTTTGCATAACGGCAATTTCCGGATAGGTTACCGCAAGACGGCATCCGCGGTGTCCCATCATGGGGTTGAATTCGTGCAAACTGTTGCACAACTGCTTGATGTAGTCCACGGTCTTGCCTTTGGCTTTTGCCAAAAGTTCGATGTCCTTTTCGTCGGTCGGCACAAATTCGTGAAGCGGCGGATCGAGGAAACGGATAATAACGGGTTTGCCTTCCAAAGCCTCCATAAGGCCTTCAAAGTCCGCCTGTTGCAAAGGCTCGATTTTTTCCAATGCCTTTTCGCGTTCTTCTACCGTTTCGCTGCAAATCATCTCGCGGAATTTGTCGATACGACCCTCGCCGAAGAACATATGCTCGGTACGGCACAGACCTATACCTTGCGCGCCAAGTTCCGCAGCGCGTTGAGCGTCGGCGGGAGTATCGGCGTTAGTACGGACTTCCAACGCTTTGTATTTGTCAGCCAACTTCATGATACGTCCAAAGTAGCCGCTGTTGGGGTCTGCGGGAACGGTGGCAATTGCAATATCGTAGATTTTACCTGTGGAGCCGTCCAAGGAGATAGGATCTCCTTCGTGGAAGACTTTGCCGCCCAACTCGAACTTTTTGTTGGCTTCGTCCATTTTGATATCGCCGCAACCGGAAACGCAGCAAGTACCCATACCGCGGGCGACAACCGCCGCGTGAGAAGTTTGTCCGCCGCGTACCGTCAAGATGCCCTGCGCGTACTTCATGCCTTCGATGTCTTCGGGAGAAGTTTCAAGACGTACAAGAATAACCTTTTTCTTTGCTTTGCCGAGCGTAACGGCGTCTTCCGGAGTAAATACTACCGTACCTGCCGCCGCACCGGGGCTTGCGGCAATACCTTTACCGACAACGTTATTCTTATCGGCGGCAGCCAAAGCCTTTACGTCAAACGTCGGGTGAAGCAACATATCGAGCGACTTGGCGTCTATTTGCATAAGCGCTTCCTGCTCCGTTATCATCTTTTCGTCAATAAGGTCGCAGGCGATTTTGATAGCGGCAGCAGCCGTGCGCTTGCCGTTACGAGTTTGCAGCATGTACAGTTTGCCTTGTTCGATGGTAAACTCCATATCCTGCATATCGCGGTAGTGATGTTCAAGAGTATTGCAAACTTCCAAAAATTGTTTGTAAACGTCGGGCAAAACTTCCGCCATTTTGGAAATAGGCATCGGGGTGCGAACGCCGGCAACGACGTCTTCGCCCTGAGCGTTCATCAAAAACTCGCCCATTAGTCCTTTTTCACCGGTAGCAGGGTTACGGGTGAAAGCAACGCCTGTGCCGCAGTCTTCGCCCATATTGCCGAACGCCATCATTTGTACGTTTACGGCAGTACCCCAACTGTACGGAATGTCGTGGTCCATACGGTATATGTTTGCACGGGGGTTATCCCACGAACGGAACACCGCTTCGATAGCGGCAAACAGTTGCTCTTTGGGATCCGTCGGGAAAGCCTTGCCGATTTTTGCTTTGTATTCTTTTTTGAAAGCGTTTGCAAGTTCTTTCAAGTCTTCGGCAGTCAAATCCACGTCGTAAACGACACCTTTTTTCTCCTTCATTTCGTCGATAAGAACTTCGAAGTATTTTTTACCTACTTCCATAACGACGTCGGAGAACATTTGAATAAAGCGTCTGTAGCAGTCCCACGCCCAACGGGGGTTGCCGGATTTTGCAGCGATAACTTCCACTACGTCTTCGTTAAGTCCCAAATTCAAGATGGTGTCCATCATGCCGGGCATGGAAGCGCGCGCGCCGGAACGCACGGAAACAAGCAACGGATTTTCTTTGTCGCCGAACTTTTTGCCCGTGATTTTTTCCATCTTGGCAATGGCGTCCATAATCTGTCCCTTAATTTCGTCGTTAATCTTTCTGCCGTCCTCGTAGTACTGCGTGCAAGCCTCGGTACTGATGGTAAATCCTTGCGGTACGGGCAAACCGATTTTGGTCATTTCGGCAAGGTTTGCGCCTTTGCCGCCCAACAGTTCGCGCATCGAAGCGTCGCCTTCGCTAAACAAATAGGTGTATTTTTTAGCCACTGTTTTATTCCTCCTGAATAAATGTAATCTGTATTTTCGAAACAATAACCATATTGTCTCCAAACACCGCTATTTTACAATATTTTGACAAAATACACAAGTGTTTTTGCGGGCTTTTCGACGGCAAAATATGCAGCGTTTTTTTGCAGTGCAAATTTTTGAAAATTAGGTGCGCAAAAACTGTTGCACAAATACAAAAAATGTGCTAAACTGTGTTAGCATAAAATGTGTAGAACTATGAACCAAGGAGATATCGATGCCTAACATTAAATCTGCAGAAAAAAGAGTAAACGTATCTGCAACCAAAAAACTTCAAAATCAAAAAATCCGTTCTCAAATGATGACGGCTATCAAAAAATTCAACGCGGCTATTTCCGACGGCGACGTGGAATTGGCAAAATCTCTTTTGCCCCTCACCGCTTCCAAAATAGACAATGCCGCAGTCAAAAACGTTATCCACAAAAACGCGGCAAACCGCAAAAAGGCACAAATCGCCAAGACTCTTTCTCAATTAGAGCGCGGTATCGTCGTTGTAAAAGTTGACGCAAAGACTTTGAAACAAGCCGAGCAAAAAGCCGCGGCAGCGCGCAAGGCGGAAGAAGCCGAAGCAATCAAAGCGCAAAGAAACGAAGCCAAAAAGGCTAAGGAAGCCGCAAAAGCTCCCGCTCCGAAAAAGGCCGCGAAAGCCCCTGCAAAGAAAACGGACAAAGCGGAAAAAGCCGCAGCTCCCGCTGCAGAGCCTAAAAAGCGCGCGACAAAAAAAGCCGCAACTACCGCTCCTGTCGAACCTGCGGATGACGGCGACGAAATCAAATAATTTACATAAACAAATAGGCGGCGTCCAAACGGAACGCCGTTTTTTGTTGTTTATTTGCATGCACGGTTAACGTCACCAAAACTATTGAATAATTGTTCTTCTTAAGTCGCACTACCGCAACTGCTTTATTTACAAAAGATTGCATAAACAAAAACTTTTTGCGAAATAAAATGTTGACAATTATTTATGCATTTGATATAATCTGTTGGTAAGTGAATATGCTGGTGTGGCTCAGTCGGCGCGACGCGTAAAGCAAATTGCATAGTATGCAATTTGCAGCCCAAGCGGTCAAGAGCTATGCTCGCAGACGGGGAGAGCCTTGGGCTCTACCGACGTTATCGAAAAAAAACTAAATATGCTGGTGTGGCTCAGTCGGTAGAGCAATTGATTCGTAATCAATAGGTCGGGGGTTCGATTCCCTTCACCAGCACCAATACCTTGACTAATTCGGTCAAGGTATTTTTCATTACAGGTAACGATCGGGCCCACCCCGACTGGGTTCGCTCAGCCGAGCGACATAGGATCGAACGCCACGACAGTATTTCCTTCACCTGCACCAAAAAAGTCTATCAAAGTTGGTAGACTTTTCTTTTATCAATGTAGAATACCTATTGGCTTTCCGCTCGACAACACTAACTGCACCGCGATATAAAAACATATTTTCCGCCACTTTAACGAGTGATTTCCGTTTTGTAAAGTTACGGCAAATTCCTATCACGACAGATACAGACGAGACACAATATCCGCGACACTAAACAAACACATTATTTGAAATACTTTCGCGATAAGATGCGCACCGAAAAATTTGCACTGCTCTTGCGCAACTAATCGTCTGCAATCCGACTTTGAATAAAATCGGTGCTTACTTACTGGGCGCAGTATTAGCCGTTTCATTTTTAATTTGCTCCAATTCACTTTCATCTCTCAATATTTGTTCAAGTGCCGATACTTTACTATAAATTTCAGGAATACACTCTAGGGCAATTTTAATACGCTTATCTCTTGACGAACGACGGCAGTACCATTTATCACAACCGTCATTTTTTCCATGATCTTATTGTGAAAATTACAAAAGCCTTTATCTTCCTTTAACAAACAACAAAAGCCTCTTGTATAATAAGCTTTGAAATATCCGCAACTCCAACACTTCTTCTTATCTTTGTTTTACATTTCTTCTACTCCCTTTTATACTTAAAATTTTGCAGCCGTTCATAACTAAGGTTATGTTTTAATCATTTTACAACCATGGTATTAAAATGTCAATAGAATTAACGAAGGAGTAATTTAGATATGAACATAATTGTTGCAGAACGTATTCTAGAACTGATGAAAGAACACAACCTGAATCAAATGAAACTGGCGGAAAAACTTGGCGTTACTCAAGCGGCAATAAGTAATTGGCTTCTCAAAAAGAAAGAACCCAGCATTAAGTCTTTGTGGTTGCTTGCAGATTATTTCGACACCGATATCGATTATATTGTCGGAAGAAAGAATTATTGACAATTATTGTTCTGTTTCAATAAATATGCAAATAAAAGCATTTACAATAATTTGAATAAAATCGCTTACGAAAAGTATTGATTTGTGCTATAATTAGACCAACTTAATACAACACGAACATGTGGCACTGCGTGCGTAAATCTGGTTACGGTTTATGCGCTCGGCGCCTTTTTTTTGATAAAGGAGGATTTTATTTATGGAAGAAAACAACGTCAAAAGTCAAAACGCGTTTCTGGGTAAGGAGAAAGTCGGCAAACTGCTGCTGAAATTTTCGCTGCCGTGCGTTTTAAGTTTGATCATTCAAGCGCTGTACAACCTTGTAGATCAAATCTTTATCGGACACAGTCCCGCGCTTGGCGCAATAGGTAACGCCGCAACCGGCATAGTTTATCCGCTGACTGTAATTGCGCTGGGGCTTGGATTGTGGTTGGGCGACGGCGCCGCCGCTTGTATGAGTATAAATCAAGGCAAGCAAGATACGGAAAGTTCGGCAAAAAGCATCGGAACGGCGCTCTTTTTCGGAACCGTTTTCGGCGCAATACTGACAATTATTACCCTATGTCTCAACGTACAGATACTTTCTGCAATAGGCGCGTCGGGAGACATTTTGGACGCTTCGGTCGAATACTCGCTGTTTATAGCTATCGGTTTTATCTTCTTTATATTGGCATGCGTCTTAAATCCGATAATCCGCGCCGACGGCAGTCCGAAGTTTGCCATGCTTGCAATGGCCGTGGGCGCCGTAATAAATATCGCGTTGGATCCCGTGTTTATTTACGTAGCAGATATGGGTATGACGGGGGCGGCTCTCGCAACGTTTTTGGGGCAAACCATTACGTTTATACTGCACGTAGCGTATCTGTTCAAAAGCAAAACTTTCAAACTTAAATGGAAAGATTTTATACCCAACTTCGGACTGTTGGGCAAATTGCTCAAATACGGTATTTCCAGTTTCTTGACGCAGTTAGCGATCGTCATAATTTCCATAGTAAACAATGCGCTTTTGAAAGTTTACAGCGCGGCTAACGGATACGATCCGCAAATAACGCAAGGCGTTTTAACGTTGGCATTCAAGGTATTCGGAATAGTCGTATCTATCGTTATAGGCATTGCCAGCGGCGGACAACCTATTTTGGGCTACAACTACGGCGCAAAAAAATACGGACGAGTAAAGAAAACTTACAAATACATTTTATTTGCCACGTTGATCGTAGGCGTTATCGCCACAGTTTTGTTTGAAGCATGCCCCAAACTGTTTTTGCTTATTTTCGGAGACGGCGGCGACAAGGCGGACAAAGTCGCATATGCGCAATTCACCGTGCTTACCTTCCGTATTTATTTGGGATTTATTGCGCTTACCTGCATTATCAAAGTTTCCGCAATCTTTTTGCAATCCATAGGCAAACCGGTGCTTGCCGCAATAATATCTATGTGCCGCGACGTAATAATCTTGGTACCTGCGGCAATAGTAATGTGCGTATGCGGAGGCGTGAATCTGTTACTGTGGAGCGCTCCGATATCCGATTGCGTATCCTTTGTGCTTTGCGTCGTTATTATTTGGTCAGTTCTTAAAAAGATGCCGAAAACGGACGTAGACGAAGTATTGCAGCAAAACGACGGAGAACAAGACTTGCAGTCAGAAAACGCTGCTGCAACGGTAAACGCGGAAGAGTAAATAAAACGGCGCGATATTTTTACAATAACTATTGAAGCATGCAAAGATTTGTGTTATAATACGGGCAACAAATAAATCTTGTCAAAATCTAAATATCTATTAAACGTTGTTATATTATCTACCGACTACAATATTGCTCGTTTAATAATATAATATCAAAAAATCGGAGGTTGACCGATGGTATTAAACCAAATTGCTTTCTTTGCCGATATGCCGAACCTGCAGACAGTGGAACTTGCGCTGGGTATCATTGCGGGGATATTTGTTTTGTCTTCGCTGACGTTCAAGTGCACTACTACCAAAATGAATATTTTGATGCGGTGCCTGAATACCGCCGGCTGTGCATTTTTTGTTACAGAAGGTGTTTTGATGGTTGTAGAGGGCAACTACGCGGGATGGTCGCTGGTTGTGCCTAACGCAATACTTATAGGTTTTAATGCGTATTATATTGTCAAAATGCTGATCGGTCTAAAAAAAGGCTCCGCCGCCGCAAAGGATAGCACTGCGCCTTCGTCACACTCAGAAAACGTCAACGCAGTCACAGCGGAAACGGCTGACAAAGACACACGAACGGAAGCAATTTTGAATACCGTAAAACAACTTGCAGACAAATGCGAAACCATGGAAGAGTTGCGCGCCGCACTGAAAGACGTCACGCCGTAACACCTTACGATAAAAAAATGCCCGCTCTTTCACAGCAGAAACAGCGGGCAAATTTTATATACTAAAACACCGTTTCGGAAGCGGACTTTTCGTATGTGACCACAATGCCGTAGCCTCTTGCCAAATTGGGCGATACGGCAATCACACGCCATCCTGCGTTCGCCATTCTGTTCATTTCTTCTTCCGCCTCTTTTACTTTGTAAATTTCCACTTTATACGTATACATATTTTTTCTCCTTTTTACGAACACATTGTTCTCACGAAAGTCCGATACAAATTTTACTACGTTACTTTTGCACTCGCCCTATTTCTTCCGGCGTATTTTTGTTTTTGACAGTGGCAGTCAAGTGCAGTTGGAACGTTGCAAAATCGGCAAAGGTCTGAGGCAAAATTATCCCTGCTGCGCGCAAAGTTTTGCCGCAAACGGTAACTCCAAGTTCCTCTATTTCGTAATAGAAATCATCCCGTAATCCGAACACTTTCAGCAAGCGTCCGCGGGCGTTTTCCAAAATAAGACCGTGCAAGCCGACAAGACGGGCTTTTGTCTTATCCTTACTTACTTGGCAAACCGCCCAAAGACTGTCTTCCGTAGCGTCCGTCAGGCGGTACACGTCGCCAGTTATCACCAGATCGGCATCGCGACGGTACCGCGCGATTTGCGCTTTTATCTGTTGTCTTTCCTCTGCCGACAGCGCAGTCAAATCCAATTCGTAACCGAAACTGCACGTACAAGCCACGTTGTAACGGGCGTCAAACGACACAGTGCGTTGCGATTGATGGTTAGGCACGGTGGAGAAATGTGCGGACATTGCGCTCATCGGATAGCACAGCGAAGTGCCGTTTTGGATAAACGTCCGTAAATATGCATCGGTGTTGTCGCTGGTCCAAATTTGAGGAAAGTAATACAGCATGCCTGCATCAAACCTGCCTCCGCCTCCGCTGCATCCCTCAATAAACAAGTCGGGGAAATTCCGCCTAAGCCTAAGTGCCAACGAGTACACGCCCAATACGTAACGGTGAGTAAATTCGCCCTGCCTGCCGTGCGGAAGCGACACAGAGTACAGATCAGCAAGATATCTGTTCATATCCCATTTGACGTAGTCTACTCCGTATTCGGAAATTATTCCGCGCATTTTTTCGTAAATATATTCCACAACGTCAGGATTGGCAAAATCTAAAACAAGTTGGTTGCGCCCGAATGCGCGGCCGCGTCTGTTGGGACAACACAAGGCCCATTCCGGACGTTCGGCAAAAAGCCGCGTGCCGACGTTTACCATTTCCGGTTCGAACCACAGTCCGAATTTAAGTCCGCGTTTATGACAATATTCGGAAATCGCGGCAAGTCCGCCGGGCAATTTTTCAAAGTCTATCTGCCAATCTCCCAACCCGTTTGTGTCGTCGCTGCGGTTTGTAAACCAACCGTCGTCCAAAACAAATGTGTCCGCGCCCACTTCCGTAGCAACGTCGGCGATATCTTTCAGTTTTTGCGCGTCAAAATTGAAATAGGTTGCTTCCCAATTGTTGACCACCACCGGTCGCTGCGTTTTCGCAAATGCAGGATCCATCAGGTGTTCGCGATAAAAATCGTGAAAAGCGCGAGACATTCCGCCCAAACCTTCGCAAGAATAAACGAGTACCGCTTGCGGCGAGTAAAAAGCTTCGCCCGAAGGCAAATACCATCGGAAGTTTTCCGCGTCTATTCCGCCCTGCAAACGGGTGCTTTTAAGCGAGTTGTTTTCACACGTGATGGAAAACGAACCGCTGTATACAAGGTTTACGCCCAACGTTTCCCCTTGCGTTTCGGTCGCGGAACCGTCGACCAGCGCCAAAAACGGATTGAAACAGTGCGACGACTCTCCGCGCGCTCCGTCGGTAATCTGCAATATTCCCGAGTGGGCCGACCTACGTACAATTTGCCGTTCGCTTGCCCAATTACCGACAAGTTGAACGGTATCTTTGTCCGAGTCGTACAAATCCAAATTGAAGGAGGCAAGTTTACAAACAGAAACGGGATTTTTGCCACCGTTGAAAACGCTTGCCGAACGCACCACCGCATCGCTGTCGTCAAACACGGTATAATACAAACTTAGAGTCAAATTGTTGACTTCGTCTCTCATATCCACTTTCAAGGTTTCGCCGCCGCGCGCACAGGGCAACGGCTCAGGCAAAACGCGACCGTGCAAAACTTCGTAGCCGACATACCGAAAATCAGTAAGACGACTGCCGTTCGGCATTTCCAATACTACCGACGGACGGCGATAGTCACCCATTTGTCCTACGGACGTTTCCAGCAGCATTGCGTTGAGATTATCGTTTGGCAGCGTTGCGCCGTCAAAGTTTACCGCAGCGCCCAAGTACGCCGTTTGCGCAAGATGCCGCGCATTTTCCTCCGTCGGCAACTTTTCACCGAAATACAAATGACGTAAAAAACCGTGTTCGTCCGCAAAAAATATATAACTTACGTTTTTGCCCTGCAAATGAAAAGTTTTGCTTGCGCTGTTATAGCGTATCATAAAAAAGCGCTCCCTTTTGATATAAACTAAATATATTGTAACAAAACTTGCCTTGCTTGTACATATGCAAAACAAAGTTGTTTTTTCATTTTTGCAAAAAATCATAGCAATATAAACTTTACAAGACGTTGAAAAAACGCGGAACTTTTTAGAAATACGCTAATACGGCAAATATATTCGTCCAAAACAAATCGGCAACAAAAACGCCGAGAATTACTCGGCGCTGAAACGTTGCTGCAATTGCTGCACAAATTTTTTTGTCTGTTTGGGGGAATGCAACGTTATAACACGAACTTGCGCGTTATCCTCCGCCAATTGCAAAATCTGCGGACGCACGTTCTTCTTGAAAGTCCATATGTATTTTACAAAATAAGCGTCCAATTTTTCCAAACAGCCGTCGGCTATATCGAACCGCTGTTTTTTGCGGTACTTGAAGAATCGCGACACCGCTCTAAACATACATAACCGGCGTTGATAATCCAAAAATATTACCAACGTCGCCCGTTGAAAACGTGCGTCAAGATGACTGCGCCACATACCGTCGATTAGCCAACCGTCTTGGGCAATCAAATTGTCATGAATGGTCTGTCGTTCCTCAAAAGGCAGCATCTGCCAATTTTTATTCCACAGCACCTTGTCCAAATGGATGACCGGTTTGCCCAAAATTTGTCCCAGTTGAAGTGCAAGCGTTGTTTTGCCGCTACCCGGGCAACCGATTACCGCAACTCTGGAAAAATCCGTTTGAGTAAAATCCATATAGCAGCTACCTTTCGGAAAATTCTTTTATTGCGCGCTGCTTGTCGCGTTCCAGATCTTTGTTCAACAACGTTTGCTTTTTGTCGTAATTCTGTTTACCCTTTACAAGCCCTACTTCTACCTTTACGAGAGCATCCTTAAAATACATTTTAAGCGGCACGATAGAATATCCCTTTTCGCGCACTTTCCCTAGCAGGCGCATTACCTCGCGTTTGTGCGCCAAAAGTCTCCTGTCTCTGCGACTGTCGGTATTGGAAAAACTGCCCTTATCGTAGTTTTTGATATGGCACCCTAAAAGTACCAAATTGCCGTTTTCCACCCTGCAATAAGAATCGGCGAGGTTGACTTCGCCTTTACGCAAAGATTTGACCTCGCACCCGATAAGATTTATACCGCATTCCAACGTCTCTACCACAAAGTAGTCGTGAAATACTTTTTTGTTTGTCGATATCAGTTTCATTTACAAGTATTCAGTGCAGACGTTTATTCGTGTCCATCCGTGCCTGTCAAAGCAACGTTGTCTGCATCCTTTTTGTTCGCGTCGCTTTTGCCGGAAGGTTTTGCCGAAACTTCGGTATCGGATATTTTTTCGTCCGCTTCCGCAACTTTTTCCTCAGCGTCTTTATCCTGCGATTCGTCGTCGCTTCTTTCGGCATCGTCCTCGTCGGCATCGGCAATACCAAGTTTTTTGCGGCGGTTATCGCGTCCTATACCTATAGCCATAACTATATCGCACACGAAATACGCCACCAAGAATACCACCCAAATAAAGCCGAATAAAGTCGGCAAATTTTGTATGACCCACTGCGTAAGAATATAACATACGAGCGACAAACTTAAAAAGACAAGCGCCACAACGTTCATCTTGGTGTGGTTTCGCTTTTTTATATTCATAGCCAGGTCGGTAAACAGCAACGCTACTCCAAGTACCGCCACGACCAGACCTATCCATTTTGCCGCGTCCGTCCCCTTAGAGAACGCAAAAACGTTTGCCGTGTACATAATTCACCTCTTTAGTGTTGTCGCTTGCGCATCAACCGTGCTGCCGTACAAACAGTCTTGCCGCACGCAACGTTTATCTCGAGCGCTTACAGTCAGTCCTGTGCAAAATGCTTCAAACCGAAACAAAAAAGGCTTTTCAGGACTTTTAAGGTATAACTCTGATTGCAAAAAGGCTAACGCAAAAAATTGCTTTTTACAAAATATATTATACACTTTGCAATAGAAAATAGTCAACGTTTTTGGGAAAAATTGTACTTTACTGCTTGCGACGGCGCGTTTTACCGTCGGATCTCAATAAATCGAAATATATTTTTGCCGCCTGCATATTGACGTCGGTAACCGCAACGTTCACGCTGTCTCCCAACGCAAAAGTCTTTGCAGGGCTTACAAGACAAAATTTCTTAGGATTGTAAACAAATTTGTCTCCCAATTTTTCCACGGGAACAAAGCCCTCCACCGTGTTTGCAAGCTGACAAAAAATACCGCGCTCGGTAACGCCGGATATGGTAGCTGCAAAATCCCGCCCGATGACGGTTTGCGCGTATGCACACTTCTTTACGTCGTCCGCTTTACGTTCCGCCTCGTCGGCAAGTCTCTCGCGCGCGCAGCACTGGGCGGAAGTCTCCGCCGCAACGTCTTGAAATTTTACAATAGCGGCGTCGGTCATTTCTCCGCGCAAAAGCGTTTTCAAAATACGGTGAACGGTAAGATCCGGATAACGCCGTATCGGAGAAGTAAAGTGACAGTACGTTTCGCAAGCCAAACCGAAATGCCCCGAGTTTGCCTGACTGTATTTTGCCTTTTGCATAGTGCGGAGCGTAACCTCGTTTATAAAATTGAAATACGGCGTATTTTGCGCTTGTACAAGAGCGTCCTGTAATACCGAATTGTGTATTTGCTTAGAACGTTTAACTTTTATTCCCACACCCTGCATCAACGTAAGCAAATCTGCATACTTTTGCTCGTCGGGTTTTTCATGAACTCGATACACAAAGGGGATTTGGCATGACTCGGCGTACTCTGCTACGCATACGTTTGCCGCAACCATAAATTCTTCTATCAATTGATGAGAAAACTTACGTTCGTACGGTACGACGTCCACTACTTTTCCAGACTCGTCGTAAACAAAGTTTACCTCGCGCGAAGCAAAGTCGATACATCCGCGATCGATACGTTTTTTGATCAGCGTTTCCGCAAGACGCTTCATTTCAAACAAATCGTCGCAAACGTCCGAAAGCCGCTTCATCGTTTGTTTATCTCCGTCGAATACAGCCTGAACCTCGTCGTAAGTCAAGCGACGGCTACTGTTGATAACGGAAGGAAAAATATCGTACTGCAACACTTTGCCGCGATTGTCAAACAACATTTCGCAACTTAGCGTAAGCCTGTCTTCCCCTGCATAAAGAGAACATATTCCGTTGGAAAGCGCAGTAGGCAACATAGGAAATACCGTCTGCGGGAAATACACGCTTGTACCTCTTTGAAAAGCCTCGCGATCTATTGCGCCGCCCTCTTTGACGTAGTGCGAAACGTCTGCGATATGCACACCCAAAGTGCAAGTTCCGTCGGCATTTTTACGTATTGAGATTGCGTCGTCCAGATCCTTGGCATCCGCGCCGTCTATGGTAAACACAGTTTGTTTACGCAAATCCCTGCGTCCCGTAACGTCGCTATTTAATACTCGTTGTGGCAGTGCCGCGGCCTCAGACTCGCAAACGTTCGAAAAATCCTTATTCAAACCGAACGCATAAGCAACCGACAGCATATCCACGTCTTTTTGATCGGGGTAGCCCAAGACTTGCACAATTTCGCCCTCCGGACTGTTGCGGTTGTCTTTGGGATAGTTAAGTATCTTTGCCACAACCTTTTGTCCGTTTTTTGCGCCCATATCTCGCTTGGGTAAAATATAAATATCGCTTGCGAACTTTGCTTCGTCGGGAACGACAAAGCGGGCGTTTTCGGTTTTATCGTAAGTGCCTACAATTTGCGTTATACCGCGGGAAATGATCTTTACTACTTCGGCGCAATCTGTTGTATTGTGAACGCGCGCATACAGCACGGTGTCGCGATGAAAAGCGCCGTGCGTTTTGTTTGCCGGCACAAACAGATCTTCGCCGTCCTCGCGCAGCAAAAACCCGAAACCCCGTTGGTTTGCGTCAAACACGGCTCTACCGAAATCCTGCTCGGTTACAAGACGGTAACGACGGTTTTGTCCGTCAAAAACCAACAAACAGTCTTGCGTAAGTTTATTTAGAGCCGCAGAAACAGCCTTGCGCTCAAAAGAGGATTTGGTTTGCAAAATGCCGCAAACTTGCCTTGCGGTAAAGTATTGCCAGTCAGCATCCTTGATTATTTGTAATATTTTTTGTTCAAAATTCATTTTTTTCCTTTTTTACTATTTACTGATTTGACTTGAAACATACCGTCGCACCAACTTTTCGATTGATACAGGTAATGCGAGCAAATGCCGCACGAGACTTGGAATTGCAAGAATCAAAAGGACGGAGATTGTGCGCAATTGCCATCGTTGTGGAGCGAGGTCGTACTTGTTGTACGCTAGAGCGACAGAAGGCGGCAAGGGTGTGCGAGATACGACCTTTTCGGATTGCAACAACAAGGTAAATGCGGCATAAAAAAAGGGGCGAATTCGATGCTCGCCCCGACGTTTATTTTTTACAACTAAATCAGAATGATAAAAACTATGCAGCATACCGCCAACAAACCCGCACAAATATAGGTGGCAAGTTTAAGACGAAACTCTTTGCGAGAGCCTGCATTTTTCCCGTAGTAACTTTCCGAATCGTCGTTTTTGGAACCGCCCATCATAGCTTCGGTTCCGTCGGAGTTGCCCGATTGCATCATTACGACAACGATAATAAAAATAACGCACGCCAAAGCAACTACGGCAAGAGCGATTCTAACTCCAAAAATTGCCGCACCGCTGGCAAACATAGCAAGCAAATTGTTCAACATATCGATACCTCGTACTTTGTACTTTACAAACAAATTTTTGCGCAACAAAAAGCGCGCTACATACATTTAGCAATGAGAGTATAACACACAATGCGGCATTTGGCAACTGTTTTACTGCAAAAATAGTTACCTTTCCGACGTACAAAGCAAACCCGCAAACGTATTTGCGGGTTTTGAATAATGGCTTTATTTATGCTATTTTTTCAAAAGGCTTCTGCCTGTCATTTCAGCATTGTCGCCCACCATTGTTTTTTTCCGGCTCGTTTGGTTTTTCAAACCAAGCGTTGCGCCTTTTTACTTTTTCAAAAGGCTTCTGCCTGTCATTTCAGCATTGTCGCCCACCATTGTTTTTTTCCGGCTCGTTTGGTTTTTCAAACCAAGCGTTGCGCCTTTTTACTTTTTCAAAAGGCTTCTGCCTGTCATTTCAGCAGGCTTTTCCAATCCCATAATATCCAGCATAGTCGGCGCCACGTCGCACAAAGCGCCCTCGGTAAGAGTTGCTCCGCGCAGTTTTTCGTCGGCAATTATGAAGGGCACCAAATTTGTGGTATGCGCCGTAAACGGCGTGCCGTCCTCCGCCAACATCTTTTCCGCGTTTCCGTGGTCGGCAGTAACAAAAGCTCTGCCGCCGTTTGCCAAAATACACTCCACTACGCGGCGAACGCAGTCGTCCACTTTTGCAACTGCCTTTTCCGTAGCGGAGATAACGCCGGTATGACCTACCATATCGCAGTTAGCGTAATTCAAAATCATAACGTCGTACTTACCTTTTTCTATCTCAACAATAGCGCGTTCGCACACTTCTTCCGCGCTCATTTCCGGTTGCAAATCGTAGGTTGCAACTTTGGGCGAGGCTACTAAAACGCGGCTCTCGTTGGCGTTAGGAGCTTCTACGCCGCCGTTAAAGAAAAACGTTACGTGCGCATACTTTTCCGTTTCTGCAATGCGCAACTGGGTTTTTCCGCATTTAGAAAGGTATTCTCCCAACGTATTTTCGTAGGTTTCCGGACGGAAAGCAATATCCACTCCGACAAACTTTTCGTCGTACTGCGTCATACAAGTCCAGTGAACGCTGCGCTTTTTGCCTTTCAGGTCAAATCCGTCAAAGCCGCTTTGCGTAAACGCGCGAGTCATCTCGCGTGCGCGGTCGGGACGGAAATTGAAAAAGATAACGCTGTCTCCGTTTTCGATCGTTGCAACAGGTTTGCCGTTTTCCGTAATTACGGTAGGCAACACAAATTCGTCCGTTATGCCGTCGGCGTAACTTTGTTCAAGCGCCTCAACGGCATTTTCGCTTACGTTATCGGCAACGCCTAGCGTCAACATATTGTATGCCTTTTCCACCCTGTCCCAACGGTTATCGCGATCCATAGCGTAGTAACGCCCGCAAACGGTAGCAATCTTACCGAAAGCAAGTTCGTCCATTTTCTTTTGCAGTTCCTTAACGAAACCTGCACCGCTCTTCGGCGAAACGTCACGCCCGTCCATATAGCAATGTACGAATACGTTATCCAGTCCTTGATCTTTTGCCAACTTAATAAGAGCAAATACATGGCTTATGTGAGAGTGCACTCCCCCGTTGGACATAAGTCCCATCAGATGCAATTTGCCGTTGTTCTTTTTAGCGTTTTCGCAAGCGGCAATAAAAGCGGCATTTTCAAAAAAGTCGCCGTCTTCGATAGACTTGGTTATGCGCGTAAGCTCCTGATAGATCACGCGGCCCGCGCCCATATTTAGGTGTCCTACTTCGCTGTTGCCCATTTGCCCTTCCGGCAATCCCACTGCCAAACCGCTTGCCTTAAGCGTAGTCGTAGGGTAATTTTGCATAAGACGGCGCACGAAAGGCGAACATTCTACGCCCACCGCGTTACCCTTCTTTTCATTGGAAAGTCCGTAGCCGTCCATAATAATCAATGCGGTAATTTTTTTGTCCATAATTTCCTCTGAACTTGTGCGGTCAAAGCCGCACGTATTTTATATTTAGTTTAGAGACCGGCGCCTATACCGTAAAGCGACCGAACTCAAAAATCAAACGTTGCAAAAATATTATTTATGCGCGTTTACCACGGCGGCAAATTTATCCGCGACCAAACTTGCGCCGCCGATAAGTCCTCCGTCGATTTCGCTCATAGACAGCAGTCCCGCTGCGTTTTTATCGTTCATACTGCCGCCGTATTGAATATACAAGTCGTTTGCCGCAGCCTTGTCGTATTTATCGGCAAACACTCCGCGCACAAAAGCGATTGCGTCGTTTGCTTGTTCGTCGGTTGCCGTAACGCCCGTACCGATCGCCCATACGGGTTCGTATGCAATGATAACGTTTTTAAGTTCGTCGACAGTAATATCGGCAAATCCTTCCTCGATTTGGCGGCGCAATACTTTTTCCATATTCCCGCCGTTGCGCTCCTCCAAGGTTTCGCCTATACAAACGATAGGCTTTAGATTGGCTTTCAATGCCGCTTTCGTACGGGCGAGCACCGTCGCATCCGTTTCTCCGAAATACGTGCGGCGTTCGCTGTGACCGATAACCACGTATTCGACGCCGAGTTCAGCCAGCATAGAGGGGGCGATTTCTCCTGTAAACGCTCCGCTTTCCGCCCAGTGACAGTTTTGCGCGCCTACGTGAATATTGGTGCCTTTGGTAAGTTTTACCGCTTTGCAAAGGTCGGTATAAGGCACGCAGATAATAACCGTATTTGCCGTATCGGCTACCTTCGGGATAAGTTCCGTAATAAGTTGTTCCGCCTCGGCGCGAAGTTTGTTCATTTTCCAGTTTCCGGCGATAATTTTGTTTTTCATATCAAAAATCTTCCTTTATTAAGCCTTATGCACACGAGAATATCCCGTGTGCATTTCAGGCAATTTCTTATTTTTTTTCAGACACTTCGAAAGAGGCGATATACTCGGTAGCCACCACTGTCTGAACGCTGTTTTTGCCTTTGGCGGAAACCAACACCGCGCCTTCGTCTGTGACGCTTGTAAGCGTACCGCGCGATACTGCTCCGAACAAATCTTTGACGATCATTTCACTGCCGATAAAAGGCTCTAACGCTTGCTTCTTCACAATTTCGTACCCCTCTATAAGTTTCAAAAAAGTTTTCGTTTTTTTGCGTTTTGCGCGCGCTTCCAACACAAAGCCTGCGGCAGCCGCCGCGAAACATGCAAAAGCGCATACCAAACATAGATATTCCATAACTTTATTTTTCGTTAAGGCAGGCAATACCCGGCAAAACTTTGCCCTCGAACAATTCCAGACTTGCACCGCCGCCGGTGGATACGTGGCTCATCTTGTCGGCATATCCCAGTTGCGCAACCGCAGCCGCGCTGTCGCCGCCGCCGATGATGGTCGTAGCCTTGCTGTTTGCCATAGCTTTGGCCACCGCGTTCGTACCTGCAGCCAAAGTCGGGTTTTCAAATATCCCCATAGGTCCGTTCCAAATAACCGTCTTGGCGTTAGCGATTTCTTCCGCATAAAGAGCGGCAGTTTTAGGTCCGATATCTGCGCCTTCGCGGTCGGCAGGGATACTGTCTGCGTCCACAACCAGTGTGTCAACAGGGGCGTCGATGGGGTTAGGAAATTCCGCAACCGTTACGCAGTCCACGGGCAACAACAGTTTTTTGCCTGCCGCTTTGGCTTTTGCCATCATGTCGCGGCAGTAGTCCAACTTGGTTTCATCCAAAAGGGACTTGCCTATCTCTTTTCCCTGCGCCTTCAAAAACGTATACGCCATGCCTCCGCCGATAATAAGCGTGTCGCATTTTTCCAGCAAGTTGGAAATAACGTTGAGTTTGTCGGCAACCTTTGCGCCGCCCAAAATGGCAACGAAAGGATGCACGGGGTGATCCAAAGCGTCCGCCATTACTGAAAGTTCCTTTTCGATCAAAAATCCGCACACGGCGTCCTTTACAAAGCCGTATTCTACAATTGCAGCAGTACTTGCGTGCGAACGGTGAGCAGTGCCGAAAGCGTCGTTGACGTAGATATCGGCAAAAGCTGCAAGCTTTTTGCAAAACTCCTCGGCGCGGGCTTCTTCGCCTGCGTCAAAACGGGTGTTTTCCAACAGCACTACTTCGCCTTCTTTCAAAGCGGCAACCTTTTTACAAGCGTCTTCGCCGACTATATCCGTAGCAAAAGTAACTTTGTTGTCCAACAATTGGTTCAGTCTGTCGGCAACGGGTCTAAGAGAAAACTTTTTTGCGTCGCTTTTAAGCGCTTTTTCCACCATTTCGGCCTTGGCTGCGTCGCGCTCGGATTCCGGCAACGCTTCGAGAGCCGCCTTTTCCTTTTTGTTAAGTTTGAAATTGGGACTGTATATATTGTGAGGTTTGCCAAGGTGCGAACAGAGTATCACCTTTGCGCCGTGTTCCATAAGATACTTGATCGTGGGCAGCGCGCCGTTTATACGGTTTTCGTCGGTGATGACGCCGTCTTTCATGGGAACGTTAAAGTCCACGCGAACCAAACATCTTTTACCCTTCACGTTTACGTCTTTGATGCTTTTTTTGTTCATTGTTACACTCCTTAAAATGAGATTTGAAGTAAAACCCGACAGCGCCGCAAACTGCAATGAGTACCTGTGACAAAGCCGAATTTCGTCTTATAAATTATAGTTTTTTTTGCACGTAATGTCAAGCGGTTACACTATTGCTATTATTTATGCCTACGTAAGGTTTGGCTATGCCTACAACTTTATTCCAACGCGTTTCACGTCGCATACCTATAAAACGTACAAAAGAAAAGCGTGCGGAAATTATTCAAATTTGCAAAAAAGTAACACGGTAAAGCAAAGCGTCATACACTAAACAAAAACGCGGAGGACCGAGTTGAAACCACTAGTATGCGATTTGCCCTACCCTTCTTTAGATACGCTGACTACCGACGTAAAAAGCGGACAGATCCTTTCCTTTGCCTATGCCACCCAAAAGGGAGAACTGACGGCAATTTTGCAATATCTTTACCACAAAACGTTTATGCAAAATTTCAGTCCGAAAAACGCGGAGACGCTCACGTCCATTGCGATTGCCGAGATGAAACACTTGGACATACTTGCCGATGCGATGCAACGACTGGGCGTAGTGCCGCGTTACGTACAGTACCCGAACACAAAAATATACTTCGACGCGTCCTGCGTATCGCAATCGATGACTCCTCAAAAAATGATAATGGACGACATACAGGGAGAACTTAACGCCATAGCCGAATATAACAAAATGCTGTTCGTATTGAAAAACGAAGACGTTGAAGCAATAATTGCACGGATCGTAATGGACGAACAACTGCATTTGGATACGCTTAAGCAAATGCTGGAAAACATCAACGGAACGGTATAATCCGAAACAAATTGCAAAAAACAAAATCCTCCGCCGAAAACGCGGCAGAGGAAATACATACTTTACTGATAAGCAAGCGCGGTCTTAGCAGACAACCGGAAAATCCTGCGCCTGTATAACGCCGTAAACCCTTCGTAAAAGAGGATAAAAGCGCACGTTGTTACGCCCAGTCCCAACCAAGAAAAAGATAAGGAAACGTCATACGCGCCTCCGAACAACCCTACCGCTATGTACATTATGCCGTATTGGTACGGTGCTCCCAGCGCAAAGCCAAAAAAGGCAACGGGACGGTAGCCGCCGAGCAACGCCGATGCGCACGAACGTTTTTCGTAGCCGAAAGCCTGCATAAGAGCCAAATACTGCTTATTTGCGGCAAAGGTTGATTGCAACGCCAACAGCAACATAACGACGCCCATCATTACGCCGATAGGCGCGCACAGAGCCGGCGCAATAGGGGACATATCTATCTGCGTCATTGTAAAGGACATTTGTACCATTGCGGAAAATCCCCACGAGGCAATCGCGACAAAGACGTATGTAAGCAGGTTGTTACGCGCAACGCTTTTACGCAAAGTTATCAAAAACGGCAAATCTTTTGTCCGAATACGATCAAGACCTTTGCGCGCCTTTGTTTTGCGCACGTCTTTTATCAGATCCAGCGCCGGACGCCTGAGTTTGCAAAAGGCCGTTAAAGCCGCCGCAACGCCGAATGCGGCCGCAGGCAGTAAAACAATACAGACACATATTTCCCACCGAAAACTTAAAGTCGGCAGCAATGCATCGTAATCCGTCATAGAGTTGTAAAACGGCTGCGCTATCCCCATAGCAAAAGCAAAACCCGATACCGAACCGCACATGACCGGAGCAAAAAACAGCAAAAAGTTGGCGGAGATTCTGCCCGCTCCGTAACCGAGCGCTTTCAACACGCCTATCGTTTGACGGTTTTTGTCAACAAAATTATATACCCAAAACGACAAAGTTACAAGCGTTATCAATCCTAGTATGCCTCCGGCGCACGCACACACAACTTTGCTCGTAGTTATCTGCGCATCGTAAATAATATTCAATGCAGCGTCGTTCGGTCGCGCGACGTCTTTAAGATCCGCACAGTAATTCCAAAACAATGCAGTAAGCCCCGTAGCGCCGAACGTAAGCAACGCCGTGCCCCAAGTTTTTGCAAGGTCTTTTGCCCGTATCAACATAACGTCACCACCCGATTTCCGCAACGGAAAGCGGTTTGTCGTTTTTGTCTATGCTAACAACTCTGCCGCTGTTCATTTTGATTACGGTCGAAGCCAAACCTGCAAAGTTGGCGTTATGCGTGACCATTACGACCGTAAAGCCTTTTTCTCTGTGCAAATCTACCAAATATCCCATTACTTTGCGTCCGGTCTCCTCGTCCAAAGCGCCTGTCGGCTCGTCGCAAAACAACGTTTTGGGGTTTTTAGATAATGCCCGCGCAATAGATACGCGCTGCTGTTCGCCGCCGGAAAGTTGGTGCGGATACTTGTGCATTTTGTCGGAAAGTCCCATGCTTTGCAATATACCGTCCACAGTGCCCGTTCCCGCAAGACTTGCGCCCAATTGCACGTTTTGACGCACGGTAAGCGCAGGCAAAAGATAGTACGCTTGAAATATAAACGCAGTGTTTTCTTTGCGGAACTTAGTCAAAGATTTTTCGCCAAGCTGCGTGATATCTATGCCGTCGTGGATCACGCTGCCGCTGTCTGCGCGGTCCAATCCGGAAATAAGGTTCAAAAGCGTGGATTTGCCGGAGCCGGACGGCCCCAGTATCACTACGAACTCACCATTGGAGATTTCAAACGATGCGTCGTTTACGGCGTACAGCAAATTTTCGCCGTCTGCATACGTTTTGATAAGATTTCGTACCGCTATCATATCGTACCTCAATCGCTTATAAAATCGGTTATGTGACTGTTCACTTTGTCTAAAAACAGTTGTTTTTGCGTTTCCGATTGCGCGCCGCAAAGCATGTAACGTTCGTAAAACAACAATATAGGCGCGTAGTAACGGACGGCAAGCAGTTTGCAGTCTTGCTGCGGTAAAACGCCCAATTGCATAAGATAAGCAAACGTTCCGCTTTGATAAGCAAGAGGATCGTCTATCATAAATTTATTGTAAAGCGCCGCGGCGTCATCGTCCGAGAATCGTTCGATAGCAAGAATACGCACAAAAGCGTTTACAAAACCATCCAATAGCAACCCGTCGACGTGGACACGGCACACTTTTTGAAAAAACGAACCGTCCAAAGCTTCTACGTTGCCTTCTGCAAGTTTAGTTTCCAAACGAGTTTGCAGCACGTTGCAGCGTTCCAAAAAACCGTTTTTCAAAGCGTCGAAAATTGCCCGCTTGTTTGCAAAGTGGTAGTAAACGCTGCTTTCCTTAATTCCAACAACCTTACAAATATCCCTTATCGATACCGCATTGTATCCCGATTTGGAAAACAGATCCAAGGACGCGTCCAATATTGCTTGTTTGGTATTTGACATTCGTTTCCTCCAAAGCCGTCAGTTTCAACTAACAGTCGTTAGATAACGAATATTTTACCTAACGACCGTTAGATTGTCAAGCGAAATAAATAAAAAAAAGAAATGCCTTCGAGACATTTCTTTCCGTACAATATTAACGCTACTTTCCGAAACGCTAGTTTTCGCTGTCCTCCAAGTCGTTTTCCTTGTTGGCAAATCCCTTGCCCAGCACTTCCTTGACGTTTTCTACGTAAGCAAAGGCGTTTTCGTCCACGCGGCGGATAATTCTGCGCGCGTGCGTCAACTGCGAACGGTTGACGACGCACAGTATCATCGTCTTTTCCTGATGCGAAAATCCTCCTATTACCTTTACGGCGGTAGTGCCGTGTCTAAGCCCCTGTTGCAGCGCTTCAGCCATTTCCTCGGGCTTTTCCGTAGTTATTTCCAGTTCCATCGCGGCGGAAAATCCTTTGAATATGCTTTCCTTTACTATTTCGCAAATAAACAGCGCGGCAACCGAGTAGATAAACATTTCTATCGCTTGGGAAACGCTGTTGCGCACCACGCCCAACACCACGGACGAAACAAGCACTACGACCAAATCCGTCGCCATAATTACGCGCATAGCGACACTGCTGCTTTTTTTGGAGCGTTTCTGCACCATTATTCCCACTATGTCGCTGCCGCCCGTCGAAGCGTTTACGGAAAGCAACATAGGCAACGACAATCCGTGCAGCGCACCTCCCAAAATTACGTAAATAACTTTGTCCTTTTCGTTGGCTTCGCCGTACATCAAGTTTTCTATGTGAGTTGACAAGTGAGTAACTTTGAAGATAATCATCGTAACTGCCAAAAACAACACGTACAGCAATGTTTTGACTGCAAATCTTTTGCGGAACGTAACAAAACAATAAATGACGATAGGTACGTTCAGCGCCACCAACCAAACGCCCGCCGAAAAATACCACTTGCTTGCGTCAGTGCACAGTAAAATATCCAAAATAGACGCGATGCCCAACGCTCCGCCTATCACGACGTCACTGGAAAGCAAAAATACTTCCACAGACAAAGCCGTCGCCAACGCCGCCCCGAAAACGATCAAATACTGACGGACGTTATTCCAAACAGCGCCTTTATTAAACTTTTTGGAAACGTTATTTTCCTCAACGGCTACGCTCGGCAAAGATTCCGTATTGACTTGCGTCTCAGCGGCTTGTTCGACTTCCGCAGCGCCGTCGGCGTTTATGCCGGCATCCGCGACTTCTTTTTTATTTTTCAATTTTTTATCTACAGTACTCATTTCGTTTTGTAACTCCTGTTAAACGTAGGACGGGAAAAAACGTCGTAAACATCTTTGACAAAGGTAAAAGCGTGCGGATCCAATCGTTTAATAATCTGTTTTAAGTGTTGCATCTGTCTGTACTGCACCACGACTGCGATCATCTTGCGTTTTTGTCCGTCAAAACTGTTTTCAACGTCCATCGTAGTGTAGCCGCGCTTGAATTTTTCCGTAAGTGCAAGGCCTATTTCCTCATACGCTGTAGTGACGATACAAAACTTTTGCGGATGGTTAAATCCTCTTTTGAACATTCCCATGACCGTTCCGCCGATAAGAATGTACATTATGGAATAAAGTATTATATCCACGGTCACGTTATCTTTCACGATCATAACCACCACGCTGCCGACGATGGTGATGGAAAAGTTTGCTATCATTATCACTTTGGACAAGTCCACTTCCGGACGGTACTTTGCCACTATTCTTGCAATAACTTCGGTGCCTCCGTTGGAACCGTTGTGCATATTGGCGATATACATAGCCAAACCTATCATTACTCCGCCGAATATTACGGCAATAATGCGCGCTTTCGGAGCGTCGAATTTGAAGTTTTCCGGAATAAACGCCAGTACGACAATGCTGACCGCCGTTGCCCAAATGGTTTTGAAAGTAAAGTCGCCACGCAACATAACGAGAGAACAAATAAGCAACGGCAAGTTTATTGCGCCGTAGATAATATAGTATACACTGTTAAAATTGACGTTGGGCAAAACGCTTTCGATAATATACGAGAATACCGACGCCAAACCGGAAAAGCCTCCGGGAATAAGCGTTGACGGATTGACGAAAACGGCTAAAGAAACTGCGTTCAAAATGCCTGCCACCGTCACCCATAAGTATTCCGCAAGTTTTGCAAGCGCCTGCTTGGAAGTGATTTTTTTCACGATAAATCCTCGATAGTAAACCTTTGAAATTTATTATACTTTTTTTAACACGACAAATCCGTTACGTTGAAGTTTGCAAACGTTTTGGTATCTGCGACCGGTAAGCATATCCTCGTACGCGGCGTTCAGATCCAAGTCGTACTCGCTTCCGCCGCGGTTCGCCGCAACGACCACTTCGGTCTGAGAACTTTGGCAAACTCTTTCGAATGCATATACCCCGTGTTCCGCGACCAATTGCACGAAACTTCCTTCGGCAAAAACCGGATTTTTTCTAAGTTCTCCCAAACGGCGGTAAAAATCCAAAACCGTTTTATTTTCTCGCCCCCAAGGATAGCATGCACGACAAAACGGGTCTCTGTAGCCCTCCAAAGCGGCCTCGTCGCCGTAAAACACGCAAGGAAAGCCGAATACCGTGTATTGCAATACGGCCGCCATTTTAAGCAACTGAACGCCTCTTTCGTACTGTTCGTCCGTAAGCTTGGTTTTGGACAAAATTTCTTTGCTGCTGTTTTCCACGCGGTCTCCGGCAAGTGTCGTAAGTATGCGCGCCGTATCGTGCGTGCCCAAAATGTTCATCAGATTGTTCCGCACGTGCAAAGGATAATTGTTAAGAATATCGAAAACGACGTAGGAAAGCGAGGCTTCGTTTCCGTCTCGCACAAAATCGATAATGCCGTTCATAAGAGGATAGTTCATCACCGAATCCAACTGACTGCCGTCCAAATAATGCCGGCGAACGCCGTAGTCGGTTTTGTTTGAAGCATCCTCCCAGACTTCGCCTATTACGGCGCAATCCGGCTTTGCGCTTTTTGCCGATGATACGATCTTGTCCAACATAGAGTCGGCAATTTCGTCTACAACGTCCAAACGCCATCCGTATGCTCCCGCTTTTAGCCAACGCGGAACCACTCCGTTTGTTTTGTCGCAAAAATACTTTTGCGCACTGCGGCTTTCGGCATTGATGCGCGGCAAAGTCTGAAAATTCCACCAACACTCGTAAGAGTTGTCGGGATAAAAATTGAACCAACTTCTGTAAGGCGATTTTTCGTCGTTGTATGCGCCGCCCTCGCCGTATTTTTTGCCGCGGTTAAAATATTTGGACGAACTACCCGTATGATTGAATACACCGTCCAAAATAACGCTTATTCCGTACTCGCGCGCCTTTGCGCACAGATTTTCAAAGTCCTCGTCAGAACCGAACATAGGATCGATTTGTTCGTAATCTTCGGTATCGTACTTGTGATTGCTGTACGCCTTAAAAATAGGGTTAAGATACAGCGTAGTAACGTTAAGCGAAGCTAAGTACGGTAACTTTTCCGTAACGCCCGCAAGATTTCCACCGAAAAAGTCGCGGTTGCGCACTACGCCGTCCTCCTCACGGAAATAGGGCTGCTCGCCCCAAGGACGCAGGATTTTATCCTCAGTCACAACCGTATTACCGCTGTGATAAAATCTGTCTACCATTATCTGGTACATAACGCCCTTGTTTAGCCAAGACGGCGTTTTGTACTGCTTTTTGTAAACCGACAACTGATACGGTTGCACGTTGTCGAAAAACAACGCCGCCTGTTTGTTTGCGCTTATGCCGACAAACTTTTCGTACGGCACTCCTTCCATTTTGAAGTAGTACCAGTACAAACCCTTTTTCAGTTGCAAATCGGCAAGATAATTATCAAATTCGTCGCCGCCCTGTTCGCGGTACATAACGTACTCGTTATTGCTTGCTCCGTCGTCGGAATAAACTACAAGCGTAACACTGCTCGGGTTCATGCAGCGGTTTATTTGCAGACGGATACCGAAACGACAGTTCTCCGCCACTGCCCCGACGACACTTTTGTAAAAAACGTCGGTAGGGTCGTATTTTACGTATTGCATTACATTCTCCAAATTTTCTCGGCGTATTCCTTCACCGCGCGGTCTGCTGAAAATCTACCGGCTTCCGCTATATTTTTCAACGACATTTTGTTCCAAATGTCAACGTTTTGATAACATTTGTCCATACGCTCATGCGCGGATACGTAGTCGGCAAAATCGGCAAAACACATATACGGATCCGCCACGGAATTGGAACGCAAAAGATAATTGGAAATACTCTCGAACGTTTCGCCGGCATATCCGTTGTTAAGTTCTTCTATTATCACGCGCAGACGCGGCTGTTTGAAGTAGTAGTCGGTACTGTTGTAGCCCTTGCCCCACTCGTCGGCAACTTCGCTCGCGTTCATACCGAAAATAAATATATTGTCCAAACCGACCGCTTCGCTCATTTCTACGTTAGCGCCGTCCATCGTACCAAGCGTCAAAGCGCCGTTGATCATAAACTTCATATTACCGGTGCCGCTTGCTTCCTTTCCGGCAAGGGAAATTTGCTCGGAAATCTCCGCAGCGGGAATAAGACTTTCCGCCATAGTTACGCAGTAATTTTCCATAAATGCGACGTTCAATTTCTCGCGGATCTTCGGATGCTTTTCCAAGTCTTTTTGTATGCAGCAAATCAGTTTTATCACTTCTTTTGCCGCATAGTAACTCGGCGCGGCTTTTGCTCCGAAGATAAACGTTTGCGGAGTTACGTCCAAATCGGGATCATCCTTCAATTGTTTGTACAAATACACGATTTTAAGTACGTTCAGAAGTTGACGTTTGTATTCGTGCAGACGTTTGACCTGTACGTCAAAACGGGTATTCGGATCCAACGCGACGTCCAATTTCTTTTTCGCTATATCGGCAAAACGTTTTTTGTTTGCCAACTTGATTTCCGCCATTTTTTGATGCACGGTAGCGTCATCCAAGAAATTGTTAAGTTTAGTAAGTTCCGCGGCGTCGGAAACGAAACCGTCTCCTATAAGTTCCGTAATAAGAGAAGACAGTTGCGGATTTGCCTGACACAGCCATCTGCGGTGAGCGATGCCGTTGGTTACGTTGCCGAACTTTTCCGGTTCTATATCGCAAAATTCCTTAAAAAGCGATTTTTTAAGAATATCGCTGTGCAAAGCGGAAACGCCGTTGACGTAGTGGCTACCGACGATAGAAAGGTTTGCCATACGCACCTGTCCGTAGGCAATAACGGCAAGGTTGCTGACCTTGTTGAAGTCGCCGCACTTATTATAAAAGCGTTTGCATGCGCGCTCGTTGATTTCCACTACGATCTGATAAATGCGCGGCAACAGTTTTTGGAAAATGTATTCCGGCCAGCATTCCAGCGCCTCTGCAAGAACCGTATGATTGGTATACGCGCATACGTTTTTGACAATCGACCAAGCGTAATCCCAATCAAAGCGGTATTCGTCTACAAATATACGCATAAGTTCCGGAACGCAAAGCGCAGGGTGCGTATCGTTGATGTGCACCGCCACCATCTCGGCGAATTTATCGAAATTGCCGTAACGTTTGTAGTGATCCGCAGTAATATTTTGCATCGCTGCGGAAACCAAAAAGTATTCCTGCTTCAAACGCAAAATTTTGCCTTCTTCGTGGTTGTCGCTGGGGTACAAAACTTTGGTTATCATTTCGGCTTCCGATTGCTCGGCCAGCGCGCGCATATATTCGCCCTGACCGAACGCGTGGAAGTCGAACGGTTTGCTGTTACGCGCCGACCACAAACGCAATACGCCAACTGCGTTTGCGTGGTAGCCCTCCACTACCATATCGTAAGGGAACGCTTCCACTTCCTGACAATCAACTTGTTGGTAGACAGGTCCCTTGTCCGTCCAGATTTCTTTTACAGCGCCGCCGAAACGCACCGTCTGTACTTTGTCGGGACGTTCTTTTAACCACACTTCGCCGCCCGGCAACCAGTTGTCCGGCAATTCAGTCTGCCAACCGTCCACTATTTTTTGCTGAAAAAAACCGTACTCAAAGCGTAGCGAATGCCCCATTACAGGATAATTTTCCTTAGCAAGACAATCCAAATAGCATGCCGCAAGCCTGCCCAATCCGCCGTTGCCAAGACCTGCGTCCGGCTCGCAATCGTACAGTTCGTCGATATCCACTTTGTAATATTTTTTTAGAGTCTCGGCAAACAAAGCGTCTAACTCCATGTTAAACAGATTGTTTTTAAGACTTCTGCCCATCAAAAATTCCATGGACAGATAATGAATGCGTTTGCGCAAACGCGCCTTGTGCTGTTTGTTGAAAGCGGAACGTTTTTCAAGCAGCAAATCTCTTACGACTCCCGCAACGCAGCGGTACATTTGCTTGTTTGTAAGTTCGCTTGCGGCAACGCCGTACGCTTTGTTCGCCGCGCTTTCGATAAGTTCCTTTATTCTGGTTTTACTGAGATTGTAAGGATTAGTCGTCGTTGTATTTGCAGACATAGTATTCTCCGTAGGTCGTTTATTTTTTTGCGGGTTTATAGTAGTAGGTCACGCTTGAAGCCGGTATCGTCAATTCCGCGTATCCCTCCGCATCGGTTTGAAACGCGTCGGCAACCTGCACTCCGCGTCCGCCGAAATCCGGCTCGTCGCTGTTTAGTATAAGTTTGTATTCGCCCGCGTCCATATAAAAACCGTATTTATAGTAGTCGTACAGGCTGAAATTGATCACGACAAGCACTTCGTTGCCTTTCCTGTCCAACCGCGAAAACGCCAACACGCTGTTTTTTGCATCGTCGGCAAGCAACCATTTGAAACCTTCCCAAGAGGTATCGTTTTGATACAACGGTTTGTATTTTTTGTAGGTTTTATTCAAAGTTTGCACAAACTTTCGGTGAGAATCGTGTTTCGGATAGGTCAACAAAGACCAGTCCAATTCGCGGCTTTCGCTCCACTCGTTCCACTGGGCAAGTTCCACGCCCATAAAGTTGAGTTTTTTGCCCGGGTGCGCATACTGATACCCGAGCAATGCTTTCAGCTGCGCAAACTTCGTATCGTATTCGCCGAACATTTTGCCTATCAAACTGCCTTTCAAGTGAACGACTTCGTCGTGAGAAAGAGGCAAAATGTAGTTTTCGCTATATGCGTAACACATAGAAAACGTCAATTGATTGTGATGTTCGCTTCTCCACAACGTGTCGGTTTTCATGTAAGAGAGCACGTCGTTCATCCAGCCCATGTTCCACTTGTAATTGAAACCCAAACCGCCCGTATACGTCGGGTGCGTAACCTTTGGGAAAGCCGTCGATTCCTCCGCCACAAACAGTGCGTAAGGACAAGTTTCAAACACCTTACAGGAAAGTTTTTTCAAAAAATCGATGGCTTCCAGATTCTCCTTGCCGCCCCACTTGTTCGGACGCCATTGCCCGTCTTTTCGGTCGTAATCCAAGTACAACATACTGGCGACCGCGTCTACGCGCAAACCGTCAAAGTGAAATTCTCTAAGCCAATACAGCGCGTTGCTTACCAAAAAACTTTGCACTTCAAAGCGGGAGTAATCAAATATACGCGTACCCCAACTTTTGTGTTCCTTTTTGAATTCGTCGGCGGATTCGTAACAGCACGTACCGTCAAATTCCATAAGTCCTTGCGCGTCTTTGCAAAAGTGCGCAGGCACCCAGTCCAAGATTACGCCTATGCCCGCTTTGTGGAAAGCGTTGACGAGATAACGCAAATCGTCCGGCGTGCCGTAGCGGCTTGTAGGAGCGTAAAAGCCCGTGACCTGATATCCCCAGCTGCCGTCAAACGGATGCTCGGACAAAGGCATGAATTCCACGTGCGTGTAGCCCATTTTTTTTACGTAAGGCACCAGATACTTTGCAAGATCGCGGTAACTGTAAAGTCTGCCGTCGTAGTGTCTGCGCCAAGAACCTGCGTGTACTTCGTAAATATTTACAGGTCCCTTGTAGACGTCTTTTTTAGTTTGTTTTTTTACCCAATCTTCGTCCGTCCACAGAAAATCCTCCGACGGATCGAAAATGCGACTTGCGGTTTTGGGACGGATTTCCGCATAGCGGGCGTACGGATCGGCCTTATACAAAACCGCTCCGGATTGCGTGGTTACGGCATATTTGTAGCAATCGCCGTCGCGTGCATCCAATGTGATTTGCCAAATTCCGTCGATAAGCTGCATTTTGTCGTGGTTCACAAGCCAATTGTTAAAATCGCCGACAATGCTTACAGCCTTTGCGTTGGGCGCCCACACTGCAAAACTGTACCTGCCGTCGCCGACCCTGTGACAACCCAACAAGTCGTATGCGCGTGTTTCCGTGCCGTTGTAAAAATTCAAAAATCTGTTTGCCGTTTCCATTTATTCCTCCGTTTCGGTTGGGCAAGTACGTAAAAATATCGCTGTTTTTGCAGCAAATATAAATTAACGTAATTAACGGGTTTAACTTCTGCCCGTCCTCTCAGTCAAGTCGGCAAGCCAATTTGCCGTAGCGGAAGAAAAGTCCCCTTTGTCCGCCATATATTTCCAACAGCCCAAAGTACCCGGCGTATTCATTCGGCTTTCCGTACCTGCGCAAACTAAGTCCTGCATGGAATACACAGTAAGTTCCGCGCGGCTTTCCGCCAAAATTTCCACCAAACGCAAAGAAATATCCATGCCGTCAGGAAGATTTGTCATACGCAGTACGGTATCGCGCTGCCAAGGTTGCAGACTGTCCCACCAACCTTGCGTAGTATCATTGTCGTGAGTACCCAGATACGCCACGCAATGCTCGTTGAAATTCTGCGGTAAAAACGCATTGTGCGGATTGCCGTCAAAGGCAAATTGCACCACCTTCATTCCTGCAAGACCGCACTTGTCGCGCAGTTGCAAAACGCTGTGCGGAATATCTCCCAAATCCTCGGCAATTATTGTAAAATCAGGAAAGGTCGTTTGCAAATGATGCAAAAAGTCGTAGCCGACGCCCTTTCTCCAATGGCCGTTGCGCGCAGTGGCTTCGCCGTAACGTATGGCGTAGTAACTGTCAAACGCGCGAAAATGATCTATACGCAACACGTCGAACAAACGACTGCACTGTTCTACGCGTTTCGTCCACCAATTGTACTTTTCCTTTTTCATGGCGTCCCAATTGTAAAGAGGATTGCCCCACAACTGACCGTCGGCGGAAAAATAGTCCGGCGGAACTCCCGCGACCCAACTGGGACGGCGGTCGTTTGTCAGTTCGAACAATTCCGGATGCGCCCAAATGTCGGCGGAATCGTACGCTACGTAAATCGGGATGTCGCCGATAAGCCGTATTCCGTTATCACTCAATTTTTGACGGAACTTTTGCCACTGCTCAAAAAAGACGTACTGACAAAATATCACGAAATCGATTTCGTCGGAAAGTTCGTCCGCATACTTAGAAAGCGCCGAACTTTTGCGCATACGCGCGTTTTCGTCTTCCCATTCCAACCAAGATTTGCCGCCGAAATGCTTTTTAAGCGCGCAAAACAGCGCGTAGTCGTCCAGCCAAAACTTGTTGTCGTCGCAAAAGTCCATATATTCGCGAGTCGGGTCGCGTTTTATAAAATTGGCGTATGCTTCGCGCAGGATAACTTCCTTGTTGTCAATTGCGTAACCATAGTCGTTGCCGCGAGCGTTGCGGCAAGCGTTTAGTGTTTCCTCACAGACAAGCCCGTCGGCACACAAAGCGTCGTTGTCTATAAGCAAAGTATTGCCTGCAAACGCCGAAGGCGACGCATAGGGAGAATTTACAAAATCCGTAGGCGTAACGGGCAAAATTTGCCAATAACGTTGTTTGGCTTTTTTCAAAAACTTGATAAACTTGTCCGCTTCCGCCAAAGTGCCCGCCCCGTAGTTGTTAGGAAGCGAAGTTATATGCAACAAAATACCGCTCGATCTCATACGAAAAACCCTCGCAGTCGTTTTTGGCTAGGGCGTGCGCCACTGTAGCCATACGTTGTTATTTTATCATTTAACTTTACTAAAAGCAAATTATTTAACAATGTTTGTCCAAAACAATTTTGTACGAATAGCAATATGCTTCCGACAAATTTGGAGTATTGTCAATATACAATTTTGACAACGCAATACTCACGGCATTTTTTCACGCTATTGTTTTGCCGCAAGCCTGCTAAACACAAAAAAAAACGCGCACGCACAAGAGAATTTTCCCTTGCGCATTGCGCGCAAATTTTAACTTATATCAGACGTGCTTGCATTGTCATCGACTGCTTACTTGACATTTAGCAATCTTGCGCCGGCTGTTTCGTCCACGATAAGCGTGCACTCCGGATGGCGCTGCAACACGCTTGCGGGGCAGTTTTCTTTTATCTCGCCGTACACCATTTGATATACCGCGTCCGCCTTGTTTGCTCCGTTTGCCAAGACTAAGATTTTTTTGGAATTCATTATTTCCGCAATGCCCATAGTTATTGCGCGCGTAGGTACGCAGGAAGGATGCGGAAAAAAGCGCGCGTTGTCGCGTATAGTGCTTTGTGAAAGATCCACAACGTGGGTGGTACTTTCAAACGAGGTATTAGGCTCGTTAAATCCGATGTGTCCGTTGCTACCCAAACCCAAAATTTGCAGATCCTGTCTGTATTCGCCCAGCAAATCGTGATAGCGTGCGCATTCTTTGTCCAGATCCTTGGCAAGTCCGTTGGGCAAATTGGTGTTGCGTTCGGGAATATCCGTTCTGTCAAAAAAGTTTTCGTGCATAAAATGCACGTAACTTTGTTCGTCGCGTTTGCCTAGACCTACGTATTCGTCCAAGTTTACCGTAGTTACGTTGCGGAAAGACAATTTTCCCGTTTTGCACATTTCTACAAGCAGTTTGTAGGTGCCTACGGGCGTAGAACCGGTTGCAAGTCCCAATACCGGTTTTTCCGTGCCGGTCACTACTTCCGCGACGGCTTGCGCAGCCAGTCTGCTCATATCGTAGTAATCCTTGACTACCAAAATTTTCATAATAGACCTCCAAAAGTTTTTACTTTCCCTTTTTTCGGGGTGCGGCAGACGCCGCCTTTATCTTACGCAAGATTGTTGCGTATGATCGGTTTTTAACCGCCGAGCGTAACCTTCCGCGCCGGCTCACTCAATATAGTACAAACGACTACGGAAGGATATTCGGGTTTTATTGGTTTTTGCCGAAATTACTTATATTATAGCACACAGCGGAAAAAATGTATTGCGTTTTTGAATAAAATTTTTGTCCCGCGTGAAGCACAGGACTTTTCCACTTAGGCACGTTTACCGCATTGGGGAAAAACTGCGTTTCCAAACAAAACCCGCCGTGTTTGTAGTACTGGTGTTTGCCGCGCTCGTTCAAAAAATTGCCGGTATACAACTGCACTCCCGGCATATCGGTGTAACAGTCCATTACAATACCGGTTTTTTGTGAAAAAGCTGTGGCAAAGTGCGTAGCGTCCAAGCAAAAATTGTGGTCGTAACCGCCGGCAAGCGACAATTGTTCGTCAGAGGAAAATATATCTCTTCCGATAGATTTCGGCGAAGAAAAATCAAACGGCGTTCCGCTGACAAACCGTTCCTCGCCCGTGGGAACAAAATCTACGCCCATAGGCAAAAATTTTGCGGCGTTAAGTTGCAATACGTTGCCAAGCGCGCTGCCGCTCCCTTCGCCGTCCAAATTGAAATAAGCATGGTTTGTAGGATTAAATACGGTATCCGCGTCGCTCTCGGCAAAATACTCTATTGTAAGTGCAGACCCTTTTACAGTGTACTTGACGGTAAAAGTAAGTTTACCGGGGTAATTTTCCTCGCCGTCGGGACTTACCGCACTGAAATATAAACTGTCACCTTCCGTTCGCGCGGCAAAAATTTTGCGGTTGAATCCAAACTTTCCTCCGTGCAAATGCGTGCGCCCGTCGGCGTTTTTTGCCAAAAGGTACGTTTTGCCGTCAAGAGTAAATTTCCCCTCTGCAATGCGGTTGGCGCACCTGCCTACCACGCTGCCCATATACGAAGGCGTTTCGGCAATTTCCCGCGCAGTATTTTTTGCAAGCAAAACGTCTACTAAAACGCCGCTTTTATCCGGAACTTTAAGCGTCACAAGCGTTGCGCCCACAGTGACCGCCTCAACGGAAATTTTGTCCGTCAAAGTATATTTATAGACAGGCCGTCCGTCCAACGTATCGAATAAAGTTTCCGTTATCATAACGTAGAAATTGTATCACAATTACGCCGTGCAGTCAATACACGAAAACAGGGCAACCGCAATCGGCCGCCCTGTCGTTAAAATATTTTCCGTCCGTTTGCACGACAACCGCAGTTGACGCGACGCATTATATCTATCTACTTCTGCAAAACAACTGCCACCGCAGAACGGGGAGGGGCTTGCTGCAAATAAATAAGTATTTCGCTATTCCTCTACTTCCGCGAAACAACTTCCCCCAATAAATTCGCGCAACAACGAATTACACGGAACGAACTTGTCGTCCATTTCCTTAAAGTACTTCAAAAACTTGATAAGTCTGTTTGCCGTGATGTAGTGCGGACTGTCTGACTTGATATCCTGCAATGCCGGCATGGCGTACTTCTTCATTACGCATAATTCGTACGTCAATGCAGAATTGTAGATAAAGTCGCAGCCCTCTTGGTACGGATAGATCCACTTAAACTCGCCGCGGCGAACGCTGGGCCACATTTCCAAAGTTTTTTCCGCGCTGGTGCCGCGATATTTTTTGTCGCGGACTATACGGCGCAACAAACGGATATCCGTGTAACTGATCGGATTGTGATTGTCCAAGTTTATTTGAAAATTGGGCGCTATATATATTTTGTACTTTTGGTGTTTGGGAACCGCATAAGAAAGTTGGTCGTTTAGCGCATGTATACCCTCTATTATTATCGGCGTATTTTCGTCGATTTTGGTACGCACTCCGCTTACGCTGCTGCCCTGACCGAAGTTATAAACGGGCAGTTCCACTTCCTCGCCGGCAATAAGTGCAAGCATATGCTTGTTGAACAATTCCACGTTCAACGCTCGCAGATCTTCAAAGTCCGGCTTGCCGTCGTCATCAAGAGGTATCTCCTCTTTGTCCTTGTAATACATATCTAGCGATATTCTGAGCGGCGTTATTCCGCGTGACATCAGTTCTATCCTAAGCCTGTTGGAAAATGTGGTTTTGCCGCTGGACGACGGTCCGGCGATACAAATAAGACGTATGGAATCTATATCCTTTACTATTGCGTCGCCAAGTTCCTTCAACATATCGTTGTGTTTGGTTTCGTTCATATTGATAAAGTCCACGTAGGTTTCCTCTTTAACGTGACTGTTCATTTTGGCAACGGTTTCCGCTCCGCACAATTTAGCCCATTTATGAGCCTTTTTAAGTTCGCGGCAGAACAGCGGTTCGTCGTTGAACGGAGGAATAACTCCGCCGGCTTCGTAACGCGGATAACGTACCAAAACGTTTCCGTCGTAGTTGGACAGTATAAACTCGGTCAAATATCCCGTAGAAGGCACCATGTAACCGTAGGTATAGTTGAAATAATCTCCGCATTTGTAGAAGTGACAAATTTTCTCCGCGCGGTATTTCAACGTGTCCACCTTGGACGCTTGACGCGTGGCAACATAGTATTTCTCCGCCTCTTCTTTGCTCATAGTGCATTTTTCAAAAGGAAGGTCCAACGCCACAAGACGCTTCATTTCGGCGGTCACAGCCGATATAACGGCGTTATTCAACGGCATTTTCTTTTCGCCCAGCACGTTTATCTGCAACGAGCGCGATATAGCGTAGGAAATCTTTATATCCACGTCGGGATACAAATTGTAAAACGCCATTGCGATAAGATAGCGCAAGCTGGTTTCGTACACCTTTACAGCGTCGTTGTTCGTCAAAGCCAACAACTCCACTTCCGCGTCGAAGCCGAGTTCGTAGGTGAGTTCGCGAAGGCGGTTGTTGACCTTTGCGGCGTAGTACTTTTTGGGTTCTTCCATCAAACTTAAAATGGAAGTTTTTTCATCCAAAGAGTATGTTTTGTTTTGCATAGATATTGTAAACATAGTTTCTCCTTACCCCGCGCAACAAGAGGTCGCAAAAACGCCGACGCCTACCGTACACGCGAGAGATATTACGTAAATATATTTTAATTTCCGCAAACGCGTTTGTCAATAGCGAATTTTCAAATCTTTCAAACGCGACAAAATTTGCGGGTAGATTTTATTGTTAAAGCCGAATTACCCAAGGGTAATAATACGGCCTTTCTGCGGAAACGCGTGTAGCAAACACGCCTAATGCCACAAAAAAAGCGCTCTCCGTAAACGAGAACGCTTTTAGGTCCCTTTCTAAGTTGTAAAAACGGACAAACGGGTTCTATGCCCTATTCGACGCCGTCCAACAATTTTTTGATTTGCGCAACCAATTCGTCGGAATCGCTGCCGCTATTGTTAAGGCGCAATTCTTCTATCTTACGTATAAGGTCGCTGTCGTTTTGAGACACGTAAACAGTGCGAACGTTGTCTTCCGGTTCTTTTGCCGGTTCCTCTTTGGGTTCGTCATTTTGCAACGCGGCGATTTTGTCCAACAAATCCTTCGTTTCGTTTGCCGCGGGTTCGTTTTCGACACGGGCGGGTTCGCGAGCGGGTTTGACGGGTTCTTCCGCAGGTTTCTCGTAACTTTGCTGAAGTTTTTCTATTTCGCGCAACAATTGTGCAGTCTTATCGTCTTCGGCAGACGCTTCCGCGGTCTTTTTAGGTTCCGCCGCTTTTTTAGGAGCGGGGGCAGCCTTCTTGGGCGCGTTTTTAGGAAGTTTTATTTTTTCCACCTTGCCGAGGTCTAACGTAGCGTCGACAAGCGCCATGCTGTTTTCGTCGCAGTTGTCGCACGCTATAACGGAAATACCCAAACGGCGCAAATTGCCGTACAGATACGTCATATCGTCAGGCGCGGAGACGATCGCCACAGCGTCGATATTGCGGTTTTGAGCAACCACTGTCGCGACGTCGACCCAAATACGGTTATCAAAAACTTTTTTTACGCGACGGCGCGTGCGGGAAGGAAATTGCAGCGCAAAACCGTTATCCATTGCGTGTTCGATTATTTTTTTATGCTTTTTATCGCTTGCTCCGTAAACGGTTGCGCAGACGATTTCGCCCATTTCTTCCAACTGAGACAATACGTTTTCGTAATTAGTCATTTCCAACACCGCGTTGTCCACGTCGATAAATGCGGCAATTTTTTTATTGCGAAGCATAATGTATGCTACCTCCGAAAATTCATTAGTGCTATTTTACAGCATTTTGACCGTTTTGTCCATACTTTCGCTGAAAATAAAACAAATATTGTTGGCAAAGCCCCGCGTCTTCTCCAAAAATCTCGCAAAAAAATGACGAAATTTCGGAGTCTTTGTGTCCGTGTTCAAAATAGGCGTGATACACCTTTTTAAGCCAAGTATCCACGGGAAACACGTCGCCGCGCCGCAACCCGAACAACAAAATACAATCGGCCACTTTGGGACCGATGCCCTTAAAAGCCAAAAGCCGCTTGCGCGCCTCAAAACTGTCGGCGTTTTGCAAGGAAGACAAGTCAAAGTTTAACAGAGCCTCGGCGGTTTCTTTCAAATACCTGTCGCGGTACCCCGCGCCGATCTTTGTGTAAAATTCCACCGGTGCTTCCGCCATTTTTTTTACGTTTGGAAAAGCGTACCCGTACGGAGTTCTTTCTCCCAACCCCTCGCACAAGCGGTTGACGATCAATTGAATGCGTTTGATATTGTTATTTGCGGAGATGATAAACGAGAATATCATTTCCACAATGTTTTGCCGTAAAATGTGTATTCCGCGCCCCGCTTGGCATGCGCGCTCCATAAGAGGTGATATCGCGGAAATTTTTGCGACCTTTGCGCTGTAATCGGTGTCCAGATCCAAAAAGTTGCGGAAGTAGTCCGCGTCGTCCGTGTATACTTCGACGTTCTCGTCCGTAGTAACAAGACGCGCGTATTTGTCCAAAGAAAATACTTCGTAAACGTTTTCTTCCAACTTTTTGTAGCGGAAAATCTGTCCGCACTCTAAAGTATCGGCAACGTCAAAATAATCTTTGTCCACACAAAATGCCAAATCGGGCATATTGACCTCCTTTGTAAAACGTTATTTGAATATCGATAAAACGTATGCCGCAAGAAACTTACAACTGCATTGCTCCAAAAGAAAGTACGTTTCCAACTCATCGTAGATGCGTTCTTCATTGCGTTGCGAAATCGCACCGGTACGGCGCGACAAGTAATTGAGTGCGGCTAGCAAAAGGGAAGCCGTAACGAACGACTTCCCAATTTTTCTAAAATTAATTTCTATTTTGCAACGGGATATACGGAAACTTGACGTCTGGTTTTATCCTTGCGTTCAAACTTTACAACGCCGTCGATAAGCGCAAAAAGCGTGTCGTCCTTGCCGATGCCCACGTTGTTGCCGGGGTGGAAGTGCGTGCCGCGCTGTCTTACCAAGATGTTTCCCGCTTTTGCAAATTGTCCGTCCGCACGCTTAGCGCCCAAACGCTTGCTTTCGCTTTCGCGTCCGTTTTTGGTGCTGCCCATACCTTTTTTGTGAGCAAACAACTGCAACTTAATAAACATATCAGTTTACCTCCAAATTGATGAAATCGGAATACTCTGTGTAAAAATCCTGCAAACCGCAAAGCATCGTATTTAGCACTACGTCCGCATCGTGCCTTTCGGCTTCCGTTAGATTTTGCGGCAGAGTAAACCGCAATGAACCTTTTTCCTCGTCGACCGTAAATTTGACGTTTATTCCCACCACTTGCAACAGCCCCAACAAGGCCGATTGGATAAGCGTGGATACGCCCGCGCACACAACGTCCTCGCCGCTTTCGCCGAAACCCGTATGTCCGCTTGCATTTACTTCAACTATGGAATTACCGTTTTTTGTGATCGTGATATCCGTCATTAGCCCAAAGAAATCGTGTTTATTTTCAATTTTGTATAGGGCTGTCTGTGTCCTTGACGCTTGCGAATGTTCTTTTTGGCTTTGTAGGTGAAAATGTGCAATTTTTTGCCTTTTCCGTGTTCTACAACTGTTGCAAGAACTTTTGCCTTTTTCGCGTCTTTGCCGGCAAGAACGGTGTTTTCGTCCGCCGCCAAAACAACTTCCAGTTCTACGGTGGAATTAACTTCGGTCGCGAGAAGTTCCGTTTCGAAAACCAAACCTTCCGTAACCTTGTATTGTTTTCCGCCTGTCTTTACAATTGCGTACATTGCGTTTTTACCTCCCGTTTGTCAGAGTCTCGCTGAACAAGGGCGACCGTTTCGCGTTCGGCGCAAACCGAACCTATTCGGCGCTTGACAAAATTGCCCTTTTCAAGCGGCTGTGACTATTGTAATGCAATTGCAACTATTTGTCAAACAAAAATAAAGCCTTTTCAACGCAAATACACGCGCAGAAAACAAAAATTTCCGCAGCAAATCGCAAAATACGCGTTTAATTTTCTGCCCGTTGCAAATACTATCTACAAACGCGGACGAACTTTTGCAAAGGACGGACAAAAACGCCTAACTGCAAATAGCCAAAGAAACAAGGAGGCAAAAATGGCAAAAAGCAAACAGGTAAATCACGAATACTACGCCAACTACGAAACTTGCCGCAACCGTATGTTCGACATGTACGATCCGGACGAACTGCAAATCGAGGACGAACACCTAAACTGGTTGCAAGGATTTGAAATGGGAGAAAAAGATGCCAACGACTGAAAACAAAGAAAACACCGTAGTAAACGAAAATACCTGCGACGTAGAAAAAACGCGCGAAGCGATAAGCGACTTGTACAAAAACGTCACTATGGCGCAAAACTGCGTCAAAACTCTGCTTCCCTACGTTGCCGAGCAGGACGTGACAAAAGCCTTGCACAAACAAGTGGAACAATACGACAGTTATATCGAACAAATAGGCACGTTGGGCGAAACGTTGAATTTTGAGCCCACGCCTGCGCCGCGCGCGCTTATAGGAATGGCAAACGTTGGAATACGCGCTAAAATGATTGCAGACAAGTCCACTACTCACGTGGCAAAAATAATGCTGCAAGGTACGCTTAACGGCATTATAGACCTTTACCGTTTGATAAAGGAAAACGAAACGGTTCATCCCGAAGTGGCACTCTTGGAAAAGCAAGTGCTTCGATACGAGGAAGGCCGGTTTGAGAATACGAAATCGTGGCTTTGAGGTTTGAAAAATAGGTAATAATGAAAAGTGAAGAAGTAAGGATAGTCTAATAGACTGCCGCACCTCTTCACTTTTACCTATTTATTCCACTATGAAGTCCACCGCAATGCCGTCAACAAACAACTTGCCTTTACCCTTTTTTCCGACGGATTTGACAAAAGTGCCGCCCATACCTCCGTACAACGCCACGTCGGCAGGGCCTATAAGTTGCACCGTGCCTTCCGTATGTAAATGCACGGTTTTGCAAATATACGGAGCAACGTTTCCGTTTTGATCCAAAGCGACAAAATTGACTGCGGCAACGTCGTAAGTCGTTTTTTCCGTCAAAGCGGTATGCGAAACGCGTACGTCCAAATGCCACTCGCAGGCGCTGCCTACGGTTTTTTCGGCAATCAAATCTCCGTTCTTGTACGCTTTAAGAGTCAACGCGCTTGCCGCGCTGCCCCAGTTGCTTTCGTACTTACCGTACAAGTCTACAAAATACTGCAAAGGCTTACGCGTCCCCGCAAGCACCCGCGCTACGGTAAGTTTTGCTTTCAAAGGTAAATTATTTATGCCGTGTTTGCGGATTGCCGCAAGCGCTTTTTTTATCAACCGCGCATGCTTTGGCGAAAATCCGTCTTCGTTTACTAACCGTTCGCCAATAAGGTCGTCGATAAGAATCGGCGGATTGGGCAAATGCTTAAACGGGCTGTCGCCATGCGTATAGCGTTTGACAAAACTTTTCCCTTTGAATACGTCTACGTAATCTGCGTTGGTAAGACAGTACATTTCTCCAACGTTGCCCTCGGGATAGTCGCCTATGTCAGTTGTAAAGGCGACGTCCAAAAACGGATCTTTGCCTTGCGCAACAAATACCGATGCCGCAGACTTAACGTTGCGGAACATATCCGTCACGCCGTGGTAACACACCCTGTCGCCGCTGCCGAAATCCTTGTGCGTGTTGTAGTCGAACATGCACCAACCGAATGCGCCGCAGATCGAGTCGTCTTTATATACGCCGTCCAGCATGCGCGCATAACGCAACATATGTTCCCGCCGGTGAGGGAAGGCGTCAAAACTTTTTGTAGGGAACATATGCCCGTTATATTCCGATATAAGATACGGCGCGTCCTTGCCGCATATCTTTTTTCTGTCAGTTGCGCCGGCACGGTTGAAATCGTTGTAGGTGTACACGTCCTCCAAAAGGTGCGAATGCGACAAATATCGGACTCCTCCCGTTTGACGCGTAGCGTCGAGTTCGTGCGCAACAGCGTTTGTTTCCGCATACAGACCGTCGCAATCCAACGACTCGTTGATGCGAACGCCCCACAGCACCACGCTTGGATGGTTGCGGTTTTGTAACACCATATCTTTTACGTTTTCTACGGCTTGCATTTTCCAATCAGAGTCGCCGATATGTTGCCATCCGGGAATTTCCGTAAATACAAGCAGACCCAAGCGGTCGCATTCGTCCAAAAAATACTGCGACTGCGGATAGTGCGACGTGCGAACGGCATTTACGCACAGTTTGTTTTTAAGAATTTGCGCGTCGCGACGCTGCATGCTTTCCGGCATAGCGTAGCCTACGTAAGGGAAACTTTGGTGACGGTTTAACCCCACTATTTTCAGGCGTTTGCCGTTGAGGAAAAATCCGTCCTTTGTAAACCGTGCTTTGCGTACTCCAAAAGCCGTCTGCCACGCATTTCCGCAGACTGTCAGGCGCAGCCCGTACAAATTGGGTTCGTCTACGCTCCAAAGTTTAAGCGCCAAATTTTCGCAGATTTCCAATTGCGCGGAAGTCGCATCGTACAAACTGCTGAAAACCGTCGTTTCGCCGTCCAACACTTCGCACAACACCTGACAAGTTTCCGTAAACTCGCCTAGATCCACGCGCACTTTCAGCGGTTCGTCCGGAGCGGCGGTAACGAACGCGTCGGCTACGTACGTACCGCGGTAGTTGTCCAAATATACTTCGCGGTAAATACCGCCGTAAGTGAGATAATCGATAACGAAACCGAAAGGCGGCTGATCAAGGTCTTCGCGTGCGTCAACCTTGACGCAAAGCAGATTGTCGCCGACGTGCAAAAAGTCCGTCACGTCCGCAGTAAAAGCCGTATAACCGCAATTATGAACGGCGCAAAGTTCGCCGTTGACGTAAACTTCCGCGCGGTGAGCCACTCCGTCGAACGTCAACAGATACTTGCCGCCTTTTTCCTTCAAATGCAACTTACGGCTGTAACCGCACACAAATTGATAAATGCTTTCGTCAAAGCAATTGAACGGAGTGGTTACGTTGGCATGAGGCAAACGTACTTTTTCACAGCCCTTAGCAGCCGTTCCGCTTGCAATACCGTCGTTCCAGAAAGGATAATACGTCCAGTCGTCGTTCAGATATACTCTCATACTCCACCGCCTTTGTTGTAATTTGTAACGGATGATTTCCGCACGTGCGCGTTTCTCGATACGTAAACGCATACGTTCCGGTGCAGATTTAAGACAAACGCCGCTTCTAACCTGCAAAAATAAATAATAATACTTATTATAATTTCGAGCTGTCCAAAAGTCAATGCACAACAAACAGCCGCTCGGCAAAAATTGCAAAACAGCATTGCATTACAACAAAAAAAGGGCGCTGCGCTTTGTAGCGCAACGCCTCAATTTTTGTTTTTTGCAAATGTTACTTGACGTCTGCGACAGGCTCAGCAGATTTTACCAGCACTGCAGACAATGCTTTGTGTAAAACGTCCACGCAAGCCGCAATACTTTCGCTATCGATAATCCCTACAAGTAAACGGTACAGTTTGTCCTTTTTTACGGCGTCGTCACACTCCTCGCCGTAAATAATTTTGGCGTTTTGTACCAGCAGTTTGACGTCGGCGACAAAGTCCTTAAACTTCAATTCCTTATTTTCAAGTTGCTTGCGCACGTTGCCGAAATACAACAACTGAGTGTAAAATACGCCGAACACGTCGTCTTTCATCAAATTTTTGAGACTGCCTCCGCCAAGCGAAGACGCCGCCTTAAATATAACGGACGAAAGCGCCCCCACCGTTGCCGCGCTTACGACAAGTTGAGCGGCAAACCGCCAAGAAAATTGCATTCTCTGCACAAAAACCAAATCCAATGCGGCAAACGCCGTCCCGAATATAAAAGGCAGAACGGTAGCAAAATCGAACTTGTGTAAGACGTCTACTTTTACTTTGTTTACAAATATTTTTTTGGCTATTTGCGTAAGAATACAAGTTGCCGCGGCATACAGCACGAAGTACAAATTGTTGCCGTCTTTCAAAATTGCGGGCAACTGCTGCAAAAAAGTTTCAAAATCCATACGGTTATCTCCTTTTATCGATGTGAAATTCGGCCCCCGCGGATTTCCATGCAAAAAGGCGCCCGTCCCCACAACTTGCGCCTTTTGCAATTATATTATACCATACCGTGTCAATACCCGTGCTAAATTTTTTACTCTTAAATTTTCACGTTTTTTTGAAAAAGTTATCAAGCAACAAAAAAACCGACCGCTTACTGTAAACAACGCTCGAAAAACAATCGGACGAACGCATATGTTTTTCAGGCTTCGGGTTTCAACCGCCCTGCACCGACATAAAAACGGAAACTGCCGACGCCCTCTTGCAAAGGGCAATCGACAGTTTCGCATGAAGGAGAAAAAACTTGCCAAAATCAAGCGACGTAATCGTAGTCCACGCGCATAACCGCACCCGTGACCGCATTTATTTTCAGTTCGTACTCTACGCCGTCAAATACAAACCCTACTTCGTAAACGTCCATACCGTTTTTGCCTTCTTCCAAACTGCACTCCCAATCGGTAACTCCGTTCTCGTCGTGCACGTCCAAAAGCCAAAACACAATTTCCTTAACTTCCGTTTCCGTCATATTGCCCGGCTGCGGAGGCGCGGGATGACCGCCGAAATGAGGTTTGTCGTTTTCCCAACGGTCGTCGTTCCAAATTTCGTCCCAATCCATATAGCGGTCGTCAAAATCGTCGTCAAACTTATCGCGAATGGCGTCGTTTACAATATCTTCGTAGTCGTTACTTTCCAAAAGCGTAATAACTTTCGTTGCCGCATCCACGTTGCAGACGTACTCTACGCCTTTGTTTACAAAAGTTACTTGATACACGATTTTTCCGTCAGAATCCTTTGTTGTAACGCGCAAACGCTCCAACGTGTTTAATGCGGAAACTTGACCGATTGCGCCGACGTATTCATGCACGTGCTGCTTCACATAGTTTTCCACTTCGCGGCGCTGCAGCAATCTGTCGGCATCGTTATCGCCGGTGGATAAGCAGCCGTAGTAAAGCACGTTGCCGTAGCAATCGATTTCGTATTCGTAAAAATAGTTACCGTAATCGAAAAACACTGTGTAAACTTCTATACGGTAGTATCCGCTGCGCAAACACGCCGCGCTTTCCGCAACGGCGGACAAATCGCTCTCGGCAACCTTCGCGTGTTGCAATGCCGCTTCGACGATTTCCGTTTCGCTCAATTTTTCACCGTCGGCATCGGGATTATAACCGCCCCTGACCGAGCACTCGAAACTGAGCACTTTGCCGGAAAACGCACCGACGGTCACTTCGTACTCGAACGCACCGTAAGAAAACTCTATTTCGTACGCCATCAATCCGTCTTCGTAATCCAGTTTGCTTTCTTTAACGATCAAGCCTTCGCTTTCGGCAGTCAAGCCTTCCATACCGAGTTTTGCCAAAGCGATTTTCAAAGCTTCGTCCGCGCCGACGTAAGTTTTGTCGCTTGCGCTGCCGCTGTGAGTAAGATCGTCGTCGTTGATATTGATATTACCCAAAATCAGACTCAAATCGTTGACGGACAGAGCAACCAGTTCCTCTTCCGAATACAAACTGCTTGACTGCGCAATTTTGTGTATCAACTGCGCTTTGCCTTGCGAAATGTCATATTTCTTGGCAAGGGCAGAAACTGCGTCGTCGGATTTTATCCATTGAGCGACAACAGACGCCTCGATATTTTTATCTTTCATAGTAAGGCTTATTTCGCCGGTAATTCTTTCAACCAATTGGTCGTACAAATCTTTGGAAGAGTCTACGCTTACCAAAACGGAATTGGCAAGATCGCTCAAATAACCTTTACGCAACATAGAGCCGATAACGGCGTTGACGGCGACTTCCAACTGGCATCCTTTAAGATCCATCGTGCCCAAAATATCTTTGCCTTCGTCGTTAAGTCCTTCAGCGGAAATTACGCGTTGTTTGTTGTTGATTTTAATCTCGACGCTGGGATTCACGTCCAAAGAAACGGTGGCCGCCGAAGCGTACTCGCCGTGCAGACCTATTCCGCCCAATATTGCCGCCGCAACCAAAATAAACGCCAAAGCAAACGTAGCTATACGCCAAGGCATGATTTTACGCTGCGCGGGTCGTGCGGACGTTGCAGTCTGACCGTACACGCCGCGGCAATCTTGACTTATGCTGTCGTAAACGTCCGGCGCGGCGTTTGTAAAACCGCCGTTTATCTTTTTTTCTACTTGTTTTTTATTCATTTTCAATTCTCCGCAAATATTTTTTGCAATTTTTTTATAGCTCGGTTATACTTTGATATAACCGTCGAAATCGGAATATCGGTAAGTTTTGCTATATCTCTGTGTTTCAGTCCGCTGACGGCATGCAATACCACAATTTTGCGTTCGTCCTCAGCCAAACGGGATAGACACTGCGTAACCACTATTTTGTCGTCTGCGCTCATACGGTCGTTATCGGCAAAATGTCCTTCTATTGCCTCGTCGGTCATTTCGCAAAAGCGACTGTTTTGACGAAACTTGGTGTAGCACAAGTTTTTTGCGATTGTAAGTATCCAGGCCATAGGCTTGCCGTGCGAAACGTAGGATCCTGCAGATTCGTACACTTTTACTATACAATCGTGCAAAATATCCTTGGCGTCGAAAACGTTTTTGGTTATCGACAACGCATATGCGTACACTGCGCCGGATGTTTGCTCGTACAAAACACGTAAAGACTCGGCGTCGCCGTGCGCAATGCCGTAAATGCACCGTTCTACTACTGCGGTGTTCGGCGGCATATCTTTAGTTGTAGTTGGCATACCAATTTTTCCTCTTTCACTTTAACAACGCGGCAAGCGTTGATTTTATTGCAAAAAAATGCGCTTTTCAAAAAATATTTTAATAATTGACGACAATCGGCAATAAAAAATGCCCTCTTTCCGGAGTTGGGAGAGCATAAATTTGCCGCCGAGCAAATCGGACGTCACTTCAAAGTTTGTCTGTAAATTTCGTTTTTGGGCACGTTGCGGTCACGCGCGACAGCTTTTATCGCGTCGTTTTTGGGCATACCGCTTTTGGTGTAGTATTCCAAGTGTTCGGCTACGGAAAGATCGCACAAAGGATTTTTCTGTACCGCTCTGTCGACAACCAACACAAATTCGCCCTTGTCGTCGTCGATTTCGTCTGCGAGATTGATAAAGCGCACGCTTTCGTGGGTTTTAGAGATTTCCTTAACCAAACAACAGGGACGGTTCCCCAGACGCGAAGCAAGGTAACTCATATTTTCCTTTACGTCGTGAACCGAAACGTAAAATACGGCAACGCCGACGCTTGTATCCAGCAATGCGTCGCGTTCCGAAGTTTTTTCCGGCAAAAAACCGTAATACGTAAAAGGAGGCTTGTAACCGGACAGCACGAATGCGTTTACAAACGCGCTTGCACCGGACACGACAGTATAAGGATAGTTACGTTCTTTTAAGGCGTTGACCAAAACGTTTCCGGGATCGTTGATGCAAGGCATGCCGGCATCGGTAATCAAAGCCAAGTCCTCTCCGCGTTCGCAAAAGGACATAATAAAATCCAAACTCTTTTTTTCATTGAATTTGTGATAGCTGTACGTCGGTTTTGAAATGCCGTATTTCGCAAGCAGTATTTGCGAGTGTCGAGTGTCTTCGCAAAAAATTGCAGAAACGCTGCCTAGCACTTCCACTGCGCGGTAGGTGATTTCTCCCAAGTTGCCTATGGGCGTTGCCACAAAATATACCATTGTTTTCTCCGTAATTACAAATCTTCCGTGACTCAAGCCGATGCGCACGAATTTGCCGCATAATTTGTCAGTTGCTATATTACTAGTTGATGATAAAAGCAAGATAAACGCGCTGCCTCGCAACGTTTCAAAAACGCAGAGTCACGTATTATTCCACGCCGTACCAAGCCTTAGCCTCGGGCGTATAATTACCGTTTTCGTCAAGAACGCTCATGGGCTTACGTAAAGTACAGTCGCTTTCGCCGCATTTTACAGCGCGGACAAGTACCAAGTTGGGCTCCGTATTCGGACGGGGACATACAGGCAAAATCTCCTTGACGGCAAGCTTGTATTCGCCGCACAAACAAACTATTTCGCAAATGCGGCTTGCTTGATGTACCAAATAAAAGTTACCGCGGTTATTGAGAATTTTTGCCGCGTTTGCAACGACGTCTCGGAGCGTCGCTTTCAATTCGTGTCGGCAAACGGCAAGGTTATCCGCCCGTTGTATTTCGCCGCTGCCCACCTTGCGGTAAGGCGGATTACACACCACTTCGTCGGCAAGACTGTCAATACGTTTCGCCGCGTCTTTCAAGTCGCAGCAAAGCACCTCGATTTGATCTTGCAAACCGTTAAGTTGAACGCTGCGCACCGCCATATCGGCAAGTACGGACTGAATTTCCATAGCAACGATACGTTTAGGGCGTTTCTTTTTGGCAAGAAGCAAACTTATTACTCCGCTACCCGCGCCGAATTCTACACAGAATTTGCCTTTCATATCGCGGCAAAAATTGGCAAGCAATACCGCGTCCGTGGTAAATCGGTATTCCGTTTCGCTTTGGATAATTTTAAGTCCGTCGCACTGCAAATCTTCTATTTTTTCGTTAGGCAACAGTTTTACTTGCATGTTTGTATTTTACAACAAACACAGAAATAAGTAAAGACCTAGCCGCACGAAACTTTCAACCACTTTGAGCGAGTAAAGCGGAAGCCGCACGAGAGTTGGAATTGCAAGAATCGAAAGGGCGGAGATTGTGCGCAATTGCCGTCGTTGTGGAGCGAGGGCGTACTTGACGGTACGTTAGAGCGACAGAAGGCGGCAAGGGTGTGCGAGATACGCCGTTTCGAATTGCAAGAACAACTCGAGTGCGGCTAAAAAAAGCCCACGCAAACGCGTGGGCGTAAAAGGTTTGTTGTTAGGCTTCTTCGATGGCGCTAACAGGGCATTGTGCTGCGCATGCACCGCAATCTACGCAAAGATCGGCGTTGATTTCGCACTGATCTCCGGCTTTGCTGATCGCTTCGCAAGGGCACACACTGATGCAATTTTCACATCCGATACATTCGCTGCTAATTTTGTGAGCCATAAGTTAGTTTCTCCTTTATCAGATTGATTAAATTGTAACATTACCCCCAAAATTTGTCTACTGTTTTTCGACAACTTTCCCCACAGGCGATCTAACGGATATTTTCGGTATCTTACGCTACGGTTTTCTATTCGCAACCAAAACCGGTTTCAACGCCGCAACCGGTTTGAGTTTTACAAAAAAAGAACGTCGCAAATTTTTAGCGGCGTCCTTTTGTACGTTTTGTTCAGTTGTTGTCGTTACTGCCTACGGCGTCGTCCGACGCGTCGGGTTCTATCAGGTTGACTTCCGCGCTTTGGTCGTACTCAACTTCGATTTCCGGTTCCTGCGGCTGCTTGCCCAAAATCTGTTCCAGTTCCGTCTTTGTCAATTCTTCGTCGAAAGTTTGCGCAATGATCGTTAATCGGTCTCCTGCGTGAATTTTCTTTTCTCCGTCGTCGTCCATACGTTTGACGCGGTCGCCCGCCGCAATATCTCCCACTTTGGTATTGGCAGGCCACAAAATATCCCTTACGCTTTTGGAAACGGCAAACGCGTCCTCAGCCACGACGTAGTTCAACTTCAAAATTTTGTGCGTCTTGCCTTTGTTTTGAGTTTCCACCATACGTTCCAGCAAAACGTCGTACAAAGGTTCCACCTTGACTATTTCGCACAACAAGTAACTTACAAACACGGTAATTGCCACGTAAAATAAATTGGTAAAGTTCCAAGTACATTCTACCGTAAATACAAGTGCCGTCAAGGGTGCGCGCGTAGCCGCTCCCATAAAAGCCGTCATGGACAGTATGACCACGGTGCCGTACAATTCTGGACGCATACCCATTGCACAAAACAACTCTGCGCATACCGCGCCCAACAGCGCCCCGATCGAAAGCATCGGAATAAACACGCCGCCCGTTGCGCCGCTGCTGGTAGCAAACGCAATGGTAAAAAAGCGTATAAGCAGCAAAATAAATATAATATACCAAGACATAGAAGCGGCAGACGTCTCTCCGTTTGCGGCAAGTTTTGTAATCAAACCTCCACCGCCGTACAACGCGTCCGTGCCGTTGAAGTTGCCCACGGCAATTACTCCGATAACAGCAGTAAGCACAAATACGACCAACAGTTTTGCCCATTGAGGAATTTTTTTAAGTTTGCCGTCGTACGTTTTGCCCATCCAAAACACAAACAGATTGTATCCGCAAGCAACGATCGCCACAAACAATCCCAAAAGTAGCGGGACCCATATGTCCGACATTTTGAGACTGACAAGGGCAACGTCAAACAGCGGAGCCGCTTCTTTGCCCAATGCCATACCCCACAGGTTGGATGCCGTAACTCCGAAAAGTACCGACGACAAACTCATCAAAAATATCATCGGCGTAAAACGCTTGTGCGCTTCTTCCAAAGCAAACAGTATGCCCGTAACCGGCGCAACCGTAGCGACGGCAAATCCGGCGCACGCGCCGCCAGTCATAATGTAGCGGTTCCAACTGTCGTGAGACAAAGGCAATTTACTTGTTCCGCCGCCTATCGCCGTACCCAATAGCACGCTGGGGCCTTCGCTGCCCAAAGGAAGCCCCGAAAAAAAACTGATAAAACTGTTGACAATGACGGCAATCGCCGTACGCAGCCAACGGAAAGTAAGTATGCCGCGCAATACGCCTTCTGCGCGAGGGATACCTCCGCCCTTGGTTTCGCTTGCCCAACGCTGCAACAGCCAAGCGACAAACGCCAACGCCGCTGCGCCGCCGAGTATTGCAAAAATAAGCCAAGGATTAGCTTGCGCCGCATGGTAGATCTCCACCGATTTTTCCGACAGCCATTCCGCGCCCAACTTGAAGAAGTAAACGACGGTGCCTACGAGCAAACCGGTAAACGCCCCGTACACCAAAACCGGTATAACCACGTTTAATAGATAATATCTGTATTTCTGTTTCATCCTTGTTGTTTTACCCCGTTTTGCCGACGCGTGGCAAATATGCCTACGCCGTACATATACATATATTTATCCAATGCAGCCCGACAACAATTTGACGATTTCTGCCGGTGAACAAGCCACCATTTCGGGCTTTGCGGCTTTCAGTTCGTCGACTTTACCGAAGCCGTAAGTAACTGCCATTGCATCTATTCCGTTCTCGTGAGCGCCGTCAACGTCGTAGCGGGTATCGCCTATCATAATACAGCGAGACTTATCCCAAGAATGATCGGCTATCAACTGACGCAGCACTTCAGATTTGAAACCGCGCTTTTCCGTCTGTCCGTAAACGGAAGCGAAGAAGTCTTTCAGCCCGAACCTTTCGATAGAGGAAATTGCGTGCGGCTGATACTTCGAGGACGCTACAGAAAGAACAAACCCGTAGTTCTTTAATTGCCTTAACGCATTTTCAATGCCGTCGTACAGCCTGCTCATATTTACGGCGTTGTCTTCTGCAAAAATCTTACGGTGCAACGCTATGCCATCGTTCATACGGTCTGCGCCTACCAGTTCCGTGTAACTGAATTCCAGCGGAGGACCGATATGACGGTCAAAATCCACGCCGTCGTAACCTACGCCCATTATATCCAAAACTTTTTTGAAAGTGTGGTATATTCCTTCCGACGTATCGTTGATCGTACCGTCGAAATCGAATATAAGGTATTTGTAATTTTTCATAATTGCGATTGCCTTGCTTTTTCTTCAAAAAACCGCTGACTTTTGGGTAAAGAATAACGCATGACCACACCGTAATTGTAGGAAAGATAGTTTTTCAGTTTGTACAACTGTTGTATATGGTTACACTCGCATTCCAGTTCGTAATCGGTTCTGCCCAGATATTCGTTTTTGTCCAATTCCAAAGTCCACTCTTGCAAAGAGAAAACCGTGCGGTAAGTATGCAATTGTCCTACGCAAGTCAAGACTTCGTACAAATCGGTTTTCAGCATACCGTTAATTTCTCTGGGATAAACGCCTCTGTCGATAAGCGTCCGCGCAAACGCTGCATCCACCTCGCATTCGCGCTCATCGCATACGGTAACGCCGTCGGAATTTTGCAAACGTTTTTTGTAACACAAAATGTAGCAATTGCCTTTTTGACGCAAACGTACCATACAGTCGTCGCCCAAGTGCTGCGAAACAAAATAGTAATTTACCTGCAATTGCGGCTTGTTGTTTGACAAAGCGGATAATATTCCGTATTCTCTTTCGTCCAGCGAAAGTTTCAGTTCCTGTTCCAAATTTCTCATTTTTTTGTAACTGTCCTGCGGTACAAAAACGCACGTTTGCCGCAACGCATATTAAAAAGTCAAATCTTTACGCGCACCGGCGCACGATACCCAACTTTACTGCGAGCTGACGCTTGCGCAACTGCAAAGACGAGTTTGCCCGCGCAAAACGAACGCGATAAAACGTCTTATATGCGCGATACTGCTTGCAGTATGTTTACGAACGCCAAGCAAAAAAGGCTTGCATTGGGACATTTCGCCCTCTTGCGCAACCTTTTTGTGCAATATTATATTTGCGCGACTATTCTTCGTGCTTTTTTTTGACGGTTTTGGTAGTGTCAAAAATTTTGCGCATTTCTTCTATAAAAGTAGCACTGTCCTTAAATTGACGGTACACCGCCGCAAAACGGATATAGGCCACTTCGTCAAGTATTTTAAGCTCCTGCATCACCAAATCGCCGATTTTTTGCGAAGCCACTTCTTGCTCCAAACTGTTGTAAAGGCTTTTTTCGATATTATCGACGACTTCGTCTATTTGCGCCATGGAAATCGGACGTTTTTCGCAAGCGCGGATTATACCGTTCTTTAATTTTTCTCTTTCGTACAATTGCCTGGTGCCGTCGCGTTTGATCACCAAAAATGGCACTATCTCGATAGTTTCAAAGGTGGTAAACCTTCGGCTGCAATTTGTACATTCTCTGCGACGGCGTATGCTTTTGCCGTCGTCGGTGGAACGGGAATCGATTACTTTGCTGTCCTCACAGCCGCAATACATACATCTCATAATAAATATTTCCTATCTCACAACGTACTTGTACTGGAAGTCTACCGATTTGTTGGCGGGAACGGTAACCGCAAAGTGTTTGCCGTCCGGTTTTGCAGGCACATTGGTTTTAAGCAGTTTTTTGACGTTATCGGGAAGATACAAGTCTACGTTTACTTCCTTTTTGCTTTCCAAATGCAAAGAGAACGTATTCTTTGCGGCATCCAATTGGACGCTTACAATAACGCCGTTTTCCGCAACGAAATTTTCAAACTTAACGTTTGCCCAATCGGAGGGCAAAGCGGGGAATATTTTGAGCACGTTTTTGTGAGAATACATCAACATTTGCTGTACGTCGTTGGCAAACACCATGTTTGCGTGGATCTGTACGGGCGTCCACACGCCGCTGCCGCAAATACCCATGCCGCGCCAATCCTTGTCTACGAAAACAAGGTTGTTCATTGCGCAGCCGCGAACGGTGTTCGTAAGGCACAATTTGGCTTTGAACGCGTCGCCCAAACGCGCGTACACCGCGCCCAAAACAGTCATATTGTAACTGTTCTGGTAAGAAGCCAAACTGCGCTTTTTGTCTGCTGTTGTAAGGTAAGTTTGTACCGTTTCCGGATCGGACATCCAACTGACGGAATTGCCGAAATACGCCGGATAAAGCGTCCCGTTGGATATTCCCGTGTAGTCTACGGAAATAATGGAATTTACAAATTCTTTTATAACGCCGTCGCTGGCGACCTGCGTTTGAGGCATACCGTCCAACATCTCCCGCCAAGCGGCGTCAGTCTTCACTCCGCAAAGCTCGCAAGCCTCGATAAGATTTGTAAACAAGTCTCTAGCCAAAGAAAAGTCAAGTTCGCTGTTTTTAGCTATTACGGGACGGTCGGTGATTTTGTAACTGTCGGCAATGCGCATAGGCAAAGCAGAGGGGCTTATTTCCAGCCCTTGAGGCGTCCTTACGAAAAAGTCCTCGTAAAAAGTAGCGACCTCTTTCATAAAAGGAATTAGACGCGATTTCAAAAATTTCGTATTTTGCGAATAAGTTGCGTACTTGTAATAAAAATTGGCAAGCCAAGCGCCGCAACCGGTAAAGTGCACTACAAAAGTATCGTTACTGCCCAAACGTCCGGTATTGGGGGCGGCAAGCACGGGAACCAGTATTCCGCGGCAACCGAACAAACGTTGAGCGTTGTTGCGATAGTCGCCCATGTTTCGCTCGAAGTAATCGAACGTCTTGTCCAAATCGGCAAACAGATTTCCGCAAAACGCGTGCAAATAGGTCATTTCCAACTCGCCGGACGCGCACTTAAAGGCTCTGTAAGGCTTGTAACAGCCGTTCCACAATCCGCAAGGAGAAAGCATATTGCCGTCGTCCGTCGTTCCTGCAACCATCAGATAACGCGAAAATTTGTAGATTTTTTCCACCAAGAGAGGAGGAATATCGCCGCCGTCAGTTTCCAAAAGTAAATCTTCTATGTAGACGTCTGCGCTCGGCGCAAGCGAAATATCCGCCGAAAGATACAGTTTTGAATGCAAAGCAGAGTGCGACTTGAACAGTTTGTCGTAACCGTCCTTATTTGCGTCTAGTTGAGATTTAAGAGAGTTCCACTCCCTCTCGCGCGAACCTTCGACAAACGTTTTGACAACGACAAAAACGCTTTGCGCGCCGGAGATTATCATTTCGCCGTTTTCCGAACGAACGCTTCCTCCAAGCGTAGTTACTTTTGCAACTGCGCCGTAATCGGTGCCGTTATCCTCGTTACGGGCGGCAAAATACAAAAACTGTTTTTCGCATTTAACGGCTTCGCCCTCAGGCATATTGCAAGCGCCTTCGTACGTGCGGGCGTTTACGCGGTGCATAAGGTTGAATGACAAATCCACGTTGACGTTGCCGGAGCCTTGTTTTGTGATACGGTAGGCAATAAGATTATCCGCGCGCGAAACGAATACCTGACGGATATACTTGGTATTACCGACGTTGTAAGTTACGGTAGCCTCGCCGTGTTCCATATCCAAAACTCTGCAAAAGTTTGTGGGCGTATCGCTCAATTGAAAGTGAAGATCCAGTTTGCAAAGAGGCAAAGGATACTCCGTTTGAGAACGGAAATTCTTTTGTTCCAGAGCGGTAGGCAAAATGGCCTGCGCGTTAAGGAAATCTCCGCTGTCGATTTTTTTACGTACGTCGCGAAGTTTCATCGAAATATCCGGAACTACGTTTGTGCGTCCCATCCAATTGAGCGCTTGCTCGTTGATGAGAATACGCTCTTCCGACGCGCCGCCGTAAACGTTTGCCGAAGTTTTTCCGTTGCCCAAAAACAAACCTTCGCGCCATTTTTCGCCCCACCACTCCGACGGGGTACAGAATTTAAGAATATTTGCAAATTTATCTGCCATAATCCACCTTTGATTACATATTGTGCTTGCCACAATATATAATCCACCTTCGATTACATATTTTGCTATAATACAGTATATCAAAAAAAACAGCCTGTGGCAAGGCTGTTGTACGTACAAATTGCAAAATTATTTTTTAATTTTTATATTTTGCGATACAAATGCGCTAAAACGCGAGCAAAAAAGCCAATTCAACAATGTAATTAGCAATTTTGACAATGACCTACAAAAAGTGCGCTAAAGCCGTATACCGCGAACTACGGCGACCGAGCCTACGCTCGCATCGGTTACAGTGACGGCAACTCGGCGCAACTACGCACAAGTTTTACAAACGTATCTGCGACATCAATTCGGATATTTGTTCCGTATTTTCCTGTAAGGAATTGAAACGCAGCAAAAAGTTTCTTAGAGCCAACCAACTGATACACAATATTTTAGGATTTTTGAGATACAGCGCGTTTACAAAAAATTCACACAACGTCAAAACTTCGGCAAGATACGGCAACAGAGAATCGGCGCTTTGGAAAATAGCCGTCACGGTATCCGTTTCTTTAAGCAAAGCGGCAAGCACGTCGCTTGCAACGTAAGTCTTTTCCGCCGTAAAAAACTTTTCCGCTCGCACAGATTCCTCAAGATTCAAACTGCTGGGATCGACCGAGTGTAAAATACTTTCTCCCGCGTGCTTAAACGGTTTCAAAACTTCCGTAGCAAACCTTTCGTATGCTACGTTGCTGTCGGCGTCGTTGTAGTATTCCTTCAAAAATTCCAAAATATTACGGCGCCCGCAATCGACTTCCGTAAGCAGACATACTACAAATGCAAAAAGACGGTTACGCTCGGCGGGCAACTTCAAGCGGGCATCTACAGTACCGTCGGGACGAGTCCAAGTAACTCGCGCACGGGAAAATTCCGTAACGTAGGAAACGCTGCGTAACGAATCGGACAAACACTTGCACAAAACCGGCGTGGAAGCAACGCACTTCAGCACTGATGCAATGTTTTTATCCACCAAAATCATTTTTCCCTCGATAAGTCTGTTGACGGAATCGGTAAAATACGCCAGTTCGTTTTTCATTTGTTACCTCTAAACAAAGTTTGATGCAATAAGTATAGCATATCGTAAAAGTTATTCCAAGTATTTTTGGCAAAAAGGGCAAAAACTGTTGTGACAAATTAAAAAATGTTGTATAATTTGGAGTACTATCACAAGGAGAGGAAAACTATGCAGGCAGGCATCACGCAGGACACCACCATAAACAAGTTGATAATGCTGTTTGTGTTTGACAAAATGGAAACTGCGTTGACCGAAAGCACGGTTTTGGACCTTTGCAGTTACAAAAACAACTGGATAGACTTTGCCAACTGCAAACAAACCCTCTTGGACGTGGTAGACAACGGCTTTGTTTACAAAAGCGACAACGGCACGGGAGAAAGTTTTTACGATTTGACGGCTGAAGGCAGATGGTGTTTGAAAAATTTTTATACGCGCATACCAAGCAGCGTGCGTCAACTTATTTCCGACGACATCAAAAAAAAGCGCATTGAGTACCGCCGCCGCCAAGACTACGTGGCGACCTACGCAAAATGCCCCGACGGCAGTTACGACGTTGTGCTGAAAATCATAGAGCCGACCAAGACCACGTTGGAAGTAAAATTCAACGTAATGACCCGCAACATTGCAAAATACATCGAGCGAACGTGGCAGGACAAAGCGCCCACCGTATACAGCAAAATTTCCGACACATTGATCGATTGACGCAGCTGCAACAACCGGAACGACGTGACCGGGCGACGCAGCGGGATATGTTAGAAAACGGTTTTGAATACCATTGAAATTATGCTCCGCGTTTTGCCGTTGCTCAGTCAACGTCGCGCTAAACCTAACCGGCTGACGCACTGCAAGCAAAAGTTTGAAACATTGCGGTAAAATAATTGACAAAAAACAAATATTACATTATTATATGTAAGCAAACGCGAGATTGGCGGAACAGGCAGACGCGCACGTTTAAGGGGCGTGTGGGAGACCGTGTGAGTTCAAGTCTCACATCTCGCACCAAAAAAGAGGAACCGAATATTCGGTTCCTTTTTTATGTGGCGGACGGCTGAATGTCGTAAGACATTGATATGAGACATAGGCTCATTAGCCGAGCCTACACAATAGGCGAACGCCACGTAGCGAGCAGTCAAGCGAGCGGAGTACATCTCATACCGGATATCGATTCAATTTATTAACAAACGCTATGCAAGACGAAAAATATACTACGTTATAAATCCGACAATCTTCCGTTATCGTTCCATTCGCCGTACATTACGCCGTTTTTTGTATTTTCAATAAATTTATTCAGCCTGTTCAGATACAACTTCGGATTGTTTTTCTTTTTTATTTGTATGGTGTCTATCCTGACTTGCCGATACAGCGGAGGAAACTTTTGAAAGTTTCTCCACACTTCTTCATCCTGTTGCAATGCCTGCAAAATTTCCGCGTCGATTTCAAACTTGGAAGTAGTCAACACCCTTCTACCCACGTCGGTCATACGCCCCAGTTTTTCCATTCTCAAAAACCGCGCTTTATTCAATTCCGACCATACGCTGCGCTTAGAACGCGGCGCCAATCTTTGAAACGTCTTACCCTCAAACCTTTTAGTCGTGCTGTCGATCCAACCGAAACACAACGCTTCTTCCACCGCGTCGATATACCAAAACGCGTTTTCGTCAGTCGGACGTCCGCGTTTAACTTGTATCCAACATTCCTTTTCCGTTTGGTAATTTTTTTGCAACCACTCTCGCAGTTCGTCTCTGTTTTTGACGCTTAACATATTTTTTATATCCATAAATTACACCACGTCAACATCTGCGACAATTACCGTTTTGACGTTGCCGGAAACGGTAGTAATTTGTGCGGCATAAGTGCCCGCATCATTTTTGGATGACGTACGTAAAGTCAGAATATCGATTTTTTCCGCAAGCGGTTTTCCGTTATGCAGCCAAGTTACACTTTGTACGTCGGATTCGGCGAACAACTCCAAAACGACGCTTTCTCCGACGTTCATTTTAATTTTCATAGGCGCGTTGTAGACGACAAAATCACAGCAAACTGCAACGGACTCGACCGTTTTCAAACTGCCCGTACTTTTCCAACCGTCGGCGCTATCCTGAACGTTGACGCTGATTTCCGTCAATTCGTCACCGCTTTTCAAGCCGAACATGTACAAGGGGACTTGAAACTCAAACATTTCGTCGCTGTATTTCAATTGCATTCCAACGTGCCCGACTTTATCCGGATCGCTGAAATATACGTAGCCGTTCGTTTGCTGATACAGCCAATACGATTTTGTGGTTTCAGGATTCTCCGACGTAGACGCAGACTTTACGACTCGAAGATTGAATACGGGAGACGCGCTGTTATGCGGCAAATTTGCCATAACGTATAAGTTTTGTTCGTCGGCTTTCAAGTACAGCTTATTGCTGCCGTTTTCTGCCACAACGTCGCTTTGCCGCCACTCGCTACCGCCGGAAACGAGGCCGTCTATTTGCACTTTTTGTCCCATATTGTACAACTGAGCAAAACGCGGTAACAAACCTTCTTGACTAATAGTATTATCTGTTGCTTTGTCGGCATTATCCGATTTCGTTACGGTAAAATTGCCCAAATAATTAGCGCCCAAACTTTCGTCAAAAACGTCGTTGTTTGCAAAGCGAACGGAGCGCATAGCAAATTGAGACATATTTCTGTTTCCGACAGAAGACTTAAAATACACGTTCCATTTGCCTTCCTGCAAAAACGCGGGAATTTTTATTTTAATAGTCTCGGTAACCGTTTTTCCCGAGTACCATACCGTCGGATCGACGTCAACGTCGCAGCGCACAAAATTGCCGTCCTTTTCCAACAAAATTTCGCAATCCTGCTTTTTTATGGGATTGGCAAAACCGTTGTTGACAAGAGTAAACGATACGTCCAGCATCTCACCCTGCGCGACAGACTTGCTGATTTTACTGTTTTTAAGCACAAAACGGTAACCGATATGGTCTCGGATAAACTGCCATACCGTTTGGCCGTAATATGCGGAATTATCGTAGCCCGATACGTCTAAAGACTTGTTAAAAGTGTATTCTTTGTACAACTCAAAAATATTGCCGTTGATGTAACTTAAATGAGTTTTGTACATTTCCGGCAAACAATTCTCCGGCTTATAAGTATCGTATTGTTTGGCGAAATCGATATTACCGGAAAACTCTCCTCCGAAATACGACGTAAGAGTCTGTTTGCCAAGCCAAGCCGTTTCTGTTTCACGGTCGGCATAAGTTCCCAAATCGCTGTTCGAGCCCATATAACCGTCATTATACAATCCCACGCGCAACTCGTCGTCGGTTTTGCAAACGTAATCGGCAAGTTCGGCACGGGATATTCCAACGTAACCGGCAAAAATGTCCGGTGTGCGCACGGTGACGGGAACAGGATAGGGAACGCAATCCAAGATTGCTGAAAGCAATTGCACCTTGTAATCCAAGGAGGTATATTTGCCACCGTGCTGCTCGCCCCACTTTCCGACAAAACCACACTCAACAAACATCAATATGTCCTGATACTCCTGCAAAATTCCGCTTTGTTTAATTTGAGAAATATGGTTTAACACTTGTTGAAACGTTTTGGGTTCGGGGTCGGCTTTGCCGTTTTCATCATAACGGAAACGGAGCGCAACGGTAGAACCGTTGTTACGGCAATTTTCTAACGTGCGCGATAAAGCGCTGAAAAATGCTTCGTCCAAGTCGTAATCCCTGCCCTCGACGTAGTTACCGTCGGCATCAGTCGTACCGTTGGCTCCGGCAGAAAAAGCCCCTATATTAACGAAAAACAAAACTATGTCGCCCTGAGTATCTCGCACGGGCGTGCTATCAGGCGCAGTATGATACCAATCGGTTTTAGTATATCCTACTCCGGGATTGGACAACGTACCGACGTATTCCGTAAAGCGGAAATTTCCAAAGTCGCTACTGCTATCCGTACAACTGCCTACGATTGCCAACACTACGGTAAGTACAAGCAACACCGCTATGGCGCAGCAAAAAAACTTAGTGCTTTTAGGTATTGAATTCTGTTTTTTTCTTTTTTCATTCATAACATTCAGTATACTATAAAAAATTTGCAAGAGCAACTTTTTGCACTCGCATTAGAATAATTGTACAAATACAGTGCGACAAAAGTATCGACAAAATTCTAAATTTTTTGACAATTCTTTACCACCTGCAAAGGCATTCACGCTGCGCATTTCCGCCAAGATGTTCAACGCAGATTGACGAGCGGCAGT
>JAMPEJ010000006.1 GCA_023665205.1 Corallococcus sp.
TTGTCCGCTTGTGCATTGCGAGCACAGCGAAGCCACCGGCGCGAGGGGTTCGAACTTGGAGACATATCGAACAGAGTAAGATCGAGGCTCCCAAGTCGAACCCCCGAGCGCCTATTCGGTTCTAAGCGCCACAACGGGATCTTTCTTAGCTGCGCTGCGCGACGGAATGATACCGGCAATCAACGTCAGAAGCATACTTATTGCAATAAGGATCAATGCGACCCATGGCGGAAGTACGGCATTCAACGACATGATACCGGTTGCGGCGTGCAAAATGATGTTGACGAATATGCACAGAATGTACGTAACCAGTACTCCGAACAAGCCGGAAATAAATCCGATAATTCCCGTCTCCGCATTGAACATTCCCGAAACGTTTCGTTTGCTTGCGCCGATTGCGCGCAAAATGCCGATTTCCTTTGTGCGTTCCTGTACGGAGATAAGAGTTATTACTCCGATCATTATTGACGACACGATAAGCGAAATGGACACGAATCCGATAAGCACGTAAGTGATGGCGTCGATAATAGTCGTAACGCTGCTCATAATAAGTCCGACATAATCGGTGTAGCGTATCTTTTGCGCGTCGGGTACAGTCTTGTTATAAGCATTTATGTCTTGTTCAATGACGTCCTTAGCCTCGAAAGATACCGCATACAGGCTGATTGCCGCAGGTTCTGCCGCATCCAGACAACCCAGCGTTACCAAGTTGTCGTCGTAGGACGAATCGGAAAACTCGATGGCCTGTTCATAGCACCAAGCGCATTTGTCAACGTCGTAATTTTCAAGGTCTTGCTCCAACTTTGCCAGTTGATCGGCTTGAGTAGGATATGCTTTAAGCAGTGCTTGCATTTTTGCAAGTTGGGCGGAAATCGGCGCAATCGTGGGGATATATCCTCTCAACTGAGCGTCGTCCAATCCGTTGATATAGTCCTGCATAGTTTGCGAATTACCGCTAGGGCTCATCGACATCAAGTTTAGAACGGTTTGGCGCAGCTGTTCGGTATCCATTGCGTTGAGTTGAGCCGTTGCCGCTTCCTTTTCCTCCTCGGTAGGCACCGAATTTATTTTGATAAACACCTGCGCCTTCTCAGTGTCGCTGCAACCGCTAACGTAATCCCTGAATATTTGCGCTTTCACCGCGTTTGTAAGGTTGGTGTTTTTGAAATACTTTCCGGTAAAAATATCTACCTGAGGATTGTCTTTTTGAGTTTTCGCTATATCCGACTTTTGAGCCTGTTCCATAATATGCAACGTCAAGTCCTGCGTGTAGCAGATCCCTGCCGAAAGCATGTGAGACGAAGCGTCCGGATTGGGTGCGATGATACCCACCACTTCCAAATCCATTCCGACGTCCGGATCGTTGTACAACGCTTGCAAACCGCCTTCGAGTGAACGGACGTCGTACCACACGTCGCCGGCGCCTTTTTGATAACACTCGTAATTAAAAATCGTCTTGTAAGTCTGCGAACAAATTTCTTCAAACGACCATTGTTTAGGCGTATACCCTTCCAGTTTTTCGCCTTTTCTGGCGGCGTCTATTATCGCGTCTATTTCCGCACGGGATTTAAGTCCCAATGCATACAACGTCATATCGTCTATTTCGCGATTGTCGTCTACAACTAACAAAACCTGATTTTTGCTTGCAGGCCAATTTCCGTGGATCAGTTGATACTGATCTTTGATCAGTTTATTTATCGTGCCGCCGTCCGGCGCGGGCAACAGCTCTTGCCAGAGAGATTGCATTTGCATACTGGAGGACATAAGCGACGACATCAATCCGCCGCCGGTAAACGTAACGGAGGAAATATCAACGCCGTAAAGAGCCCCTATCATTTCCTGCATCAACTCCGTCGTGTCCGAACGCATGATCGATCCGTCCTCTGCGTTTTTGGTGTAAATAAGCAAGTCCAAGTCGTACCGATAGTGAACGCCGTTTAACGCTTGATACATTTTGCTGTTTTTATCCGCCAATTGTTTGTCCAGATACTTTTTGTATGCGGCAAGGTCGTTTTCCGATTGTTCGATTTGACTTATCGATTTGGTAAGATTGTACAAAGCGAGTTTTTCGTACACTTTGTCCTTTTCAGCGTGGTCAATACCGGACTCGGCGCTTTGTACGAACGCTGAAAACATACTGCCCATATCGGTGTGACTTTGTTCGATCGTAAGAGGATAAGACGCAAGCGTATCTTCCTGCACTGCGGCAATGTAGTTTGTCGTACCTTGAGATACGGCAAAAATAAGCGCGATGCCTATAATGCCGATGCTTCCGGCAAAACTTGTAAGTACGGTGCGCCCGCGTTTGGTAAACAAGTTTTTGAGAGACAGCATAAACTGCGTGCCGAAAGACATTTTAGGTTTTTTCGGCTTTTTGACTTTTGCCTTTTTGTCCGCTTCTTCTTGGGCTACGAGTTGAGCGTCGGCCTCCTGTTCCGCCTGCAATTCCGATTCCGTCAACGGTTTGCTGTCGTCCACCAACAAACCGTCCAACATCTTGACGATTCTTGTAGAATATTTTTCGGCAAGTTCCGGATTGTGCGTGACCATGATGACCAAACGGTCGTTGGAAATTTCCTTCAAAATATCCATAACCTGAATACTGGTTTCCGTATCCAATGCGCCGGTCGGTTCGTCGGCGAGGATAATATCGGGATTATTGACAATAGCACGGGCTATCGCTACGCGCTGCATTTGTCCGCCGCTCATTTCGCAGGGACGTTTTTTGTACATTCCTTTAAGCCCTACTTTGTCCAGCGCTTCCTTTGCGCGCTCCGTGCGCTCGGCCTTTTTAACGCCGGAAAGCGCCAGAGCGAGTTCTACGTTGGCAAGCACCGTTTGGTGAGGAATCAGGTTGTAACTTTGAAATACGAAACCTATCGAGTGATTGCGGTATGCGTCCCAATCGCGGTCGGTAAAGTTTTTAGTACTTTTGCCGTTGATGATCAGATCGCCCGACGTGTATTTATCCAAACCGCCGATAATATTGAGCATTGTCGTTTTGCCGCATCCGGAAGGTCCCAAAATAGACACAAATTCGCTTTTGCGAAAGTTGAGCGAAACGCCCTTCAACGCGTCGACGGAAAATTCGCCCGCTTCGTAGCGTTTTTTGATTTCGTTGAGTTGTAGCATTGTTTAATCCGTTCCTTTTGTAGAATTTATTTCACAAATCATTATACCTGTTTTACTTAACCTACGCTTAAATATTTTGTATTAAGCAACCGTTGACAAACGCGCCGCCGGAAAGCCTTATCGCGCGGCGTATGAGTACGAACGGATTACGACAATCGTTTGATCAAGTTACGGGCAAAGTTAAAAGTGCAGACAAATCGGCACCTACCAACGTATTGCGCGATGCTGCAATTCCAAGTAGTCGTTTGCTTTGGAAAAGTGTCCGCAACCGAAAAATCCGTTGTTGGCGGAAAGCGGACTGGGATGAGCCGCCGTAAGTACCAAATGCTGTCTTCCGGTGATGAGCGGTTTTACTTCCAACGCGTTGCGTCCCCACAACATAAACACTATACCGCGCTCGCGCTCGTTCAAATATTTGATAACTTCCGCCGTGAAAGTTTCCCAACCTTTCCCTTTGTGAGAATTCGGCTGCTTTTCGCAAACGGTAAGCACGGTGTTCATAAGAAGCACGCCCTGACGCGCCCACGGAGTAAGGTCGCCGCCCTCGATATGCGGTTTGTACCCCAAGTCGTCTTCTATTTCCTTGAAAATATTTACCAGACTCATCGGAGGCAAAACGCCCTTGGGCACGGAAAAACTCATGCCCATAGCCTGCCCCGCGTTGTAGTAGGGATCCTGACCGAGAATTACCACGTTTACGTCATTATATGCCGTATTATCGAAAGCGTTGAGTATAAGCGGCTTTGGAGGATAAATTTTTTTCGTTGCGTATTCCTGCAACAAAAACTGTTTCAGTTGTTTGAAGTACGGTTTTGCAAACTCGCGCAAAAAAAGTTCGTCCCAACCGTTGTAATCCCGCTGCATTCGGTTCTCCTTTTTCCGTCTTACGACAGAAAACTTTTGTTACGTCAAATTTTACTCCAAAAGTGCCAAGCCGTCAATTAAATTGCCGCGCGCCGAAGAATATGACAGACTTGACCAAGACAAGCAAAAAGCCGTATCTCAAAAAGATACGGCTTGTATAGCAATGTTTTTTGAAACAACGAGTTCCGCCATAAACCGACGGCTGCAAACAAACGTCAATCCACAAACGGCTTTATCAATACCGAACCGGATACGGCGCACAACGTGTCGCCCGCACCCAAAGTTACGGTGTCGCCGTTCGCATGGTTTTCCACCAGTCCGTTCAAACGCAAATTGAACGTCGTTTCGCTTTCCACGGCATTTTTAAGTACGTACTTTCCTACGGCTATTTCGCCGTCTACTCCTACCGAATACGTGACGTTACGGGACATCACCAGAAATTCGTTGCGTTTTTCCATAATTTTGCGTTCCGCGGCGTTGTCCACCGCTTGCGCAAGTTTTTGTTCTTCCTTGGCTTTTTTATTGGTGACTACCGAACGTATCAGTTTGTACAACACCACTCCCAAAACCACTGCGGCAAAAGCAATACCCAATACAATGAGAACCGTAGTCAACGTCTTTGAACCGTCGAAAAAGAAAAATGCCATTTTGTTTGCTCCTTTATTTGCAAGGCAGTACCGCTTTGCAAATAGATTGTATCACTTGCGCGAAAGAAAATCAACCGCAAACGATGCGTTATTTTTTACGTTTTTTGTCGGATTTTTTGTTGGCTCGGTACAACTTCCACACTTTGAAACGACCTTTGCCGCCGTTTAGAATATCCACCAGCAAATATATTATTTCCCTCGTTATGTACGGGCGCCAAGTAAAATCTATAAGCGGAGCGGCAAGGTTGCTTCGCTTATCCTCTTCCGACAGCCCTTTAGTAAACGATCTGACAAGCCTTTTACCCAATTTTGTGGACTGAGTTTCCGCAAGAGGCGAGTTAAACGTGAAAGGTGTTGTTTGTTCCTCGGGAAACGTTCCATACAATTTTTCAAACTGTTTGTCCGTCGGACAAAAATTTTCGTCGACCTCGTAGTAGCAGGCGAATTCGCGGCTTACGTCCGCGGTATTATTGTCGCCTTTCACTTCTACGGTAAAAGCGTACCCCGCATCGTTTGCATTGCGCGCAAGCGTAAGCAAATACTTACCTCCGTTTACGACAAACTTGCCCGCGTCAACGTCGTAAGATGCAAAGTCGCTTACGTTGACTTCCAAAGTTACGGTCTTTTTTTCGGATGGTTTAAGACGCACTTTTTTGAATGCGACCAAATTGCGTTTGGCATAAAAACCGCGCCCGTCCAAATTCGTCACGTATGCCTGCACCGTATCGGCATCGGCAAAATCGCTTGCATTGTGCAATTCCAAAGAAAGTTTCACTTTGCCGTCGGGATCAACCGACGTAACGTCGCTCTTGGCGTTGCTCCACGCTATATCCGCGTAATTCAGTCCGTGACCGAACGGAAACGCTACGGGGACTCCGGCAGTTACGTAGTAGCGGTAGCCGACGTAAATACTTTCTTTGTACAACGTGCGTTTGAAATCTTTGCCGAAGTCTTCTGTGAACTTCGGCAAAGAGAGCGGCCAAGTTTCCGCAAGACGTCCGGTAGGACAAGTTACTCCGAATACAACGTCGCACAAAGCCCCTCCGCTTTGCTCGCCGCCGAGATAATCGAAGACCAACGCCTTTGCGCCGTGATGCCAAGATACGTCCACGGGAGAACCGCTTTGTACGACTATCGCTACGTTGCTGTTGGCGGACGTAACGGCGTCTATAACGTCCAATTGCGCTTTCGGCAATTGCCAAGTTGCGCGGTCCTGCCACTCGAACTCCGTTCCGTAGGGTCCTACAAGCAGCAGTACTTTGGCGCTTTCGGCAGCCAGTTGCGCTGCCTCTCGCAGCAATTGTTCGTTCTCAGCATTGTTCAAATCGTACCCTTTTGCGTAGCGGTATTTTGCTCCGAAAGCGTCCAGTGCTTCCAACAGATTATCTTTTTTGTAAGGCAACACTTGACTGCTACCGCCTCCTTGAAAATACGGCGTTTCCGCAAGCGCACCGATAACTGCGATTTCGTCGTCCTTTTTGAAAGGCAAAAGTTTGCAATTGTTTTTGGCAAGAACCGTAGTATCTGCGGAAATTTTGCGAACCAAATTGTGCTGATAGTCGTAGTCGGCGTTGCGTGGCGAGTTATCCTTGAACTGCGAGGCAAAAGCAATTACGCGTCCTGCGGCAACGTCCAGCTGTTCCACCTTCAGCGTACCGTCGGCAATCGCCTTCGTCACCGGTTCCGTATCGCCTTGCGGCATTTCCAAATCCAGTCCCGCGGCAATACCTTTTGCCCTGTCGTCGGTAGCGCCCCAATCGGACATGGCCAATCCGTCGTATCCCCACTCCTTACGCAAAACGTCGGTTAGAAGCCACTTGTTTTGGCAACAGTATTCGCCGTTGAGTTTGTTGTAAGCGCACATGACGGCACACGGTTTGGACTGTTTGACTACCCGTTCGAATGCGGAAAGATAGATTTCGCGCAAAGCGCGCATATCCACCACGCTGTCGCTTACGCGCCGGCCGTACTCTTGGTTGTTTGCGGCAAAGTGTTTTATACACACGCCGACTTCCTGACTGTTGACGCCCTTGACGTAAGCGTTGGCAAGTTCCGCAGTCAAAAAAGGATCTTCGGAATAGTACTCGAAATTGCGTCCGCAACGCGGATCGCGCTTGATATTGAGTCCCGGCGCCAAAATCACGTTGACGTTTTCCTTGCGCGCCTGTTCGCCTATTGCCGCGCCCGCTTCGCGCAACACCGACGGGTCGAAACTGCACGCCAATTTGGACACGGACGGAAACGCCACCGCAGGAACGACTTGTCCGTCGCAATAGTGACGCAAACCTACCGGACCGTCCGACACGTTTGCAGAAAACAGATCCAGTCCGCTGACGCTTGCAGTATTCCAAGCGCCGTAGCCCGTAGTCAACTGCACCTTTTCGTCTGTAGTCAATTGTTGCAAGATATCTTGGTTTGTCGAATTTTTCATACCGTGCCTCTAGGAGTAAGTTTGTAATCGATTTATACGAAACGCTTATTTCTCGTTTTTTTGAAAATACAATTGTATTATATACTAATTACTCGGCTTTGTCTATCGCAAAATCAAAAGGCAAACTGGCAAAATAAACAAATACGAAACTGACGTTGCAACCGAAAGTTGCGCTGCCGCTTGTTCCGTACGATTGACTTTTCGCCGTTGCGTATGTTATACTGTACGCAACCGAACAGGGAGGGAAAATTATGTCTACGCTAAAATTCAAAAAAGGCTTTTACGCCGACGTGCGCATAGAAGACAGATTTACGACCAACGTGCGCCTACAAAACGGTCAATTACATGAAGCCAAGCAAACCGCCGAAAAGAAAGCGTTTGTACGCGTGTACGACGGAAAAATGTGGTACTACACATCCACCGGCGACGTCGACAACGTGCAACACGCACTTGACGAACTGTACTCTTACGCAAACGAAAACGAAGAAATAGAACAAGATCCTATAGTAAAACGTTACCAAGTAAACAAAGACAAAAAAATAGCGTTTGCCGACACGTGCGTCAAAAACGTTCCGTTTGAAGACAAACTTAAACTTCTGCAAGCGACTTCCGACAAGTTAGGCTCCGAATTGTGCAACTTTAAGCAAGCAATATATTTGGACAGATATTCGTTGTACAACTTCTACTCCTCCAAAGGAGCGGATATAACCTACGACTTCCAAACTTGCGGCGTGGCGTATGCAATGGCATTTATGAGCGGGGACGACCACATGACGGAGCAATTGAGTAAAGCGAAAACGGACTTTGCCAGCCTTGCTTATTCCGACGAAGAACTTTCCGACTTTGTAAAACGCTGCGAAGACTTTGTTAAAAATGCAAAACCCGTTGAAGCAGGCAGTTATCCCGTAGTACTTGCGCCGATAGTTACCGGCGTATTTGCGCACGAAAGTTTCGGGCACAAATCGGAAGCCGACTTTATGTTGGGCGACGAAACGATGGCAAGAGAATGGACTATCGGAAAAAAAGTCGGCAGCGATATTTTGACCATTCGCGAAAGCGGCGTGTTCGAGGGCAGCGGTTACGTACCGTACGACGACGAAGGCACAAAAGCTACCGATACTTACCTTATCAAAAACGGCGTGCTTGCAGGCAGACTGCACAGCGCAACAACCGCAGCGGCGCTAAACGAGGATCTGACTGGAAACGCGCGCGCGATAAATTGCGACTTTGAACCTATCGTGCGTATGACCAACACTTTTGTGGAAGCAGGCGACAGCACTTTTGAACAGCTGATTTCGGGAATTAAACACGGTTACTATATTTGGTCGATAAAACACGGATCGGGCATGAGTACGTTTACGCTTGCACCGAATATCGCCTACGAAATTATAGACGGCAAACTGGCAGGTCCGGTAAAAATTGCCGTAATGACGGGCAACGTATTTGAAACGCTGGGGCTTATCGACGGCGTAGGAAACGACAAGCAACTGCTGAGTTTTGTTACGGGCGGCTGCGGGAAAATGGAACAATACCCGTTGAACGTAGGTATGGGAGGACCGCATATCCGCGTGTCCAAAATGAACATTCAGTAAGGAGCGACCGAAAATGAAAATAGAAAAATTAACCGAAAAATCCTGCGCGAAATGTCTTAACATTGCCGCAAGCCAAATAACGTCCATGCGCATAAACGACGACGTGGAAAATACCGTGCGCGTATACGACAACGGAACGATAGGAGTAGAAGGCAGATTGGGCGGTAACGTAGACTTTGCCGATATGGAAAAAGCTGCCCGCGCAAAATTGGCGCAGGGCATTGCCTATCCCGAGACCCACGACCACGCGAAAACGTTGGAAATAGACGCGACCAAAAAGATTTTGAACGAAAAGGACTTTATAAAAATATCCGAGAAACTTTTGGCGCGTTTGGCAAAAGAAAATCCGGAATTTCTGTTCAGCAACAAACTGTACTTGTTTAACAGCGAAAGTAACTACGAAAACAGCGACGGATGCCGCTACAGCTACAAGGGCAACCAATTTGTTTGTTCTCTAGTAATAAAATATAAAGGCTCTGCCAACATAATGGACGAAAATTACGGATGCGAAAGCGATTACTACGACGAAGAGGAAATCTGCCGCGACGTAAAAACCAAATGCGACGCGTTTTTGCGTAATATCCCGCAAGTAACAGAAGACGAAGTAACCGTAATTATGGAAGACTCGCCCTTGAACTACGCATTAGGACATTTGTCGGCGGATCTGTACTTTAACAAAGCGTCCATATTCGACGGCAAACTGGGCGAAAAAACGTTTAGCGACAAGTTGACGGTAACAATTAACCGCAGCCCCGACGAACAAATAAATTTGAAATTTTTCGATACCGAGGGCGTAGTAAACGACGGCTACAAAAAGCCGGTAATAGAAAAAGGCGTGATAAAAAATTTGTTTACTTGCAAAAAATCCGCCGCACAATACGGCGTTGAGAACTTGGGCGCGGCCGGCGCCGATTACGTGGACGTTCCTACTGCAAGCGCCAGAGGTTTGACTGCGGAAAACAGTGCAAAAAGTCTTGCGGAGATCGTCAAGGGAAAAGCCGTGTACGTTTCCGTCAGCGGCGGCGGAGACATGACTCCTTCCGGAGACGTCAGCATACCCGTTATGGTTGCGTATCTGTACGAAAACGGAAAACTTCTAGGCAAACTGCCGGAGTTTACCGTAAGCGGCAATCTGTTTGATATGCTGGGCAAAGATTTTGCAGGCACCACCGATAAAGGTCTGTTTAACTTCGGCCGTCAACGTTACTACGTACTAAAAGCGAAACTTGTAAACAAAAGTCAATCGTAACAAAACACTACGTTGCAAAAAACAAAACCGCTCGTAACATTACCGAGCGGTTTTTTGTTGAAAAAAATATTGATTACTGTAAAATACGTTACGGAAAGTTTAGACGCTTCATTTTTTGATTTCCGGCTCACAGACCGTTTCTTGCGGTTCGGATTCTTCGTCCGCAGCGTCTTCAAAGACGCCGTCACCCTCCACCGTGCCGTCGTAAATCGCGTAGTCCCCCGCTTTTTTGCGAAGATAAATAAACACGCCGCTGCCGACTGCGTACAAAACGCCCAAGACAAGCAAAAATATGGGAGTACCCCAATCGACGTGTTCCGCAGTGACAAAGGTCACGTCGTCTTTTTTGTAACGAACGGAAATTTGACTTCCCTCTTTAAGTTCCTTTGGAAATTGCCCCGACAGTTTGTTTTGCACGACGCCGCCGGCAGTTTCGTACCGCACCGCAACTCCCGTTACGATAACAGTATTTTCGTCCTTTTTTTCCGTCGAAATTTCCACCACCGTTGCCGAAACGGTTTGGTACTTTGCTGCGTTTACCGCCGTTACGGAAACATAAGTTACTCCGCCGGCAATCAAAATAACGGCAAGAACCACGGCAAATATTACAATTTTAAGATTGCGAGGTTTCATAGCGTTGCCGTAACGATAGAATGCGCGGTAAGGTTCAATCGGAAGGTTCTGCCGTCAACGTCGAAACAGCAATCCTCGTCGCGATCGTTGACGTTCATTGCCACAACGACTTTACGTCCGTCGGGATTGACGTACGCTACGGCCAAAATGCCGGTTTTACCCGCACTGCAAAACACGCGTTTTGCACCCGCGTCGATAAAGCGTGAGAAATGCCCTATATACCAGTAACTGGGATTATAAACAAGGTTATTATTTTTATCCGACATCAACGGCGATTCGCAATAGTTACCCACGTGAGTCGGTCCGCCTTGCGCGTTTAACAGCATGTTCCAATCTATGTAGCCTTCGCTGCCGTTTGCCAAATCTTTCAAAATGTTTTTGCCGTAGCGTTCGCCGTGCTCCCACAAGCCGGATACCGACGATTTGCCGGTAGTTGAGTCGTGGGCAAGTTCTACGCAGCACTCGGTAAGCAAAACGTGCTTATCGGGATACAGTGCCTTGAAATCGGCAATGTTTTCGCTTTTGTCGCAGCAATACCAGTGATAGCCCAATCCCCACACAAGGTCTGCAACGCCGTCAACAGACAGCGTTTCGACGGCACGGGCAACCATACGGTCGCGATTGTGATCCCAAATGATAAACTTGACGTTTAACCCGTGTTTTTTGAAAGCGGGAGCAAGATAGTCGCGAATATCCAGCGCCTCCTCCGTTGCGTCCACCAAACGGCTTTCCCAAGTTTGCAGTGCCTCGGGTTCGTTTTGAACGCTGGCAAAGGATACGTCTATTCCGCGCTGTTTAAGTCCTTCCAAAAAGCGCGCGTAATACTCCGCCCACAAAGCGCGGTACTCGTCCTTCAGTTTGCCACCGTGACAAATGTCTCCGTTAGTTTTCATATATGCAGGAGGAGACCATGGCGCGGCAAAGAACGTGAGATTTTCCGCCGCTTTTTGGCACAGTTTGATAAGAGGTATGCGTTTTTCGTCTTCCCACGACATATCGAAGGAAGAGAGCGTTTCGTCGCCTTCTTTTACGTAGGTGCGCGGAGCGGGAGAAAAATCGCAGGAATGCACGGGAATGCGCCCCAAGTTGTAACGCAAGCCGTCTGCGGAAAAATATGCGTCTACAAACAGTTTTTGTTGTTTTTCGTCAAGCGCAAAAAAGTTTTGCGCAGTGGCTTCGGTAAAAGCGCCGCCAAAACCCATATGAGTTTGATAGGTTTTGGCAGTACGCACGGTTACCGTATTTAGGTCTGTCGGGCACGCACAAAAGTCCGTTTTACTTTTTTGCATAAATCCGGTGCATGCCGAAGTAAAGATAGTTATCATAATACCAATGCTTCTTTTTTGTAAGTTTTAGTCGGGAACGGCTTGAATTACAAGCTGCGTCTCCGTCGGGGAGTCGTTATACGCCTTAACCGTGTAGGTAACGCCGTTGAAATTGTAAGTTGCGCCAAAAGCGATTTCCGTACCGCGAACAAGGTTTGCTTGTGCGGATGCCACGCTGGCGTTGCCTTTGTACACGTAGATATGGAACCAGCACCATGGCGTATCCTCGGTAGGCAAACTGCTAAGTGCAGCCTCGAAACGGAATTTGCCGCTTTCGCTGCTAGTATTGTTCCAATACAGATCCTTTTTACTGACTTCGCCGTGTAGTTTGATATCGCGTACGTCTACGTTACAGGTTCCCTCTACAATCAAAACGGGCCCCTTTACGCTGTCGCTCGTATCGATATACGTACGTGAAACGTCAAAGTCGTAAAAAGCGTAATTTATCTTCAAAATATGGTCGTATTCCTTAAACTCGAACGTGGTAGTTCCGTTTTTCAACGTTTGAGCCATATCCGCCGCGCCGTCGGACAAATCGTAGTTGGCTCCGGTACCGGTGCGTAGTTTTATGTCGAACCAAACCCCTGCGCCGGAAGATACGACTATCTGAGAAAGGTCTATCGTCGTGCGGAATTCGTCTCCGGCATTTCCCGTGACGCTAGATCCCGTCACGTTGTAGATCTTACCCAAACGGCTGTCTGCGCTGTACACTTGCAGAGCTACGTCTCCGCCTATAATAAACCTGCCTGTAGCAACCAACACGGGCGTGCCGTTGTCGTTTTGCAACGATACGGCAAGGTCGGAAAACGCTTTGTTTGCATCCATTATAGGAGCGCTGACGTACGTAACTATGCCGTTTTTAGCCGTGAGCACCACAAAGTAGTAGGGTTCGTCGTCCTGCGGAGCAACGTCCGTCGTACTGTCCACGCCCGCAAGTTGCACGTTTTGGGCGACCACCGTTGCGTCGTCGTCGAAGTACGGTTTGGAACTTTTATACACGGCTTTGCCTGTCGGATCGCAGAAAGACGACCAAGAGGTACCGTTGATAAAATTGTAAGTTATAACTTTTGCGGGGACGCCATCCGTTTGAGTTTGCAGCGTGGGAGTCATTTGCGGACGGTTCATAGACAAAACAGCCGTTTTGTCGCCGTCTACGATGTGAATGTAATATCTGTCGTAAGAGACGTTTGCAGTAAACGAATAAGAACCGTTATCGTTTGTATACGAAATAGCCGTAGCGTCCTTAGGGATCGCTTCGTAATGAGTTACGTACACTTTTGCATTAGAAGACGGAGCAATATCCGACGTCACAAGAAAATTGTAGGTGCTTGTGGATTTTTGTTCTACGTTTACCTTGGTTATCTCGTAAGCCTGATAAAAGTCGTCGCGTCCGTCGTAGGAAGGTCCGCAAGCGGTAAGACAAACGACAACCGTCAAAGAAAGCAAAACCGCCAAAATAATTTTAACTTTGTTTTTCATTGTAAACGCCCTCCTAGCACACAAACGTTACGACGCTTTGCGGTTGCACCTTGTAGGTGACGCATTTGCCGTCTATAACGATGTCCACGTCCTCGCTCAACACGTCGGAAACGTTGGTTACGCACACCACCACCGCGCCGTCGGCACGGAGCAACGCGCAAGCCATGATCGTAGCGTCGTTGGAACTTTCCACACGCAATGCCTTTGCAAAAGTACCGTCGACTGCATAAGCAAATTTACTGATATGAGCCATAGCGTAGTAGGAAGCGTTTTTGTTATATTCAAATCCGCCGCCGTCCAATTCGTTCATTTCCATAACGCCGTAGCAAACGTTTGCACCGTGAGAAACAGGCGTAGGAGTACCGTCTTTGCGCAATACCAAGTTCCAAAACAATCCCATGCCGGAGCCTACGTTTACCGGAGCTACCGAAACGTTTTGCGCGGCAAAAGAGAGATTCGCCGCAAAGTCGTTACTGCCGCTGTGTTCCGTCAATTCGGTAAGGAACATTTCCTTTCCGGGAAAAAGTTCCGTATGGTTTTCGCAACCCGTGACGTAACTTCCGCCGTAAGCGTGGAACGCCGTACCTGTAACGTATTTTGCAACTTCTTCGTCGTTATAAATATCTTCCAGGAAATAATCGCTGTTATCTACGTTGTGATCCCAAGCCATAATTTTGACGTCAAGATCGGCTTTTTGCAAATTTTTGCCGAGAATTTTGATAATTTCCGCAGCCTGCGCTCCGCCCATATTCATACTAGGATATTTGACGCCGAATATACCGGGTTCGTTCAAAAGAGACAACCAAGAAATGGTTATGCCTTGTTTTTTGTATTCCTGTACAAACTTCAACAGATAATCGGCATAAGTAGCGTTATACGTCTCGTCCAAATTGCCGCCTATCAGGCTGTGATTTTGCTTCATCCAAGCAGGTGCCGACCAAGGCACGGCAATTATTTGAATATCGGGGTTTATTGCTAAAATTTCTTTCAGCACGGCTATAATGTTGGCGTCGTGATCCAGATTGAAAGACGTCAAAGCCATATCCTCGTCGTAGGGATCGTTCAAGTCGCAGCATGAGAAAAACTCCGCCTCATCAATATAGTCGCTTGCGCCGATAGGTACTCGCACCATGTTGAAATACGCGCCGTCTTTGCTGAAAAATTCTCTTAGCATTTCGGCACGCGTATCTTCGTCCTGCATAAGCAAATATGCCGAGGCATGCGTAAGCGCCGCGCCGTTGCCGTAGTAATTCTGATAAGATTTGTCGGTAGATACCTTAACCGAAACGTTGTAAGAATCCTCGTCGTAATCGGAAAACTCTAACGAAGTGTCTCGCGCCAACAACTTGGACATTGTGCCCGTAGTAGCGTACACTTGAGCGTACTTCGGCGCTTTGTAGTTCGCCAACGGATCGCACGCGCAGAATATAGCCGTACTTGCCGCAATCAGGCAAACCAACAATACAGATAAAATTTTTTTCATTTACTAAGTTACTCCTTGATAAATTAGTCCAAAAGCAGTTCGCCGTCCGAATCGTACACGGCGCAGTTATCGAAGTCCACTGCAACTACGACGGTTTCGCCTACGTCGCGAGAACCGTCCGCAAGCAAGGCAAATTCGTTGCCGTCGACGTCCAAAACAAGATATTTTTTGTCGCCGTAGTCCAGTGCGTCGCGCACGACGGCGCTAAACGTAGGATACGTTTCCTCTTCGCAAGCCAATCGCACGCATGATACCTTCAATCCCAAAACGAAAGACGAATCGAACACTTTACGACCCATTCGGTACATTTTGGAGTTGAAATTGTAGTACGTTTCTATTTTTTGCGAACCGAAGTTTACAAAATGCTTAGTTATCTTTTTGCCTTCCGCCTGCCCTTGCGCAGCCGAATAGGTAAAAGGTATGCGATACTCAGTGTCTAGCGCAAGAACGGTTTTTTCGCCCGTAGTAAAAGTTACTGCCGAGTAATCCAAGCCGAACGACGCCTTTTGAGAAAAATTCCCCAGTGCAAACAGATACTGTTCACCGGCTTTTAAGAGGCACAAATTACCGTTATCCGTAGTTTGAGAAAAACTGCAAGTGGCCGAAAATTTTCCGTTTTCCGTTACTGCGTAAGGCGGTACGGAAACGGTAACGACGCCGTTAGTCAGCCTGTCTTTCAAAGCGGGAGGAAGTTTTTGAGATTTCCCTCCCAAGACCAAACTGCCGTCGTTTATTTCCGCAACGATTATGCAATTTTTGGGTACGGAAGGTAACAAAGTCTCTTCCGTCTCGGCGTCGAACAAGTGGATTTTTTCCGTATTGATATACGCTTCCACCTGTTGCTCGGAAAACTGCATATCCACGGGACCGTGTGCAATAAGTTCAGTTTCGCCTGTCTTAACGTACACAAGCGCATAGGACCCCATATACTCCACGTCCGTTACGGTTGCCGATATTTTTAGCACGTCGGTTGCGTCGGCAGGTTTTCCGCCGACAAAAATATCTTCAGGACGTATGCCCAAACACGCGGATTTAGGCTCGTATCCCACATCCGTAAGACGGGAGAGCTGCACTTGGTTTAACGCAAAAGCGCCGAACGCCGCTTGAACTTCCGCACCCGCGTCCGTTCTTACAACCGTTGCGTCGACAAGATTCATTTGCGGAGTACCGATAAAACTTGCCGTAAATTTGTTTTGCGGATAATTGTACAATTGTTTGGGAGACCCCTGCTGCATAAGCATGCCGTCTTTCATTACTACTATCCTGTCGCCCATGGTCATTGCTTCCACTTGGTCGTGGGTGACGTAAATAAAAGTCGTACCTACTTTGCGGTGAAGTTCCAACAGATCCGTGCGCATTTTAGCACGGAGTTTAGCGTCCAAATTGGAAAGCGGTTCGTCCAACAGAAACACGTCCGGATCTCGCACTATAGCCCTGCCCAAAGCCACGCGCTGACGCTGACCGCCGGACAAGTTGGCCGGCTTGGTGGACAAATACGCCGTAAGACCCAACATTTCGGCAACCTCCGTCACCTTTTGGCGAATCACCTGCTTGTCCTCTCCGTGCATACGCAGACCGAAAGATATGTTGTCGTAAACCGTCATATTGGGAAACAGCGCGTAATTTTGAAACACCATAGATATATTGCGATCTTTGGGTTCCAGCGCGTTTACGCGCTTGTCTCCGATAAATAAATCGCCGGATGTAATATTTTCCAGTCCCGCGATCATGCGGAGCGTTGTAGATTTGCCGCAACCGGACGGGCCTACGAAAACCACAAATTCCTTATCCTTGATTTCCAACGATACGTCGGAAACGGCCTTGACCTTGTTGTCGTACACTTTGGATACGCGGTTTAATCTAAGTCCTGCCATAAACTCACCCCTTTACGGCGCCGGCCATGGTGCCGCCCAAAATGTATTTTTGCAAAAGGAAAAATACCAATATCATCGGCGCGGAAACCATAACCGCACCCGCAAGCATCACGGGATACATCGTTACGTCCACAGAGCCGTTTTGCATAAGCGTGCCGAGCGAAATCGACAAAGTAAAGTTTTCTTCGCTGTTTAGTACAAGCAAAGGCCACAAGTAGTTGTTGTAGTTCCACATAAACGTGGTGATACCCAACACTATCAACATCGGCTTGACAATGGGCATACATATACGCATAAATATGGTAAAGCGCCCGGCGCCGTCTATGAGAGCCGCCTCCTCTATTTCCTTTTCCACAGCCATAAACTGTTGACGCAAAAGGAAAATGTTGTAAATACTCATAAGGAACGGAAATATAAGCGCCGTTAAACTGTCGTACATTCCAAGCGCGTTGCAGATGATAAAGTTGGGTATAAGCATTACGCACCCGGGTATCATCATAGACATCAACGTAAACTTGAATATTTGGTCGCGTCCGCGGAACTTCATACGCGCAAAAGCATAGGCGGAAATAGCGTTTAGGAACAGATTTGCCGCAGTATTGACCACGCACACAATGATAGTGTTAAGGAATACTTGGGGTATTTTAAGTTCCGTCCAAGCACGCGAATAGTTTTCAAATACCATATGGAATTTTCCGTCGCCGTCCAAAGGCAGCAACGAAAACTTAGTGGATGAAAAGCCGTCCACCGTCTTAAACGACGAGGAGATAAGCCACAAATACGGCACCAAAAATCCCAGCGTTATGATTATCAGAATTGCGTACACGACGGACTTTTTTATTATGCGTTTGGCGTTGTACTTTTTGGGGAAGGACAGTTTGCCGTATTTTACAAGTTCCGCGGGTTTTTCCGCATGAAATCCGTTATTCATTTGGCAGCCTCCTCCTTTGCGAGTTTTTTGGCGCGCAAACGTTTCTTTTTAGGCGCGAGAGTAGGATCTTTGGGCATCATCCGGAATTGAACCATTGTCAACACTAGTAGCAGCACAAACAGAATAAACGACATTGCCGAGCCCAAGCCCAATTCGCCGAACGTGATGGACTGTTCGTACACGCCGTACACGTATGTGTAGGTACTGTGGTTGACGCCGGTTCCCGTAAGCAAAAACATCTGCTCGAAAGCCTGAAATCCGCCGATGACACCCGTTACCAAAAAGAAAAATACCGTAGGCATAACCCCGGGTACGGTGATATGCCAAAACTGCTTGAAACTGCTTGCGCCGTCGATAGACGCCGCCTCGTACAAAGAGCGGTCTACGTTTTTCATTGCGGACAGCATGATAAGCACGTTGTACCCAAGTCCGCCCCATATACTCATCACCGCCAAGGTGACGAGGTTTAACCCTTCCGTACCCAAGAAATTGATATTGGTGCCCAGAAGTTGATTTATCATACCCGTCGTGGGATCCAACATAAAGCGCCACAAAGTCATTATTGCAACGCCCACTGTGACCGACGGTATGTAAAACGCAGTTTTGAAAAATTTTTCGCCCTTGATTTTGGAATTGAGCAATGCCGACACGATAAGCGCCAAAATGATATTAAGCGGAACCGTAAGCAATATGTATTCCACGGAAACCAGCAGAGACTTCCAAAAGTACGGGTACAAGTTGTCGGTATTGGTAATTACGTCGACGTAGTTTTTTACGCCTACCCACTCCATTGCTCCCATGCCGTCCCAAGAGGTGAAACTGATGATAAACGCAAGCACGATAGGCGCCAGTTGGAATATCAAAAAGTACACTATGAGGGGCGTTACAAACAACAGCCCCTGCAGGTTTCGTTTGAGATTTCTTTTCGTTTTAGTGTTCATTGTAAGTTAGCTATTATTAAAATTCCAGTACGCTCTTTGCTTGGTTTACAGCCGTATCCAAAGCAGACTTGATGTTTGCGTCGTTATCCAACACGTCCGCCAAAGCGTCCGCTAAATAGATATCGTTGACCTTTGTCCATCCCTTAACTGCGGGACGCGCGCTAGCCGTTTCCAACTGTTCCAAAACGACTGCGAGGGCGTCTTTGACTACTTGCGAGTAGGCTTCGCCGGTGATAGGATTGTTCGTGGGAACTTTGGCGTAGTCCTTGATAGCGGAAAAGTTTTGTCCGATTATCTTGGTTACGTTTTCTTCTTTCAAAAGCCATTCCACAAGTTTTTTACAAGCGTCTTCCTTGCCGCTGTCTTTGCGGATCGCGAGGTTTTCACCGCCGATATTGGAGTAGGAAGTTGCCCCCGTCGTTTGAGGTATAAACTTTGTTGCAGCCATATTGGAAGCGCACCAAGTGGGGTTGGATGCGTAATTGTTTACGATATCGGAGCTGTGCGCCAAAACGAACATCACGTTGCCGTTTGTAAAAGCGTTTGAGGATTCGCGCACGGTTTTGGGAGATTTAGCGTACAAGTCCACTATCATTTGCACTGCCGTTTGAGCTTCGGTATTGTTGAATACGGGTTGGCTGCCGGAAACCATTTCTCCGCCGGCACTCTTCAAAAACGCTTGGAAATACCAAGACGCATATCCGCCGCTGCTTATACCGCCGAACAACGCTTTGCCGCTTGTTACGGACATGGATTTCCATTCGTCCCAGTTTGCAGGAACGTCAGTTACCAAAGATTTGTTGTACAGCAATACCGACGTAGTAAGCGACAGAGGCACTGCGTAGCACTTGTTTTTGTACACCGCGGTATCCATGGCGGAAGCAAAAAAGTCGCTCTTTTTGAGTCCTTCCGTTGCCGATTCGTCGGCAAAGAATTTCGCTTCGTCCAAATCCAAACAGAAGTCCGCATAGTCCGCAAGCATAGGTTGATCCAGATAGAATACGTCAGGCTTGCTGTTTGACTTAAAGTTGCCGGAAAGTTTGGTGTTGTAGTTGTCTTTCGGGACGTACACGGGTTTAACGTTGATTCCCGTTTCCTCCGTAAACGCCTTCAAAATGTTGTTGTAGATTGTCTTTGCCTGCTCGTTTGCGGGAGCGTAAGCAAGGAAGTTGATCGTGTTGGGGTCTTCGGTGGGACCGCATGCGGCAAGTACGCATACGACTGCGGTAACCATAACTACCGCCAACAGCAGAGATACTATTTTTTTGTTTTTCATTTTGTTTGCTCCTTTCAGCCTGCGCCGAAAATAATTTTCCGTGCGTAAGCAAAATTTTAATTTGTTAAGTTGTGACGCTAGCCACTCGGGAATTGAACCCGGAAGGTTTTGACGATACTTCGACAAAACTGTAACGCACCGAAAGGGTGTAGATTGTGTGGGATTGACATCGTTGCGTTGTGGGAGCGTACCCTCTGTGGTACGTAGGAAACAACGGAACGTGGCAAGCACGCGCGATATGCGGCATTTCGGCTTGCGGCGTTCAATTCCCGAGTGGCTAAATACGGGAAGGGGCGACGCATTTAATTGCGCCGCCGATATACATATGCAATATTCCAAACGTCAAACTTTGGACGTACATATCTTTTTCCACGAAAAAGGGGTTGAATTTTTACAAGCGTTACGCCGTGGCCTCGGTAATGACGATCGTCAATTCGCCGTTGCTTTCGTTACGATTGATCGTATAGGTAAAGCCGTCTATCGTTTGGCTGGCGTCATATCCTTCCTGTATAGTTCCCTTAAGGTTGACTTCGTCGCCGGCGTTCATCATGTGGAGATACATTGTACCGGCCTTGGGCTCGGTAAAGGTGTAATTGTAAGTGAAATTGCCTTCGGCATCTATTTCTCCTTCAAAATCAATGCTTGCGTTGTACCATGCGTGTACGCCGTAACCTTCCGTAACCGCAAGAGCAGGAGCAAATTGGCCGAAGACGGTAACGCCGACAGAACCGTCTCTGTGTTGACTTATAGAAATCTGTGCAGTGTAGTCGCTCACCTTTTTGACGGCGTTGATGTGTCCGCCGACAACTTCAAAGCCCAAAACGCCGTCCACAGACACAAAGTCGGTCTGCGTTCCGTCGTAGGCAAGGAATACGTCGTGATCCATATCGTTTAGTTCACCCGTGGTGTAACCGATCGTCCAACTGCCGTAAGTAAACTTAGCTGCGTCTTCATCTTTGGGCGCAATGCGCAATTTTGCGTTTGTTCCGTAATCTACCGCGTCGGCAAACCACAGCCATTCGCCCTTCTTCAAAGCGCCCCAAGCGTTTTTGTTGTTTTCGTATACAAAAGCAAATCTACCGTTTTGGTAACCTATACCCATGATGTGAGCCACCAACGAATCATTGCTGTCCATGTAGGCGCTTTGCGTATAACTGACGGCAAGTTTACCGTCGTTATCCGTAAATCCGTACAGATTCTTTGCATAAATATCGCTGCGCGGTTTTGCGGTAAGTCGGTAACTGGCAGTTCCGGTGTATTCTACTTCCGCAGCGGTGAGCGTAACGTATGCGCCTCCGTCTTCGCTGATTTCAACGTTATATTTATTTCCGACGATCAACAGGTCTTTAAGGTTGACAACGGCGAGATAAGTGCCGTCTTCCACAAGCGCCTCTTCAACAATGGCGCCGATACGGACGTTGACCGCAGTTGCTTCGGTTTTACCCACAACGGTAAGTTCCGGAGCGCCGCTTGTTGTATTTAGAGCAATTTCCGCCTCGGTATCGAAGCCCTGAACCGGAACTACTTTGACCGCAAGTTTTCCGCCGTTGTTTACGGAAACGTACTTGTAGTCGCCCAGTTCGATTTCCACGTCGCTTGCAAGCGCGTCTATGGCGTTTGTGCCCAGTTTGACGTCGTAAACAGTGTTAGGCAGTATGTCGCCGGAATTGGCGGCAACAAATGCAACAAGATCCGCCGTAACGGTAAACGTGTACGCGTTAGTGTCCAAAATTGCGTCGGCCGCCTTGACTCCGCCTATAACAAGTTCCAACGTTTTTGCGGTGCCGAGTTCGCCGCTGACGGTAAGGTTGATAGCCGCATCGTCTTGCGCGACGGAAGCAACCGCGTTACGGATTTCGTATTTTACAAAGTTTACTTTCAAAGCGCCTTGCCAATCTGCAAAGTTGGCGTGTTTGCCCTGATAGTACAGCTGCGTGTTGTAATCTACGCAAGAATCCTTGTTCAAATCGATATAAGCAGTCGCATCCGTTCCGTAGAACAGTTTGCAATCGTACCAAGTATCCGTTTTGCCGATGATAAACAAAGTGTTGAGGCTGGCGCTTACGCTAAACTTTCCGTCAACTATCGTTCCGTTTGTTTTGCCCAGATTAGTACCGTTGCTGCCGAATGCAAACGCTACCGTTTCCGCATCTACAACGTCGCCCGTAACTTTCAAAAAGGGTTTACCGCCGTCCATTAACATTTCCACGCGGATAGACTCGTTATCGAACGCCTGCCATGCGCGAACGGTCACGTCGATATCCAACGTATATTCGCCGTATTTCAACGTAACTTTTGTATCGCCCAAAGTAAAGGACGTTGCGTCGGCCGTTGCGTAAACCACCGTAAGGTCGGCAAACTCAAGTTCGCGACTTATGCCGTTATCGTAATTTGCCGTCACCGTCAATCCGTCGATATTATCCAAAGTAGAACCTTCGGCATATTCCGTTTTTGTAAGCGCGCCGCTTTTTGTGATACCGGTAAGTTGAACGTTAGCAACGGTAATAGCCACGTCGGCGGTTTTCGTTACGCTGAAACTGTCCGTGTAGGAAATTGTAACTTTGGTGTCGCCTGCGACAAATGCGCTTGCGCCGACCGTTTGATACACGATCTGGTAATCGGTAACCGTCTTGGTTGTACCGTCGCGCAAAGTTGCAGTTACCACCATGCCTTCTTTATTAAAGGATTCGCCCACGTTGTATTCCGTTGTATCGGGCTGAGTCGTGATAGCGATGGACTGTACGTCGTTGTTAAGCGTGGTTGCCAAAGCCGCAATTTTGACGTCGGCATTGACCGTGACGCTGTAAACGCCGTTTGTTGCCGTAAGAGTTTCGTCGCCGGCAGTAACTTTGGTTACCGTCGTAAGCGAGTTTGCAGGTACGACTTTGAATTTGAGCGTCGTGCCTTCGTCCACTTTCTGCTCGCCGTTTAGAGCGTTGCCGCTTTCGTCCGTAATCGAGTAGTTTTTGCCGTTTTGCCAAATTACCGTGTATTGCGTGCTGCCGCATGCCGCAAGCGCAAGAGCGCCTACAAGGCAAACGACCAACAATAAGGCAACTGTCAGTTTTGTTTTTTTCATAAACTATCCTCCGTTTATTATTTACATTATCTTGCGGCAAGACCGTCTTGCCCAATAGCCCAACTTAGTATGCGCGTTTTGTTTGAAATTTCGTTTTATAATTTGGCGGAACGCGCTCCGCACAAACGCTGCGGTAACGCATACGGCAAATATTTTATGCGCAATCATACACAATGATAGCGCTAACATTTTTGACCGTAAACGACCGCACCGGTAAAATGCAACGTGTTTGCTAGCAATAGCAAACGCCCTCTGCAGAGGGCGCCGATTCTGGTTCGGAGTTATCCACTGCCTTAAGTTATACGATATTTATTTTTGCGTCGTCACAGTTGACGGTCGCCGCAACACCGGTTGCGGCAAGTATAATACGCTTAGATGCGTAACAAACAAATAATTAATATATACCGCAAAAATTATACATCAAAAAAAGTCCGATGTAAATACCCTTTTTGAAATTTGTTTTCATTTTAACGGCGTTATTTTGCACATTTATTTTATAAAAAGCTCTAAATTTGCTACACTTTTGACAATTCACGGGATAATTTATATTTTTTCTTGCCCTGCACTGCTACTTTATTCAAACCGACACAATTATACCGCCGCATCCGACAATAATTATTTGTCGTTTTTGGTATAAAAGACTTTTGTTAGCCAAAAGTTGAGAGGCGCAGCCGATACGGCAGTTTTAACAATAACGAAAAGCTGCGAAAAGACTTCGACTGCACACTGAAATATCTCTATTTTTGTCGAATGCGTAAAAATAGGTGAAATCCGTTGACAAATCCGACGAAGAGATGTATTATAAGTAAGCGCTTGAAAGCGCAGCGAATATCGCGGATAGAGAAGTTTGGCAGCGAAATCGATGCTCCTTAGCCGAGCAACGTCAGTTGCGAACGCCGAGCTCGATGCAAAACAAATCTCTTTACATCTATATATCGCGGGGTAGAGCAGTCTGGTAGCTCATCGGGCTCATAACCCGAAGGTCATGTGGTTCAAATCCCATCCCCGCAACCAATAAGGACCAAGATTAAACCATATAATTCGTCTTGATCCTTTTTTACTGCCTATTTCGAAACGACAAAACAAGGTGCTTCACAATCGAAGCACCTTGTTTTTAATTTTAATACGCTTAATTAAACTTAACTTTTTATATATTCGTTTACTTACCAAGCAATTTATGTGCCTTGACGACAATATCGTCGGCGGTTAGGTTATAGTCGCGTTTCAAGTCTTTCAGACTGCCGACCTGCGTAATACGGTCGCGCACGGCCACCGCGTCGCACAACGTGGGCAATTTTTCGCTCAACGTTTCGCAGACTGCTCCGTACAAGCCGCCGTGAATACTGTGGTTTTCCACGACTAACACACGCCCTGTCTTTTTTGCCGAAGCAAGTATCGCCGCCTCGTCCAACGGTTTGATTGTGTGTATTGCCAAAAAGTCCGCATGAATTCCTTCCGCATCCAAACGCTCTACCGCTTCGCGCGCGTCGTAAAGCAACGCTCCGCTTGCGATAACGGTAATATCTTTGCCGTCGCGAAGTTTGTCGGCCTTGCCGAAAGTAAACTTGTAGTCTTCTCCGTAAAAACTTTGCGAACCTTTGCGTTCCATACGCACGTACACGGAACCGTTATGCTCTACAATTGACGGCAGCGCCTTTGCAATCTGAACGTCGTCCACTATATCCAGCACGGCAACGTTAGACAGAGCGCGCATCATTGCCACGTCTTCAAAGCACATATGCGTGCCCCCGTTTGTTGTGGTCGTAACCCCGGGATCCCAACCGATAATTTTGACGTTTTGCTCGGAATAACTTACGGATACGGCAATCTGGTCAAAGATGCGACGACTGGAAAAAGGTGCAAAGCTGTGAATAAAGGGGATATATCCGCCGGCGGAAAGCCCTGCCGCAATACAAGCCATATTCGCTTCCGCAATGCCGCACTCTATGCACCTTTCGGGGAATTCCTTATAAAGGGGCTTGGTGCCGCCTGCGCCGGCAAGGTCTGCGTCCAAAACGGTAATTTTGTCATTTTGCTTCATAAGTTGCGAAAGTGTTTCTACGTATGATTTTCTGAGTTCCATAATTCCGTTCTCCCTTTATTTGAGTTCGTCCAAAGCAAGCTTGTATTGCTCGTCGCTAACAGTTGTGCTGTGCACGCCTGCGCCCATAGTTTCGTAAAAACTTACGCCCTTGCCCTTGACCGTCTCCAACACTATGCAGTGAGGTTTGCCGCATTTGTCGCTTTTTGCAGCGGTAATTGCCTTGTCGATCGCGTTGTGGTCGTGGCCGTCTACGCGAGCGGTAACAAAGCCGAAAGAAGCAAACTTTTCCTCCAAGTTTTCCACCGCAATGACGTCCTTGGTTGCGCCGTCTATTTGCAGTTTGTTGTTGTCCACAAATACTATCACGTTATCCAAACCTTTGGCGGCGGCAAACATTGCGCCTTCCCAATTTTGACCTTCCTGCAATTCTCCGTCGCCCGTAATGACGTACACATAGTGATCGTCTCCGTCCAGTTTCTTGCCGAGAGCAAGTCCGCAAGCACAAGACAACCCCTGCCCGAGACTGCCGGCCGTCATATCTACACCGGGAGTAAGATTGATATTGGCGTGACTGGGCAAACGCGTACCCAGTTTGTTTAGAGTATCCAACCACTCCAAGGGGAAAAATCCTTTGAGTGCAAGCGTAGCATACCAAGCGGGGCCTGCGTGCCCTTTGCTAAGCACCAAACAATCGCGGTTTTTGCGTTTTGGATCCTTGGGATCTACGTCCATGTGTTTAGAGTACAACACCGCCAAAACGTCGGCAATAGACAAACTGCCGCCCACGTGTCCGCTGCCTTGGCTGTGAATACAGCGCAGCGTTTCGCGTCTGATTTGTTTACTGAAATTGACAGTATCCATAGTTTTTCACCTCGAAAAATATATTATTTGCATATGTATACGGAGTTACCGATTTTGAAACGGTCATTCCGTAAATACCTATTTGAGATTGCCCAACCGTTGGTGACAGGTAAAATATATCACCTGAGTACCTACCAGGTTTTTGATAAGTTCCGTTGCGCGCAAAAAGTTTTGCTCGTCAAAGTTGACAAAGGCGTCGTCAATGATTAAAAAAGGAATTTCTCCGTCAAAAAGCAATTTGGAAACAGCCAAACGGAAACACAGCAACGTAATTTCCCTGATACCGCGCGAAAAACTGTTGAGAGAGCGACTGGCTCCGTTGACCAACACGCGCACGCCGAAGTCCCGATCCATCTCCAATTTATACGTTTCTCCCGTGACTGCGGACAGCAAGTTTTCGCACCGTGCGCAAAGATCCGGCAAATAACTTGTGGCAAGTTTTTCGTTGGCTTGTGCAAGCAAATCCGCCGTTTTTGCTGCTACTGCATATTTGCGTTCGGCAGCGATAAGTTGCATTTTCGTTTCGTCCAATTTTTCCTGCAATTCCACATAGTCCGTTTGCAACGAATTGCTTTGTTGTTTCAGTTGACCTTCCTCTTGCGAAAGTCCCAATGCTCTGTTATGCAATAAGTCGACGTCATTTCTCCGCTCATCAGCTTCTTTTTGCAAAGCGTCGGACTCGGGGGCATTATCCGAAACGGTTTTTGAAAGAGATTCCAACTCGCGTCTGTCGCCGACGTATTCGACGTATTTTTCCCACAAAGCCTTTTGCGCCTCTTGACAGGAAAGCCGTTCGCAATATACGTACTTACCTGCCAAAGTAAAATATTCTGTAATCAACGCGTCCTTTTCGCCGGCTTGCATTGTTTTAAGCGAGGGTTTGACAAAGAACGCCACCACCGCAAGAACCGCGCCGATAACGACGGCGCAAACGCCTGCAATTCCGACAACTTGTTGGTGTATGGAAAATCCCACGCCTGCCAAAATTGCGCCGACTAACGCCAATAGAAGTCCGCATATAAGTAAAGGTTTACTTAGGGGTCGCTGCGCCCTCGCCGCTTCAGGCGTTTTGTCTATTTGTTCCGCCAAGGCATCGCAACGAGCCTTATCCTGCTCGAAATTACCCTGTCTGTTTAATTTTGATCGAAGTTCGTTGATTTTTGCCCGAGCAGCCTCGTCTGCTTTAGAAGGAGCGCACGCAGCCAACTTCTTTTGCAAAGAAGATAGCTCCGCGTTGACCTCAACGATTCGTTTTTTTACGGCCGTTTGTTCGGCGGCTATTTCATACAGACGTCTATCTATATTCTGCTTTTGACGCCTATTTTCTTTGCGCTCGATTATCCGGCGTTGCAATGACGAAATTTCTTCCTGCAATCGGCAAATTTCTCCGCCGTTGCCGCGCTCGTATCGTAGCGACTTTTTGTACTTACGCAAGTTTTCCTGCACCTTGTCGTAGTCGTCGGCGACATTTTGCACCATTCCGGCAAGACGCGTATTTAAGTTTTCGTTGGAAGTTATCTCCACCGATTCCTGCGGGTAGTACGCCGAACGGTCGTAACTTTCCGCCGTCAGTCCGAGAAAATACTCCCCGACACCCTCGCCTACGTCCAAAGGTTTTTGCGTAACGGCGTTAGTTACCGACAGCGTTTCCTGCTTGGCAGTAGCGCCGAAAAAACGCTCTATCTTGTACGTTTCGCCGTTATGCTCCACAACCATATTACCGCCGATTTTTTCCGTGGAGTTCCAAGTTATCCAAACGGACGCGTCGCTTATGCCGCCTGCTCTGCGGTAGGAAAAGCCGTACAGCATTGCGCGAATAAAGGAAGCCAAGGTGGTTTTACCATAGCCGTTGTCATAGCGGAAAACGTTTGTTCCGCCCTTAAATTCTACGGTTACGTTTTTCAGTTTGCCGAAGGAATGTACGTGAACGGAAACGATCTTCATGCTAATTCCTCCCCGGAAAGCGCCAAAAGTCCCAGTCGCAGAACTTCGTTACGTTCCGCCTCGTCGGATATTGAAAGCGCCAGTTTGACAAATTCGCCGCGTAAGGAAATTTCTTCGCTCAATTTTTGCAAATCGTACTGCGGCACGGTTCTATTCTGCACACGTAATGCAAAAAACCTGTTTTTTAGTTTTGTTTCGGCAACCGCTTCCAAGCGTATACCGTCGGCAAGCGCGCCGCAAAACACTGCGTTCAAGTAATTGTCCGTCGATACGTTTGCCACGGCGTCGTCGATCAGGTTTTCCAAATCAAACTCCGTAGTCACGCGCGAAACGTCAATATTCAGCGTTTCCACGCGTCGTATAGGATGGGACACAAAATTGAATTTGCCCGTATCGGTATCCAAGACTACAAAACCGGCAGGTGCAAGTTCGTCAAAACCGCGCGCTTCCAAAACTCCGCTGTAACAGCCGACCGTGCGTCCGAACTTGTGTTCGCAAAAAGCGTGCCTGTGCCCCAACGCGACGTAATCGGCTCCGCTGTCGGCAATGGCTTTTTTGTCTATCACGCCGTAAGAGGCGTCGTCCAAATCGCCGTGCAGCGTCAACACGTTGAAACGGTTTTTATTCAATGAAAGCTGCTGCCAGTGCGCGGCGTCGTTTGTTCCAAGTTCGCGTCCGGTAATTACCGCATCGCCAACGTCGTAACTTGTCCAATCTTCTCCGAAAAAGTTTACTTTTGCACACTGCTTTTTCAACTGTATATAGGGCGTTTCGTCTCCGTGATTTCCGCGCAAAACAAACCAACGGGCTTTGCTTGCGGAAATAATTTTCGCTACGCTTGTAACGGTTTGCAAAGACGCAAACTTATCGTCAAACAGATCGCCGGCAACAATTACCGCGCCGGCACCGCAATTATCGGCATATTTGGCCATGTCGGACAACGCGCGCAAAAGTTCCGCGCGACGCAAACGACTGTCTGCAACGCCGGACAAGGGCGAATCCAAATGGATATCTGCAGTGTGAACGATTTTCATAAGTAAAACTCCCAGCGCCCATATTGTAGCACACATTGTGCAATTTTTCAACGGTTTGTATTGCAAACGGTAAGGTTTTCGGCAAAGAAAACAGTTGGCTACCGCTTGAACAAGAGCGGTGAAAAATTTCCCGCCAAAGCAATGGACAAGACCCGCGCACAAGCGTTTTAGCAAGCGAAATACAAACAGTAAATACAGACAACCGGAAATACCCGACGTTACGCTTCTTTCAAAATTGAAAACAGACTATTTGTTAGGTTTTTGTACTTACAACGTTTTACTTTTGCAAAGCGGCGTTATATAATATACTAGAAAATAACACAATCCTGTCAAAAGAGGTGCGTCATCTTGATTGAAACAAACTTTACCGAACAACTACACGGCGGCATCGATTGCACCACAACGCTTGCGCCGTTTACAAAATACGGCACAGATGCCAAAGACATGCTTCCGTTTTACCCCATACGTTGGCACGAAGAAACGGAAATAATAAAAGTACAACAAGGAAAAGGCACAGTTTGTCTGGACGGCGAACGCCACGTCGTAGAACAAGGCGACGTTGTTGTAGTGCGATCGTTTGCAATGCATAGCGTAAACCGTATACAAAACACCGACCTTGTTTTAAGCGCCGCAACGTTTAATTTACGGACCTTGTGCGAAAACGAAGCTAACGACGGCAGGCTTAAATACTTTGCCAGACTTCTTAACGGACACGAAGCAGCAAGCGGCATAATTCGCGCGGACGACAGCCGAAACAAACAACTTGCTTCAAGCGTAGACGACGTAATTGCGTGTAACGAAGATTGTTCCTTGTCGGAAATAAAAGAACGTTTGCGCAAAACTTTTGAAATTTTGTTTTCCGATAAAACGTCAAAAGCATTGCAACAAACGTCGCGCGACCGCCAAAACTACACGGTACGCTTGGCTTTGGAATACGTAATGGACCGCTACGCAAGCGCCGTAAGCGTAAAACAAATAGCGGAACGTTGCGGTTACAGTGAGTTTTATACAATGAAACTTTTTAAGCAATTTACGGGATACGGCTGCGTAGACTACGTCAACAACTACCGCCTGTACGTTGCGGGAATGCAGCTGCGCGATACTCGAGACGGCGTGGCGGCCGTTGCAAAAAGTACGGGATACAACAACGTATCTTATTTCAACAGACAGTTCAAAAAACGGTACGGACTGACGCCCAAAGAATTTCGCAAACAGTGGACAGGCGAAACAAAATAAAGTATAATGATTTGCGATAGCAAATGTTCGCGTGGCGTAATAGGATAACGCAATCGCCTCCTAAGCGATAGACTGTGGGTTCGATTCCCGCCGCGAACGCCAAAACCTAACGACCGAGATAAATTCTCGGTCGTTTTTCTATTCCGTGATATTATTCAAGCCCCCAATCACTTTGTTGTGTATATTGAAATAAAGTGGTTGTACACGTTCAAAGTTGCCGTTTTCATCACGCCTAGGCGTTTGCCACGCGCAAGGTTTAGCGGTTTTGATAATAATTCTTTAATAGGCAAACACACGCCAAAGCATTCATACACAAGAAAAAGTACGAACTCACTTTGACGTGTGTTCGTACAGTTCTCTAATGGCGGAGAAGGAGGGATTTGAACCCTCGCTACGGTTACCCGTACTACACCCTTAGCAGGGGCGCCCCTTCGGCCTCTTGGGTACTTCTCCAAATCCGTTTTGCTGTTTTAATATTCAATTGCTTGCATATTTTAACACAAATATCCCGTTTAGTAAAGTGCTTTTTGCAATTTCATTTAGCCTTTTATTTTCTATTGCGGCTTTATTGCCTTTTGCAAAATTTTGCGAGTGCCCAGCAAACAACCGCGCATAAGCATATCGTAAGGATACACGGCAAGTTGCATAACCGCAATGATCACCCACAATATTTTGTTTGCGATAAGTTCGTCTAATACCGCAGGCGTAACAAAATACAACATCAGTACGCAAAGCCCAAGCGCAATTTCCAACAATATGTAATACAACACCCACCGAACAACCGCAGGCAGCCGACGTTTGCCACCCACGCGCACTTCCACCATTTTTTTGTCGTTGGCAGAGTCAAAGGGATCTTCCAACACGGTTTCGCGTCGTTGTTCCGCAGTCACTTTGAAACTTTCGCCCCACACTTTGACAACGGCAAAAGGGATACAAAAAACAAGTATGGGCATAACGAAAACGAAATTGGATATAAAAAACGACAACCCCAACCCCAAAGCCAATGCGCCGGAAACCGCATACGTAAGCAAAGTATAAACAAGGTTGCGTACGTCCACCATGATCGGAACAACCACGGCGATAGACGCCACCACGCCCAATATAAGCGCAACGTAACGCACGCCGGGTAAGGTTGCAAGCAACATACAACCGAACGCAACGGCACTGCACATTGCGGATATCGCGATTGTTTTGGCTTTGTTCACTAGCAGCCACCGCCCATACATTGCGCGCAGTTGCAGCATGCGTTACACAATAAACAGTCTCCGCAACTGCTGCCGGTGCACGTTCCGTTGCCGGCACCGATACGCGGGCCTTCGTCAACAGGGCGGGACGTTGTCCGCATCTGATCGGGACTTATCGTATTGGACGCTAAGATCTTGGTCAATTTTTCCAAACTCTGTTTATAGCGTTCGTTGTCCGGTTCCATCTGACAAGCAAGTTCCAATTGCTTTTTGCTTTCCAAATACCAACTGCGCTTGTAAAACAAAATGGATTGAACGTAGTGCCACTCCGCATTGCGGGAAGAACGGGCGTCCAAACGCGATTGCGCCTCGTCCAGTTTGTTGGCGGTTATCAAATCCTGAATCTCGTGATAATCATCTTCCTGTCCGTAAAAATCGCTTTTCTCGGCGTATTCGTCGAAGTTGGACAAAATATCACGGTACGCAACCTCTAACTGCTGCATTTTTTCCGCCGCTTCCTCCCCTTCCTCGCCGGGCAAAAATCTGTCGCGCTGATACTTTGCGCGCAGTTCGTTGTAGCGCGCGTCCACGTCGTCGCGGCTGGCACTTGTGGGAAGACCCAATATTTCGTATGCGTTAAAGTTGTAATCCATTTTGTTCTCCGTCAAATCAGTTTAGCAAGCGCTTGTTGCGTCTTGCCGCGAATGCTGTCAAACAGCACGTTTTGCAAAATACACTTATATTTTTCCAAGTTCATATCGTTGAAACTTTGCGCGATGCGGTTCAAGACCGCGTACATCAAAAAAGTTATATCGTCTTTGTGTACGGTCAACTCCGCAGCGGTTTGCACCCCGTAGCAGGAAATAAAAGGATTGTAATTATGTTTTTTTACGTCCTTTTCCGCATCGTCCAAAGCGTCGATAAGGTATACCCACTTACCCAAATTGTAACACAAAGTTTCTGCAAACTCCGTAGAAGCGCTGCCCAAAACGAGTTTGCAAAAGTCCTGTGAAAGTGCTGCAAAAGAATGCGCTACTTCGTCCAAACTTTCGCAGCCGTTCTTCTCCAATACTCTAAGCTGTTCGTAGCGTGCACACAACGTTTCGTCCAGTTGCGCCCACTGCTTTTGCGCCCTTTTGTACGCCTTTTTATACAAACGCAAAGCCGTCTTCTTTTTTGTGCCGCCGCCGTCTATAACGTCGTCGTAAATATTGAGATAAGTCAATATAACGTTCCCCACGGCCAATTTATCAGTAAGTTCGGTAGTTACAAGCAGCGGACGTTTTTTGACGGGGTGAGAAAAACAGTATCCGTTCCGCACCTCTACGTCCACGTTTTGCACGCTGTGAAACAGCACGTTAAACAAGTTGATGTCGTTGTTTACAAACATACGCGGAACGTTACCGAACAGTTTTTTTGTGGAAAAGCACAACCCGCACATAAACGTTTGCCACAGGCCGCACTGTCCCTCTTGAAGTTTTGTTTTGTCTATATTTAAGTAGCCGAACATTTTGTTTATTTGCGCTTAGCAACGGACAAACCGATTTTAGTATATCCAAACTGTGCGCCGAGTATTATTTTGACTTGCCGTTTACGAAATTCGTTTGCGTTTATCCGCGCGGAAGCGATACAAGCCCGACCTTGCGGTAAACCTTTGCCAAAGTTTTGGCTGCAATACGTGAAGCGTTTGCCGCGCCTTGACGCAACACTCCCTCCAAGTACGCCTTATCTGCAAGCAGACGCTTTTGTTCGCTTTGGATAGGCGTAACCGTTGCAACAATTGCATCGGCGACAGCATCCTTGAATACGCCGTAGCCCTTGCCTGAAAAACGGTTTTCCGCGTCGGCGATACTTTCGCCGCTGCACAGGCTGTAAATTGTAAGCAAATTGGAAATAGCGGGCTTATCCTCGCCGAAACGCACTTCCGTGTCGCAGTCGGTAACGGCGCGACGCAGTTTGCGCCTTATCGTATCCGCGTCGTCGGTAAGCGCGACGTAGGCGTTTTCGTTCGGATCGGATTTGGACATTTTTGCCGACGGATCCTGCAAACTTTTGATACTGCTGCCCGTTTTGGACAAAATCCCCTGCGGCACGATAAACGTTTCGGAATATCTGTTGTTGAAACGCTCGGCAAGGTTACGTGCCAATTCCAAGTGTTGCACTTGATCTTTTCCCACGGGCACCAGATCCGCTTGATACAGCAAGATATCGCTTGCCATAAGAACGGGGTAGTTCATCAGCCCCATATTTATATTATCGGCGTGTTTCCTTGATTTTTCCTTAAACTGCGTCATACGGTTCATCTCGCCCACGTATGAGATAGTGTCCAATATCCAAGTAAGTTCCGCATGTTCGTGAACGTGCGATTGAATGAACAACGTGCTTTTTGCGGGATCTATGCCGCAAGCGATATAAAGCGCCAACAATTCCATTGTGTTTTTGCGCAATTCCGCAGGCACTTGCGCAACCGTAAGCGAGTGAAGATCGACCACGCAAAAAATACAATCGTATTGTTCCTGCAAGGGACGCCAATTTTTGATTGCTCCCAAATAATTGCCGAGGGTTATTCGCCCCGTCGGCTGAACACCGGAAAACACCGTCTTTTTCGCCTGATCGTCCATTAAAAACACCTCGCTTTGCACTGTGCGGTAGTTAAGGTACAGTATAACACACGGTAAGCAAAGTTGTCAAATGCAGACTGCAACGAGAAAAGTCGCCGTTCCAATAAAAAATATTGTTTGCGGCTTTGGCTGTGACACAAAATTTTGTTGCAAAAGCCGCGCTAAAAAACGCGCAGGATTATCACTATTTTTTGCAGGACAAACGGGCGGTAAAAAAACAAATATAAAAAACCCTCCGAGCGGATATGCGCGGAAGGTTTTGAATTTGACAAAATTATTTAACGTATTTGGCTACAAACTTGGGCAGATTTTCCTTTGAAGAACTTGCCGTGATTACGAAACTTACGTTAAATTCCTTGGCGATAGCGTCTATGCCGGTGTATATTTCTTCCAACTCGGCAACGTTGCAGTCAAGCAATCTGGTAAGTCCGTCGATAAAAATCTTTTCTATATCGAAGTTTGCGGCGAGCATACCTTTAATAAAAGAAAGGATGTCTTTTTGGCGGGAAAGTCCGTAGTGCGACGCGTCCACAAGACGAATTTCGCGGTCAAGGTCGTGAATGCGGTTGTTGGTGCGATCCAAATACACGATTATGCCTTTCGCGGTTTTTGCCTCGGCGTTAGCCAAGTCTACAATTTGTTTGGTTTTTCCCGTACCTTTTTCGCCGTAGATAACTTGTATCAATGTTGTATCCTCCAAAATGGTTTTGCAAAAAGTTCGCTGCTTTTTACTTATGACAATTGTACCGCACTTTTAGCCAAATTTCAAGCCCTTTGCGGGAAATAAAAAAATACATTTTGTTTTTGCTTATTGTTAGCCCGTGTAGCCAACCCGATTGACGTCGCAGCAATTTTTATTCAATCCGTTTGACTGACTATGGTGTTAATTAAGTACAAAATCATAAGATACCGCAAACATAACAGTCATTAGTTTACTAAACAATTACAGAAAAAGCAATTTTCCTTACATTCGGATATGAAAATATAGTTCGAATTTAATAACGATATTCTTTCACATATATACCTTAGTTGCAACAACGATAAAAAAACACAGGACGTCAGTCTTGTGTTTTTTGCTTATAACTCTATATTTACAAATTAACGAATATGCTATCTTAAAACTTTTGCAAAGCGTATTCCGTAGCGCTTAGCAAGGATATAACTTGCGTTGGAAACAAACAGCGCTATTATTGCAAAAATTAAAATAAGTGCAGGCGCACTGCCTAAACTGTCATGGCTATCTCTTGGCATTGTAATAAGCGCAATTGAAAGAATAATCTGCGCCAAGTAGGTAGCATTACTGATAGTTCCGTAGAAAACACTGTGCGAAAAAGCATTGCAACACAATATGCCCACAATGAACCAGATTGTAGAAAATGCTGCGACACAAATCATTCCAGTAGCAAGGTAGCTTGTTTTAGCAGTCAAAATAAATATACTGTATTCATCTATAACATATGCCGAATAGCTATAGAGTGCGGGCAAAGAGAAAAATATCCAGCACAGCACGGAAAACACAAACACCGTTAAACACGGAACAACGGGCAAAATCTTTTTCAAAATTGCAACTTTTTCTTCGTTTACAACATGTCTGTCCGTTGTTGCGTAAGACATATTTTTTGACTTGACGATATGCGGCTTATCAACATTTTCAAATGCCGACGGCGGCAACTCGCCCACGTTAGAAATATCACTGCCGCAGTAACTGCATTTTTTTGCATCTACAGAACTGACGACATGACAATACGGACATGCTTTTTTACCGGTATGGTTTTCCATTAGTACCCCCCCCCTCCGTGTTGCAAATATTTTAGCATAGAGCTACTTACGTGTCAACATTAAAATTCTAAAAGACACGGAATCTTGCTTTGTCCGTGTCTTTTAGAAAAATTACGTATTCAATTAAAATCAGTTCTACTCTTCCGTGCTTTGCAATTTGGCGGCTTGGTCGGCAAGGCGCAACGCTTCCACCATTTCGCCTATGTCGCCGTTCATAAAGTTTGTGATGCTGTACAACGTCAAGCCTATCCTGTGGTCGGTAACGCGGCCCTGAGGGAAGTTGTAAGTACGGATACGTTCGCTTCTGTCCCCCGTGCCTACTTGGCTTTTACGTGCGGCAGCATACTCAGCGTCGGCTTGCGTTTGGTAATAATCGTACAGTTTGCTTTTAAGTATATTCATTGCCTTTTCGCGGTTTTTGATTTGACTGCGTTCGTCCTGACAATTTACAACTATACCCGTGGGCAAGTGCGTCATACGGATAGCGCTTTCCGTCTTGTTGACGTGCTGTCCGCCTGCGCCTGAACTACGGTACGTATCTATCTTTAAGTCCTTGTCCAAAATTTCGATGTCTACGTCCGGAGCCTCGGGCAATACCGCAACCGTGATAGTACTGGTGTGTATACGTCCCTGACTTTCCGTGTCCGGCACTCTCTGCACGCGATGAACGCCGCTTTCGAACTTAAACTTGCTGTACGCCCCGTCGCCTACGATCATAAAACTGCCTTCTTTAAGTCCGCCAAGTTCGTTTTCCTCTACGTCGATTTCCTCCACTTTCCAACGGTTTTTTTCCGCAAACATATAGTACATGCGACGAATCTCGTTGGCAAACAAAGCCGCCTCCTCGCCGCCCGCACCCGCGCGAACTTCGATTATAACGTTTTTGTCGTCGTTGGGATCTTTGGGCAACAGCAAAACTTTCAACTGCTCCGACAGTTCCTCGCGGCGTTTTTTGCCCGTAGAAATTTCTTCGTGCAACAGTTCCAACATTTCTTTGTCGGTTTCCGTTTCCACCATAGTGAGAGCGTCCGTCACAGCCTTGTCGGTTTTTTTGTACTCGCCGTAACACTCTACTATGGGAGTAAGTCCGCTGTGTTCTTTGACGAGTTTTTTCCAAGCGTTGTTGTCGGCAATGACTTCCGGCTTGCTGATTTCCTCCGTCAAAAAATCGTAGCGTTCTACTATTTTGTCTAATTTTTCCAGCATATGTTTCCTCTAAAACTCTATTTTTTACAACTGCGCTTCGCTGGATTTCTCCACTCGCTGCGCTCGGTCGAAATGACATCACCTTGCGGTGATGTCGGCGTTCGCAACTGCCGTTGCTCGGCTGAGGACATCTTCACCTTGCGGTGATGTCGGCGTTCGCAACTGCCGTTGCTCGGCTGAGGACATCTTCACCTTGCGGTGATGTCGGCGTTCGCAACTGCCGTTGCTCGGCTGAAAACGAAAGGGCTATTTGAGTGTTGCAATGACTATGCGGTCGTTACCGCCGTAATCTTTTAGCACCTGCACTTCAAAATTTTGTTGCAAAAGCGCGCGCACAGCTTCGCCCTCGTCGTAGCCGATTTCCAAAACAAGCACACCGTTTTCGCGCAAATGACGCGGGGACTCCTTTGCCAAAATGCGATAGAAATCCAGCCCGTCCGCTCCGCCGTCCAAAGCAAGGCGCGGTTCGTAATCTTTGACGCCGGCGTCCAAAGTTTCGATAACTGACGTTTGAATATACGGCGGATTACACACGATAAAGTCAAATTTACCTTTTATTTTGGCAAACATATCGCTTTCGGTAAACTTTACGCGTGCTTTCAGTTTTTTGGCGTTGCGTTTGGCAACTTTCAGCGCGTCGCGGCTGATATCCGCACAAGTAACGCCCACGGAGGCGATATTCATTTTTGCAACTTCGCAAGCAACGGTAATACCTATTGCACCGCTACCGCAACACAGATCCAACACCGTTTCGCACTTGTCAAGGCGCTTTATGACTTGCTCCGCCACCAATTCCGTTTCCGCACGCGGAATAAGTACGTTTTTGTCCACGGTAAAGTTGCGCGAATAAAACGGCGCAACTCCCAATACGTACTGCCACGGTTCGCCGTTTGCCATACGCTCCGCGTATTTTTGCAAACGCACCGTCCAACCGAAAGGTATTTTCAAATCTTTTTGCAAATCTTCCGGCTTGATACGTAGCAACGCGCATACAAGCCAATCGTCGGCTTTGCCGGCGTATTCCGTTATGCCGCAGGTTTCCACTTGCTCGCGAAACTGCGCAAGAGTTATGGGATCGGGAAAATGTTCTTCCGGAATGCTTTGATCGGCGTCCATTTCCAACACTTTGTTAAAAGAACAAATAGCAACTTCGCACATAGCGTCGTCAGGCTCTTTGGTAGTAAGTTTTTGAAACTGCTTGCCCAACCATTTCAGCGGACGGAAAAGTACAAAGTTCGTGCGTGCGAGCAGCATAAGCATTTCGTAACTGAACCCGGCGGTGACAGGCAAAAGCGCAATTTTTAACAGAGCGCGCAGCCATCTGTTTTCGATAAACAAAGTAAAATTGCAAACAATGCACACAATGTCCAGTACCAACATAAGTACGACGGACAAGACAACTACAAATACGATAAAACTTGTACCGCAGCGGTCGTGATAGCGGCTGCACTTTTGCACGTTTTCCACAGTCAAAGGCATTTCTGCCTCGTAGCAGGCAATGGTTTTGTGTTCGGCTCCGTGATACATAAACACGCGTTTTATTTCCTTCATGCAGGAAATTGTACCCATATATGCAACCAATACCAAAATTTTGAAAACGCCTTCCAACAAAGCGTTGAGCCAAACAAATTTACCGTCCCAGTCCAACGACGGAAAAAGCAAAGTTATGCCTTTGGTAAGATAGGTAGGCGCAATTATAAACAACGCAACGGCAAGCGCCAAGCCGAACAAAACGGAAAAAAACATAAGTCCGCCCATACCTTTGCCGCTTGTATCTATTTCGTCCTCCACCATAACTTCGGCGGATTTACCGATAATCTTGAAACCATCTATCATAGAGACGACAAGATTGATCACTCCGCGCAAAAAAGGCACCTTGCGATACCAAGGTTTTTTCAATGGCAGACGTTTTGTTTCCACGCGGATCTGCCCCATTTCGTCCCTGACGGACAAGGCCTCGCTTGTTGCGCCGCGCATCATTACGCCCTCTATTACGGCCTGACCCCCGATTCTTGTTTTCATAATGCTCCTAAAACAGTTTAGTTACAAAGGTCTTACTTTTTCCATAACTCGGCACAGCCTTTCTTAACAAACCGTTACGATAAATTATACCCCAGTTGCAGGGCAATTGTCAACACAAAGCAAAGAGGCAAGCGAGTTGACAATATACAAGATTACAAAAAAAACGGCGCCTTACGGCGCCGCAGACAACTAATCTTCTATCCCTCTCAAATATGTGTTGGGTACGTACTTTTTCAAAATGCGCCGATACTCTCTCATTGTTTCGTCGCTGCAACCCACAGTGTTGCCGTCTATAAGGTCGCCGCTGTCCACAAACTTTTGTAAATACAGTTTGCTTGCTCCTTGAAGCCAAACGCCCATTTGCTCCATACTTTCTTCCGTATGGTAATTGCCCGTTACCGTCGTACGGAACTCGTAGTTTACGACTCCGCTTTTAAGCAGTTCCACCGACCGGCACACGGCGTCGATATCCAAGTTGCCGCATCCGGCAGTTTCAGAGTAACGTTCCTTGCTGTTCTTGACGTCCATAGCCACGTAGTCCACTAATCCCTCGCAGATAAGATTCCGCAGCCTATTCGGAAACGATCCGTTTGTATCCAACTTGACGCTGTATCCCAGAGACTTTACTTTGCGTAAAAAATCTTCCACACCCTGTTGCAACAAAGGCTCGCCGCCTGTCAAACACATACCTTCCAAAACGGATTTGCGCTTTTTCAAAAAGTCAAAAATTTCCTCTTGCGACAGATTTTCGCAATTTGTTCCGCCCACAAGTCCCGCATTGTGACAAAACGGACAGCGGAAATTACACCCTGCGGTGAACACCGTACACGCCACCTTTTCGGGATAATCCAAAAGCGTCAGTTTTGCCAATCCGCCGAATTTCATAGTAGTTCCTCTTTTGTCTTTTTTGACCGAATCATATTTTCGTTTTGCACAGACAAGCGGAAATCTCTGCCGCCAAACGCGCGTTGTTGTATACCAACTGTATGTTTGCCTGCAAACTTTTTCCGCCGGTGAGTTTTTGAATTTTGTCCAACAGATACGGCGTTGTTTGTTTGCCGTGAATGCCCAACGATTCCGCTTCTTTAAGCGCCTCGGTAATATTGTTTGAAATATAGTCGCTATCCATACTGTAACGCGCCGGGATCGGATTGGCAACCAACATTCCGCTTGGCAATCCCAGCCTGCATTTTGCGGCAAACGCGTTGGCGATCTCCGCTGCGGTATCCAGACGGTAATCTACTTTGTAGCCGCTTTTTTGAGTGTAAAACGCAGGCATATCGTCGGTTTTGTATCCAACAACGGCAACGCCCCGCGTTTCCAGACACTCTAGAGTAAGACCTATATCCAAAATAGATTTGACTCCCGCACATACCACCATGACGCCGGTTTGCTGCAACTCGTCAAGGTCGGCGGAAATATCCATAGTCGTTTCCGCGCCGCGGTGAACTCCGCCTATACCGCCGGTAGCAAAAACCTTGATTCCGACAAGAGAAGCAACGTACATTGTTGCGGCAACCGTAGTTGCACCGTCCTGCTTTTTAGCCACTACAAACGGCAAATCTCTTCTGGAAACTTTTGCGACGGCCGTACCCTTTTTACCCAAACGGTCGATTTGCTCCGCATTGCATCCGACGGTCAGTTTGCCGCCGATCACCGCAATTGTAGCCGGCACTGCGCCTGCGTCGCGAACGATTTGTTCCACCGTTCGCGCAGTTTCTACGTTTTGCGGATACGGCATGCCGTGGGAAATGATCGTACTTTCAAGCGCAACTACCGGACGGTTGTTTTTTAGGGCGTCCAACACTTCCGGAGAAACAGAAATAAGATTTTTCATAGATTTTCGTCACCGCCTTGTATCAAAGTTTGTTGTTGAACAGTTTTATTACGTTTAGCTACCGCAGCGTTTACCGTTTCCGACAATACGATGAGTATCATCGCAAACACCGACAAAAACACAGGCAACACCCAACTGCCGTAATTTATCAAAAGACCGAACAACGGCGGCATAAACGTAGTTCCTACGTAGGCAAACGCCATTTGTATACCGACGATAGCTTGCGAATTTTCCTGTCCGAAGTTTATCGGAGTAGAGTGTATCACCGCGGGGTAAATGGGCGCGCATCCTAGACCTATCACGACGAAACCGCCCAATGCCACGACGTTTGTATTGAAAGGCAAAGCGATCGCAACTATCCCTACGCACGTAACTATCGCGCCGGTACGGATAAGAGCCTTGTCGCCGACTTTATCGGAAAACAGTCCGCACACAAACCGGCCTACAGTAATTCCCGTGCAGAACAACGTGGCGAAAGTCGCGGCAAGATTTGCCTCTACTCCGCGGTACATAGCCAAATAACTGCTTGCCCACAGCATTGCGGTTTGTTCCAGCGCACAGTAAGCAAAAAACAGTACGAACACCAACCATACGCTTTTTATCTTTAACGCATCGCGCGTTTTTGCGGGAACGACGGCTTCCAAAGTTTTTGCTTTTTGCTTTTTCCACAGCGGCAAAGAAGCAAACAACACCACGGTCAACACCGCCTGCAACACGCTTACGGAACGGTAGCCCGTTTGCCAACCGAAACCGCGCGACAAACAAAAGCCCATTATGTACGGACTGATTGCAGCGCCGACTCCCCAAAAGCAGTGAAGCCAGTTCATGTGGCGCGAAGAAAAATGTATAGCCGCGTAGTTATTCAGCGCCGCATCCACAGCGCCTGCGCCCAATCCGTACGGTACTGCGATAACGCATAAATGCCAAAACTCCGTCGCGAATGAGAATCCCAACAGCGCCAATGCCGTCAAAAACACGCTAAGCGCCGTAAGCAGACCCGTGCCCAACTTGTTGGTGAGAAAATTAGAAAACAGACTGGACACTATTGTTGAGCAGGCAATTATCATAGTGATCGCCCCCGCGGCGGAAATAGGCGCACCCAAGTCTACGCTTATTACCGACCACGCCGAGCCCAACAAAGAATCGGGCAAACCCAAACTTATAAAAGCCGTATATATTATTGCAACCAGCAAACCGAACATAGTCGCTCCCAAAAATGCGAGATTCTTTCGCCCGTCAAAGCTCCGCCGTACGGCGTGTAGTTTTGCCGTGCAAAAAAGCATACCGTAGTATATTCTCAAAGCAATTTTTTTGTTTGCAAAACGCAAAACCGTCCGGCGCGCAGTACAAATATACATATCGTCAGAAGCAAACGGCGGCGTTCGCGGCAAAACCGACTTTTTGAAATTATTGTTTTTTTATTATCGCACCAAAAGAGTATAATGTCAATTTTGCCGAAGCAAAAATATATGATCAAAAAGCCGACGCCTTTGTTTACAAATGTTGATTTTTGTTTTATAATGAATATAATGCGTAATATGCGGAACTTTCCCGCTGCGTTTTGCGTAAAGTACAAAATGCAGGCTTTGGGGAACAAACGTCAACTCGGCGTCGCACAAGCGACAATAGCCGCAGATCGTCCGCAGTTGCCAAATTTACGGAGGCGAAAAATGAGAAAAACCAAAATTGTGTGTACGCTCGGTCCCGCCAGCACGTCTTACGACCAAATCAAAAAAATGGCGCTTGCCGGCATGAACGTCGCCCGTATCAACATGAGCCACGGCACGTACGAAGAACACCAAGTACGCGTGGACAACGTAAAAAAAGTACGCAGAAACTTGGGCGTGCCTATCCCCATTATGGTTGACACAAAAGGACCGGAAATCCGCATAGGAACGTTCGAAAGCGGCAAAATCGAAGTGACGGAAGGCATGACTTTTGACTTTGTCGCCGAAGACGTAATCGGGGACGACGCAAAAGTTTCCATAACCTACAAAGAATTGCACAAAGACATATCCGTAGGATGCACGGTTCTGTTAAACGACGGATTGTTGGTATTCAAAGTTACCGACATTATCGGCAGCACGATACGCACGGAAGCGCAAAATTCCGGCACTTTGACCGACCGTAAGGGTTTGTTTGTTCCCAACGTCAAACTGAACATACCTTTTTTGTCCGAACAAGACAAGCGCGACTTGGAATACGGCGTAAAAATAGGTGCAGAAATGTACGCGCTGAGTTTTGTCCAAGACGGAGAATGCGTCAAAGAAGTACGCAAATTTTTAACAAAGTGCGGAGCAAAAGACGTTTGTCTGATTTCTAAAATAGAAAGTCAAAGCGGCGTGGACAATATTGACGAGATAATTGCCGCCAGCGACGGAATAATGGTTGCGCGCGGCGACTTGGGCGTAGAATTGCCTTACGAAAAACTACCGGCAATACAAAAACTGCTGATAACAAAAAGCCGTATGAGCGGCAAGTTTGTTATTACCGCAACCGAGATGCTGGAAAGCATGGTGACTAAACTTCGCCCCACGCGCGCGGAAATCGTAGACGTGGCTAACGCAGTGTACGACGGTTCCAGTTGCGTTATGCTGTCCGCAGAGAGCGCAGTCGGCATAAACCCGAGCAATACTATCGCCACCATGGCGCGCATTGCAGAGGAAGCGGAACGCAACGTAAACTACCGCCAGATGTACACGTCCAGTCCGTTTACTTTGCTGGACAACACGGACGCGATTTCGCACGCCACCGTAAATACCGCGTTTGACATAAATGCAAAAGCCATTGTGGTATATACCGCAAGCGGCGTATCTGCGCGAATGATCTCGCGATTCCGCCCCGAGGCACAGATCGTTGCCATGACCAACAGCGACAGAGTTTACCATCAATTGGCAACCAGTTGGGGAGTGATACCGTCGATCTGCCAGACATTTGACAACACCGACGATATGTTTATCAACGCAGAGGAAACGGTCCGACGTTTGGGACTTGCAAAAGGCGGCGATAACGTGGTTATAACCGCGGGCGTGCCTCTTGGCAAAAATGTGGGTACCAATCTTATAAAGGTCGGCAAAATAGAAGAAGATTAAGTTGATTATAATACATTTGCAATAGCAAAGCGGGACAAAGTATTTTCTTTGTCCCGTTTATATTTACGCAATATTTTGTTACAAATGCTACTTTTGATTGACAATATATGTTTCCAATGAGAACGACAAGAACATCCGGCGAGACGTTCAATGTTAAACAGATTTTTTATTCTATATCCGACGCCTGTATCGACATTTGAAATACCTGGTCCGCAAATTGTTTCGATCCCATAGGATAATTGTCTCTAATCCACTCCTTAGTCATACCCACAATACCGTTGATACAGTAAACGCTGCAATATTTTGCAAGCAATTTATCTTTTACCAAAATGCTGTTTTTATAATGATTGTATACGAAAGAGAGCAGTTTTTGATTAAATTCTTCGCCGTTTGCTTGCAACATCAATATTCTAAACGTTTTATCATTGCGTTTGACGTAATCAAAAAACATCTCCAGATCCGTCAAAAATTTGTCGTCATAGTTTACGTATTCCGCTTGCGTGTTGCGCGGAATCTGCTCTAAAACTTCGTTTTCTATTTCACATAACAATTCGCTGACGTTGTTGTAGTAAGAGTAAAAAGTAGAACGATTTACGTCGGCGATTTTGCACAAGTTTGTAACGTTTATTTTAGATAAAGGATCGTATGAAAGGCACTCTAACAATGCGTCTTTTAGACATCTCTTAGTCATTCGTACACGTCTGGTTTCTTGCATAATTTCTATTCCTTCAGGTTATATTTTTAATCAAAAAAACCGACAACATCTATAGTAAGTGTTGATTACGCAACGTTTCAAAAAATACTGTTTGTTGACATTGCGACACTGTGTAGGTAAAATATTAACATAAAAGTCATTGCATGTCAAATTGACAAAAATAAAGGAGAGTATAAATTATGGACATCAAAAAACTTTTTGGCTATGAAGGCAAAACTGTTGTTATTTCCGGCTCGGCATCGGGAATGAGCAAAGCCGCCACGAAAATGTTAATTGACCTTGGCGCAAAAGTATACGCAGTAGACATCAACGACATCGAATTACCCGTTACGCAAGCGTACAAAGCCAATCTTGCAAACAAAGAGGAAATTGACAAGTGGATCGAGCAATTGCCGGCAAAAATCGACTGCCTGTTCCTTTGCCACGGAATTGCAACGCATCCCGGTAACGAAATTTTAGTTGAAAAAGTCAACTTTTACAGTCAAAAATATATTACCGAAAAATTACTGCCCCGTATTATAGACAACGGTTCGGTTACCTTTATTTCTTCGTTCGGCGGATTCGGTTGGGAACAAGTATTCGGTACTGCACAAGAGCTCATTGCAACCAAAACGTGGGAAGAAGGCATGGCTTGGTACGAGGCTCACAGCAATTTGTATAAGGCGCCCTGCGACTATACGTTTGCGAAGCAATGCCTAAATTCGTATGTTGTGGCAAAGTGCCATTCGCCGGAATTTATTGCACGCAAAATACGCCTTAACTCTATATGCCCCGGCGACACCATTACGGGTCTTTCCGAAACGTTCTACAAAACGTCTTCGGCAACAGGAGACCGTAACGAAGGTAAAGCAAGCATCGAAAATATTTTCCTTGGATCTTGGAACGGCCGTCCAGCGACTTCGGAAGAAATGGGTTATCCGATGGTATGTATCGGTTCGAATATTTTCTCATACATCTCGGGGCAAAATATTTACGCCGATTACGGACTAGCTTCTAGTTTTACGGCAGGAGCATTGTTAGGACAAACGGGTAACGTTTTTAGCGATACCGTAGACGACATGAAAAAGAAAATTTAATTTTTAAGAAACGCGACATATTGTTTTCTTAAAATATTGATTTGCTTATAGGTGCAAACCGAAAAATATAAAGTGTATGAGTTAAGGCTCATACACTTTTTTATGCGCAAATATCAATTTTGAAAATACTACCGGCGTCTAACCGCAACTGCAATGGCAACTTCCTCGCCGCGTTTCTGTTGCGCTTTACTTCTTTTTATGTTTTCTGTCCTTCAATACAAAAAAGCGCATTTAGAAAGGGCTCGGCTTCCCCTCGCCGCGTTTCTGTTGCGCTTTACTTCTTTTTATGTTTTCTGTCCTTCAATACAAAAAAGCGCAACAGAAACCACAAAACGATCAGCAACTGCAACACGGCGCCGACAATATAAATAAGCGTGGAATTGAAAACGCTTTTGAGCGACACGTCGATAAGCACGCACAATGACCAAGTCAGCAACGACGCCGCACCGCACTTATGCCACAATTTCCCCCAAATACAGGCAAATACCAACAATACGATCATGGACACGGGCCATGCGGATACAAACGCATACTTTGCAACCGGAACGGTCTTGTCCACCATAAGCCACGTTACCGTGACTATTGTTGCGATAAGCCATACCAAGCCCGTTGACAGCAAAGAAATAAGCAACCGTTTGGCCTTGCCTGTGTGAGTAGGCGCAACCTGATGAGTTTCGTGCTCTACCAAGAAATCGTTTACGGTAACTCCGTAAATATCTGCAAGAGTTTTAAGTACCAAAACGTCCGGCACGCCTTCGGCGCGTTCCCACTTGCTGACAGCTTTGTCGGAGTAGTTTAATTGTTGTGCGATTTCTTGTTGCGTCAAATTAGCTTTTTTGCGATAAGCCACCAGATTTTTTGCAATCGTATCCTTCATTTGCTCCAAATCGGCGGTTTCAACCGGATTTTGTACGTTCATAGGCTATATTGTACCATTATTCAGCCTTTTATGCAAGTTTTTGAGCGCAAAAACGCCTCATTCTACTGTGAGTAGAGTTGTTTTAGCAAAATCTACTCGCCAAATCTTACAACGTAGACACGTTTTGTCAAACAGTAGGAAAATTTTTAGAAATAATGTTGTATAATTGTAGCACCGAAATATACAAGGAGGTAAGTGTTGTGTATACGGTTACGTGCGAATCGACTGCAGATTTGCCCTATGAATACTTGCGGGCAAGAAATTGCAAAGTAATTTTTTACACATATACTATTGGCGAAGAAGAATTTGAAGACAATATGGGCAGAGACAGCGGCGCTCTGGCACAGTTTTACGAACTTGTTAAAACCAAACGCGCCCTCACAAGCCAAATTTGCACCGAAAGTTACGAGAACTTTTTTCGCGAACAACTGAAATACGGAGACGTGCTGCATATTTCGTTTAGCAACGGATTGTCTCAATCGGTACGCAACGCCATGCTGGCTGCGGAAACCGTCAACAAAGAAGGAGACCATAAAGTAGTTGTCGTCGACTCTCTTTGCGGAGGAGGCGGATACGGGCTGTTTGTAGACGGCGTTTTGGACGAAAGAGACAAGGGCGCGAGTTTTGAAGAACTTTGCAATTGGGCAACGGAAAACCGCACAAAAACTCACCTGCTGTTTTTCTCCACCGATTTAACGTTTTTCCGCCGCAGCGGACGCGTATCTGCACCCATAATGATGATCGGTAACTTGCTGCGTATTTGTCCGCTTATGCGCGTTACAAAAGAAGGCAAAATAGTCGTCTATTCTCAAGTTATAAGCGCAAAAAAGGCCATAACTAAAATAATGGACGATATGGAAAAATTGGCAACGGGCGGAAAAGAGCACTGTGGAAAAGTGATAATTCAGCACTCCAACTGCTGGCATCTTGCGCAACAAACCAAAGCGGCAATGGACGCTCGGTTTCCGAACTTGCACAATGTGGAAATCCACGATATAGGAATGGTAATGGCCAGTCACTGCGGACCGGGGACGATTGCAGTCTACTTTTGGGGAGACCAACGCAACTATTGACACTGGTTTGTCAAATAAAAAATCTACGTGCGCGCTTCGATTACGTTTCGGAACGCGCATTTTTTTACAATAAAAAAATTGCGCAATACCAACCGGTTTTTACGTCAATTTCTAAGAAGTTCGCACGCACAAACGTCGTTAAGTTATTTTTGCGCATTTTGTTGTAAAACGCATATTGTTGACTAAATATCGGTAAATAATATATAATATCGTAAACAGCGTTTGCGAAGAAGTAATACGGCTTCGGCCGCTTCGAAAAAACGCTTTTGGAGAATACACGAAATGAAAAAGATATTGACAATACTTGTTTGCACGCTTGCGTGCTGTCTTGCGCTTACGTTAGCCGCTTGCGGCGAGCACGATTTTGAAACGGGCTGGTCCTACGACAACGACAGCCACTTTCACAAATGTCTGAAAGACGGCTGCACGGAAGTATCCGACAAAGCGCCGCACGATTTGGACAAAGGCACGACTATTGCGGAAGCCACCTACGAAAAAGGCGAAACGGTGCGCTACGCATGTACCGTCTGCAAATATTACTGCGACCAAACCGTCGGAGAACCTTTGTCCCGCACCGTTGTTACCAGCGCGGAAGAACTTGCCGCAGCCTTACTGAACGGTGAAAACGTACTGCTTGCCGACGATATAGTATTGCAAGACGGGGCAAACGTAGTTATTGACAAAGCGCTGACGTTGGACGGCGGCGGACACAAAATAACCGCAAGAGGAAACTTAGCCAAAGACTACCGTCTTGTAAATATTGCAGCCAGCGACTGCACCGTAACCGTCAAAAACGTCGACTTAGAAGTTGTGTACGCACAGGGGCAATCCGTGCAATTCCTGCGCGGTATAAACTTCGGCAGTTCCGAAAACATGATTGTCAACATCGAAAACGTGTCGCTCTTGATACCAGACTACTATGCGCTAAATATTATACGAGACAATAACCGTCTTACAATCAACGTAAAGGACAGCACTATTCAAGGTTGGGCGGCAATAAACAACCACGCAAGCAACGTGACGTTTAATGCAACCGACAGCGCTTTTGTGGGAAAGAACATCCACCCCAGCCCCGACGGCACGGGTAATTACTTTACCACCGTTATTTCGGCAGGATATATCATGACTGAGAAAGGAGATATATTTGAAGAAAAGACGTTGAGCGCAAACAACGACTTTACTTTTACCGATTGCACCATTACGGCATTGGTAAACGAGGTTGACGGCACGCCAATAAACACGGTGCAGCAACTTATAGATATCCGTTCGCCTTTCAACAACAAGGTAACGCTTACCAACTGTACGCTTAATCCTGCCGGCGGACACGACAAAATTTTATCCGCCTACGACAGCGCATATATACCCGACGAGAACAAAAACGATACTGAATTTGTAATAGACACAAACAAGGTATTTATAAACGGCGAAGACGTAACAAACGACGAAACGTTGGTGGAAAAATATTTGGACGAATAAAAATAAAACAAATTGTTGCGCAACAACACTCGAAAAAACTGACAAAAATAAATTTAACATTTTTCATTACAATAACGTTAGAACGACGATTGCTTATATGCAAACGTCGTTTTTATATAATAGAAAAACAAGTTTGAATTTTTTACAAGATATGCTAAACTTATTTACAAGATTTACATACAAATGCAACAAAAATAATAAATCGATTGTTTAATAATATGAGGACGCTATGGATAAACGGCAGATCGATAAACTGCTTATAAAAATCTCACACGGAGATAACAACGCCTTTGCCGCACTTTACGAAGGAACGAAGCGAGGCGTGTTTTCCTTTGTGTATTCGTATTATAAAAAATACGAAAATGCGGAAGACGCAATGCAGACCGTGTATTTGAAAATAAAGTTGAACATAAATCAATACAAGCACGGAACGGACGGCAGAGCTTGGATATTACAAATAGCAAAGAATACCGCTATAAACGAAATCAACAAGAATAAACGCCTTGTATATACGGATGATATTGAAACTAGAAGCGACACTAAACTATCCGACGGCATAACGGACGTAATGAAACAAGTTCTAACCGAAGAAGAAATGTACATAGTCAACTTGCACGTTTTGTGGGGTTATAAACACCGTGAAATTGCGCAAGAGTTGAATTGTCCTACGGGTACGGTTACTTCAAAATACAAGAGAAGTATAGAAAAATTAAAAACTGCTTTGAAGGAGGGCGAACAATGAAATCATGGAAAAAACGTTGGAAAGACGAGCTTGACGAAATAACGCCCGCCTTGCGCGACGATATTAAGAATACCCCTATCTCCACAACCGAGAATATAGACAACAACGGCGGCAATACAGCCGTGCTGTCTATTAGCAAACAAAAACTGATACCCATTGCTGCGGCGGCATTTGCATTATTGCTTTGTGCAGTCTTGTTGTGCGTGCTTTTGATTAAACCGAATAATTCTTACAGAGATTTTCTATTCACTTTGGAAATCAATCCTGCCGTTACTATGTCGGCAGACGAAGACGGAATTGTTACGGGGGTAATTGCTTCCAACGCCGACGCCGATATTATTCTTTCGGACGAAAGCGTGCGCAATCAGATCAAAGGAAAAAGCATAGACGAAGCTGTAACGTACTACACCGATTATGCGGCAAAGCTCGGCTATATTGATTTAGAGCAAAAAGGCTCTGCCGTTCGTATCAGCGGACTCGGCGACGAAGATTTTTTAGGGAAAGCGCAAACAGCCCTTGAAACTTATTTTACCGACAAAGGCTTGTTCGTCGTAGTTATTGCCGAAAACGTAAACAATGACGAATTTTGTTTGCGAAGCGGCATAACCGCCGAAAATGCGGCAAAGTTTATAAAAGACAGTACCGTATTATTTTCCGATAGAACGGCGGAAAATTTAAGTTTACAAGATTTACAGTCCTTGTATAACAAACTTGTCGTAGAGAACAAACTTTTCGATTATGTTACCGAAAGTTTATCGGGTAATATCGAGCGTATTATAAAGAATGCCGAAGATATACAGAACTTGTCTCAGTTGTACTTTACTATATTAAATCACGCAGACAATCCAATAAAAATGCTCGGCGATTATTGGACGGTAAAGAAATTATACGGCAATACGTTAAGTGGAGAGTTTGCAAAACTAATGTCCGAAATGGAAACCGCCCTTGAAAACTATAAAGCAGATTACGGTGTTGAAATTACGGGCGTTACGCAATTAACGGATGCGGCAAACAGTTATCTTAAAATTCCGGCAAGCAATATTGCCACGCTATTAGAAAGTTTTTCTTTCGACAAATTCAAAGAGCTTTCTTCGGATATAACGGAAATATTGGAAATTACGGGCTTGATTACAAGCGATTTTGCAAATTATCTGCAAGCCCCGCAATCGCTTGCCGAATACGTTGAGAAAACGTCGGCTCTTATCAAGTCAGAATATAAATCTAGACTTGAAACATACGAGAATTTGTACAACAAATACAGACCGCCTATTGAAAAAACGGACTATGATAGTTTTATAGAAAGTACAGTACAACAATACGGATCGCTCAACGCCTATTGGCAAGCAATTAAAAATTAACCGATACGCCCCCGATTGAATATCGAGGGCCTAAATTTTTCTAAAAAATTTTATCTTATTGCAATAAAAACACAACGCGCTTTGTTTAATAGGTACAATAAAATTTGGAGGATTTTTATGAAAAAGAAATTCGGTGCTATTATCTTATCGGTTTTTCTGGCTGTAACAATGTGTTCCCTTACCGCTTGCAATTTGTTTAACCCCGACAAGCCAGACGGAGACACGGAAAAACTTGCATACGTAAGTTTGGACATCAATCCCGCCGTTGAACTCATTGTCGATAAAGATAATAAAGTTGTAAGCGTTCGCGGAGAGAACGAGGACGGACAAGTTTTACTGTATGAAGAAACGGGTATTGAAGGCGAAAAAATCGACGACGCCATCAATAAGATAACCGACTTGGCTGTCAAATACGGCTACCTTGACGAGAACAATAAGGTTGTAGATACGATTGTATCGTCAGGCGATAACGATTTTGCAACCGAAATTTTGAGCAAAGTAAATACTTCGATTACAGCTACCGCCGCTAATTTAGGCTTAACGGTTACTACCGACGGCGAAGGCGCATATTCTTTACTTCGTAAGATGAACGAGGTTAAAAAGCAATTCCCCAACAATTCCGCAATTCAGAATATGTCGGTGCAGAAATTCAAACTTGCGCTTTCCGTATCCGAAACGGGCGATATATCTCTCGATGCTGCGGTTGCATTAAACGACGCCGCTCTTATTCAAATGCTGAAAGAAGTAAGTCCGCAAATCGAAGAATTTGCCACCGCCACTTATTTGGAAGTTAAAACGAAAGCTCTTGCAGCATACGAGCAAGTTGCCGAAATTGCGGGATACAGCGTTTATACAAAATATTATCTCGAAAATATGACTTCCCACCTTATGACTGCATATTACGGCGGCGTTTATCAAATGTACGCTTCGGCGGCAACGGGATTTAGTACAATCTGCGACGTTGCGGAACTTGCCGCGCAAGTAGATAACTACCCTTTGAATACAACGCAAATCGAAGCTATTGTAACGGCTCTCGGAATGGAATCAGCGGATGCGCTTAAAAACTCAAAAGGCGAAGTTACGATTGAAAGCATAGAAGCCTATGCGGATAAGTTGTTCAAGAATACCCCCGCTTCGGACACGTTAGAACAGACGAAAGCGGCGTTGACGGAAGCTCTTGCACAAGCGGAAGCAGTAATCAAAGAAAAAGTAAACGAAATGACCGAAGAGTACAAACCGCAAATCGAAGCCGCTTTAACAAGCGCACGCAATATTTTGACTTCGGTTGAAGAAATGTTCAATTCCTTACCCGACGCAGTAAAAACCGTTATGGAAACTTGCACGGCAGATTTGAAAGAAATTTTAGCGCAAATCGACACTATTCTTGCAGGCGAAAAAATCGAATTGGATGAATTAAGAACACTCTCTAACCGTCTTGAAGTAAAAGCGCAAGAGTATCTTAACAAAATCAAAGCAGATTTGTCGGAAGAAGAATGGGCAGACCTTGAAGCAAAGAAAGCCGCAGAAATTGCAAAGTACACGTCGCAAAAAGAAGAGCTTGACAGAACTTTGGACGAAGCTGCACAAGCAGCGAAAGAATATCTTAAAAATTTAAAAGAACAACGCATAAAAAATTAAAAAGTAATATAACTAAACCCGCAAAGCTTTTTGCGGGTTCGTTTATAATAACAATAACGTAAAGCATAATAAAGTGTTTTGCAGGAAAATATTTCAATTTAATCAATCTTAATTTATATAATTATAAGTAAGCGCAATTTACTGTAACGACGGTAAACATTGGTAATTGAAAATTCAATACTTTACGACGAATAAACCGAAATTTGTATTAGATAATTTCATAAAATACGCCGACCGCGTTAGTCGGCTTGAGATAAAGCACGTATTTGTTCGGCATACTGCTGTCCCAAAGCGTATCCTTGTTTGTAAGCAAAACCGAAGTTTTTGAATGCATATTGGTTCATTGTACCCAAATCCGGCTCTATCCACAAATCGATTATTCTTCTATTTGCTTTTTTGTATTTTTCTACAATAAAGTTATCCGTAATTCCCACAATATGTACAAGTACGTTTACCATATTGGGGTTTTCTTTAAGTAAATTTTGTCTGCCCAAAACGTCTACGGCCACGATTTTTTCCGCGCCCATATCTTTAAGCTCGCGCACGGGTACGCGTTCCAACACTCCGCCGTCCACCAATATCATTTCGTCCTTCAACGACGGGCGGAAAAATGCCGGTATACTGGAGGATGCCACAACGGCGTCCACAACCTTGCCGCTAGACAATCGCACCACTTTTTGCGAAACCATGTCAACAGCCACGCACTGAAAAGGAATTTTCAATTGATCGAACGTGACGTCGCCAATGTGCTTGCAAAACAGTTTGGAAATGCGCGCAGGATTAAACAAACCGCCCTTTTTGGGCGTAAGTTCGATAAGATCAGACGGACGGATTTTCATCACTATTTTGCGCATTTCCTCGGGACTTTTTCCGGAAGCGTATGCGGCGCCGACAACGGCGCCCATAGAGCACCCCGTTATATAGTCAGGTACGATTCCTGCTTCTTCCATCGCTTGCAAAAAGCCTATATGAGCAATACCTCGCGAACCGCCGCTACCCAATGCAAAACCCAATTTGTGTTTGTTCATATTTTTACCCTTAAAAGTATAGAGTCAAGTCGATGTAATAATTGTATATCTATACCGACTCATTTTTACACCTAGTGTTTGCAATTTTGACATACTCTGCAACTGTCGATGCTAATACGCTCAAAATTATTTGTTTGCAAACGCCTCGAAATCGGCAAGGCGCATATTGCCTTTTGCCACCGCCAAAAATTTATCGTTAAACTTATCCGTCATTTGGCAAGCAAGAACAATCATGTAGTGACACACTTGTTCGCTTATCACGCACCCGTCAAAAGGCACCACGATTTTGAACGCCAAGTAGCCGTCGTTTTTGTCGTACTCGAAGCAACCGTTAAGCATGGAAAAATTTGCCACGTTTACCGCAGTACCGACGATCTCGCGAGCGTTTTCCGGAACTTTGTAGGGCATGGGGGACTTGACGTACATCAATCCCCTGTCCTCGCTAACTACTATGCGCAGTTTTATCGTCAAATCTTCCCCAACGGCTGAAGTGTTGATAACCATCTTTTCGTCGTCCGGCTGATACGTCCACTTCATATTGTCCAACGTTGTGCACAGCGTAGAATACGTTCTGCGAGCGTCTTGCGGACGAGTTAGTGCTATTGCCATATTTCACAACTCCCTTTCCGAAATGCAAATTCGGGTCTATTGTTGAAATTGTACCACGATAACGATTTTTTTGCAACACCATTGCAGATGAGTCGCATTACTTATAGTTACTATGGCGCAAGCGACAAAAACCGCGCTTAAAACAAATTTTACTTGCACAAATTACAATTTGGTGTATAATATCTCTACTATGAAAAAGATTTGCGACAAACGATTCGATCAAGAACGCGCCCTTTACAACCTGACGGACGCCGAAGTATGCAACTGCGCGTTTGGCGGAGAAGCCGACGGAGAATCGGCCCTTAAAGAAACGCGCAACGTAACGCTGACCGAATGCGAATTTGACCTGCGCTATCCGTTGTGGCATGCAGACGGATTTGCCGCGCGCAAATGCGCATTTTTTGAACCCAGCCGCGCACCGATGTGGTATTGCAAAAACGGAACGCTGAAAGACTGCTATATCAAAAGCGTAAAAGCTGTGCGCGAATGCGACGGAATAGAACTTGAGCGCTGTAACGTCGTCTCGCCGGAATTCGGTTGGAAAAGCAAAAATCTGACGCTGACAGACTGCAAAGTAGAAAGCGAATATCTGCTTTTAGACTCGCAGAACGTAACGGCAAACAAATTGGAAATGAAAGGTAAATACTCTTTCCAATACATGCAAAACGTCACTATTGCCGACAGCACCCTAAACACAAAGGACGCCTTTTGGCACTCGAAAAACGTGACGGTGAAAAATTGCAAAGTCGCGGGGGAATATCTCGGGTGGTATTCGCAAAATCTGACTTTTATCGATTGCGAAATAAGCGGAACGCAACCGCTGTGCTATTGCAAAAACCTTGTTCTTATCAACTGCACCATGACTGGGTGCGACTTGTCCTTTGAATATTCCGAAGTGCAAGCGGATATAGTAGGCAAAATAACGTCAGTCAAAAACCCTAAGTCCGGTAAAATCGTTGCGGACGGCATTGGCGAAATCGTACAAGAAAACGACATAATGAAAGGCCGCTGTGAAATAATTGTACGCAAATAAAATACGGTACTGCGGGCGGAACCGGTTGCACATACCTACGGCACAAAAATCAATACGTTTGCGGCAGCAAAAGATACATATTTATACTTTACTTAAAATTGACCCAGCCTGCTTAATTGTTAAGTAAACCGATTGTATCGAGGCAGACAATCAAATATATATAAACCGACTTAACAAAAATCTAACAGTCAACGCAAATTTCGCGTAGGCTGTTTTTTTTGCAGGCAAGTGTAAAGCGCTTTGAAATTGCCCACACTTGTAACGGAGGTAGTACACGATGAAATGTTTTGGATGCAACAATGAAATAGACAACAACGACTACTGTATCTGCACCAAGTGCCGCAAAAGCATGTGCCCCGACTGCGCACAAAAAAACAGTTACGTTTGCTCGGACTGCGGCGGAGACGTGGCATATCTTTCATAACAATTCAAGGCGAGTTGAAAACGAAAACGGTTAAAGGTTCTCCTCAAGCAGCATAAAGAAGTCACGACATAAATCGTGGCTTTTTTGTTGCGATTTGTAATTACGCTCCTTGCAACTTTGTTTCAGCATAAGAGTACAAAATTCATTACGCCTTTTTAGCAACGTTCAGCGTAAATATAAACTAGAATTCACCGCCTTATTCGGCGCGTAAAAACACAGAATTTTATTTTTTATTGCAGAATCATGCTAAAAACTTAACTGAAAAAGTTTTATTTAAGCATATCCGCAAGAGTATTAACGTTGCCGGCACCCACAAGCAACACCAAGTCGTCCGGCTTTGCTATGCGGCGAACGTACTGAGCCGCATTGTCGAAATTCGGACAATACTTAGCGTTGACGCCTTTGAGTTTCGCCAATTTGTACAATTGAAAAGACGTAACGTTTGCAACGGGCTTTTCCCGCGCGGAATAAACCGGCAAATATATTACTTCGTCAGCAACTGTAAAGCAATCGATAAACCTGTCGAAAAACGCCTTAGTACGACTGTACGTGTGCGGTTGAAATATGCAAATGACTCTGCCTTTTGCAACGCTCTTAGCTGTAGCCAGCGCCGCGTCTATCTCCGTAGGGTGATGAGCGTAGTCGCAAACTACGTCGCAAATACCGTGCATAGCTGTCCAACGCCTGTCTACTCCTGCAAAAGTATGCAACGCCTGCAATATTTGCAAAGCGGGCAATCCTAACGTATGCGCCGCGGCAAACGCCGCAATTGCATTGCAAACGTTATGTTTTCCGCATATCGACAGTTCCGTACGTCCGACCTTTTCTCCCGCACAATAAACATCGAAAGAAGCGCAGCCGCTTGCGTTGATCTTGATATTTTTTGCCGCAACGTCTTCTCCGCAAATAACAGCTTTTTTGCACAGCGATTTGTGTTTCGAAGGCAAGACTACGCATTGACTTTGCGCAAAAAGTTGACAAAACGCCCGTTCCGTATCGGCTTGGTCGGCGTAACAATCCGGATGGTCGTGTTCAACGTTCAAACAAACGCAAAGACTCGGACGCAAATGCAAAAAACTACGATTGTACTCGCACGCCTCCGCCACGGCCACGCCGTTACCGAAAAAGTAGTTTTTGCCGCGGTATTCTCCTCCGATAAACGCCGCATGATCTACTCCGCAACGTTCCAACACGTGATGTATCATTGCGGTAACGGTTGTTTTTCCGTGAGTCCCGCACACGGCAATTCTTTTGCCGAAACCGTTGAACACAGTGCCTAACAGTTCTTCGCGCAAAACGGCAGGAATTCCGTGCGTCCTTGCGTAGACAAGTTCGCAGTTATCCTGCTGAACGGCAGACGTATGCACCACCAGTTCCGCGCCGCACGCGGCGTTTTCACAATGTCCTATCGTAACAATTGCGCCCAACTTGCGCAATTTTGCCGTTTGCTCGTTTTCCTGTCTGTCGCTGCCGGAAACGGCGTGCCCAAGTCGCAGCAAGTGCTGAGCAAGCGCGCTCATACCAATGCCGCCGATGCCCACAAAATGTACTCGGTGAGGAATTTTTTCTAACATAGTTCAGTGTATGCGCGCACCCCGTACAAAGTTACCTCACACCAAAAAACGGTATCAAAATAACATATTTATCAATTAAACAGTTTCCTTTTACCGCAAAAAAATTGCCGAGCGTCCGCAAAGGATACTCGGCAAAACTAAGTTCTTTTTGGTTTTGATATTTTTGCGCCGCCGACAAGCGAACTTGCGCTTATGCGTCGCCTTCGGGATGTAAAAAGGCGTACAATTTTTCCGCCACGGGACGGCTCATACCTTTGACGGCAGCAATTTCCTCCACCGCTGCGGCGTTTAGTTTGTCCATTGATTTGAAATGTCTGTGCAACTCTATACGGCGTTTTTCGCCGATGCCGTCCACGTCCTGCAAAACGGACTTGACGCTGTTTTTATTGTGCAATTTGCGGAAATACGTTATCGCAAATCTGTGAGACTCGTCACGCACGTTTATAAGCAAATTGAGCGCATAACTGTTTCGGGGCAGAACGATAGGTTCATTGCCGCTTTCCAAAGTGTATACAAGTTCCTCGCGTTTGGCTAACGACGCCAACTGCACCTTTACGCCCGATTCCTCCATTGCCTGACGCGCGTAATCCAGTTGTCCCAGCCCGCCGTCAACAACTATCAAATCCGGAGTTTTACCAAATACTCCGTCGTTTTGTTTCATCCGTTCAAAGCGGCGGCACAACACTTCTTTCATACATGCAAAGTCGTTGGCGCCCTCCACGGTTTTGATACGGAAACGGCGGTACTGCGACGAATCCTTTTGTCCGTTGGTGAACACCACCATGCTTGCAACCTTGTCCACTCCGGAAATATTGGAAATATCGTAACATTCCACTCGCGTGGGCATTTGTTTGAGATGAAGAAAGTCTTTGAGTTGCAGAACCGCTCCTTGAGTGGAGTTGAATTTTTTGTCAATGATTGTTTGACTTTTTTGCAAATATTGCACGGCGTTGCGGTAAGACATATCTACAAGACGTTTTTTATCCTGCAATTTCGGACAGGAAACAGTAACTTTACGCCCGATTTTGCCGCCGATAAGCGCCGCAAGTTCCTCTGCGTCAGGCAATTCCAAGTTGGTGTAAATTTCGCCGCACAAATTGGCGATTTCGCAATACTCCGCCAAAAAACTGGACAAAGTCTGCGCCTCGTCCAAACCGGCGTCGGACACGGCGATATTATCGGAAAACGTAACTTTTCCGGCGCGTATCATAGTATGATTGACGACGCACGTATTACCGTTGGACGCAACTGCGAACATATCGTAATCCACAAACTTACTGAGCACTACAATACGCTGTTCCGACAATTTGTCAATAAGTCCCAAATACCGCTTGTAATTCAGAGCCTGTTCGTACATCAACTTTTGAGACGCGTCCATCATTTTGTCGTACAATACGGCTTTTACTTCGTCGTGATCGCCTTCCAAAAACTTGACCGCGCGATTGACGATTTCGCGGTACTCTTCCTTAGTCACCTTTCCTACGCAGGGAGCGCAGCAACGGCCTATGTGATAATTCAAACACGGGCGGAAATTTTTAGGCAGTTTACTAAAATTGAAATTACACGTAACGGTGGGAAAGCAAGTGCCCAAAATATCCAAAAACGCTTTAGGTCCGCCCTGTGTAAGCGGTCCGAAATACTTGCATCCGTCCTTGACCAATTTGCGCGTATGCACAAACTTAGGGTAATCGGCGTGCAAATTAACTTTGACGTACGGATACTGTTTGTCGTCCTTCAACAAAATGTTGTAAGGCGGAGTATGCTTTTTGATGAGAGTGTTTTCCAAACTCAATGCGTCGCTTTCGCTGGGCGTAATGATATAGTCGAAATCCGCCACGTGCGAAAGCATTGCCAATACCTTTTCCGTCTTGTTGGAAGAAGCATGGAAATATTGCCGTACGCGGTTTTTCAAAACCTTGGCCTTGCCCACATACAAAATGTTGCCGTCGACGTCGTACATAATGTACACGCCGGGTTCTGCGGGCAGATTTTTAAGTTTTGTTTGAATGTCGCCTTTCATTGCAAATATATTATAACACAAACCGCCGCGATATAAAATAGATAATCGACAAAATAAAACTAATTTGCTTTTGCTGTTGAGCCGCTCAAAGCAACACAATACCAAAAAGATTTTTTTTCGCGCGCACAAAAAGGCTTGACACGCCGACGCAAACTTAACTGACATAAAACGTTGAGACGGAATTTTTACCGCACAAAGGAGCGCGACCTGTTCCTATACGGTCTTCTGCAAAAATCCGAAATTAAAAAGCAACGCCGTTTTGACGTTGCCGAAAAGTTACGCTTTGTTATGCGTCGTCAGGTGCGTATGCGCGTACCGTTTTTGGAATAGGCCTGCAACAAACCGTTCAACGCATAATTTATTTGACGCTGTTCGTGCGCGGTACGCGTACCGTTTAAGCCGTTTTGCCGCAAAATTTGCGAAGCCTGCTGCAATGCGCCCTTGCTTACTTCGCCTTTTTTGATCTTTTTTATCTGACGGGCGACGTCGCTTGGTTTTACTCCGGCAGTAACCGCGCCGCCTTGCATTGTCGCAACGGCATTAAGCTGAGCCACAAACTTGCCGAACGTTTGACGTGCGCGTTTTTCTTTGCGCTTGAACACAAGTCTGTTTACAACAAGAACTATTGCAAACGCCAGCCAAAACGCCGCTTGAAATACCGCATATTCGCGATGCGACGTATCGAATGCAAATATCACCGCATATACGCAGGCAACCGCCGCGCCCAACACAACAAGCACTATTCCCGACTTTTTGTTTTTACGCGGAACAAACTCGAACGTCTGCGAAGGTCTTTCTGCGCCGCTGGCGGCATAGGCTCGCCATTGCCGGCGATATTCTTCCGGCGCGGAACACATAACGACGGCCGGTTGGCAATTGTTTTTTAACAAATTGCGACGGCAAGCGTCGATTTTTTTGTTTTGTTTACGATAAGTATTTTTGCAAAAATTTATAATTCCGAATACCCACACAGCTAAAAATGCGGCGGGCAACACGAAAATATCGTAATCGACCAAAAAATCCCTTGCGGCAATAATAAAAGACATACAAAAAACCTCCCGTTTTGTAAGCAAAAAACCGTTTGACTAGATTATTGCCAACAAAGCGGGAAGTTACACTTGACTACATAAATATATTGCGTTTTTATTTCTAATAATGCGCAAGTTTTGCCGGCTTACGCGCATTTATTGCAGAAAATTCGTTTTTGTAAAATTGACCGAGCGCACGGTGAATTAAACCGTTCAGTTCATATCTATCAACTTGTTATCCGCAACGGACAACACGTAGCACTTTACGTCTTGTATGCCGCAAATTTTTTGCACAGCCAAACGGTAACTTTTAAGTTGCGCTTGATAGTTTTTCCTCACCAAATCGCTGCGCGAAGTATACTTGAAGTCCACCACCGTTGCGCTGCCGTTACCCAGCACTAACAAGTCGATAACGCCCTGCAACATAACGTCGTCGCTAAAACGTTTGTCTACGGCAACCTCGTCGTACGGAACGTACAGCATAAACGGCAGTTCGTGATAAACCTTGCCCTGCGACATAATTTTGCGTAATTCGGAGTTGTTAAGCGTAGCGTATATCAACTCCAAGTCCAGTTTTTCCGCATACTGTTTATCAATTTTGCAGTTGTTTACCAAAAAATCTATTGTGGCTTGAATTTCCGTTTTGTCCGCATCGTAATTGACGTATTGATAGACTTTGTGATACGCGGTACCGACAAAGTTGCGGTCGGAATTGTCTTCCAGCACGTAATCGGCGCGGCTTTCGTCCACGTCCAAAAATTCCTTGTCCAAAGCCGAACTGACGATTTTGGTCGGCATCTTCGTTTGCTGCTCGAAAGGATATTTCCACGAAAGCGCAGCTTTAACCGCAGCCTCATCCGTGTACTGATGACACAACAGATTGTGCGACGGAAAAAGAACCGCATTTTCTTTCTGCTCCGTTACCGTTATACGCTCGTCCGTTTGCGCTTGCAAAAAGTTACCGTACTTTGTTTTCAATGCAGTCAATATCCAATCTATATGACTGTTCGCGGAAGTCGGCTGTTTGACTACTGCGGAAGTCAACTGTTTTCGCGATACCGTCCCCACGATATCCAATGCAAATTCCGCTCGGGTCATGGCTACGTATAGCAAACGCATTTCTTCTTCCTGCTGCTTGACGCGGTTGAACATTCCGCAAGCGGTAGTCCCCAAAGTGTTTGCCACGCGCATAGAGTCAAAATCGTAGTAGCGAGTTGCCAACCCCAACTCGGCATTTCGTTCCACGGACGGACGATCCGTAACAAAATGCGTTTCCGTACCCGCAACGATAACGACGGGAAACTCCAAACCTTTGCTTGCGTGCATAGTCATTATTCGGACGGCATCGGTATCCGTAATACCTTCATCGGCACGGGTATCCTCCGTTTCGTCCAAATAAGCGAGAAATTTGTCCACGCTTTGAGCGTAAGACGCTCCTTTCAGTCCGTCTATAAACGCGTACAGTTTGCGAAGCCTCAACGCTCCGTTAGGCAGTCCCTGCACGTACAAATGAAAATCCGTTTCCGCAAGCGCTTTAAGCGCCAATTCGTCTACGGTAGCCCCGTAGGAATAAAACCGCAGTTTTTCCAACAACCGCAACAGCGATGCGGTCTTCTGCGCCAATTCGCTCGATTGTTCGCGTTGCAAAAACAACTGCATACGAACGTAAAACGGCACGCGGGATTTTTCCTGCGTGGCAATCTTTATCTGTGCAAGTTGACTTTCGTTGAATCCGCCTATTGGCGACAAACAAAGCCCAACGGCGTACACGTCGCAAAACGGATTGTCTATTACACGCAGCAGAGTTATTACGTCCCGAACTTCCTTGTTGGCATATCCCGCCGTTTTGAAATTGGCGGCAACGGGTACGTTGCGTTCCACAAGCGCATTGTAAATATCCGCGGCGCGGTCTTTAAGCGAACGCATAAGTATTACAACGTCTCCGTAGCCTATACGTCTTTCTTTACCGAATTTATCAACGTAATGCTGCCCCACAAACTCCGAAATCCTTTTGGCTATCAGATCGCCTTGCGTAGCGTAATTGCTCTCCTCAGCGTCCTTGGTTACGTCGTATATTTCGTCGATTTCGCGCTTTTCCTTTTCGCCCTTTACCACAAAATCTATCTGCACGGACGGAACGGCAAGGCAAGGCGGAGTTGATCCCGATAATTGCGCCGTATCGCGATAGTCCACTTTGCCGAAATCCCGCGTCATGACCGCGCAAAAAACCTCGTTGACAAAACGCAATATTTCGCCGTTGCTGCGGAAGTTGGAATTGAGTTCCTCCACTTTTCCGACGCCGCCGTTTTTGTAATCTTGGTATTTTTGCAAAAATATTGTCGGTTCGCATCCGCGAAAACCGTATATGCTCTGTTTGACGTCGCCTACGGTAAACAATTGCGCGCCCTCGGAAAGTTTGGCGATTATGCCTTCCTGTACGGGGTTTATGTCTTGATATTCGTCGACAAAAACGTACTTATAATGCTCGCGAATCTCCGCTGCAGTCTCGGCGTCTTCAAACAATTTCAAAGTCAGGTGTTCCAAATCGTTGAAATCCAAACCGCCGCATTGTTTTTTAAGCGCAAAATACGCTTCGTCAAAACGCAGCAGAATTTCCACGAGCTTGTCCGTAACTTCGGTCGCCTGCCGTGTTTCCTCCCACAAGACGTCCAAAGTCAAACCGCGACAAAGACGGCCGTATTTTTCCTTTAACGATTTCAATTCCGCACGAATTTCCTCAAAATCCGAGCGCACGCTCTCCTCCGTTTCCTTATCCGCGCCGAAATCTTTGTCCGAACGACGCGGCAAAGTTACGGGAGAAAATTTAGCTACAAAAAACATAGCCTCTTGCAAATCGGACGTATTGAGTTCCTGCAAAATTTCCGCATTGCGCACAAACGTTGCGGCAAAATCCGTCAATCCCGCTTCCTCGCTGCGTTTAGCAAGCGTCTTCAACTGCTCCTTGCAATATTCCGCCGTTTGACAAATATCTGTAAGTACAGTTTTGATAACGGGATTATCCGGCGTTTTTTCCAAAAAATTTTGACGTTTTTGCCCATACCACTCTGCAAAATTTTGCCTGCAACGGGAAAAATTGTGCAAATTCAAAAGCGTTTTTTTGAAATTTTCCTCACTGCGGTGCGTAGAAAAAATTCTGTACACTCGCCAGAACTTTTGGTCGCCGCCTTTGAGGTACTCTCTGAACAAATCGTCCAAAGCCTGCCTTTGCAGTGCCGAAACAGTCAAGTCGTCCAGTATTGCAAACGCCGGATCTATATTCGCAACGTAAAAATAGTTGCGCAAAAGTTCGCTGCAAAAGGAATGCAAAGTGGATATGCTTGCGTTATCCAAGCGCTCCAACTGCTCTACCATACGCTTGCTATTGCGCTTTTCGGCAAGTTTCAAAGAAAGACGTTTCTTCATTTCGGCGGCGGCAAGATTGGTAAACGTGACTACCGCCAATTCCGAAATATCAGCGCCTTCTTCGATAAGCGCCGCAATGCGTTCTATCATTACGGTGGTCTTTCCGGTACCGGCCGAAGCGGAAACCAACATATTTCCGCCGCGGTAATCTATTACGTTTTGCTGTTGAGGTGTGTATTTCGCCATTTTTCCACCGTTTTGTCTATCGTATCTTTATCCACCGAATCCGTAACTTCGCGTGCGTCGTAAACAAATACGTCGCCGAAGTCGCATACGTCTTTGTAATCGCAATATCCGCAAGCGCCTTTGTACGGAGATACCGCCGCATAACCTTGCCGCATAAGTTGTCCCGCTTGCTTTATCATCTCGACGGAATACTCCATTTGATTTTGGAATTGTTCCGCTTCCAACAGTTTGCCGCCTATTCGGCTTAAGGTTCCGTCTTTTTTAAGTTTAATACCCAATTTTTTACTTTCGCCGTCGCGTTGAAAACTTTTGTCCAACGCCATAACGGTTTCCGCGTCGTTTAACGTGCGGCCGTTGTACGAATAGACTTTATCTTTATTCACGTCGGTAAAATTATCGTGCATATTAAAATAGTAAAACCCTGCCGGTTCAAACCCGTAAAAAGTCTGCACGGCTTTGAGATAAACCAACAATTGCAGTTTGTGTCCGACATACAAATCTTTTTCGGAAAAATTTGCCGCAGCCGCACCGCTTTTGTAGTCTATTACGATAAACTTGCCGTCCTTTACGTCTACACGGTCGATCTTACCTATCAACAAAAATTTACCGCCGCCAAAGTTCACTTCTACCGGGGGCAACTGCTCTTTGCTGCCGAAAGCCAATTCCGTTTCCAAATTTACGAAGTCCGAAGCAACCAACTGCTTCTTCACTTCCGCGCACATACGCAACGATTCGTTTTTCAATTGTTCCAAAGCACCGTTTAACTGCGGATTGTTGCGCATGCCTCGGTAATAATCGTCGGACAAAGCCTGTTCAAAGCACTTTTCCGCATGAACGCGGATTTGCTCGTCGGTTTCCTCGATCGCCATGTCGCGCACGTACAGTTCCAAAACGGCGTGCAAAATATTGCCCAAGTCCGCCGAATCGAGATTTGCGACGTCGCGCGGCTTGACGCCCAATCCGTATTGTAAGTAAAATCTGTACGGACATTTGTAAAAGTCCGTCAACTTGGATACGCTGGTTTCAAAATTTTTGAGATACAGTTTTTCGCCGTTACCGACAGTCACTTTTTTGCCGTCCTTTACGTGACGGAACTTTTCCGCAACTGCGCCGTATCGTTTCGATAGTAATTCGTATGCAGGCATTTTGACGGGTTGATTATCCGCAAGTTTACGCGTATTCAAAACGACTTTCGACAAGGCCTGTTTTTCGGTATAAACTTCCTCGTCCGCCACGCTCTTAGGCGAAAGAGGTTCGCCGCCTACGCAAAACAGAGTTTGCAATTCTCCGACAAAGGGCGACGGAGAAAGAACGTCCGAGCCGTCGGTTTGAGCGTAGGAAACGTACAGTTTTCGCGCAGGTTCCAATAACAATTGAAACAAACTGAACCGTTCGCGCTTATTTTCCGTAAACACCTGCGGTTCCACGTTTACGCCGCAAGCGGTCAACTCCGCCATATTTCGGTCGGAGAACAGTTTATTATCGCCCTTGACAATGGGCATCGCGCCCATATTTGCCCCCAAAAGAGCCAAAAATTCTATGTCGTGTTTGCGGGCCTTTGCCATATTGGCAAAAACGACGCAATCGTTGGAAACGGGAATAACGGAAATTTTGACGGAGGAAATTGCAGCGGACAGCATTTTCAAAAAATCTTCCGCCTTAACGAATCTACCGCCCAAAACCGCCTCCGCCTGAGCCAAAACCTCGTCGAACTTTTGCTGCGCCTGCAAAGTCACTTTGCTTTCGAACTCCAATCCCGCAGCCTGCTGCTGCAAAGAAAACGCGGCGTTACGCTCGTTAAGATCGCTTATTGCAATAAGATTCCGTATGCCGTCGATATACTCGACAGCCGGCGCCGCAGCAGCAAATCCCGCCTTTTTATACAAATCGTCAAACTTTTTCCCAAACCTTTGCGCTTGCGGGAAATATTCTTCCGTCTGACCCAAATTTAATTGCGAATAGTCGTAGGAAACGTTATATTTCAAACAATAATTTTCAAAATGGAATACGTCGTCGCAATCCTCAACAACACCGTCTTGCGCAAACTGACCGCAAAACAGACAGTTTTTGACAAACGGTAGCACGTAGGGCAATTTAGCGTTGTTGCGACACAACGAAAAGTAATCCAAAACAAAACGCGCATACGGATGATCTGCCAGACAAAACTGCCTGTCGCAAAAATACGGAATATCGAATTCTTCAAATACGGTAGCGATAGCATTTGAATACTTGTCTATATCGCTTGTGACGACGTAAACGTCCTTGAAACGACCGCCGCCGCGCACGTATCTTTGAATATTGCAAGCCAACGCATACACTTCCTGAACGCGCGTCGTTCCGCAAAAAAGTTCCGCAAAACCGTCGTTTTCCAACGGATTGGGATTACCGTAGCGAAACATATTCTCGCCGATTTGTCGCGTATGCGAATTTGCATATGCAACCTCTTCCACGACGTGCGGAGTTATACCGTTTGCACGACAGATATTCATAACGCCGTTGAAAATATCGTTTAAGTAGAGATACTTGTCCTTTTCGCCGCCTACGCAGCACGCTACGGTCACGGAACGCGCGCACAAAGCCAACTGCTCCACAAGGGCAAGTTCCTGCGCGGAAAAATTGTCGAAATCGTACAAGAAAAAGTGACCGTTTTTAATTTGTTCGGCATTTGGGATAGCATAGCGCAACAAGTCCATTTTATCGGCGGAATCGATAAATTTGTCCGCAGCGTAATCGCAATAAGCGCGGTAAAGCAAAGCGACGTCCTGCGCCTTGCCGGCAACGCCTTTGGGCAAATCCTGACGCGTAAGCGTTTCCGGCGATATACGGCAGTACTTCAACATACTTATCGTTTCGTACATATCGGAAACAAAACCCTCCGTTTCCACGCCTTTGGTAAAACATGTCAAACGGCTTTTATTGTCCTGAATGATCCCCGCAAGCGCCATTATGCCCGCCTGTTTGGATAAATAATCGTACTTGGGCAAAATTTCATTGGCAAGGCGACGGAAAGTGCGCACCTGCACGTTGAAACTGCCGCCAACCGCGGCAAGCAACGCGCGTTCGGCCTCCAAAGAAGCGCGATCGGGCACAATTACCGTGTACAAAACGTCAAGGTTGGTTTTGTCCACGCGTTTAAGTTCCTTTGCCACCATCTGCGCGGCATTTTTCATTGAGTTGGTTTTGAATATCGTTATCATACCGCAAATATTGTACCACAATTTACGCGTATTTTCAACTGCGCGATTTTCAGGTTAGATACAACTTTCCAATAACAGTTGGCAAGGGCGTTTTTGTGTGATATAATACAGTCACCGTAGCGGACCGTACGGAAAACTACGGACAAACTGCGGCATTCCGCAAAACAACCGCAACGCGCATTTTACCCTTATTTGCGCAACCGTTGATAACAAACAAAAATCCAAATTCGGAGAATATAAAAATGAAAAAACTTTCTCTTATTCTGCTGCTTGCGCTTGCATTGTCCTTAGGGCTTGCGGCCTGCAACCAAACGACGCCCACGGCGATAGTGGCGCGTTGGTACGACAACGAACACTACGAGTTTAATATTACGAAAGCCGACTTGGACGCCGAAGCAAAAGACGGCTACGCCAAGGAATACACGGTGCGCGGAGAGGCAAATCCCAACCAAATGGACGAAAAAGTACCGGAAGATTTACGCGGAACTTACGTAATGGACATAAAAGTAGAAGATAAAGTTTGCACGTTTACGACGGAAATGACTCTCGTTTCTTTGTATACGGCAGATTACTACAACAATTTGCCGGCCAAAATTAAAACCGACCTCGAAACCGCCGGTCTTGTATTGGACGAAACGGAAACTTTGGAGTTGTTCGGCGAAACGGCAAACGGCAAAGCTATCAGATCCACTACAACGACTTTGGTGAAATTTGCCAATGACAAAGGACAACGCCCCTCTCATTCCGAAAAAGAATATAACGGTTACTACTTCGGCGAAACGGAGCAAGAAGTCAGCGCTTCCAAAATCGTCGTCGATTACAACCTTGACAAAAACAAAGTGTCGGTAAGCGTTGACGGGAAAAAAGCAGAGGAAAACGACGTCAGTTTTAACAACGGCGCTAACATAATAGACGCCAACCAACTGCTTTTGTATATCCGCAGTTTGGAAAAATCGGAAAGCAGTTTTCAAGACAGTCCCAGCGTGCAAGTATACGATCCCGTGTACAACGTAGTACGCACGGCGTCTTTCAGTATGACGTACTTATGTCAGACTTTTATCGAATACAAACACGACAAAACAACCGGCGAGGGCGAGGACGCCGTTACTTCATCGGTTGTGGAAACTTTGAAAGCCAAATTGACTTGCGTTGCCGCGGTGATAGACGGACAAGTATTTATGGTTCAAATGAACCTTCCTGCGACAGTAAATAAAGACGCTAAATTGGACGTATTTACGGACGCTTCCACCGACTACAACAGATACACCACCGTGCGCTTCCGCGTAGGAGCAAAAACGTTTGAGCTGGTCGATTACGACGGAATTAAAGACGCAAACGGAAACAAAGTGGGAGCACAAATAGTAGAAAACCTTAAAGCTGCGGCAAAATAATTGCCACTTACTAAGTTAAAACAAAATATATATCTGTTTACAAAAATATAAACAATACAAAAAGCCGCGGCATATTGCTACGGCTTTTTCTTATAATACTTATCCCGTTTATCCCGCAACGTTTACGCGAACAGCAAAATCAGCAATAATAGCAACCCTTATTTTACAGTCTGTTTCTGTCGCCCCATTCGCACATACCGTCTAATATCGGCATTAGAGATTTTCCGCGGTCGGAAAGACTGTACTCGACTTTAGGCGGTATTTGCGGATATTCCTTGCGAATGACCAATCCGTCGTTTTCCAATTCTTTCAACGACAAACTGAGCGTCTTGTAAGAAATGCCCTTTATATAACGCTGCAATTCGTTGTAACGCACCACGCCAAACTCCGTCAGCGTGTAAAGTATCGTCATTTTATATTTTCCGCTGATCAGCGAAAGCGTGTAACTAAAACCCGTATCGCACAATCTTTCGCTTGCAATACACCGAGTATTTTTATCTTCCATCGCTTGCTCCTTTACACTCTACTTTTAGTAAGTACCGTACATAAATGTGCGTACTTGACAAACAAATAGTACCGCAATATATTATATATGTCAAGACTGTTTTCGCTAAAATATTTTCAAAAACAGTCAATAAATTTTCAAGGAGTTTTTTATGAGAGCACAACTAAAAGAATATCAAGCAGTAGAACAAGCGGCCATGAAATTCGTCAAAAGCGTTGCCGAAGGCAACAGCAAATACGCAAAAGAATTGTTTGTAGACGAAGCGGTACTTTTCGGGTATTTGGACGGCGAACTCGAACACGGATCCATCGAACGGTTTTACCACAACGTGGACACCGTTTCGGGCGGGAAAAACTTTAATGCAAGAATAGACGTTATTGCCTTAGAAGAAACGCTTGCGGTCGTTCGCGTATTGGAAGAGGGCTGGGGAGACAGAATAGACTTTACCGACTATCTTTTGCTACTCAAAATAAACGGCGAATGGAAGTGCGTTGCCAAGGCGTACAATCAAAACTCTAACACGATAAAAGAATAAGGAGATTACACTGTGAGCAAAAAAATTGTAGTAATTACGGGCAGTCCAAGGAAGAACGGCAATATTTTTGCCATGACGGATGCGTTTATCCAAGCTGCGCAAGCAAAAGGTCACGAAGTAGTCAGATTTGACGCCGCATTAAAATCAGTAAGCGGTTGCCGCGCATGCGAAACTTGTTTCAAAACCGGTAAAGCCTGCAGTTTTGACGACGATTTCAACAAAATAGCGCCGTCAATATTGGAAGCGGACGTAATTGTATTTGCAACACCCGTTTACTGGTATTCGTTTTCCGCTCAAATCAAAGGCGTGATAGACAGATTGTTTTCCTTTTGCGTTGCAGGCAAGGACGTTGCGGGCAAACATTGCGCGCTTATAACCTGCTGCGAAGAGGAAGATATGTCCGTAATGGACGGCGTGCGCATTCCGTACGAAAGAACGGCCGCACTGCTAAAATGGAAATCCGTTGGAGAAGTGCTTGTCCCCGGCGTATTTAAGGTGGGCGACATAGAAAAAACGGACGGTTGCAAAAAAGCCGCCGCGCTTGCAGAAGTACTGTAACTCATCAAAGCCTGTTCTGCACGACGAACGGCAACGCGACCGCTGCCGCAAGTTTTGAACAATTCAAAAATACAACATAAAGGCCGCGGCAAATACCGCGACCTTGTTTTTTAGAATAAATATTCTTTTGATAAGAAAAGTTATTCCTTTTTGTCGTCGTCTTTTTTGGACGTTTTTTTGCTCTTTTTAGGCTTTTCAACAGCGTTACCGTCGGCGTTTTCCTTTGCCGCGTCACTTTCTACAGCATCGCCGCCAGGCGCAGCCGTTTCGGCTTCCGCAACGTTTGACTCGGTAGATTCCGTTATTTTAGCGTCCGTCTTAGATTCGTTTTGCTCCATAAACGCAATAACGTCGTCGGCGCTTTTGCCGTCCATAAGCATGTGTACTTCGTCTGTGTGGATAGTTTCCTTTTCTATGAGCACGCGCGCCATATTATGCAAAACCTGCATATTCTGAGTCAACAGTTCCGTAGCGCGTTTGTGACAGCTTTCCACGATCTCACGAACTTCTTCGTCGATAATGTTCGCCACTTCGTCGGAATAGCCCTTTTCCTGTTGGTAACTTCTTCCAACAAAGATTTCGCCGTCGCTTCCGTAGAACAAAGGTCCTATGCGGTCGCTCATACCCCATTCCGTAACCATACGGTGGGCGCGCTCGGTCAACGACTTGATGTCTCCGCTAGCGCCGGAACTGATGTTTTTGATTATCAGTTCTTCCGCCACGCGTCCGCCCAGCGTCATAGTGATTTCATCTAGCAATTGCTGTTTTGTTACGTGGTTGTTATCGTTTTCCGGACGAGTCATAGTATAACCCGCCGCCATTCCGCGCGGAATGATGGTAACTTCGTGCACGGGATCGCAATACTTCAAGCAACTTGCCAAAATTGCGTGTCCGCTTTCGTGATAGGCGGTAATGCGCTTATCCGGCTCGGTAACAAGACGGCTCTTCTTTTGAGGACCCATAACAACTTTGTTGATACCCTCGTTTACGTCCGCCATGGTTATAACTTTACGGCCTTCGCGCACGGCCAATATCGCCGCTTCGTTCAAAAGATTTTCCAAATCCGCACCCGTAAATCCTGCAGTGATGCGAGCAACGGTACGGAAGTTTACGTCTGGGCCGATGGGTTTTTTGCGCGCGTGAACTTTAAGTATGGCTTCGCGTCCGCGCACGTCTGGGCGGTTGACGTAGATTTGTCTGTCAAAACGGCCGGGACGCAGCAACGCGGGATCCAAAATATCCGCGCGGTTGGTCGCCGCCATAATAATAATGCTCGTATTGGTTTCGAAACCGTCCATTTCCACCAGCAATTGGTTGAGGGTTTGTTCGCGTTCGTCGTGTCCGCCGCCAAGACCTGCTCCGCGTTGACGTCCGACTGCGTCGATTTCGTCAATAAATATAATGCAAGGCATATTCTTTTTGGCTTGATCGAACAAGTCGCGCACGCGGCTTGCGCCCACGCCTACGAACATTTCCACAAAATCGCTACCGCTCATGGAGAAAAACGGCACGCCGGCCTCGCCTGCAACAGCCTTGGCAAACAGGGTTTTACCGGTTCCCGGAGGGCCTACAAGCAACACGCCTTTGGGAACGCGCGCACCCATATCGTGGAAGCGTTTGGGATCTTTCAGGAAGTCGATTATTTCCTGCAATTCTTCTTTTTCTTCCTCGGCGCCGGCAACGTCGCTAAAACGGACTTTGATATTTTGCACGGCCTTGGCGCGAGAACATCCGAAATCCATATTTTGGTTGTTTTGTTTGGCGATCTGACGGAACAAAAGCACTCCCAGCAAAATAAGCAAACCTATCCACAAGACGGGCATTATATAATCCGTCCAACTTGTAGCGTTGGGATCGGCCGTATCGAACTCAAACCCCTCTTTCAACGGCTTAAATTCGTCGCCTACGGTAATTCCGCCTTCGTCCTGAACCTTATTCATAAAAGCGTTAAATTCGGCCCTGTCCACTATTACAAACGAGTAAGTAGTCGATTTATCGCCTTGCTTCTTTACTGCCGTTACTTTGTAATAATTCAAATACACCTTGTCGTAGGTGGTTATTCCCTTACGAAATTCGTCGTAGGTGATTTTTTCTGCCGAGGGCGATAAAAAGTGCCACAGCAAAAGAAATACCGCCACCAATACCAAAAGAGACAATATCGAATATAGTATTCTTCTTCTTTTTTGTTGTTCCAAATTGTTTCTCCTTTTGCCCACTTGTGTGTGCCGTTTTATTCTTGCGAATATACTTTTTTATTGTATCATAATCGGACAAGATGTGTCAAGTGAGTCGATTACCTATTACGCAAAACGACTGTGACTGCGCAAACGACGTATAACTATATTTGATGCAAATTCTGATTTTTGACGATGTCAAACCGAACAATTGCACAAAATATCCGAATTCGGCTGCGGAAAGACACTTCCTAGATATTATTAAGAAAGCGTATGCCGCAGTTCTGCAAAAGCCGTCACGACGCACAATGCTGCGCGAGACATCTTTCTTACGGCCGCAGAGTAAACCGCCGATTATCAATTAGAAAATAGCACACAACGCTTGAACAAGACTTAAAGCCGTTGCCAAACAGACAACGGTTTTGTTTGCCGAGATTGCTTGCAGCGGAGAAATCTAGCCGACTGCAAGAACGATAGAATTGGCGATAAATTGCGCAACCTTATTTACCAAGCGCTCCTTAGAGGTATTTAATGTATAAAAATCGCCCATGCCCTTATCCGCAACAATGCCCACTATGCTTACGTCGCCGATGTTAGGCAAATTCTTGTTGGTAGCAGCGCCCGGAACTATACCTCCGTCGGAAATTTGTATTTTTCCGATTTGCTCCGGAGTGCCTACCGCTGCGTCGACGACGACGATTTGACTGTCCGGATGCATTTGTCTGATAAAATCGTGACAATATACCAAATTTTCCGCCGTAATATTTTGATCGCACAATCCGTAAACAAATAACGGCTTTTCCATTTTGGCATTCACCAAACTGCCCACCTTGGGGCCCAGACTGTCGGAAAACACTTTTTCCGTGCCAATGCACACGAACACGGGGTTATGCGCTTGCTGTTTTAATTCCTGCGCAAGGTCGTTTTCGCCGTTAGGATCATAGATACTGAGTTCTTTCATAATATTTGCCTCCGTGTTTTTTACAATAAGTGTTTACCATTTGAAATATTATATTTAGTTTATGGACAAACTTTTTGCAAACACTTTGCACAAAATGTTTGCGTAGCATTTTTGCCCCTTCATCGAGTATTTACTCTTTTAGATTATTATATTTATTTTTTTAGCAAGCATTTTGCGGAGGATTTACGCAAAATGTCGAAATTACAGGTTGAGACGTCTAAGCGATATAAAAATTGAATATCGGTTATTCAAGATATAACAAGGAAACTTGCAAATAAATATTATTTTGCGTATTATAACATAATTATAATATTATCTGGATTTTAATTCACGACATATATCCGACACAGACACGCATAATACCGGCCGATTTGTTTTACCTTGCGGCAACGTTTATACAGACATACGGTTTCAATAAATAATTCTGTTCATCTACTCTATTTCCGGTCTTAATAATGAACTGTGTTCATTATTAAGACAACAAAATATCGCGCCCTGATAGCACATATTGAATATCGCAACGTGTCTCCAAACAAGGTTGCTACAAGCAGCCATTCATATGAAAATAAGTTATATTAAAATTACCGATAAATTTTAGACGAAATATCTATGCCAATTAAATAATATTGCTCGCTACTCTTTTAATAATTGACGCCACTGTACGAATTGATAAAAAATTGATCAACTTCTTCAGAAATACAAACAGATTCGACGTCGACTAAAAAACAGTTCGTTGTAAATGCGCATTTTGATATAAAATCTTTTTATATCAAGCGCTTTGCTCATACAGCACAATAACGCAAATTAACTGCATATTAAAACAGATTTTTAATACACGTTATTTTATACACGCAATAAAACACAGCAAACGGCCAGCCGCACTGTCAAAGACAAATACGTATAATTCAATATTAAAACAATTTCTTGCGGAACGGTTTAATGTGAGGTTCTGTAAAAATTTAACTACGCACTTCCACTCTTACCAATAAACAAATTACTATATGCTTACCCGTGCCTGTGCTAAATCTATGTAAAACAGCCACTTTTGTTTTAATTCCGCAAACAAAAAATACAAAACAAATATCTGTAAAAGCCGCTCCAAATTACATCAACTGCTAGTCTTTTCTTTCAACAATACAATACTGCCAAGATTTTTTCAAAGTATTCTGAGCAAATGTTCCACGTGAAACAATAAATTTGGCTCGTTATAGCCTATTTTTCGCATATATTAAGCCGTTTTTGTCTGATATGTGGACAGTTTGAAAACAAATAAACGATTATCCAATCCCCGGTTTTGTTTCACGTGAAACCTTGGGGGAATAATTATAATCAACCATACCAAATAAAATTTAGCGAATAAAGCAAAAAGTACCAACACGCTCGACGGAAGTTGATTCAATTTGTTTCACGTGAAACGCTTCTGATGGGCAAAACGACACGAAATACATCTAATACACTGAAAAACACGGACAAAACATGCGAAATTACGGCCAAATCTCGATCTTGCTATATAAATTAAACAATAAATTATGCGCAAGCGACTGATCAATAAAGAGTCGTTCTGAGGCTAAATCAATGCAAAAGTGCCTATTATAAAGTAAACACTCTTTGTTTAGACATTGTCTACAACTCATTTACTAGCCAACATTGCTTCCAAGACGTTCACTCGAAAAACTTGTAAGCAGCAGACTTAATATTATCATAAGGAACAGAAGTGCAAAAAAAACGGCGATAAAACGGAAATAAATGGGGGTATTTTAGTTAAAATGTTTTCTTATACAGCGCTTTGCTTAGGTATTTTACAAGATAAATGGAATCAAAAGCAAAAAACACTAGTATTTAGTGCTCAAAATAGAAATTGATTATATGAAACGTCACATTAAAAAGCCCGTCTAATACCAGGAAATCAGATCGCGATTTAAGCAATATTCTGCACGCCGCTGTGCAATTCCGGCTACGTTCGTTCAATTCTTTCATCCTTTCTAATGCAATTCACATGGTCTTATTCTTATTGAGCTTCATCCAAATAGATACCGCAATTCTCTCGGCACCTCTCCGCGATAGTCTGTCGTTCTATCAGAAACAGTGTAATGACTGCAAGCAGCATTGCTTAGTCGACTATTGCGGTCATTGCTTTGCATAATAATGAACACAGTTTGCGTTTAATGCTAAAATAAACGTCGTTCGCTAATAAGCATCAAACGCAATATATTTACTGAAACATTTTGCGTTTCAACTCAGAATGAGGTTTCGAAACGTCGCGCAAAAACAAATTTGATTTTCGAAATTCTGTCTGAACGTCTGTTTCAACCATCAAATATAACATAATTATTCTCACTTTTGCGGCATTTTTGCAAAATAATTACGCGGCTCGCGGCCGTCAAAATTTTTAACTCAATTGGATCCGGTTTTCGGAAAAACAAAAAATCGATTTCAAAAACTTGTTTTCGCATAACAATGAATCAAAATTTGATATTCAGCGAAAAAATCATAAAAACAACAAGATTTAGTATTTGCAACCAAGTCATCATAAAAAAGCGAGTCTTCCTCGCTCTAAAGAATAATGTATTACGTGTTGCCCTGCCGACTTTTCACTTTAACACAAAACTTACGAAAATTTCTTTTGCCCCTTTCGTTATGAAAACAGCAAAATAAAAGGCGATCGCAACGAAGCAACCGTCTTTCAAATATTTTAACCCTCCGCCTGCACCCTCTTGCAAGCAGAAACGCTAAATCGTTGTAATTTCTTGCGCATACATAAAAAATACGCAAAAAACTTATTCTTCCTCTTTTCGGAACTTATCGCTCATCCAATCGTCTACAAACTTGCAGATACGGTCCAAATCGTCGGAGGTGAAATAATCAATATATATTCTGCCCTTGTTAGAGTTACCCATCGCCGACACTTTAGTAGCAAACGCGCGTTGCATATTGCTTACTAATTCATGCAATTCCTTACACTCTTCGTTTTTCGGCTTTTCCGCCTTGGGCTTAGGATTCAAAAATTCGCGAATCATTTTTTCCATCTCGCGAACAGTCATTTGATTGTCGCAACCGCGCAGAGCCAATTTGTACTGGAATTCTTGCGGAACGACCACCAAAGTGCGCGCATGTCCTGCCGAAAGTCTGCCGGCCTCGATAAGTTCGATCACTCCTTCGTGCAAAGTCAGCAAACGCAGAGTATTAGCCACTGCAGAACGGCTCTTACCGATACGGTCGGCGGCAACTTCCTGAGTCATATTGAATTCCGTCATCAACGTACGGATTGCGCGCGCAGCCTCGATCGGAGTCAGATCCTCGCGCTGCAAGTTTTCAATAAGACTGATCTCTTTTATTTCCTGAGCGGTATAATTGCGAATAATGGCGGGAATCTCCGTTTTACCGGCAAGTTTACTTGCGCGAAAACGTCTTTCACCGGCGATTATCATAAAACGCTTGCCAATCGGCGAAACTACGATAGGTTGAATAACTCCGTAAGTCTTTATGCTGTCGGCAAGCTCCTGCAAGGCATCTTCGTCAAACTTTTTACGAGGTTGCTCGTAGTTTGGATCGATATCGGAAAGAGAAATTTTAACTACGCCGTCCGCACTTTCAATTTTAGCGCTTTCGGCATCGTCCGAAACAACGGCAGCATTGCGCGTTGCCAGTTCCTCAACGTCGTTAAGTCCCATCAAAGCAGCGTAACCTCTGCCCAATCCTTTGTTTGCCATCGTTTATCTTTCCTCTCTTTCCAAAAATTGTTTTGCCAAAGCTTCGTATGCTACCGCGCCGCTGCTGTTTGGAGCATGAACGGCAATAGGAACGCCAAAACTGGGCGATTCTACCAACTTTATATTGCGCGGTACGGGTACCGTATATATTTTTTCGCCAAAATACTTATAAATTTCATCCGTAACTTGTTTTGACATTATCGTGCGAGTATCGTACATGGTTAAAATTACGCCGTTGACAGACAAATTGGCGTTCAAACGTTGACGCACGATTTTTATTGTATTCATCAACTGACTTAAACCCTCCAAAGCAAAAAATTCGCTTTGGATAGGTATTATGACGGAATCGCTGGCCACAAGCGCGTTTAACGTAAGCAATCCTAAACTGGGCGGACAATCTATAAATATATAGTCGTAGTCGTTCTTTACAGGTTCCAAAGCGCGTTTCAAGGCGCTTTCACGTGAAGGCATATTTACAAGATCTGTCTCCGCCGCAGCCAAATCGATATTGCTTGGCAAAATCGATAAATTATCGATAAGCGTTGACGCAATAACTTGCGTAGCAATACAATCGCCCATCAAAACGTCGTAGCAGGAAGTTTCCAATTGATTTTTTTCTATTCCGTAACCGCTCGTCGCGTTGCCCTGGGGATCGAAATCCACCAACAATACGCGCCTGCCGGACTTAGCCACGTAAGCGGCAAGGTTGATAGCGGTGGTGGTTTTACCCACTCCGCCCTTTTGATTAGAAAAAGAAATTATTTTTCCCATACTTTACTCCGGCCGAAACGTTCGGCAAAATTTTTCCAACGGCGATATTTTTGCAGCACATCGAGCGATAAGCCTGTAATTTCGGTAAACTTCTGTCGAATTTGCGCGAAAAAGTGCGCCCGCTTCCGTACTTATCAATTGTTCAACGCACAATTTACTATGCAATACGTATTTATAATAACACAAAAAAACAACTTTTTCAACAATATATCGTTCTTTTGACGAAATATTACGCAACTCATAACTTTGTAGCACGTTACGGTTGAGATTTTCGGTTCAAAGTGGTACAATTATTTAGTCGCAAAGAAGATAATTTACGGCTTAACAAACTGATTTATACCGTTTTATAATTTATAAGTCGTAACGTTTGCTATAGAAGAGAGGTATCGCATATGAATCCCACAATTGTGGCGCTTTCCACCGCCGTCGGTCGCTCGGCAATTGCCGTTGTGCGCATGAGCGGCGACAGCGCAATAGACGTGGCAAAGAAATTTTTTACGCCTTTTCCCACAGAACCCAACGTACTAAAAGTGGGAAAACTGCGCACAAAACACTTTGACGAACACGCAATGTGCGTATTTTTTGCCGAGCCGCACTCCTACACGGGGGAAAACACCGTGGAATTCCACTGTCACGGGGGCACGGCCGTATGCAAAGCCGTCATCGAAACTTGCATAGAACACGGCGCTGTCATGGCTCAAAACGGAGAATTCAGTAAACGCGCCTTTATCAACGGAAAGCAAAATCTTACAAATGCTGAAGGCATAATCGAAATAATTGATGCAGAAACGGCTTCCGCCGCCAAAGCAGGAGCAAATTTACTGGAAAATACTCTTGGAAAAAAAATTGCGGAACTGCAAGACGGTCTATTGGATTTGATTTCGGCAAGCGAAGCGGCGTTGGATTATCCGGAAGAAGATTTGGAAATGCCGACAGCACAAACGGTAAAGAACACGCTTACAAATATTATCGTCCGATTGGATAACCTTATTTCCACTTCGACTTTGGGCAAAGTGGCAAAATACGGCGTAGACGTTGCCATAGTCGGCGCACCAAACGTGGGAAAATCCAGTCTCCTAAACGCTCTTTTGGGACAAAACCGCGCTATCGTATCTAACGAACAAGGCACTACGCGAGACACCTTGAACGAATCGGTTTTTTACCGCGATATAAAATTCAATTTCGTAGATACCGCAGGTCTGCGCGATACCGACAACGACGTGGAAGCAGAAGGTATCCGCCGCGCAAAACAAGCGGCGCAAAACGCAGACGCAGTGCTTTACGTTGTGGACGATCCTTTGGACAAAAGTGAATTTTCAAGCGACAAACCTACGATAAAAATTTTCAACAAGTGCGATCTGTACAAATCGCCGACCATAAAGAAAAACCAATTGGCGCTTTCGGCCAAAAGCGGCGACGTAGAAATATTGAAGCAAACCTTGTACGATATGTTCCACGCGGGAGACATACAGAACAGCGATTTACTTATCACTAACGAACGCCATCTATCCTGCTTGAAACAAGCAAAAAATTTACTGCAAAAAACGCTGTCGGACGCCGACAACTGCACACTGGACGTAGTGTCGACAGGTATGCGCCAAGGATGGGAAGCGTTGGGAGAGATAACGGGAACCAACGCACAGGAAGACGTTATCGACAGAATTTACAGCAAATTTTGCTTAGGAAAATAAACGGTTTTGCAAACAAACCGTCGACGGAAAACCAACTTACGGAAGGTAAACTACTATTGAAAGATTTTGACGTTATCGTAATAGGAGCGGGGCATGCAGGATGCGAAGCAGCGTTGGCCGCAGCGCGTCTCAAGTGCCGGACTATGGTACTGGCTACCAATTTGGACACGGTGGCTTTTTTGGCGTGCAATCCAAGTATCGGCGGCACGGCAAAGGGACAAATTGTCAAAGAAATAGACGCACTCGGCGGCGAAATGGCAATAAACGCCGACAAAAGTCTTCTGCAAATGCGCATGCTAAACCGAGGCAAAGGACCTGCGGTATATTCGCCGCGCGCGCAAGTAGACAAAAATCTGTATCACGTTTATATGAAACAAACGTTGGAACACACCCCTAACCTTTGTCTCAGACAGGGCGAAGCGGTGCGTATCGAACGGTCGGCAGACGGACGGTTTTCCGTCACAACCGCCGTGGACTTGATCTATACGTGTTCGAGCGTTATCTTATGCTGCGGCGTATACCTCAATTCGCGGACGATCGTAGGAAATTGCGTCAAAAACAGCGGACCGAACGGTTTTGCAAATGCGCAGCTGCTTACGCAAAGTTTGATTGATCTTGGTTTTAGCGTACGCCGTTTCAAAACAGGTACTCCGGCTCGCGTACGATTGGATTCTTTGGATCTTTCCAAGACTACGGAACAACGCGGCGAAACCGACGCAACGCCTTTTTCCTATATGCACGAAAGCGTACCTTCGGAAAAACGCAGTTGCTATCTAACGTACTCAACAGAGAAAACAAAACAAATTATTTTGGATAACAAACATCTTGCGCCGCTTTACAACGGTTCTATAAACGGCGTCGGTCCGCGCTACTGCCCCAGTATAGAGGACAAAATAGTGCGGTTTGCAGATAAAGACCGTCATCAAATTTTTTTGGAACCGGAGTCTGCCGACACGTGCGAATTTTATGTACAAGGCGCGTCGTCTTCCATGCCGGCCGCCGTACAGGAACAAATTTACCGCAGTATAGAAGGTTTGGAAAACGTAGAAATAATGCGCGACGCCTATGCTATAGAATACGATTGCATAGACGCTACGCAGCTTGACGCAACGCTGATGTCAAAAAATTACGCAGGAATGTTTTTTGCCGGACAGATAAACGGAACCAGCGGTTACGAAGAAGCGGCCGCGCAAGGACTTGTTGCCGGAATCAACGCCGAACGTTACCTGCACGGAAAAACTCCGATTGTTTTTCCGCGCGACAACAGTTACATCGGCGTTCTTGTAGACGATATAACGACAAAGGAGACGGAAGAACCCTACCGTATGATGACAAGCCGCGCCGAACACCGTCTTGTCTTGCGGCAGGACAACGCGGACTTGCGTCTTACGGAACAAGGACGGAAAATCGGTTTGGTCAGCGATGAGCGCTACCGCAAGTTTACGGAAAAAAAACAACAACTTGACGCGGCGTTTGCTCAACTCAAAACCGTGATCTCTCCCAAAACTTACGGCGAACTGTTTGCCGAACGCAACGAACCTGTAACCGGTGCAGGGCTTACGTTGGAAGAAATGCTGCGCCGTCCCAATATTTCCGCAAAAGACTTGCAAAGCTTGGGTTACTTTTCGGATTGCAGTGAAGACGTATTGTATCAGGTGGAAGTGGAGTGCAAATACCGCGGTTACATTCAAAAGGAATTGGATGCAATCGCTCAAGCGCGCAAATGGGAAAATAAAGTCTTGCCTGCGGAAATCGACTACGACAAAATCGACGGCTTGCGTTTGGAGGCTCGCCAAAAACTCAACAAGATACGCCCGATAAACTTAGGACAAGCAGGACGCATAAGCGGAGTGTCCCCTGCGGACGTGCAAATCCTTATAGTCTACCTTTCCCAACAAAAGCGCTAAAAAGCATGCAGATTTACCTCTAAAACTTGCGTGATCAACTTTTGCAGTGCCTGTTATAAGTTAAAACGACTTATGTATGACTTCAACGTTGCGTCTGCAAAATAGTTGCGGTTATTCAGAATCAGTCGTTGCAAACGTTCTGTTTTGGGCGCATAAAAATTGAAACATCTAACGAAATGAAAAACTATATTTACGAACAAACCGGAATTTTGCTTTCGGAAAAACAGATCGGACAATTGGAAACTTACTGCGATTTTTTGCTGGAAGAAAATGAAAAATTCAATCTGACGGCAATAACAGAACGCGCAGCAGTGTGGGAAAAACACTTTGCGGACAGCATATTGGGCGCCGTAGCTATTCCGCAAAATTGCACAGTATGCGACGTCGGCAGCGGAGCGGGCTTTCCCTCATTGCCGATTAAAATTGCACGCAACGACGTCTCCGTAACGCTTGTGGACAGTTTGGAAAAACGTATAGATTTTACCCGTCGCCTATGCAAAAAAATAGGAATAGACGCCTCGTTTTTCCACGAGCGCGCAGAGGACTTTGCAAAAAAACACGCGGAACGCTTTGACGTTGCAACAGCCAGAGCCGTAGCGCCGCTCAACGTATTGCTGGAGTACGTTGCGCAAACCGTCAAAATCGGCGGACATATAATCGCCTACAAGACCGACGCCGCAGAACTTCAAATTGCGGAAAACGCCTGCAAAATATTGGGTTTGCAATACGTAACGTCGCACGCCTTTGTGCTTCCGGAAGGAGGCAAACGCTGTATAATGGTCTTTGAAAAAGTGCGTCGTACTCCGTCAAAGTATCCGCGCTCCCAAAACAAACCCAGAAAGCAACCGCTAGGCGCGTAGCCGCTGAAAGCGTAAAAAAATCTATACAATTAGATTGCTAATCGTACAAATAAGAAATAGCCGAAAATAAATAATAAATAAAGGTAACTGCTTAATCACAGTTACCTTTTTATTTAGTCGACGTATCATTTCAATTTTTATTAGTTAGTATTAAAAATCGTTTTTTAACCCAACAAGTTCGTCTAGCGTTATATCAAAATATTGCGCCAACGCTATTAAAGAGGTTAATGTCGGCTCACGCAATCCATTCTCCCATAGGCTTATACAACCCTTGCTTACCCCAATGGCATTGGCAAGTTCTACTTGCGTTAAGTCCATTTCTTGACGCAATTCACTCAATCTTTGTCCCAATAGTATTACCATAACTACTTAATCTTTTATTCAATATTTTTGAAATCGTCAACCTCAAAAAATTCCCGTAAACTAATTTCAAAACCGTAACATAACATTCTTATTGTTACAATTCCGGGATTTTGACTATTTCCATACAATATACTTTTAATTGTCGAAGGCGAAACACCCGACTTGATAGCCAGTTTGTGTATGGACATTCTTTTTTCTTCCAACAAAACAAGTATTCTGTTTTTAACAGCCGTACAAGTATCCATATCTCACCTTGTAATAATTATATCTATTGATTATTGACAAAGTGGGCGATATATGATACTATTTGGACTATATATCGCCCTCTGTGAGAAAGAATGATGGAGAAAAATATTTACGCCATAACAAAAGCGGAATTTTTGAATAAATCTTTTAATACTCAGTATAAAAAATTTTCACAAACGTTTTGGAAACATCCCGACGGAGCAACGGTTTGGATGTTTTACGACGACGGACAAGCGCACGACAATTGGAAAGTTTATTGTAACGGAGACAAAAATAATCGAGCAATATGTCGGCCCTGACGTCAACAAATTGAAATTAGATCACAACCTTTGTTTGTTGCGCGTAGCCGTAAAAATAATTCTCTCCAAAGTGACGGGACTTCCTTTTATGTTTGAGGTTTTGGGAACTTACGAATGTTTTTTGAGAGAAAGCAGATCAAAAGATTATCACGTATGGCGCAAAGTTATAAACGGTCAAACATTTTCAAATAGACTAATTGGGAATATTAGAGATATTAAAATGCTTCAAACAAAAAGGTAACTGCCGCGAGCAGTTACCTTTTCAATTTGTATTTGTAAATAATGGTGTTGGTGTGGTGGGTTTTGTCTGTTCAACTTTACTGTCCGTACAACAAACATACACTGCAAAAGTTAAATTTCTTCACCAACAGTAAATACTATCCGCCCCACCGGCAAGGTGCGCCCATCGGCAAGACTAGCGACGCTTTTTGTCGCTGCGGTAAACAAAATTGAGGGTTTTTCTCGGCGCATTGGGCGCGTTCAAAATTTCTTCTTTCCCTTTTGGGGAGATAACGACTCTGCGTCCGCTACCCTCGCCCTCGCTTGCCGTCACAACGTAATCGCTGTTTTGCAAAGCGGTGTGGATGATCCGTCTTTCGTAAGGATTCATAGGTTCCAACTTTGCTGGACGTCCTGTGCGCTTTACCTTCAATTCCAAGTTGCCTGCAAGTTTACGCAACGCCTTTTCGCGGCGGCCGCGGTATCCTTCGGCATCCAAAACTACGCGGCGAATACCGTCGTTTTTGTTGTTGAGTTGCAGTCCGCACAGATACTGCAATGCATCCAACACCTCTCCGTGATAGCCTATCACACTGTTGGCGTCAGGAGTGTTGATAGTAAGCGTTATTGTTTCGTCTACGGTTTCGTCAATTACTTCGCAATTTTCAATACCCATCTTTTGCAAAACCGTCAGCAAAAATTCCTTGATTTTTGTTATTTCTGCAGGTACGTCCATAGTTGCCTTGTTGCTTTCTGTCACAGGCTCTTGCAATTCGGCAACCTGCTCCGCATCCTTTTTCTTTCTCATAAAAAATTTACCTCATATAATCGGCCTTACTCGGCTTCTTTTCTTTCTTATCGCTTTTTGCAAGGCTCTTTTCTACAATTTTTTCCACAGGCCAACGCAAAGCAACTGTTGCAAGAATGCTAAGCGTGTAGTTGCACACCATGTAAATAGCAAACGCGCCGGTATACATAAAACCGAAAAACGCCATCATCAGCGGCATTATGATCATCATCGTTTTGTTGGTAGCCGCTTGCTGAGCGTTCGGCTTGACCTCGGGTTCGCCATTTTTGCTTTTTTTGTTTTTCTTGTCCATAAGTTGAGAGATAAATATGGACAGGAAGGACAGACCTATGGACAAGATGGGCAACAACATCAAACCGTTCCAACTTCCGTTGCCGCCGTGTCCGCCGGTTTTAAGCACAGCGTTGCGGATCATATCGTAATGACCTACGCCGCCGTCGGTGCCAAACGCTTTCATATCGACGGAGGAACTGAAACCGTTACTGGAATCGTTATATCCCGGCATTATTGACGCCCAAGTATCCGGCTGCCAAACGTTTTCTATCCACAACCAACTTTCGTGATGTCCCTTGTAATATTCGGACACTGCGTCTAACGCTTTTTCGCGGTAAACGGCGTCGGCTTCGTCGCCGTAAATAGTTCTAAATTCGCCTATACCGTCCAACAACACGGTGCCCCATTTTTCGTAGTCTTTGCTCTTTTCTCCGGCATTGGTTTTGTAGTAAGACAAGCCTTTCCATTCTTTGCTGCCGCTTTCGGTAACTATGGTTTCTCCGTTCCAATAAGCGTCCCACTTTGCGTTGTCCGTATCTTTTTCTACCTGTTCGACGTAGGATTCCATATAAGTGTCGGACAACCCGCGGAAGTTCATAACGCTGCTGTAAGTGGAGTAGTCGCGCAATCCTCCGAACATAACGAAGAATATGACCATCGTCACGATCATCGGCAAACACGTAGAAAACATCGAATAGCCCTGTTTTTTGTACAGTTTCTGCTTTTCCGCATTTGCGCGCTGAGTATTTGCGCCGTACCGCTTGTCTATTTCTTCCATCAGCGGTTGGATCTTTTGCATTTTGAGGGTAGACTTACGCGTAGAAATACGCTGCCACATATCCAAAGGCAACGTGATAAGTTTCAAAAATACGGTAAACACTACAACGGTCCAACCGTAGTTTCCTTCGCCCATCCATCCGTGCATCCAACGCACCAGCTTGCCCACGACGCCAAGATCGTTTTCGCTGTATTTGAAGTAATCTACCGCAGTTGGTGAGCAAGCGGCAAAAATCCCCAAGCACAGCAACGCGAGCATTACCGTCAAAATTATCAAATTTGCTTTTCTTTTCATCATTTCTCCATTTTAGCCGCACAAAACTTGCAGGGGCAAGTCGATCGGAAGTCAAACGAGACTTGAAACCGTGTAGTCCGAAAGAGCGCGTGATATGCGCCTTTGCGGCACGCAAGTTTCCGGTTGAGTGTGACTCACACAAACCACTTCATATCGCCTTTCAGATTCTGCGGAACAGGATCGAATCCGCCCTTTCCCCACGGAGCGCAGCGAGCAAGCCGCTTTACCGTAAGCCACGTCCCCTTGACAAATCCAAATGACTTGTACGCCTCCATCGAGTACACCGAGCAGCTGGGACAGTAAATACACGTCTTTTTGCCTTTCAGTTTGGAAAGGGTGGCTTTGTACAGTTTCAGCAAAGCAATGGCAACGTATTTCATCGCGCCAACCCCGCCCTGTGCAAAAGTTTTTGCATTCCGTCCAAGATTTGCCAATAATCGTAGTTTTCCCTTAAACGCGGAACAAAAATTATATTGTATCCGTCCTTTACCTGCGGCATAAGCGTCTCGGCAGCCGCCTTCAATTTGCGGCGGATCTTGTTGCGCTCTACGGCATGTCCGTACTTTTTACCGACGGAAAAACCGACTTTGGTTTGTCGACCGTTACTTTTGCAATACAACATAACCAACAATTTGTCGGCTACGCTTTCCGCGTGTTTGTAGACGTAGTTGTATTGATAGTTTTTTTTCAGTCTGTAAATAGACTTCAAAACCGCACTCCCCTTTAACTATGCGGAAAGAGAATGACGACCCTTATTGCGGCGTCTTGCAAGAGTTCTGCGTCCGCCCGTCGTTTTCATTCTGGCGCGGAAACCGTGCACTTTATTTCTTTGTCTTTTTTTAGGTTGGTAGGTTCTTTTCATATCCGTTCTCCTTATTGTTTGGCGCAAAGCGCCGTTATTATTTAGTTTTGGCGCGGTTACGTCAAGTTACCGAGGCGCCGAAAAGCTCGTTCCGTTGCGGTGCCAAGCATATTACTCCTGCATATCAACAAGAGCAACGCGCACTCCGCCAGAATAGCGTTCGTTTTATTATACCAAACGGACAAAGCAAAGTCAAGCATTGCGTCCGCGTTATCGGCAACTTTAAGTAATCTCATACACCATGCAAAGCCTACAATTTTATTTTTTCAAGAGCGTTTACGAATACTTAACTTGCACGCCGAGTTGCGATCGCTCTTGACAAATTCGGTTTTGCGCGTACAAAATGGTTTTTAAGGCATGATTTTTGTATTATTTAACAAAAAACCGCTATGTAAACGGAACAAATTTATTGTTCGCCATTGACAAAACCACACGGGGGGGGTACAATGTACCTGCGTCGCGCACTTGACGAAAAAAAGGCTACGGCGCTGCGCAAAAAATACACAAAGGGGAACACGATCTATGAACAAAAAGTTGGCCGCGTATCTTACGGAACGCGGTTTGACCGTAGACAAAAACCGTGCCTACGGCGTGTTTAACGGTTTTGAAACCAACGTAGAATACCGAGTATTCGACAACGTAACGCCGCTTTATCTGCACTTTTCTTGCTATACTACGGACGAACAAAAGCGCACTGTACAACAGGAACTGAATGCAGCCGCGGTAAAATATCTTAAATTTGCATTTTCTCCCTACGGATTGGAATTGGGACTAAACGATCTGACTTTGGGGAAATTGCTTAAACGCTTGGACGAAATACTAAACAAAGTATGCGCCTCACTTAAAGACAACGGCGCCCTGGGCGTTGGGTACTGCCCCGTTTGCGGCAATGCGCTCAATTTCGATCAAAGCAAAAAATGCACAGTAAACGGCATTACCGTTTCCATAGACAACGACTGCGTTGACAATATCAATACGCTGATTTCTGCAGAAAACAAAGATTTCGAAGAAGCGCCGAACAATTATCTTCGCGGTTTTCTAGGGGCGTTTATCGGCGGTCTTGTTGGCGTAGGCGTTGCCGTCGGTTTTTACGCGGCAGGTTTTATTTCGGCAATATCGGCTTTTGTAGCAATCTTTTTGGGAGAATTTCTTTACCGAAAGTTGGGAGGCAAACCCAACAAAATGATGGTGGTTATCCTTTCCGTCACTACTTTCGTAATGATGATGTTGGCCGTGGTTGCCATATATCTTGTCGCTGCAGCTATCGGGGCGGAAAAAGTCGGCATGGATACGTTTGCCTATTTCAAATTGTGCATGCAAGACGAAGAAATTTCCGCAGCGTTTACTCGCGAACTCATTCTTACTGCTCTTTTCTCCGCTCTGGGCTGCGGCTACGAGATCTTTATGCTGCTAAAACGTATCAAGAGAAAGAGCAATATATAACGTCTCGTAAAATCATAATAAAAAGGTAGTTGCAAACAAGCAATTACCTTTTTTATTTGTAACGTTAGCCCAATCGTGGCTTTATGCGATATGTTTTTACCTTTTTCAAAAAGTCCGCCTTTTGAAATAAGTTACGATAAAAAGACTGTCGAATAAACAATCCTTCCATTGTTGATTCTGTGGCGCTTTCTGTAAATTTATGCAATCAATACCTCTGCACGCTTACACTCGCCTCCGCGGCTAGCGGCTAGCGGTTTAACACTTTGTCGCGGATATCCTTTACTTGGCTTGCGATAACGTCGTTGGTTTTTACGCTTTCGCTTATCTTATCACGCGCGTGCATAACGGTGGTGTGGTCGCGTCCGCCAAAGTACTCTCCGATAGATACCAGAGGTACGCTTTGCCCCAAAATGTCGCAAATAAGATAAATGCATATTTGACGGGGAACGACTATCTCTTTGTTTTTCTTTTTTCCTACAAGTTCCTCTTTACTTAAAGAGTAATACTCGCACGTTGCGTTTACTACGTGATCGATAGTGATTATGTCCGTTGACGCATCGGCGTAGTCGCGCAGCGCGTCGCTCACTATATTCATATCGTTGGGATCGCCGCCCACAAGGGTGGAGTAACTTACGATACGGTTTAGCATCCCTTCCATCTCTCGCACGTTGTTTGTTATCTTTTCCGCAATGAGAGTCAACACGCGTATGTTGATATTATATCCTTTTTGTCCGCACTTCTTTTGCAGTATCGCAATGCGCGTTTCTAAATTGGGAGGTTGAACGTCGGCAATCACGCCCATAGCAAAGCGAGTGCGCAAACGTTCCTCTATGTTTATTTCCTTCGGGGGACGGTCGCTACTCAATATTATTTGCTTGTCGGCAAGATACAGGTCGTTGAAAGTATGGAATACTTCTTCCTGCGTTCCTTCCTTGTTGGCAAGATATTGAACGTCGTCCATCATCAGTACGTCCACTTTGCGGTACTTTTCGCGGAAGTCTTTTTTCGATCTGGAATTGGAAGTGTCTTGTATAGATTCGATCAGTTCGTTACGGAACTGGTCGCATGTTACGTACATGATTTTTTTATCGGGGTACTGTTTTTGCAAACGGTTGCCTATTGCGTGCATAAGGTGAGTTTTTCCAAGCCCTACTCCGCCCCAAATAAACAACGGGTTGTACTTGTTTCCAGGATTATCTGCAACGGCACGCGCAACCGCCTCGGCGTACTCGTTACTTTTACCTACGACAAAATTTTCAAAAGTGTACTGTGAAATAAAGTTTATCTTGTCTTCGCCTACGGGGACGTAATTGGGACTGACAGGAATATCCACGTCCGTTTCAACTTTGCCGACGTTGGGCAAGTCGTTTTCGGTAATTATTTCCAAATCTACTATGGAGGGGAAAACGGAGTTTGTGCAAGCGCGCAAAATATCCTTGTAGTTGTTGATCACGATATTTTTCGCGGCGGGAGTTTCGGCAAGTAAAATAAGCCTGTCGTGATAGATTCCCACCGGCTGCAACGTATTTATATACAAGTCGAACACAAGCGTTTGGACTTTTGCTTCGGCTTCTAAAAGTATGTTTTCCCAAATTTGATTGATTTTCAGCATAGTGGGTATATTATACACTTTTTTGCACTTTTCGGCAAGTGCTGACCGCAGTAACGCCGCAATATTTTTTCACCTTGCCGGTGAAGCGAGCAGCAATGTGCAAAGTATTTGGTTTTATATTGAAAAAAACAAAATAAATGCCCTAACCGATACAAATCGGCTAGGGCATTTATTAAAACTCTACTCTTACGCCAAATATCTCGGCCTCGCCTGCTATCCGGCACACAGTGCCGATTGGCTTAACGCGGCTCTTTCAGCATAACACTGATACTTTTACAACAAACGCTGAGTTCTATGCAACCATTGTATATTTACGCTTGCCCAATCGGCGATGCGGTTTCAGCTTTGCGCGACCTGATGTATCTCGTCCACATTATGTACCCGTAAGTGGTATTAGTCAGATAACCTACTTTCAACACGAGCAATATCCATTGTCCGGCCATAATGTTTATCACCGTTTCGATAATAGCGCATATATACCAAGCGATCCATTGTTCGCGGTAACGCAGCAGTATCAGTACGCCGTTTACTATCCCCACGGCCGATGCGCACGCATCCAAATAGCACGCTACGTTTTTGTAAGCAACGTTATTGGCAAATATTCCGCCGTCTACTTCCAACAAAGTAAGCAAATAGCCTACGCCCACCGTCCATACCGCAATACCGGCAACGATAAGTATATCCTGCCACCAAGTAAGTTTTTTTACAACCGTAAGTTCTTCTTTTTGCCGGTCCGGATGGCGGTGCCACATAACAAAACTTATTATATCGCAAGGGATCCAAAACAGCAGCGTCGTTACCATAGTTGCAAATCGGTACATACACACGACGCATACGATAATTTCCACTATCTCCACGCCCAGAGAAACGACGAAATTCCACTTGCTCTGTTTGCTGATAAGCAGTTCGCAGGTGATATTGAGTATCACGTCCATAAGATACAAAAAGGTGATAACCGCCGCCGAAACGAGAAAACTGTTACTGGTGATCTTGAATCCCTGTCCTTCGCTTTCCTCAAAAGAAATCGTTTGTGAAAACAGCGTTGCTCCCTTGCCGTCGGTTATCGCCAATGCCAATTTACCGCCGTCGCTGTCTTCGTAACATTCGATGCGTATTTTGCTGTTTTTGTTTACGGCAACGGGCAGTTTCAGCGCAAGCGTTTCGGGATAGGCAGGATCTACAGTATGCTCGGCATACGCCTTGTCGTAAAATTCGCCCGTGTAATCGATAAGACAGTATTCCTTCTCGCCCTCTCCGTCGTTGTTGTCTATATAGATCGTATCTATAACAAACTCGCCGTCCGTGCCGGAAAAGTCCAAAGTCGTAAACGTCCCGTCAACGTCGGCAAATACGGAGTTATCCAATTGCAGCAATTGAGTCGGAGTATCGTCCTCCGGAAAAATAAACGCGAAAACGATTGCTATAACCAAAATGGATACGTACCAAATTTTTTCGTACAACGTAAAGTAGTTCCACAGATCTTTTGCCCGTTTGACAAATTTATTGGGCTTTTTTCCGGAGTCTTTCTTTTTGTTTTCGGTCTGTTCGTCCGTTTCGTTTACGAACAATGGTTCTGCGTTTTCCGTTGGGGCGTTTTTATTATTGCTTTCCGCTTCTATTTCGGATTTCTGTACTGCTTTTTCTTCCATAGCACAACCCTGTTTAATATTTGTTTTTTCAGCAGAAGAATATCACACAAACAAAATATATGTCAAACCTTTTCATTGCAGCGTTTACGCGCTTTCTTTTAGTCGCGTTTTTCTCTTTTGGTACAGTTACGTGCCGCATTTTTAATATATTTTATAAAATTTTATAATTTTAATATATTATTTTTGAATAATTATATATCTTTTGATTATTTATTATAAATTACGTCTAACAATTTTATACCGACGTGTGTTGAAACCGCCGGTTATACCTCTAAACGGAAAACATCTGTTACGTATATGTCTTGTTTTGTTAAACAAATACTGCAACTGTACGCAAAATGATACAAGCCGTACCTTGTATATTACAACAAAATCTAAAAATAAGATAGACGAATGTGTCAGCTGAAATATCGATTGCTTTTACAAGCCGTTTATTTTTCTCATAAAAAACAACGGCAAGTTTCCTTACCGTTGTTTATATTACAGTTATCGACAAATTATTTCGTGGCTTCGATTGCGGCTTTTGTTCCTGCGTATACAACATTACCGCTCTTTCCGATAATCATCTCGTCGATGGCCTTGACCGTAGCGTCATAGGCTTCTTTTGCTGCATCATAAATTGCCTGAGCCTGATCCTTTTCTGCGCCTGCCGCCATAGCATCGATTTGCTTTTTCATATTTTCCAGTTCTTTTTTCAGTTCTTCCTTACCGGCTTCCATATTTTTCTTGCAATCTTCGTAGTACTTGTTCGCCGCTTCGGCATTTTTGAACCAATACATCGAAATGAGATCGGCAGTTTTGTCGGCTTTTGCGGAAATATACGCCTCGAAGTCTTCCGCTTTGATATTCTGGCTTGTAATAACGCTTTCAATAAGCGATTCAGAACCTTCGTCGCCGGATTTTACGGCGGTTACCGAATATCCGTTCTTTTTCAAATTGGCTTTTGCTTCATCATAGTCGGTGTTGGGGACGGGATCGCTGCCGCAAGCGACAAGAGCCGTCACTGCCAAAGCGCAAACTACAACCAATGCAAAAATCTTTGTCAGTTTTTTCATATCTTTTCTCCTTTTTTATTTTGTTCACGGCGATTTCCTTGCGGACAACTGCCATTGAAACCTAATTGGTTGCACTTATGGCTGCGGGCGTACCGACGTAGACAACTTTACCTATTTTCCCGCACAAAATATTCTTAAGTTTTTCCAATACATTCAACTTTTTTTTGAAAGCATTTTTTGTCGAGCCGTCGGCCAGCGTTTCTATCCATCGCTTGCAAACTTTAATCTCCGATTCGAAATACTCTTTTGCTTTCTCTGTGTTTTCCGATACGCCTTTGTAATACGGCTCCGCAGCAGTCTCCGTCTTCAACCATACCATTCCTATGGCATCGCCTTCCTGAGTGCAGGCAAAAATTATTTTTTCTATATCCTTTTCGGAAACGCCTTCGATGGTAATCAGTATCTTTTTTACAGATTCTTCCGACAGCGCTTCGTTGTCGGAATCGTCAAATAAATATCCGTTTTTTATCAGGTTTGACCGCATTTGTCCGTAATCGGTGTTCGGTACGGGCGTACATCCGACCAATAAGACAATTGCCAATACGCAGACAAGCGTAACGGCTGAAATTCTTAAAAGTTTTTTCATTACCGGCCTTTTTTCTATTTTAATCGGTATTTATATTATACAGCATACCCCCCCCCCGCGTGTCAACGGTTTTTCTGTATTTTCTTCTTATTTTTCCGATTTTGCGGAAAGTTTTGCCGTATTCCGTTTTGTTCTCAACAAAAATTTATTTCTACTCAGTGTTTTCCTTTAGAAATTTTGTTTTGCTAAGATAATATACAGGCACTTCGATTTCGACATGAAACCTGCATTATATTGCTGCAATTAAATCAAACAAAAAACTCCCTTGCGGATTTGTTTCCGTAAGGGAGCGTTGTTTTACAATTTTCCTGTTACATATTAATTTGCAAAAATATTCTTTGCCGTAAGCGTTTTCGTCAGTCCTTTATTTCCGGCGTTTTAGTAAACTTTCTATATCGTATTTTAATACAAAGACGTTTCTGTTTTACGTAACCGTTATACTATTTGTTTTACAGGCAAAATGAAGTACAGCACTTCGTCGCTGTTGTTGATGGTTATCACGCAACTGCTGTGTTGTGCAAATTCCATCTTGATAGATTCGGCGTCGATAACTTTCAAGCAATCGTTGATGTATTTTGCGTTGTAAGCGCAGCGCACGTCTTTGCCGTTTAGAGAAATATTTACGTTTTCTTTTGCCGAACCGTACTGGCTTGTGGAGGAAATGTTCATTTTGTATTCCTCTATGTCCAGTACGACAAGATTGTTTTTGTCGCCGCGCGACATAATGGATGCGGTTGTAAGCGCTCTTTCAAAGTTTTCTTTGTCTACAAGCAACGTGGAAACAAACTCTTTGGGTATTATGTTATCGTACCGGATATACTGACCGGAAACCAACAATCTGGTAAGGACCTTGGTGTTGTCCAAAACTACCAGCAAGTAGTTCTTTTCAATATAAACTTTTAGAACGTTTTCGCTGTCGGTAAGCAGTTTGGACAGTTCCGACAAACTTCTTGCAGGCACAGTGGCGGTAATTTCGTCGGTCTTTTCTTCCAAAGCTTTTTTGCTCATGGCAAAACGGTATCCGTCAGTGGCAACCGCCGTCAAAGTGTAGTCTTTTGCCTCGAAATAAACGCCCTTTAGCATAGGACGGCTTTCGTCGGTCGCTACGGAAAAGATAACGTTGTTTATAATATCCTTGAGGTTTAGTTCTTGAATCGCAAAATAGTTTTCGTTATTTATCTGTTCCGACTCGGGATAGTCGTCTACGTCCAAAGTGGAGATATTGCACTCGCTGTTTGCGGTGGATATTACCAAACGGTTGTCGTCGTTCATTTCCAAAGACACGTCACCGCTATCTGCAATATTACGCACGTAATCGCCGAAAACACGTCCCGGCACCAAAGTTGCGCCTCCGACTATAACGTTGGCTTCGATGGTCTTTTCTATTGCCAAATCTTTATCCGTTGCAAACAGAGTAAGTTTATCGTTTTCCGCAACAACCTTTATGCATTCCAAAATAGGCGCCACGTCTCTGACCGGCAAAGCTTTTGCAACTTTGGAGATAGCGTCGTTCAGATCCAAACTGTTTACTATTATTTTCATTTGTTGTCCTCCGCTCGCTTCGTTGCGAGTTAATAGTCTAATGTCTTTTTAGCACCGTAAAGCGTTTTGTTACCGCGATGCTCATTTCAATTGTAGTTATTTTATTGAGAGCAGCAGAATTAGTGTCTGTGGATTTGTGGTATAAGTTGTGCAAAACGTCAACGTAAAACAAAATATGGTCGTTTTGCGGCAGACAAACCCAAAATATAGTGCTATGCCTCAAATAGTTTGTGTGGACAAGTTGTACATCCGTTGGGGATAAATCAAGAAACTGTCCACAGCAACGTCGCGTGTAGATAAAGCGGATACCATCTATTGCCGAAAACCTCGCTTTATCGATAAAATTCATATATATAACAATTATACCCCAACTCCTTCAAAATTGCAAGATATAACGCATAAAATATATGCGCCTTTGAAAAACAATCGCGACAAAACTTTGCCTAAACGGGTAAAATCAGCCAAAATATGCTAAACAATGGTTAAAATTTAATAAAAGTTAACAAAAATTCACTAAAAGCATTGCGATTGCAATTTGTTGGTGATAAAATGATACCAAGCATAGAGCGTAAACCGTTCTTACTCGGAGGTTAAATAAATGAGCGTTCTTATTATCGACGCAGACGGGGATCTGTGGTTTACCCGTCAGGAAGAGTTGGGCGTGGACTATATCAAAATGCCCTATTCCTACAACGGGAGCGAATACTACTACGATCTTGGCAAGAATACCGATTTCAACGCGTTTTACCAAGCGGTACGCGGCGGAATCATCCCAAAAACAATGGCGCTTAATCCGCAGGAATACGTGGAGATTTTGGAACCGTATTTCAAAAAGGGCGAAGACGTTTTGTACGTAAGCTTTTCTCACGCTATGAGCGGCACGTTCGATCACTTGGAAACCGCGCTTAAAAGTCTTGCTCAAATTTATCCCGAGCGCAAGTGCCGCGTGTTCGATACCAAGTCTATTTGTCTAGGCGCGGGTTTGCAGATGGAATACGCAGCGGAACTGAAAAATAACGGAGCGACGGACGACGAAATAATAGCCGCGTTGGAAGAATTTACCGACAAAGTCGCGATGTATTTTGCAGTTGACGATCTTATGCACTTAAAGCGCGGAGGAAGACTTAGCGGTTTCGCCGCGTTTGCAGGCACAGTATTGCAGTTGAAACCGATTTTAACGACAGACAACAAGGGAAGCCTTGCAGTGTTGCAAAAAGTGTCGGGCAAAAAGAAGGCTATCCGCGCCATGGCGGAAAAAGTTATAAACGATCTGGAAGAAACCCATCTTCCCGTATACGTAGTAGACGCCGACTGTAAAGAGGACGGCGATTTGTTGGCTAAACTGATTGCCGAAAAACGCCCCGACGCAAAGATAAAACGGCAAATAATAGGTCCTGTAATAGGTTCGCATTGCGGTCCGGGTACTGTCGGAGTTATTTTTGTTGCAAGCAAGCGCCCCATCGCGTTGGAGAAGTAGCGTTAAGAATGCTTGACAACTTTTTGTCGCAATCGTAAAATATTTTGGAAAATTTACGATTTGTGCCGAAAGTCTGCGCACACAAAAGGAAAAATGAAAGAAATAATAGTAAAAGAAATATCCGCAACCGGCGATAAAAAGAAATTTTTTAAGTTTATTGTGAATTTGTACAAAAAAAACGAATACGCCGCGCCTAGTTTGTATGCGGACGAAATGGCGGAGTTCGACCCGAAAACCAACGACGCGTTCAGGTTTTGCGAGTGCAAAATGTTTTTGGCTTACCGCGGTAAAAAAGTGGTTGGAAGAATTGCCGGCATCTGGCATAAGTTCGTCAACGAAAAAAACAACGTCAAGCAACTGCGGTTTACGAGGTTTGACGTTATCGACGACTTTGATGTGACCAAAGCGTTATTTTCCAAACTTGTCGAGTGGGCAAAAGAGTTGGGGATGGAGGAAATTGTAGGACCAATGAGTTTTTCCGACCTCAACGAAGAAGGAATGCTTATCGAAGGTTTTGACCGCGACAGCACTTACATAGAAATTTACAATTACCCTTACTACGTAGAGCATATGCAAAAATTGGGTGCGTACAAAGTGGTGGACTGGAATTGCTATCGCATAAAAGTTCCCGAAAAGCGCGACGAAAAGTTGATGCACGTTGCAAACCGCGTGCAGCAACGCAACGGATACGAAATAGTTGACGTTGCGACCCTCGCCAAAAACAAGGACAAAAAAACTCTAAAAAAGATTTTTATCGAATGTTTGGAAGTGTTGGACAAATCGTTTGAAAAACTGTACGGCACAAGCGCGATAAACGAAAAGCAGATGGCGCGTGAGGCGGATTCTCTGTTGCAAGTGTTTGTACCGCAGATTTGCTGCGCAGTAAGGCACGAAGGTAAAATAGTAGGCTACGGTTTTGCTTTGCCTACGTTGCACAAAGTGTTGAATAAAGGTCGAGGGCACATATTGCCGCGAGGTCTAATCCCCTATATACAAACGATGTCTCACCCGAAGGTTGTTGAATTGCTTTCGGTCGGCGTTTTGGACGAACACCAAAACCGCGGCGTTACGGCAATTATAGTCAATGAAATTTTGGGCGGAATAATAAATATAGGTGCCGAATGGATGGAAGCAGGCCCCGAACTGGAAGATAATTTGCCCGTGCAGCACCTGTGGAACAGTTATGAAAAGGAACTGCACAAACGTCACCGTTGTTGGGGATTGAACGTGGCGGAACTGGACAAAACGCTTAACGGTTAGCGCTGCGTATAGGTGGAAAATATAATAAAAGCCAAGCAATCATCTGCAAGGATTGCCGTAGGAAATATAAAAATATAATTACAGCCGTTATAAAGGCGCGCGAATATATGCGTAAAATTACGCTCAAAAACGGCGACTGAAACGAGTATGAAAATAAAAAACAAAGAACTGTTACGTACCATAAAATATGCTCTTATAGCAATTTCGGCAGGCGTTATCCAACTAGTGAGCTCCATTGTGCTGAAACTCATTTTGGATCAAACGGGACTAAAAGATCACTCGCTGTTTTTTATCAAGGAATTCGGAACAACGACGTTTATTTCCGACACGGTGGGCTTATTCCTCTCTATATTATGGAACTTTACTTTCAACCGCAAATATACGTTTAAGGCGGCAAACAACGTTCCCGTAGCAATGTGTCTGGCATTGTTGTTTTACGTGCCTTTTTATCCTTTCCAGATTTGGTATATAGATACGATCGAAAAAGCGCTGGTAAATATAGGATTTTGGGGATACGTTATCGGACTTGTCACTTGTATGCTGATCAACTTTGTTCTGGAATTTACTTGGCAGAGATTCGTTGTGTTCCGCAAGTCTTTGGATACAAACAACGTAGCTCAAAAGGAAACGCAAGAGGAAAACTCCGCTGACGAAAGCAGAGCGGAACCGCAGAACGGAGCGGACGAAACGGAAACAATTGCGGATACTAGCGATAAGACGGAATAAAATGGTTTATACGAAAAAGACGGTTTGTCGGTTGCATGTGTTAAGAGTTACGACAGCGTAACGTAAAATCCGTCCACAGTCAACACAGCAAAATAATGAAAACACATTAAATATTGCCGCGAGTGGAAACGCGCGGCTTTTTGTTTCTAACAAAGGTATTGACAATGCTTTTGTCAAATGCTAAAATTACAAATAAGGCAACAAAAATAATATACGTGGAAGTGTATTTCGTTGCTTTGCAACGAAGGTTGCGGTAAAGCCGCAAACGAGTGAAACGTTCGGAAAATATAGCAGCGAAGTAGCGAACGTCGGCCGATAAGGACAAAGAAGCGACAGTAAAACAAAATAAAAACAAGGTAATAAATATGGAAGTGTATCGAAGCGGTCACAACGAGGCGGTCTTGAAAACCGTTTGGGTGCAAGCCCACGGGGGTTCGAATCCCTCCACTTCCGCCATTGCAGCGGCTCCGTTTGCGAGCCGCAAACGAAAAGGCATATCGTTTTTTAGCAAAACGGTTTAGATATTCTTTATTTTCTGCGTCCGAAGCGGGCGCGCATATTTTATTTGTTAAGAGGGATCTTATGATAAACGTTTACTATTGTACGGATAACAAACTGTTTAGTCAACAGGTTATTTCTTTGTTATCTCTTGCCCAAACGTGCAGCGATGCGTTAAACGTTGTCAATCTTACGGTAGAGATCCCCGAGTATGCGCCAAAAGGACTTAGAACCAGCGTAGAACAAGACGAGTTGTGCAACAAAATTTTGAAGCGGTACAATCCCGAAAGCACGTTCCGTTCCATAGACGTATCGGATTTGATGCGTAAATATTTGTGGGGCGGACCCAATATGCACAACAAGTATTACAGTTACTACGTGGTAGTCCGTCTGCTTGCCGACCTTGTAGAAGAGATACCCGACAAAGTATTGTACTTGGACGCAGATACTATCATGTGCAAGGACATAAAGCCGTTTTACGATATGAACGTAGATAAGTACGAACTGGTTGGACGGCGCGATTTGTTTTTCCCGTATAAATACATACAGTCCGGCGTTATGTTGCTCAATATGAAACTTATTCGCGAGCGCGGTTCTTTTGCAAAAGCGCGGCATTTGTGTTTGACAAAAAAATACGTATGCTACATTGATATGTCGGCAATCAATTCTGCTTGCAAGTCAAAAAAACTGGTGCGCCGTATTTACAACCATTATCAGTACAGCGACAAGGCGGTTATCCATCACGTGTGCGCCACAAGAGAAAGTAATTTTCCGCCGTTTACCAAAAAGTGGTGGCACCGCATAAAGATAGACGAAATAGACTTGATGAAAAAGCGTCACCCTGTATATATTCCCCTTTACGAACAGTTTGAACAGATCCGCGAAGCGTACCCGCATTTGTTTTAATAGACTGTTAAACGCTATTATTCATACGTTTGTAATCACGATTGTGGGAGTAAGTAGAGCGCCTGTGATACCGAAGAATACGGACGCATCTGCTAAATAAATAACCGCATTAACGAATCCGCTAGAAAAAGAGGATTCGTTTTTTCATAATACTATTTGCGTCAATGTGTTATTTCTTTTAAGCTTAACAATTTTTATATATTGTAATTTATATAGGCATTGACTCGCGTGTAATTGCGATAAACGGTCGTACTGTATTCGCGCGTCCGTGCCTGCTGTCTGTCGTGTCTCGAACGACATTTATTTTTTTCGTCATTAATCTATGTTGTCTTAGTTGCTAGAATTTTGACAAAGCCGGATACGGAACGGCGCATTGCAGATTTATCGGCAAAAAGTTTGCAAAAGTAAACGATTGATTTTTTTGACAAAATGCTTTATGATTGAATAAAATCCAAGGGGAGATTTTGTCGGGAAAATTTAGGGAGGAAAATTGCTATGAGTTTTTTACGCTTGCAAAACGTGTGTAAACGCTATTCTACCAAGGCGGGCGATTTTGACGCTTTGACCGACGTCTCTTTTGAACTGGAAAACGGCGAATTCGTAGTTATACTGGGGCCTAGCGGCGCGGGCAAAACGACGTTACTCAACCTGCTGGGCGGAATGGATAATATATCGTCGGGCGAAATAGAGTTAGACGGAAAAAGTATAGGCAGTCTCAACAAAAAGCAGTTAACGCAGTACCGCCGCGACGAAATCGGTTTCGTATTTCAGTTTTATAACCTTATGCCAAACCTTACGGCGCTAGAAAACTTGGAACTGGCAACGGAAATATGCCCCGACGCTCTTACTCCTCTAGACGTACTTGCCGACGTGGGACTAGCGGACAAACGTTCCAACTTTCCCGCGCAGCTTTCCGGCGGAGAACAGCAGCGCGTAAGCATTGCCCGCGCTATTGCAAAAAATCCAAAACTGCTGCTTTGCGACGAACCTACCGGCGCGTTGGATTACGCAACGGGAAAAAACATTTTGCAATTGCTGCACGACGTAAGCAAAACCAAAAACAAGTTGGTAGTGGTCGTTACCCACAACCAAGCGCTTAAAGATATGGCGGACAAAGTAATTTTTATCAAAAACGGTCATATTGAAAAAATAGAAGTAAACGCCGCGCCTAAACCGATAGAGGAGATAGAGTGGTAGTATGAAATCTTTTACAAAATCGGCTTTTAGGTTATTTTCGCAGCACGTGGTGCGGCTTATTACGATAATAGCCATAGTTGCGGTCAGCATAGGCGTATCCAGCGGAATTGCGGAATTACAAAACCGCATAACAGTTGCGGAAAACGGTTTTTACAAGGAACGCAACGTTTCCGACTTGTACGTAAAAAGCGCGCGCGTCGCAACTTTGCCTAACGGCTCCGTTGTTCCCGTCGGATTTACCGCTGAAGAAACGGATTATCTTGCGGAAACTTACGGAGAAGAAAATTTGCGGAAAAGTTTCTACTACGAAACGAAAAACGACGACGGAGAAATAACACGCGTATGCACGCTTGATTTTTCCGACGACAAAATCAACAAATTTAAGATTTTAGAAGGACGTTTGCCTCAAAACGACGGCGAAATTTTGACGGAACGGAAAACCGAACAGATAAAGGCATACGAAATCGGCGATAAAGTGACGGTTGCCGGCGCAGAACGTACCGTTTGCGGAGTGGTGGAAAATCCGCTTATGCAAATTACGCGTAACGAACCCAGCCTTGTTTACGAAAACGAATATTTGACTTACACGGTATACCTGCACCAAGAACAAATACCCGTAGTCAACGACGTGTACATAACTCTGACCGACCGCGAACTGTTTGACGGATTTTCCCGCAAGTACGAAAAGGAAATCGGTTTGCAAAAGCAAAAACTCGGGGAATATTTCCAAGATAACGCAGCCGTACTGTCTTTGTACGAAAATGTCGGAATATATTCCATGGTTTCGTACGCGGAAAAAGTAGGTATAATAGCCGTAGTGTTCGTGGTGTTCTTTTTGTTGGTTGCAATGCTTATCACTTACTCGGGCATGTCTCGGCTCTTTGCCGAGGAGCGTCCTAAAATTGCCTGTCTAAAAACGTTGGGGTACGCCGACAACAGGATAATAAACCGCTACGTGCTGTTTGTCGCAATGGGAACCTTTGCCGGCGGCGCGATTGGTTTGCCGATAGGCATAGGTCTTACGTATCTTTTGTACGTAGCGTTCAATCAGCAGTACGCCATGCCGCCCTTCCCGGGAGTTACCAGTATGTGGTACTATATGATAATTTTTGCCGTGACGTTTGTTCCGCTGTTGCTGCTTACGTATTTTACCGGCAAAGTGACCGTTAGAGAAAAGCCCGTACAACTGATGACTTACAAAGCTCCGAAGTCCGGCAAAAAAGTTTTTTTGGAAAAGATCCCCGCGTTGTGGAGCAAAATTTCTTTCAAGTACAAATCCACCTTGCGCAACACGCTGCTGTTCAAAAGCAGATTTTTTATGACGGTTATCGCCATAATAGGTTCAACCGTTTTGCTGCTTGCGGGACTGGGACTTATGGATTGCGCAATGAAGGAGGAGGGCGCAGAGTCTATCGTTGCGATCGCTTTGGCGTTGGTAGCGTTTTCGGCGGCGCTGTGCGCGTTGGTTTTGTACAATATCACTAACGTAAACGTCAGCGAACGCAATCGCGAAATCGCGACGCTTATGGTGCTTGGCTATCACGACGGAGAAGTGACCGGATACATATTCCGAGAAATTTACATTATGTGCGCCGTGGGCGCGGTATTGGGCGTACCGTTCGGCGCGGCGTTTATGCAATTTGTGTTCAGTCTGATTGACTTCGGCACTCTTGCCGACATCAATTGGTGGTCTTGGCTGCTTGCGCCCGTAATTACTATGGCGTTCAGTTTTTTGTCCACAATGATGCTCCGCAAAAAAATTACTAAAACGGATATGAACGCCTCGTTAAAAACGTTGGAATAGAAATGCGGCGGCAAAATTGAAATTTTTTTGAAACCGTAAAAAAACAAGGTTCGGCGTTGCATTGGGTTTTTTGCGTCATAACAAATACGTTTTCTTTTTCGTGGATGGTGTAAATACGGTTTTTGCAGTAGGCGTAAAATTGAGAAAGACGTAGGTACCGACTTGATAAACCTGTACAATTGCGGAATACGTTTTGTAAAAAACGAAAATACAAAGAAAAAAGGAATCACCTCGGCGTGGTTCCTTTTGCTTGTTGCTGTTTTACCAAAGACCCTCGGAAAATCTTTGGCCAAACGGCGTCTAATAGAGTCGTCCATGCTATGGGCCGTCGCTTGTTTGCAGACCGCAAATTTTTACAAGGAGAAAACGAAAAACTTGCAATAAAAAAGGTCTGCTGCGAAGCGAGCAAACCGTAAATTACTATACTTTTAGGGTATTGTAAAATTTGTTTGATAGCGCTCCACGTCTGTGACAGTACACAACCTGTTGGGTTGTATCCCAGCCAAGACAACGCAACGGACTGCGTTTTGTCATTGGCTTCGGCAACGCACCCTTTCGGCAAGGGACATTCCGTTTCGTCCCCGGCGTACTGATGAGCGCTGCGCCTCTATCTGTTTGTAGTATATACTATGTTTTGTGTTTTGTCAACAATAATTGCGAACAAAATCAAAAGTTGTTCACACTGTTTTTTGTTCGGTAGTTTCCGTACGGTCAGTTTCTTGTACGGCCGCAACCGAAGATGCGGCAACGGAACTTGTTTGCAAAGACAGGAAATCGGCTTGTTTGCTTTGTTTGCCGTACAAAACAACGAACGTCAGTAGGTGCACGGCAACCGTAGCTATCCAAGATAGCGGATATGATATCATAAGGCCTTCCAAGCTGTGGAATATATTCAGCGGAAACGCCGCGTATATCCATACTATGCGCAATCCGCATACGCCCAACACGGAAACAATCATGGGAACAACGGAGTAGCCGATGCCTCTCACGGCAAACGCAAGCACGTCCAATGCGCCGTAGATAAGATAGGTAAGACATATTATCGCAAGCCGTCGGTAACCTATTGCTATCGCTTGCTTGTCGGAAATGTATATAGAAAGCAATTGTTTGCCCAACAGTGTTGCCGCCGTCCCGAAAACGAATCCGCAAATGCAGGCGTAGCCCACGCAGTAACACACGATTTTTTTGATATTTTGCCATTTGTTTGCTCCGTAGTTGGCGGATACGAACGCAATGCACGTTTGAGCAAAACCGTTCATCGTGGTGTACACGAAACTTTCTATGGAGCTTGCCGCGCCGTTGCCGTCCATAGTGTACGCTCCCAAACCGTTTACGCTGGACTGTATCAATACGTTGGACAAAGCAAACACAACTCCCTGCAATCCCGCCGGCAAACCGATACGCGTAATCTCCGCCGCTTCGGTTTTGTAAAAACGCATTTCGCGCATGCGGAAGTGGAAAAAGCCTTTGTTTCTAAGCAAACATACAACAATGCACGCTGCGGATATTGCCTGCGACAAAACGGTACCCAGCGCTACTCCGGCGACGTCCATCTTGAATAATATTACAAACAGCAAATTGAACAATACGTTGAATATGCCTGAAGCCGCCAAAAAGTAAAACGGGCGTTTCGTGTCTCCTACTGCGCGCAGCAGTGACGCGCCGAAATTGTAAATCAGAGAAAACGGTACGCCGCAAAAGTATATGCGCAGGTAACTTGTAGAAAGATCTATTACGTCTTCGGGAGTGCCCATCCACTCCAAAAAGAGACGCGCCATTCCCGCTCCGAACGCTCCTATAAATACTCCCATTACAACGGACAATATCATTGCGGTGTAGGCTACACGCTGTCCTTTTTCCTTTTGTCCCGCGCCAAAGCATCTGGCCATAAGAACGTTCGCGCCTACGCTCAAACCCAAAAATAATTGAACGACCAAGTTTATCAGAGCGTTTGTTGCGGAAATTGCCCCTACGGAGTGGATAGAACCGAATTTGCCGCATACCACAAGATCTGCCGCATTGTATAACAATTGCAGCAATCCGGAAAAAACGATAGGCAAGGCATACAGCAATATTTTTTTGAAAAGATTGCCGCTCGTCATATCCATTTCGTTTTTGCGTATCGTTTGCGTCATGATCGGTTTGCCCTCGGTGCAAGACCATATTATAGTACTTTGCCGCAATAAACACAAACAAATAAATGCACAATTCCAACAAAATACGCATATAATTACGGTAGCGTACAGGAGGGGCATTTTTGTTTTGTTACAACGATTTGTTGCACGAGACGGAACTGTTTTGCAGAAACGGCGTGGAAACCGGCGTTGTCGGCGAAAGCGAACTGGGACAGCGCATACCGTATATATTCGTAGGACAAAAAAACGGCAATTATATGATCGTGCAAGGCGCCATCCACGCGCGCGAGCATCTTACTGCGTTGTTGACTGTCAATCTTGCCAAGTATTTGGTCAAAAATAAAAATTTGCTGTTAAACGGCGGTATTTATTTCGTCCCTATGGTTAATCCCGACGGAGTACGTCTGTGTCAGGAGGGCGTAGGGTTTATCAATAACAAACAACGCAAAAGCAATCTACTTGCCATAAACGGCGGAAGCGATTTTTCGCTGTGGAAGGCCAATGCGGACGGCGTGGACTTGAACGTCAATTTCGACGCGCATTGGGGCGAGGGCGAAAAAAACGAGTTTTACAAATCGTCGCAGAATTACGTCGGCAAATTTCCTTTTTCCGCGAGAGAAAGTAAAGCTCTTGCCGATTTTACATGCAAAATAAAGCCTTGCGTCACGTTGTCTTATCACCTTAAAGGCGAGGAGATATATTGGGAATTCGGACAAACGTCGCACAGACGTTTTCGGGATAAGCGTTATGCCGAGGCTATCGCCAAATATACGGGCTACAAAGTCGTAGGTCAAGGAAAAAGCGTTGCCGGCTACAAAGATTGGTGTATAGAACAATTCAAAATCCCTTCATACACCGTCGAGGTGGGAAACGACAAGTTCGAGCACCCGTTTCCTTACTCGCAGTTTAACGAGATATATACGCAAAACGAGGATTTGCCACGCAGACTGTTGAACAGCGTCGTTAAAGACAATCAGGCAATTACCGAAGCGGATTTGTGGGATCTGTTAGAGTAGCCGCAATTGCGGACGGTATTTGACGCACGCATTCAGCGCAGCAAACGCGGCTGTCAAAATTATCACTTGAAAATTTTTGTTTTTTGAAACAACTGCGGATATTTAATATATCAAAGCAAAGTCTTATCGGAATCGAAGATAAGGCTTTTTTGATCGGGAAATATTTGTAAAGATTATTGATTTTGAGCGGTTGCATTTTGCGTCGGCGAAATGTATAATGTTTCAGGACGGTACGGGCGCGGCGAACATTTGTAAGCGCATACCGTAAATTACTGTCAAGGAACGGCTACGGTGAAAAAGATAGGTGTAATAAGCGACGCGCACGGCAATTTGCCGGCACTTGTTGCGGCGTTAGAGTATTTGGACAAGCAGGGCTGCGACGAAATTATCCACACGGGAGACGTTGTGGATATCGGACCGCAGTCGCGTGAATGTTTGGAACTTTTGCTTAAAAACAACGTGTTGTGTCTCATGGGCAATCACGACAAAGATTTTGCGGATAATAATTACGTTCACAAAGCGTTTTCACACGTATCTTCGGAACACAAGCGGTACGTGTTTGACAGTTTGGACGGATACAGAAATATTGTTGCAAGTTTTCCTTTGTTTGCAGAACGGACCTGCGGCGGCAAAAAAATCGTTTTCGAGCATTATTGCCGTTTGCCCGTCCCTTCGCCCAACGGATATATTTTTTACGAAATATCCAGCGAACATCCTACTGCTGAAAGATTTGACGAAATGTATTCGCATTACGAAGTCGACGCGGCGTTTTTCGGACATAAGCACGAGCCTTGCGATAAACTCGGTAAACGTTTGTATGTGGACGTCGGTAGCGTAGGTTGCCATCCGTTTTCTACGGCAAACGGCATTGTGATAGAATACGACGAAACACAATTTGAATATCACCGCTTTGCAGTACCGTACGACAGAAAAAGTGCGTGCAAAAAAATGACGGAAGGCAGTTTGCCGGACGGGCAATATCTGTTCGATTTTTATTTCGAGCATAAAAAGGATTTGAAACGCGATTTTTAACTGAGTTAGGCAAGTGCGACATATTTAACTTACGAGGGCTTACGTATGAAACAAGGATTCGACAACGGCAAGTACATTCAACTTCAATCGGAAAAGATTGCCGAACGCGTAAACGTTTTCGGCGGCAAACTTTACTTGGAGTTTGGCGGCAAACTGTTTGACGACTATCACGCTTCACGTGTGTTGCCGGGTTTTTTGCCGGACAGTAAAATTGTGATGCTGTGCCGAATAAAGGAACAGGTGGAAGTTGTAATTGCCGTAAGCGCTGCGGATATTGCCCAAAACAAAGTCCGCGCAGATATCGGAATCACGTACGACGAGGACGTTTTGCGCTTATACGACGAACTGACAAACCGCGGCTTGTACGTAGGCAGTATCGTTATTTCGCAGTATTCTGAGGAAAACGTTGCAACCGTCAAATATAAACAACGTTTGGAAAATATGGGTATTCGCGTTTACCGTCATTACAAAATAGAAGGCTATCCCAGTAATGTAACTCATATCGTTTCCGACGATGGTTTCGGCAAAAACGATTATATAGAAACGTCCCGCAATATCGTGGTAGTAACGGCTCCCGGTCCGGGAAGCGGAAAAATGGCTACGTGTCTTTCGCAAATGTACCACGATAACAAACGAGGCATCCGTTGCGGATACGCTAAGTACGAAACTTTTCCCGTGTGGAACTTGCCGTTGAACCATCCGGTAAACGTCGCTTACGAAGCGGCGACTGCCGATCTTGCCGACGTCAATATGATAGATCCTTGGCATATGCAGGCTTACGGACAGTCCACCGTAAATTACAACCGAGACGTGGAAGTGTTCCCTGTACTCAACGCTATATTTACCAAAGTGTTGGGATATTCTCCCTACAAGTCTCCCACGGACATGGGCGTAAATATGGCCGGATATTGCATAAGCGACGACGAGATTTGCTCAGTTGCAAGTCGGCAGGAGATTGTGCGCAGATACTTGAATGTAAAAGTTCAGGTAAAAAAAGGCGCGGCAAACAATGCCGTCTTGGATAAACTGGATATAATAACTTCCAAGTTGGGACTTAGCGAAAACGACCGTATAGAAGTCGCGGCTGCGCGCAATTACGCAAGCGCAAGCGGCAGTATTGCCGGCGCGCTGACGTTGCCGGACGGTCGGCAAGTGTTGGGCAAGGCGTCGGGGCTTCTTTCCTGTGCGTCGTCGCTGGTACTAAACGCAGTAAAACCGCTTGCAAATTTACCCGACGTCAAATTGATCGCTCCGCAAGCGCTGGAGCCTATACAGTTGTTAAAAAAGGAAAGTTTCGGCGAGGGCAATTCTCAATTGCACGCCGACGAGGCGCTCATTGCCTTATCCGTTTCGGCGGCAGTCAACCCCATGGCGGAATTGGCGCTTTGCAAACTGCCGGCGCTGCGCGGGTGTCAGGCGCACTTTTCGGCAATGCTGTCACCTTCCGACGAAAAGACTTTGCGTAAACTGGGCATTCAGGCAACCTGCGACGCGGTTTATCCAAGCGGCGGCGTGTTTTTGGGAGAATAGTCCTGCGCTCTTGTGTTTGAAAAAACTGTGTGATATAATACTTATAAGACAACAACCGAAAGTGACGGGCATTACAACCGCCGGACGTTTTGGCCATACTTGTCAAAAACGGTTTAACGTTACGGTTTATTTGTAAACAGCGTCGTCGCCGTTTTGCATTTAGACGGCTAGGGCGTTTGATAGAACCGTACGGTTATTTGCGGCGTTGTTATTAAAGTAGCAACATTGTTTATTTAACTTTACTGTAAATGTCACATATGAAGTTTGAAATAGAATAAACTTATGGAGGAGATAAAATTGAAAAACAAACTTAAAAAGATTCTTTGCCTAGCGCTTTGTTTGGCATTGGTTCTTACTGCGGTATTTACGCTTGTTGCGTGTGACCGCGAACTGACCGAAGAAGAAAAAGAGCTTTTGCGTAAAGAGTTGCTTTCCGACGTTTCGTTGGATATGTCTTGCGCCGAGATGTCGTTTTCCGTAATCGAACCAACGGGGACTTCCGTGCAAGTTTATGCCGCGTGGGAAACCGTTGCGGCAACGGACGGAGCGGACGCTTCGATAAATGCGGATCTTTTCATTGCGGAATACGACGGTTCGGGACTTAGTGCAACGACTTCCGCCACAGTATTGTTGATGCGCGGAACGGACGTATACGGTGCCAGTACCGCTTTGGATATTGCCGGCAACGACAAAATTGCCGGAATCAAAAACAAAATGGATACGGTTATCCCCAATTTGGAAAAGAAAACGTTGGAGGAAATTTTGCAGTATATTTCTTCTCAGACCGGCGTCGATTTGTCCGTTTTGGGAGGAATAACTTTGCCTGACGGAAATCCGACAATCAACGCAAGCGAAATTGCCGACGTACTTAAAGAGTACTTTACAAAGTTTACCGTTACGGAAAACGGTTACTCGATCGGTTTCGATTTCAACAAAGTGATAGACCGGATTTGGAACGCTGCATATAGCGTTGCTACGATAATCGACGATAACGGTGATTTGTCGCTCGGCACGTTGTATGCCGACGAAACGTTCAAAGCCGTTGCGGAACAGTTGCCGCTTACCGCTGCGGAACTGGAAACGGCTGTGAACCAAGTTGTTGCTCAAATAAACGATCAGCTGCCCGCTGAACAGCAAATAAGCTTTACTGCGTTGGTTGCGGAACAAGACGAAACGCTCTACGACTACTTGGGCAGATACTTGGCGATAGATATTGACGAAACTCACACCGTAGGCAGTATGACCGTGGGCGACGTGCTTTGTATGTTATTTAACACGCAAGAGCCTCCCGTTTTGAAAGACATGTTGGATCAGGCAACCGTCAGTGTTTTGCCCGCGATAAAGCAAATGGCGGCTATGCTAAAAGTCGAGTTTAATTTTACCAAAGATAAAAAATTGGACGGGATCCGTATTGGCGTAACAGGCCTGTTGGAAATTTCCGTAAAACCTTTACGCGAAGCAAATCTCATCGCACTGTCCTGACGCAAAATTAAATGATATAGTAAGGCGCCGCACCTAATTTGGTGCGGCGCCATTTATGTAAATAAAAACGGTGCGGCGTTACGCTATTTCCAATGCCAACGTCATCATCTCGCGGAAAGAATTTTGCCGTTCGTCGGACGTCAGTTCTTCGCCGGTAAGCAAGTGATCGGAAATAGTGCAAATGCACAGTGCGTTTTTGCCTGCGCGCGCCGCATTCAAGTATAGCGCAGCGGCTTCCATTTCTACCGCAAGCACTCCCATTTTGCCCCAGACGCTTGACGCTGCGGAGGGAGAATCGTTATAGAAAGTGTCGCTAGAGAGCACGTTTCCTACGCTGTAGTCAAATTTCAGTGCTTTGGCGGTTTCGACGGCTTTTTCCAACAAAGGATAACTTGCAATTGGAGCCAGAGTGCCCGGCATATCAAATTGGTGTGCATAGTTGCTGTTTGTGCACGCCCCTTGCGCAAATACAAGACTGCGCAGTTTAACGTTTTTGTTCATTGCTCCGGCCGAACCTATGCGGATAATATTTTCCACTTCGTAGAAGTTATACAATTCGTAACTGTAAATCCCTATCGAAGGCATACCCATTCCGCTTGCCATGACCGAAACGCGTTTGCTGTTGTAGTAACCGGTGTACCCTTGTACTCCGCGGACGTTATTGACCAGTTTTGCGTCTGTAAGGAAATTCTCGGCGATGTATTTTGCGCGCAGAGGATCTCCGGGCATAAGGACGGTTTTTGCAAAGTCGCCTTTTTTTGCTGCAATATGAGGTGTAGGAACGGGCATTTTGTGTGTTCTCCTTTTTTGTTATGCATATTTTACGTTGTGCGATAAACTTGTCCCGTCTGCAATTTTTTGCAATGCGAAACCGAAAGTAAGGTTTTGCGGACTGCGTTTTACGCAACAAAATTATATTATTAAATAACGTTTGTGTCAATACGTAAAATAAAAATCTGTGTTGCGGTAAGCGGCTTTGTCAATCTTCGTAGACGTTCAAAACGATCACTTTCGGACGCACGTTACCCGGCAAATCGTCTAAAACCAAAGTTTCGCTCTCCAATCGACGGACTGACGCCGCGTCAAAAAGATCGGTAAATTTATCAAGGGAGTCTAAGTCGAATTTGTGTTTGTCCGTCTTGTAATGCATGGGCAAAACTATTTTCGGATTGACTTTGTCTACGTATTGCTTTGCTTGTTCGGCGTTTACGGTGTATATTCCTCCTACCGGCAGCATAAGTACGTCGCAGCCGTATATCTTTTTTGCAAGATCGTCGTCCACTTCGCCGACGTCGCCCATGTGTACTATTTTTAATCCGTCCACCAAAAAACAGAATACGTAGTTTTCTCCTCTGAGCCGTCCGTGTTGGTCGTCGTGATGGCAGAAAATGCTTTGTATCGCAACGTCGTCGGCGGCAAGACGAACGTCCTTTTCTAACAGGGCGGGGTTGCCTGCTACGCCTTTTATGTAGTCGTGGTCGCGGTGACGGTGGGATATTGTCACGACGTCGCAGCTTAAACGCGGCATATCGAATCCTACGAAATCGCCCGCGTAAGGGTCGGTGACGATAGTCGTACCCATTTGGCTTATCATGCGAAAGCACGAGTGTCCCAGATATTGTATTTTCATTGCAATTACCTCGATTTTAGCGATATTGTTTTTTTGTATCACGCTTATTTTTGCGCCGTCTAATTGTACAACGCGGCGCAAAATGTGTCAATACCCGCGACGTTTTACGGCAGGGCTTTTATTTCGATATTTATATCGTCTTGGCGGTTGCATATTGCGGCAAATTACGCAAATTGGTGCAAAATATAAAAAAAGTAGATTTTTTCCGTAAAGTTTGGTATAATAGATATGCGTTAGTCCGCGCGCTTTTTTTGTAAAGCGTTTGGCCGCTGTAAAACGGCGGCGTTGCAGGGCAATTTCACCCTAATACGGACACGGCGCATTATGGGAGGCAGATTTATGAAATCTTGGAAGTTGAACGCCCCGAACACTCTCGTTTTGGAGGAATCGGAGCCGACAATTCTGACGGAAAATCTGGTAAAAGTAAAAATAGAAGAGGCGTTGCTCTCCACCACGGACGTGGAAATGGTAAGGAGCGCTTCAAAAACGCAATTGCCGATCGTTCCGGGGCGCAACGCCGTCGGAGTCGTTTCCGAAGTGTTCGATAGGGAAAAATCCATGTTGCAAAAGATGGATCGCGTAACAATAGAGCCGTACGTGCCGTGCGAAAGTTGCTGGGCGTGCGCCAAAGGTGACTTTGACAAGTGCTGCGATATGAAGTACATGGGACAAAATTGCGACGGTTTGTTCCGTGACTTCGTTACCGTTCCTGCGGAGCAGGTGCATCATTTGCCGGACAACATTTCCAACGAACAGGCGTTGTTTGTTCCTTACGTTGCGTTCGGTATCAATATTGTGGATGCGCTAAATGTGGAAAAGGGTACGCACGTGGCAATATTCGCCTCCACCAAAACAGGTATAATTTTGGCTCAGTTGATAGCGTATTATCAGGCCGTTCCCGTTTTGGTTTCCGGAAACGAAGATTTGCTTAACGTTGCAAGAAGTTTAGGTATCTTTTATTGCGTCAACACCGAGCAAACCGACGTTGAAAAGGAAATACGCACCGTAACCGGCGGAAGAATGTGCAAAGCGTTGGTTCTGTTTTCCGACAGCGAATTCAGCATGAAGGATTTGTACAGCGCTGCCGCAACGAATGCAACCATTTGTCTTGCGGGCAGTTCCAACAAAGACAGCAGACTGTCCATTGCGCAAATTTGTCAAAAACATCTTACCATTTTTTGCGTGTATAACGGCGTAGGCAATTTTGCTTCGGCAATCAATTTGCTTGTAACCGGCACGGTAAAGGTGGATCAATTGGTCGGCGACGCAATCGGTTTCGATGATCTTGCCGACGCTCTCGATGAAATCAAACCGGAAGACTTAGCGCTTAAATCAAAAATCGTAAAGGTAGATTAAAAGCCGAATTTAGCCTTTTGCCGAAAAGCAAAAGGCTTTTGTATGGAGTAAATATGGAAAAAATACAAAGTTTCAAAGTAAACCATTTGAATTTGTACAGCGGTTTGTACGTTTCGCGCAAGGACGAATGCGACGGCGTAGTCGTTACTACGTTCGATTTGCGTTTCGTTGCTCCAAATCGCGAGCCGGTTATGGAAATTGCCGCAATCCACACTCTGGAACACATCGGCGCTACGTTTTTGCGCAACAGCGGCCGCGCTAAGCAAGTGGTGTATTTCGGGCCGATGGGTTGCAGGACGGGCTTTTATCTGGTAATGTTCGGCAATTTGGAAAGCGGCGACGTATTCGACTTGATTTTGGAAATGTGCGACTGCGTGGTAAACCACGACGGCGATATCCCCGGCGCTACTCCGCAGGAATGCGGCAACTACGCAGATCAGAATTTAGATCTGGCAAAAAAATATGCTGCCGCATACAAACTTCAATTGCAGCGTTACGGACGCGTTATTTACCCCGAATAAAACACTCGCTGAACATATATTAAATTAAATTTCGCACGGCACTTTTGTTCAAAAGTGCCGTATTCCCGTTAAAAAATACTAAATATTTTTGTTCAAAAGTGAATTTTGTTAAAAAATATGTTGATTATTGTCAATTTTTGTATTATAATTGCTTTACTATTGAAAAAGGAGCGTACTTTTGTAAAATGTCGGAAAGCGAAATGAAAATCGATTTGGATTTTGTCAAAAACAAAGACGTGGAAACGGTCGTGGAAAAACTGCTATTTGTTTTAGGTTTTCAAAGTCGCCTGATTGGCACAAATTTTCTCGCGGAAGCGATTGCGCTTAAATATGCCGACGACGGCTTGTTGTATTTGCAAATTTATGCGCAGATCGCCGAAAAACATTCCACTACGTCCGGCAACGTTGAGCGTGCGATAAGACATACGCTTAGCAATTGCCGTAACGAGGGTGAAATCAGCGATTTCAACAAAATTTTAGGATGCAACGTTATCGACAGAAAAGTCGAAACGACCAGCGGCGAATTTATTTCCATAGTTTGCAAATGGTTGCATTGGGTCCGCTCAAACGATAAATAGCAGAAAGATATGATAAAATAATACGTTTATGTCGGTAAATCCGACGTTAATAACAAATTTTTCACGACAAAAATCCAAATTAGAATCTAAGAACCGGACGCCTTTTCAGGCGTCTGTTCTTATTTGCAGACAAAGTATTTACTGTGTCGAAGCAAAAAAAGTAAAATAAACGGACGCCGTTTCTTGCATCCATTATTTTTGCGGCTCGCAAGTAAGCCTTCGATTTGGACAAAGTGACGGGACTCGTCCCAAAGCGTCAGCGCAGGGTAAGCGAAGTAAAACGGAGCGCTACGTTATTTCAGTCTACCAAGTTCTAAAAAAGTAAAACGGTGTGGCAAGAAGGAACAAAAAAACGGATGTATTAGTGTATCCGTTTCTTTTTCGACTAAAAGCAAGCCGTTGTTTTGTTCGAAGTGGACGCGGCGAGGGCGTAGCCCGACCCCCAGCGGGCTCGCAAAGCAAACCGCGTGGACGAAGGACCGGAACGAAGACCAAGTGACAAAATAAATATGTAACAAACACAAAGACTCAACCAAACCTTGCGGGTTCAGTTGAGTCCAGAGTGGTCGAAGTGACGGGACTCGAACCCATGGCCTCTTGGTCCCGAACCAAGCGCGCTACCAACTGCGCTACACCTCGATATTGTTGGCTTGTTTTTTATTAAATTTTTAGTTGTTTCCACAGTCGGTAGCGCCCAAGGCGCTTCCTAACTGCGCGCATAGCGCTTGTTGGCTTGGGCTACAAACAACACACCGTGTTGTTTGTTTAACGCGTCGCCCCAACTGTGCTACGCCTCGACGTTCAATTTGACGGCGGCGCGTCTGCCGCTCAACTTTTTGTATTATACTAGATATTTATTATTTTTGCAATTGTTTTTTGCAAATATAAGCGTTTGCGCGCAAAAATGCATTGGCATGAAAATCAGCGCAAAACAAATAAGTTTTTATTGTCGGGCGTCGGTTCGGGTCGCCTTTTCTGTTAGATAGCGAAGTACTATAGTTAAATATGTTTAACTTACGCGCGGCCGCGTTATTTTTTTGAAAAAATAGTTGTAAAAATTTTGTCTAAAACGTTTGACATAAAACGATACTTGTGTAAAAATAATATAGAACATTTGTTCTACAAACGCGGTAAGGCTTACCGCCGCTTTATATTGATAAAAAATTTTGCCGCAATCGCAAACGGAGGTGATAACAGTGATGACGCAACAGGAAGCCAGAAGCGAACTTAAACAGATACATATTTACAGCAACAGAATATCAGAGCGCAATCAGCGCTTGGCAGAGTTGCGGGCGTCCATAACGGGCGTACGTACGATACGATACGGCAACTTGCCGACCGCCGCAAACGCGCAAAATAAATATAAGTTGGAGTCGGCTATAGACCGCGCCGCTAAACTGGAAACGCAACTTACCGACGACGTAATAGCAATGGCGGAAGCGCAGCAGAAAATAGTGAAAAAAATAGAACGCCTGCCGGAACCTTATGCAAGCGTGCTTATTAAAAGATACGTACATTTGCAACGCTTTGAAAAAATCGCGTCGGATATGAATTACACGCGTGAGTGGGTACGGCACCTGGACAGCGCCGGCGTAAGGAAATATACGGAGTTGTAAAAGACGACACAAAAAAACACAAAAAAGGCGCTAAAATGATATCGTCACAAAAACACGGCGCGGCAAACTGCAAAACAGCAGTGCTTTGCGTTGAGGGTACGTAAAGCGTGCGGTAAGTGCGGCGTGCCGCCGGACGTTTTGTAAAGGAGAAAATACAATGGAACAACTTTTAATAACTGTCGAGGACGTCAAAAACGAATTGGATCTGAATCTCAGCGCAGAACTCGGCATGCAACCCAAGCAAACGGACGCATGGCTGTTGCGCGTGCAACGCACGGTCGTCAATTATATTGCCGATTTCGCGGGAGGCCTTGCCCAAGCGGAGCAATTGCTTGAAAACGCACAAAACAAAAAAGTTGCGCAACAGGCGATGATCGAACAGATCTACTATCTGTCAAACAACAACTACGTTCAAGCAAACGGAGTGATGAATATCGGCGAGCAAACCGTCCAGCCCGTAATTGCGCCGCTTGCGCGCCAACTGCTGTCAAACGCAGGGCTTCTTTCAAAAAAGGAGTAGGAAAAATGACTTACGACGCAAAGTACTTCGGCGATCTGTTTGTGCAAACGGCAAAATCCGCAAGCGGTCCTTTCGGCAATGATACGGTTACTGCCGACGTGCGCCTGCTGCGGGCAAGCGGACGAAATTGCACGGTGGAAATCGCTGTTTATCCGTCCGATAGCGCGGACGCTGACGAAGCAACCGCCGTAATTGCGGAATACGCAGAAAAATTTGCAAAAACGGAGTACGTCGGCGTATTGAGACAAAAATTCGGGAGTGTAAAAATATTATGAAAAATCTAAGCGAAAAGGCAAGAACGTACCAACTGGAACACGGACACACTTCGGTAGGAGCGCTTAAACGCGGCGCACGAGCAACGCAGTTTACCTACGGCTTGCTTAAAATTAAACGTATCAAAACTGTCTACGCCCACGGCATAGAGGGCGGTGATACCCAAGCGGAAATAGAAACGGTGTGCGGCATCACTCCGGAGATCGGCGACGGAATCACGCTTGCATCCGGTCAGACCGGCATTGTTACGGAAGTCTTGCAAGAAACGTTGGACGAGATGCAACTGCGTTTTGTAGGCTTTAACAAGGCTGATAAGATAACGCGCATATCCGTCCGTTATGTATAAAGGAGAACAAAAAATATGTTAAACGCAATGTTCAAAGAATTTTCTGTAATTTTGGGCGACGAATACGGCTTGTTTAGGGAGTTTGCTCCGCAGCCGTGGAAAAACGCAAAACTGTGCCAAAAGTACAAAAATCTCGGCGTACTGTATATCAACAACGGCAATCTCAACAAATTGCCCGACGGCGCTCTTATGGAAATATCCTACACGCTGGAATTGTTTATGCGAGTTGACGCAAGCGTCGCCGACAGCGCGCCGGTAGTTTTGCCTCTTGAAAAGTTGGCAACCGGTACTACGGGAACGATCCGTCCCCAAAACGGCAGCAGCGGCGGAACGCAATACGTCTTGGATACGGGGCTTCCGCAAAGTGACGGCGAATTGCTTCCGGGAAACGGCTGCTTTTACGTGCGCTACCGTTTGCCGGTATCGGCGGTGTTTACCAACGGCGTGGCGCTTTCCGACAACAACAATATCACGATTACTATCGACGGCAAAGATTACGCGTTAAAAAGCGTCATTAGTTTTACCGAGGCTCCGCAAACGCAATTGGAAACAAATACGTTTATCAATTCGGCGACGGCAAGCGGATCGACCTTCCCCGCAATGCAAAACGAAAGTTTTGTAGTTGCAAGCGGTTGGAGCGCGCAAATCAACAAGTTGTACCGCCCCGACCAAGAGGGCGACGTCCAACTTCGTCGTCTGTTGTTGGATACGCCCAAAAAGGAATTGACGCTGACGTATTCCATAGACAGCGGCGAAGGGGCGCGCAAGCGCCAAGTAATAGCCCACGACGCCGTGTTTTCCAACGAGTTGGGACAAGCGTCGTATATGACGGTCAACTTTTCTTCCGCTATGCGGTAAAGGTAGGTGATTTATGGCAGACAGCGTAAAAATACAAATAGAACTGGCAAACGGCAGCGACGGTATGCTGTCGGAATTGGTCGGACTTAAAAACTCTACGGCGCAGGATAACGCCAAAGCGTTTTTTGCTCTGGACAAGGCTGTGTCCGTCGGCAAGCAGCTTGCAACGCAGGTCGTCAACAGGCACGTTGCAAGCATAGGCAGCAAAACGGGCAATTACGTGTTGCAGGAACGCGTGCAGTCGGGGCTAAACGTCGTTTCCAAATTGGTAAGCACCGGTATTGCTTTTGCCGTGAATCCTGTATTGGGGTTTTTGACGGCAATAAAAGACGGCGCGGATTTCGCTTTCGATATTGCCGAGCGCAACAGAGAAATTATGTGGCAAAACAGGGCGGCAAACGAACTTGCGCGGCGCGCGGGATATTTGTCTAACCAAAATAGGTAGGTAAAACATGATAAACGCAACTTTGTACGAACGTGGACAAAAAAATACTAATTTTGAAGAAACGGACTTGACGTCTCGTCTGGTAACGCCATTGCAGATTACGGAGCAACTGGACGTGACGTTGGACAGCGGCGAAATGAACTATCTTATTGCCGAAGAAGATACAGACGGTTTGCGTGAGCCGTTAGCTATTTATGAGTTATCCGTTAATGAAAACTTTGCCGATTTGCAGCGCAGGTTTGTTGGGATAGACAGCCGCGCACTACTGCGCAAGGGAACGTTAGGCAGCGGAATATATTCACACAAGGTGTCGCTTGTAGAGGCGGCAAAACTGTTGCAGGGCGTGCTTATAGACGGCGTGGCAGTTACGCAGCCCGAGGACGAAAGTCAACGTAAAACGCTATATGACGTCGTTGTCCGTGCTTTGCGAATAGCACAGTTTGACAATGCGCAACAGGCGGAAGGCGCGTTTTCTTTACATTGGAGCGCCCCTATCAACGTTTTGCAGTCAACTAAATCACCGCAATTCAAGTGGAACACACAGACGACGTTGTGGGAGTGTTTGGAACAAGTAGGTGCTGTTATGGACGCTATACCTACGTTAGAAATTCATTACAACGATGCCGATCAACTGGATATGTCGGTGTCTTTCGAGTTTGTCAATGCAACCGGAAACGAAGCTGCGTCCATTGTTGACGAATACGCAAACGTAATCGGCGAAAACGTTGACGAAAGCCAGTACAACACGGCTTTGGGCTCGGTAGTGGAAAATCTGCGAGAGAACGAATAAAAAGCAGATAGCGATCGCTACCTGCTTTTTTAGTGCAAAAAATTATTGTTTGTCGTTGCTTTGTTTCAACTCGTCAACTTGGCGTTGCAGTTCGTCCACCTGCGCTTGCAGGCGTTCCGCCTTAGTGGGGCGGTGAGGAGGTATATATTGAATTACCGTCAATACGAGTATTGCTATTAGCATTATAAAATAAAGCACAAGCCAAAGGACGCGACTTCCTGTTTTGAATGAAGCATAGAGCGGAGATCTATGAGGAAATTCTGTAAATATTACGACAAACCATACGGTAGCATATGCAAAAGAAAAGAATGGCGAAAGATATTTCGTTATTTTGTTTGGCTTAATTATTTGTACTAAAAGAATTATCATTGAATGAACTCCAAAACAAATAACGAGTAGTTCTCTAATGAACATTTCCCACCAGTCAACATTTATCGCTTCAAAAAAAACTCTAATCGAAAAAACCCAAGTGTCAGACATTTCAATCGGCATAAACCAAAGCAAAAAACTGATTGAAGCGATTACAATATTAAAAATTCTATTCTTTTTCATAAAAAGAGGATAGCATACTTAAATACAAAAATCAAGGAGAAAGGTTAGTAGTTTGTTGAGGTAGTATTATTTTGGATAAAAAAAGCAGATAGCGATTGCTACCTGCTTTTTTAGTGCAAAGAATTTATTGTTTGTCGTTGCTTTGTTTCAACTCGTCAACTTGGCGTTGAAGTTCGTCCACCTGTGTTTGCAGTCGCTCAGCCTTAGTGGGGCGGTGACGGAACCATTTGGCAAATATTCCGCCGCGCTTCATTTCCACAATGAACAGGGCGAGGAACACGACAAAGATTATACCGACAAGTGTAAACACGATTGTTTGAGCAACAAGTACATTCATTCCATTTGCAGTTGTAAACGGAGAGGATAGGACATCTATTAACCGTCCTGTGCCACTAGTGGCAGTTTCAAATGTCTTTGAATAATTACTGTACACTAAATATTGGGAACTAAAACTCCCTACTGGAATAACCAGCAAGATAATCATTACGAGTAGGGCAACAGCGCAAATCGTCAAAAATGCAATTCGTTTTTTTGTGAAAAATTCTTTCATAAAAAAATAATAACACACAACAAATAAAAATTCAATAAAAAGGAGAAAAAATATGTCAACTATATTTCCGAGCGCAGGTTCTTGGGTAACCGCGCGTTGCAACGAAGCAAGAATAAACGATCAAAACTGCGTCGTAATTCTGCCGCAAAAGATAGAAAAACTGGACAAAGTTATTCTAAATCTACCTTATGTAAGCGTCAACTTTCACTCGCCGATAATCGATAATGTATCTTTGTCGCAGTTATTTTTGGACGAAGCTCACACCAAGTCTTTGGTAGAACTGGACATAACAAGTTATGTGGTAGAGAAAGCTAAATACGACACACTGACGCGAAAGAATGCTAATCAGGGAATTTCGCTCGGACCGCAGTATTTGGAAAACACGTGGTATTACGAGCATGGAGGAAACCAAATTGTTCTGCCCAACGGAATAATGAAAGGTAACTTACCTCTTTCTGGAAACCATGTAATAGATTACGTTATTACTTCGTCGGTATACAACGTAGTCTACAACAACGGAAAAAACGACGGCAAACTTTACGTATACTACGGACCTAATAACCCTAACAATAGAACACTGACATCTGAAGATAACTTTTCCGTTTTTATAGAGAGAGGCGTGAGCATTTTGGATGTTCCTTTCCGCATCTACTACACACCGTTAGGGGAATCGGTGAAGATAAGCGTACCTAAGA
>JAMPEJ010000007.1 GCA_023665205.1 Corallococcus sp.
GCTACCGCTTCCGCTCCGCATTTCGGACATACGCGTATACCACTTGCCGCCGCTCTGCACTCGGGACAATATTTGCCGTCAAACTCTGCGCCGCAATTTTGACATTTCTTCATAAATTATCTTTTATCTCCTATACATTTTGCACCTATATAGGTGCAAAACAATTTTAGCATTGGCATATAATAATGTCAAGAGTTTGCGCTCAAATAGGTGCAAAGGAGTTTTTGTGAATAAAACGGTTGAAAAACAAATAGGAAATAATATCCGTATGCTACGCGAGCAAAAAAATATGACGCAGGACGAATTGGCGACAAAGTTACAACTGGCAGGTTGCGATATAACGCGTAGCGCGATTGCAAAAATCGAAGTCGGGCAACGCCACATTTACCCCGACGAAATTGCGCTGATAAAACAAATATTAAACGTAGACTTTGACAGTATATTTAACACAAACTAAAAATCCGCCGACATATGTCTGCGGATTTTTCTATAATCTTTACTATTACTTTTTGTACATTTTTGCCACTTCGTCCAAAAACTCTTTCTTTTTGGAGTAGTTTTTGGTTGTGCAGTCTTTTTCGAAATCTCTTAGTTTTTGCTTTTGAGAACTGCTGATATTTTTGGGTACTTCCACGCTGAAAGTTGCGTACAAGTCGCCCGCCCCGCGCGCCGTTTTTACGCCCTTGCCGCGGAAACGCACCGTATCGCCGTTGCTTGTTCCCTCCGGCATACGGTAAATAAACATTCCGTCGGGAGCGGGGATTTCCACCTCGCCGCCGCACACAGCCACTACAAAACTTACGGGAACGTTGACGTGCAAGTCGAAATTTTCACGGCGAAAAACCTTGCTGGGCTTGACGGAAATTACCAAAAGCAAATTACCGTTGCGGGTAGTTTTGCCTTTTGTAGCGTTTCCCTCGCCCGCCAGTTGCAGCACTGCGCCGTTTTCCACCCCCGCGGGGATAGACACGTTGATAACTTTGTTTTTGTTGATCACGCCTTTTCCGCCGCAATTTTTGCAGTTATCCGTTACGATTTTGCCCGTACCGCCGCACTTGTCGCAAGCGCCAACGGTAATTTGCTGACCGAACAAAGTTGAACGCGAATAGCGCACCTGACCGCTGCCGCCGCACTTGTCGCAAGTTTTGCTATGCGCTTCCGACTTGGCTCCGCTGCCGCCGCAATCGGGGCACTTCTCCGCACGGGTAAAGTTGATAGGTTTTTTGCAACCCAAAATAGACTCCATAAAAGTGAGTTCTACCGTATATGTGATATCGCTGCCGCCGTTTGTGCGCGTAGTACGCCGCGCTGCGCCGCCGCCGAAACCGAAAGCGTCGCTGAACATATCGAATATATCGTCAAAACCGCTTGCGGTAAAGCCGCCGCTTCCAAACGGATTATAGCCTTGACCTCCGCCCATGTCCATTTCGCCGCTGTCGTAACGTCTGCGTTTGTCGGCGTCGCCGATTACGGAATAAGCCTCGTTGATTTCCTTAAATTTTTCCGCCGCGGCGTTATCCCCGGGATGCAGATCCGGATGATACTGTTTTGCCAGTTTGCGGTACGCCGACTTTATTTCGTCCTGCGTAGCGGACTTGTTGAGCCCAAGCGTTTTGTAGTAGTCTTTTTGTGGCATTTGTACGTTTCCCTTTTAATACGCCAATGTGAAGACGCCCGAAAATACGGAAGTCTTCACCATAGCCTCTCGCCGTGAAGGCGAATTGTAATATGCAAAATCTACGTTTATATAAAGTTAGCAGGTAACTTTGCGTTTGCAGTAAACCTTACGTCGAACAAAACTCTATTTGTTGTCGTCCTCGACGTCGTATTTTACTCCGTCGTCGGTTTGAGCCGATCCGTCGCCGTTAGCAGCGCCGTTTTGCTGAGCCGCAGCCTGATAGAACTTTTGGAATACCGTTGCGCTGGACTTTGCGATGCGGTCGGTTTCCGCCTTCAAGTCGTCCGTCGAAACGTCGGCTTTTGCAAGCACGTCTTTGCCCTTTTGCACTTCTTCTTCCAAAGTCTTTTTGTCGGCCTCGTCCAGTTTGTCGCCGCTTTCGCGCAGGAACTGTTCGATGGAAAGCACCATTTGATCCAAACCGTTGCGCGCTTCTACCGCATCCTTACGCTTTTTGTCTTCTTCGGCGTACTTTTCTGCGTCCTTGATCGCTTTGTCGATATCCGCCTCCGAAAGATTGGTAGAGGAAGTGATAGTTACGGATTGCTCCTTTTGCGTACCCAGATCTTTTGCCGTTACGTGCACTATGCCGTTGGCGTCGATATCGAATTTTACTTCGATTTGAGGAATACCGCGCGGAGCGGGTGCGATTCCGGACAGTTGGAAACGACCGAGAGTTTTGTTATCGGCAGCCATTTCGCGTTCGCCTTGCAAAACGTGGATATCCACACTTGTTTGGTTATCCGCCGCGGTAGAGAATACCTGCGATTTGCTTGCGGGTATCGTGGTGTTACGTTCGATAAGTTTTGCCATAACGCCGCCCAAAACTTCGATACCCAAAGACAATGGAGTAACGTCCAAAAGCAATACGTCTTTAACTTCGCCGCCCAAAACGCCGCCTTGTATAGCCGCGCCGATAGCCACGCACTCGTCGGGGTTGATCCCTTTGTAAGGTTCCTTACCGCTGAAGTTTTTGACCGCTTCCACAACGGCGGGAATACGCGTGGAACCGCCCACAAGTATTACACGGTTGAGGTCGTTGTTGGATACGCCGGCATCTTCCATGGCTTTTTTCATAGGTTCGATAGTCTTTTTGATAAGACCGTCGATAAGGCTTTCGAATTTAGCGCGGGTAAGTTCAATTTCCAAGTGCTTGGGACCGGTTGCATCCGCCGTAATAAACGGAAGAGAAACGGTTGTTTTAAGCGTGGAAGACAATTCTATTTTGGCCTTTTCCGCCGCTTCTTTTAAGCGTTGCATTGCCTGTCTGTCTTTAGACAGATCGATGCCGCTGCTGCGTTTGAATTCCGCAACCAAATAGTCCATAACGATTTTATCCACGTCGTCGCCGCCCAAACGGTTGTTGCCGTTTGTCGCCAACACTTCGAACACGCCGTCGCCGATTTCCAAAATAGAAACGTCGAACGTGCCGCCGCCGAGGTCGTAAATAAGTATTTTTTGATTTTTGTTTTCGCCCTTATCCAAACCGTAGGCAAGAGCCGCAGCCGTAGGTTCGTTGATGATACGCAACACTTCGAGTCCGGCAATTTTGCCCGCGTCCTTTGTTGCTTGACGCTGCGCGTCGGAAAAATACGCCGGAACGGTGATTACCGCTTGAGACACTTTTTCGCCCAAGTACGCTTCTGCGTCGGATTTAAGTTTGCCGAGGATAATTGCGGAAATTTCCTGAGGGGAATATTTTTTGCCGTCTATATCCACAGTGTAGTTGGTGCCCATTTCGCGCTTGATGGACAAAACCGTGCGCTCGCCGTTGACAACGGCTTGACGCTTTGCCGTTTGTCCGACAAGACGCTCGTTATCTTTTGTAAATCCCACGATAGAGGGAGTTGTGCGGTTGCCTTCTGCGTTAGTGATAACGACGGGTTCGCCGCCTTCCAAAACCGCCACGCAACTGTTAGTCGTTCCAAGGTCGATACCTATAATTTTTCCCATAATATATTTCTCCTTTTTACTGTTTGATTTATTGGTTATATTTGTTCGGAAAGACAACGCTTTGCTTACGGAGCGGAAGCGGTCTGTCCGGTAATATCTTGTTTTAAGCGTGACGCGCGATACGTTTTGATAAAACGCGCGACGCTATGCCGTGATAAATTCCGTTACTAAGCGCCTACGATAACTTCCGCATAGCGCAAAACTTTTTCGCCCATCATGTAGCCCGTTTTGTACACTTCCACCACTTTGTCCTTTTGATCGGGTCCGAAGTCCATTTGCGAAAGAGCGTTCATTGTGTTGTGATCGAAAGGCTGTCCCTTGACTTCCATTGCCACGATACCGAAACCGTTTAGCGTTTGAACCAACTGTTGGTAAACCATTTCAAAGGCTTTGAGAGTTTGTTCGTCGATTACGTGTTTACGGGCAATTTCAAAAGTGTCTGCAATTTCGATAAGTTTTAGTCCGACGCTTTCCACGCCTTCCTGACGGGCGAGATCCGCGCTGAATTTCATACGGCGTTTGTAACTTTCAAAATCGTTTTTCATCGCCACAAGCTGATTGAGGTACGTATCCGACTTATCCGCCGAACTTTGCAAGCGGTTGACCGTTTTTTGCAGTTTTTCGTTTTCCTCCGTCAGTTGCCCGATAGTGGCAAGCAGAGCTTCAATTTTTTCTTCCGCAGTAGGCGGTTGAGTTTGAGCGTTTTGCTCGGACGCGGCTTGTGCCTGCGGCGCCGCCTGTTGCGTTTGTGTTTCGGCCGCCGTATCGTCCGTTACGGCCTCAAATGTATCCTCCGTTGCAACTTCCGGAGCGTTATTTTCCTTTTTCATTATTTATTTCCTACCAAGTCGATAATTATATTGCTGATTTTGTCCAACACGCACAATACCTTTTTGTAATTCATCCTGACGGGACCGATGACGCCTATCGAACCGCTGACGTTATCGCCCAAGTTTACGCGCGTTGTGATTACGGAACAGCCGTCAGGAGCGTTATCCTCGCTGCCTATTTTGATAGTTACAGCGCCGTCCGCTCCGCCGTCGTCGGTAAACAAATGAGCGATTTGCTGCTTGTGTTCCATCTGCAACAAAAATTTTTCGGCGTTTTGTACGTCGCTGTATTCGCTGTGCTGAAAAATTTTGTTCTCACCGTATGTCTCTACGTCCATACCGTTTTCCAAGGAAACCTTTTTCAAAACGTCGATAATTTTTTTGAACAAGGCGTTAAATTGCTGGAATTGGTCGTTGACCAAAGCGTAGGGGTAGTTGAAATTGACGAATTCCGATACGTGTTTGCCTACGAACAGTTTGTTTAACCAACGCTCCGCCTGAGCTATAATAGGCGGCGTAAATTCGTCGGGAATATCCACCACTCCGTCCTTCAATACTCGCGAATCGGTAACTATCACGGCAAGCATTTTGCCGTTGGATAAATCTACCAAACGAATTGCTACGATACTGTCGGACATATCCGACTTGACCATAACCGACGTATAATTTGTAACCTCGCTGATGACGTGCGTAACCGCAGTTACAAGGTCTTCCACTGCGCCGTTCTTTTTGGTAAAATACGTTTCGATAAGTTCCGTCTCGTCGGCAGTCAACGGATCGGAAGAAGCAAGTTCGTCTACGTAAAAGCGGAAAGCTTTTTCCGACGGAACGCGTCCCGCCGATACGTGCGGCTGAATAAGGTAACCCATACTTTCCAAGGCGGAAAGTTCGTTGCGAATGGTCGCCGACGAACACTCCGGCAAGTATGTTTCCTGTATGTCTTTGCTGCTGACGGGGGAAGCTTTGTCTATATAGTCGTCCACCACGGCGCAAAGAATTTTTTTCTTTCTGTCTGAAAGCATCTTTACCTCGTACGGGTTTGGCGCAAAAACGTAACGCGCCGATAAATAAACGCGTTAGCCGCGCCGCAAGATTGAAAACGTTACAATGCAGGATAACGGCAAATTTGTATTTTTGCAAATTACCCAAACACGCCGTTGCGCGCAGTGCTTCGCGTCGAGTGTTAGCAGTCTTTTGCATTGAGTGCTAACAACTAGTATCAATATATCACTATATGCACCTGTTGTCAAGAAAATATACAAAAAATTTTTGAGAACAGAAAAATAATTTTACTTACCGAAAATGATTTGAAACAACGCAATGCTTCGCAACACAGCAAAATTAAAAAAAATATTTATCGATTAAAAACAAAAAGACTAAAACCGAACGAGCGGAATTTTGAAAATAATCAATATACGATGTAAACCGACGGCTGAAACTGCCAAAAACCGATTATAGTACAAACGTAGCACGTAACGACAAATTGGAAACGGCATAGTCAGTAACATGATTACGATACACTGTTTTGCAGCAGATACCGGCGGAACAAACTTTTTCACCGCAATATAACACAACGCCAAAAGGACGTTTACCGTTTATATAACAAACAGTCCCCTGCGTATCAGCGTAAGTATGATTATTCTACCGCTTCTTCCGATTGAACGGCGGAATAGAAACGCCCGTTGAGATATTCGACAATTTTGCGATTGGTCATAACGGCTATTTTGCTTTTCCATTTTAGATTATAGTCGTGATTGTCTACAATTTTGGCGGCGCGCACACAGTCAAAAGGTACGCCGTGCTCTTCAAAACGCCGCAACAACAACTCCGCCTGACCTTTGCAGAAAATATCGTGCGCGGAATACACGACGAACGACGGAGGAAAAGCGTCCGTTATACGGTTTGTTACAGACAGTTTTTGAAACAATGCACGCTTAACGGCTTCCTTTAACGGCATACCGGTAAACTCCATACAAATACCTTTGTTTACGGCGCTGCGTCTTTTCATTGCGTGCTCGAAACTGTACAAACCGCAATTGAGCACGGCCGCGGTAAACTTGGCGTCCATACTGCAACCGAATTCTTTTTGCAGCGCGCTATCGCTTTGCATAGCGCACAAAAACGCCGCGTAGTATGCGCCTGCGGAGTCTCCGGCAACGGCAAAGCGCGACAGATCCAAATTGTAAGTTTCGGCATTATTTACCACCCAGTTTGAAGCGGCGACAAGATGCTGCACGGGAAGAGGAAAAGCGTTTTCCCTGCCTACTCCGTAATTGACGTTGACGACGAAAGCGCCCGTTTGCTTGGCAAAAAATTTGCTCAGGACTCTGCGGTACTTTTTGTCGCCGGCGGCAAAACCTCCGCCGTGAATTTCAAATATAACGGGATAAGCCGAACCGTCCGTACGCGGAACAAAGTTGACGTCCAACGACATTTCCGGAAACTGCCGCGAATACACGACGTCGCAAACTGTCGTAACGCCGGTAAGAGCGCGCTCCAACCGCTTGGGATTTTGGCGCTTTTCGTACAACTTGTCGATTGCCACGAAAAATGTTTTGGTTATGCTCATTGTAAACCTCGCAGTATTTTCGCTTATTATATCAAGCGCGCTTAAAAATTTCAATAAGTATTACGCGCGATAAGTAAAAATATCCGAATTAAATGCACCGCGCATTTTTCCATACGCAATTTAGCGCTTAAAAGGCAAAAGATCTTCCTCCGACGACATACCCTTGTCAACAAGGTCGTTTGCAAGAGTCCCCGCTTTGGTTATTGCCCCGAAACCGTACTTATGTCGTATTTGGTCGACGGAAAACTCCAACTGCTGCTGCTTTTCGTCACGGTCGTCAAACAGCGAGGCCTGCACGCCGTACGCCACGGGTGCAAGGTTCCCCACGCTTACCGTAAGAGAACGCAACGGCGTATCCGATTCGCCGCGCCATACGGCACGAAGCAAACGCACGGCGGTTTGGTAAATATCTTTTGCTACAATTGTCGGACGCACAGTCTGCTGCTTACTTTCGTGCGAAAGATCGTTGCGGCGAACGTCCAAATGCACCACGCTTCCGGAATAGCCGTAGCGGCGCAAACGCGTAGCCACCATTTCCGACAAAACGGAAATCACGATCTCGGCATCGTGATAATTAACCATATCTCTTAGCGTAGTAGTGCCGTGACTGACCGATTTGATTTCGCGTTCGGCGGCGCACTCCGTCACTTCTTCCGTATCCTGTCCGAGCGCGCAAGCCTGCATACGTTCGCCTACTATTCCGAAAATCTGCGTCAGCACCGTAGGGTTGGCGTTTGCCAAATCGCCCAAATTAAAAATACCTATGGAATTAAGTTTCTTTTTTACGCGAGGGCCGACATACAGCATTTCCGATACGTCCAACGGCCACACCACGTCTTTGAAATTTTCCCGCGTAATTACCGTAATTGCGTCGGGCTTTTTCATATCGCTGCCCAGTTTAGCAAACGTTTTGGTAAAAGAAACGCCAACCGAGATAGTAAGTCCCGTTTTTTGCCGCACTTCGCTACGCAGACGCTCTGCAATTTGAAAAGGCGTACCGAAAATTTTGCTGTGCGTAACGTCCAGCCAACACTCGTCCAAGCCGAAGCCCTCCACTTTGTCCGTGTACTGTTCGTATATTTGGCGCACGCGCTTGGAGTAATGCACGTAAGCGTCGAAATGCGGCGGTACGCAAACAAGTTGCGGGCACTTTTGTTTGGCTTGCCAAATCACCTCGCCGGTTTTTACTCCGCATTGCTTTGCCGCAGTGTTTTTTGCAAGGATAACGCCACTGCGCGCCGCAGGGTTGCCGGACACGGCGATAAATTTGCCGTTGAGATCCGGATTAAGCACCTGTTCCACCGACGCATAAAAATTATTCAAATCGCAATGAAGAATATCCATGAACTTATTTTAGAACGTTTGTTTGGCAATGTCAAGTACCTCGAAGGATTTTTTTCAAAACGGCAACGGTTTATTTTGGGAGCATTTCACCCTAAAAACGCTGAAATCCGCCCTACGCTTCAAAAACGCGATCGCATATTCGCAAAAATTTGCATGATAAAGTATTGCCTGTTCAAACCGACGTTTACACAATATATAACGAGTTGCAATAAAAAAAACTAAAAATAACAGAACGTAAAGAGAAAAAATTTTTATCTCCGTAAAAAAATCTACCGACAAGTTGCGGTAGATTTGCATCAAATATATTAAAAACCGACTTTGACCGACTCAGTCGCTATTGCCGTCATCGGACAGATTTTCGTTACCGCCGCGCTCATCTTGCGACGATTGTTCGGCACCTTCCGTCGGCGTTGCGGTTTCGCTCTGCTTACCGCCATGTTCGACAAAACCGTCTTGGTCGGACGGAACTTCGTCAAATGTAGAAGGCAAAGGCCCTTCTCCCAACATTTCGGCAACGGATACGCCCAATTTTGCCGCGCGTTTTTGACGCACGATATTGCGGATAAAATTGAATACCGTAATGCCGACTCCGATAAGAATATAAACGTAGAACACTGAAAAACGCCAAGTGAACATGACCCAAACAAAAAGTCCCGCCAACTCTGCAAACGCAATACGCATAAGACCTTCCAACGCTCCGCTGCTGCCCGGCGTAGGGACAATGGACGCGCCTAGCGAAACATAGGCGTTAAGCGCCATAATGGAAAACAACTGCTCGGCAACGCTTTGATTATTTGCCGGCATACCGTTAAACATTCTTATAATAAAGAACGGTACGGCAAAAGTCAACGCCATTTCCAAAGCGCAAGTTAGCACCAAAACAATCAGATGGAACGGGTGCTTGGACATTATGATAAACGCGGAACGGAAATCCTGCACGGCGTTTTGAGCCTTTTGCATTACCTTTTCTTTATCTTTTACTATCCGCAATTTATAACCGACGTGAACAAAACCTTGCGTCAATTTTTTTGCCAATTTAGGCATAATGATAAACAACATCAAAAATAACGGCAAGCATGCGTTCAACGCCCATCCTATCCAACCGACGATTATTATCCATTTGTTATCGGAAACGCCTGTGTTGCACGCCATACAAACAAGACCAACCAAAAGCGCCGCAATTGTGTTGAAAGTGTATTTGATAAGCACCACAGCGGTAGACGTGCCTCCGCTGAGACCTTTTTTGTGAAGGTAGTAGATCTGCATGGGCTGTCCGCCGGTAGCGAAAGGCGTTATTGCATCGTAGTACTTGCCCAAAAGCGACGTTTTTGCGCTGATAAGCGGATGAACTTTGCGCGTGGTTGCGTGTAAAACGATGGCAAATTTGACCATATCCAACAGCATCACGCCCAAAACAACGGCAAGAGCAATCAGCCCGTTTTGCCAAGTGACACTGCCGAACGCCTCGGCGAAACCGATTTTTTGATCCTCTGCCACACCGAGAGCCATATCCACGATAAAGTAAACGCCTATGCCGATAGCCAAAAGCAGCACGACGGGGCCTATCCACCGGTGCTTCTTTTTTTGTACCTGCTGCGGAACTTCTTTCTTGCTGAAGTTGTCCATTGCCTCGGCATATTTTACTTTCGGCTCGGTATCGACAGCGGTATTTTCGGTTGTGGGTTTATCGTTTGGCAAAATTTTTTATTTGCTCCTTTGTTTATTCAAACGCGCAACGCGCACGAATGCGGCTAATTTCCATACAACGCAAATGCCGTACAAAATTATTGTAACACGCAAAATCGGCGTATGTCAATATATAATATCTTTTGTAAGTTTATATTAGAAGAAGTTTCTTTATCCGACCTGAATATCGGCAAAAAAAACTAAACGTAGGCAATCGAAACGAGCGACGGAAATACGCGACCGTCGTTTTGACGGCAAAACAATACCGCGCTTGATTTCTATTTGTTGTGTGGAGTTTCTGCGGAATTGCCGTTCAATTTTTTGATATAGCAACGGCGGCGCTTGTGACGCTCGCTTGTAAACATTTTCCACAAGTTATTGATGCGGTCGTTGTGCTCCAAAGTAAGATTTGTTTCCGCATAGCTGACTTTGGGACCCAACGCGTTGCACAATTGCGCAAGAGCTGCGGTACTGATCGCCTTGTTTTTGTACTTATCCACCACGCCGATCACCGCCATATCGATAATTTCCGGTTTGCGTTTCACGCGCAAAATACGGCAAATACAAGGCAAAGTCAGATGTCCCTTGGACTTTTGCACCGCCTTTGCAATACCGGGGAAACACACTGCGAAAGCCACCAAATTTTCGTTCTCGTCCAATATTATGGATATAAAACGTAAATCGATAAGCAGTTTGAAATTGGACAACATATCGCGCTTGATACTTTCCGTAAAAGGCACCGTGCCGTAAATAATATCGTAAGTTTCGTCCCAAACGTCAAAAATTTTGTTTACATACTTTTTCAAAAACTGTTTGGTATTTTTTGCCGTGCCGAAATGCAAATTGTATCGCTGCATCATATGGTTGCCCACGCGCTCTACGCGCGGATCCAATCCGTTTGGCGCGGACAATTTATGTTCCAACCAATCGACGTCCTTTAAGTAGCCGCAGTTTTCCACCAAGCGTTGATAGTAGGGATAGTTGTACCATTCCTCAAACGTAGACAACTGATCGAACCCGTCGATAAGCAATCCTTCACGTTCCAAATCGGAAAAACCCAAGGGACCCACTACTTCGTCCGCACCCTTTTGTTTTGCCCAGGTTTCCACGGCGTTAAACAAGGCGTTTGCAACTTCCTGATCGTCCACCGAGTCGAAACGCGTAAAGCGCACGCGGTTTTGTCCCCATTTTTTGTTGGCGGCGTTTTGCAAAATACCCGATATACGCCCGACCATTTTGCCGTCTCGGTACGCGTTGAAATACACGGCCTCGGCTTGATCGTGATACATGTAGTCGCTGCGGAACATCTGTTTTTCGCTCGAATACAACGGCGGAACGAAATACGGGTTGCCGTCATAAAGTTTCAAAGGAAAATCAATAAATTCCTTTTGCATTTTTTTGTTAGTTACTTGTTTGATTTCCAACATATTCTTCCTCTTAGGCGACTGCGCAAAGACCTTATAAGACCTATAAATACGCATTGTCGCAGTAGTATTTGCGAAGTTATCTGAAACAAACTTCACTTTCATTTTCCAAAATATTATACAGTATTAGACCCAAGTTGTAAATAGATAGAGGGCAAAAATTATTTAACAAAAGTGAAATGTTTGCATTTTTTTGAATGCAAAACGCCGCACTAGTCCCTAATTTTCTGTTTTGCATTGACTTTTGACAGCTTGACTGATAAAATATTCCGTAGACGGTTGCAAGCTGCAATTACAAAATAAAAAGCAAAACGGCCGGTAGCAACGTCTTATAAAACGCGAGGAAAAGTATATGATAAAGATTGTTGTAGACGCTTACGGCGGAGATAACAGCCCGCTTGCCAACGTACAAGGCGCGGTAAACGCCCTGAACGGAATTAAAGACCTGGAAATAGTGCTTGTGGGCAACCAACCGACGTTGGAGCAGCTGCTTGCAGAAGAAAGATACGACAAAAAACGTTTGAGCATTTTGCATGCGCCGGACGTCATTTCCTGCAACGACAAACCTGTGGACGCCATCCGCACAAAAAAAGACAGCAGCATGGCAAAAAGTTTTGAACTGATGCGTAACGACCCCGACGCGCGCGCCATGGTAAGTCTGGGTTCGTCGGGAGCTTTACTTGCCGGCGCCACACTGAAAATCGGCCGTATACGCGGAATAAAAAGGCCTGCGTTTTGTCCCGTACTGCCCACAATGACGGGCGGTCTCGTAGCCATATGCGACAGCGGAGCCAACGTCGACTGCGAACCGACGCATTTACAACAATTTGCGATCATGGGAAGTTTGTATATGCAAAAAGCCTACGGAGTAAAAAATCCGCGAGTAGCCCTTTTGAATATCGGCGTTGAGGAAGAAAAAGGCGACGCTCTGCGCAAGGAAGTTTATCCGCTGTTGGAATCGACTGAAAGCGTCAACTTTGTGGGCAATATGGAAAGCAGAAATTTGCTTTCCGGCGAATTTGACTTGATCGTTTGCGACGGATTTAGCGGCAACGTTCTGCTAAAGTCTACGGAGGGCGCGTGCACTCTTTTGATGAAACTTATCAAAAAGACGCTTATGGGCACTACGCGCTCAAAAATGGGTTTGCTGCTTGCAAAAAAACAACTTTACAAAGTAAAAGACCTTATGGACGTTGGCAACCACGGCGGCGCGGTGATACTGGGTACCACCAAGACCGTAGTAAAGGGACACGGCAACGCAGAAGCGAACACTGTGTGCAACTGCATAAAGCAGGCGTACAATATGGAAACGCACGATTTGTGCAAGGCAATAGGAGAGGAAGTAACGAAACTTGCCGAAACACAAAACGCACTCGATTAGCGCAACGACGAAAGACAAAAAATAACATCCGACGGTATGCAAAACGCGTACCGTTTTTTATTACGTAAAAAGGATTCGGCAAATTGCCGAATCCTTTAATCAAAGTCAAATAACGTTACGGTAATCAAATTTATCCGATTCGTTATTACGAGACATTTCATTTGCGAACTTAATCGAAGAAATCGGCGGAATCCGATTTGTATAAGCGCACCACTCCGTTGACCGTATCGAAGTCGTAACCGCGCGAAAGTAAATAACGTTGCAACTTTTGCAAAGTTTTTACATCGTTCGGTTTGTTTCTCATATACTTTTGCGCAAGCGACGCGGCGCCGTTTTTAGCAACCTCTTGCGGGATAGACGAAAACTCTTCCGCCTGTTCGCGCGCAATACCTTTTTGCAACAGTTCTTGCCGTAAACGACGACTGCCCTTGGTTTTGCCGTTTTGCTCTACGTACACCCTGGCGTATGTTTGGTCGTCCACGTACTTGTAGTCTACAAGTTTGTCCACCACATAGCGCACCACCGCCGGAGCGTAGCCCTTTTTATACAAATAGTCGCAAATTTGTTTTTGCGTCTTCATACTGCGAGAGAGGTAATCCATCGCTTTTTCGAAGGCAACGCTTTTTTCGCTGTCGAAAATGGCTTCCTGTAATTTCTGTTCGGATACTTCCTGCCCGATTTTTAGTCCCAACTTCATTACCGTCAGCATTTCCACGCCGAAAGCAAACTCGCCGTCAATATACAAATTGGCGCGGGCTTTGTTGGATTTTTGTATTTGCATATCCGTTATCTTGGGCATAGAAGTATTCTCCGAAATCCGCGCTAACAAAAAAACTACGCGCATTTCCGGTACATTGTATCACTTATTAATAAAAATTACAACAAAGAAAAACTCAACTTGAAACAGAACTTTTACAGACAGAAAAAAATTTACTCTACCGTCGACAAAATACGCGTTATCCGTTGCGCAAGTTATTGTATCTTTCCACCGCTGCGCGGTACTTGGCGGCAAGTTTGGAAATATACGCCTGCCTCTCTTTAGGCGAAAGCGTATCCATATACGTTTGATCTGCAAGACGCATAATCGGGTTACTGACGACTTCGCTGCCGGACAAAATGAGAGTGACCTTGGCAAAAAATTCCTCGTCCTCGCAAAAACCGTCGTAATTGTAAATTTGCTTTTGCAGTTTTTGCCGTTGCTCTCTGCTGACCTGACGTTCGTTCAGCCCGAGGGTTGCCGCGACTTCCTTTTCGTGTTGTAGATCCTGCTTGGCGTTTTCCCAAAAACCGTTCTTCATACGGTCTTTGGCGCGTTTGGCGTATTCTTTGAAAGTGCTCATGCTTTTACCCCCTTGCCCTTGCAAAATAGTACCTATTAAACGGAAATTTGACGAAAATCCCCGATAAAACACAAAATGCTTACCGAGTAATTCGGTAAGCATTTTCTTTTGTATCGATATTACATTTTGCTGCGCTTTCTCGCGGCTTCCGCCTTCTTTTTGCGACGGACACTAGGTTTTTCGTATTGCTCCTTCTTGCGAAGTTCGCCTATGATACCGTCACGGGAGCAACGTCTTTTGAAACGGCGCAATGCGCTATCCAACGTTTCGTTTTCGCCCACTTTTATAGTTGCCATTTTTTTCGCCCCCTTTCCCGTACCTCAGGTTAGTTTTATGCTGTATTATTATGCCACACTAAGCAAACAATGTCAATTATTTACGCTTACATTTACAACTAAATTTTACGTTGTTTACGCACCACTGTTTTTTTGTCGCATACGCGACGGGCAAAGCCGTGACGGCGCAAACCGCTCCTTGTATCAGATTGAACGGAATATTGGTTGCCGAAACCGTCCAACCGTACAGCGCCGCTTCGTAAGCAAAATACCCTAGCGTCATAAAAACCGTCGCCGCAACGGCGCCGACGACGTTGAGCCAATTTTTGCGCTTGCTGAAACACAGCGAAAACAACAACGCCATCACGCTTTTGACAACGAGAGTTACCGGCGCATACAAAACGAATCCGTTTACTACGTCCGCCAATGCGCTGCCGACTCCCGCCGCGACAACGGCAAACGGTATAGGCAGATAGACGCAAGCAAGAAAAATAAACGCGTCGCCCAAATGCACGTATCCCGTTACGGCAAGAGGTATTTTTACAAAAGCGGTAGTTACGAAAATCATTGCCGCTATCAATGCAGATAATACTAAATTTTTGGTTTTCATAAAAATAAATGCGTCAGTCAAACGCCAATTTTTTGCAGATCTCTTCCAAATTCAAATCCAACTTATCATCAAACGGCCAAGCGTTTACGCCGTCGCCGTTTTTGCGCGGAATAACGTGGAAATGCAGGTGAAAAACGGATTGCTGCGCAGCCGCTCCGCTGGCGTTGAGAATATTGACGCCGTCAAATCCGCAGTCGTCCACAAAGTGGCGGGCGATTTTTTGCACTGCCGGCAAAATATGCGCCAGAGAAACCGAGTCGCAATCCAATACGTTTTCGCAATGCTTTTTCGGCACGACGAGAGTATGTCCGTATGCGTCGCAGGCAATATCCAAAAACGCATAAACGTAGTCGTCCTCGTAAATTTTGTAAGAAGGGATTTCGCCTTTAATTATTTTACAAAAAATGCAATCGCTCATACCTTTTCTCCTTTGACTCCGTCCAAAAACGCGTCGCCTATTTTAACGTCGACTACGCTGCCGACGGCAGTCTCCTGTTGCCAATACACGCGCAAATATTCCTTAGTGTACCCTTCGTAATACCCCGCTCGTTTTCGTTCGCACAAAACTTCTTGCACCGTTCCGCAAAAACTTGCGGCAAAAGCGGATTTCAATTTCCCTTTGATTTTTGCCAATTCTTCCGTGCGCCGCGTTTTGACTAAGGCGTCCACGTCCTGCCAAGCGTAAGCTGCGGTACCCTCTCTGGGAGAATAAGGAAACACGTGAATATCTGAGAATCCGACCTTTTTTACAAAATTGCAAGTTTCTTCAAACTCCTCGTCCGTCTCGCCGCAGAAGCCTACGATAACGTCTGTAGTAATTGCCGCATTCGGAAACGTTTTGCGTATTTTTTGCACGGCGTAAAAGTATTGATCGGTGGAATACTTGCGGTTCATTCGCAAAAGAACCGAGTCGCTGCCGCTTTGTAAAGACAGGTGAAAATGCGGGCAAAAATTTGTTTTGAACAACGCGTCGAGTAATTCGTCCGTTACGACGCTCGCTTCTAAACTGCCAAGACGGATCCGCGTGTTTATACCGCGAAGTTCCGCAATCAGTTGCGGCAAACTTTCGCCGGTGTCCCGACCGAACTGAGAAATATCTATTCCTATCAACACCGTTTCGGCAGAACGCGCCGCCTTTACTTCCGCAACTATATCTGCAATTTTGCGACTGCGGCTACGTCCGCGCAAATACGGCACTATACAGTAACTGCAAAAATTATTGCAGCCGTCTTGAATTTTAACAAAAGCACGCGTGCGCTCCTGCGCGGCAAAAACTTCGTTTTGAATGACCGACGGAATTTGCTCCACGTAAACGCCTGTGCGTTCTATCTCCCGAACTATCAAAGTTTTGTTTGCAACGCCCTTGATAAAAGTTACGTTTGGCACGCCGAGGAACTGCGCGCTGTTTTTTTGCGAAGCGCAACCGACCACTACTATGCGACAATCGGGATTTAATTTGCGGGCGCGGGCTACGAGTTGACGGGACTTTTTTTCCGCCTCCTTGGTTATGGCGCAGGTATTGAGAACAAACACGTCCGCGCATTTAAGCCCCAAAAACGCCGCATGCCCCGCCTTTTGCAGCGCCGCGACTATTTGTCCGCTTTCGTATAAATTGGTTTTACAACCCAACGTAAAGACCGATACAGTCATATTTTTTTCCGTAAGTTGACGCGTTACGCTTTGAGCAAAAGCGCGCGCCATTCGCCTTTTTTCAGCGTTTTGCAAATTGTAAATTTTTGCGAATAAAGTTTCTCAACGTCACTCAACTTGGTATCTAATATACCGGACATCACGATAACCGATCCTGTGTCAACGACCTTCGACAAGTCGTCGTACAACAACGCCAAGATATCCGCCGTAAGGTTGGCGAACACAAAATCGAACGTTCCGTCCGTCTGTTCGGTCAGGTTGCCCGTCTTGATTGCGCAGCGGTTTTGCAATGAATTTATTTGAGCGTTGTGCAATGCAACCGCAGTCGCTTGTTCGTCTATATCCACCAGTTCTGCAAAGTCCGCGCCCAATTTGAGCGCCGACAATCCCAATATTCCACTACCGCAGCCTACGTCCAAAACGCGCGCACCGGCAAGACGAAGCCCTTCTAACAGCTGCAAACACATAGAAGTAGTTTCGTGCTGACCCGTCCCGAAAGCAACGCCGGTATTGAGCAACAATACTTCTTTACCGTCCGCATACACCGGCGTTTGCCACTCCGGACAAAGTACGAGTTTTTCCGTTTCTATCGGGCGAAAAGTCTGCTGCCAAGTTTGGACCCAAGCGTCGCCCTCCACTTCGTTTACTTCCGTCCTTAGACTGCCTGCGTCGACAAGCGTTGAAAAACTTCCGCTTAAAAAAGCGAGAACACCTTCAGTGTCCTCTAAATTACAATATCCTTTAACTTTTACTTCGCTGCAATACGCGCTGTCCGCAGCCGCATCCTTGTAGTCCCACGAGGGATTTTGATACAAATCTTTGGGATCGTAGATGCTTACGCCGTCCATACAAACTTCCTGTAAAAAGTAAGCTACGAGTTCGGCGCTTTGGCTGTTGGTAAAAACCGTTATTTCCGAATACTTCATACTTGCCTTATTCAATCAAAAAGTCGATAAGTTTTTTGGCGTTCTGCCATTCCTTTTTGTTAAGTTCGTAGAGAGCTATACCTTTTTCCGTTATCGTATAATACTTACGCGTAGCGCCGACGTTTTCGCCCCAAAAACCTTTGATACACTCCATATCCTCCAACCGGTGATAAGCGGAATACAAACTCTGCTCGTTGGGAATGTACAGGTTGTTTGTTTTTTGCGAAATAAACCTGCGAATCTCGTTACCGTATTTAGTGCCCGACATCAATGCCGACAGCACAAACGTGTCGATGTGACCTCGAAGGAGGTCACTGGAAATTACTTTCATCTTTAGCTCTCCGTACTATGTCTAACATATAAATTACCACAGAAAGCGCTATTTGTAAAGTGCAACAAGGCAAAATTTCAAAAAATTATTTACCCGAAAATTTTTTGCATTTATGAAACTCTGTGAAACGATACTCGACGGCAAAATACGGAATATTTTGTGGCTAAATAACGTTTACAACACGAAATATTGTGTGATAAACAAAAAATAACGAACCTGCCGTACAAATCGACAGGTTCGAATATTCAGTTTGATATGCGTCGCAAAAAATACGTCAAATTGCTTGGCTATATTTACAAAAACTACGCCAAACGGATGCCGCGGGCAACTTCCACAATGGACATTTGGTCGGGATCCAAAACGATGCAAACGTCAATTCCGCCTTCGGCATACTTCTTGGCAGTATCGTTGTCAACGGCAACGTTTACAGTTTTTTCACCTACGGTGCAAACGGCAAATTTTTCCGCGCCGTAGTCGACTATGCCGGTTAGTTTTGCAAGCACGCCGGGCATTTCCACCGCCGCGGTAGCCAAAGTCTTATCCTTCGCCTTTGCGTCTGTTTCGCCTTCAGCCGGCAGTTCGATAACTGGGGCTTCTTCCAACTTTGCTTGGTATGCGGAGAAGTTAAATTCCAAATCCTTGTTGAAAATATCCGTACCGCCGCCGTTTACCAAACGGGTCGCAAGCGCGCGGCTGCACTCGAATTTGGCATTGGCAATGTTGAGCGAGAATGCCAGATCGGCAACCTTTTTGATTTTGCCTTTGACTTCCTTTTCTACAGTGCACTTGCGTTTTGCAACGCGACCGATAAGAGTATTGTTGCATTGCAACGGAGCAACGACAGTTTCTCCGTCCTTTTTGACGGTGATTTGTTTGAGGTCGATGGCGATTTTTGCCTTCTTGCCGACCTTCGTATCGGCATCAACTATAGCAAACAACACGCGGTCGGCGACCTTGAGATGCACCAAACGTTGACCGTTGACGTCCTCTTCCTCCAAGACTTCGGCTTCGATTTTTCCGTGGAGGCTGATTGCCGTTGTGGGGATAGCCACTTCGTAAGCGCCGTTTTCCGCACGGATAGCTGCAGGAAGTTTGAGTTCGTTGCCAAAAAGCGTAAGCACGTCGCCGGTAATTACGCCGTCGGCGGTAATTTCCGCAGGAATACGCGGAGCGACCGTATTTTCCGTTTCTGTATCGAAAATGTGAAGGTGCGACAAATCCATAGAAACGTCCACAACTTCGTCCACGTCGTAAAAACTGCCTGTTGGGGCTTTCATTATTACGCGGGTCGCGCTTTCGGAAATGCTCTCCTCGCCTTCGATATTGAAATCTCCGTACACTTGACAATCGGTACCCAATTCTTCCGTATGAGATACGCGGCATTTCGCCTTGTAAGGGAAACGTTTGGGATCAACGGAAATATCTTCCGCACGCAAACCGATAGTAACGGATTTGCTGCCGTCAAGATAGGAGCGGTCGGTCTTTTTGAAATAGTTTGCGGGGGCTTCCAACGAAACGCCCGTATTATCGAAAGTGACAGTAACTTTGTCTCCGTGCTGAACAAGTTTGCCCGCAAAGAAGTTCATTTGAGGAGTACCGATGAAACCTGCCACGAATTTGTTTGCGGGATAACGGTACAAATTGCGGGGACTGTCGATTTGTTGTACGAAACCGTCTTTCATAACGACGATACGGGTACCCATCGTCATTGCCTCTACTTGGTCGTGGGTAACGTAGATAAACGTTGTTTGCAACTTGTGGTGAAGTTTGGAAATTTCCGAACGCATTGCAGTACGCAGTTTTGCGTCAAGGTTTGACAACGGTTCGTCCAAAAGGAAAACTTTGGGTTCGCGGACGATGGCGCGTCCCAATGCAACACGCTGACGCTGACCGCCGCTCATCGCCTTGGGCTTTCTGTCCAAGTATTCGGTAATACCCAATATATTTGCCGCTTCCTTAACTTTAAGGTCGATTTGGTCTTTAGGCACTTTGCGCAAGCGCAAACCGAAAGCCATATTTTCGTACACCGTCATATGCGGATAAAGCGCGTAGTTTTGGAACACCATCGCTATGTCGCGATCCTTGGGTTCCATATCGTTGACGACGACGTCGCCTATACGCAGTTCGCCCGCGGTGATATCTTCGAGTCCGGCAATCATTCTGAGCGTCGTGGACTTTCCGCAACCGGACGGTCCTACGAAAACGATAAATTCCTTGTCGGCAATATCCATGCTGAAATCGTTTACCGCCTTGACTCCGTTGGGATACACCTTGTAGATGTGATTGAGTTGTAAACTGGCCATAAATCCTCCGTTATTCTTTATCGGGACTTTCCCGTATTTTACTAGTCTAATTATAATAGAGAGAAAATTCAAAGTCAATACGTTTGAACAATAAAAAAATACGTTCATTTATATATAGGATAAATTTATCCTATATTCAGTTTGCATTGTCCGAGTGTGAGAAAAATCTTGCAGGCACGCCGACGAAGAAAAACTTATTGATTATATTTATTATAAGATATATTTCTTAAACCAAACGGAATGAGTCCGGCAAAATACCGGACTCATTCGCAGGTGATTAAACTATATTATTTTCCGTTCGCCGAAAGAAAGCGATCCTTTTTTAGCCGATTACTTTATAACGGCAATGGAATAAGCCGGAAGTTTAAGTTTGCCGCCCAAAGTTACCTGATCGGAAAAACGCGAAGTCAAAAATCCGACCAAGTCACCCTTCAATCCGTTTTTAGCGGCGAATGCGGATATATCCAACTCGTGAGCGTTTTCGTCGTCCAAATTGTAAGCAAGCAAAACGCTACTGCCGTTGTACGTACGCAAAATGAGAGCGACGTTGGCATCCGGTGAATCCAAAAATACGGACGTACCGCGAGCGATTTCGGGATTTTGACGGCGAAGCAACATGACTCTGCGGTTGTAATTGTACAAACTGTTTTGATCGTCAAGCTGCGCGTCTACTCCGCCCAATTTATCGTCGTACTCTCCAAAGAGCGTTTGCAGACCGTAAGCCTTGTATGCGAAACCGTTTTCGTGGCTTTCCACATTGGAGTTTCCCCAGTTCATAGCGACACGGTACGTCTGATCGACGTAGTCTTTGCCCAAGTAATTGCGAATGCCGTTGCGCAAACCGATTTCATTGCCGTAATAGTTAAACACGTTGCCGGCCATTGTGTACAGCATTCCGATGCCCATTTTGTGGCGCATCATAGTTTCTTCCGTTACGGCTCCGGCGCGGTCGCTGTAATAAGACAAACCGACGTTGGAAATACGGCTGGTATCGTGATTACTGGCGAATAACGCGTTTATACCATTAGCCGTACCCGTTTCTGCCGATTGCACAAGTTTTGTGTACAGAGACGCCGTACCGGAATTGAGAGCCTGATACAACGGATTGACCCCTTGATTACTCAATTCGAAGTCCATAAAACTTTGTACGGAATCTTCCGCATAGTGGGCGTAGATAGTAGATTCGTTTTGCATCACTTCTCCCACCATGTACACGTTTTCGTTGTACTGACGGGCAGTAGCCATAAGCCATTGCATAAACTCGATATTTTTAGCCGCGTTGCCGTAGTAGTGATACGCCGCGTCAAGACGGAATGCGTCTACCTTTCGATCTTGCAGCCAAAACTTACAAATATCGTCCAGCTCTGCACGTACACCGTCGCTGTCCAAGTTAAGTTTGGGCATATGCGTATAGCCGCCGAAAGTCAAGTAAGTGTCCGCACTGCCGTTAAACGTGTAGTAATCGTAGTATTCGTTTTCCGTATCGCCCTCGCGGTACGCCGTTTGTGCGGCTCGAAACCACGGATGCTGATTGGAAGAGTGATTGAACACCACGTCCAACATAACGCCGATACCTTTTGCGTGCGCAGCGGTAACAAGCGAATCGAAGTCATCCATAGTACCGAACGCCTTGTCTACCGCCTTGTAGTCCGTCACGTCGTATTTGTGATACGTGGGCGACGGACTTACGGGCGAAAGATAAATGCCGTTATAACCGAGATCGGCAATATAATCCAATTTGCTTTCGATACCCTTGAAGTCACCTATACCGTCGCCGTCGCCGTCCGCGAAACTGTACACGAATATATGATAGTAATCCCTGTACATTGGGTCGACGTCGTCTGACAGAGGCAAATTTTCCCATTCGTACCGGCTTGGCGCGCAAGCGGCAAATATCCACCCGAACGCCAGCAACATAACCAGCAAAGAACAAATAACCAGTTTTTTCGTCATCCTTTAACCGCTCCTCCCGTAACGCCGGAAACGTAGTACTTTTGTAAGAACATAAACAAAATTGTTATAGGTACCGCCACCATTGTTGCGCCGGCGCAGAACAATACCCAGTGACTGACGTAGTTGTTGAGCGTCAACATTTGTTGAAGTCCCAACGCCACAGTGCCGTAATCGTAGTCGCCCATGCAGATAAGTTTGACAAACACAAAGTCCATCCACGGGGCCATAAAGGCGGAAAGAGCCGTATACACGATAATGGGCTTGGACAAAGGCAAAGTAATTTTCAGGAAAATCTGCGCCTGACTGGCGCCGTCCAGTTTTGCCGCCTCGTCCAGACTTTTGGGAATCGTATCGAAAAATCCTTTGGATATGTAGTAACCGCCAGCCGCGCCGCCGCTGTACACAAATATCAACGCGACGATTTTCAAAACGCCTTGATTGAGTCCAAGTGCACGCAAGATGTTGTACACCGCTATCATACCCAAAAATCCCGGGAACATACCGATGATCAAAATCAACTTCATATAAGGCTTGCGCAGCTTGAAACGCATACGCGAAAAAGCGTAACTGGTCATAAGCGTCAAAGCTGTCGTAAGTACGCAGCTGCACACAGCGATAAGCAACGTCCAACCGAACCAACGCGGAAAGTTGATCCAATTGAAACGGTCGTCGGAATAAGCCGCCGGATTGCCGCCAAGCATTTTGGACCAAGCGTCAAGAGTAAACTCGGTTGGGAACAGTTGCTTGGGGAAAGGCGTAGTTATGTCGTTGCCGCGGAACGAGTGTATAACTATGTACACAAGAGGCACGACCCAAATTATTGCAAGAACCGTCAGCACGACGTGTATTACGGACAGCGACGCAATGCGGCGACGCTTCATACTGCGGTGTTTGGCTTGTTTTACGTTGAGTATGGAGTTTACTTTCATTATTGAAATTCCTCCTCGTTTTTGACCGAGCCGGTTCTGCTGTACACTGCAAGCGAGAACACCGAACATACGATAAATACCAAAATGCCGATAACCGAGCCCGTTTTGTAATCTTGGTAATCGCCGCTGACCGTCAAGTCGTACAGCCAAGTGATAAGCAAATCGGTTTTGCCCGCAGGAGCCGCGAGACTAGGCGACGTCGGGCCGCCGCCCGTCAACAAGTAAATTACGTTGAAGTTGTTGATGTTGCCGATAAACTGAGTAAGCAGGTACGGTCCCGTCACAAACAGCATGTAGGGCAAAGTGATTTTGAAAAAGGTTTTTACCGGACCTGCGCCGTCGATACGCGCAGCCTCGTACAGATCTTCCGGTATATTCATCAAAATACCGCTTGTGATAAGCATAGAATACGGCACGCCCACCCACATATTGATGACTATTACCAAAGTGCGTGCAAGGTGGACGTTTTCAAACCACGGGATAGCCTTGTCTATCCAGCCCCAAGACATAAGCATTTGGTTGATGAGTCCGCCGTCTGTGCCGAAAAACTTGGAAATCACCAGCAAACTGACAAACTGCGGTACAGCAATAGTAATAACAAAGAAACTGCGGTAAACCTTCTTGAAGCGAACGCCTTTTTTGTTGATGAGAATTGCCAAAACCATGCCGCCTATGTAGGTTGTGACAGTGGCAAGTACCGCCCAAAGGAGCGTCCATCCCAATACGCTGAAAAAGGTACTGCCGTTGCTGGCTCCCGCACCGAACTTGAACAAGTCTACAAAGTTTTGGAATCCCACCCAAGTAAACAGTTTGTTTGGAGCCAAGTGATTCTTGTCGTAGTTGGTAAAGGCGATCAAGATCATAAAGATAAGCGGTATGATCGTAAGCACCAACAAACCTATCGTAGGTAACGCCAAAAGAGTCGTGTGAAAGTTCTGGTTGAGCATTTGCTTTAAGTCGTCGCGAGTACCTGGGATAGCAAAACGCATTTCCGCTTTGAATTGATTGTCGGCGGCATTTTTGATCTGCTTGAAATACAACACCGCAAACACTAGCATAATCAGTATCGTAGATACGCCGAACAACAAAATAAGCAAAGAATTGTCGCCATCCGTGGTTCCGATTTGTATTCCGGTGTTGGGATCAATAATGGGTCCTTGTTCTACGTCGCCCAAAGTACCCAGCTTCTGCAAGTAACCTGCGCCCGCAAACACCATAAACAGGATAAATCCTATTTCGGCCAAAAGGTACAATATGCCACGCAAAATCTGCTTGTTGGCAAAACAACCGAATCCCATGATAAAGTAGGACATGCGGGTTTTCCAATTGCCGTTTTTGAAATTCAGATACAAATCGACAAAAAACTTGCAGGTGCGTCTGCCCAGTCCTACAAAAAACGCTTTGATACTTTGACCCAAACCCACGAAATACGCCTTTATTTTGCGTCCTAAAGAAACAAAAAATCGTTTGACGGGGTTGGAATTCGTATTAGATACAGCCATAGTATTACGTTTATCCTCCTTTTTTGCAACCGGCAAAAGCGCGCTTACTACGCATGATACTTTTGCCCATTGCAAAATATTTTGTAAGTATACACGCGCCGAGGGATCCCCCGACGCGTGTAGACTGTTAGAATGTTAAACTACTATTCTGCAAGATCGAAACCGACCACTAGAGCAGCCAGCAACGTTCTGAGCGCGTCGTCATCTGCCGTTCCGCCGGGGAAGTAATCTCCAACGGAAGTACTGCCTACCTTAACTGCGTCTACGCAGGTGGGCAATGCAGTCCAAAAACCTGTGGGCAAATTGATTTGAGGAACAGAATGCTCAGCTTGAGCCGCAATTGCCTTCAAAGTGGGCAGGTTTTGAGCCGCTTCGCTTGCGGCAGCCTTCAAATTGGAAGGACCTGCGTTAAGTTTTTCTGCGCGAGCCGCTTGCACCGCTTCGCCGGACATATACTCTGCAAGAGCGTGAGACGCTTCGAGATATTTACCTTGTCCGTTTACACCCAACAATTTGCTACCCAAGAAAGAATACATGGGATACTCTTGTCCTTCAAAAGTGATTGCAGGAAGAGCCGCCACTTTTACATCGGTATTTGTGATGTCTTTGTACAAACCGGGATAAGCAACCGTAGCGATGATCGTGCCGTCGTTAAGTCCGGGCAACGAATCGCTGGGGTTCAACGCTTTGAAAGACGCGGAATCGGAGAAAGCGTGAGCCGCTTTCAAAGCTCTGAGACCTACTGCATCGTCGCCGAAATTGGTTTCGGTAGCGCTGACTGTTCCGCCGAAGGAGAAGAACCAAGACGCTTGATACCAAGCCTCGCCGAAAGAGAAGGAATAGAACAACGTGCTGTCGGATTCGGCTTTGGCAATGATATCGTCCCATTTTTTGATTTCGTTTTCGTTCAATTTTGTGGAATTGTAGTACAGGAAGTATGCGTTATCGCTGGAAAGAGGATAAGCGTACATATTGCCGTCGGTGTAGGTTGCGGCTTCCACAGAGCTGGCGTTGTTGGCTTCCGCCACGCGTTTTGCAACGGCGCCGGTTGCGGGATTACCCAAAGAAGCAAGTCCGCCTGCGGCAACGAGTTTGGGAAGTTGGTCGTCGGCAAAACTGTAAACGTCGGCTGCGTCTTGAGGAGCGTTCATAACGGTCGTTCCGGCCTCGCCTTCGTCCATGATTCCGAGTTTTACTTTGTATTGGTTGCCTTTGGAGTCGGTGTAGTCTTCCGCCCATTTATTTGCCCATTCCTGCAAGAACGTATGTTCCGTAGAGGGTCCCCAAAGCAACAGTTCGATACGGTTGTCACCGTTACCGCAAGCCACCACTGCAAGAGCGGAAGTAACAAGCACGGCAACGAGCAACAAAGAAACGAGTATTCTTGTTTTTTTCATTGTTTGTCTCCTAGTTTAGAATTAGAGCGTTACTCGGTAATTTCGGTAACGTGGATAGTGATCGTACCCGCGGCGTAATCGAGAGTAAGAGTGACAGTGCAATCTTTTGCCGCTTGAATATTTCCGCCACCTCCGTCGGTGAACAGTTGGTCTGTCGTAACGCCGGTGGGCAAAGTTACGTCGTCGGCTTTAGTTACGGTAACTTTATCATATCCAAAACTTTTGCCGTCCCAATTGGCAGAACCGTCTACCTTGAAAAGGTTTTCTTTAACTTTGAAGGAGCTGCCGGCAACAAGGGTGATCGTGATTTTGTGAAGGTTGCCGTCGGTTGCGTCTTTTGTCAATTTGTATTTGCCGTCGTTGGTATTCCAAGCGTCATCGCTGCCGAACTGACCTGCCAGACGGTAACCGCTGGGGCAAGAGTCGTCCACTACCGGAGCGTCGGTGATTGCCAAAACTTTGATGTTGATGGACTTGCTTGATTCGACGTAAGTAAGGCTTATTTGCAATTGCTTGTTGGCAGCAATCGTTGCATCGGAAAGTTTGATGTTTCCTTTTGCCGGTTCGGTAGCATTGGCACTAGTAAACAATCCGTTAGCGTCGGTAACGCCGTCAATGCCGGTAAGTTCCACGCCTGCTGCCAACGTTACGCCTTTAAGCGCGCCGTAAGCAACGTCAAGATCGTCATGCCAACCGACAGCCGCATATTTGATTTTGAATTCCGTAGTGGGCAATACCGTAAATTTCGCCGTAGGAATGCCTTCGGCGTCGGGTATCAACAGACGGTTGCTGTCCGCGCAGCCGTTTCCGTTCCAACTGTCGCCAGCGAAACTACCTACAACGTAGTAGGGATTGGAACTTGCCGCGGGTTTTTCGCTGACTTCATACTTGGCGTAGAGATCCAAGTCGCCGTCAAGCGCTTTGTCGAAATCCATAACGTCGTCAAAGACGAGGTTGTTGTCGGCATCCGTGGAAACGTTTTTGTACCAACCTTTGAAATCGTAACCCTCTTTTGCAGGGGCTTTCGGTTCCACTGCTTTGCCGTTGATGGTCTTTCCTTGATAGATAATTTTAGAATTAGATTCACGGAAAGACACAACGTACTCGGTAGTGCCGCACGCCGCAAGAACTACCAATGCGGACATAGCAAGCAAAACGCAAAGCACAATTGCTGTGATTTTTTTCATTGTTTTGATATCCTCCTAGATTTTTATTACACTGCACGATAGCAGTAATAATCTTGTTGTTCGGGTGCTTACGTTTTGCGCCTAGCGTTTGCTAAAAGGCAACAGAGCATAATGCACCTTTATTTATATATTAATACTAACTAATGATACCCCCCCCCGTGAGGTAATGTCAAGACCAAAAATCAATAAAAAAAACGAGGGAATATCGTTCGCGTTTTATGTTATTTATTTGTTAGTATTTTGTTATTTTTTGTACAAAATAAGGGGCAATTTGACCTTAAAAGGCTTAAAGCAAGTTGAAAAATTATTAAAAATATGGGTTGAATTTATCCTAGATTTATGGTAAAATAATAGCAAACAATTCCAACGCAAAACTAGAGGAAAATAAAATGCTAATTGACAGCAAACAGATTGTATCTATGACGGAAGCCAACCAAAACTTTTCCAAAGTGGTACGCCAAACGGAGGAGACGGGGTGCACCGTTATTTTCAAAAACAACAAGCCCAAATTTGTACTGCTGGACATCGAGGCAATGAAAATCACGTTGCCTATGTCCGACGAACGGCTGGACAGAGAAGCCAAACGCGAAGTAGACCGCAGCAAATGGTTGTAAGGTCGCTCGGGTATTGCAATTTGCGTCTCGGATCTCGCTGCGCTCTATAGGCCGCAAATCGCGACATACTAACTACTGCGGCTCACTTCGTTTACAATTTAAGCATTCCGTTGATTACAGACGTTGTTGCGCAACAAAAAAAGGCGACCGCTTTGAAAAGCAGTCGCCTTTTTTGCATACAGAACTATTTTACTGCGCGCTACACGCCTTCCGCATAAGTAATAAGCGTTTGATAGGGCTTGATCGGGGTGTTTTCGGTCAGAGCAAGCGTCGTACGCAACGTGTTGACAAGTATCGTTTGACCGTTTAGATCCACGGTGAAATCCGCAGGAACGACGCCGTTGGCATGAATAACCGTGTAAGTTTTGTTAGCCGCAACGTCTTTCAGCACTATTTTGACGACGGAACCTTCCGCCGCACCTTCGCCCAGTTTTGTAACCGTGCAGTAGTTTGCCATATCCGCCTGTGACAGGTGCAGCGCGCCGCATGTGCGTTTGAACTCTATAAGTTGTTTGTAAACCTCGAACCACTTGACGTTTGCCGCTTTCAGCCCGTAGTCCAGTTCGTTGACGGCGTAACCTGATTGATACGAGTTATGATCTCCGCCCTTCGTACGCAAGAACTCCTCGCCCGCCAGTATAAACGTTGTTCCGTTACTTGTCAGAACGACAGAGTTTGCCAAAAGCGCCATTTTGCGCACTGTGGTTTCGTCGGTTATGCCCGCCGCTTTGATGCGGTCGTACAACGTGTAATTGTCATGGCAAGTTACGTAGTTTACGGTTTTGTCGGGATCGGCAGTGTAACCGCCTGTTTTTCCTTGCAAGCCCTGCACAATGCTTGTAACCTGAGTTTTAGTGACGGTTTTGGCGTTGGTTACCCAACCTTTTTCCGCAATACCGCTCATACCGCCCTTGATGAGAGCGTCGCGCATGATATCGTTGAACGCTCCGTAGCCCTCAAATCGGGCAACGTTTGATTGTTTGGCCTGTTTGTAGGCGGAAAGCGCCGCCGTACCGCCCGTCCAAGGTTCGCCGTAGACGACGATATCCGGATTGATTTGCCGGAGTGCGGCGACAAGCAAATTCATCGTTTCTATGTCGTGCACGCCCATAAGGTCAAAGCGGAAACCGCCCAATTTGTACTCGCTCGCCCAAAAGCAAACGGAATCTATCATAAACTTGCGGAACATCAAACGTTCGCTGGCCGTTTCGTTGCCGCAGCCGGAGCCGTTGGACAGACTTCCGTCCGCATTGTAACGGAAATAATATCCGGGGCACAGCACGTCAAAATTGCTGCCGCCGGCATTGGAGACGTGGTTGTACACCACGTCCATTATTACGTTGATTTGCTCGCCGCTGAAAGCTTGAACAAGTTGCTTAAATTCCTTTATACGAACGTAACCGTCCTGCGCGTTGGAAGAATAACTGCCTTCCAGCACGTTATAATTCAGCGGATTATATCCCCAGTTGAAAGTGGACAGCGCCTCATTGTTGTCTTGGTCGAATATCGGCAAAAGTTGCACGGCGTTGACGCCGAGTTCCACTATGTGGTCGAATCCTGTTTTAACGGTTGTTGCGCCGCTTGTGTAAGTGGTGCCGCTTTCGATAACACCCAAGAATTTACGCTTATTTTTGGCCGTCCCTGTCCAAGTTGCGGAAGAAGTGACGTCGGCGATATGAGTTTCCCACACTACAAGTTCGTTGCGATTATAAGCAACGGGAGCTACGTCCTCCCAACCTTCCGGATTTGTCTTGGAAAAGTCCACCACTTGGCCGCGCACTCCGTTTAAGCCGGCGCTCTTTGCGTAAGGGTCGACTATTTCCTCTCCGTCGGTGTAAGAAGTATTGACTACCGTGTAGGTATAGTAACGCGAGGCAAGGTCTCCGGAAACGGTAACTTCAAACACGCCTTTATCTTTTTTCTCCATAGGATAGGTAACGGGAGTTTCCTCCAAATACCCGTCCACGTATACGTTAAGAGTTATTTGCGTGGAAAGAGGCGACCACACGCGGAATACGGTTGCGGTTTCGTCGTAAATCGCACCCAGTTCGCCGTCGTAGTAGAAAGCCTTGTTGAACATTTCGGTGTTGTACAACGCCTGAATATTGACGTTGGTTTGAGAAGTTTCCGTAAAACCGTCAAACTCCACCTCTGCCTTATAGCCTTTTTCCAAGCGCAGCGTTGTTTCCGCAGGAATTGCGTATGTTACGGACGTTGCCGAATTGCCGTTAAACGTTGCAAATACGTCCGTTCCCTCGTACAGAGTAACGGTTTTTATCGGACGCTTAGCCTTGACTGTTATTTGTGTTTCGCTTTCGAATGCGGCGGAGACAGAAAACATTATCGGCTCCTTTGCGGCGTAAAACTTTGCGTCGCCTTGCTGAATGTAAACGTGAATGTAATTGTTTTCGTCCTTTTCATACTCGGACAAATTTAACACCCGGTCCACGTCCAAATCCTTGACCCAACTGTCTTGCAAGCGCGGAATAAGATTGAGCGAGCCGTTTGTCGTAAGCGACGAATCGATTTGAGACAAAGGGTACAGCGCTACGCCGCCGAAGTCGTCGGTATAATTGAGGTTATAGACCTTGCCTTCTTTGCCTTCCATCCATATCCAAAATCCCCACTTGAGGTAATCGGACGGATTGTCGCGATAATAATGAATTTGCAACGTGGGCGTTGCTGCCTGCGTAGGAATATCCGTCGGAAGCGAAGTCGCCGGCGGCGTGTAATTCGGATCGCGTTCGCCGCACTTTGTGCAGACTCCGTTTCTGTAATCGTGAATGCAATCCGGATCGTCGTTGCAGGCCGCAAGCGCCAAAGACAAAACCAGAACAAGCGCCAAAAAGACCAGCAAAAGCCGTTTTTTCATATAAATAATCCTCCGAATGCGGGCAGTACGCAACAATAAAAATAAAGCGATAACCGCGCCGCCTTTTTGTGTTTATGCAATGCAATACACGAAAGAACCGGCTTGCATTACAATTTACACGGCTATTATTGTAGCAATATAATCGACCCAAATGCAATACTTTGCAGCAAAAATAAAAAATTTTGCCAAACGCACGCGTTTGATTTTTTGTTTTGCCGCACAAAAAAACGCCTTAGGGAAAATCCCTTTGGCGTTTTAATTAAAACAAAATTACCGATTAAAAAACGGTTATTTAAGTTCGGCTTCCGCACCGGCCTCGGCAAGAGCCTTAACCATAGTTTCCGCTGCATCTTTGGGTTGAGCTTCCTTGATGGTTGCGGGAGCGCTTTCAACCAAGTTTTTAGCCTCGACAAGACCAAGACCGGTAAGTTCGCGAACGGCCTTGATAACGGCGATTTTGTTTGCGCCGACAGATTTCAACACTACGTCGAATTCCGTCTTTTCTTCCGCTGCTGCAGCGGGTGCTGCTGCTCCGCCTGCAACTGCTACGGGAGCGGCTGCGCTTACGCCGAATTCTTCTTCGATAGCGTGAACAAGTTCGTTAAGTTCCAACACGGAAAGAGCTTTGATCTCTTCGATAAACTTTTTGGTATCCATTGTATTATTCTCCTGTTAAATTTTTAATTTTTATGCCCGTAAGGTGGACTTGCCATTGATTGAACGTCTTAGAAACGAGGTAGGGCTGAGCGCACGCGGCTTGCTGATAGAAGCGTACTTAACGTACGTAACTTAGCGCAAACGCAAACGGAACAAAGCATACCGAAATTTCTTAGGCGTTCGATTATTGTTTTTCGGCGACGGCGTTCAATGCCACAGCCAATCCGCGCATGGGCGCAGACAATACCGAAACCAACATTGCAAGCAGCGTTTCCTTGTTGGGAACTTTGCTCATTGCGTCTACAACGCTAGCGTCGGCAAACTTTTGGTCGAACATTCCGCACTTGATTTGCATCGTTTTGTAGTTTTTGCAGCCTTCTGCCGCTACTTTGGCAGGAGCAATAGCATCTTCCGTGCCGAATGCAAATGCGCTGGGTCCGTTCAACGCTTCGTCAAACTCCGTGTAACCGAGTTCGTTAAGCGCTTTTTTAACAAGAGTGTTTTTAAGTACCTTGTAGTCTACTGCGTTTTTGCGGAACTCTGCACGAAATTCGGTATCTTGAGCAACCGTCAGTCCTTTGTAGTCCAAAATGACGAAAGACTTGCTGTTTTGGATAGTTTCCTTGATTTGTTCCACAAGTTCGCGTTTTTGGATTTGATTGGCACTGAGGTGTCCCTCATGGCGTTCGTGTTCCATTGTGTATTTTCCTCCTTTCAATATTTTGTATAGCCACACGAAACTTGAAACTGCAAGACCGAAAGGATAATGGCGACGCTTCGCTAGATTTCTCCACGCGCTGACGCTTGGTCGAAATGACATTGCTGGGCTTGGGTCATTTACGCTTCGGTTGGATTGCGGTGTAAGTTGAGTGCAACTGCCACACGAGACTTGGAACTGCGTAAGTCGAAAGGGTGTAGATTGCGTGCGATTGCCATCATTGTGGAGCGAGAGCGTACTTGTCGGTACGCAAGAGCGACAGAATGTGGCAAGCGTGCGTGATATGCGCCTTTTCGACACGCAGATACAAGTTGAGTGTGGCAAAAACCCTTGCACGCCATAAGTTGGGTACAAGGGTTAAAAGAGGTCTTTCGACTGTTCCCTATTGTACCTCGGCAAGATTTACTTGTGTACTTGCTGTCTTAGGTGACGAGTTTGGGGTTTTTGTTAAAATGTCACGATCTGTAATTCACCTTGATGCCGGGGCCCATAGTGGTTGCAATTGCAACAGATTTAAGATAGGTACCCTTGGCACTGGCGGGTTTCGCCTTGATGATAGCGTCCATAATCGTTGTTACGTTTTCCAACAGTTTGTCCTTACCAAAGGACTTTTTGCCGAAAATTACGTGGCAGATGGATTGTTTGTCTACGCGGTACTCTACCTTACCTGCTTTGACGTCTTGGATGGCTTTTGCCACGTCCATGGTAACGGTACCGCTTTTGGGGTTGGGCATCAAGCCTTTGGGACCCAAAACTTTACCCATACGACCTACAAGACCCATCATATCGGGAGTAGTAATCATTACGTCGAAATCGAACCAGTTTTCCTTTTGGATCTTTTCGATGTATTCTTCCGCGCCTACGTAGTCTGCGCCGGCAGCGGTTGCTTCGTCGGCTTTTGCGCCTTTGGCAATAACCAAAACGCGCACGGTTTTGCCCGTTCCGTTGGGCAACACTACCACGCCGCGGACTTGTTGATCCGCGTGACGGCTGTCTACGCCCAGTTTGACGTGCAATTCCAACGTCTCGTCAAATTTTGCGGGAGCGACTTCCAATGCTTTTTCAATCGCTTCGCCCATTTCATATTGCTTTGTTTTGTCGTACTTTTTCAAAGCGTCAACATATTTTTTTCCTTTCATTTGGCGCCTCCTAATCTACAACGGTGATGCCCATGCTACGGGCTGTTCCTGCTATCATCGAGCATGCTGCTTCGAGTGACGCGGCGTTAAGGTCTACCATTTTGGCATTTGCGATTTCTTCGATCTGAGCGCGGGTGATTTTTGCGACCTTGGTTTTATTGGGGGTTGCGCTGCCGCTCTCGATTCCGCAAGCCTTTTTGATAAGGACCGGTGCAGGGGGAGTTTTCAGTACGAACGTGAAACTGTGATCTTGATAGATCGTTACGATAACAGGTATTATAAGACCTGCCTTGTCGGCCGTTCTGGCGTTAAAGTCCTTGGTGAAACCCGGAATATTGATTCCGTGAGGACCGAGTGCCGAACCGACCGGAGGTGCCGGCGTCGCTTTGCCGGCAGGTAGTTGAAGTTTGACAACTGCCGTTACCTTTTTTGCCATTTGTGTTTCCTCCTAGTCGTGGTTGTAGCGAAAGCAATGAATTTCGATTATTTTGCTTTCTCCCAAAATCCGTTTTTGGGGCGGCGATAAACGGGTAAACGCCTGTTTATACAATAACGTAAACCGATTTAGATATTGTCCGAATCGGTTACGGTTGTAGCGTTAGTTATTTTTTCCAGCTGGAAAAAGTCCATATCTACGCAAGTTTCGCGCCCAAACATATTTAAGAGAACTTGCGCCTTTTGGCGGGAATTGTCTATTTGTTTGATTACGCCCACCAATCCGTCGAAAGGTCCCGACACGACGCGGACGCTGTCGCCCACCACCATGTCGAAATCGGTAACCACGGTTTCCAAACCGAGACGTTTGACTTCTTCGTCGTCCAAAGGCCAAGCCTTACCGTTGGGGCCGACAAACCCCGTGACGCCGCGCGTATTTGTAAGCATAAACCAAAGTTGATTGGAATACACCAGTTTTACAAACACGTAACAAGGCATCACTTTGCCTTCGTAGGCTTTCTTTTTGCCGTTTTTTTCCTCTATCAAAGTTTCGGTAGGGATTTTGATATCCAAAATCACGTCTTGCAAATTACCGTTTTCGATCATTTGCTCGATGCTTTTTTTAACCAAACTTTCGTAGCCGGAATAAGTGTGGAGAATATACCACTTTGCGTTGTTGTTTTCGCTCATATCCGTTTGCCTTTTACTTTGACATCAGTTTGACAAGCCATGCAAACAATGTGTCGAAACCGAAAATGATCACGCCGAAAAACAACACCACCAACAAAACGATGCCGGTGTTTTTCATTACGGTTTTTGCAGAAGGCCAAGATACCTTTTTGAGTTCGCTCCAACTTTTTACAAAGAACGCACCAAGCCTTTTGAATAAGTTGGGTTTTTTGGCTTTTTGTTGTGTAGCCGCCATATCGATTTCTCCTTACTTGGACTCTTTGTGAGCAGTGTGTTTTTTGCAGAATCTGCAATACTTGTTCATTTCGAGCCTGTCGGTTGTGGTTTTGCCGTTTTTGTAGGTATCGTAATTGCGTTGTTTGCATTCCGTGCAAGCAAGCACTACTTTTACTCTGTTACCTTTTTTCGCTGCCATAGTAATAATTCTCCTGTTTATTTGCGAAAACTTGCGCCGTTTGCACAAGTCGGGAATTTGCAATGCAAATTCAAAATTTTGCACGCAAAAAATTACACCCCATACAGAAGTGCTAGATTAATATATCATAAATTGTAAACAATGTCAACGATATTTAACGGAATTAGATTACGAAAAATCACTTTTGCAACGTCGATACAACAAAAGGAAATACAACAAAACGTAGAAAGATCCGACTTGTTTCTAATAAATAATACACAAATACGTTTATCAAACAAAACGGCGCTCGAATTGACTTTTGCGCTATTTAATGCTAAAATTCACTTATCGGAAGAACTTAAAACAATTTTATCATTTTTTTCAGGGACGATCATGAACGGAAAAGAGCCGCTGTGTTTGCAATTACGCAATCAAACGACGCGTAACGAAGAAACGTACTGCAAATGTTATCAAAAGAAGTTTCGCGGATATATACGCAGCCTATTTATAAATTACCAAATGGTAGGCGTGTTTTTAATGATGCTTTTCGACGCTTTGCTCGTATATTTTACAAAAGCGTGGGAAGACGAAGACAAATTGGGCTTTTACATCGGCGCGACTATATTTGGAATATGTATTGTATGGTGGATTTACAGCGCGATAAAAAGCTTGTGGTTTTGGAAGTACTCTAAGCACGTTGTAATAACAAACGAAGGCATTTGGATAATGTGTTACAGCGTCTTTTGGTGGAGCAAGGACTATACCGGCAAAAAACGCTTTTTAAGTCCAAGTTGGTCGCTGTACGGTTGGAGCGAAATCAAAATAACGTCCGACGACAAAATCCGTCCGAGGAGTCCGGTCAAGCTCGCAAACTTTTTTGACGACTTCGACTACGCCGTTATCAAATCGAGTCATTTGACCAGTTTATTTATGACGCGTTGGGACGGAATGCAACAAATCGACTTCCTAGACAAAGCCGACGCCGACGATATACTTGCATACGCAAAAGAGCGACATAAACGCAAAAAGCGCAAAAAGAAGGATATGGAAATTATCGAGGACGAATACGGCAAATTGCCCGACGACGAATACGCACCTAACGACGAGGAATGACCTCGTCGTTTTTTTACAAAAACTTTTATACTTGCCGACATTTCTTATAAAAACAAAACCGCTAAAACATATGCACTACCGCGCAAGCAAACATACGACAAAAATTTTTTATTGTACAAAACTACTTAATTGCCAAACGTAAATTACCGTGTGCGCGAGCAAGTAATCTAGACCTTCCGCAAAAAAATTACGGAAAATCGGGTATTGACAAACGTCCGAATATATAATAGAATAGTAGCCCACCCCTAAAAAGGGAACGGAAAACCGACAGGAGATTTTTACAATGACCGATTACAAACAACTTGTAAAGGAAGCATACGAGGCGCAAAAATTTGCATACATCCCCTACTCCAACTGGGCGGTAGGCGCCGCTCTTTTGACCAAAGACGGCAAAATATACCGCGGCTGCAATATAGAAAGTTCTACGTTTTCACCCACCAACTGTGCTGAACGAACGGCGATATTCAAGGCCGTATCAGAAGGCGAACACGATTTTGTTGCCATTGCAATTGTCGGAAACGACAAAAATACCAAGATCGGCGAGGGCGACTTTTGCCCGCCTTGCGGAGTGTGCCGTCAGGTGATGGCGGAATTTTGCAACGTCGACTTTGAAATCGTATTGGCAAAAGGATACGACGACTACAAAGTGTACACACTGGGCGAACTGATGCCGCTTATCAGCAAACCGCTGTAATAATCCGGACACACGACGTTCAGAAACCCAGCCGCCGTAATACAGCGGTTGAACTCTGAAAATCTTTCTTTGTCACGAGCTACGACTTACAGGGAAGGTTGCTGCACGCAACTTTCATTTTTATCCGCGGAGAGACGGAATCCCGCCATTTACAATAATGCGTAATTTTAATGCCGAGCGAGAATCGGTATTCACGTTGTACAAAAGGCAATTGCTTATTGAAAAGCAATTGCCTTTTTTTCACATTCTAAAAATTACGTACCGCAAGCGTGCAAAAACAAAACGCTGCATTACAAAATATCGTTTTGCCGTTACAGTTGCCTGAACAACCGTTATTTACCAAAATCTTCGTCACATAAACGGTAATACTCGTCAAATACTTTCGAGGACAGTTTGTCGTCGGTCACCAATTCCAAATTTTCCTCGTCGTCTTTGCCGTTAGCGAGTCTAAATACAAACGCCTCGTCTTCAGCAATGTCTTCCATGCTTAGCGGACGCAAAATACAGTAGACTTCCTCTCCCAAAGGTATGGTAGCAATTTGCTCGAACTCTACTTCCTCGCCTTCTTCGTTTTGCAATACAATATTTTCCGTATCGTTTTCGTCGGTTAAAATTTCAAAAACAGATTTTTCTTGCAAAGTAATTCTCCTTGCCCGCGCTAGCAGGCGAAATGTTTTATTGAGACATTACAATACTATAAACCCCAAAAGGGTTCAAAACTATTTTTCTTTGCGATCGCCGGTTTCAGACGAATCTTCCTGCAATGATTCCTTAACGGCAGAAACTTCCTCCGCGTTCGTTTCTGCAACATTTTTTGCATTTTCTTGCGCAGGACCGTCCTCCTTACCTTCCTCCGCAATTTTTGCAACCGGAGCAGACAATCCCACGACGTCTTCCACAGGAAGACTGAAAGCAATACCGCCGCCGGCCGTTTGCAAACCTACGTTTTGATAAAGTGAATGCAAAATTGCGTCGCGGATCTCGCTTTCCACCAAAATCATTACGACTTCTTTTTCCGGCTGAATAGAAATATTGAATATTTTTTCCGCCTCTGCATTAGCAGTGCCGCGAGCGTGCAAAACGGTGCCGCCGCGAGCTCCGAAGGAACGCGCCGCGTCCATTACCGCTTCGGAAAAGCCTGCGTTTACTATACAAAGGATAACTTCGTGTTTGTAGTCCATAAGTATTACTCCTTATTTGCCAAAAAGCGATAGATAAGCACACCTATCGTGGAAGTCATCGGTACGGTGAAAGCCACACCTTTGCCGCCGCGGATAGTCTTGAATTTTTGTTCTAACGCGGAAAGCGCGGATTTAACGTTTGTTTTGGTAAGAACGCTGAACAAAACCGCCTTTTCCGTATCCGGAGTAAGCAAACCCAAGGCGCGCTGAGCAGTGCCGAATGCCGACAAGTCCAACTGCATATTGCTTTGAAATGACTGGATAAAATCCAAAAAGTAATCGGCTTTTTCACGGTTGACAACGGTAACAAGCAACGTCAGTTTTTCCGGCGCGAGATTTTGCGGCTGCTGCTTTTTGAACGGCGTCGCTCTTTTTATTTTTTTTATCGGCTTTTTGATTTTTTCCGCAAGGGGAGCGGTTTCGGTTTTAGTCTTTTTCATACTGTCCCCCTACATAAAATTGATAATCTGTTCGTCGTCGGCGTTCAAAATACGGTTCATGGCAATTTTTTCGCGCATCTTTTTTGCCATTATCGCACGGAAGCCCAACAACTGTATAGTAATGAGAGGAGTCATTGCAACCAGCGCAACCACGCCGAACGCGTCGGTCAAAATGTTTGCAGCGCCTTTGCCTCCAACGTCCGCAGCGACGCACACGCCGATTGCGAACGGCAAAATAAAACTGGAAGTAAGCGGGCCGGATGCAACGCCGCCGCTGTCGAACGCTATCGCCGTATAAAGTTTGGGTACGAAGAAACTTAGCCCTAACGACAGCAAATAGCCCGGGATAAGATAATACAACACAGAAAAGTGAAGCCAAATACGCAAAACCGACAGGCCTATTGCAATACCGACGCCGATAGAAAGCGCCAACATCATAGAACGCTTGCTTACGGCCTTTTCCGTAACTTCTTCCACCTGTTTGTTCAATACGCGAACTGCCGGCTCTGCCAAAACGACGACAGCGCCCAAAATGAAAGCGAATATGACGGAGATCGCGGGATGATTTTCGCCTGCGAGTTGCTCGCCGAGTTTATACCCTATTTTCATAAAGCCTGCCGACACCGCAGTAAGAAACAATACAAGTCCTACAAAAGTGTATACCAGACCTATAACTATACGCCACAGCTTTTGTTTGGGCAGTTTAAGGCAGATAAACTGAAATACGAAAAAGAATACGGCAATAAGCCCCAATGACAGCGCAACTTCCTTTGTGACCGACCACATGCTCGAAAAGAAGTCCGCCACTATATTTTGTCCCAACTCGTAACCGTTGGTAGGAATTTCCACAGCGCCGCCGCCGGAAACAACGCCCAAAATAAGCACCGCTAAAATAGGTCCTATCGAGCACATGGCAATAAGTCCGAAACTGTTTTCCGTAGAATTTTTGCCGCCCAAAGTTTGCGAAATACCTACGCCCAACGCCATAATAAACGGCACGGTGATGGGTCCGGTCGTAACTCCGCCGGAATCGAAGGAAAGTGCCAAAAAGTCCATATTGCCGGTTTCGATCAGCAATGCGGCAAGGGCGAACAAACACATATAAAAGAACATCAAGAGCCAGGACAAAGTAACCTTGAAAACCATTTTTAGGACTGCCAACAAAAGAAACGCGCCTACGCCCACGCCGACGGATATTATAAGCACCGTCGGGTTGACCTTGGCAGAAATTTGGCTTGCCAAAACGGACAAATCAGGCTCTGCAACGGTTATGAGTACGCCCATAGCAAAACATACCGTCAACAAGACGGAAAGTTTTTTTGACTTGGTAAGTCCGGTACCCATGTAGTCGCCCATGGGGGTCATGGCTATATCCGCGCCCAAGTTAAACAGGCTGATACCCAATACCGCCAAAAGCGCCGAAACGCAAAAAACGCCGATTTCCGTACCCGAAAGACTGACGAAAGGAGTGCAGCACAAAAGCAGTACCAACACCACTACGGGCAGCACCGAAAGTACAGATTCTTTAGTTTTTACCCAAAGAGCATGTCCCACGTTTTTTACCTCGTAAATTATGATAGCATTTTTAAGGAAATTTTGCAATCGATTGCGGCAAGTTGCTTAGCAGATAGTGTGCAAAATCTGGAGCGCATTTGTTAAACAACCGCCTTTGACTAAATATCCAATAAGTAGAAATGAAAAAAATCTCACTTCACGAGGAAGTGAGATTTTTATTTGATCGTTAATTTCGGATTTCCAAATTACTTAATAATTTTGGAAACAACTCCGGAACCTACCGTGTGGCCGCCTTCGCGGATAGCGAAACGAAGTCCGTCTTCCATTGCGATGGGGGTGATCAGTTGCACTTTGATGTGCGTGTGGTCGCCGGGCATAACCATTTCTACGCCGGGATCAAGTTCGATAGTACCCGTAACGTCGGTCGTACGGAAATAGAATTGAGGACGGTATCCCTTGAAGAACGGGCTGTGACGTCCGCCTTCTTCCTTGGTCAAAACGTACACTTGACCTTCAAATTCCGTGTGAGGAGTAACCGATTTGGGTTTAGCAACGACTTGTCCGCGTTCGATTTCTTTACGGTCTACGCCGCGAAGCAACAAACCTACGTTGTCGCCTGCAAAGGCTTCGTCCAAAAGTTTACGGAACATTTCAACGCCGGTAACAACGGAAGTTTTGATTTCGTCTTTCAAACCTACGATTTCTACGGGGTCGGAAGGTTTAACGGAACCGCGCTCTACTCTACCGGTAGCAACGGTACCGCGTCCGGTGATCGTAAACACGTCTTCGACAGGCATCAAGAAAGGCTTGTCGGTGTCACGAGCGGGAGTGGGGATGTACGCGTCAACTGCATCCATCAAATCCAAAATGGGTTTGTAAACGGGGCTGTTGATGTCGTGGTCGCCGCCTTGATAAGCGTCGATAGCAGCCTTAGCGGATCCTTTAACGATAGGAAGTTCGTCGCCGGGGAATTCGTACTTGGAAAGAAGTTCGCGAACTTCCATTTCTACGAGTTCAAGCAATTCTTCGTCGTCGACGAGGTCGGTTTTGTTCATGAATACTACGATATAAGGCACGCCAACCTGACGGGCAAGCAAGATATGCTCGCGGGTTTGAGGCATCGGGCCGTCTGCAGAGGAAACAACCAAGATAGCGCCGTCCATTTGAGCTGCGCCGGTGATCATGTTTTTGACATAGTCGGCGTGGCCGGGGCAATCTACGTGAGCGTAGTGGCGTTTTTCCGTTTCGTATTCGACGTGAGCGGTGTTGATTGTGATACCGCGCGCTCTTTCTTCCGGAGCCTTGTCGATTTGGTCGTAAGCCATAACTTCTGCGTTAGTCTTCATGGAAAGAACCATTGTAATAGCAGCAGTAAGGGTTGTCTTGCCGTGGTCTACGTGACCGATTGTTCCAATGTTAACGTGGGGTTTGCTTCTGTCAAATTTCGCTTTTGCCATTGTTGTGAATTCCTCCTGATTATTTGATTGTAGCAAAAATTAAATTTCTTTTTTTATTATAACTTATTTTTTGGTTTTGGTCTATACTTTTTGAAAAGTTTTTGCCAAAAGTTTTTACCGAAAAATTTGCGTTTGAACGCTGCAAAGGATTATTTGTTTGCGCCTTCTTTGGCAATTTTTTCTTTGATAGCTTTGGGAACTTCGGCAAAGTGGTCAAACTGCATCGTATAATTGCCGCGTCCCTGCGTACGGCTACGCAAGTCCGTTGCATAACCGAACATCTCCGCCAAGGGAATAAACGCGTTGACAACCTGTACTCCGTTGCGCAACTCGATACCGGAAACGTTGCCGCGGCGGCTGGACACGTTGCCCATTACGTCGCCCAAATATTCCTCCGGCATGGTTATTTCCACTTTCATCATGGGTTCCAACAAAATGGGATCAGCCTTGGACGCGGCGTTTTTGAACGCCAACGAACCTGCAATTTTGAATGCCATTTCGCTACTGTCCACCGCGTGGAAACTACCGTCGTACACGGTAACTTTGAAGTCCACCACTTCGTATCCTGCCAAAGGACCAGTTTTGGACGCTTCCACGATACCGTTGTTGATAGGTTGGATGTATTCTTTGGGAATACTGCCGCCCACCGTTGCGTCCACAAATTCGTAGCCTTTGCCGGCTTCTTGCGGTTCCATTTTAATTTTGCAGTGACCGTACTGACCTTTACCGCCGGATTGACGCACGTACTTGCCTTCCGCCTCCACCGCTTTGGTGATAGTTTCGCGATAGCTGACTTGCGGTTTACCTACGTTGGCTTCCACCTTGAACTCGCGGAGCAATCTGTCCACGATAATTTCCAAGTGTAACTCGCCCATACCGGCAATAATAGTTTGTCCGGTTTCTTGGTCGGTATAAGTTTTGAAAGTAGGATCTTCCTCGGCAAGTTTGATAAGCGCAAGGGTCATTTTTTCCTGACCGGCTTTTGTTTTGGGCTCAATCGCCACCTTGATGACCGGTTCAGGGAAAACCATGCTGTCCAACACGATAGGATCTTTTTCCACGCACAGCGTATCGCCGGTCGTAGTATCTTTAAGTCCTACAAGCGCAACTATTTCGCCCGCATAGGTTTCGTCGATTTCTTCGCGTTGAGCGGCGTGCATTTGCAAAACTTTCGTTATGCGTTCGCGCTTGCCTTTTGTGGAGTTGTACACGTAACTGCCGGCTTGCAGCGTGCCGCTGTATACGCGGCAATACGCAAGTTTGCCTACGAAAGGATCGGCCACGATTTTGAACGCCAAACCGCAGAACGGTTCTTTGTCGTCAGTTTTGCGTACAATTTGTTTGCTTTCGTCCTTGACGTCGAAACCGACAACGTGGTCGATATCGACGGGACTGGGCAAATACTCGCACACGGCGTCCAACAACTTTTGTACGCCCTTGTTTTTGTAAGCCGTACCGCACAACACGGGGTTGACTTTAAGTTCGATAACCGCTTTGCGCAAAGTCTTTTTAATTTCGTCAACGGACAAATCGCCGGTTTCGAAGAACTTTTCCATAAGCGCGTCGTCGCAGCCTGCAATAAACTCTACAAGCTCGTCGTGCGCTTTGTTGACCTCTGCAACCATATCGGCGGGGATCTCGCCCTCGTCTATCTTAACGCCCGTAGGATCGTTGTAGAAATATGCTTTTTTGGTGATAACGTCTACCAGACCTACAAAATTTTCTTCCTTGCCGATAGGCAACTGAATGGGCATTGCGTTGGCTTTAAGGCGTTCGCGCATCATTTTGACGACGTTGTAGAAATTTGCGCCGTTGATATCCATCTTATTGACAAAAGCGATTCTGGGTACGTTGTACTTGGAAGCTTGATGCCAAACGGTTTCGCTTTGCGGTTCTACTCCGCCTTTCGCGCAGAATACTGCCACCGCTCCGTCCAAAACGCGCAAACTGCGTTCTACTTCTACGGTAAAGTCCACGTGTCCCGGAGTATCGATAAGATTGATACGGTAATCTACGTTGTCGTAGTGATCCACCCAGTGTACGGTCGTTGCGGCGCTGGCAATGGTTATGCCGCGTTCCTGCTCCTGAGCCATGCTGTCCATAACGGCGGTTCCCTCGTGGGTTTCGCCGATTTTACGGGTTTTGCCGGAAAAGAACAGGATTCTTTCGCTTGTTGTTGTTTTACCTGCGTCGATGTGCGCCATAATACCTATGTTGCGCACGTTTTGCAGGGGATAAATTCTAGCCATAAATATTTACTCCAAACTCCGTTTTGTCGCTTGCCCTACGCAAGTCCGACAAATAATAACAAATTGCTTAAATTGCAACTTTTCGACGCAACTCTGCGTCAAAATACGTTTTTGCCTTACGGGGCAAAACGTTACCATCTAAAATGCGCAAACGCCTTGTTGGCTTCCGCAGCACGGTGCATTTCTTCTTTACGCTTGTATGCGCCGCCCTGTTCGTTGTACGCATCCATAAGTTCGTTTGCAAGACGCAGATACATAAATCTGTCGCCGCGTTTGCGAGCAAACAAAACCAACCAACGGATAGCCAAAGTTTGACGGCGTTCCGGACGAACCTCCATAGGTACTTGATAGTTAGCGCCGCCTACGCGTCTTGCTTTGCATTCCAACATCGGCATAAGATTGTTGATGGCTTTGTTGAATACTTCCATTGGATCTTGTCCCGTCTTTGCCTTGATTTCGTCAAAAGCGCCGTAGACAATTTCCTGTGCCGTTCCCTTTTTGCCATCCTGCATAACTTGGTTGATAACCTTGGAAACTACTACGCTTCCGTATACGGGATCGGGCAATACTTCTCTTTTGGGAGCACGAACTCTTCTGGACATAAACGTCTCCTCCTTTTTAGAATTTTGATTTTCAATTTTGTTTTACCAATACAGCCGACTCGACGCATTTTACAATGCGGAGAAACTTCTGCAACAAAAACCGTCGCATACTGCTCTACGGGCGAAAAGCCAAAATTGAAAATTCCGACTATTCACCTTGAACTGTAAGGTTTTAATGTGTGTCCCTATCTTTTATTTTTTGGGACGTTTTGCGCCGTACTTAGAGCGAGCCTGTTTGCGGTTGGCTACGCCTGCAGTATCCAACGTTCCACGGATAATGTGGTAACGGATACCGGGCAAATCTCTAACTCTGCCGCCGCGGATGAGCACTACGCTGTGTTCTTGCAAGTTGTGTCCTTCGCCGGGAATGTAGCAAGTACCTTCCATACCGTTGGTACGGCGAACACGGGCAATTTTACGCAATGCAGAGTTGGGCTTTTTGGGAGAAGTCGTGGTGACGTTTAAGCATACGCCGCGCTTTTGCGGACAACTGTCCAGAAGCGGAGACTTGCTCTTTTCTGCATCGCGCTTTCTTCCTTGCTTGATCAACTGATTGATTGTTGCCATTGTTTTACCTCCTTATAGTAGTGAATGTCGGAATTCTTTTGGAGAATTCTAGCCACACGGGATTTGAACCTGTAAGGTTTTGGCGGCGTTCTGAACGGTTATTCTTCGTAAATCCACACTAGCAGTACATCCAGTACAGCGTCGCGTATCTTTACTTGTCTAACACGTCCATTCCATCCGCAAAAACTGCTACGCACCGAAAGGGTGTAGGTTGTGTGTACCAACGCATCACAGATGCGTTCGTTTTCCGTCATTGCGTTGCGATAGCGTACTTGATGTACGTAAGAGCAACGGAATGCGGGAAGGACGCGCAAGCTACGACATTTCGGCTTGCAGAGTTCAAGTCCCGTGTGGCTATACAAAGCGCTTACGCGCAAAGTATCAAAATAATTATTCGGCGAGTTGTGGCGACCTTACGCCTTTTGCAAAGTCTGCCGACAAAAACTCAGTCTTTGAGTTCCGCTACGGCGCCGCTGGGAACATCTATGCCGAACTGTGCGGCAATTTGTTCCATAGTGCCTTTACGCTCCACCTTTACGTTGTGAAGTTTTGCGACTTGCTCGATAGACTTTGTATAGTCTCTGTCAGCGTCGGTGGCAATGCATATCGTTTTTACGTCGTTTTCTGCAAGGCAGCGGAGAATTTGCTTTTTCCCTACAACTACTTTGTCTTTTTTATAATCCATAACACACCAAATTATATTCTATCAAAACAGCACAAAACAGTCAAGCGTTTTAACTGCACTGCGCTTGACTGTTTTGAATCAAATTAGATTTCGAAAAAACTATTCTTCAACAGAATCGGCTTCGTCGTAACCTTCGTCCGCCTTTGTAACCAATTCCATATCGCGGTACTGCTTTAATCCCGTTCCCGCAGAAATCATCTTGCCGATGATGACGTTTTCCTTCAAGCCGTACAGCGGATCGCACTTGTTTTTGATTGCCGCTTCCGTAAGCACTCGAGATGTTTCCTGGAAGGATGCCGCCGAAAGGAAACTGTCCGTCGCAAGCGACGCCTTGGTAATACCGAGCAGTATTCTCTTTGCCGTTGCAGGCACGCCGTCTTCTTCCAAAGCCTTGTTGTTTTCCGCCTCGAACGTGAATATATCCACCACTTCGCCCGGCAGCATATCGGTAGTACCTGCGTCTTCGATACGAACCTTACGTAACATTTGGCGCACGATAACTTCCACGTGTTTGTCGTTGATTTCTACGCCGTTGGTGCGGTACGTTGCCTGTACTTCCTTGACCAAATACTCCTCTACTGCGCGCAGACCTTTTGTCGAGAGCAGATCTTGCGGATAGATAGAACCTTCTGTAAGCGGAGTTCCGCTTTCCACCGTATCGCCGTCGTGTACTTTGATACGCGCGGTGTAAGGTATTGCATATTCCTTTGTCTTTCCGTTTGCGTCGGTGACCTGCACCACTTTGCGCTCGGTGTTTTGAGGAACGGTAACTTTTCCGTTGACCTCGCATATGATTGCGCATCCTTTGGGTTTGCGCGCCTCGAACAATTCCTCTACGCGAGGCAAACCTTGCGTGATATCGTCGCTGGTTGCAACGCCGCCGGTATGGAACGTACGCATGGTCAACTGAGTTCCCGGTTCGCCGATAGACTGCGCTGCGATTACACCCACGGCTTCGCCGAGGTTGACGGGTTTTCCCGTTGCCATATTTGCGCCGTAGCACTTGCAGCACACGCCGTGCTCGCTGCGGCAGGTCAACACCGTTCTCATATACAATTTGTCTATGCCGGCCTTGACGATCTCTTTTGCCAAATCGTCGTTTATCATAGTGTCGCCGTGGCAAATAAGTTCGCCCGTTTGGGGATTTACCACGTCGTCGATAACGTATTTGCCCACGATACGGTCTTGGAATTTTTCGATGATCTCGTCCTTACCGGAGCCACGGAAGGCCTCTATCATCATACCTTGAGGACGGGAACCTTGCGAACAGTCTTCTTCGCGGACGATAACGTTTTGCGCTACGTCTACCAAACGACGCGTAAGGTAACCTGAGTCTGCCGTTTTCAAAGCCGTATCCGCCAAACCTTTACGGCCGCCGTGCGATGAAATGAAGTATTCCAAAACGGACAAACCTTCGCGGAAGCAAGCCTTAACCGGCAACTCGATGGTGCGTCCCGAAGGATCGCTCATCAGTCCGCGCATTCCGCACAACTGACGAATTTGGTTCATGCTGCCGCGGGCGCCGGAATCTGCCATCATCCAAATGGGGTTGTCCTCTTCCATGACGTTTTTGACCAAATCTTCTACTTTGCCGGCAACGTTTTTCCACACTTCGATAACCGACTTGTAGCGCTCGTTTTCCGTAAGGAAACCTTCGTTATAATTTTCTTCTATAGCGATGACTTCCTTTTCCGCGTCGCGCAGAATAGCCTGCTTTTCCGTAGGAATGTTCATGTCGAACACGCTGGTAGTCAGTCCGCTTATCGTGCTGTACTTGTATCCGAGCGCCTTGACGTTATCCAACATTATTGCCGTAGGCGTGGTACCGCGCAGTTTGAAGCACTTTTCTACGATTTGAGAAAGTTGTTTTTTGCCCACCAAATATTTTTTGGGAGAGGAAACAAGCATTTCTTTGGTCAACTCCATAGGAATGCCCAACGTGCGGCGTTCGATTTGTTTTTCCGCCAAAATTTCCGCGTCGACGATATCGGAGTCGCTTTCGGCGGAACTGTCCGCATAATCGTAGTAAATTGCCTGACAGAAAATCATGCGACCTACGGTCGTCCAAATTTTACGACCGTCATCAAGTTTGATGTTTACCACGTTTTGCAATGTGATGTCGTGCGCTACGTACGCTTCGTACGCTTCGTCAAAGCTACTGTAAAACTTTGCTTTGCGCAGCAGTTCCACTTCGTCGGCCGTAAGCGCGCGCGCTTTACGCGTTTCGTCGTAGAGTTCGATAATCTTGGCAGTTTCAGCCGCATTACCGCGAACGGTGGTAAGGTAGTAGCAACCCAATACCATGTCCTGCGTGGGAGAAATAACGGGTTTTCCGTCGGAAAGTTTAAGAATATTGTTAGCCGCAAGCATCAAATACCTTGCTTCCGTCTGAGCCTCGATAGAAAGAGGTACGTGTACCGCCATCTGGTCGCCGTCGAAGTCGGCGTTAAACGCAGTACAAGCAAGCGGGTGCAGTTTGATTGCGCGACCCTCTATTAAAACGGGCTCGAATGCCTGAATAGACAAACGGTGCAACGTGGGCGCGCGGTTAAGCATTACGGGGTGGTCTTTGATGACTCCTTCCAAAATATCCCAAACTTTTGCGTCGGCGCGTTCTACGCGTTTCTTTGCAGATTTAACGTTGTGGCACTGATTGGTTTCCACCAACTTTTTCATTACGAACGGCTTGAACAATTCCAAAGCCATTTCCTTGGGGATACCGCATTGATGAAGTTTGAGTTCCGGACCGACTACGATAACAGAACGACCGGAGTAGTCCACACGTTTTCCCAAAAGGTTTTGACGGAAACGTCCCTGCTTACCGCGAAGCAATCCGGACAAGGACTTCAACTCGCGGTTTCCTGCGCCCGTTTGGGGACGCTTGCTGCGGCCGTTATCCAACAAGCTGTCGACAGCATCCTGCAACATACGTTTTTCGTTGTTGATAAGAATTTCCGGCGCGTTGATTTCGATAAGCCTTTTTAAGCGATTGTTGCGGTTGATAACTCTGCGGTACAAGTCGTTCAGATCGCTTGTGGCGTATCTGCCGCCGTCAAGGGGAACCATCGCCCTCAGTTCCGGAGGCAAAACGGGCAGAACCGTCAAAATCATCCATTCGGGACGGTTGCCGCTCTTGCGGAAAGATTCCACAATATCCAAACGCTTGATTGCGCGGACTTTCTTCGCGCCTTGATTGGTGCTTTGCACCGTCTTACGCAATTCAACAGCCTCGGCTTCCAAATCGATATTCTGCAACAATTCGCGCACCGCTTCCGCTCCTGTACCGGCGCGGAAGTTTTTGGAAGGATCTTCCTTGGCGGCAGCCTGCGCTTCGCGGTATTCGCCCATTGTCAGGATCTGCTTGTATTGCATACCGCTGTTCATGGGATCTATAACTACGTAACTTTGGAAATTGATAAGCTGTTCCAAATACTTGGGCGACATATCCAGAATGAGTCCCATTCTGGAAGGAGTGCCGCGGAAGTACCAAATGTGAGATACGGGAGCGGCCAGTTCGATATGTCCCATACGCTCGCGACGCACCTTGGATTTTGTTACTTTTACTCCGCACTTTTCGCACACTACGCCTTTGTAGCGTATACGTTTATATTTACCGCAGTGACATTCCCAGTCTTTTACAGGCCCGAAAATTCTTTCGCAAAACAAACCGTCTTTTTCCGGCTTTTGCGTGCGGTAGTTGATTGTTTCGGATTTTTTAACTTCGCCGTAGGACCATTCGCGAATTTTTTCGGGAGAGGCAATGCCGATTTGGATAGAATCGAAATCGTTCATAATGCCGCGTCTTGCCAATGCGTTGGATTTGAGCGAAGATATGGCTTGTCCGCTGAGTTGTGCAGCTCTGACGCCGTTTGTTTGTTCTATACTCATAAATTCGTAACCTCCCATTACTTGTCGTCTTCGTCGCCGAGAAGATCGTCTAAGTCGTCGTCATCGTCCAAACCGAGATCATCGTCATCGTCTTCGGTCAAAGCGTCAAGCAAGTTATCCAATCCGTCGGAGTCCAAGTCGTCGTCCGCAGTTGTGCCGTCGTCCCCTCCGAACAGATCCGACAAAGAGTCTTCGCCGTCGTCGAACAGACTGTCCAAACTGAAATCGTCGTCTTCTTCGCTGTAATCCTGACCTTCCGTATGGATATTGACTTCGTCCTCGTCGGAGAAACTGTGCATGGCTTGTTTGCGTTCCTCTTGCTCGTTAAGCATAACTTCGTTGTAATCTGCCTCGTCGTCTATGCTGTCGCGAACGATGATTTCTTCCTTGTCGGCGGAAAGCACCTTGACGTCCAAAGCCAAAGACTGCAATTCCTTGATAAGGACTTTGAAACTTTCCGGAATGCCGGGATCGGGGATATTTTCGCCCTTGACAATACTTTCGTATGTTTTTACGCGTCCAACGACGTCGTCGGACTTGACCGTCAGTATTTCTTGCAAAACGTTAGCCGCGCCGTATGCTTCCAACGCCCAAACTTCCATTTCTCCGAAACGCTGTCCGCCGAATTGCGCCTTGCCGCCCAAAGGCTGCTGCGTAACCAAACTGTACGGACCTGTGCTTCTTGCGTGGATTTTGTCGTCTACCAAGTGAACGAGTTTGAGGTAGTACATATAACCGACGGTAACACGGTTTTCAAACGGTTCGCCTGTACGTCCGTCGTAAAGTTGAACTTTTCCGTCCACCTTGCCGGTTTCGGGATTTACCATTCCGTTTTCCTCGAACAGCTGACGGATTTCAGCCTCGCTTGCGCCGTCAAATACGGGGGTTGCGATCTTCCAACCGAGATACTTGGAGATAAGTCCCAAGTGTACTTCTAAAACCTGTCCGATATTCATACGGGAAGGAACGCCCAACGGGTTAAGCACTATTTGCAACGGAGTTCCGTCCTCCATGAAGGGCATGTCTTCTTCCGGCAAAATGCGGGAAACTACACCCTTGTTACCGTGACGACCCGCCATTTTGTCGCCGACGGAAATCTTACGTTTTTGCGCTATATAAACGCGCACGAGTTTGGATACGCCGGGGTCAAGTTCATCCTTGTTTTCACGGGTGAATACTTTGACGTCTACGACGATACCGCCCTCGCCGTTAGGCACGCGGAGCGACGTGTCGCGCACTTCGCGGGCTTTTTCCGAGAAAATCGCGCGGAGCAAACGCTCTTCGGGCGTGAGGTCGGTTTCTCCTTTCGGAGTAACTTTACCCACCAAAATATCGCCGGGACGAACTTCGGCGCCGATACGGATAACGCCGCCTTCGTCAAGATCTTTCAACGCGTCTTCGCCGACGTTGGGAATATCGCGGGTAAACTCTTCCGGTCCGAGTTTGGTTTCGCGGCACTCTATTTCGTGCTCTTCTATGTGGATAGAAGTAAACGCATCTTCCTTGACCAGTTTTTCGGAAAGCAAAACAGCGTCTTCGTAGTTGTAGCCTTCCCACGTCATAAAGCCGATAAGTATGTTACGTCCCAAGGCAAGTTCGCCTCCGTCCGTAGAAGGACCGTCCGCAAGAACTTGACCCTTTTTGACTTTGTCGCCTTTTTTGACGATTATCTTTTGATTTATGCACGTGCCTTGGTTGGAACGCACAAACTTTTTCAAAGTGTAATTTTGCAACGTGCCGTTGTTGTTTTGCACCACGATTTTTTCGTCCGTAGCGTGCAATACTACGCCGTCGTCGGATGCAATGACCATAACGCCGCTGTCGTAGGCAATACGAGCCTCGATACCTGTCGCAACAATGGGCGCTTCCGGCTTGATAAGCGGAACGGCCTGACGTTGCATGTTACTGCCCATCAACGCGCGGTTGGTATCGTCGTTTTCCAAGAAAGGAATAAGGCTTGTAGCAACGGAAATGAGCTGACGCGGAGATACGTCTATGTAATCTACGCGTTCGCGGGGAAATTCCAATATTTCCTCTCTGCGACGGCAGGTGATACGTTCGTTTTGGAAATAGCCGTTTTTATCCAACGGCTCGTTGGCCTGACCTATGATGTACTTGTCCTCTTCGTCTGCGGTAAGATACTCTACAAAGTCAGTGACCGTATGGTGAATCTTGTCCACGCGACGGTAAGGCGCCTCGATAAAACCGTACTCGTTGATACGGGCGTATCCCGCAAGCGAAGTGATAAGACCAATGTTTTGTCCTTCCGGCGTTTCTATCGGGCACATACGTCCGTAGTGTGTGTAGTGAACGTCGCGGACTTCAAAGGTCGCGCGTTCGCGATTCAAACCGCCGGGACCCAAGGCGGAGAGTTTACGTTTGTGCGTAAGTTCCGCAATCGGGTTGGATTGATCCATAAATTGCGACAGCTGAGAAGAACCGAAGAATTCCTTGATTGCGGAAGACACGGGGCGCACGTTGATTAGCGTTTGCGGCGTGGCTTTGCTTGTTTCCTGCACGGCCATACGCTCGCGAATGACGCGTTCCAAGCGTGAAATACCAATGCGGAATTGGTTTTGTAACAATTCGCCTACGGAACGGATACGACGATTGCCCAAGTGGTCGATGTCGTCGGTCGTACCGATACCGTACTTCATGCACAGGTTGTAGTTTACCGTGGAAATAATATCCTGACGTGTGATATGTTTGGAGACGAGTTCGTCCTTACGCGCCTTGATTGCCGCGCAAGTATCCTCCGTAGTCATTTGGTTTGCCAAAATTTCGTGCAGCACTTCGCTGTCGACAAGTTCGCTTATACCCAACGCTTTGAAATCCACGTCGGCAAAACGCTTGTCGTAAGCGATCGCATAAAGATGCGCGTCTACTGTGCGGTTGCCGATAACCTTTACTTTGGGGCATTCGTTTGCCAAAACTATTACGCCGGCAGTGTTGCACTTGTACACGCTATATCCGTTTTCAAAAGCAATCGCGGCGGCTTCGGCAACGGTAATTTCCCCCTTGCGTTCGTCGTATGTGGCGTTGGGCAATTCGCAAAGCACGCGTCCGCTGGCGTCGATATTTTCGCCGTAAACGTCCAAAACGCCCTTTTCCGCCATCAGCACGCAGCCGAGGTGCTTGGCAAGAATCTGTTCGTAATCGTGCGCCGTCTGAGCGCTTGTAGCGGAATAAACTTCCGAATAGGTTTCCTGATTTGTGTAAATCTCGTTTACGCCGCTGTGTTGAATATCGTTGGCGTCAGCCTCGGAAAGTTCCGTTCCGGCTTTGATAGTGCGCGACGCGGGAACAGTAACGTCGGCATCCAAATAAGCGCCGACCGCCTTGTTGTAAAACGCAGGCTTATTGCTTACGGCAAAAGTTTCCGTAGCGCCCTTGTCCGTCAAAATACTGATTTCCTGCACCACTCCGCTCTGTGCGATTTGCTCGGCTTGTTCGCGCGTAAGGCATGTGTACTTGGGCAAAGTTGTAAGTTTAACTTCCACGTCCTTTCCCAAAGTGAGCCCGGCAATGCGGGTTTTGAGCGCCAATTTTTTGTTATATTTGTAGCGGCCTACTTTTGCAAGGTCGTAACGCTTTGCATCGAACAAAAGGTCGTTCAAAGTTTTTTGTACGGATTCGTCCGTGGGAATTTCGCCCGGGCGCAGACGCTTGTAGATTTCTACCAAAGACTCTTGGTCGGTTGCCGTGTCGTCGCGCGCAAACGTCAACGCCAAAACGGGATCGTACGCCAAAACCGACGCGATCAGGTTGCCGCTGCGGTTTTCGCGGTTGATGCCGTCGTGCAATATACCGCGCAAAAGCACCGTGATGGGCAGTTTGCGGTTACGGTCGATATGCACGTAAAGCAAATCGTTGTTGCTGTCGTGCTCTATTTCCAACCAAGCGCCGCGACTGGGCATTGCCGTTGTGTTATACGTAGGTTTGCCGTTTTTGTTTAGTTCGGCAGTGCAGTATACGCCCGGCGAACGCACGATCTGAGATACGATTACGCGTTCTGCTCCGTTTATGATGAAACTGCCCGTCTCAGTCATGAGAGGGAAGTCGCCCATAAACACTTCCTGATCCAAAAACTCGCCCGTGCCTTTGTTCGTCAAACGGACGGTAAGGCGCAGAGGGCTGGCGTAGGTAGCGTCACGCAGACGGCACTCGGCCTCGGAATACTTTGGAGCGGCATCCAAACGGTGATCCAAAAACTCCAAACGGAAGTGTCCGGTCATATCCTCAATGGGCGAAAAGTCCTCGAAAACCTCGCGGATACCTTCGTCCAAAAACGTTTGGTAACTGTGCTTTTGCACCTCTATAAGGTTAGGCAAAGGCAGCACTTCCGTGGTTTTGGAGAACGATTTTCTTTCGTGGTTGCCGTACTTTACGGTCTTGATGTCTTGTGGCATTGACAAAACTCCTCAAAAAAATTTTTCTAAAAATATTGCCGAAAAAAGTTGCAAATCGGCGAACGTTGTGCTATGTTAGTCTTACTTAGACAACGTACTGCCGCGCAAAATTTGCGGTCACAGGACGGCTTTAAGTACGATTTTTAGGGCGCTATGCGACAAAATATCGGGGAAATGCCCCCTAAAAATGCCGACCAAGACCCTAAAAAAGGCAAAAAATCCCCCTTAGGCGCAAACTTGTACTGATATATACTAACACTATTGCGGTCAATAGTCAAAGGCTATTTCACTAATAGTATCAAAAAATAATTATTAAAATATTTTTTCATTATTGCCGCTCGCAGCAGATGCGGCAGAGAAAAATGACGACCGTATATTGATTTAACTGCGACGCAACGGACCTGTTCGCCAAAATAGCAATTGAAAGCCTAGACTAAACAGCGGTTTAGGGTAACGAAACAACTGAAAGCTTAAATTAAAAAGAAGCAGTATTGCACTACTTCTTTTTTTGTTTCAAATTGCACATATGTGCAGATTTACGTTATACAAGTTTTGCCGTTTTGACGTCAACGTTAGCGTCGAGATATGCGCGGAAAGCATCGTACTGCGGTTGAGTCAGCGGCGCGCCGTAGGACAACACCAACAGCGGCAAGTCAGGATCGGCCGCTCGGTAATGCGGTTGTATGTGAGCATACGGATTTTCCTCCATGCCGTTGCGTTTGTAAAAAGCAATACGCCGGCGCGTAATATCGTCGACAGGAAGTTCGGCCTCCAAAATAAACGGTTTTGGAAGGTTTTCGGTAAGCAGGCGCAGCGTTGCACTGCCGAAGCCGCCGTTGCGCTTATCCGGAACAATGCAAAAATTTTCAAAATAGATAAAGTCCAACGCATCGAAATATCCCACGACGCCGACCGCCTCATTGCCGTCCATGATAGCGCAGAGTCGGTAATCGGGGTGACGCATCACTTGCCGTTGCAGTTCGTCGTCGCGTCGCTCCTCGGCAGGGAAACTGACTTTGAGCAACTTCATTGCCCAAGCATACATATGTTCATTTGTTATTATGCGTTGTAAGGTAATCATAATACTAGTATAACAAAAATCAATACTATTGACAACAATAAAACACTTCAACTAATGCCGAAGTGTTTTATATCTCTTACAGAGTAATCAAATTTGCACGGAATGATTGTTCTTTTCTGCGCATACCATGTAGCTGTAATTGTTACGATTAGAATATTTTTATTAGTATATAATTTTCAATAATTATCTTTATTCTTAATGAAAGTTTCGTGTATATTTGCACCTAGGATAGCCGTTACATCCCAAAAACTTACCATTTTTTCCGTCTCTAACTACCAAAAAATCGCCACATTCCGGACACCTATTATTGATTTTAACCGCTTCCATGTTATATATCGTATACGAACAATACGGCCAATTTGAACAACCGTAAAACTCCGCCTTTGACTTCGTCGATTGTCTAAATACAAGTCGTCCGGAAGTACACCACGGACAGTTGCCATTTTTCTCTACAACAGGTATGAAGTTAAAATTTTCCGCAGTTGCATTTTCTGCAATTTCCTGAACAAATACAGAAGGTCTGTTTCGATCTGACAACACATATACAATAGAGCGGGTGCGCGTTAGTGCCACATAAAACAGACGTCTTTCTTCTGCAAATTCAAATGTACTACTATTGCTAAGAACCAAGCCAATTAACGGATCGTCTTCCAATTTATTAGGAAAACCGCTTTTCGCATCTTCGCCACTAATTAAAATTACGAAATCACTTTCTAATCCTTTCGACTGATGCACTGTCATATATGTAATATCCATTTGGGGAAATTGTTCAACATATATTTGACGATATTGTTTAACGACTAAACCGCCAGAAATCATTTGATCGATGTCGTGACGGTTACGCCCAAGCACTAATACCTGTGCGCTAGAGTTGATTTTTGCTATATCGCGTAATGCCTTATAAAACGCACCAATTCGATTTTTATCGTGATAGATAATTCTAACCGGAGAATTTTGATGCTTTACAGACCGAATATGCTTTTCAAATTGTTCCGGATTTGCTGTAATAAATGGCTCTACTACATTTTGAAGTTCTGCAGAATTACGGTGAGTTGACGTAATAAAGTTTATTTTCGCGTCAGCAAATATTTGTTGAAATTGCAAAAATATATTTATGTCACACCCTGCAAATCTATATATTGCTTGCCAGTCATCACCAACAGCAAATAATTTAGAGTTCCCATGCTCAATTAATTTTTGCAAAAAACGTTTTCGGCTTTGTGAAATATCCTGAAATTCATCAACAATTATATACTTGTATCTATACGATTTTGTCTTATCAAGTGCTTCAATAGATTGCAAAATCATATCATCAAAGTCTATCTTGTCCTCATTGCGCAAAATGCTAATATAATATTCATATACTGCTTTACAAATTGACAAGAACAATTTTTCTCTTTCACTTTCGTAAACAGACCCAAATTTAGAACGTTGTAATTTTTCAAAATATGTTGAATCGGGATACTGTGCTTTGTAAAGGTTCACGAATGTTTCAACAAGGTTAATCAAGAACTCAAATTCTTGACCTTGATAAATAATTTTTTCAATATCTTTGGAATTCAACGGCTGTAATCTTACCCCTTTATTTTCCAAACGTTTTTTTAATTTGTCGAAAATCGTCCCATCACAAAATTCATAAGAATAAGTTTCAATACAATCAGTATGATATCTAAAATGGGTTTCTCTTTTCCACGATATCCCCTCTAAATAGCGTTTTTCTTCCTCTTTGGAATATTGCGGCGTTCTGCCATTCTTGTCTATTCCGTAATGCTCAAAATATATATTGTAATCAGAGAGATAAAAATCAGGGGTGTACTGCCTTTTTTCAGGAGTGCTTGTATCGTGTTCATAAGAGCGTTCGTACTCATATTTTATTCCATTAAGAAACAACCAGTTGGCTATTACTAATTCTTGATAACTTTTAACGTATTCTTTATTAATCGTTTCATAATTTTGTTCTTTAGCAAGATTAAATTTATCTTTTAGCGTTTGAAAATCTATCTTTTTTAATTCCTCAAATTTTTCGCCATCATTTGCAAAGCGTTTTTCATCAAAAGAATTAGAATACATATAAAGTGTGCAATATCTAATTACCACTTCCGATATTTGTGGATTCTTTGCAAGTTCTTCATTAAAAAATTTATGGATATATCCCCTGAACTGTTGCTCTATTGCCTTTTTGCTTCCATTAACATGGTTAAGAATATCTAAACCAAGCGCATGAAATGTTTTTACGGTTAAATTTTGTGTTATACCGTTAACTTTAGCATTAAGTGCATTGGCAGAATCTTTTGAATATGACAAAAGTAAGATATCATTTGGATTAACAAGATGTTTATCCAAAAGCCATTTAACCTTGCCACATATGGTTAATGTTTTTCCGGCTCCAGCACCGGCAATTGTCAAATTTGACTGAGAATCACACAAAATTGCACGACGCTGTTCTTCATCCAAACGCAATCCGTTAACATCGTCAAAAATTTTGTCAGACAAATGTTTTTGTATAAATTCTTCATTATGACAATCTATTATATTTACATCCAACTTGGGAACAGCATAATATTGAGAAGCGCAACTTCTAATTTTGGACAAAATATTTTTTGCAGGCTCAAGTAGTTTTTGCCCTTCATTAAAATCAATATATTTATCGTCAAAATTAAAAGATAAAGAATTAAACTGCTTTATCAACGAAAATTGTTCCACAATTTGTTGATACTCATTTATGATTTTACCTAATTGCACTGCATAAGTTTTATAATGTTTGCTGTCACTAAATGTATACGGCAAACTATAGGAAAAAATTTTCAATGCAATTTCATTGTAAGATTGCAAAGTTTCTAACGAATATCTATCAATACGAGACAAAATTGTTTGAATTGAGTGTTGACTTAGTATTTCATCAAAGTGATTTTTCAATTCCGCAATCTTCGTGTTATGATTTTGAACACTAACAACTAATTCTTTACTCTTTTGAATTAAAGATTCATACTTTGAAACACCTTTAAGTTTGTCAACTAACGTCGTATACTCTAGCGGTATTTGTATATTTTGAAATACTTTGTAATCTAATTTCCAATTTTTAATTACTTTTCTTAAACGATTTGCCAAAAAGTAATTTTTAATTAATCTTAAAAATGACATATGTGCTCCAGTATTTATAAATTATACCACAATATAATACAAAAAGCAAACAAGCGTTTTCACATTAAGCCATATTCGCAAGTGCAATTTCAACTTTCTTTGAAGATTAAAATTAAGTTTACAGCAAATATACCAATATATTTTGGTTTATGTGGGTAATAAGTCAAATAGTTCACAAATAGTAAATTGTATTTTGCCACGACACCGTCTTTTTAATGGATGCGGCAAAACCTTGCTCTCCCGGGCCGTGTCCAGCCAAGTACCGTTTTTGCCGCTATCCGAACAGTTTGCACCGATACAACTAAATATGTTGTAAAAAAAAGCAACATATTTAGACTTTAATAATACCGAAGCAACACAGCCCGTTGCACCTTTTTTGCCGACTAAATAACATTGCTCTACATTGCAAATAAAAAAAATCTTCAACGATTTGTTGAAGATTTTTTTAATGGATGCGGCAAAACCTTGCTCTCCCGGGCCGTGTCCAGCCAAGTACCCTAGGCGATTTGGGGCTTAACTTCTGTGTTCGGTATGAGAACAGGTGGGACCCCCAAGTCTAAATCACCGCAATGGTATTTACACGAGCGTTACCTCGTTGTAATCGTTTTTTAGAAAAGGAACATTGATAACTGCATTAAACAGAGTTTAGTGTATCGTTGAGTTTTGTTGATTTGTAAATTTTGTATTCATTCAAGGCTTGTTCGTATTATTTGAACAAGCGTTCGGCCTATTAGTATCGGTCAGCTGAATGCATTGACTGCACTTACACCTCCGACCTATCAACCTTGTGGTCTACAAGGGGCCTTATCTAAGGAGATATCTTATCTTAGGGTGGGTTTCACACTTAGATGCTTTCAGCGTTTATCCCGTCCGTACTTCGCTACCCAGCCGTGCTCCTGGCGGAACAACTGGTGCACAATTGGTACGTCCATCCCGGTCCTCTCGTACTAGGGACAGATCCCTTCAAATATCTTACGCCCACGATGGATAGGGACCGAACTGTCTCACGACGTTCTGAACCCAGCTC
>JAMPEJ010000008.1 GCA_023665205.1 Corallococcus sp.
CACTATCCGTAACGAGCAGTCGCGGTATATCTTTTTCTCTGCCTAAAATATCTGTAAATGTGAAAAAGGCGTATAAGGTAGTTTGGCTTTTATTGTTAATTACTCTTTGCGTCGCAGCAGTTATTGCGGTCTGGCGCTTAATCAGCAGTGTTATAACTCTATTCTACTTTATTGCTGCAGTGGAGAAAGCCGGTTATCCTATCAACATATCAATATACAACATATCAAATATAATATTTCCTGCTCTTTTGTCGCTTGCGGTAGTAGTGTGTACTGTTGTATATGTGGTTCGTCGGGTACGCCTTTCAAAAGCCATACTTAAAGGTGAAAATACCGTTATTCCTAAACGGGATTTTTACATATATCCTGTGCTTTACTTGGGAGTTTTTCTTATAGTTGCTCGTATTATCTATGCATTAGGTCAGATTCCGGATGCAAACAAAAATTCCGGTTACTATCTTAGCGTTGCAATATGCATAGTTTATATGGTTTGTTTAGTTCTGACTGTAATAAATTTATTTTTGTTGGCGCTTTTAAGGAACGTTAAGGAAAAAGACTTAGAAGAAGTTGTTTTGCATGAGCCTCACCCGCGTATGCCTATGCAGGAAAAGTTTTGGCAAAAACTTTTGCGTTTTGCTCCCGCGGTATGCACGCTAGTTTTTTCTCTGCTAATCTTTGCATTTATGGCGGCGCCGGTGTACAGTATGCTGGGCTTTGGAGAGAACTACTATGCATCGTTTAACGCAACTTCCACAACGGGCTATTATATGGCAATTACAATATCTATGATGTTCTTTGCCTTTATTGGAGTAATATACGGAATAGCAGCGGTGTTCCGCAGTCGTAACCAACTTAAAATAACAGACTACGTAGTAATGCTTACGCTTAACGTAGTACACCTAATAATTGCCGCAGTCACAATGTCTCAGGTAACTTCTCAGATGTTGGAAGCGGGCGCAGGCCCTATACTTATACTTGTCTTCGATATCCTCTTTACCGCAGGCATTGCAACCTGCTTAGGCTTCGATATTAAACTTAAAGGGTACAAGGCATTGAAACCTGATCCCGTTACGCCCGACTCTAAATTGGGGCGCAGTATAGGTATTTTGCCGATTGTTGCAATGTTGTTGTCTTCGTGTGTTTGTTATGCGGTCTCTGCCGTAAGTGAGAGACTTGTTACGTATGACGTGTCATGGATATATTTTCCTATCAAGTGCGTATGCATATTGTTTATATTCTATCTGTTTTTCCGAATCAACTACTATGTCAATGTCGCTATTAACGGTCGAAAACGCATAAGCCCATGGGAAGTGGTCATAGGCATTATAACTTTTATCCCCGTATTATATTTTGGCGCTAGCGTTTTCTTCCCATATATATCAGAAATTTCCGAGGATATCCACTTGTTGTATGATACGATTGCTTTTTCGGTCGGCATTGCGTGTATTGCTCTCGGAATTATGTGTACGGTATTAAATTCCATTTTCAAAAGGCAGTACAAATCATCAAACGTTGCAGAACAATCGTCCTGTACTGAAAAGCCTGCTGTCAGCGACAATAGTGTCGCAGAGTCTGTCTCCGGTGCTGTTGCCACGGAATGCGTTGCTTCAAACAACCGTAAGGAAAATTTGTTTGCGGCTAACGTACTCAATTCCGAAGCGGATAGTGACAACGCCTCAAAGCCGACAAACGGTGTCGACAGTGGCGACGGAGTTGCAAGCAGTTCGGAAACTCTTGCCGGATTGATGGAAAAAATGCGTAGCAGCGAACAAGAGGGAGCTGACGACATAAGTAATAGCAAGGAAACGCTTGCAGTGCTGTTGGAAATGCTAGGAAAACGTGACAAAACCACTTCCGCGGAGGACAAGTCGAAAGAGGATAACGGTGACGACGGCGACAAAGAGTAACCTGTTGCCGCAACACAAAAAAGGCGGCCGTATTCCCCTCGGTCGCCTTTTAATTATAGTATTTTCATAAGTCGGCATTTATGCAAAAATTACGCAGCCGCCTTTTATACTATGTCAACAAATAGATGCAAACAAATTTTTATATTGTTACATAGATACGACCGCGAAGGAAACAGATTTTCAGAACGCCGCAACTGTCCTTGTTGCATAGTGGGGAAAATCCCTTCGCGCGTTTGGTCGGAATAATACAAACAACAATTGTTTCAAAAATGGTGGTATTCAGTTACTTTCAAATTGTACAATGAACGGATTTTTGTGCCGTATGCAAAAATCCGTGCGGTCTGCGGGCGTGTACCGCGGGCCGGCTCCTTGCGTGAGGGGTGTGGGGAGAATAAGCGTCATCTCCCCACGGATACAACTAAACAAGGTTTCGTGCAGAAACCTTCCGCAAAAGTCCGACCGCGAAGGAAACAGATTTTCAGAACGCCGCAACTGTCCTTGTTGCAAAGTGGGAAAAATCCCTTCGCGCGTTTGGTCGGAACTATTTGTAATTTTTCACCACAATTCTTTCCAGCGTTGCCACCAACGCGTACATCACGCCGGCAAGCGCGCACAGTACAATGGTGCAGGTCATAACCAGTGTCAAATTGAACACCTGACTTCCGTTCACTATCAAATATCCCAATCCTTCTTTGGAAACAAGGTATTCCCCCATAATGCTGCCTATCCAGGCCATACCGACGTTGATTTTCAACGTTGCCATAAGCGTCGGTACGTTGCTTGGCGCAACCAGTTTGATAAAAATTTGAAATCGGTTGGCTTTCATCGAGCGCATCAGCAGTATTTTGTCTTTGTCCGTTTCCAAAAAGCCGTTCAAAACAGTGATGGTTGTAATAACGACGGAAATGAGCACCGCCATAGTGATGATCGCAGCCTTACCCGTGCCCACCCAAATTATTATTATCGGTCCAAGCGCAATTTTCGGCAGGCTGTTAAGCACTACTACGTATGGCTCGAAAACTTCCTTCAAAAAGTTGTTCCACCACAAAACTATCGCCGCAACGTAACCCAAAGTAGTTCCGATTGCAAACCCTACAAGCGTTTCCCAAGTGGATACCCATGCGTGGTGGAACAGCGTGCCGTTTCCTATCAGTTCTCCAAGCGTATTCCATATTCTGCTTGGACTGCTCATAATAAACGCGTCTATCCATTCAAGGTAGGCAGCCAGTTCCCACAATCCCAAAAAAAGCACAAGCACGCCTATTTGCGTAACGTGAACAAGCACTTTATGCACCGTCTGTTTGCGCAGATAAAGCAGGTGTTCACGCGTAAAATTTGCCCTTTTCTTTTTGTTTATCATATGCGCGTCTCCTTGGTTTTCCCTGCTTCGTCAGCGTCGTTTGCGCAAACGGTCGTCGCGCAGTTTTTGCAGTCGTCCGCGTCTTGGCTTGCTCCCGACAGATATTTGTGCAGCAATTCAAACTGCTTGGAAAATTCGGGGCTTTCACGCCGCTTCAAGGGCGTTTCTATATTTTCTAAATTGGTCTTGTGTATTGTCAATACTTTTGCAGGACGTGCGGTAAGTACTATCACGGTGTCCGCCATTGATATGGCTTCCGAAATGTCGTGCGTCACAAGCAGCGCCGTTTTGTGTTCTTCGCGTATTATGCCGTAAACGTCGTCGCATACGGACAGCCTCGTTTGGAAATCCAGCGCGGAAAAAGGTTCGTCCAAAAGAAGCAGATCCGGCCGCGTGGCAAGCGTTCTGATAAGCGCCGCTCTCTGTCGCATGCCGCCGGAAAGTTCCTGCGGATAGTGCTTTCTAAATTCCCACAATCCGTATTTCTTTAGAAGTTCTCTGGCAAATTCTTTGTCTTCGTCGCGCACTTTGCCGCGTATTTCCAAACCTAGCAGTACGTTTTTTTCTATCGTACGCCACTCGAACAGTTGGTCGCGTTGCAGCATGTATCCGACGCGGCTGTCGTTTTTTTCAAACAGCACTTTGCCGCTTGTGGGCTCGATAAGCCCGCACACAAGGGATAAAATAGTGGTTTTTCCGCACCCCGACGGCCCGATTATTGCCACAAACTGCCCTTCGTCCACGCAAAAAGACAGTCTGTCCACGGCAACAGTCTGCTGCGTTTTGGAATAAAACACTTTACTAACGTTATCAAATTTCAGTATACTCATATAGGGCTTCTCCGCAGTAAATTTCCCTTTTGAGGGCCGTAGTGCAGCGTTCGCAGTTCGCGTGTCCGTCTGTTTGGACTACGTGTTTTTGCCGTAGTTTATCGGTTTTTGCTGCTGACCGCCCTCAAAGGGGTAAACCGTTATGTCGTACTTTACTCCGTGTGTCAAAACTGCGAGATAATCGTACGGCATATTTTTTTGCCTATTTTACCGGCGTGATTTTGTTTGCGTAAGTGTTGTCTACAATTACGTCGTAGTCCACGCGCTTAGAGAGTTCGCCGGCATTTTCCATTATGTCCTGAATACGGGTAAACGCGTCTTTGTCCGTCACGGGCGTTTTTGTCCACACGTCGTAAGTTTGGTAGTTGCCTATCGCCGTCGTCAAGAGTTCCAAAGACGTTCCGTCAAAGTATTTGGCAACAAGTTTTGCTATGTCTTCCGCGCTGTGCGTCATAGCGTATTCGGTGCCTCTCCATACAGCGCGCAAAAATTTTTCCACTTTGTCGCCGTGCTTGTTCATGTAGTCGGCGGTGGCGGTGTAGCAGGTGTAGGGTATTTCGCCGCTGTCCATTCCGATTGCGGAAACAATGTAGCCCTTGCCGTCTTTTACAAGTTGACTTGCCGCAGGCTCAAACAACGGCACCAAATCGCCCGTTCCGCCCGTAAACGCGGGACCCAACGCGCCGAACTGTATGGAGTAGTCCATAGTAATATTGACGCCGTCGGTGTAACCTTTGTTGTTCAAAACGTATTGCAATATCATCGCGGGCATACCGCCTTGGCGCCCCATAAGTACCGTTTGATTGTCTATTCCGCTGTAATCGAAGTTGGGAATATCCGTTCTGGCAACCAAAAAACTGCCGTCGCGTTTGGTCAATTGGCCTACTACTCGCGGGTAGTCTTTTTTGCCTTGAAGATAAACGTATATGTTGGCTTCGCAGCCCATAAGTCCTATGTCGGCATTACCCGTAAGAAGCGCAGTCATAACGTTATCCGCGCCGCTGCCGTTGGTTATTTCCACTTTCAAACCTTCGTCCTCAAAGTACCCTAGCGACATTGCCAGATACTGCGGTGTATAAAATAAACTGTGAGTTACTTCGCTTACGCGCAATGTGTCCTCGTCTCTGTCGCACGCAACAAACAGAACGCACATAGACACGGCAAGCGCCGCGACCAATAAAATAGCAAATATTTTTTTCAAAACATATTCCTCCCGTTTGGTATATTGCATACTATTGTTTTTTCGCAAAAAATGTGCTTTGACCGCCGGCGGATTATCTTTGAACTTCAACGTTTGTTAAAAACGGCAAAGAGTGTGGCGCTGAAAAATACAGACCGACACGCAAGAAGCGAGCATTACAAAGCGACGCCTTTGCGTCTTTGGCGGCAAATACGGTTGAAAAAAATACGCACGTATGCTAAAATATAAATATGAATTACAGTTACCTTGTAAAGAACAAAATCGTAAATAAGGCAGCGGCGCTTTCTGCGGGTTTTTCGCTCGATCCCGACAATACGCAAGCGCTTGTTTTGTGCCGCAACTTGCCCAACGGACTTGTAGTTACCTTAAAATTGACGGAAACCACGCTGGACGTGGACGTCTTTGACGGAATTTTTAACGAAAGGTATGCTCCGTTTTACGGAGGACACGGCGGTGCCGCTATCAAGAGCGAAGTGCGGGAAATAGTGGAGCAAGCTTTATCAAAATGTACTTCGAGCGTTGACGTTAAGTCGCGAATTATGCAGTGGCTGCAAGATACTTACGGAACGGTTCCGGAAAATCCGTGGGAGGACGAACCGACCTATTACACGTTCAAAACGGCTAAAAGTGCCAAGTGGTACGCGTTGTTTATGGATATAGCGCCGAAATTTTTGTCGCTCGAAGGCGATCTTCCCGTGCAGGTAGTCAACCTGAAAGCCGATCCGTCAACCGTTGCAAGCGCAGTAGATAACCGTCGGATTTTTCCGGCATACCATATGAATAAACAACATTGGATTACGGTACTGTTGAACGCATCTACGGACGTAGCCGAACTCAAAAACTTACTTTCTGCAAGTTATCTGCTTGCCGACGGCAAAAAAAGCAAAAAATAACTTGCCTTTCCGTTTGGGCTGTGTTAAAATAAAAATATAAAAACGTCATAGGCAAAAGGCTTGTCGATTCTTTCATCAAAGAGAGCGGACTGCGGTGGGAATTCCGTATGAAAGTAAAATTTAGCGTAGTTTGCCAAGTTGGCGGAGAGAAACGGCGCTCCTGTTTTTCAAACGCGGTGCGAAAGTATCTCTGCTCGGGTCGTTCCGTTACAAACTGAAAATGAGGCAACCGAAAATCGTGCAATATACGGCCGTTTTATGCGTTCGGCAAAAAAGTGCGTTTCGGTTTGCAAACTAAGGTGGTACAGCGACGACGTTCGCCCTTTACGAAAGGGTGCGCGCCGTTTTTTATTGCCGTATACGGATTTTGTATCGTCACAAAGTAGAATTTGACGTAAATGAAAATGTGTTGCGGCTCGCTTAAAAAACTTTACAACACAAATTGCGCTTTTGCCGTGCTGAAACCGGTATGCTACGGCGCAAGGGAGGAATTATGATCGATAAAACCTATCAACCGGCTTCTTTCGAACGCGACTTGTACAAGTGGTGGATGGATCAAGGCTATTTTACGCCCAAAGCGGAAGTGGGCAAACGTTACTTTTCTATGGTCACTCCGCCGCCCAACATCACGGGACAACTCCATTTGGGACACGGTTTGGATAACGCCATACAGGACAGCCTTATACGCTTCAAACGTATGCAAGGTTACAATACGCTTTGGCTGCCCGGCACGGACCACGCAAGCATTGCGACGGAAGTCAAAATTATCGAAGCGCTCAAAAAGGAAGGCATCGACAAGCACACTTTGGGACGTTCCGAATTTTTGAAGCGTGCCTGGAAGTGGAAAGAGGAGTACGGCAACCGCATTGTAGAGCAGTTAAAACGTCTAGGCAGCAGTTGCGATTGGTCGCGTCTCGCTTTTACCATGGACGAAAATTGCAGCAAGGCTGTGCGACGCGCTTTCGTAAAAATGTACAAGGACGGTCTTATTTACCGCGGCGACCGTATTATCAATTGGTGCACTCATTGTCAGACTGCGCTTTCCGACGCCGAAGTGGAGTATGCCGAGCAGGACGGACATTTTTGGCATTACGGCTATACAACGCCGGACGGCAAAACTACCGTAACTTTTGCCACAACGCGGCCGGAAACAATGCTGGGCGATACTGCCGTTGCCGTCAACCCCAACGATGAACGCTACAAGCATCTTGTCGGCAAAACGGTAATCGTACCTTTCGTCAATCGAGAAATTCCCGTCATTGCCGACGAATACGTCGATATGAGTTTCGGTACCGGCGTTGTAAAAATAACTCCAGCGCACGATCCTAACGACTTTGAAGTGGGCGTCCGCCATAATTTGCCCGTCATTCGAGTGATGAACGATGACGGGACTATGAACGAAAACGCCGGAGAATTTGCGGGACTGGACCGTTACGAAGCTCGCAAGCAAATAGTATCGCGTCTGAAAGAAATGGGTATTTTGCAAAAGGTAGAACCTCACAAGCACAACGTGGGCAGTTGCTACCGTTGTCATACCACGGTAGAGCCTATTGTTTCCAAACAGTGGTTTGTAAAAATGGAACCTTTGGCAAAGCCGGCGATCGACGCCGTCAAAAAGGGAGAGATTAAGTTCCACCCCGAGCGTTTTGAAAAGATTTATTTCAACTGGATGGAAAACGTCAAAGATTGGTGTATATCCCGTCAGTTGTGGTGGGGACACCGCATACCCGTTTGGTATTGCGATAAATGCGGTGCGGAAATTTGCGAGGAGCAAGATCCGACCGTTTGCCCGCATTGCGGCAACGAGCATATACGTCAAGACGAGGACGTATTGGATACTTGGTTTTCTAGCGCGCTTTGGCCGTTTTCGACGTTGGGCTACACAAGTAACAGTGACGACTTCAAAGCGTTTTTCCCAACCAGCGTACTCTCTTGCGGCTACGACATAATCTTTTTCTGGGTTGCCCGTATGATTTTCAGTTCGCTGTATGCAACCGGTAAGGTGCCTTTCCACGACGTACTTATGCACGGTATTGTGCGCGACGAACAGGGACGCAAGATGTCCAAATCCTTAGGAAACGGCGTGGATCCCGTGGAGTTTATCGACAAGTACGGCGCCGATACGTTGCGCTTTGCGTTGCTAAACGGAGTGGCAAACGGCAGCGATATGCGTTTTTCGTCGGACAAAATAGAAGGTACGCGCAATTTTATGAACAAGATCTGGAATGCCAGCCGTTTCGTTTTGCTCAACTGTGAGGGCAAAACGTTGAAGACCGATCTTGATAAGTGCAGTCTGACGCTTGCCGATAAGTGGATTCTTACCAAGCTAAACGACACGACTAAACAGGTTACGGATTTAATGGAAAAGTACGAACTCGGTCTGGCCTGCCAAACTTTGTACGACTTTGTGTGGAGCGAATTCTGCGATTGGTATATCGAATTGACCAAACCCGTTTTGTACGGCACTAACGACGAGTCTCGCGCAGATACTTTGACCGTGTTGGTTTACGTCTTGGACAAGATTCTTAAATTACTGCACCCGTTTATACCTTGCATTACGGAAGAAATTTATCAGTCGCTACCGTATCACTCCGAAAGTATAATGATACAGCGATACCCGGAGTGTGACGCGAAATTGAACTTTGCAAGCGAATATCAACTTGTAGAAGAGATTAAAGACGTGGTGGCGAAAGTGCGTAACGTGCGTTCTGAATATGCAGTCGCACCCTCCAAACGTATCCGTTTATATGCGGAAATTTCCGACGACAGATTGAAACAATGCGACGTGTATTTGTGTAAACTTTGCAATTTGGAGGAGGTTGTGTTTACTGCCGCTCCTCAAGGCGAGAAAACCGTCAGAATAGTTACAAGCGCCGCTACTTGTCAAGTTCCTCTGGGAGACCTTGTAGACGCCCAAAAGGAAATCGAGCGCCTCACGAAGGAATTGGAAAATATCTGCGGCGAGATTGCGCGCGCCGAAGGGAAGCTCAAAAACGCCGGTTTCCTTGCCAAAGCTCCTTCCGACCTTGTAGAAAAAGAAAAGACGAAACTGCAAAAATATATCGACTTAAAAACGACGCTTACAGAGAGACTTGCCGAGTTGAAAGGTTGACCGCGCCGAAGCGTTACGATTTTGTATAAACGCTTTGGAATCCGCAAAAAATAGTCCTTCGCTTATCGCTAGACTGTTGACTGCAGTATTTCGATAAATCTATATAAAAGCAAAAATACCCGTAAAGGAATTCCTTTGCGGGCGTTTTTTAGTTTTGACTGTTTTTGCCGAATGTTTGGCCGCGAATAACAGCTTAGCGGCGTGCTACAAATTTTGGGCGACTCGCGTCCAAATTCGAGCCGATTATCTCGCTTTTCGGCAATTTCAAGAATACTATTTCACGCATAGTATCAATTTGTTCACTCAAAAACCTAAACTAAGTAACAAAGCGTCGTTTATCTGCTGCATAATTTCCGGCGGTAGTTCGCCTATTTTATCCTTTATGCGGCTTTTGTCTATCGTGCGTATCTGTTCCAATAAAACTACGCTGTCTTTCGGCAAAGGAGAGTTTTCTTTTGCCAGTTCGATATGCGTGGGCAATTTTGCTTTCGTCAATTTGCTGGTAGTGGCGGCGGCGATTACCGTAGGGCTGTACTTATTGCCGACGTCGTTTTGCAGCACAACGATAGGTCGGATACCTCCCTGTTCGCTCCCTACAACAGGATTAAGATCCGCATAGTATATTTCTCCTCGTCTGATCATCTCAATTTCGCTCCCGGTGTTTTATTTGAGCGAATCATCGCTTTTGCATTTTTTTTGTCGGCGTTTCCGGCTTTGCGGACTGCGGAGGACTCCTGCACAAGCGGTCATTTTGGCCGTACTTGCCGTTATCGTTTTCTGATCGTTGCGCCTATTAGTTGTGAAGCATTTTTTTTGACGCAATTATGCGTGAAGAACTCCCTGTATTAAACTATGTATTTTATGCAAATTCGGTGTCTCGTTCTTTGCTATTATTGACCGATTTCTTGCGTTTCAAACTCTAAAATCGCTTTTCTACTATTCAAATTGACGTTATGCATAATACTATTACACGCATAATATCCGTTTTGCAGTCAAAATTACGCTAAAAAGCGCTCATTTTGTCTAAATTTATCTGATTTTGTTCGTTGCGCAAGTCCGATCGCTCTCGTGCGCGTAAAGATATATTATTAACAATAATTGCCGCTCTTTGTTGACACGGCGGTGTAAACGGAGTAAAATAATAAATAATTTTCCATAACTAAGGAGACCGTACTTGATACACCTTTTGTCATTTACCGAGTTTGTATTCGGTAACGAAACGTTCGGATTTGTCTGGGACACCGCTCAGCCTTATCTTTCGATATTTACGTTGCACGTCAATCTCTATGCCATTGCCATAGTAACGGGTATGTTGGTTGCAATTTTGGTTGCGGCGCGCTACTTCAAAAAGCGCGGCTACGATCCTTACGACGCAACGGTGTACGCCTTGGTCGTCATTCCCTTCGGCGTACTGGGCGCTCGTCTTTACGTATATATTTTCCCTTGGAGCGGACGAACTCCCGATTGGTCGGGTTTCTTTTCGGATTTCCGCAACGGCGGTTTAGGAATTTACGGCGGCGTAATTTTGGGCTACATATCCGCTTTCATTCTTTGCAAAATCAAAAAGCAGGACTTCCGCATAATAACCGACAGCCTTTTGCCCGGCGTTATGATAGCGCAAAGCCTCGGTCGTTGGGGAAACTTTTTCAATCAGGAAGCCTTCGGACGTCTCATTTCCACAGACTTTAACAGTATGATCAACTTTTGGGGGGCGAGTACGGATCACGCTTTCAACGGTTACGCCGTTTGGATCGATGCCGCGCACGCACGCGGCGGTCCGGCCGGTTGGTACGAGGCCACCTTCTTTTACGAAAGCGTGTGTACGCTGTTGGGCTTTATCATATGCGTGTGCGTTTTGACCCGTAGCAAGCGTTACCGTTTGGGGTGGTGTACGGCGTTTTACGGAATTTACTACGGTATCGTTCGCCTTGTTATCGAAGGTATGCGTACAGACAGTTTGTATCTCTATATCGGGACTGCGGAAACGGACATCAAAATTTCCCAACTTGTGTCCGTATTTACCATAGTTTTGGGGTTATTGTTGCTTTCGCAAATTTACCGCAAGCAGTTGCATGCCTTGTACCGCAAGATGTTCAAAACCGAGCGTCAGGAACTTTCCGTCTCGCGTTGGGTGTTGTTGGGGATTTCCGTAGTCGCCCTTGCCGTCGGCGTTACTATGTTCGTGTTGGGAGGCGAATCCAAATTCATTGTCGGATTTTTTGCAACTCTCCTTGCAGTATATTCGGCTTTGGGCATTTGGTCACTTTGCGACCGTCTCAAACTGTACTGCGGCACGTGCTGCGAGCGTACTCTTCCCAATGGCGGCTGGCAAAGCGACAACAAGAAGTACTTTACGGAAACGGTATGCTACTGCGTAACTTGCGGTGCTTTGTTGTTCGTTGCGCTGTTTTCCCTTATCAAATGGGGAGTCGTCGACAAGATCCCTAACGGTTACGTCTTGGCCGTCGCTGCGTTTTTGTGTCTTGCGGCGATAGCCGTGTTCAAACTTTTGCCTGCTTTCAAAAATCTGCATCGAAACCCCAAAACGGATTTTGATGCAACCGTAGTTTGCCCGTGCGGCGAAACGCGCTCTGTCAAATTGAACGGTTTTCTGCTGTTTTTGTTTCCCCCAAAGCTCTATCGCGATTACTCGGTGGACAACCTTAAGCCTTGGGTAGACCCAAACCCGAAAAAGCGTAAAAAGAAGGGCGAAAATGCCGAAACGGAAGCGGACTTCGGCGATGCGGCGTCCAACCGTGTAAACGGTGCCGACGCGCAAAATTCAGACGCTTCTTTCATGGAAAACGGCGTAAACCAAACTTTGCCGCAGTCCGATAATAACGCTTCATTCAATGCGGACGACTCGCACAAGGTACATGCGGTAGATTACAAACGCAATGCGGTGTTCGTTCCTGCGGACGACGTCGCAACGGAAGACTTAACGCAGCAAACGGACGTCGAAGGTACGTCAAACATATCCAAGTCCAAGCGTAAGTCCGCCGCAAAACAAAAAAATAACAAAGAGGAAAAATAATGCAAAACCTTACTTTGCTTACGGATTTTTACGAACTTACCATGATGTACGGTTACTTTTTGCAAGGGAAAACCGACGAAGTAGCCACGTTCGACTTGTTTTTCCGCCCCTATGAGGAAAGCAATTTTTGTATTGCCGCAGGATTGGAGCAAGCCGCAGACTATATAGAAAACCTGCATTTCGGAAAGGAAGAAATCGAGTACCTTCGTTCTACGGGCGCTTTTAACGAAGCTTTTTTGGAATTTTTGTCGCATTTCAAATTTACCGGCAGCGTCAAGGCTGTACCGGAGGGCACGGTGGTGTTTCCTTATGAGCCGCTTATGGTGATTACCGCCCCCATATGCCAAGCGCAGTTGTTGGAGGCGGCTCTATTAAATATCGTCAATTTTCAAACGCTTATTGCAACTAAGGCACGCCGCATATGCTACGCCGCAGCCCCTGCAGGCGTATTGGAATTCGGTTTGCGCCGCGCTCAGGCTCCCGACGCTTCCGTTTACGGAGCCCGCGCCGCAGTAATAGGCGGATGCACGTCTACAAGCAACGTTTTGTGCGCGCAGATGTTCGGTATGCCGCCGAAGGGAACTCATGCCCACAGTTGGGTAATGTCTTTCCCTACGGAACTTGACGCTTTTCTTGCCTATGCCGATACTTATCCGGACAATTGTCTACTGCTTGTCGATACCTACGACACGTTGAGTTCCGGCGTTCCTAACGCTATCAAAACGTTTGATTATCTCAAACAAAAAGGATACAAACCGCTCGGCATACGTTTGGACAGCGGCGACTTGGCGTATCTTAGCAAGCAAGCGCGCAAGATGTTGGATGATGCCGGACACTCCGATTGTAAAATTTTTGCCAGCAGCGATATCGACGAATACGTTTTGCAATCGCTTAAACAGCAAAATGCAAAGATAGATATTTACGGCGTGGGTACCAAAATGATTACAAGCCACAATACTCCCAGTCTCGGCGGTGTGTACAAACTGGCAAATCTCACCGTCAACGGGCAGGACTATCCCAAAATGAAAATATCCGACAATCCCGTTAAAATTACCAACCCGGGCAAGAAGAAGCTGCTGCGTTTGTTCGATAAGAATACGGATAAGGCGCTTGCCGACCTCATTTGTTTGGAGGACGAACAAATAGACGAAAGCGCTCCTTTGACGCTTACGCACCCGATAGAGCGCTGGAAAACCAAAACGGTCACGGATTTTTACGCAAAAAATCTTTATATCGACGTGTTTACGGACGGCAAACGCGTTTTGCAAAAGCAGAACGTTTACGCTTTGCAGGAAGCCGCAAGGAAGAGCCTCGACGGTTTTTGGGACGAATACAAACGTCTTAGTAAACCTCACGACTATAAGGTGGATTTGTCGGATAAACTTTACAAATTGAAACAGTCTCTTATCGCAGAAGATCGCCAAAGTTCCAAGTAACGCTAGCGTCAGAGCAAGACGGCGTTTTGCAAAGTTTACCGCTCAAAACGGAAAATTTATGCGCGGACTGTTTTCTCGGATTTGCGGATTGCCGTTCTTGCGTTTGCAGCGTCTAAACGCGGTGCGGCAAGTGAAACAAAACGCGTTCTAAACGGAGTAGTTAAATGAAATTCAGTACAAGTATGCGCGGCTATAACAAGAAAGAAGTGGATAAATACATAGCCGACCTCGAACAAAAGGAGAGCAATCTCCGTAACGCTCAAAAACAGCACATAGACGAACTGGCGGACGAAAATTTTGCTTTGCGCCGTCAGCTTCAAGTTTATCTTTCCAACGAGCGCGCCATTGCGCAATCGCTTGTGGACGCAAACAATTTGGCGGGAGAATTGCAAGGCAACGCGCAAAAATTTGCCGAAGTCACGTTGGAGCGTGCAAAGACTTTTTACGTGGCGTGGAGTTCTTACGCAAAAACGCTTGTTGCGACTCTCTCGGACGAGGAAGTAAAGCGTTTCAACGAATTGAAAGATAAGATCGAACGTACGATAAACGCCTACGAAGGCGGCGACGTCGCCTCATACGCAAATAAAATTACGGCACAAATAGACAAGCCTCCTATTGCGGAAAAAAGCGTTTCCTTTTCGCATACTGATTCCCCCGCCTTGCAAAACGACGCGGCAAACGGGACGCAATCAGAGTCTGAAACGTTTTCGCCCGCCCAAAGTGAAGTGGACGCGCAGCTTAAACCTTTGGCTGCTGCAACGCAAGCGCCTACAAACGCACAGAAGCGTGCGGTGGAGCGCCTTACTAACCCAATAGAAAAGGTACAGCAGGCTTCGGGACAAGTAATTGACTTGCGCGAACTGGTTCGCCCTAACGAGTCTTTGGCCGATTTATGCCGCGATCTAGGGCTTGACGTGGACGAAACGGCGGATAAATGACGCGTTGTTTTGCAAAAAGCCGCCCGTTACTTTGCGCACGTTTATCGGCGTTTTTTGCGCGAAGTTCGCTAATGCGGAGTAATTTGCTTCAAACAATTTTTTGTGCGACGTAGGAAATCGTATTTTGCCTGTTAGAATTATGACGCTTCCCAAAATCAAGCGGTCCGGCTTTTTGAGCCGACTATATGCGCGATTGCTATTTGCGCAAAAAATAAAATAGAAAATGTGGGAAATACTTTTAGACGCGCTGAAAGACAGCGCCATTGCTTTGCCTTTTTTACTTGCGATCTATCTTATCATCGAGTTTTTAGAGCGCAATCGGCAGGCAAAGCAGCGTACCGTTCGTTTACTAAACGGAAAACTTGCGCCGCTTGTTGCGGGCGGCGTAGGTCTTGTGCCGCAATGCGGATTTTCCGTTATGGCAACGGATCTGTATTGTCAAAACTACCTAAAAACAGGTACGCTCATCGCCTTTTTTGTTGCGACAAGCGACGAAGCGTTGCCGATTTTACTTACCAATTCCAAAACGGTAGGTACGGCATGGGTAGTGTTGTTGGTTAAAATTGTGTACGCAGTGGCGCTCGGGTATCTCATCAATCTCATCGACAGACGCGTTTTATCGAAGGAATACGTCTTGAAGGAGGAAGGTTGTTGCCACCACAGTTTCAGCGAAGATAAGGAACTAGAGCAAAATACGGAAAACGATCGGCAGTCCGACAGAGCTGCAGATTCTGCCTCCACGGATGCTGCGAACGACGTCTGCGATCAAGCTCACGACGACGTATATGACGGCAACCGGAAACCCGAACACGCACACACGCACGAAAATCACGGCGGAGGCAAACGTTTTTGGAATTTTGTCAAACATCCGCTTTTGCACACGCTCAAAATTTTTATTTACGTTTTTGTTGTCAACGCACTTTTCGGCATACTTTTGTACTGCGCTGAACAGGCAATTACGGACTTTACTTCGCAGTTGGGATTTTTTCAGTGCTTTTTGACGGCGGCTTTGGGGCTTATTCCCAATTGCGCAAGCAGCGTAATTATCGCCGGCATGTATACGGGCGGTATAGTCAATTTTTCGGCAATGCTGGCAGGACTCGTCAGCAACAGCGGCATAGCTTTGGCAATACTGTTCAAGCAGCGCGGCAAGCTCAAACGTAATTTTGCCATACTAGGCATTATGTATGCCGCCGGCGTGGTGTTGGGCGTAATTTGCTATTTCTTTTTCCCTCTAGTCGGTTTGTCGTAAGCGTTTTGCCGTATAGGGTTTTTATATCTTTTATGTTTTTATTTTATGCATATCGGGTTTTACGGTGCGTAAAAATGTCGACTATTGCGAAAAATTGACATGCCGAATAATACTATTTCACGCATAGTATCCATTAGAGCGGCTTCGCTTATTTAACTGCGCGCACTTGCAGGAAGTGAAAACGGAGCGTCTCGGATAAGGAAAACCGTTTGGGAAGTTTTTTTACAAGTTATGCTCGGTTTTTGCTGAAAATATTTACAAGTTAGCAAAGTAATGCGCGCGGTTGTTTAACGGTGCTTTTGGGTCACTAATCGTTTGCGTTTTTAATCTGTTTACTCCTTTTTATGCGTACTGCAACAATATCCAAATTTCGCCAAACAATTTACCAAAAGGTTGCGTATTAGTTGCATATATGTTGACAAATAGGGGAAAACAAGTTACACTTAACACAATTAACCAAAGGAAAAACACACGCCGATGCCTCAACCTACAGTTAAACAAATAATTTTGGGCAACTACTATCCTACGCCGGACGATTTACGCTACAATCAAAAATTGGGTTACTTATTTTCAAAGCAACAGTACGAGGATTTTTGTGCCGAAAAGGAATGTCTGCTTTCAGAGGACAGCAAAATTTTTGTAAAGTTCCCTCTCAAAACTTTCAACTCCAAGTATTGCTATTATATTCACGGCCACTATATAAACAATTTGGCGCGGGATTATTACAATATGCTTTCTTTCGACTATCAAGCGCACAACCAAAGTTTGATATACCGCAATTTCGATGATATGCTGATTTCCCGCATTTTTTCAGAAGTAGAGGGGACGTTGAATATCGAAAACGTTCCTACTACGCACAAACATATCCGCGAGGTTTTCAATAAGAAAAAATTGACGGACAGAAACGATATAATAATCAAAAATATGCAAAACGCGCTTTCCTTTATTTTGTTGGAAAAGCCGGATTTCAACAAGGAAAACCTGCACAAACTTTATTGTCTGCTAAGCGACGGCTGTCTGGCGGAAGACGATATGTTGCCGCCCGCCGCATACTACCGCAACGACGACGTTTCCGTTGACGGATACGACGGCGCGCCGGTAGGACTAATTGACGAATGTATGGATTCGCTGTTCGATTTTGTAAAAAATTTCAAGGGCGACATTCTCTCCCGTTCGCTTGTTCCGCATGTGTGTCACTATTATATAGTGTACATCCATCCATATTTCGATTACAACGGACGTACCGCTCGTATGGTGTCGCTGTGGGTCAGCCGGTTGCTGGATTTGAGTATCTCTCCGTTTTATATCAGCGAGGCAATCAACGAAACCCGTTCTGAATATTACAGCGCGCTTTGCAATACGCGTAACACCGGCAACGATCTCACGTATTTTTTGGGATACATTTTGGAAACATCCAAAAAGTTCAGTTTTGTGTACAAGAATATGGAGGAAATCAAAAAACAGCTTGCCAAAACAGGCGATTTTCTGTCTTCGTCGGAGCAAAACTATCTCAAAAAGATAATTGCGCACAACAGCGGCGACTATTTCAACGCGAAAATGTTTACCGAATACATTCACACCCGCATTTCCCGCCAAGGCGCGGCAAAAGTTCTCAACAACTTGGTGCAAAGCGGCGCAGTCGTTAAATCTCAAAATAAAAAAGGCGAAACAATCTACAAGGTCAATCAGGATTTTATCACTTACAAATTTACAGATTAGTCCCAATTACACAATTAAAAAAAGGAACGGTAGTGTAACCGTTCCTTTTTTGCTGTAATCAAAAATAATTTTTAGAGCATCTCCGGATTTGGCGCGGCAGCCGGTGCAGGCGAAGAAGAGGAATATTTTTCCGTGTGCTGGTATCTGTATAGAAAAAGCAGGGCGGGTATATTAACCGCCCTGCAAATTTATTATATTGTACAACTTTGCCTTGTCTTTTGCTCACGGCAAAGTCTTCCTCACCTTTGCATCTAAATCTTAGTACATCTCAGGATTTGGTGCGGCAGCCGGTGCAGGCGAAGAAGAGGAATATTTTTCCGTGTATTGGTATCTGTATAGAAAAAGCAGGACAGGTTATATACCTGCCCTGCAAATTTATTATATTGTACAACTTTGCCTTGTCTTTTGCTCACGGCAAAGTCTTCCTCACCTTTGCACCTAAATCTCAGTACATCTCAGGATTTGGCGCGGCAACCGGTGCAGGCGGCTCTGGAAGATCGCAAACGATACTTTCCGTCGTAAGCAGCGTTCCCGCAACGCTTGCGGCGTTTTGCAGTGCGGAACGTGTAACCTTCGTCGGGTCCAATATGCCTTTTTCTATCATGTTGCCGTATGTGCCGGTCAACGCGTCGTAGCCGTAGTTTTTCTTTTTGGAAGCAAGCACTTGCGCAACGATGACTCCGCCGTCTACGCCTGCATTTTCGGCAATTTGTTTTATCGGGGCTTCCAGCGCTTTCAACACGATCTGAGCGCCAGTCTTTTCGTCGCCCTCCAAAGTATCGATCAGTTCGTTTACGTCGGCGATGGTGGACAAAAGCGCCACTCCGCCTCCGGCAACTATGCCTTCTTCAACGGCCGCACGGGTTGCGTTCAATGCATCCTCAATGCGAAGTTTGCGTTCTTTCATTTCTACTTCGGTAGCGGCGCCTACGCTTATTTGAGCAACGCCTCCGGCAAGTTTTGCCAAGCGCTCTTGGTATTTCTCTCTGTCGTAGTCGCTTGTGGTTTCCGCCATTTGGTTACGGATTTGCGTCACGCGTTGCGCTATTTTGGCGCTGTCTCCGGCTCCCTGTACGATAATGGTGTTGTCTTTGTCAACTTTAACTTGCTTTGCACGTCCAAGCATATCTATTGTTGCAGTTTTAAGGTCTAAGCCCAATTCTTCGGTTATTACCGTGCCGCCGGTCAACGTTGCAATGTCTGCAAGCATTTCTTTGCGTCTGTCGCCGAAACCGGGCGCTTTAACCGCAACGCACACAAAACTTCCGCGCAGTTTGTTCAAAATAAGCGTCGTCAACGCTTCGCCGTCTACGTCCTCGGCAATAATAAGCAATTTGCTTCCGGTTTTTACGACCTGTTCCAACAAGGGCAAAAGGTCTTGTATGGCGGAAATCTTTTTGTCGGTAATTAGAATAAGCGGATTGTCAAGGTCTGCAACCATTTTGTCAAGATCCGTTGCCATGTAGGGGCTGCAATATCCGCGGTCGAACTGCATTCCTTCCACAATGTTAAGTTCCGTCTTCATGGTCTTGCTTTCTTCAACAGTGATAATGCCGTCTTTGCCAACTTTTTCCATGGCGTCGGAAATCAGCGTACCGATTGTATCGTCGGCTGCGGAAATACTGGCTACTTGCGCTATAGATTCTTTGCCGGAAACGGCGGTGGAAATTTTTTGCAATTTAGCAACGCACGTTTCCACTGCTTTGTCTATACCTTTGCGCAAAATTATGGGATTAGCGCCGGCGGCAACGTTTTTGTTGCCTTCGCGGATGATCGCCTGCGCCAAAACGGCTGCGGTGGTGGTTCCGTCGCCTACAACGTCGTTGGTTTTAGTGGAAGCTTCTTTCACTATTTGAGCGCCCGCGTTTTCAAACGGGTTCTCCAGTTCCACTTCTTTTGCAATCGTCACGCCGTCGTTTATCACAAGCGGAGCGCCGTATTTCTTTTCTAATATTACGTTTCTGCCCTTGGGGCCTAGAGTAATTTTTACGGTATCCGCCAATTGATTGACGCCGCTTTCCAGCAGTTTTCTTGCTTCTTCTCCGTATTTTATTTGTTTAGCCATTTTCTTTTACCTCCCAAAAAACTTATTCTACAATAGCCAAAATGTCGCTTTGCTTTATGATCGTTACTTCCTCGCCGTCGATTTTGAACTGACTTCCGGCGTACTTGCCGTAAACGACTTTGTCGCCTACTTTGA
>JAMPEJ010000009.1 GCA_023665205.1 Corallococcus sp.
TTGCACACCTTGGTTCTTTGCTCTGCGAGAGCCTGTGCAGATAAGACAAAAAAAGGTTACTGCTATCTACATAAACCCGAATAGTAAAACAAAACGGTCAATATGTCATTTTGACCAAGCGCAGCGCGCGGAGAAATCTAGCGACAGCGTAGTATCGCTATGGTTGATATGTAGCTATACGTCCGATTGCAACTAAAAAATATCAAAATGCAAAGTCAAGCAGTGCGTTGTTTCTTCCGCAACTTCCGCAGCGCAGTAATGCAAAAAGGAGTTTCTTTTGTTCAAAAAATCTCTTTCGCTATCGGTATATAATTGGAAAGTATTGCTAAAAGCATTGGTTTGCCAAGTGCTTATTTTGGCGTTGGTGGTGGCTTTCTGTTACCTGATTTTCGGCGGTTTTGTGGACGACATCATGAAAATTTTCGCCTCCGGCAATTGGGGTAAATTGGCGACGGATACTTTCGAGGCAATAGGCAACGGTACTTTCGACAGCGCGGTATTTGCCGAACAATTGCGCCAAAGTTTGGAGGAATTGATAAAATCCATACAATCGATTCCAAACATTTGGAACAGAGTGGAAGTTTCTTACGTCAGTTTCGTTTTGATAATATGCCTGTACCGTTTGCTGATTTCCTTTTCCGACGTAACGGTAGGTTTTCAATTGCACGAATTTATGACGGCAAATACAGCCCGTCCGTTTTTGTGGTTTTTTATCAAAAAGCAAGGCGAAAGTTGGCGTTTCGTTTTATTGCAGACGCTCATAACCATGCCGTTGGATTTTTTGCTTATAGCGGGCGGCGTCGGTTTAGGATTGGTATTGTGTCTATTTTTCGGCATTTGGGCGCTTGTGCCTACTGTATTGATAGTGTTGGTTCTGTATGCGTTGCGGCAAACTTTATTTGCATTTTGGCTTCCGGCGCTTGTTGCGGACGAAGACGGCAAAGTTACCGGTGCTCTTAAAAAAGGTCTCTCCGTCATTCCGTACCGTTTCGGCCAAGTATTTTGGAAATGGCTTTTGGGCTCTTTTCTGATTTTTGCCGTTACTGCGCTGTCTGCAATATTTATACGCAATCCCGTAATCATGATGGCGGTGGGCGCGTTGCCGTCTTTTATTCTGTATTACGTGTTGAAATGCGTCAATTTTGCCGAATATTTTGCCCATTTCAACCGTCCGTTTTTCTACAAGCGTTTGGACGTTGAGGGAACGGAACGTTACAATAAAAAAGAAGAAAGAAGGGCTCGCCGCGAAAAGAGACGTTCAAAAAAGACCGTTTGAGGTTTTTGTGGCAGTCGCTTACAGCAAATCGTGGAAATAGTTGTATGCTTACGCAATCAGTCGCAAGCACAACGCAAACTAAACAAAGTAAATAAGACGCCTTTTAGCGCATACCTACAACGTTTTGAGTGACAAAAGGCGCAATCGAGGTATTTTAATGAAAGAAAACAACAGGCGCGAAAGCGACGTATTGAACGTTTCCGCGCCGACAAATTTAACTCTTGCAAAGGGCGTTGAACGTCGCGATGCAAAAAAATCAAAATCTGTGAACGGTGCGTCTAATGTCAAAGCAAACGCATCCGGCAGCGATAACCGATCTTCGAATAGATCTGCAAAAAACAAGCCTAACGCGCATGGCGGCGGCAAATCTAATGCCAAAAACCGTGTAGGTTCCGCCAATGACGTTCACAAAACTGCAAATCGAGATAGCGCTACGGCAAATTTTGCCGCAAAGAAGTCGGAGTCTACACGGCAAAACCGTAATTCGCTTCGCAATTCCGTGAAAAAAGGCAAACTCAAAGTGATGTTTTTGGGCGGAGTGGGTGAAATCGGCAAAAACATGACGGTGTTCGAGTACGGCGACAGCATAGTCGTGATCGACGCCGGAATGACGTTTCCCGGCAGCGATATGCCGGGCGTTGACGTGGTTATTCCCGATTTTTCCTATTTGGTGCAAAACCGCAGCAAGATAAAGGCAATTTTGCTTACCCACGGACACGAAGACCACATCGGCGCAATACCGTTTTTGGTGGAAAAGTTGGGCGGCAAATTGGATATTTACGGCACTAAACTTACGTTGGCGCTGGTGGAGAATAAACTTGTCGAACACGGCATTTTGGACAAAGTAAATCTTATCACTCTTTCGGATAAAAGCATAGTAACGCTTGCCGATTTTACGGTAGAATTCATCCACGTTTCCCACTCTGTGGCAGGCAGCGTGGCAATATGTTTGCGCACGCCTGTAGGAGTGATTCTGCATACGGGCGATTTCAAGATAGACTACACGCCTTTGGGCAACGAAATAATGAACTTAAACCGCATTGCCGAAATAGGTAAGCAGGGCGTTTTGCTTTTGATGAGCGAATCTACCAACGTGGAAAAACCCGGTTACACTTTGAGCGAATCGGTGGTGGAAGAAACTTTGAACAAGGTTTTCCACGACGCCAAAGGGCGTAGGATAATCGTTGCGACGTTTGCGTCCAACGTTGACAGGCTAGGCATGATTATCGACCTTGCCCGTCTTTACAAGCGCAAGATAGCCGTTTCCGGCCGCAGCATGGTCAAGTACATCGAAACTGCGCAGCGCGTGGGACAAATGACCGTAGATAACAGTATGTTTGTGGATATCGACCGCGTAAACAGCGTAGAAGACGGTAAACTCGTTATTTTGTCTACAGGCAGTCAAGGCGAACCCATGTCGGCTTTAACGCGTATGGCAAGCGGCGAATTTAACAAAGTAAAGGTGGGCAAAAACGACACCATAGTTATTTCCGCAACGCCTATTCCCGGCAACGAAAAAGACGTGTACAACGTGATAAACAAATTGTACCGTTTGGGCGCGGTGGTCGTCTATTCGGCGTTGTCTGCCGTGCACGTATCCGGTCACGCGTGTCAGGAAGAATTGAAACTGATTTACACTTTGGTAAAACCGAAATATTTTATCCCCGTTCACGGAGAGTACCGTCACTTAAAGCAGCATGCTATGTTGGTGGAAAAACTCGGGCACAAAAGCGCAAACGTAATAATACCCGATATAGGGGATTGTGTCGAAGTTGATAACGCTACTTTCAAACTTGCCGGTACGGTTGCCGGAGGGAGCGTTATGGTGGATGGATTGGGCGTTGGCGACGTGGGCAACGTCGTTCTTCGCGACCGCTTGAACCTTGCAGAAGACGGCTTTTTGGTGTGTGCGGTAGGTATAGACGTCAAAACCAAAAAGGTGGTTACGGAACTTGAAGTGACCAGCCGCGGGTGCTTTTTCGAAGGCGACGCCGATAATACCGGCGGCGAAATAAAACGTTTGATAGCCGCAGAAGTGGACGCCGCGCTTAAAAACGGCGGCGGCGTCGACGCGGTAAAAACTGCGATCTATCGTACTGCAAAACATTACTTCCGAGTAAATCTCAAGCGTAATCCGATGGTCTTGGCGTTAGTATTACAAGTATAGCAACGCCACGAAATTAGAGAAACGGTGAAACAGCCGGTTTTTGTAAAACAGGCCTTTGTATTCCCGCACTAGGAAAAAGCAAAAACAATCCATTGCGCGTCCATTTTGATTTCAATGCGCTATCTCAAAATCTTAACGCAAACTTATTCTATCTGCTACGTAATATAATGTCTCTGGATCTGCTACAACTTCAAAAATACGCGCGTGAACGCCATATTCCGGTCATGCTTGACGATACTAAGCAGCTTTTGTTCGATACTGTATCGTCTTTAAGTCCGAAGCGCATTTTGGAAATAGGTACGGCGATCGGGTACAGCGGAATAGTTATGCTTTCGGCGTCACCATGCGCTACGTTAAATACGGTGGAATTGGACGAACGTACGGCGGAAATCGCACGTAGCAATTTTGATACGGCACAGTTGTCTTCGCGCGTAAATATTTTTGTGGGCGATGCTCGGGAAATAGTGCAAAAACTTACGGGTAAGTACGACTTTATTTTTTTGGACGGACCGAAAGGGCAGTACTTGGCATTTTTGCCGTATTTAACGGACGTATTGGAAATAGGCGGTACGCTGTTTTGCGACAACGTGTTGTACAAAGGATTGGTAGAAAACATACCTCAAAACAAGCGTCACAAGCATATTACCGTTGCCAGAAATATGCATGCGTTTCTTGAAGAGATCACGCAAAGTCCGCGTTACAAAACAACGTTGCACCGTGTCGGCGACGGCGTCAGTATTTCCCAAAAACTGTATTAACGGTTCCCCGAGCAATAACTTTCTTTTTGAGCATGGTTTTTCATTACAGTTATTCGCTCTGTCTTTGTATGACAGCGGTGCAACAAATACGTCGATTTTTGTTTGTTCCGGCGCCGGTCGGGTATACTCGTAAGTCTCATTGCTGCAAATATCTTGTGTTACAAATGTGCAGTTTTGTCTATCAGTCGACGCTGTTTCGCTACGAAAGTTCGACAACTTGTAAACGTTGTTTTATCACTCAAATTGACGGTAAATACAGCAAAGAATCGCGAAAAAACGTAAAATATATAATACTATGTCAAACATAATAACCAAAAAACTGGAATTATTGGCGCCTGCGGGCAATATGGAAAAACTGAAAACGGCTTTTCATTTCGGTGCAGACGCCGTGTATCTTGCGGGTAAGCAATACGGCTTGCGCGCTTTTGCCGATAATTTTTCGCCGGACGAGATTGCGGAGGCGGTGCAATATGCGCACGCTCTGGGCAAAAAAGTTTACGTTACTGTAAACATATTTGCCAAGAACGGCGACTTCGATGCCTTGCCGCAGTATTTGAATTTTCTTGAAAAAAATCGTGTGGACGCCGTATTGGTAAGCGACGTCGGCGTTATGGATTTTGTTTTGCAACACAGCAATTTGCCCGTGCACGTTTCGACGCAGGCAAATACTACCAACGCTTATGCCGTCAATTTTTGGCGCAAACTGGGCGCGGAACGCGTGGTATTGGCAAGGGAACTGTCGGTCAACGACGTCAAACAAATACACGAAGCGTGTCCGGAAGTACAACTCGAGGCGTTCGTTCACGGGGCAATGTGTATCAGCTATTCCGGCAGGTGTCTTTTGTCCAATTATTTGGTAAACCGCGACGGTAATCGCGGCGAATGCGTGCAAGCTTGTCGTTGGCAGTGGTATGTAAAAGAGGTAAGCCGAACCGACGAACTGCCTGTTATGGAAGACGAACGCGGAACATACATATTCAATTCCAAAGATATGAATATGCTTGCTCATTTACCGTCTTTAATCGATGCGGGGGTCGTCTCTTTCAAAATAGAGGGGCGTATGAAATCGGCGTTCTATGTGGCCACGGTGGTGTCGGCTTACAGAAGAGCCCTGGACGCGATTGCGGAAGGGCGTTTTTCCGCACGATTGGTCTGCGATCTTTTATCTGAATTGGACAAGGCGTCTCATCGCGAATATACTACGGGATTTTACTTTAACGAAGATGCGTCGCGTCAGTATTACGAGGATAGTCGCGCAAAAGAAGAATATAAGTTTATCGCCGTTGTCAAAGGTGTGGAAAACGGCGTTGCAACGGTAGAGCAGCGTAATAAGTTTCAAATTGGAGATAATTTAGAAATATTGTCTAAAAACAGCGAATTTACTTGTCAAAACTTGCGCGTCGATGATATAATAACCTTAGACGGAAGCACGGTAGCCGTTGCAAACCGTGTTCAGCAGGTGTTAAAGATTCCTTGTCGGTATCCTCTTTCTTGCGGCGATATTTTGCGCAAAAAGGTTTGACGCTGTAAAACTTTTTTGCGTTATGTGTAAAAATCGCTTTTTTGTATTCTTTGGCCCGTCTTCGCGTCGTTTTCTTAAAGGGATCGGCGCGTTGATATGATGGGGTTGCGTAGGCAGTTTTTCGGTTTTCTTGCGTAGCAAACCGACATTCTTGTAACCTTCCTAAAATTTTTTAACGTCTTTGTCCTGCCTACGCATCTTCGTAAATTATCGGCAACTTGGTCGCTTAGGTCAAGTTGCTTTTTGTTTAGAAATTGCGGTGGAGTTCGTTTTGCTCTTAAGTAATTTTCGCTCTGTCCCTATGCGTATGACCTATTTTGTTTCGAGATCGCAGTTCCGTCTGCGGATTATTCTATACTAAAACTTGACAACTACTTAAATTTTATCGTTTTTGCATAATACTATGTGTATCATAATATAAGTTTTGTTATAATTCTGACTTGAAAAAGTGCTACCATTGTCAATTATTGCAAATTTTTCTCTAAAATTTTTTCTGCGGCGTCAAGTGCGCCTCTTGCAAATATATCTACGTTTTCCGCTTGATGAGTGACGGTTATGCTTTCTCCTTTTCCGCCGAATACTATTTCGTGCTTGCCGAAATTGCTGCCGTTGCGCAGCGAATGAACGCAGACTGTTCGTGTGCCTCCCATCAAAACCGTTTTACATAGTTGCTTTGCCGTTCCGCTTGGGCGGTCTGCTTTTCCTCTGCGGTGAGTTTCTATTATGTCGCAGTCCCAATTGAGGGCGGCAAGCGTCTTGCATATTTGTTCCGTAAGTTCCAGTCCTTTGCTGAAATTCGCTTTTTTCAAAACTTTTGCATAACTTTTCAATTCTTCTAAATATCCTTCTTGCTCGGCGTTGCGTCCCGTCGTGCCGGTCACAAGCGCGCAGCGGTGCGTTTTGCAAAATTCGCATACTTTTTTTGTCGCCTCTGCAGCGGAAAAATCTATCGCAACGTCTATTTCGATTTTCTTTTTTTTAGCGTTTTTTATTTCGCTTGTCAATGCGGTGTCGCAACTTTCAGCGGCTCCCCATGCTACCGGTTCGTATTCAACTGTCGCGCCCTCTACGTTTTCTTTATCTATTTCAATTACGTCATGTCCGCGCTCTTTTGCCAGTTCGCACACGCGTCTGCCTACTCTGCCTTTTGCTCCGAATACGGCTATAACCATTTTTTCACCCCAAAAATTTATCCACAAGTTGTCTCGTGTTTTTGTTCGCCGCCGAAAGCGGCAGTCTCATTTCAAAACTGCGAAAAATCCCGGTTTTGTATAACATATATTTTATCGGAATCGGATTCACTTCGCAAAAGGCCAGTTTTACCAATTGCTGATACTCTGCGTACAGTTCCTTTGCTTTTAGTACCGTAGGAATAACGTATTGTCCGTTTGCTTGTTTTTCCGCGCCGGCAAGCGCCTTTCCCCGTCCGTCGTTTTCCCATTCGCTTTCGGCAAGTTGTTTCGCAAGTTCGGCGGCTTGCTTTGCTTTGTAGACGGTTGCCGCGCATTTCAAAACTTTTTGTACTAATAGCGGGCGCACGTTGCTCACGACTGATACGACGCCGCAGGCTCCGACTCCCGCAAATTCCGCCAATTTTTCTTCGTTACCGCAGTACAGGCAGGTTTTCTTTGCTATTTCTTTGGCGTAGTCGGCGTCTGCTCCGGCATCCTTAATGCAGGTTATCGCGCCTTTTTGCGCAAGGTACAGTACGGTTTCTTTCCACAGTTGGTACCCGCAGCGCGACGGCGCGTTGTAAAGCATAACAGGCAAATTGCATGCGCGTTTTATCAATCGGACGTGCTCTGCAAATCCGTCCGCCGTGCATTTGAAAAAGGACGGTGGCGTAACCATCACGCCGTATGCGCCCATAGTCTGCGCCCACATGGCTTCTTTCATAGCGCGTTTCGTAATTCCGCTGCTTACTCCAACCCACATTTTTGCGTCGGGTAAATATTCTCGGGTCAGGCTCATCAGTAATTTTCTTTCCCGCACGGTCAGCAACGCGCCTTCTGCGGTGGTGCCGGCAACCAGAACGTCGCATGCGGCGGCTCTTTGCATTTCCAGCAGCCGTAAGTAACTGTTTACGTCCAATTTCCCGCCGAGAAACGGCGTAGCCAGCGCGGTTATCAGGTGTCTTTTCAAAATTTATCTCCTTTATGGAAGGCGAAGCGTTTTAAGCAATTCTTTCTCCCAACACGATTCCGTAATTTTTCCTAGCGCATGCGTTTGCGCTTCTTTGCAACGTTTGTTTGTGTAATAATTGCGCCGATATTACACTAGATCTCCGTTGTTTTGCATGGATATTTTTAATATTTGGTAGGCGTTGTATGCCGCGCCGCGAAGCAGATTGTCGGCAACTACAAACATGTTGAATCCGCCGCTGTCGTCCGCGGATACTCTTCCTACGCCTACAAAATGCGTATGTCTCAGCACCGACGGCAGCGGCAGTACTCCGTGTTCTACGTTGTCAAAAACCAATACGTCCTTTTCGCGTTTAAGCATCATGCGCACTTTTTCAAGGTCGGGTTTTGTTTCCGTTTTAACGTTTACAAACGCTCCGTGTCCCAAGCTTACCGGTACTCGCACGCAAAAACTGTTTACAGCAAGGTCCGGCATTTCTAAAATTTTGCGGCATTCGTTGCGCATTTTACGCTCTTCGACGGTGGTGCCGTCGGGCAAAACGTCGCCTATTTGCGCTATTACGTTGTCAAATATCGGGTGCGGAAAACATTTCAATTTGCCGTAGGTCCGTTTTTCCTGCAAGTCCGCCAATCCTTCTCGTCCTGCGCCGCTTACCGCTTGATACGTCGCAACGGTAACGGATCTCAGCTTCAAATCTGCAACTGCGTGCAATGCAATGGCAACTTGTATCGTGGTGCAATTAGGGTTTGCTAAAAGTTTGCAGCAGCCCACCGTGTGCCCGTTTATTTGAGGTATCACAAGCGGCACGCCTTTTTGCATTCTAAACGCCGAACTGTTGTCTATGCACACTACGCCGCTTTCACTTAAAGCGGGGATATGCTCTTTTGCGACTTCGCTGCCCGCCATAAACATCGCGTAATCCAACGGCGTTTTGTGTAGTTCGTCAACGTGTTCGATAACAAGGTTTTTGCCGAAGCAGCACACTTTTTTGCCGGCTGAAGCGTTTCCGAACAGCCTCAGTTTGTGTTCCGAAAGTTTGTCCGCCAAAATTTCCGTCAGTTTGCCGCCTACAAGTCCGCCTGCGCCCACAATTGCAATGTTAGCCAAAATTATCCTCCCTGTATTACTACTAAGGTATTTCAAAAATCCGCAATAATGTCTGTCCTTGAAATATCCGTCGTTTTTTTCAAAATAGCGGCACGCAAGATATTTTTAAGAAATAACCGTTAATATAATTGAAATTTCAATAATTGTTTGTTATAATAATTAAACGTAAGGTTGAAACTGCGTAAAATAATTGTCAACGCACCGAACCGCCGAGGTTTGCTCTGCCGTTTGCGCAATGCGTCCCATATCGGGGCAATGCTTTGAAGTACGCCGTTTCATCATATCGGCAATAAAACAACGCAAGGTTTACTTTGTCCTGCCGGTTTCGGACAAAACCGTAGATTTTGCGCGGCGCGGTACGGTTATGCTTTTTAGTAAACCAGTTGTGCGCACGCAAGGAGAGTTTCTATATGGATTACAGTAAAATTCGTCTTAAAAACGAGCGTAACGCCCATGTTACAAAACGTCTGAACAGACTTAATACTTGGAAGTTTTTCAAAGTATTGTACCGCGACAATATGTGGCGCCTGTTTGCGTTCAGCATACTTATGCTTATATGTATGGCGCCCATTTTCGGCGTGCAAATTTGGGCGCAGTTGTCGCAAACGGCTTTCAAACAAAAATTACCCATGTTAAACGGCTTGGGATTTTCTACCGGAGTGTGGACGGACGTGACGGAGTTTTACAGTCAATCCGTCGCTTCGCAAAACATAATTTTCGGTCTTATCACCGTGGGTGCGGCAGTTTTGCTGTTCCTTACGTTCAGCGGCGGTTTTGCCGTAATACGCGATGCGTTTTGGACGGGGCGTTTGTCTACCGTCGGCGTGTTCAAAAGCATGGGTAAAGGAATTGCTGCAAACTGGGCTTATGCGCTTGTGTCCGTTATTATTTCCGCTTTCGGTATTTTCGGCATATTTGCCTTCTATCCTTGGGCGGCGACGGTTATGCCCGTTTGGCTGGCAATAGTGCTTACCGTTTTATTGTCTCTTTTGATGTTTTTGGTGGTGTGCTATCTGTGTATTTTGTGCTCGGTATCCGTCACTTACAAACAGTCCGTGTACGAAAACTTGGACGACAGCTGGCGGCTTATGTGGCTTAACTTTTTGCCTAACGTCATACATCTGGTCATCGCGCTTGTTCCCGTTGCGTTGTACTTTGTGTTTACAGGCGGGATTTTGCAGTCCATTTATATGGTACTTATGTTGATGTTCGGCGGAATGTTTTTCCCTCTTGTGTGGCACTCGCATATGATGCGTACTTTTGCGTTGTTCCACCCTGTGGAGAAAAAGAAAAAGGATAAAGTCGTAGGCGAACTTCCCGATACGCCGGTGGAAACGCAAAGTTCGGCTGCAAGCGACGGCGAACCCGAAGCAAAGGCGGCAAAGACCCGCAAAAAGTCCAAAAAGTCCGCCGCAATATCCGACGAAAGCGTAGTTACGGAAAATTCCGCTTCTGCGGAAGTTGCAGACGCCGCGCTTACGGATCCCGTTTCGAAAAACGCGTCGCTTCCCGAAACCGAAGTCGAGGACAGCGGTGCGGACGACCCTTATACCTACGACGACGTTACGGACGGCGAAATCAGCGATTCGTCCACCGAAGTTCCTTCCGATAAAGAGTAAACTATGCAAAATTACTCGGTCTTGGCAAAATATTACGACAAATTTTCACAAAATGATTGCGACTACGAAAGTTGGTCGCAATATTTGTCTGGCGTGGCAGAGCGTCACAAAGTCCGTTTGATAGCGGACCTCGCTTGCGGTACCGGTAAGATGACTGCTCTTTTGTGTAAAAAGGGTTACAAACTTATCGGTGTGGACGCAAGTTTCGAGATGTTGACCGAGGCCTCGCAAAAATGCCGCGCCCTTTTTGTGAATCAAGATATGCTGTCGCTCAGTCTGCCTCATCCCGCGGATATGGCAGTGGTTGTAAACGACGGCGTAAACTATCTTAAATCTGCACAGCTTGCGCCTTTTTTCGACAATCTGTCGAAAAACTTGACAAGCGGAGCGCCTTTGGTTTTTGACGTGTCTTCTCTGTACAAATTGCAAACGGTCGTCGGAAACAACGTCTTTTTCGTAGACGACGAAGACGCTACTTTATTGTGGAGCAACCGTCTCTCAAAGGAAAGCGTAAAAATGGAACTTACGTTGTTTTGCCGCGAGGAAGATTCTTATAGCGATCAACTTTATAGGCGTTTTGACGAAACTCACGTGCAGTATATCCATACGCGGGAGGACTTGGAGAAAGTGCTGACGATAAGTGGATTCGATTTGCAGGAAGTAACGGCGGATTACGGTAAACCGTTTTCCAAGACCGCTCTGCGCCATACGTATTACGCAACAAAAAAGCATTAAGGAAGTGATTTGTACATGTCATCCGTACTGTCGAAAGCCATTATCGGCAATTCTATCGTAGTCTCCGCAGTGGAAAGCAAGGATATCGTAAACGCCGCGCTTAAACTGCACGGATTGTCGCCCGTAGCGACGGCTGCATTGGGGCGCGCTCTTACAATGGCGGCGCTGATGGGAGCAGAACTGAAAAATTCAGACGACTACCTCTCCGCAACGGTAAAGGGCGACGGCCCTCTGGGCTCGATCACTGTCTGCGCCGACGGCAAAGGGAACGTAAAGGGCATGGTAACTAACCCTGTCGTGGAAACGGTCTTGCGTTCCGACGGACACTTGGACGTGGCGGCGGCGGTGGGCAAAACGGGTAGCATAACCGTCGTTAAAGATATCGGTCTCAAGCAACCGTACGTCGGTACGTCGCAACTCGTCAGCGGAGAGATCGCCGCCGATTTTGCATATTATTTTGCCAAAAGCGAACAGCAACCCTGCGGCGTAACTTTGGGCGTGGGCTTGCAAAATAACGCGTGTAAATCCGCCGGAGGCGTATTCGTTCAGGTTCTTCCGGATTGCGACGAAAATTTGCTTTCCCAAGTAGAAACGGTTATGTACGCAATGGACGAAATGAGTTATCAGTTTGACGGCAATTCTGCACGGGAAGTGATAAGCAGATTTTTCGGGCGCTTCGATCCCGTGTTTACGGAAGAAAAACAAATTACTTACAAGTGTGATTGCAGCAAAAGTAAAATTAACAAAATAGTTAGAGGACTTGGCCGTGCAGAGGCGCAGTCCGTTTTAGACGAAGTTGGTAAACTGGAAGTTTGCTGCCATTTCTGTAACAAAAAATACGTATATCTGCAAGAGGACGTTGATAAACTTTTTGTAAAATAGCGCTCAATACCGTTTATTAAGTGTTTTGCTGCAGAAACTGCAAGTATAGATTTTATTTTTCAAAACGCGCAAACTACAAAGGAACGGCGCTCGATTCGCCGCGATATGCAAACTACGGATAAACGGCGTTGCATTACGTCCGTTGCACGCACTTATGCCAAGGAGGGTATCACAAATGAAAATCAACTTCGACGACACTTCAAAAATGAGCGCGGCTCTGTCTTTGGCAAACCGCGGACGCTATACGGAAGCATTGCCGTTGTTTGCGCAGGTAAATACTTACGAAAGCGCTCTAAACCAAATGGCCTGTCTTTGCTGCATGCAGGAGGAAGGCTATGCTTGCGACTTGTACCTCAAAACCAAGCAAAAATACGGTTTTACGCATTCGTTGTATGCCGACGCGTTGACTTTCGGCGATTTACTTTCCACCGTGCTGGATTTTTGCGAGCACGACCGCTCGTATGCGCTTGCTTTCGACGGAGAAACTCGGGCCGATCCTGCGCTTATTGCGCAATATTGCTATTCAAACGATTCCGACTATTACGACGACGATCCTCCGGATTCCTTTTTCTCAACGCCGCCCATTGCCGTTCCGCAAGGATTTTACGACGTCTCCGGACCGATGTATATCGCGGGTTTACGTTCAAAGTTTGAAAACGCCATGATGAACGAGGACGAAAAAACGGTAAAGGAATTGGCAAAAACTATTCTTGCTCTTTCCCGAACGGACTTAGAAACGTTGGAACTTCAATTGGCGGTAATAACCGTCAGACAAAACTACAAAAGCAAAACCGCGCTTTCCGTTGCTGAAAGATTTGCAGATTGTAACGGCGGCAGTGTGTCGGCGGCAGGCGCCGCATTGGAAGCGGTGCTGCAAAATTCTCCGCACAAACGTTTGGATACTTTGGGCAAGTTGGTGCGCAAATTGCTTGCCGACGTGCAAAAAATAGGTGCGGGCGAACTTGCCGAATTGATTTTTCTTTCCACGGACGTTCTCAACGATCCCGATACGGCGTACAAGTTTGCGCAGACGTTGTATTCGCAAAAAGAGAACATGGTGTTGGACGATTACAAGGTTTGTGCGACGGCCTTTTTCAATCACGGCGACAGAGAGTTGTCTAAGGAAGCCATGCTTACCTTGGCAAAATACGTACCGTTTGACGTTTACGCCGCTTTTTGGTTGGAGTTTGTCGAGCGCGCTCCGCGCAAAAACTTGCTGCAAATAGGCGAAAAAACGGTCAGGCATTTCTTTGTGCCTTATGCAGTCACTTCCTACGTCAACGCGCAAATGGGGCAAAAACTGATGGGCGAGTCTTTAGTTTTGGACTTAGAAGACCTCAACCGTTTCAGCGTTATATTTATGTATATCAAGTCGCTTTTAATCGTCGGTGAAAACAACAAATATCAGGAAACGTCCGCCTATGTGCGCGCCGTTTTGCATACGGTACCGTTCAGGGATAAGCAGGAGTTTTTCGATTTTGCCGTAGGGAATTTACTTACTATGGTAAACGACCATTTGCTAAACCAAACGTTGGTCGCTCGCCTTGCAGAACTGGGATTTGACAAAAAAGTTTTCGTAGGCATGACGGAATCCTACCAAGCGGTGGATTTTGCGCAAATTCCTAAGGACGACAATTTGCTCTTTGCGCCGCTTGGTATCGCACTTTCAGTTTCGCGAGCGGACGTCAAGGCATTGGTTTCCGCTTACGGCAAATTGAAACCTCTGATAGAAGATGAAAAGTTCAGTTTAAGTCTCGTCCACAACTTGGCATACGCCATGCTCTGCATAACAAAACGCGGTTTTGAAAAGAGTGAAGAATCCGAGTTCTTTGCAGAGAGCGAAACGGAACTTTACGCCCGTTATCTCAAGTCTCTCAAGTAGACCGTATCCGGTGCGTTTTTTTGTCGAACGCTTCTTTGTCTGTTACAGTTTTGCAAAAGGTAAAACCGGTTCAATATCAAAGGCAGACAAAGTACGCATTTTATTGCACTTGTAATTAGTGTGAACGTCGGTTAAAATAAAAACTTAAAATAAATATTTCGGCGACTGCAAATTCCGCAATCGCCTTTTTATTACGCAAAAAATATGCAAACTTTCCGATGGCGTACTTGTCTGAACTTGGCTTTCACATTTGTGAAAGCCGTCTAGAAGGTCGCGCAAAACGTGCGGAGTGCTCCGGACACGCCAACCGTCGCCTCGTTTTCTCCGTCGTCTGTTCTGAAAATAGTTTTACGTTTTTGTTTTTACGCGTCTTTTACGCATTATCCGCGCGTCCGACACGAAGCGATTTAAGCATCCTGCAACGATCACGGCGCCGACGCCGGCAACGGCAAAATATCCCCATTTCATTACGACGTCCACTCCGATAAGCGACATAGCCACGGCCGTACAAAACAAGGTAAGCAGGCACAAAACGTCGTCTCCGTCAAATACGTCTTTCAAACTTTCCGAAAGAGGTATCGCATTGGCGGAGACTCCCGTGACTGTTGCGCAGACTACTGCGATGCCGCCCATCGCGTTTAGCGCGGCGTTTTTCGTTCGGCACAACAGAGGAAGTTCCATATCGAAGTTGCACAGGCGCATTACTACGAACGCCAATGCAAGCAGCAATGCGGAACAAATCAACGTGGCGGCGGCATTGCTTCGTTTGTCGGTTTGTGAAAGTTTAGTCAACACGCCGAGCGACGTCGTCAGGCTGAACGTTGCATAAACTATCGGTGAAAAGGGGTGTATGGGCTGCGGAACAAAGTCGGTTGCCTTGCTTTCCGCAAACAACCAAACAAGGTAAACTGCTGCGAGTAGCAGACTTAAAATATTGAGCATTTTTAGGGCGCGCAAGCCCTTTTTTACAACCAAAACGCTCATAACGCCCACGATCACGCCGTAAAACGGTTCAAATTTCGGCAGAAGCAGGGCGGAAAGGCAAACGTTTGACCCGGCGATCATGGCCACAATGCACACAAAACAGCAGGCGCAAGCAAGCGCAGCAAGTACGTGACCGGCGCTTCCGTAGCAAGTTTTGCACAGCGAGGCAACGTCGCTGCAACGCATTTTTGCGCAGAAACTCCGCACGCAAAAAACCAGAACGCAAAACGTTACGGCAAAGATACAGGCACATAGCGGATTGCCGAAGTAAAGTTGCGCTTCCTTTCCGCTCAAAAATCCTGCGCCTACGCAGCATCCGACAACCGTTGCGGCGTCGGCAAAAATTTCTTTCCATTTCATACTAACAACCTATTTAGCGTTTTTCCTTTTTAATACAAAAAAATAAGGCGGCGCAATTTGTGCGCAGCCTTATTCGTATTTTATATTGTTTTTGAATCCCCTTTCAAATAGTTTTCAATAATCTTTAAGCCCCAGAATATAATCGGACGAAACCTCGAATTTTTCCGCAATTTCCACAACGTATTCAGTCGCGGGCAGGCTGCGGGCATTTTCCCACAGAGATACGGTATCTTGCGATACGCCTACTTTTTTCCCGAATTCCGATTGATTCAGTTTTGCAAACGTTCGTATTTCCTTTATACGCTCGCTTATCAGTTGTTTGTTCATATATTTATTTTACGAATAATTTTCGTTATTTATCTTGACTTACGAGAAATTCTCGTATAAAATGTACGCAGAGCGCATACCGTAACTATATTTTGCGAGTCCGCTTCAATACGGTTCAAGGAGAAAACAAAAATCAATGATGCACAAATGTCCCAATTGCAATACGTCTTTTGACGGCAAATATTGTCCCGAGTGCGGAGCGGCGGCAAGTGGTATACGCGTATGTCCGAAATGCGGAGCGGAAGCGGTAGC